>NZ_CAWMUI010000002.1:0-1809160 GCF_963870815.1 Photobacterium sp. J15
TCATACAGATAATGAAAGCATGATCAAATGGGGCTCGGAAGGGTGATCATCAATAATCCGTAACTATGATCATCAACGCTGAGAAACGATGATCATGGTGTAAAAACAGGTTATCCACAGGCTTATTCAGTGCTGGCCAGTCGTTTACTGTTTTAATGGACTATTTTTGCGGTCTTTTCTACCGGAAAGATGATCATAGTCGCGGTATTTCAATTTCTGATCCGGCCTGTTCTCTTCCTTCTGCTCGTTATTTAAACAAAGTTGAAATGACACCCGCCGTAAATTTCAGATAGAAGTACATGTGTCCGGGAGCGGACGCATGATCAAGATGGCGTTGCTGTATTTCAATTTGATTTCAATTACAGTTGAAATCAGGCCTGAAGCTACGGATTCTGGCTTTATGTGGCTGACAAAGCCAATTGGAATCTGCAATCTCCGTAAGTTAGTCTGTTTTTTACATGCTTCCGGAAACGATCTGGTTTGCATGTTTTGTCGGATCTGTTTCTTGATCATTTTTCCGTATAACTCAGACAGATCATTTTATCTCTCTCTTACTATTTTACGGTGTGAATCCCCTTGATCATCGTTTCTGTTTTGCCGTTTTTCATCGGAACAATGATCAAGTGTTATTGGTTAAATGTTCTTCACTGCCTGAGCATGGCGTTTTTTTTTATGATTTCAGGCTGATCGTTGAGTTCGGTTTATTATTTCAGATTGAAATTGAATAAAGACCAGAAATGATAATGAAATTGCTTGAAGTTGAAATGACACCTACCGTAATTCAGTCAATATTTATACGCTTCCGGGGATTAGGCCAATTTACATTGTAAAGCAGTGACGCTGTAACACTTTTATTGGGTGTTTATATTAGGGTAATTACAGCGCTAATTTTGAATCATTGATGGTCCATCTTGGTTTGTTTTTTGGTCTTTTTTCTTATTTTCACCTGAGATGAATATCACACTGGTTTGTTCAGCTTTTTATTGTATGAGACTTTGTTTGCTGTACAATGTGGCAAAACACTAATGATGGCGAACAATTACAATGAATAGGGAACAGACGATTGAAAATTTGCTCAACATTGCTGAGCAAACGAAACAGGTTCAGGCTGACCGAATCGAAATCGTATTGGAAGAGCGTCGTGAAGAGCTTTTCCCGCCGATGTCGAAAGCCCTGATGGAAACACGATCGGGACTAACCCGTCGTAAACTGGATGATGCAATTTCTCGTATGGAAGCCGATGGTCATCAGTTTACGAAAAACAATGCCAACCACTACTCTATTACGCTAGAAGAAGCGCATGAGTTAATGGAAGCGGCAAAAAAGCCTGCTTTTTATGAGCGTGAAGGTGCCGGTCGTAAGCCGTGGGTAGTGAATGTCCAGAACCAGAAAGGTGGCACCGGTAAGTCGATGACGGCCGTTCATCTGGCTGCATGCCTTGCACTTGATTTGGATAAACGCTATCGCATTTGTCTGATAGACCTTGATCCACAGGGTTCGCTTCGTCTATTCCTTAACCCTCAGATTAGTGTCGGTGATCAGGACACTATCTATTCTGCTGTGGATGTAATGTTGGGTAACGTGCCTGAAGGCCAGGAAATGGATAAAGAGTTCATGATGAACAATGTTGTTCTTCCTACTCAGTATCCGAACCTTAAGACGATTGCAGCCTTCCCGGAAGATGCCATGTTCAATGCCGATGCATGGCAAGATTTGGCAGTTAATCAGGATCTTGATATTGTCCGTCTGCTTAAGGACAGGGTGATTGATCCGATTGCGGATGAGTTCGACATCATTATGATAGATACCGGTCCGCACATTGATCCACTGGTATGGAATGCGATGTACGCTTCAAATGCGCTGATCATTCCGTGTGCTGCCAAGCGTCTTGACTGGGCATCCACGGTTAACTTTTTCCAGCACTTGCCAACTGTCTATGAGATGTTTCCGGAACAGTGGCATGGCCTTGAGTTTATTCGTTTGATGCCAACCATGTTTGAAGATGACAATAAGAAGCAGGTCTCTGTTTTGACTGAGATGAACTATCTGCTTCGTGATCAGGTAATGATGGCTACGGTACCGCGAAGCCGTGCGTTTGAGACTTGTGCCGATACCTACAGTACCGTTTTTGATCTCACTGCGGCTGAATTTGAAGGTGGTAAGAAAACCTTGTCGACTGCTCAGGACGCTATTCAGCGCGTCAGCCTTGAGCTTGAGCGCGTGATGCACAGCCACTGGGCGAATTTGAATCAGGAGTAACATAACAGATGGCAATCAAAACCAAAGATCTCAATGCTCGTCTGTTCGGCAAAGCGGATAAACGCCGGGCAACTAATGCAACTGAGGCGCAAACTGCGGCTCGTGATAAAGCATCTGTGATTGAGCTGGCTGTTGCCGGTGAAGAAACTGTTGCTTTTGAACTGGTTAAGATCGCCGCTGGCGAAGTAGCAACGAAAACGCAGGTTTTTGCCGAAAATGCCCGTGAGCAGGCGTTTCTGAATGAGCATGCGCTGGCCGATATTCTTAGTACGCTGAAAGACCGGGGCCAGCAATATCCGGCAGTGGGTCGCTGGCTTGATGACGGTGGAATTGAAGTGCTTGACGGTAGCCGCCGTCGAATGTCCTGTATCCTGGCAAACAAAGATTTCCTAGTTTATGTTGCCAAGGGGATCAATGGTGAGCACGCTAAATTCCTGTCTGATGTCGCTAATGCACATAAGCCGTTATCTTTGTTCGAGCGCGGTAAAGAAATGCAGATGTTGTTGCAAACCGGCAAAGTGGCTGATCAGAAAGAGTTGGCGAAATACTGTCAATGTAGTGAAGCGCTGGTTAGCGGTGCATTGAAAGCGGCTAGCCTGCCGATGGAGCTGTTGATGGCTTATCCGAGTGTCGGTGAGCTGGGGCGCCCGACCATTGTTAAGTTGCACCGCCTATTTTTCGGTCTTGATAATGACCAGCAAAAGCAGCTGATCAATGATATTAGCGATGGCGAAACGGCAATGTGGAAGAAGATTGATGCCCAGGGCATTACCCGCATTACCCGTGAAGTGACCATGCTGCTTGAACAAATGGGTGAAGCGCTGAAACCAAAGGTTGAAGTTGAAAAACCTAAAGCTCAGGAGCTGATCAAAGGTAAAGTGACCTTTACCCGCGACGGTGACAAACTTCAGTTAAAGCTGAAGAAACTCACCGAGCGCCAGGCCGATGACATCCTTGCCTATCTATCGGACTATTTGAAATAAAGCAAATTTACCCGCACAGAACCACGCCATCAGGCGTGGTTTTTTTATGTCTAGATACATCGTTATCAATCAGGTTGTTTTGTCGTTTGGCTATCTCATCATGCTATGATCCCGGTGTAAGTAATAATTGAGTATTGAAATGTCTGAACTTATCGGTTTTTGCACTGCGCTTGCCGAGCGTGTTTCCAAGGCGAATGTTCGTTTTCTGGTAGTCGCCGAAGGACCGCTCAACTGGGGAATAAATATTGCCAGTCAGTTTGCATCGGTACATGGTCACACCCTTTGGGCCGGAGAAAGTGCGCCGTCAGAATTGACTTCCATTCCGCTGAAAAAGGCGAAAAAGTGGCTGGGTCAGGAGTGCAACTTCCTTGTTTACAATGCCCATCAAGGCGTCGATGTTGAAGCATTGGGCGCATTATCGGGAACAGTGACTGGAGGTGGCGGTATGCTATTACTACTTCCACCTTCGTGTCGGGAAGGTGACGAAAGTGCATTGCCTTCTGTCCGTCGTTTGATGTCGTTGTTATCAAGTCCGGAAGTGCTATGGCTTGAGCCTGACAAAGCGTTACCGTCATTGCCGGAGTTTGCGTCAACTTGCTCACTATACAGGGATACTGAATTTGGTTGCCTTAACGACGAACAGTATCAGGCTGTGTGTGCAATTCGCCGTGTAGTAACTGGACACCGCAAGCGCCCGTTAGTGCTTACAGCTGATCGGGGAAGGGGTAAATCATCGGCTCTTGGAATTGCTGCTGCAAGTCTGATGTCTGAACGTCGATTACGTATCGGGGTAACCGCGCCTTCTTATGCAAATGCTGATACTCTGTTTTTTCATACCTCACGGTGTCTGGGATTGGATTATCACCAGCAGAGAAAACTTGAACACGACAAGAGCCAAATTGAGTTTTTTGCCCCAGATTATTTACTGGCAAAAGATGTTTGTCTGGATTTCCTTATTGTTGATGAGGCGGCAGCCATTCCAGCTCCGATTCTCACTCGCTTGCTGAATCAATATAACCGGATCGCGTTTGCCAGTACTATTCATGGTTATGAAGGTACCGGGCGGGGATTTGCGATTAAGTTCCGTCAGCAACTGGATGTGATCGCGCCACAATGGCGACAACTGCAAATGAGCCAGCCAATACGCTGGGCAGAACAGGATCCGCTGGAGCTGTGGACTTTCAAAGCTTTGTTGCTGGATGCCGATTATCCTTCAGTTGATGCTGACAAGATAGCTAAGGAATCGATACGATATCTTTGCATTTCTACTGAAACTCTGTTGAGTGATGAGGTTTTACTTTCACAAGTTTTTGGGCTTTTGGTTAATGCTCATTACCAGACATCGCCGTCAGATCTTTCTCAGTTGCTTGATGATGAATTTGTCCAACTTGTTGTAGCAATGGCCGATGATGTGGTTGTTGGATGTTGTCTGTTAAGCATTGAAGGTGGCTTTTCATCGGAGTTAGCGCAGGAAATTACCCTCGGTAAGCGACGTATGCGTGGACATTTGCTACCGCAGTCTGTTGCTGCACATGTCGCTATTGCTGAAGCTGCGACGCAGCGTTGTGCCCGGATCATGCGAATAGCTGTTCATCCTGAGTTGCAACAACGAGGGATTGGTCTGGCGATACTGGATTACTGCCAGTGCTGGGCTGAAGAAAAACAATTGGATTACCTTGGAACCAGTTTTGGTTTAGTTCCTGAGTTGTTCGATTTTTGGAACCGAGCTGGCTACTGTCCGATTCGACTTGGAGTTACCAAAGATGCTGCCAGTGGGGCGCATTCCTTACTGACTGTGTTACCACTGTCAGCCGCGGCGTCAAATTGGTTGGATGCTGCAGAACATATTTTTAGTTTCAATTTTCAAGCTCAACGTGTTGAACAGTTTCGTGAGTTAGCTCCCGAGCTATTCATCAAGTTGTTTCAGCGAACGGTTAAATCCGAGCCTTCATCTAACGGCGCAGAGATGGAAATCATTTCCCGTCAATTAGAGGTCTACGCAGACGGCGGCCTGGGGTATGATCTGGTTATCGCTAGTATCCAATCCCGTTTAGAGGCCCTCTTAGCGCAGCACAGTGTTGAGGTTTCACCGTTGTTAAGTCTGGCGGTAGCAAAGGTATTGCAGCGCCAGAGCTGGGAAAAAGTTATTTCGGATTACGGTTTTGTCAGTCGAAAGATGGCCGAGAGAGCATTGCGTGACTGGGTCAGCTCTCAGCTTCTTGTCAGGTTAACCTGAAGATAGCCCGGCAGATACGATTGGATTGTTGATTTATTTTTTGTAAGGAGTTTAGTTTATGCAGTTTGTCATTGATACCCATACCCACACTATTTCAAGTGGCCATGCCTACAGTACCTTACTTGAAAATGCCCAGGCTGCTGCGCAAAAAGGATTGGCTCTATTCTGCACAACTGATCATGCTCCGACAATGCCGGGATCACCTCATTTTTGGCATTTTGCTAACCAGCGCATCCTGCCTCGCTTTCTTCATGGTGTCGGGATTCTTCGTGGTGTTGAAGCTAACATACTAAATCTGGTTGGTGATATAGATCTGGACCAAAGAATTACTGAGCAGCTTGACTGGGTGATTGCAAGTTTTCATGAACCTGTGTATCGACCTGCTGATTCCCGGGCCCATACTCAGACGTTGGTAAACGTGATTCGCAGTCAAAGGGTTCATGCTTTGGGACATCTCGGTAATCCTAATTTTGACTTTGATTTTGAAACGGTTATTTCCGAAGCGGCAAGACACAATGTGGTGATTGAGATAAATAACTCTTCATTGTCTGGTTCTCGCAAGGGGAGTGAGTCGCGCTGTGAAGAGATTGCGGCCTTTGCTAAAGAATGTGGTGCCAGGATCACTACTGGTTCAGATGCGCATTTTGCTTACGATGTGGGCAACTTTAATCAGGTCGGTCAACTATTAGAGAAAGTCGCTTTTCCACTTGATCAGGTTATTACCCATCACCCTCGTGTTTTCCTTAATTTTCTTGAAGATCGTGGTCAGCAGAAAATTACCGAGTTTTCGGCGTTGTAAACTCTGACGCTTTTGCTGTTATTTACACTGTAAATTTTAAATTTATGTTCATGATGATGAATGGTTTACAGTGTAAATTACCTTTTCTTTCTTCACCTGAATCTACCTTGCCCTTCTTAATTTTTAGCTTTAGATAAAAAGTACCGAGCTCTTCCTGACGTCACCTACAGCCATAATCTTGTGTTTTCTAACTTAGGCCTGTCTCTATGCCGAGATTATAGGGCGGCAAAAATTTGGTCTTCCTTCCATAAAATAGTCTAGAGTTAATAAGATAACGGGTGAAATTATTTGTCATAAGTTTCGCCGATAATAGTGATTTTATTTTTAGGGGAGAGGCCATGAGTTTAATTAAAGTTCAAAGCGAAGCCCTTAAGAAGATAATGATGCCATTTACGCCTGTTACCAATCCTGACTTAGAATATTCTCCGGGTAAGGATGGGATGGCTGCTCGTCTTCACAAATGTTCGCTTGAATGTGAGGGGTTTGATGTCGGTGAGAAGGTGTGTATCTCGCGCCTTAATAAGCGTTGTCTCTTCCTGAGAGCGGCTTCACCGCTAGAGTTAAAAGCGTCATATGAGCTGGTATTACAAGGCTTTTATGTGCTGGATGGTTACCTAACTCCCTCAGAGCGGGATAGCACTGAATATTGCTATCAATTTCATTCTGATACTTGGCTGACAGATGAACAGATAATGAAATTGGCGATTGACTTTTAACGGATAAAAAAATGCCCCGAAAGTTCGGGGCAAGCTTGGACTAAGACATTGCTGTTATATCGGGGGAACTAACAGCAACGTGTAATATGCAGTCCGAGGTTGGTAATAACATATAGCTATTCTTGTGCCAACTTTTAAAAATGACCGTAAAAACATTAACTTATTGAAAAATAAGGGTTAATTTTCATTTGCTGTTTTTTTTAATTCAGCGGTGGGTGGAATTGCACCCATTTGGTGAATTTGAGGTGTCATTTGCCACCCCTTTCTTTCTCTTTCCCATCTTTATTGTTACTTTTTTTACTCATATTTTGGATTGATGTATAGCAAGGAATTTGCTTTGCAGAAGCTTCTAATGGCTGTATGACGCTTCTGCTGAAAGTCAGATTCCGAATTACTGATGATTCTGTGACTTGGAAAATACTTGGTTTCTTCAAGGTTGCGGTAAGATGGAATCAGTAGAATCGCTTTAAATGACATTGGTTCTGATTTCTGAGTAGGAGTCCTCAATGACACAACGGCTTCTTAAGCTGTCTCAAGATGGTCAAACTATTTCATTACAGGTGGCCAATCTGCCTGCTGAGGCTGAATTGACTCGTGATGATATAGTGACTCAGCTCGCTGAGCTTGATGCACTGGACTTCTATTTGTATGAAAACGCAATCGATACTGTCCTGCAATCCCCTTTAAGCAAAAAAAATGAAACGAAACCGGATGATGATTCGGCTGATATTGTTATCGCAGAACGCCGCGATGCAACCCTGGTCGTTAAGACTGATCCGGATTTAATGGCTGCGTCGATTACCGTGATTGGAGCGTACGGTGGTTCGGTACCTAACGGAAATTTGTTGATTAATGCTTTAAAAGAAAATGGCATTGTTAAAGGGATCAGAAAAAGTCAGTTGCAGGAGTTGCTGCATCAAGCGGTTAATTTGACTCCCGGTCAAAAATTCACATTACCGGTTGCGTTTGGCCGTCAGCCTGAACATGGTAGAGATGCCGTATTCGAACCATTAGTAGAAGATGCCAGTCGTCGTATTCTTCGTCCGCAGGAAGGGAATGACGGCAAGGTAGATATGCGTGATCTCGGCGAGCTAATTACAGTCAGGGCCGGGCAGGCAATCATGCGTAAGCATTCTGCGACAGAAGGCGTCCCCGGTTTTAATGTCCTTGGCAAGGCCATGGCAGCCATTCCGGGTAATGATGCGAGTTACAATGTGGGTGAAGGAACTGAGCTCTGTGAGAACGATTATTCGCTGTTGATGGCAACGAAATCCGGTTTACCCGTTGTTGTACAAAATGGAATGACGGTTGACGATGCGCTGACGCTAAATGGGGTTAATGTTTCCACTGGTCACATCAACTTCGATGGCAGTATTTTGATTAATGGTGACGTATCTCCGGGAATGAAAGTGTTTGCGACCGGCAATATTACGGTTAATGGTTTTGTTGAATTGGCGGAGCTTCGTGCCGGTGGTGATATTGCAGTCGTGAAGGGAATCATTGGTCGTCAGCAAGAAGGCAATAAGCTGGGTTGTTACGTTCAGGCCTCTGGTAAAGTAACTAGTAAGTTCGCTCAGTTTGTTGAGATAGAGGCTGGAAAAGATGTTTGCTTCTCTCTTCATGCTCTCCACTGTGTGATCAAGACCCAGGGGGTGGTGCAAGTTATTGATGAGTTCAGTCGACACGGAACATTAAGCGGTGGATATATTGAAGCCGACTACGGTGTTAGAGCCTTAAACATTGGTGCATTGGCCGGTATACAGACAGAGATCATTGCTTTCAGTCATTACACAAGCTTGAGGGAGCAACTTAATGATGCTTACCGAGCCGTTGAACAGCAGCATGCTCAATTGCAAAAGATCAAAGAGGCGCAGCTGAAATTACTGAAAATTCCGACAGCAAAGCGCCCCCCGAATTAATAGAAAAAATTAAAACTACGACGGTAGCCAGTCAACAAAAAATGTTGACACTAAAAACGTCATATCTCACCTTGAAGCAAGAATATCAGGCGATGTTAGATCAGATTTCGATAACTGCGGTTAACCGCCTGTATTCAGGAGTTAGTTGTCAGATAGAAAGAGAGCGCCTGAACATTCAACAAGAGCATGGCCCGTCTACTTTGCTTTATAAAGAACGTGCATTACAGAGGTTGTCGCTGTAGCCATCATTTACACTGTAAATTTGTACCACGCTTTTGTATTTTCAACATAAGTCTTGGTGAGTTATGTGTTGTATGACATATCTCAAAAATACGAGATGGTCTATTGATCATCTCTTGGCGACATCTCGCCTCCTCATCCATTGTCCCCAGAGAGTAAACTCAGGAATATTTACACTGTAAATTGTTTTGCTGATTTCAGTGCAAACAAAAGCTAGATATAAGAAGCCGCTGCTTCTCGTTCCATACATTGCTGTTCGATAATAAAACCCTGGAACCCACTCACAAAAAGCTCAGACAGGCGGTCCAGTTGAGTTTGGGTTTCCACTCGTGTGGCGATTGTCATGATATTCAGGCTGTATGCGGTGCGGGAAATTGAGGAAAGCACACTGGCCCGTATCCGATCATTGAGTTGGTTTGTATAAGCAAAATCAATTTTGACGTAGTCGGGACGAAACTCTTTGAGGTAATCTAGCGATTTAAAATGACGACCATAGTTGTCGACGCCAAATCGGAATTTATAAAAACGGATTGCTGAGCAAAGCAGCCCGGTTGAATCTGGTGAACGAACAAAGCTCTCCTCGGGTAATTCAAAGAATAATCGATCGGCCAGTATCTGGTTTTTCTCCAGAATCTTACTTAGCCACCGAATGAAAGCAGGATCCTTAACACTGCTGTTGGTGATATTGATGGCCAGCGGTCCGAGTTGAGGATTGGCATTTAATCGATTGATAAGCTGGGCTATCACATGGCGGTCAAATAAACTGCCCACATCCAAATCTTCAATGGCGCCGAGAAACTCGCTGGCGGTATAAACCTGTTGTGCTTTTTTAATAGCGGTAAAGACTTCATATTGGTAAATCCCGTTGGTCATTAAGGAAACCGGTTGGAACTGATAGACAAAGTAGTCATTATCAATCGCTTCAAGCAGCAGTTGTTTCCACTGTTGTTTTCCAAGAATTGAGTGAGGGGCATGTTCATCAATTAGGGCAATAGGGTTTTGCGGATTCAGTGCTGCTTTTGTTAGCGCGTTATCCAGTTGTGTCAGCAAGGTACTGGCGTCAGATGGTGTTGTGTTGATCAGCAGACCCACCTGTACTGAGAGAATTGCTTCAGGAAGGAAAATTTCGTGAGCGGTTTCAACAACGGTCTTCATGCTCTCAGCGACTGATTGTAATTTATCTTCGGTGACAGTAGGAGCTAATAAAGCAAACTCATCAAAAGAAAGACGGGCGAGGGTGATATCACTCAGGATTATCGCTTCATTCAATCGCCCCGCAATCTCTTTCACAAGCTTGTCTCCTTCACCGAAACCCTGAAGTCGATAACAGTCATCAATTAATGATGTTTTCAGTATCGCCAGTCCTCCCCTAGCAGAGTTTGCCAGCCATGAATTGAGCTGACTTACATAGAAATTTCTGTTACCTAAGCCAGAGACCGGATCCCGGTAAGCCTCTTCTTTTAATTTTACTGCTTCTTTAGCCTGCACTTTGAAGTTTATTTCAAGCTGTGTTGTTAGGTGATTAATGACTTTAACTACGGTCTTTAGATCAGCTGTTGTCGGCAATGGGAAAGGGGGACCAAACTGATTGTTCATCAGCTGTTTTGACTGGCTGATGATTGTTGTCAGCGGTTTTAAAGGGCGTTGTATCAGGTAGCAGAAGCAACCAGTGGTTAAGAGAAAGAATGCCAGCATCAGAAATATAAATCGGGCCCATGAGTGCCATAGCTGTTGATAAGGGGCGACGGGCTCTATGACAACAGAGATTTCCATAGCTGGAAATAATTTGCTATTCAGGGGCCTGCTTATGCTGCGTTGTTCAAACAAGCCCAGTCTGACGAACCATGTTGGTACATTATTGAAATTAACAAGCTGTCGCTTTTCAGCCGTTTTTCCTGATGATAATTCGGTGATTACTACTCTACTCCATTGATGGGTGTTAAGCAGTTCGTCAGCAATCTCCGAGAGGGAGTCATTGTGACTGTGTTTAAGCTGGATGACGTATTGGGCACTTTTTAAATCTAGTGCTATTTGTTGGTTATATTGTCCGGCAATTAGGGAATGGATGGAAGTAAAGTGGACCGTAGCTACAGTCAACATTAGTAGCGTGAACATCACTAAGGACCATGAGATTAATTGTCGATATAAGGTCATAGATGTAACTCTGGCTAAAATCTGAATAATTCCGGATGCGTTGATTGCGTTCTTAGAAGAAGCCCGGCTGTTGTTATTTCTGAACCTACTGTGATGCAGCAGATGAAAAAAACACTTAGCTGTCAGCGATATTGAAATGGTCCGACAGGCTTGCATTGTTGACCGACAGCTTTCCGTATTGTCAGCTCAGACAATAAAAGCGTGTTCAGTGAACTAAGCTAATTTAGCAAAAGAAACTTTGTCCCCCCATTTTTGAATCAATACCGGATGACGCTTCCTGAAGATGGTTCGTATTTCAAATGAAAATCTGGGCTTTGTTACATTACTAACTTGAGCTGAAAATATGGGAATGTGAGCGAATTGAAATGGCGTTAGAAAAGAAGGGGGAGGGAGATCCGAGGCGACAGGTATATTTCCTAACGATATGCTAACCTGCCGCCAGATAGGCGTTATCCCGAAATTTTGAAGTCGTCTTTGTCTATATTGTGCTTCTTAAGTTTGTCGTAAAGGGTTTTGCGGGCCAATCCCAACTCTGTCTGCACTTCTTTCAGTCTCCCGTTATGACGCTTGAGGGCGTCACAGATCAGCGTAAACTCGAACTGATTCATGCGCTCTGTCAGTGTTGTTGTCAGAGGCTCTTCACTGAACTGGTTGGTGGTTTCCATTGTCGGTGTATCGCCCATCAGAACTAGCCTTTCTGCCAGATTACGAAGCTCTCGAACATTACCCGGCCAGTCATGCTCTAGCAGGTTCTGTAGCAGCTCAGGGTTGATCGTTGGCGGTTCAATCCCATAACGGGTGGATGCCGAGCGGGCGAAATTTTGAAATAGCATCGGGATGTCGTCTTTGCGTTCCCTTAGTGGCGGAATATCAACACTGACAACATTGAGGCGGTAATAGAGGTCCTGACGAAATTCACCCCGCTCGCTCATTTGTTTCAAGTCCACTTTCGTTGCCGCTACAATGCGGATGTCTAACGGCGTTGCTTTGTTTGTACCCAGCGGCTCGACTATGCGTTCTTCCAGCACCCTTAGCAGCTTTATTTGCAGTGACATTGGCATTGATTCGATTTCATCGAGAAACAGCGTACCGCCGTCGGCATAAGCAATCTTACCGACACGTTTCTTTTGTGCGCCGGTGAAGGCCCCGGGCTCATAACCGAATAGCTCACTTTCAATCATGGTTTCCGGTATGGCGCCACAGTTAATGGCGACGAAAGGGTGGTCTTGGCGGATACTGTGATCATGGAGAAAGCGAGCTACCAATTCTTTACCCGTACCGGTTTCACCGTGGATCATCACATCTGCCGGGGTATCTTTAATATGGGATAGGATCCGGCGCAGCTGTTTTATCTGTGGTGTATTACCAAGAATACGTGGCCCTGGTCCGCTTTGGGCTTCCAGCTCACGACGCAATTCACGGTTTTCCAGGACAAGCTCTCGCTTATCTGCTGCGCGCTTGACGACATCCAGCAGGTTATCGGTAGAGAAGGGTTTCTCCAGGAAGTCATAAGCGCCGAGACGCATCGCATCAACCGCGGTAGAGATATCGCCATGGCCGGTCAGCATTATGATTGCCAGCTCTGGATCGATAGCCAGAGCTTGTTTTAAAAACGAAATGCCATCAATTCCCGGCATATTGATATCGGAAATAATGACACCGGGAAAATGATTATCGAGCTTTTCCAACGCCGGTTTGGCAGAAGCGTAAAGCGTGACATCGTAATCCTCTAGCTCAAGTGTCTGCCCCAGTGCGTCGCGGATCGGTTTTTCATCATCGATAAAGATTACTTGTTTGTTCATTCTAATTCCTCTGTGCAGCGGGGAAGCGTGATAATAAATTCAGCACCACCACCAGTGTGGTCGGTGACAGTCAGAGAGCCGGAAAAGGAGTCGATGATCCGGCGGGAAATGGTCAGGCCAAGGCCCAATCCGTCACTTTTGGTGGTAAAGAATGGCGTGAAAATCCTTTTTTTCTGACCATCATCAAGTCCCGGGCCGTTATCCCAGATATGAATTTTGACTTGGCTATCGCCACTTTCCAGTTTGATACCTATCTGTGGTTGATGGGCGTTAGCCAATGCCTGGATTGCATTGCTGAGCAGATTAATGATGACCTGTTCGAATTGCACTGCGTCAGCATTTATCATGATGTCATTAGGCAGTTCATCCATTCGAAGGATCACGCCTTGCTTAATCAGCCGGTTTCTTAGCAGCCCAATTGCCGCCCGGATTGAATCTGCGGCGACAGTGCGTTCGCGGTTATCATTGGCTTTACGGGCAAATACCTTAAACCTTGCGATGATGTCTGCCACCATCTGGTTCAGTTTGATGATTTCTTCGATGTTACCTGCTACTGAATCATAGCGCTCTTTTTGTAACAGCTTGCGAGAGTTCTCTGCGTAGGTTCGCATTGCTGCAAGCGGTTGGTTTATTTCGTGGTTGATACTGGCTGATAGTTCGCCCAGCATGGCCAATTTGGCGGCTTGGACCAGTTCACTCTGGGTCTGTTTCAGCTCGGCCTGGCTACGTTCATATTGCTCTATGGTTTCCCGCAGTTGCTGGTTGGTTTCAAGCAGGTTTTTGGTTCGCTTGATGACCAGCTGTTCCAGTTGGTCATTCAGTTGTGCCAGGGCCTTTTGGGTATTGAGAGTTTGCCACCATGAGGTAAGTGCAAGGCAAAGCAGGGCATAGAAAACAGAGAACATCATTATTGCCTGCCCAACGTATTGATAGGCAGCTTGAATCGGGCTAAAGCCATAAATTGACCATCCCGCCTGTGCCATGTCATGACTAGCAACGACATAGGATGTTGCCTGCTCCTGCAACGGGCTTGTGATATCGCTTATTTCCTGGTTACTGAATTCAGCCAGATTGCGGTACTGAGTAAGCGGCAACAGTGCAGCTTGTCCATACTGACGTGAGCTGATGATTTGTGTTTTGAGTTCTTCATTGAGTGGGATAAGTGAGCGATACAGCCAGTTATCCTCGGAACTATAGAAAATAACACCGTTATGATCAGCGATTGCGTATTCAATTTCTTCATACTGCCAGATGTCTTCAACCAGCGACAAATCGACCTTGATCGTGATGACTCCGTTAATCTCTCCCTGATTGTATACTGGCGCTGAAAAGTAATATCCCCGCTTGTCTGAACTGGCACCCAATGCAAAATATTGCCCGAGCTGACCGTTTATCGCCTGCCTGAAATAAGGGCGAAACGCATAGTTCTGCCCGACGAAGCTGTTGGCCTGCTGCCAGTTACTGGCTGCTAGTGTGGTTCCGCTATGGTCGATAAGATAAATGGTGTCGGCCCCCAACGTCTTTGCCCATTGTTGAAGGAGTTGATTGGTGTCAGCTCGATTATGGTTTTCATTGGTGAGAGGTGCCAGCAAGCGAGGATCATTGGCAAGCACTTCTGGTAGCTTGCTGTAGCGGTTTAATTGAGCATCGAGTTTTTGTCCCAGCTGGTTTACGTCCAGGATCAGCTTTTCAGCCAGATGTTGTTTGACCTGCTGATAAGTGAGTTGACCGATCAGAATATTTAGCAGAATGCCGACAATAACGATGAGACCGAGACATTTAGTTTTTCGCACGAGGTTGTTCCGAAACTGATTGGGTTTAAGTATTGCCTGACTTATTAAAATTTATCACTGACAGAAAAATATTAGTGAGAAACTGTGCCAACAGGCAATAAGTGACGTTGTAATGTTTTTATTTCATTTATTTTATAGGTGGTTATTGCTCTGTTTATCCATCTCTATTATTTTGACTGTAATTTAGCCAATATGCTGAATACCTAGCGTCTGTATAACAAACTTCGGTGAGGGAAAAAACGAGCTGAGTAGCACTGATGAAATGTTATTGTTTCTGATGTATCAATTGGTTGCGAAATGAGCCCGTTGTTTTCTGTGGCGCTTGTTTTTCCTCAAAGCAAGGCGCACAATTTCCCCAGATAAACATTTATGCGGAGTTAACAATGGAATTGTCTGATATTCGTCGTGAGTACACGCGAGGTGGTTTACGTCGGAATGATTTGCCGGATGAGCCGCTCAGTCTGTTTGATAAATGGTTAAAACAGGCTATTGAGGCAAACCTTACCGATCCGACTGCTATGACGGTTGCAACCGTTGATGAAGACGGGCAGCCATACCAACGCATCGTTTTGCTTAAGCATTTTGATAAAGACGGGTTTGTTTTTTATACCAACCTTGGCAGTCGTAAGGCACTGCACTTAAGCAACAATGCTAAGATCAGCCTCCATTTTCCGTGGCACCCGATTGAACGCCAGGTTCATATTACAGGTCAGGCTGAAAAGCTGTCCAAACTTGAAGTGATGAAGTACTTTGCTTCACGTCCTAAGGAAAGTCAGATTGCTGCCTGGGCAAGTAAGCAAAGTAGTCGTCTTTCTGCTCGCGGGGTGCTAGAAGGCAAGTTTTTTGAGTTGAAACAAAAGTTTGCTAATGGTGAAGTACCGTTGCCGACATTTTGGGGCGGTTACCGGGTTCGGGTTAATTCGATCGAGTTCTGGCAGGGGGGCGAGAACCGTCTGCATGATCGATTCCTTTACAGCCTTGAGGATGAGAATTGGTCTGTAGAGCGACTGGCGCCTTAATGCCATAAGCTTTCAAATTGATAAAATAAAAAAGTGTAGCTTTGGCTACACTTTTTCTTGGATTTCATTTTTGGTGCAGCCAGAGCTGATTAGCGCTGGTTTGCTGTCACAATGCTGACACCTTCAGGATGGCGCAGGTTCAGTGCTTTTTCTGCCGACTGAATTGAATCTCGTTCATTTTCAGCCGTGATTTCGTATTTGAACGGAATGTTATAATGCGGGTGTACAACGTAAGTGATAGTAAATTGTTTCATACCAGTTTCCAGCTTTTAAATATAAAAATAATAATTAGGCTAAATTCAAAACTGGCGACATTGTAGGCGGCCTTTACTGATCAATAATTGATCTGGAAACGGTTTTTTTTTCCAAAAATTCAATCTTAGACTGCACAAACCACCCTCAAAATAGGGTGATTTCTTTATTCTTTAAGAATTACGGATAGTTGGCGCTTCAGCATACTTTCGGGAATATGCGAGCCGAAACCAAGATCCAGAGCAAGGTCCAGCAACTCACTCTTGGAGTTTGCGTTGAATTTTTCCCGTAATCGCAGGACATAGTTTTCTACCGTCTTGACCGAAACATTAAGTACCTTTGCTATGTATTGCGGTTTTTTGCCATAGAGCAGTAGGAACAGCACTTCAGATTCACGGGTGTTAAGTTTGACCGCCTGGTTGTGCAGGTCAAGGTTAAATGAAGCCTGCTCTTTACTATTCAAACCGGCTGCACGGCATATCCAGTGGCCTACTTCCAGAATGGCAGTATCTTTCAGCTCAACCCCTGAAAAAATAGTTCCGACGATGTCACCCTGCTCACTTTTCCATGGCGTCTTAGTGAATAAATGTGCACGCCAGCTACCATCGGAATATGGATGAATATCTAGAATTCGCATCCGGTTCCCGGATGTGATTACCTGATTATCCTGTTCACGGAAAGAATCAGCACACTCCACTGTTGGGCTTGGCATGTCAAAATCAGTACGACCGATACAGTCTAAATGGTGATTGACGCCAATAATATTGCCATATTCAGCGTTAGCGTAAACAAAAACGGAATCCTTGTCTTTGCATCCCCAACACCCTGGAAGCTGATTAAAAATATGGAGTAGCGATGGATCGACTTTTTCTTTCACTATTCGTGCCTGATTAACTGGGCTAGGTTAACTTAACTGTACAGAGTGTAATTGAAAGCAGAAATGTTACAACCGCCTGGTGACGGATTATTGGACATATTTGCGAATAAGCAAAAAAAAGCCGGTCTAAAGAGACCGGCAAAGACAAGAGTTTGACTCCGAAGAGCACAATCCTGTACGACGTGTAGAAGAGGTATCCAATTAAGTTCATCTCTTTAATATGAGGGTGTATATTAAAGAAAACTTCATTGGCATGTATCCAATGCTGGATACTGCAAACAGCGAACCGTGTAGTTGGCTCCCTGTCTACGAGAGAAACTATAACCGACAGGAACATGACAGATAAGGGGGGAAATCACCTATTGACTTTTATCTTGTTTTATGTGTTTGGTTGTTTGTTTTCTTTTTAGGAATTAATGATATGCAAATCAAAAGTGTGCATGCTGTTGATATAAAAAAGAAAAGGGGCTAAAGGCCCCTTTTGATTATATGCTTAGTCCTTGATTGTTTATTCAAACAGCCAGAAGTAGCTGTACGCTGCGATAAGTGCTGGCACAGTGGAATAGACAGTTGCCATCATCGCGGCTTTCGGTGCCAGAGCGATAGCTGGGAAAAGGGCATCACCATCATTACTAATGGCATTGCCTAGTTGTGCAGACAGTGGCACTGCGCCGCTGATATAGAGGCTGGTTACCAAAATTTGCGGACCACAGCCCGGAAGAAGACCAATCAATACACCCATTAGTGGCAGCAGTATCGCCCAATTAGAGAAAACAGCCTTTGGATCCAGTCCGGTCCAGAATATGGTCAGTTCAAATATAAGGAATGCACCAACAACCCAGCTGGTTACAAAGTTAGTATCTTGCGCGACACGTTGGAACAGGTTGGCAGTATTGGCTTTCGGATCTTCCGCTACTGCTGACTGGTAATCAGTAACATCTCGGCTTGTTGCCCATAGCAGCATGGCAATCATTGCTGCTGCAGCGCCTACGTAGCTAATGGTACCGGCACCTAAATGGAACACTTGATCGATATCGATTTGTAACGATCCCATTATCGCAATGACAGAGGCTGGAAGTAGTGCCCACTTCCAGAACACTCCCTGCATTCGAAGAACCGGTTCTTTACACTGCTCGTTTGTTTGCTCTGTCTGTTTTGTTTTGGTTTGCGTTGGCCGCATAAAGTCCTGACCATGAATTGCATCAACGATCCAGCCGGAGATGAGACCGATAACAAAACCGACAGCAATCATAGCTAATCCCGTTTCAGGCTCAGCAGCAAGAAGCAGGAAGGCGGCATCCCCCATAGTCGCGGTCAGCACTGCAACAACAGCACCAAAACTTAAGCGACCACTGACGTACTGGGTGATCACGACAATAGCACCGCCACAGCCGGGCAAAGCGCCCATAAAGGAAGCAAATACCACCTGATAGCGAGAACTGTTGGCCAGTAATTGGCTGAGGCGGTTGTTTTGGCTGAGCTTTGAAGCAATGTAGTGGTAAATAGCAAGGGTTGCGGCAACATAGCTGGCAACTTGCCAGAAGGCATCTGACAATACGGCAACAGTCAGTTCCATGGTTGCGGGTGTTGCCAGAAGAGCAATAAGGATGATAGGAAGAATCAGGCGCTTATTCGCAAGGCGCCATTGTTGGGCTTGTAGTTGCTGGTTAACGGCTTTTTGCAGTGATGCCATGATGGCCTCCGACAAATCTTTAAATCTAAGTGAGAATCATTATCAGTTAACAGGAATGATAATGATTCTCATATGATTTGTCGACGATTATTTTTTAATCGATTAGTGGATCAGGCCGGTTGCAGTCAAAAGTGTGAGACCGAAGCTACAAGTAAAGAGGGATCCCAATGTTGTCATCGCGATGACATTAGCTGCTAATCTCGCGTTACCTCCCATTGAGCGAGCCATTACATAGCTGGCTGCTGCAGTTGGCGCGGCGCTCATAAGGAAAATGATCCCGAGTTCAAGATCACGGAAACCAAGCCAGTAACCGGCGGAGGTGATCAATGCCGGAGCGATGATCAAGCGACCGCAGGTTGAATAATTGGCACTGGATGAATCTTGCTTTAATTGTTTCAGATCCAGGCTGGCACCAGTACATAGCAGCGCCAGTGGTAAGGTCATATCTGCAAAGTAGCTCCCCGATTGCAGGAGTACCTCCGGGATCTTAACTTCCAGCAGAGAGAACGGGATTGCGATGCAGGTACTGATGATCAGTGGGTTTTTGGCGATAGAGCGTAACAAATATCCCGTCCCTATGGCTTTTCTACCATTTGAAGAACGGGTCAGGGTTATTACAGCAAGGATATTATAAAGAATCGTCAGCACGGCAACGTAAATCGAACCTGCGGCCAATCCATTGTTACCAAAAGCATTTGAAACATAAGCCAGGCCGATGATTCCGGTATTGGCACGAAACGCCCCTTGGACGACGACGCCGATTTCACTTTTATTTTTAATTAGTTTCTGAGCCATTCCCTCAAAAAGAAGATAAGTCATAAAGTTGGCGATAACAGCAAACAGCAGGAGGTTCGGGTTCCCTACCTCTTGAAGATCTGACTTAACAATACTGAGAAATAGCAGTGCAGGGAGAGTTACGGTAAAGACCAGCTTTGAGCCGGTTTCTATAAATTTATCTTCCAGAATACCTTTGCGTCTGAGTACAACACCCAGCCCAAGCATGATGAAGATTGGGCCGGTGATTGAAAATGAATAATGAAGTTGATTAATAAATTCGTGCATGATCCTTATCCTAATTGTGCATTTCATTTGTAACACAAAAAGAACGTGATGGGAGGCTCGGCGGGTCTGAATGACGTAAATTTAATTAATTTTATGAATATAAAGAGAATTTGTTGCTCATCAGTGGCTTTTTATCGTGCAGAAGCTGTTCGGAACGATGATCAAGAATGGTGTTCTGACGGGGAGTGTCATTTCAATTGGAACGATGATCAAGAAAGATCCTTTTGTTGATCGTTTAAATTACGGAAAAATGATCAAGGGTCAGTAGAGCCATGATCATGCTTCTGTGCCAAGTTTTCATTGTTCCACGTTTTGCTCAGTGGCCGTAACTGCTGGTTGTTATATTCTATATTGCTGAATAAAAAGGATTTATATCATATTTATCGAATTATGCCTTTATGGTTTAGCTCCGGGGTAAAGTTAAACAGATTGGGTGAAAATCCTTATCTTTCCATATGATTATATGCCGCATGGAAATTGGAATGACAATCACCGTAAAATTATGGTTCTTGATCATTTTTCCGCTATGCGTAGGTTTGCACTGTTTGGCTTTTAATCCCTTTGTTTATAGTTACTCCAGTAGGATTTGACTCTGGTATTTCAATCAAGATACAAGCATCCCCTCCGAGCAAACATATGTGGTATCCTCCACCTATGATTGAGAACTATTTATATCTAACTTCGATACGGCATGAACGACAAGCTATATCATTCCATGTTTAAGCCTTCTGAAATCGTGAAGCTGCCCGAACAGATGGATCACCATAACCATGGTTATAACCAGGTGGTGATTGGACTGTCCGGTCAGACAGAATTTGATATTGAAGGCTACGGTAACCTGGTGGGACCCGGTCAGGGCTGCCTGGTTACTGCGGATTCAGAGCATGCTTTTTCCGGGCTCGGTAAAAACGAGATCCTGGTATTAAATGTGCCAGCCGATCAGGTTCAGTCATCATTTTCGCTTGAACGTTGCGATCAGCTGTTTGAGCAGTCGAGCTACTTTTATTTGGATAATCAGGCGCAGAATCTGATTCGTGCACTGACGACCGAGATGGCGGCTCACCCGAATGATCTGCTGCTCAGTAAAGCATGTACTGATACTTTGATGTGTGTACTTCAGCGCCATTTCAAGCCGCTGAGTGGTGAGCGACAGGCTTATCGCCTTGATATGGATATTATCGATCAGTACATAATTCAGCATCTTAATCGTAAAATTTCCGTAACACAGTTGGCCGGGTTGGTTTTTCTGGGTGAAAGTCAGTTCCATCATTTGTTTAAAGAACAGACAGGTATCACACCGCATCAGTATGTGTTGAAAAAACGTCTTGAGATGGCAAAACAGCTGATAGCAGACAGCCAGTTGAGCCTTGCTCAGGTTGCACAAAGTGCCGGCTTTGCCAGTCAGAGCAGCTTCACTCAAGCTTTCTCCCGCCTCTATGGTATGCCGCCGGCACAGTATCGGAAAAAATACGGTTACTCTATTTAAATATTAAATATCAATGGCTTGAATCTTTTTTTAGTATTTGGGCCATTACTCTTTTTCCTCCCTTTAACTGCTTTTCCTGCTTCATCTCTATTTATCTGATTTGTTTGATCTCCATGATCATCGTTCCGTCTTTCCAGTTGTTTTGAGCTGCGCCGCAAGCTGCAAATCAGTCAAAGTTCTGGTGTGTTTCGCTATGCAGAATCTTATTTATTGCTGTGTTTTTGTGTCGAATTTTGTTAAAAAACGGACTTTTTCTAAAAAATATCGGAGAATAGAACAAGACCGCCGTCGGTTAAGGCAATAAAATCCCCTTAATGGTAACACTGGTGTAACATTTAATCTGGGTGTTGAGGCTATCTGCAGATGGTCGTTATGCATTCGGATCCACTATTGAGGGAATAATGATGTTCAATGCGGCAGATGTACTTCAGCCTTCGTTTATTGAGCAATCGCTAGATGAGCTCTGGAAATTAATTTCACCGCTTTACGCGGTTGATGAATCACAGTTGCTTACGCAGCTGTTGCCTTTGGCCGAGCCTTCAGAGCAAGAACGGAAACGCACTACTGAACAGGCAGCATTGCTGATCGAGCGTGTTAGGGCAGATCAGAACGCTATCCAGATGATTGATGCGTTGTTGCTGGAATATAGCCTGGATACTAAAGAAGGCATTTTGCTGATGTGTCTGGCTGAAGCGCTGATGCGTATTCCGGATGCGGCAACTGCTGATGCGTTGATCCGCGACAAACTGAGTGTGGCGGACTGGAAATCGCATTTGAAAAGCTCCGACTCTCTGTTTGTGAATGCGTCGACTTGGGGGCTGATGTTGACCGGTAAGGTTGTCACGCTGGATGCCAAAGAAGATGGTACGCCGAGCCATGTGATTAACCGTTTGGTGAACAAGATGTCTGAGCCGGTGATCCGCCAGGCAATGAACCAGGCAATGAAGATCATGGGGCATCAGTTTGTGCTTGGTCGAAGTATTGGCGAGGCGATGAAAAACGGCAGGGAAAAGCGGGATCAGGGTTTTACCTACTCGTTTGACATGCTGGGTGAAGCCGCGCTGACATCGCAGGATGCCGAGAAGTACTTCAAAGATTACCTGATGGCGGTAGAGGCGGTCGGTCGTGACTCTTACACCAGTGAGAAAGGCAGTAACGCTAAATCGCCGGATCCGACAGTATCAATCAAGCTGTCTGCACTGCATCCGCGTTATGACGTTGCCAACGAGGCCCGTGTACTGGATGAAATGTACCGTTCAGTACTGGAATTGCTCAAGCGTGCCCGTGAGCTAAATGTCGGGATCACGATAGATGCCGAGGAAGCGGATCGCCTTGAGTTGTCACTTAAGCTCTTTGAAAAGCTGTATCGCTCTGACGAAGTAAAAGGCTGGGGCCGTTTCGGGCTGGTTGTTCAGGCTTACTCTAAGCGAGCCCTGCCAGTGTTAGCCTGGTTAGCTGCTTTGAGTAAAGAGCAAGGGGATGTGATTCCTCTGCGTCTGGTGAAAGGTGCTTATTGGGACAGTGAGCTGAAACTAGCCCAGCAGAGCGGGTACTCCGGTTATCCGGTATTTACCCGTAAAGAGGCGACTGATTGCTCGTACCTGGCTTGCGCCCGGTTCCTGCTTTCAGATCATCTGCACGGTCTGATTTATCCGCAGTTTGCCAGTCACAACGCCCATACAGTTTCGGCGATTGTGGCTATGGCAGGCTCGACCAGGGACTTTGAGTTCCAGCGCCTGCATGGCATGGGGGATGCCCTGTATAACCATGTGATGGAAATGCACGATACCAATGTTCGTATTTACGCGCCAGTTGGTAGCCATAAAGACTTGTTGCCGTATTTGGTTCGTCGCTTGCTGGAAAACGGGGCGAACAGCTCGTTTGTTCACCGTCTGGTTGATGCAAGCTGTCCGGTTGATTCATTGACCCGGCATCCGGTTGATGAGCTGTGTTCACGTCCGACGTTGCACAACAGCCTGATCCCGCTGCCTGCGCAGATTTTCGGGGAACAGCGCCGCAATTCAGCGGGCATCAATATTGAGATTGAATCCCAGTGGCGACCGTTTGTTAAGTCGGTTCAGGCCTTTGGTGAACACCAGTGGCAAGCAGGTCCGATTATAAACGGTGTGGTGCAGGGCGGCAGAACAGAAGCCATCACAGCACCGTATGATCGTCGTGAAGCGGTTGGCAGTGTGGATTTTGCCAGTGCCGACCAGGTTGAGCAGGCCATTACCGTTGCGGCAAAAGCGTATCCGGAGTGGTCAGAGCGTTCAGCCTCAGAACGTGCTGATTGTTTGCTGCGACTGGTAGATTTACTCGAAGCTAATACCGGTGAGCTGGTTGCCCTTTGCCACCGCGAAGCGGGTAAGACAATTCAGGACAGCATTGATGAAATCCGTGAAGCTGTCGATTTTTGTCGCTTTTATGCCAACCAGGCGGCTACTGAGCTGGCTGAGACAAAACAGGTGACTTCGTTTGACGGTACATCACGACTGCTGAGTTATCGCGGACGCGGCGTATTTGCCTGTATCAGCCCGTGGAACTTCCCGCTGGCAATTTTCCTAGGCCAGATCAGTGCTGCACTGGCTGCCGGGAATACGGTTGTTGCCAAGCCGGCTGAGCAGACATCGCTGATTGCCTTTCGGGCGATTGAGCTGATGCTTGAAGCGGGTATGCCGGCTGGTGTGATTCAGCTATTGCCGGGAACCGGTGCTGAGGTTGGCTCACCGCTGACGTCGGATCCGCGTATTGCCGGAGTGGCGTTTACCGGTTCAACGGAAACGGCGCAGTTGATCAACCGCTCCCTGGTGGCACGCGATTGCGAGTCGGTTCCGTTTATCGCCGAAACCGGTGGGCAGAACGCGATGATCGTCGACAGTACCGCGCTGCCTGAACAGGTTGTTCGGGATGTTGTCCGCTCAGCGTTTGCCTCTGCGGGACAGCGATGTTCGGCACTGCGGGTGTTGTTCATCCAGGAAGATATCGCTGAGCGGGTCATTGGCCTGATCAAAGGTGCGATGGCTGAGCTGTCGGTCGGGCGACCAGAGTTGCACAGCACGGATGTCGGGCCGGTGATTGATGCCGGGGCCAAGCAGAAACTGCTGACCCATATTCAGTCACTGAAAAATCAGGCCAAACTGGTGGCGCAGGCCAAGCTTGGTTCCGACTGCCAACATGGTGATTTTGTCGCACCGACCGCGTTTGAAATTGCTGGGATCGACATGCTGAAGAATGAAAACTTTGGCCCGATCCTTCATATCGTCCGCTTCAAAGCGAGTGAGCTTGAGCAGGTGATCGATCAGATTAACCAGACAGGTTTTGGTCTGACGATGGGGGTTCATAGCCGAAATGAGCGAACTTACCGCCATATCGAGCGCCGGGCCAGAGTCGGAAATTGCTATATCAACCGTGATCAGGTTGGTGCGGTTGTCGGGGTGCAGCCGTTCGGCGGGCAGGGACTGTCAGGAACAGGTCCGAAGGCCGGAGGTCCGCACTACCTGTACCGTTTCACCCAAGATGTGTTTAACGCTTAATGCGGCTGAGTTGAGAGGGATATAGCGATGACGACAACTATTCAGGCGACAATGCAGACAAAAATTCAGGACATGGTCGACACCAGCGCCGCATCCTGGGAAGGCTGGAACGGGCTGGGCTATGAGTCTCGCAGCCAGATTCTGGAGCGCTGGAGCGAAGAATTGGCTCCGGAGCTGAGTGCTATGGTCAGCTTTCAGTGCCGTAATGCTGCCGAGCATGTTGCTGAGACCATGTTGATGCCGGGGCCAACCGGTGAGACCAATGAGCTGTACTGCGCCGGCCGTGGCAGCTTTATCGTGACTGCTGATGCAGAAACACCTTTGGTCGCGATGATCGGACAGGTGGCGGCCGCGCTGGTTACCGGCAACACACTTTTTGTTTCTCTGCCTTCAGGTTTTTCCCTGTCGGCTGCTGAACTGGTGGCACAGCTTGAGAAAAGTGGCTGTGCCCGCGGTGTTATCACTGCAATAGATTGTGATCAGCTTGCTGATTTGGTTAGTCACCCGGCTGTCGCGGGTGTGGCTTACGCCGGAAAGCAAACGACATCACAGGCGCTGGCGCGCCAACTGGCTGCTCGTGACGGCATGCTGGCTCAGTTGATCAGTGAAACTGATTGTGAGTCGCTGCCAGTGATTGGTAGCCCGACATACTCTCTGCGTTTTGTGACCGAAAGGACACGAACAATAAATATTACGGCGGTCGGCGGAAACGCGACGCTGTTGGAGTTGGGAAGCGGAGAGTCACATTAAAGACAGGTTATGCCGGGTTTTGCGTGGTGGGGGAATCACTCGAACTGCGATGGGCATAACCCGGAAAAAGATACAGCTGAAGTTTTCGGCACCATAAACAAAAAGCCCCTGCAATGAACAGGGGCTCTTAATGAGGGAACTCAATAATGATAGAAAATAGCTTTGCTATTACGGCTACGTTTGTCGCCTACCTGATTGGTATGCTGGCAATTGGTTATATTGCCTATAAACGTACATCTAATTCATCCGACTATTTCCTTGGCGGGCGTTCGCTGGGACCGTGGCCGGCCGCTTTATCCGCTGGTGCTTCAGATATGAGTGGCTGGTTGTTGCTGGGTCTGCCGGGTTACGCTTTTGCTGCTGGTATCGAGTCTTTCTGGCTGGCAGGTGGTCTGATGCTGGGTACTTGGCTGAACTGGCTGATCTGTGCCAAGCGTCTGCGTACCTACAGTATCACGGCAGATAATGCCCTGACGCTGCCCGAGTTCCTGTCTCGTCGCTTTGATGACAAATCAAAACTGATCCAAACCATTTCAGCATTCTTTATTTTGCTGTTCTTCCTTTTCTATACCAGTTCTGGTTTGGTTGCTGGCGGTAAACTATTCGAAACCGTTTTTGGCTTAGATTATGTGATTGCGGTAGTTGTCGGTACTGTGTGTGTGGTTTCTTACACTCTGTTTGGTGGCTTCCTGGCGGTATCCTGGACTGACCTGGTTCAGGGGCTTCTGATGGCTGCTGCACTGATGATTGTGCCGATTGCTGCAATGAACGGTAACGTTGTTGAGCTGGCTACTGCACTTGAAGCCAAGAACCCGGAACTGATGACTCTGTTCAATGATGTGAAGGGTGAGCCGCTGTCTGCGATTGCAATTATCTCTCTGATGGCGTGGGGTCTGGGTTACTTTGGTCAGCCACACATTCTGGCTCGCTTTAAGGCAACTCGCTCAAATGCTGATATTACTACGGCACGTCGTATTGCAGTTGGCTGGACGGCGCTGTCGATGGCCGGTGCGATTCTGGTTGGTCTGGTGGGTATCCTGTATGTAGATAACCAGTTGGCCGGTGAACTGGCTGACGGTGAGAAGATCTTCATGCTGTTGGTTAACTCTATGTTCCATCCGGTTGTTGCCGGTATCCTGCTGGCTGCGATTCTTGCCGCTATCATGAGTACTGCTGACTCTCAGCTGCTGGTATCGTCTTCTGCTCTGGCTGAGGATTTCTACAAGCAGGTATTCCGTCCTCAAGCCTCTACTCAGGAAATCGTACTGGTTGGCCGTGTGGCTGTGATCGTATTGTCAGTTATTGCTCTGCTGCTGGCGATGAACCCTGACAGTACTGTACTGGGTCTGGTTTCTTACGCTTGGGCTGGTTTTGGTGCAGCATTTGGTCCTGCATTGCTGCTGAGCCTGTTCTGGAAAGGTATGAACCGTCACGGTGCATTGGCAGGTATTATTGTTGGTGCGATGACTGTTGTTATCTGGAAGCAGCTGACCGGTGGTATCTTTGACTTGTACGAAATCGTACCTGGCTTTGTGTTCGCGACAATCGCGGTTATTGGTGTGAGTGTGATGACTGGTGGTGCGTCAAAAGAGGTTGAAGCGCAGTTTGATACTTATGCTAAAAACCTGGTTGAGTTTGATTAAAAGCTCCGCTTATTTCGGATAACTAAAATGAACCAGCCGCGATTTTTCGCGGCTGGTTTTTTTGTGTCTTCTTTTCGTGTTTGCTCTTTGATGGCTTTGTTTTTCTATTTAAGGAAAAAGCCTATGGAGCGAGATCGTACGGATCAATGATCAAGGAATAGGTAGTTCTGCCAGCTCTTCATTCTGATCAGTACTTTGCGCATAACTGACACATGTTCGAAGCTGTCTGAGTAAACCGCAATTTCGACATTGGTGCCCTGAGGGAGTTTATAAGAGCTGAGATCGTCGGTGATTTTGAATTTCACTAGTGGTCTTCCCTGCCTGGTTAATAATTCCGTGCCGTAGAGTACACCGCTGGCCTGAATCTGGCTCTCACCTATCGCAGGCATTACTTCAATCACTTCTCCTTTGAACGTTTTTCCGGGTAAGGCGCGGAAGATGAAATCGGCCTTGAAACCGGGCTCCAGGCGCAGCAGGGAATTTTGCCTGAAAGCGCCGATGTAGATTTGTTCTTCCTCGTGAACAAAAGTCATCACCGGTTTGAGTGGCAGCGGTACAGCCATCATTCCAGGGCGAAGTATTACCTGAGTAACATAACCGTCAGTCGGGGCATGAGCGACGGTCTCTTTGAGATTAAATTCTGCCTGCACCAGCTGAGCTCTGACTTTGGCGACAGTGGTGTTCTCGCCCATTACCTCAGATTCATAAGCCAGTTTTGCCCGGTTTTCTTCTGCTCTGGCGGCCGACAGTGCCGCTTCCGCGCTGAGATAGAACTGACGACGGTTGTCGACTTCGGCTTTGGTGAAGGCTCCGCGCTTATAGCCTTTTTCGTAGCGGTTGTATTGCTGCCGTGTGCGATCCCGCTCAGCAACGGCTTTGGCCGTTACTGACTGAGCGGATTTATAGGTCGCTTCCAGTCCGAGGACATACTGTTTGGCTTCTGCCAAGGCAGCCTGTTGTAGTTGTACTTCGGCCTCATAAGGTGTCGGGTCAATTTTAAAAAGGATATCGCCCTTTTTGAGTGGCTGGTTTGGCTCTACCGGAACTTCAAGTACTTTCCCCCTGACGCCGGGGACAATCGGGGTTGTGACATAGAACTGGCTGCCGAGGTTGGTATGCGGGTGGTTGTAATTCATCAGCAGGATCAAGGTGCCGATCAGGATAATGCCGCCTAGAACTGCTGTCGGGACCGTCCATTTGTTCAGCGGGATATTGAAGATTTTAAATATGGCAATACAAAGTGCGGCATAGGTCAAAACAAGCAGCAAATCCATCAGCTATCCTCCTTCTGTTCAGCGGCAGGAGGCGCAGGAGGTGTTGTTGTTTGCATGGCCAAACCGGCTTCCAGCGATGCGACTTTTTCGGTTAGTTTTTCAACCTGTTTTGTCAGTTCGAAAACTTCGTGATGAAGCTCATGCTGCTCGTTCTGTATTTTAGTAAATCCCCAGCCTCGGTCTTCACGCCATAAGGTGGCCCATATCCATAAGAACGGCCATATCGCATGAAGGGTGAACAGACTGACCCAGCCGGCATAATGAATAGCATCCTGGTGGGGATGGTTGCGTTTTTTAGAGATTTCGTAAGGGATGTCATGAATGGCAATAATCCCGTAAAACAGGAAGATGGCGACAAAAAATAAGACACCCAGGGCGAAATAGTCGAGAAACATCCAAGCTCCTTAAGAATTCTGTTCATTAAGATTAGTTGCTGGTGTTTGCTGGCTTATGGCACCTTTTAGTGTGAGGCTGAAAGCCGAATGAGCTTTCTTTCGGCCGGTGCCTTTATAAAAAATAGCATTGAATTTATGTTGTACATTTTTTAGATGGGTGGCTTTGTTTAGTATTTATCGTCATAGATGGCTAAAATACCGGACTTTCTTTTGCTGGATGGCTACAGAAATACAGCAGAGTGCCGCTATATAAAGTGTTATTGATCGTTTCATGAGGGGTTATGTCAAACCTGGTAATAGGCTTAAGCCTGACTGGAATATTGCTGGGCTGGGTGCTGATCCGCTATTTCTCTGCATCAAAGCAACAGGACCAGATGGTCGCTGAGCAACGCATTAAAGATGCAAAATATCAGCGGGTTTTGGAAAGCGCCAAAGCCGCAGAGCGGGAAGAGAAAATTTTTAAGGCTCAGACTGGGCATGTCGCCAGTCAGCTTTCGTTGGCTAAAGAGTATGAGCTGACTAACATCCAGAAGGCGATCGAATGGTACGCTCAGGCTGCAGAGCAGGATAACGATCTTGCCCAGAATGCGCTGGCGCGGCTGTGCCGTCTGAATCAGGATGATCCTGACGGGGCCGCTAAATCGAAGTACTGGGAGCTGGTAGTAAGGGCAAAAAGCAAACAACCGGAAGCATTGTTCGAATTAGGCCGCTATCAGGTTCGTGGTTTTGGCTGTGGTGTGGATATTGAAGCCGGAATTGAAAACATCACCGCAGCAGCTGAAAAAGATCATATCGCAGCTCAGCAGTTTCTCGGTGACTGGTATGTTGCCGAAATGAACCCGAAAAAAGTGCCGTTTATGGCATTTTGCTGGCGTCTACGTTCGGCTATCAATGAGGATGCGGCCGGTTGTATTAAAACAGCATTTTGTTATCAGACCGGGCTGGGTGTAGAAAAAGACAGAATCTGCGCTATTTACTGGCTGGAACGGGCGGCAGAGTTGGGTAGCAGTGAAGCGCAGTATCTGGCTGGTAAAATGCACTTGGGCCATGGTGCGACGGATTCAGCCATTGCTTACACCTGGTTTTCTATTGCTAATGCGTCTGGTCATAAGCAGGCCAAAATTGAGCGTGATGAAGTAGTTCAGTACATCAGTATTGAATCTATCCTTAATGTTCAGAATGTTGCTAACTCAATCTTTAAGTTGTTAAAGAAGCAGCCGATCCCTGCTCATAAAGTGATTGAGTTGCTTGACCGAGTGTATGGACGAGACGGTTATCGCCCGCCGGAAGAAATGCTGGAAGCTGCAAGCGTGGGGCAGTTAGATGAAGGCCTTTATTTGCAGTTGCTTGAGGAAAGCAATGTTGAGGAGGCGTTTGATAGCAGCCTGACTTATGAAGTATCGGCTGAAGCTGATAAGCCTTCCGATGAAATAACGAATGTAGCAGCGCCAGATGACGCTCAAACTGATGAGCAGCAAAATACCAATAATGAAACTGCGGCGAAGGAATATCAGCAGCAGAATTGGGCGACATCCTGGGATAATTTCTCGGTGGAAATGGACAAGTCGTAGCCAGAGCTGAGAGCAACAGTTAGTAGGATTAAAACAGGCCCATACATAATGGGCCTGTTTTTGTATGGACATTGTTATTTAAATAGTCGTGTTACTCAATATATTCCAGCAGCTCCGGCATAGAAGAAATGGTTTTAACGCAGGGATGGTCAATTTTCTCTGCGCCTGGGCGGGTGGCGAAGTGAAAGGTGCGCACATCGGCATTAATCCCTGCTTCGACTCCTTTGATTGTGTCATCGACAAAAACACATTCATCCAGTTTTATTCCCATATTCATGGCAGCAAAATGCAGGATGTCGGGTTCCGGCTTCCAGCTGTTAGCTTCAAACCCACTGAACATTTTCCCCTCAAAATAAGGCAGTAAGCCGGTTAGGTTGAGCGTATGCTCAATTTTGCTGATTGGGGCGTTAGAGGCAATACACATTTCACAACCTATTTCCCCAAGGCTTTTCAGTAGTTCAGGGACGCCGGGGATCGGGTGTAGCCCCTGTTCGAACAGTTTCCGGCACTCTTCTCTATAAATGGGTTCCAGCACGTCGATCGGGACATTAATGCCGGCTCTTTCTCGGGTTTGCACCAGAATATCGGCCAGCTTTCCCCCTTGGAAAAATTTCAGACAGTCGTCTAGTTGCAAAGAGGCACCAAAACGATTGAACACGTTTACGAGTGCTTGATTACAAAGGGTTTCGTTATCAACCAGAGTGCCGTCGCAATCAAAAATGACACAGCGGGTATGTGTGGTTGTTTCTGGTGCTTCGGTACTGAATCTCTTCATAAATGCACTCCCCATGTCAGCATGATCCCCAAGACCATTGTTAATACACACTACCTGTATCGACAATTAACACCCTGGGGATTTGTTAGCTTTATCGCGCTTGTCAGGCTGGTTTCAGTGAGATCTGAGACTTGAGACAGGCAAATCGCTGTATGCTGGATAGAAAGTGTGCGGGTTTATGGATTGTCGTAGCTGGCAATGAACTTATTGAGGATCGCAACGCTGTCGGCATCACCCTGTTGTTCCGCTTTAAGGAAAGCGAGGATTGCATCTTCATGCTCTTGGACGAGGCTGAACAGTGCTTTGTGTTCACTGGCTTGAAGAGCTTGCTTACGGTATTTCAGGGCGTAGGGTTCGACCCATGGTGCCATGGTATTGATAAGTTCTGGCCATTCCAGGTGGAGCCACTTATCGGCATCGTGAAGGCCTTTCAGCTCCATCTCCGGATGGTGCACAGGGCAGGTTTGACCTAATGGTTCCAAGCCAGCTTTAAGGCGTTGGGCGGTAATTTGTTCTATTTGGATGAGTTTTTGCCATTTGTTGATATGACTGTTATCACTGTACTTTTCAGCAAAAGTTGTGAAGAAGGCAATACCGTAGAGTTCGCCAAGGTATGCAGAGTAAAGTTGTTCTATTTGCATTTATCAACACTCGAAAAAGTGAAAATGTTGGAAGTGGCATTCTACTCTGTTTTTTCGTTGTGGGTAGGCGGTAAGGAATAATTAAAAAGGGGTGGCTATGTCATCATCCATCTTTCCATCGTGGCTTGGCGGCTACGAAGTTCGGGAATATGTAAAAAATCCGAACATTTCAGTAGGGGAACACACCTATTACTCGGGCTATTACCACGATAAGCATTTTGAGGATCAGTGCGTTCATTATTTGTTGGGGGATCATTCTACTCGCGCCGTATGGGAATCGGGAATTTTTGGTGAGGTTGACCAGCTGATCATTGGTAAATTTTGTTCGATTGCATCTGGTGCCACCTTTATGTTGGCGGGTAACCAGGGACATCGCCATGACTGGGTGTCATCATTTCCATTTGATGTCAGCCGTTTTGGTGACAAGGTTAAATCGGGTTTTGAGCGAGCCGGAGATACAGTGATCGGTAATGATGTCTGGATTGGTTCAGAGTGTGTGATTATGCCCGGCGTGAAAATTGGTGATGGTGCCGTGATTGGCGCTCGTGCCGTCGTGACTAAAGACGTTGAGCCGTACACATTGGTGGTTGGTAACCCGGGACAGGCGATCAAGAAGCGTTTCACTGAAGCTCAGATTGAGATGTTACTTGAAATGAAGTGGTGGGACTGGCCGATTGAAACTCTTCAGGAAAACATGGATTTAATGTGCAGCACTGACATTGAAGCTTTGTTTGAACGTTTTCGCTATTTTGAAAAGTAATCGCTCAGCCTGTCCCTGGGGGAATCGGACGACTAATTGAGTCGGGATAAGTTACGCCAGTTTTGTTGGAGTGCCAGCTCTAGCGGTGTGTGTACCATGCCTGTTTTTGTGTTTAACCGGTTAGAACAGGCAGGCGGTTTACTGCCTTGTTGCCACAGGGTCCGCATTCGTAGGAAGCGACGAAACAGAGGGGAGAACAGGGCGATGCACTCCAGTATGGTCCAGCGCAGAGGTCTCACTGAGACCTGCTTGCCACTGCTGAGCTCAAGGCAGCGGGCAATATCATTGATGCTGGCCTGATGTCCGGGGTAAAAAGCCACATTCAGCCCCGGCCTGTCAGCACACTCATTTTCACCCAGATAACGAACCAAGTTGTTAGCCAGATCCGGTAAATAGGTCCAGTAGTGCGGCAGGCTGTCTGGCCCCGGAGATTGAACTATCACTTTGCTTGGTGTCTCTTTTATCAGCATGCCGAGGTAGCCGTTATCCAGGGTGCAACTCAGGCTGTGTCCGCAGCATAACACTAAGATGCTGGCACCGTTTCTCTCCGCCTGCTGTAACCGTTGTTTAAGCTTTTTGGGTAGGTAAATGGTTATCGGGTTATTTCTCCTGCGGATAGACATAGGTGTCATCAGGCTTTGTTTAATTTCGTATTTGTTGGTGGTGAGTACCAGCTGGGTCCGACATTTTTCTGCCAGAGCAATAATCTGACTCACTGAGAAGATAAAATCACGGTTGGCAGCTTCAGGTAGGTGGACAAAAATACTGTCGACATCGGCGGTGATTTCGTAGAGAAAATCCAGATCTTCAGGTCCCATTTCTACCAGTGTCAGATTACTAAGTACCGGCGCTTCGGTATTGCTATCACGAACGATTCCGAGTACTTCCCAGCCATGCTTAATGAGAGAGTGGCATAGATGACAGCCCATCTCCTGACTGATTCCGAATACTAAGGCTTTTCTCATGGGTTACCTTCTATCCTGCGATTCATATCATTAACACCGTTATGCAGTTTGTGGATTATTATCGGTATAGTAAACAGATAAAAATACATAGCGGGTATACGAAAATGAATAAAATGGAGTGGGACAGCATTCGTGTATTTTTGTCTGTTGCGGAAGAGGGAAGTATGTCGGCCGCAGCTCACGTTCTTGGTGTGTCTCAGCCAACGGTCAGTCGCTATATCTATGCTCTGGAGGAAAAATGCGGCCAGAACCTGTTCGATCGTTCATATAATGGGCTGACGGTTACCTCGGCCGGTGCCAGCCTGCTGGCGTCTGCCAGGGAGACGGCAAGGGGAGCAGAGAGTTTCGCTCGTCAGGTCGAAGCTGGCTCTGAATTGGTAGAAGGGCATGTCCGGCTGGCAGTTAGAGAACTGGCGGCCTATTATTTTATTCCTGAAGCGATAGCGGCCTTTAAGCGCGAGTTTCCCTTAATAGATGTTGAAATTTTAGTGTCAGAGCAGGATGTTAATCTCAATAAGCGGGATGCAGACTTACACCTTGCTAAGGTAAAACCGTATCAGCCTGATTTTGTTGTTAGTCATCTGTATGAAATGCCTGTTGGCTTTTATGCTCACCGGGATTATCTCGCGGACAAAGGGGAACCGAAAACGTTAGATGAACTTCATTCCGGAGTTCATCAGCTCATCGGTTTTGACTTTGACAGTAAATACATTGATGAAGCAGAGCGCAAAGGCAAGACATTAGAAAAATCGAATTTCAGCTTCCGGACAGACAGTCAGAAAATGCAGGTTGATTTAATCCGTGCCGGAGCCGGAGTTGGCGTGACGATACAGGCTGTTGCTAAACAATATTCGGGTTTAGTTCAACTATTGCCGGAAGTTGATTTGTCACCGGTTAACTGGTGGTTGATCTGTCATCGGGACATTCATGTTAACCCGCGTATACGCAGTCTGATGACATTTTTGTGTCGCTGGTTCCAGCAGCAACGTTGGTCTGAGTTGCCGCATTCATCAACAAAATCCTGCGCATAATAAGGCAATACCCAAATCCGGTGTTCGGGTATTGCGTCGGCTTTCGTTCTTTAGTTTGCGCTGCTGATAGTTTCTGCGCCTGAGCGGGTTATGGCTTCAGGCTTTCCATAAAGGTCATACTGATATCCTGCCCGTAATCAATGCTGTCAAAGCCGAACCCGTTGAGTTTCAGGAAATCTTCCTGATAGCCGTCAAAATCACCGAGTTGCTTGAAATTCTCAGGGGTGATTTCCGCCATCAATTCCGTCACGGCCAGTTGGACATCATCACGTAGTTCCCAGTCGTCGAGTCTGATCAGGCGGTTTTCATCAGTAACCGTTTCATCGGCAGCGGTATAAAGCTTACTGTTAAACAGACGCTGTGCCTGTTCAATACAGCCCTCATGCAGCCCCATTATTTTCATGACCTTAAACAGTGCCAGAAGGTAAGGTGAAAAGCCCGGAATGAATACACTGGCTTTGGTAACTAGGGCTTTACACACTGCAACATGGGCCTCGCCTTTGATGTCCTGCAGCTGCTGGTGGATAAGATCAGCCTTGTTGTGAAGATCCAATTTTGCCTGACCCAGTGTGCCTAGATGATAAATCGGGTAGGTTGATTTGGGGCCTATATAGGAATAAGCGATGGTTTTGCAGCCATCGGCCAGTACACCTTCTTTGATTAACAGGGTTATCCATTCTTCCCAGTCTTCTCCTCCCATGACTTTTACCGTATCGTGAATTTCCTGATCTGAAGCTGGTGACAGGCTGGTTTCAGCCAATTCTTCGTGTTCAAGATCTAAAGTCAGGCCGTTGATGGAATGACCAATGGGTTTGATCGCTGAACGCCAGAATTCACCGGTTTGCGGATCAGGGCGAACACCGGACGCAAGGCTGTAAATAACCAGATCGATTTGGCCGTCAAATTCTTCCCTGATAGTACGGATCACTTGTTCTCGTGTTTGTGGTGAAAACGCATCACCAATCAGGTTAATAGATTTTACTCCCGCCTTTTCAGCCTCTTGTCTGAAATAGATGTTGTTATACCAGCCTGCACTGCCAACTCCTTTTTCCGACGGACCACGTTCGAAAGAAATGCCTAAGGTTTCAGTGCGGCTTCCGCCAAAGCTCAGACTTATCCGCGAAGCAAGGCCAAAACCTGAAGATGCTCCAAGAATTAATGCTCGTTTAGGTCCATCATGAACCTGTGGCGCTGACTGGCAATAAGCGATTTGTTGTTTTACTGCTTCACGGCAACCTAGCGGATGAGCAGAACGGGCAACGACACCTTTGATGACGGGGCTGATTATCATGGTTATGTATCCTTTTTGAATCCCAATTTGAATTGGTTAACAACCATCCGATTCAGATTAGCACTCATGAAATATGAATAAACTTGCAACACTCAAAAAATTTTTAAAAAAATGCACGTTTTTTATACCAAGGAAAACGTTTTCGTTGCCCTAAACTTGATCTGGGCCAGCGAATTCTCAATTTTTTTGCAATTATTAGAAACAAAAGTTGAGTTATTCAAAAAAAATTGAATAATGTAATCAAAACATACAATGCTGAATAAATGATGCTCCACACATGTTTATCGGCAGTCTAGATAAAGACGTGTAACGGGACAACATGTTGTCCTTAAGCCCTAAATAATCTGAGAGATAACCATGAGCAATTCTCTAGTTCTTGTAATCAACTCTGGTAGTTCTTCACTTAAGTTCGCGTTGATCGACACTGTTACCGGCGAAGCAACTCTGAGTGGCCTGGGTGAGTGTTTCAACCTTCCTGAAGCTAACGTTAGCTGGAAAATCAACGGCGAAAAACACGAATACAAACTGGATGATTCTGGTAATCACCACCAGCAGGCAGTAGACCGCATTGTTGCTCTGCTTGAAGAGCTTGGTATCAAACAAGACATCGTGGCTGTAGGTCACCGTGTTGTACACGGCGGTGAGAAATTCACTAAGACCGTGAAGATCGATGAGCAGATTATGCAGGAAATTGAAGACCTGAAAGATCTGGCTCCTCTTCACAACCCGGCACACGTTATCGGTATGCGTGCAGCAGTTAAGGCATTCCCTTCACTGGCACAATACGCAGTATTCGACACTGCTTTCCACCAGTCTATGCCAGAAAAAGCGTACACTTACGCAATTTCTAAGGAACTGTACAAAGAATACGGCATCCGTCGTTACGGTTTCCACGGTACAAGCCACTACTACGTTAGCCGTGAAGCAGCGAAGATGGTTAACAAGCCAGCTGAAGAAAGCAGCTTCATTACTGTTCACCTGGGTAACGGTGCATCTGTATGTGCAGTTAAGAATGGTAAGAGTGTTGACACCAGCATGGGCTTCACCCCGCTTGCTGGCCTGATGATGGGTACTCGTTGTGGTGACCTTGACCCAAGTATCCTTGAGTTCCTGTTGAAGAAAGGCTGGACTGAAGAGCGTCTGCACAAAGAGCTTGTTGGTAACTCTGGCTTCCTGGGTGTTTCTGGCCTTACTAGCGATTGCCGCGGTATCATTGAAGCAATGGAAAACGGCGACGAAGCTGCGAAGCTGGCATTCGATATGTTTAACTACCGCGTAGCGAAGTACATCGCTTCTTACATGGTTTCTCTGGACGAGCTGGACGGCATCGTATTCACTGGCGGTATCGGTGAGAACTCAATGCCTGTACGTAGCGAAGTGCTGAAAGCTCTGAAGATCTTCGGCTACCGTGAAGATGAAGCTGCAAACGCAGATGCACGTTTTGGCAACAAGGGTGTTATCACTCAGCCTAACACACCAGTAGCTATGGTTATCCCAACTAACGAAGAGTGGGTAATCGCTAAAGAATCTATGGCGCTTCTACACGCTTAATAGACTGTAACCCTTCGGGTTACCACTGAATTCGAAACGGCCCCGGGCAGATGCTCGGGGCCGTTTTTTATTGCCATTAAAAAACGTCACTTGTGCCGAGCTTAGCAAAATTAGTTGTATCAAGAATTGCTTCGCGCATATTCCCTTTCAAGGCTGTCAAATAGACTATTAGCTGTCGCTGCTACCGATAATCTGTGTGTGCTGTCAGAGCCAAGAATCTTCTATGGACTCTTTGACAAGCACGAGAGAGGCCACGTTAAGACGAATGTCCTAAAGCTTCTGACTTAAGTTTTTTGGAAAAACTTTTAGGGAGTGGATGTTTTTAGTTATTACAAAATAATTGAATAAGAGCCTATCGTCCATTCAAAAAAAGTTGAATGGATTTGTTTGGTCAAACAGAAAATGTTGTTGGCCTTTTCAGAAAGGAAAAACAATTTTTGTATAAATAACAGGCTGCTTTAGTTTGTTTTTCAAAGAGAAGAACAACAGCACACACTCAAAATATCTCACAGTTTAAGGTGTCAAGGTATTCATAATCAGTGGTTTATCGTCATTGCTTGATTGTTTTTAGTTATTATCTGATCACATTTTTTACTAATTGATCTTAATTTAGCTACCTATGCGATCGGTTGAATTGGGTTTTGTAAAGTGTTGTCTGAACAGTTATTCAACAAAGTGCAATTCTAATGAGTGAAATCAAAAATAGCGGTAATGATTCAAATAATTTTTGCATTACTAAAAATTTGTGATAAATTGTCCCCAGATTTGAGCGAATCAAATTTTGATCAAATTTGCTGCTTCCCTTGTTACGGGGGGGAGCTGGCATAAAGGTCTCAAGACGTTAAACGTTGTACAGATCTTGCTGGTTATATCCAGCTTATCCTGCTTGGAACACAGGATAATTACGGAACGGTAAGAACGGCCCCGGGCGTATGCTCGGGGCCGTTTTTTATTGTCTGCTGAACGTTCTTTATCGCCGTTGCGGGTTTAATTCTTTGTGAGTTTTAGTGGCTTACTGATCAAGCGATCCAACATTTTCTTAATCGCTACCATTTGCGGTGCTTCTTTACTGTAGTAGTTGTACGGAGGAAGGTTGTTTGTGCTGTAGCCCCAGAAGTCCCAGCATCCTTTCGGATTCATTGGGCTGACTGATGATTTTTTTACCTGAGGGAAAAGTACGATGGTGCTGTTACTGTCGGCAGCTTCCAAATAGCCGGTTTCTTTTACATAGGTGGTTCCTATGACTGATATGCCTTGCTCACAGCCATGCAGGGCGATATGGACCTTGCATTGTTCAGTGCGGCAGTTTTGGGGTACATAAACGTAAGCGGTGTCATCCATGCTGGTAAGCGGATCGTCAAAGAAAGCACTTTGATCAAATGCGATGAGTTCGCCACTGAGTGATTTTGCTGCTGGCTGTTGCTGACCATAAATATGCTTGAGAATTTGTTGTGCTTGCGGGATGTCGCAGTCATTGATGTAAGGCGCTTTGGTGATACTGCATTTTGTATCGTCAGGATCGGTTGTGATGAAAGCATGGCCAGCGTTGATTTGGTTGAGATAACGAATGTGATCATCACTCAGTCCGAGTTTGTGGTAAAAGTCGACTGTGGTATCGACAACCCCAGTGACAACGGTCTCATCGCTGCTGCCGGAAAAGATATAGACGTTGTCGTCTTTGAGATTTTCAACAGCATCAATCAGCCCGGCGTTGGCTGTTTGTTTGGCCAGTTCGGCTAAGTAACCACTATTGGGATACATAATACTTGAACAGCCGAAGAGGCTGTTCTTACATGGATTCATACAAGTTGTGGTCGCACTCAGTATCGGTGTCACATAAGGATTATTTCCTGCACAATTCCACGGGCCTCCAGCGACAATACCCGCTCCCACCAGATCTTTGGAATAAGCGACATGGAACTGAGCTGCCATAAATGCACCGGATGAAAGGCCGGATATCGAGCTTTCATCAGGCAGCGCATTCAAAGCCGGTAGCTCTGTTGTTGCGGAGAGTGCTGTAGTACTGAAAGAGATTACGAATACTGAGAGTATGGTTCGTAGTTTATTTATCTGATGTTGATTAAGCATGGTGCCTCCTGGCAATGAGCCGTATTAACAGTAACTTATTGACAAACAACGTCAGAACCTGAACGTTCAGGCAATAATCCGTGTTACTACTTGTATGGATTACTGGGGGGCTGTTGAGGAAAGTCGTAGCCTATGCAAAACATAGGGTATATAAGTGCAATTGCATAATGATTCATCTGGATGAATATTATCAATAAGGGATAACAGTTTGTTTTTCCGTGAAAAGAAATTTTTTAATAATAAAACGGTCACGTCAGAAACACCGTGACCGCTCTGGTTCTTTAATTATTAGTCGCTGAATACAAACGTCAGAAATTAAACTGTTTGTTGGTTTCGTCAGTCAGTTTTTGAAGTGCAGGCGAAATCCTTAGTTCAAACTCTTCTTTGCGTGTCAGGTGAGCCAGATCCGCTGGTAATGTCTGAAGCTGTTCTTTCACCCGGTGACGGATAATATCTAGTGACTCCGGTACTTTCAGTCGCTGGCCGTTCTGCATAATAGTTTCAAGCAGTGGTTGGCCGCTTTCCGGTTCCTCACTGGCGATACAAAGTTCGTCATAAGCAATCTTGCCGTCCTTATCATAATGGCGGAATACCTGCTTGCTGCCGGGCCAGGTGGCTTTACCGTGAGAGCGTTTACGGCGTGCAACCCCGGCATACTCTTCAAGTTTATAGGCACAGTTCAGGTACGGTGCATCTTCTGAGGTAGTCAGGTGTGTTCCGATGCCATAGCCGGTAATGGGGGACTGCTCATAGTGCATTTGCATCAGCAGGTATTCATCTACGCTGCTGCTGGCAAAAATACCGATTTCCTGGTGACCGTGTTGATCGAGTAGTTCTCTGACTCTGACGGCTTCATCACCCAGATCCCCGCTGTCGAGTCGCAGGGCTTTGATGGTAACACCTTCTGCTTTGAGCGCTTCGGCCAGTTCAATAGCCCGCTCTGTGCCCCGAAAGGTGTCGTAGGTATCGACCAGTAATACCAGGTTGTCTGGCTGGCTGGCTGCAAAGTGGCGAAAGGCTTGGGTTTCTGATTCATGGGCCTGAACATAAGAGTGAGCCATGGTGCCATAAACAGGAATGCCGTAGTGCTGTCCGGCTAATACGTTAGATGTACCATCAAAGGTGGCAAGATAGCTGGCTCTGGCTGCAAGCATCCCGGCCTCCGAACCGTGAGCGCGGCGCAGACCGAAATCGACCAGTAATTTATCTTTGGCGGCAAGACGGCAGCGTGCGGCTTTGGTTGCTACCAAAGTTGGCAGCTGGAGCAGGTTGATTAGCCGAGTCTCGATTAACTGTGCCTCAGGCAGCGGAGCGGTGATACGTACGATAGGTTCGTTAGCAAAAAACAATGTGCCTTCCGGCATGGCATCGACTTGTCCGGTAAAACGGAATTTGCTCAGATAATCGATCAGGTTGTCACGAAAAAATCCGCTGTTGGCAAGATAATCCAGCTCTTTCTGACTGAATTTAGTTTGAGTGAGAAAATCCAGAAGTTGTTCCAGCCCGGCAGCCATCAGGAAATTGCGCTTATCCGGCAGAGAGCGCACAAAAAACTCGAAGACGGCCTGATCTTGCATGTCGTGATCAAGATAACTCTGCACCATTGTCAGCTGATAGAGATCGGTTAATTGCGGGCTCTCAGAGAATGCCATTGTTGCTACCTCCGCTCTGGCTATTGAAAAGCGATAAAACGGTGTAATGCATGGCGTTGTAGTACACCAGTTTCAAGCTATTAACCTAAAGGCTAGCTTATTTTAGCTGTATCAATGCAACAAACTTGAGTCAGATGTCAGCAGGCTGTACTGAGAATTTACCTCAGTGCTGTGTTTGTTTATTGAGTGTCTCTTTTGGCAGGTACAGGCTGATGTAATGAGCTCCGACCCAAATCACCAGTCCGGTTGCAACGATTAATTCAAATTTACCCAGAGACTCCAGCCAGGCCCAGTGTGGGTAGTCGGTAACTACCCACCGGGTAAGCCTTTCAATGGCTACGGCACTGATTACTGATGGAAAGGTTACCGCTGCCAGTGACGGCTGGAACGGCTGTTGAAGCAGTTTTATGTAAATCAGGTTAACGAGGATTGCCATCGTAATTCCGACTCCGGCCAGAGCGCCAGTCAGAATTGGGTCCGGCTGGGCAACGTTGAGCAGGTAGGCGGTAAGCGACAGATTCACCGGGGCCGCCATAATTGTCAGTGTCGGGCGGGCGGTGCGCGGTAGTCTTCCGGCAAAGCAGACGCGATAAAGCACAATCGGCAGCATGACAAAATAGACGGCGATACAGATATTGGTCATCGCAATTGCAAACTCGGTATGCCCGAGCCCAGAGCCAGCAAGGGTGCCGCTGATTGCACCGACAGGGTAAAGGAACCAGCTGGGATAGAGGTTAACCAGCCGGAATTTTCTGAATTGGGCGATAAGAAAATAACTCATCATAGCGAAGTGAAACACCATGGACGGATACCATAACAGCCTTGCACTTTCGATATGGATAGATGTCAGGTAGTCAGCCAGCACCAGCAGAGTCATGGTCATCGGTGCCATCAGGCTGCCGTAGAGCGGATGACGAAGATCGCGTAGGAAGTGCCTTGGGTTAAGAGTGAATTTGAGAAGGACCGGGATTAGCAAACATGCTCCCATAGCGGCACAGACACTGCGAATGATGTTTCCGTTTCCGGGCAGGAATAGTGACCAGGCTAACCCTAAACCAGTGGTTGCCAGCGCGAGTGCTGCCTGGGCCGTGGGTACATGAAGCAGTTTTTTCCCAATTGCCGACATGTGATAGATATTCCCTTCTTAACCATTTGATTTATCTTCTAAAGATTAATTTTATAGTAGAACGTGCTTTAAAAATGTTAGCTGTGTTGAAGAGAAATAGTGCAATGAATCACGTTTTCGCAGTCTTTTATTTAATTCGGGTTTGCTAAAAGTAGGATTCGATACCATATTTATAAGGAAACCTGTGGTGAGCGTGTTTTGCTTAGCTTCTGGAGGATTAAGCTGCATTCATATGACTCAAGGGTGCAGGTTTCAGTTGGCGAAAGCCAGCGGTAACACAGTCTAGAGTGTCATGCTTGATGGCTGAGTTATTTTACAATTTGGAAAGCGACAAACTGAAATTTATACTTCTTCGCCAAATAACAGTGATGTCCGATTTAAAGAAGTGACTGCATCGGGCTCGGCATACTCAACGTAATGAGTGGCGAAGCCTCAAGTAAGCATCTTTTGTGTGCTGAGTAAGTAGACTAAGGTGTAAAGATTAATAATACCAAGCCGCACTGCAATGGTGCGGCTTTTTATTTGTCTTCATTCCTTAAATTACTTGCCTGTTTCGATAGATTGATAATGTCAGTCCACCAAGTCCGAACAGGATCACTGCAAGGTAAATCAGGCTGCCAATAAACGGAATTAACTGAAGTAGTCCGACTGCAATTACAGCAAGAACAAATGCGAGGATACGCAGCCCTTTTCCTGCCTTTTCACGTTTCCCTGTCAGCTGCAGCCCCATAAGACCTAGGGAGAAAAGAGCACAGAGTACTCCTAAAAGGATCATGACCAGATAGCTTGCCAGCAGAGCAAAGGCCAGTAATGAACCTATAGCTGTGACAAACAAAACAGCAATCACTACTGGCGTGATAAGAAGTACGCCCAATCCTGCAGACAGAGATAACCAGGGGCTTTGCTGCAGGCTTCTTGATGTCTGCAGAGGAAGGGCAGGAAATAGTAGGTAGATTACGATACCGCTGAATATCAGACTGAGCGTGATGAAGGCAAGCCCGGCAAAAGGAGAACCTCCGTTATGCTCAGTGTGCTCCCATGGTTTTTCGATTAGCTGACCATTAATTTGCCCGCCACTTTCAATTGTTGGTTGATGTTCGCTGTGCCAGATCAGATTGCCATGAATTCGGGCGCTATCCAGAATATCGATTTGTTCGGCAAACAGCTCTACATCACCATTGATTTCGCCACTGATAATAACTCGGCGTGCTGCTGCTTTTAGTTCTTGGTCGATATAGCCGGAGATGCGAACTGTATCTCCGGCAAGCCATGCCCAGCTTCCTATCCGGCTGTCCTGCTCTAAAGTTACCGTTTCACCGGCAGCGACAATATGATCGGCAATGTGATTACTGATGATAACTTGTCGTCCGGCTACTCGTACATCATCCGACACTTCTGCTTGTAGGTTGATGGTTTCTGCAGCGGCAATAATATCTCCATCAACAATACTGTTAATGCTGATCATCTGGCCGCCCGCGACAAGGTCTCCTGCTATTTCACTTTGTATTTCTATATGGCGACCTGCGGTATAGAGATCATGAGGAACTGGGGAGACGATCAGGACATTCTCATCAAAGGTTTGAGCCCAGAGCGATGAAGTCCATAGCAGCACTACCATGGTGGTAAAAATTATGAAGGGTGTTGTCGGTTGGTTCATCGCATTCTCATCCTCTGAATTATGCAATTACCCCGTAAATTATCGGGCTTCCACCATGAGGCTAGAGCAAAAAGCATGGCTTACCGCACTTTAATAACCAAAGTATGAGCAAGAACAAGTTAAGACTGCTTTTAAGATAAAGGGGGCAGAAAGCTGTACTGTGTCACGCACTCTATAATCAATTTATACCTCGTCTTTAAGGTTTAATTTGAGTATCAGAAGAGCTGATTTTTAAGTTCTGGCGGTGAGGAAAGGCAAATGTACAAAGCCATTTTCTTTGATATTAGCGGCGTGCTTTATGACGGTAAACAGAGTATTCCCGGAGCTATTGAGGCGATTGCAGCCACGAAAGCGAGTGGGGTGGAGACGCGGTTTGTCACTAATACTTCGCGAAAAACCTGCGTTCAGATTTACCAGGATTTGGATTCAATGGGCTTTGCTATCGAACCGTCTCAAATCTTCACGGCACCGGCTGCGGTAAAAGCCTTACTTCATCAGCGACACTGGCGGCCGTATTGTCTGATACATAGGAACATTGAGTCAGAGTTTGAAGATATTGAACAGTCGGATCCCAATGCGGTGTTTATTGCCGATGCGGAAGAGAGGTTGTGCTATGAATCTTTGGATCGTGCGTTCCGGTTATGTCAGGCCGGGGCGCCCCTTATCGCTGTTGGGATGAACCGTTATTTTAAACAGGATGGGAGGTTGCATCTGGATGCGGGACCCTTTATTCGGGCGATTGAGTATGCTGCTGATACCAAAGCAATTATTGTCGGCAAGCCTTCTGTAGATTTTTTCGCTCAGGTTGTTGCTTCAACTCAATTTGAAGCGGAATCTGTTCTGATGATCGGGGATGACGTTTTCGGTGATGTGGAAGGGGCTCTCAATGCCGGGCTGGATGCCTGTTTGGTGAGAACAGGTAAGTACCAACCCGGAGATGAAAACAGAATCGACCGCGATTTCTGTTGCGTCGATTCTGTAGCTGAAGCTGTGGCTTTGGTTATGAAAGCGCAGCATTAAGTGATGTGGTCAAATCTGTTGAAAAACCGTTTTTTGAGCCCATACATTTTCTATTGATGCACTAACTTTCTGTTTTTAACTCTTTGTTATCATAGATTAAATTGCAATAGTCCCAGGATGAGATAAATTGCGCGCAGTCTGCTGCTTGTTTATCTTCAAGCGGGGAGTGAATCGTTAATTCATAAGGCTCAACATTGATGCATCGACGGCGTTGATTAACAGAATCGATGTAATCCTGTCGCATAGGGCTAATGCCGATTCGCCTTTTCCTGATATCTTCTGCAGTATCATTCAAATAATCATACTCTTCGGGAAATAAAGTCTGGTGCAAGTTTTGGATATTGTGAGGAAATGTATATTGATTTTTGATTTGGGTCAGAAGGCATTCAATCGCCTCGTTATCTGTATTTTTCTTTAGTACTTCACACGCAATCATATCTGGTAGATTCTTAAGTAAACCCTTTTGATTATTATTCTCATCTGATTGTTTGCTTGTATTCTGTGGGTCAGTGAGAGTGTTATTTTTGTCTTTATTATAGTGACCTTTATTACTCCGCAACAAGGTGCGTAAAAATGGAAAAAACCTGTCTTTTTCAGGCATGTTCAGTGTGTATTGGCCTTTTAATAGGATGAAGCTATTGATCATTGGTGAGGGGGGAATCTTTATATCATCCATAATTAGATACTTGTCCGTGCTTTTATTCTGACTATCTTCGTTTTTTTAGTTGTTTGTCTTTGTGAGCTATATTTCTTTGGAAACAATACATTTGTTTTATTAGTGAATAATCTCATATATAGAACGCTATTCTATAATATGTATTGTACCAAGAATAAATGATCAAGATGAAAACCTTAAATAACAACATTTTATACAGGTATAAACTAAGCAACCAATTCCATACTCGAGAGTTTAAATCGTATTCGTATATTCTTTAATCGTATTTTATTAATGGATTATTAATAATAAAGTGGGTTGGTTTATTTGATTATGAACTTGTTTGCTTTTGTATCTCTAATAATTGTGACTTCAATCAATCTTCATGTAATTGCCATAAAATAGTTAGTTATCTTTTTTTATTTTTGCCGATAAAGTATAAAAATATTAATAACCATGAACAGGGAAGTTACATGAGATTAAAACAACAATTAATGTGTGGCTTTGGTATATTGCTTGCGTTGCTGCTTGTTATGTCCGTCACTTCATTTTTCCGCTTCAACAGTACATCGGAAGGGTTTGTTGAATACCGTGGCTTTGCCAGGAGTAGCGTAGCCTCTGGTAGGATACAGGCCAATGTCATAGAAGCGCGCCTTGCTGTTAATAAATACATTAAAAATCAATCTGATGAATTGAAACTTACTATTGAAAGCCGAATTAATTCAGCTGTGTCTCTAATCGAAGAGGTATTGGAGAAAGAGTCTAACCCTGAATTAATTCAGAAGTTTCAAGAAATAGAAAAAGGAATGATTATTTATCGCGATGGCTTTATTGAAGTCGATAAGCTTATTCATCTACGTCATAAAGCCGTTGGTGACAAATTAGACCCAAATGGCTTGTTGATGAGAAAGTCGCTGACTGATATTTCGCGTTCTGCATATATAGATGGTGATTCTGATGCAGCTTATTATTCGGGGCAGTTACAGGAAAGCATCTTACTTGCCCGACTTTATGTCTCTAAGTTTTTGATCAGCAACGAGGTTAGTGATAAGCAAAGGGCGATTCAAGAGTTTGCCAATGTCAAAAAGAAGTCTTCTGAACTGCGTGAACAAATTCAGAACCCTGAACGGGTTCAGTTATTCAATAATTTCGAAAAAGCATTTGAAACTTACCAGCAGGCATTTGATGAAGTTACGGTAGCGATTGAAAAGCGAAACAAGCTGATTACTGAAACTCTGGATGTGGTTGGGCATGAATCCGCATCAACGATTGAAGCCATTGAGCTTGAAGCGAAGAAAAATCAGGATCGAATTGGTCCGATGTTGCAGACAGATATTGCTAATGCCAAAACGTTGCTGGCTGTCTTGTCGTTGATCTCAATTTTGATCGGCTTGTTTGCTGCTTATTACATTTATCGCGGCGTGATGCGTGTAGTCGGTGGTGAGCCGACTGATATTGCTGAAATGGTAAAGAAGGTTGCGGAAGGAGATTTGACCGAACAGTTTCAGCCGACAGGTAAGGAATCGGGCATTTATGCCAACACCATAGCAATGCACCGAGAGCTGAAACGTATTATTGAGGGCTTCCACGGTATATCCGATAACGTGTCATCTGCATCTGTTGAACTGGCTGCTGTGATGACACAATCGGAAGCTAATGCTCAGCAGGAACTGGCACAGGTTGAGCAGGTGGCAACAGCGATTAATGAACTGTCTAGCACGGCAGCGGAAGTCAGCACTAATGCTGCCAGTGCCGAGGATGCTGCCGGTGTGGCTATTCAGAATGTCGCAGACGGCCAGCAGGCATTGCAGCGTTCTGATGACATATCGGCCCAGATTGACAGCTCGGTAAAAGAATCAACCGAGATTGTGAATCAGCTGAGGGAATACTCGAATGAAATCGGCACTGTGGTGGATGTGATTACGGGAATTTCAGAGCAGACCAACCTGCTGGCTTTGAATGCGGCTATTGAAGCGGCACGTGCTGGTGAGCAGGGGCGTGGTTTTGCCGTGGTTGCTGACGAAGTTCGTTCGTTGGCGGCGAAAACCCAACAGTCGACGGTTGATATTCAGGAGTTGATTTCACGTCTGCAGGAGCAGGCGCAGCAAGCTGACAACTTTATGAAGTCTAACTCTGAGCTGATCAATGAGTCGCTGGATATTACTCGTCAGGTTGGTGAAGCATTCACAACGATTTCTGATTCGGTAGCACAAATTTCTGAGCTGAACACTCTAGTGGCGACAGCATCTGAAGAGCAGTCTGGTGTAACAAAGGATATTTCTCAGAACGTCACCATCACGTCGGATATCGTTAACCAGAATGTGGCTGGTATAGCCCAGAGTTCGCAGGCCAGTGAAGAGCTGTCACGCCTTGCGGATGAACAAAAATCCTTGCTGTCTTACTTCAGGGTTTCGTAGCTTATTCAGGGCTTCATCGTTTAATAAGTAATAGACCATTCAAACGGCATATCTTCAGATATGCCGTTTTATTATTTTTGATTTGGACTTGTCGGGTTGGTTGTTATTTGCTCGCTTACAGTCGATTTTGCTGGCTTTATGCTTATAGGTGGGTTGTTTTATATTTTCGTGTGTTATGGTGCGTTTTTTTGCTCTTAGATGAAACATCATGAAACGAATCTTACTATCCTCTGTGTTAATGGCTTCACTATCGGCTTGTTCCACCATTGTTAGTGAAAGCAGTTATCCTGTATCCATTATAAGTTCGCCTTCTGAAGCGAATTTTACAATTACGAATGAAGACGGTGAGGTTGTTCATCAGGGCATTACGCCAAGTACTGTTACACTGCCGAGTTCAAATGGCTTTTTTGATGGTGCAGACTACACGATTACCTACGAAAAAGATGACTATACAACGGTTACTTATACTGTAACCAGCAGCGTTGATGGTTGGTACTTTGGTAATATTCTGATCGGTGGTTTGCTTGGTATGCTGATCATCGATCCGGCAACAGGTGCGATGTGGAAGTTGCCTGAGTCGGCATCAATGTCGCTGACTAAGAAGATGGCAGAAGATGAACTTACTGGTCTGACTGTAATGACACTGTCGAACCTGCCAAATGAATATAAAGATCAGTTAGAAAAGATCTGATTGAACTATAGAATGCCTCTGGGCGTACAAAGTCGTTGTACGCCTTTTTCACCCTTCTTCGCCCCTGATTCCAACAAAACTCTCATTTTGTTTCTTTTATTACGAAAATCTTTGTGAGCTCATTAGCAATTTTGTTAATTGGCCTGTTGGGTCAGTTCTCATTTTGCGTTGATTCTCAGCCTTTTCTACTCTTTTTGACCCATTCAAAATTCGACTCAGCTCAAATATCCGGGACATACCTCATCGTCTTGTTTCAAAATGGAACGATTTTCTTGGGTGTGGTGTTTCAATATGAAACAAATGGGGCTAATTAGCACCATCTTCACCTGATGGCATAACATTTGGCCCGGCTTGACGGACAGGTTTATCGCATTCCAACACATAAGCAGCGATCAGCACCAGGCCCAAACACAATTACCTTGCGCAGAAAATAAGGACAGAACGATGAAAAAAATGATTAACCAGGTCGACAATGTAGTAAGGGAACAGCTTGAAGGTATTGCTAAGGCACACCCGGAGCTGGAAGTTAACCTGGATCCTATGTATATCGCGCGCCGTGATCTTAAAAGCGGCAAAGTTGCATTGGTATCTGGTGGCGGTAGTGGCCACGAGCCGATGCACGGTGGTTATGTTGGTATGGGTATGCTGGATGGTGCCTGTCCTGGCGAAATGTTTACTTCGCCAACGCCGGATCAGATGTATGAATGTGGTCAAAAAGTTGATGCCGGTGAAGGTGTCCTGTTTTTGATTAAGAACTACACCGGTGACGTGCTGAATTTTGAAACAGCGGTCGAGCTGCTGCATGGTGACGGCATTAAAGTACAGGCGACACTGGTTGACGATGACGTTGCAGTTAAAGATAGCCTTTACACTGCCGGCCGTCGCGGGGTGGCGACCACTGTACTGGCCGAAAAAATTCTCGGTGCAGCGGCAGAAGAAGGTTACGACCTTGAGAAAATGAGTGAGTTGGCAAAACGCATTGCCAACCGTGGCCGCTCTATTGGTGTCGCGCTTTCTGCCTGTACGGTTCCAGCTGCGGGCAAACCAAGTTTTGAGTTGGCTGATAATGAAATTGAGTTTGGTATCGGTATTCATGGTGAGCCGGGCATTGAACGCCGTGCTTTCACTGACGGCGATACGATTACAACTGACATGATGAATGCGATTCTGGAAGATCAGCCATATGAGCGTGTGGTTCGCCGCTGGAATAACGGTGCCGGTGACTGGCAGGATGAAACTTGGACCACTGAAACATTAAAAGGTGGTGATCGTGTGATTGTACTGGTAAACAACCTGGGTGCGACACCACTGTCTGAGCTTTATATGGTTTACCGCAAGGTTGCGGAAATGCTTGAGCAGCACGACATCAAAATTGAGCGCAACATGATTGGTAGTTACTGCACATCGCTGGATATGCAGGGGGTTTCAATTACTTTGCTGAAAGTGGATGACGAGATGCTGTCACTGTACGACATGCCTGTGAACACACCTGCATTGCGCTGGGGTTGCTAAGCGTTAAGGAGAACAAGATGACTATTACCAAACAGCAGATCCTTCAATGGCTTGAACTGTCAGCAGAGGTTTTTCAGGCAGAGCAGGATTTTCTGACTGACCTGGATAGGGAAATCGGCGATGCTGATCACGGCCTGAACATGAACCGCGGTTTCCAGAAAGTGAAAGACAAACTGCCAAGTCTTGCAGATAAGGATATTGGTACGATTCTGAAAACCACAGGCATGACTTTGCTTTCCAGCATTGGTGGCGCCAGCGGTCCGCTTTACGGCACTTTCTTTATCCGTAGTGCATCCAGTGTGATGGCAAAAGAAGAACTGAGCCTGGCTGAGCTGACTCAGATGCTGCAAGACGGTGTTGATGGCATCGTTCAGCGCGGTAAAGCTGAAGTTGGCGATAAGACGATGGTCGATACCTGGGACGGTATTCTTGCTTGCCTGAAAGAAAAGCAGGGAACGGTTATGGCTGATGCGCTCGACTGTGCAGTAGCCGAAGCCGAAAGAGCCATGAAAGGCACTATTCCTATGCAGGCGAAAAAAGGGCGAGCCAGCTACCTGGGTGAACGCTCTATCGGTCACCAGGATCCGGGGGCTACGTCTACTTACATGATGTTCTCCGCTCTACGTAACGCTTCTGTGCAATAAGCATTACTTTCTGTTGTTTGAGGTGGCTTCGTGTCACCTCAGCTAAGGTTTAATTATGGTCAGTATTGTAATTGTTTCCCACAGCCCGAATCTTGCTAAAGGCGTTCATGAACTGGCTAGTCAGATGAGCCAGGGAAAAGTTCAGATCGCGGTGGCTGCCGGTGTCGATGATCCGGAGAACCCGATTGGCACGGATGCGGTTGCCGTGATGATGGCGATTGAAGAAGTGTACTCCCCGGAAGGTGTGCTGGTGCTGGTGGATATGGGGAGTGCAATTTTAAGCACGGATACCGCTCTGGATTTACTCGGCAGCGAGATTGCGGCCAATGTTCACGTCTGCGCCGCACCATTAATTGAAGGCACTATGTCGGCCTGTGTTGCCGCCGCTGCCGGAATGTCACTGATTCAGGTGGCAGATGAAGCGCACAACGCCCTTTGCGCTAAGTATGAACTGCTGGAGCAGAGTGCCAAGCTGCCGGGAGCCGGTTCCATCGGAATCGATCTTGAGCACGAAGTCAGCGGCGATGAACTTGAGTTTGAGTGGCAGGTGAAAAACCCGCACGGACTTCATGCCCGCCCTGCATCCGCGATTGTCGCCGCGGTCAGCTCTTTTGATGCTGAAGTCTGGCTGAGCTGCAATGACAAGCGAGTCAGTGCCCGAAGCCTTAACGGGATTGCCCTGCTTGGGGTAAGAAAAGGTGACAAACTGAATTTTATTGCCAGTGGTAATGAAGCATTGCCTGCACTGGAAGCGTTTATTGCACTGGCTAAAAAGCATTTTAACGAATCGGTAGAAGAGGGAACGGCTGAACCCCCTCGGCCAACTCGCCGGGTAACGACCCACCAAGACGGTCGGCTCTGTGCAGTTGGAGCATCCGAGGGGATCGCCATTGCGCCGTTGTGGCACTACCGGCCATCCATGCCGAAAGCACCTGAACGTGACTTCCTTGGCTATGAAGAAGAGTGGTCCCGTTTTTCCCGAGCCTGCGATACGGCGCAGCGCGATTTGGCGGATCTGGTGGTCAGAACAGCCAATGCCGGTTCGAAATCAGAAAGTGAAATTTTCATCGCCCATGGTCAGATGCTGTCTGATCCTGAACTGGGCGAGCAGGTTAGACAACGCCTGAAAGAAGCGGTTACGATTGAAAAAGCCTGGGAGCAGGTTATTGAGCAAACTGCGCAGGCTTATGAGGCGTCGGCCAGCGAGTATATGCAGGCCCGTGCCAACGATGTGTACGATATCGGTCGCCGGGTGATGGCGCTGATGACAGGTGAAACCGGGCAGCAGATTGTATTGGATGAGCCGGTCATACTGGTTGCGGTTGATCTGACGCCCTCCGATACTGCTCAGTTGGATCCTGAAATGGTGCGCGGCATCATTTTGGAGCACGGTGGTACGACATCTCACTCCGCCATTTTGGCCCGATCACTGGGGATCCCTGCTGTAGTTGGCTTAAGCGGAATTATGTCGCAGAGTCCGGAAGGGGAAATGGCCATTATGGATGGCTCTAGCGGTGATGTGTGGTTGGCGCCACATGCTGAGCAATTGGACAACGCCCGCCGTCAGGCCGAGGAACTGACTCGCAAGCGTGAACAGGCTCAGGCCATGGCAATGGAAAAGGCCGTAACCAAAGATGGTTTGGCGTTAGATGTGTTTGCCAATCTGGCTAATCTGGAAGATGCTGAAAAAGCTATTCACTGCGGGGCTGAAGGTGTCGGTCTGGTTCGCACTGAATTTTTGTTTACTGACAGCGAACAGGTGCCGTCTGAGCAAAGCCAGTACGAGTTTTATTGCAAGATTGCCGCTGCATTCGGAGATAAATCAGTAATTATCCGCACCCTGGACATAGGTGGTGATAAGCCGCTGGCTTACATGCCTCAGGAGCAAGAAGAGAACCCGTTCCTGGGTTGCCGTGGTCTTCGATTGTGTTTACAGCATGTTGATGTGTTCAAGTTGCAGCTCAATGCCCTGTTGCGTGCAAGAGTCGAGCATCCGAACCTGAAAGTGATGTTCCCTATGGTAGCAACACTGGAAGAGCTGAATCAGGCTAAGTACCTGCTAAACAGCTGCTATGAAACTCTGCAGCACAATGGTATCGCGGCTGCGATGCCTGAAGTCGGCATTATGGTTGAAGTACCTGCGGCAGTTGCCAATGCCGGGTTGCTGGCAAAAGAAGTGAGCTTCTTCAGTGTCGGTACCAATGATCTGACGCAGTATGTAATGGCGGCGGATCGGGGTAATGATACGGTTTCGTACCTGGTGTCTGCGGCTCAGCCTGCAGTTTTACGTATGATTAAACAGGCTGCCGATGCGGCTCATGAAGCCGGGATCTCTATTGGGATTTGTGGCGAGATGGCTGGTGATCCTAAGCTGACTTCAACCCTGATTGGTATGGGGATTGATGAACTCAGCATGAGTCCGATTCGAATTGCTGAGGTGAAGCAGGCTGTGCGTGAAACCGACAGTATAAAGGCTGTCGATACTGCTGAGGCGGTACTTAATGCTTCGACGCTAAAACAGGTGATGTCGTTGCTTTAGTGGTCATTTGCTTATGACTGACAGAAAATACAAACCGCCCAATCGGGCGGTTTTTTTATGTTTATGGGAACCTCGGTTTTAGGTTCACTTCGACTATTTATAATCGCTGATATTGATTTGGTAGCTTTTTAGTTTACGCCATAAGGTCGTGCGGCTTACTTGGAGATCACTGCACATCTTGCTGGTTACACCTCGGCAGTAACGAGCTGAGCGGATAATAGTATTCTTTTCAGCTTCAGCCAGGCAATTTGACGATGGTGTCTGATAACCAGGGGTTACCTGTTCGGATGTACACAGAATATTTTCCGGTAAATCTTTGACCTCGATAAGTTTGCCTTGAGCGAAATTTGCTGCGCGCTCAATGACATTGCGCAGCTCCCTGTGGTTACCGGGCCAGCGGTAGCGCATCAGATATGTCATGGCATCCCGGCTTACCGCAAGCGGTGTCTTCTTTTCTGTTTCGAGATGGGTGAGTTTACGATCAACCAGAGCTGGTACATCTTCAAGTCGCTCTCGCAGTGGCGGAATGTGAATATCGAAGGTTTGCAGTTCCAGCAGCAGCTGGCTTCGGAAGTGTTTCTCGGCCACAAACTGATCCAGGTCGACATTCGAAGTGGCAATGATCCTGACATCAACCGACACAATATTCCCGTTCATCCGGTTCAGCAGGCCGGTTTTCAGCAGATGAAGCAGGGCTGCCTGAACTTCTGACGACAGGCATTCCACCTGATCCAGAAACAGGGTTCCGCCATGAGCCAATTCGAATTTGGAAGCCGGGCTGTTATCACCGTCCAGTACCGAACCCAGAAATTCTGCAGCCATCAGCTCTTTTGGAATCGCCTGGCAGTTTATAGCAATAAACGGTTGTCCCCGGCGATCACCCGCATTATGAATGGCCTGAGCCAAGTGGCTTTTGCCCAGTCCGTCTTCGCCGTGAAGTAAAACAGGGCCACGACCTTTAGCGGCATGACGGGCCTGACGAATCACCCGTTGCATTACATCGGAACGGCCGACAATATCATCGAAAGTCAGTCTTGCCCGGTTACCGGCATGCTGGTGGACCAGATCCCGGATTTGTTTTAGCGGATAAAGCAGCGCGATATAGCAGTGGGTATCGTTACTGGCGGTTTTGACGATTTTCAGTGACATCACTGTTGAGATCAGTTTGCTCCTGCCAGGTTCACACTTACTCTCAATCGTGGTTTCGACCATATCCAGTCCATTCCCTTGTTTGATCGCTTCGCGGACAAGTTGGGGAAGGTTAAGCACTGTCTGGATATTGCTGCCGAGTACACTGCGACTCAGGCCCAGCAAATCACTGCCTTTCTGATTCAGGTAATGGATTTTTCCGCATGGGTACCAGGCCAGAACGCCTTCTTCGACGCCTTCAAGCAAGACATGAACTTCGGATAAATGCTGGTTGGACTCGGTCAGGATGTTTTCCGTCTGGATCTGGCTGGCGATATCCCGTGTGGCTGAATGGATCAGACCGAGTGCAGAGAGACAGGATTTTTCCGCCGGGAGAACCAGAGCAATGCAGCCTTGTGCTGAACCGTTGCCGTCAATAATGGGTGCGGCATAAACGGCAAAAGGGTGTAGTGCCTGCTTGAAGTGTTCGTAACCTGTTGTTCGGGTTGGTTTGGCCAGATGCATTGCGCTGGAAATTGCATTATTGCCAATAATGCCTTCACGCCAGTAAACGCCTTCGCGAATACTGAGCGCTTCCAGCTTTGCCAGCATGTCTATATCACCACACAGATGAAGCGTACAACCTGTTTCATCACAGACCACAAAGGCACAACCTGTGTTTTCCAGGTACTCGTAAATATCTTCGACGGCTGGAATCGCCAGGTTTAAAAACGGTGCCTTGGTTTTTTTGATCGATTTGAATGTCACCCCTTTGGCGCGATGGGGAACAGGCCAGTGATCATGACGTTGCTGGCGGCGGCAACGCTGCCATACCTGTTGCAGGTGTGGATCGATATCCGGTACTTCGGCTTCAACCGACGGCTGGGAAACAAAGCTCAGCCAAAGCTCTTTATTAACAGGAAGACGGGATTGCATAAAAAAACGTAACGCGTATTTTGGTGATCTGCCATTGTAGCGCCATCATAAGTTAAAGAATGTTGTCTGGATTAAATTTTGGTTGATTCGCTGTACAGATAGTGATCTGACAAATCATTACAGTACGAATAACAAAATTGCTGTAACATCGCGGATTTGCTGTTTTCTTTATGGGTAAATCAATGATTTCAAAGCGAGTATTATTAATCCTGATGCTTTTCTCGGGTTCTGCTTTTGCTGGTAAGTGCACTCTTCATAATGTGCAGTTGGTTAACATAGCTCCAGCAGAGCATGAGGTGGTTACTAATAATGGTGACAATATAATCGCAATGAAGAAAAAGTCGGATCAACGCTGCGCCAGCGTTGTTTTTTCAATTTCCGGAAGTGGTACTCGTTTGGAATCGACTATTCAGGATGCTTTTAAAGCTGAGCTTTTCGATGGTGAAGAAGTTTATGCTCAAAGCCTGAGAATGAAGAATAGCGAAATCGGTGGTGTATCGCTTGGGAAGCGTCATAAACACGAAGCTTTAGTTTGTTTCGGGGAGCATAAGCTGCCAATTGCGGAAGTACAGTGTGAGCTTTGAACTTGATTTGTGACTACTGTTATCGATAAAACAGATAGTATCTAATTACTTCTATCGTTTTTTAATTGATATAAACCTGAATAAGCAACAGCAAAGTTGTGTTTGCTGTTGAGTAACAGAAAGGCAAGAGTTAAAACATTATTCGGGTGATTTATGTTGAAAGAAAAGGCGATATCAAAAGCAGAGAAAGAACGGCTGGAACTAATGGAAAGGTTGGCAAAAGCCAGAGGGACACTAGCATCATCTGCCAATGAAGAGACAGATTCAGCGAAGATTCTTTCAATAGCGATCAATAGCACTGCAACGTTTGAGAGCTGTGATTCAAAAAGGAAATAATTACAGATTTAGCATTAATTTCGTCCTCATCGCTGTTAAAGCGGCGAGGGCGAGATCAGTTCTATTTATTGATATTTTCTATTAAGTACTGACGAGGCGGTTTGCCCAGTTCCTTTTTGAACATAGTGATGAAGGCGCTGACTGAGTCGTAGCCAAGTTCGTCAGAAATAGCCTGAATACTCCAATGCTCAGACAGTCGCTGCAAGGCTACGATGATATGAAGTTGTCGACGCCAGTCGCGGAAACTCATTCCTGTCTGACTTTTTACCAGTCGGGTAAATGTCCTGACACTCATGGCGTTATCACAGGCCCACTCTTCTGCTGTTCGTCGATCTGATGGGGTTGTTATTAGCGCATCCGCTATTTTTTTCAGGCGCTTTTCTGATGGAAGTGGAAAGCTGAGCTTTTCTGCCGGCATTTGCACGAGCTGGAAAAATGCCACATCAATTAATTTCTCCAGGTTTTCATCTGGTTTGATTTCAGGCGGTAGTTCGGAAAGATAAATCAGCATCTCCCTGAGCATCGGACTAATGGATAGAGTCCGGCAGCTGTGCGGCATTTCCTGACGTGAATCATCAATATAGACGAAACAAAACTCAGCACCTTTTGACGGGGTGTTAGTATGAGGAATATGTGCCGGGATCCAGACCGCATGATGCTTGGGAACCAGCCAGATGGCATCACTGACGCGGCATGTCATCATCCCGTTTATAGGCATAACCAGTTGCCCCTGTTTATGGGTATGCATCGGCGCTTTATTATCATCAGGCTGGGAACCGGCACAAAGACGAAAGGCAGAAATTTTCCGCCCGTAACTGTCCAGATGATCTATTTTCCTAAGAAAGCTGCTCATCAATTAAAGCTATTTATCGATTGAAACAGTGATTCGTTCTTGTTTGGCTCTGGAAACACAGGGTGTCATAAATATCTCTTTTTCCTTTGTTGTTAAGATTGTGTCCCGGTGATCAGCTTTGCCTTCATATTTTACCTTGCACTTTCCGCAGCAGCCGGTTTCACAGGATGAATCGATAGGAATGCCGTTCTTTCTGAGAGCATTCAACATACTCTCGTTTTGTTCAACCTCAATACTCTGCTCAGTATCTTTAATGATGACCTTAAAAGCAGTATTTTCCGTCAGCTTTTTCTCCGGTGGAGTTAAGTGTTCAAAATGCACATGCTCATCACTCCAATGTTTGGCTGATTTTCGTACCAGATCGACAAAAGCAGGGCTACCGCAGCTATAAACATGAGTTCCCCGATGATGAAAATTCAGCAGAGTTTCAATATCAAGCGGTTTGACCTGACTGTAGATTAAAACCTTTCCTGAGTATCGGCTAAGTAACTTTTTGAACGGATAATCATTGATGTCTTTTACGCAGTAATGAAGTTCAAACGATTCGCTGTTAGCAAGTGCTTCTTCAATCATGGTTAAAAACGGAGTGATGCCAATACCGGCAGCAATGAAAATCTGATGTTCAGCTCTGGTCATCTCAAAATAGTTTTGAGGCCCGGATACTGTAAAGATATCGCCGACATTTACTTGCTCATGAAGAAAAGCAGAACCACCCCGACTTTGGTTAGATTTGTGTACCGCTATTTGCCAGGTGTCATCGGCCTGTAGGGCACAGAGCGAATAGGAGCGCTGGAGCCCGTTTGGTAGTGCTAAGGTAATGTTGGCGCCGGCTGTAAATTCAGGTAAGGGCTGCAGATCTGTACGGCTAAGATAGAAGCGTTTGATATCTTCAGATTCATTAACTATTTTCACAACCCGCATTTCGAGTTTACCTGAATTACCGGTTAAACGGCCGTTCCAGTCTTCGGTTTTATTTGATTCCAGGCGATGGCGAAAAGTGTCACGGATTTCTTTGCCCAAAGCATTCATCTCAGACAACGTGGTTGTGGCGGCTTTGTTGTCTGTTTCATGATAGAGGTAATGTTGTACTCGCGCGACTGGCCACTCCGGGTGAGGTCGCTCTATCACCCTGATTGGATCTCCTGCCAGAATTATTCCTTCGTTCAGTACTCGGTAGAACCAACCTGTTTTGGCGTTGTTTTGCGTATATAGTGCCATTGTGGGTTCATTGAATCGGTGGTTGAGTTTGAAGCAGGGAGGACGAGGTTGGCTGAGTTCGAGCAGCATATTGCCAATGGCAACTTTGTCACCAATACACATATTGTGTTCGTTCATTCCGGCGACAACGAGGTTTTCACCAAAACCGCCGTTTACAAGATAATTTCTGGAATTGGGGAACGTTTTTCCAAGTTCAGCATAATGGCGGGAGTCGAACTGTAAAAGGGCTCGATCTTCGCCTCCGTGCGAGCTGTGAACCTGATGATCGCCGATAATCCCAAATAGATTGACGTTAACGCTCGAAACGGGCTGTTTATCGAACCCTGTCTCGACGTTAATCGTAAACATTTTTTTCGGAACTCCGAGCCGAAGCTCAGAGACGGTGGACTTGGGATACATAGCTACCTCTTCAACAGTGTGTCTTCTAAGCTGGATAAGGTAGCACTATGTTGTTTTCAGGAATTTTGCTGACTGGTCACTAAATTGCTAAAACTGGTCAGCCCGGCAATACAATGATCCCCAGCGAATCGAGAAGTTGCTCTTGTTGCCAGTCGCAGATTTTTACGCCCGTCATTCGGACGCGGCGAATGTCCAGGCCATTCAGCTCTGTATGGGTAAGATCACATCCTTCCATCGCAAATTGTCCCCAATGCTCTTCTGAGAATTGTCCTCTGCTAAGATCTGCTCCCCGGAAGTTAGCTCCTTGCAGGTTGGCACCTAGCCAGCGGTTTTCAAACAGGTCGCATTTTTCAATACATTGGCTCTCGAAGTTAGCGTAAGAAAGGTTGCAACCGGTAATGTATGCCGAGCAAAAGAACACATTGTGACTTATTCGGTTTACGAAGTTTGCCTTGAAGAAGTTGGCTCCTTTCAGATCTGAATCTCTGATTTCGATACCAAAGCAGTCTGCGCCGAGAAAATGGCTCATCGCCAGTTGGCATCGTTTGAAGCTGGCATTTTTCAAATCGGCGTAGTCAAAGTTACAGCCTTCTATCGCACCGCGCTCAATGAAACGGCAATCAATGAACTCTGCTTCTTTTAAGTTTGCCCTGCTGAAATTGCAGTTATAGAAAGCGCATTGGTGAAATTGCTCAGCTTCCAGGTCCTGTCTGGAAAAGTCATGATTTTCAAAGGTTTGTTTTATTGTCGGCATATGAGACTCCTTGATGTCGGCGCTTAAATTAACATTGGCAACAGCCGAAAAACAAGAAAATAAAAGCTTTAAAATTCAGTATTTTAAGGGGTGCTCAAATCGCCAATTTAAAGGGGTAAAACGGCTTTCTCGCAGACGATCGCCTTGATGTGCGAACAAGGTAGAGGTGAAAAAAGTTTATCTTTGTAGTGGGTGATTGAGAGAGTTTTCGTTTGGAGCTATTAACGTTTCTCTATGTCGACTAAAGCATATGTAAGTGTGGATAGTCTTATTACAAATGCGTGGTAATCATAAAGGGGTAATACTGCTAATATCGCCGTTCAATAGTGTGTATGAATTTTATACAGTCAGCTTTTGCTGCTGTACCCACCAAAACATCACAACCAGCCTTTGCTCAGCCAACAAAAATACAATAGGGTTAAAATGAATATAGCGAGAAAATTAACAATTATTCCCGTTGTCGCCATCATCAGTTTTATTCTGCTGTCTTATCTATCTTTTAATAGTTTAAGCCGACTGACAGGTTCCATTGAGTCGATTTATCTGGATCGTGTTGTTCCGCTGAAAGACTTAAAATTGATTTCAGACGAATATGCCGTTGAAGTGATTGATGCATTAAATAAGCATAATGTTGGTCTTAAAAGCCGTGATGCTGTAATTGGTGAGATCCGAAAGGCCATTGATATTTCATCACAGACTTTTTCTAAGTATCTGGCGACTGAACTGACATTGGAAGAAGCCAGGCTGGCTGCAGCGGCGAAAGAGCAAATGGTTTCAACGAATCAGACGCTTAATCAGATCGTAACTCGACTTGAGACTGAAGCTGAGCCGGATCTCAGCGAGATGATCGCCCTGGCTTATAAAGTTGTTGATCCGCTGGCTACGGATATTGCCAAGCTGGTGAATATCCAACTGGCTATTACGGAGCAAACTTACGATGTGTCTACAGTTTTAAGTGAGAAAAGCAATGTAGTGAACATTGCGATTTCTGTGTTCTGCTCGGTTATTCAGCTATTGCTGTCAGTGTTAATTATCAGAACCATTTCTTCTTCCCTGAATGACATTCGCGGTACCATGAGTGAAATTAGCAATAACTATGATCTTTCACTTCGCATTAAATCTCGGGGTAATGATGAGCTGACGGAGTTAGCAGGTGATATCAATAATATGATTGCCCAGTTCCACAAAGTGATCACTCAGATTAACAGCTCATCTGGCTCAATCACACAGGGAATAAGCGACATTCAGTACCGTTCTGAGAATATCAGTCAGGCATTGGATACGCATACTACGGAAACAGAACAGGTTGTTACGGCTGTTACAGAAATGAGCTCTACTTCCGAAGCGGTGGCACAGAATGCATCGGATGCCGCTTCAAGTACGAAACAGGCCAGTGATAATGCAGAGCAGGCGCGTGAAATCGTCAATGATGCATCGGCCTGTGTGAACACGCTGGCTGCGGAAGTCAAAGAGGCCGCTGACAGTATCTCGACTATGAGCCAGAGTACTCAGCAGATTGATACAGTGCTTGGTGTTATCGGTGAAATTGCGGAGCAGACTAACCTGTTGGCGTTGAATGCGGCAATTGAAGCGGCCCGAGCCGGAGAACAGGGACGTGGTTTTGCTGTGGTAGCTGACGAAGTTCGTGCACTGGCTGCCCGTACTAAATCAAGTACCGAGGAAATCAATGCGATGCTGGGGTCTTTGCAGCAGGATGCTCAGGCAGCCGTCAGCATTATTGAGAAGACCAAAGAGAGCAGTAATCTGACACTGGAGAACACTTCCAAAGTCTATTCTGCGTTGCAGGGAATGAGTGAGAATGTTCATGAGATTAATGACATCAACACTCAGATAGCTACCGCAGCAGAAGAGCAAAGCTCGGTGACCGAAGAGATTAACCGCAACATGACAGCAATTCGTGACATGGTGCTGGAGTTGCAGTCGAACAGCCAGTCTACGCTTAGCAGCGCACATCAGCTGACAGAATCAAACAGTCAGCTGGTGGAAGAAGTCAGTAAATTTAAGCTGAATTAACCCCGGACTGATTTATGTTTAAATCCTCTGCATGCTGCAGGGGATTTTTTATGTATGCGTGTAATTGGCATCTATGAACTTCTATCAAATAGTTTTTGATATGGTGATATCACTCTATTGGAGAACATTATTATTCACCTCAGAAAGTTTGATATAGCTCGCATTATTCTTTATGAGTTTGATTTCTTATGTAAAGGTGCTTATGGATGAGGGCGCTTTATGTCGATTGTAGAAACCTGTCCTTGTTGTGAAAAACAGGCTGTTTTTAAGCAGATTCACAGGACATTTACTGAAAAAGTCGTTAAAAGGAATTTTTATAAATATCGCTGTACAAATTGTGCCGCTGAGATATTTTCACATCGCTTTCGCAAAGAGATCTCGTTGCACCGCAGTGGCTCACTCCATTTAGAAACTTAAGATAGGTGAGGCTGTTCTATTCTTTTTTCCAGCTGATAAATGCCCATTTGCGAGTGGTTTTTTGAGGTAAGTCAGAACCTTCAATATGCTGTTGGTAATAGGTATGAAGGCGGGTTTTCTCATCATCATTCAATGTTCCGATTGACCATTCAATATTACTGACCAGTTCATCAAAGCTTATGGAAGGTGGGCTGTAGTGCTCACTTTCAATGTATGACAGAGTCGGGTAAATGCCCAATTGGTAGAGAATATTCAGAGTATAGATATAGTCAGGCATGCCGATGCAGTCTCTGCCAATGGCCGTCAGTATTTCTGGTGAAATAAAGTGAGGGTTAGCCGATTGTGTCAGGTAAATTCGTTTTTTAGCGTGGTGGTTGAGTTTTATCAGTGCTTGTTTAAGGTCACCGACCAGCATCGCTCGTGAAGCGATAACAATATCGCAGAGCGGAACTTCCTCCCAGCTGTTCTCCCAGGACAGATGGAATGTACTGACATTTCTGATGTCATTATTTATCGCATTGGCGTGGAAAGCTTCTAACATGCTTTTGCTGTAATCCAGTCCGTATACATGCTCCACTGAATCAGCCATAGAAAGCCCAATGGTACCTGCACCGCAGCCTACGTCCAATACGGTTTTGCAATTCGATATATTAAGGCGTGATACAAAATCTTGCTGATAAGTACTGTGTAATGAGCCGCTGGCATTTTTAAAGCTTCTAGCTTTGTTATCCCATTCGCTGGCCGGTTTTGGGTGGTAATGGGTTTTAGCCAAATGACGAATATACAGCTGACCAAAATTAATTTCGTTTATTGTAGCAATTTCATTGCTCGCAGAAGTAGGCGTTTTCATCGGGCAGATATCCATATCGCTATATAGTTGGTTATATATCGGTTGTTAGTATCTGCTGTGTTGTTTTCTTCGTCAACAACAGTTGGCAGTAGGTAAAGGCTTTTGATTCATTTTGAGTGGAAAGCACTGTGAATACTTATTCACCTCCCCTGTAAGAGGAAATATATTAATTTGTCATTTGAATGACTTATCTGGGTTGGTATCTATAGTGTTCTTTAAATTCAGTTACTTAGGTGTACATATTGATAAGTTTTCAAATATTCCGAATATTTGCAATAATACAGTGTTCTATATTGGGGTGAAATTGGGGAAATAATGAAAAAAAAGTTTTCAGTGGCATTACTATCAGCAGTGGTAATGGGGTGTGGTGGCGGGGGATCGTCATCTAAATCAGATTCAGAGCGGGACACTGTTTTTACGATTAAACCCTATAAAACTCAGATCACCATTAACTCGACAGAGCTGCAAGACTTGCTGGCTATAAAGTATGTATCGAACAAAGGTGCAGGTTTCAGCACTCCGGAAAACTTCAAAAAATAAGGCCTGATAATGAAGAAAATACTGTTATGTGCGGCGTCCCTGCTAGTCAGCAATCAGGCTTTCGCGAAGCCGCATTTGCAAGGTTATTATCAGGCCAAGGAGTTGGTTGGTTATACCGTTAACAAAATTCAGCAGAACAAAGCCGAATTTTTCATTCTTGATTATGCACTGACACTTCCTGCTCAGCTTCAGGCTCAGTTTGTGTCATATAACAATGCGCTTGGCCATTTTCAGACAGAAAACAGCGGTATTAATGAAACGCAGTTTAAGCGTATTGTGCAAAAAGTGAATCCGTCAGCATTGCAGGATCAGTATGTTTGCCGTATTGATATTGCTGGGGTGAAACTGGCGTATGCTGCTGATCGTGGCGAAGAATGTAGCCGTCAGTATGACAGTAAGCCAAGGGCTATCAGCCAGAAAGAAAATAAAGTGACCTTTTTCCGTCGCTGGGATATTGCTTCTAATCAGAGTCACTTTGATATTCAGAGCTATGATAAAGGATTATCAGCTGAAACTATGACCCTGGACTACCTGTTGAAATTCAATGGTCGCTGGGTGGGTAGTTCCGTCCGTGTGATTAAAGCCGAAGCGGTCCTGGATGGCGGTGGTACTGTGCCGACCTATGATGTTGCACAGTATCAGTATTTTGGTCCACACACTGATTTTGTTACTGGTGGTGAAAGTCTGCTGTACAGTGATCAGCCTTATTTTATTAGCGATCGTGTTACAGATATCGCTAGTGGTACAGCTAAGCATATTGGTAATACTGTTTTTAATACTGTTGGTCTGGTGGATGGTGGTTACCGTGGTCGTAATGTTGATACCAGTAACCCGGTCTATTGGATAAGCCGTGATTACGTCAGACAGTACACGCTGGAGAACGGTAAAAAAGCGTATTTTGTTTCTGATCCGCAAAACTTCGTTATCGAAACATCCATGACTGGCCCTTCTGACAGTTGGGTATGGGTGGATGAAACGGAATGGAACCCTGATGAGGGGAAAGATCTGTCAACCAGTGGTGACTGGGTGAGCCATGCTTTCAATAACACCCATAGCTTAACTGGGCTGAGTCCGACTTTCTGTATGATTGAAGATATTGCTAATGATCGGCCGGTGACCGCTTACTACTCTAAAGATGGCGGTAATATGTGGGTGCCATCGTTCAAAGACTGTAAAGCCATTGATCCGGGTTATTACCCGAAAGTGTACACCTACTTTACTAATGGTTACGGTGAACAGGTTGATGTCAGGAGCTATAAACAGAGCGCCAAAGATATCCTCTACGTTCGTAACCAGTACACGCAGGGTGGAGAAGAGCTGATGACATTAGATGATGTTAAGGCGATGCAGTCATCATTGCGTTATAAAGACCTAAAAGCCGAGCTGGGTAAACGCCTGAGCTGGTCAAAACCTTACGATATTTTGCAATAAGCAGTTATTTAGTTTGAAAAGGGCGAGGAAGTTAACTCCTCGCCCTTTTTATTCTCAGCATGTCACAACAATTAATTGCTTATTTATTTTGACGAGAAAATAAAAAGTAATTTTAAATTCATAGTATTACTCCGAATTTCGATGTTTTATTTCTCCTGTCCATAATTGGTATTAGAGCCATTACTCGCTCATATAATTATTATTTAACGAATTGATTAATGGTTCATGCTTATATTTTGTTTTTCAATATATGTAAATTTATGATGAAATATTAATCGAGCTGGGTTATTGTTCGCAATATTGTGCTGTCACCTGAAGCTATATTATACAGTCTTCATTGGTTTCTCTTTCAGGCTAAAGCACTGTTATTAATAATTATATTACAATTGCGATTGGTAGAGGGTCGGAAGTTTAATGTTTAATCGTAAGTTAAAAGAAGAACTTAGGTGTAAGCAGGATGCTTTAACAAATTTGGAAGCGGTTATGGCATCAATAAATGACAGCATCGCAACCATTGAGTTTGATGTTCAGGGGAATATCTTAAATGCCAATTCTCTCTTTTTAAAAACAGCAGGATACACCTTTGACGAAGTGGTTGGAAAACACCACTCAGTGATGTGTTTCCCTTCGTATGCCAACTCCTCTGAGTATGAACAGTTTTGGAGTGATCTTCGTCAGGGACGCTCTGTCAAAGGAACTTTCGAACGAAAAAATAAAGCCGGAGAGACTCTGTGGCTTGAGGCGACATACTTTCCTGTCAAGGTGAACGGTCAGGTGAGCAAGGTGATGAAAATCGCCTCTGATGTGACTGGAAGCCACATCGACAGTATGGCCCAAGAGAGCGTGTTAAGTGCATTGGATCGCTCACAGGCAATCATTGAGTTTGATCCAAAAGGTAATATTATCACGGCGAATAAGAACTTCCTTTCTACTGTCGGTTATTCACTGGAACAAATTACTGGTCAGCATCACAGAATGTTTTGTGATGACACTTTTTATGCTGAAAACCCTTCATTTTGGCGAGATTTAGAAAGCGGCAACTTTAAATCAGGCCAGTTTTTAAGAAGAAATAACTACGGTGAAGCGGTTTGGTTGGAAGCAACTTATAACCCTATTATGGATGCTTCTGGTAACGTGGTTAAAGTTATTAAATTTGCTTCAGATATTACGAAACAAATTGAAAAAAGCGAGGCTGTTGCTCAGGCTTCGGATATTGCGTACAGCACATCAGTGGAAACGGCACAAATTGCGAAACAGGGTTCGGAATTGCTTAATGATTCGGTTCAGGTTTCTATTGGGATCTCAGATAAAGTAAAAGAAACCTCAAATAAAATTCAATTGCTGAATACTAAATCTCAAAGTATTGAAGCAATTGTTTCTACTATCAAAGAAATTGCTGATCAAACGAACTTGTTGGCATTGAACGCTGCGATTGAAGCCGCTCGTGCCGGTGAACAAGGTCGAGGATTTGCGGTCGTAGCTGATGAGGTTCGTCAGCTGGCTTCCCGTACCAGCCAGTCAACCAGCGAGATTGCGAACGTTGTTCTGGACAATAAAAACCTGACCGACAGTGTAACCGTGGCGATGGATGAAGTTGCCAGGATCGCCAATGAGGGGATGAACAAGATCACTGAGGTATCTACCGTGATGGATGAGATCTACACGGGAGCTGAAAACGTATCGCAAACCGTGATGAACCTGTCAGAAACTTAATTTTGACCCGTTAATTGGGTTCTTCCATCTTCTTTACACCTCCCCCGGCTACAGGCCGGGGGAAGTGTTTATGAAATGGTGCTATACGTTGTTCTTCATTTTATCTTTTAGGCGGCGTGCATACTCTCTTAATTGTCTGGCGTTGTCTGCATGTTCATGATCACCACAGGCTTCATCCCCGAAGAATATATTGGGGCTGGAATAAATCGGCAGCTGAAGGTAATACACTGAACTCTGGCTCATTATCGTTCTGCGCCCTGCACAGTTGTAGCCTCTGGCATAAGCGTGTAGTTCGTTTTTGTGGGCGTCAGGTGTGTACTCTTCCAGGTACTTGCTTAGGCTGGAGTTCCATGATGTATCATCATGCCAAGCATTGGCGAGATGCCCCAGTTCATGTTCCAGCGTATATTTTTCTGCCTGATCACTCAGGATAAGAAATTGCGGATCCAGATAGAGATCGGTTTTCCCCAGAATGTCATCCGGTAGATCGTCTACCACTAATGCATAATAGTGATTAGGTTTTTGTGTGATTTCTTTGATGATTGTCGGCTCAGTCACACGCAGTAACTGGTTTCGATATGAGGCTAAATCAGGATCGAAAGCCTGTATGGTCATATCCACCTGATACAGCTTTCCAGACTGTCTGCGCATCGGGACACAGGAGTTTTTCAGAGTCAGATTGGCAGTATGAATGCTGCTATTTATCATCTCCTTGATTTTGGACTCACCGTAAGCAGACCATACAGATTCAGATATAAAAAAGTCGACTACCGTATTCACGATTTCTTCATCCTGGCACTGTGGGAGCTTGAGGTCCTGTGCTTCTATTTTATAGAAAACAGGAAAGAGAGTGAGAGCAAACATTGCGGGAATAATCAGCTTTATCGGTGTGATTTTTATTGGTGGTATTCGGCTCATAGTTTTGTATATCAGTTAATCCCCGCTTCTATTCAAGCGGGGAATTGTTGTGGCTTTTCCGGTTTAGGACGTTTATCAGGCTTCACTCAGCAGGCTCACCTGCTTATCCAGTTTTTCTAGTAATACATCGCGTTTGAATGGTTTCGGAAGGTAATCATCCATTCCGCTGTCAAAGCACTTTTGAATATCATCGTCGAGGATAGACGCCGTCAGCGCGATGATGTGTTTGTGCGGGGTATGGTGAACGGCTTCGAATTGGCGTATGGCTTTTGTGGCTTCAAAGCCGTCGAGAACCGGCATCATGCAGTCCATCAGGATAAGGCTGATTGAGTCATGGTGTTTCTCATACAGTTCCACCGCTTCAAGGCCATTGTTGGCGATCAGATAATTAATACCGAGCCGTTTTAAGTTGATACAGACAACCTGCTGGTTCACTTTGTTATCTTCGACGATCAGAATTTGTTTGTCGCTTATCTGATTTGGAGACGGAGAGACAGGGCGGCTTTGATAGTCATTACTGTATGCCGCTTTCAGCGTGTTATTAAGGCGCATGCCATACAACGGTGCTGTGATAAAAGCGGTGATATTGTCTGAGTGAATGTCGACTTTAGCACTGTTATGGCGGATATAGATTAGCTTGTTGTTTGGAAAATCTGTCTCAGCCGTATGAAGCGTTATCGGATCATCAATAAGCAGCAGGTTGTTACCTGCTCGTTGACGAGTTAATTCATTTCGGTCGCGGATCAGATCTAATTGATAACCGAACCGCTGAAGCTCTGCTATCAGTAATGTATCGGGGTGTTCAGTACAGTAAGTGACAGCAATATTATTATCTTGAATGAGCTGCTGTTCATCACGGTTAAATTCGATTTCAAAATAGAACTGGCTACCTTGGTTTTTAGCTGATTTCAGCTCAATATGGCTGCCCATTAACGCCACCATTTTGGATGAGATGGCAAGGCCTAGACCGGTTCCTCCGTACTGTACCGATGTGTCTGCATTTTCCTGTTTGAACTCATCAAAAATATGAGCCTGCTTGTCTTCATCAATGCCGATGCCAGTGTCAGTAACGGCAAAATACAGGGTGGCGGATGAAGCCGATTGTGCGGTGAGCCTGCCTGTAAAGGTGATGGTACCTTGTTCTGTAAATTTAATGGCGTTAGATGCCAGATTCATTAATACCTGGCGAACTTTTTGTTCATCAGCCTTGATGTAGTCGGGGATTGAATTATCAAGCTCAACAACGATCTCAATGCCTTTTTGTTGGGCTTTGGGGGCAATTAATGCTGCGGTATCAAACAGCACTTCTTTGATCGCACAGGTATGAGGGCAAATTTCCAGGTGGCCGGACTCGATTTTGGATAAATCCAGGATATCGTTAATCAGCATCAGCAGGGTTTGCGATGAGGCATTGATTGTAGACAGATAATCTTTCTGAATGGCGGTCAGCTTAGAATCCGACAATATTTCAGTCATACCTAAGATGCCGTTAAGTGGTGTCCGGATTTCATGGGACATATTGGCAAGGAAGGCACTTTTAGCTTTATTCGCTTGCCGTTCTTGTTCTCGAGCTCTGATGAGCTGTCGTTCAAGTTTTCCTGTTCGGCGAACAACATACAGAAGTACTGCAATTACGGCTAAACAAAGCATTACACCGGCTAAAAGTCGGTAAAATTCATAAATCGCCAACTCTTCATCGATAATTTCCGGGATCTCTGAGAAAAGCGTATTTAGTTTATTTTCTAATAGATGGATCGTATTTCTTAAATCCCCCAGTTTTCCTTCGTCGTGGTGATAACCAAAGCTTTTCCAGGCCCGCTGAAGTTCATAGAAAGCCGATTCAAACTCATTAAAAGCTTGTAGCAGGGAAGGTGAGCTCGAATTATTAGTGATTTCCGTTCTTACCTGGCTCAGATTGGTATTGATGTTTTGCTGTACCTTCTCGTCAAAATCAGAGAAGAAGTGATACATCAAATCCTTGGTTTTCAGCGTTAGTTCATCAAGGCGTGGGTTGTTCGCCTGAATAACTGCCTCTTCCAGAATGAGAGACTTATCTTTGAGTTTATCGATGAGCCCGTCGTGCCCGCCTTCACCATGAATGAGTAAAACAACTTTACTCAGTGCTATGAATTTCTGGTAATAGTCATCAACGGAAGCCAGGGTTACTTGTGGCTCGTAGTCGGCATCAATGCTGTGTGTTTGTATCGCAGAATTTATTGCGTTGAGGCTATCTATAACATGGACATAGTCATCTTCCATTTTGACTTTATATTGCGAATCAACCCGGGCTATGAAGTCTTTTTCATTGCGGCGCATCATCAGCATTTCATTGGATGCTGTAAGGATCTCGGCTTGTAAAGACATCAGCTTCGCCCGGTTAGCATTCAGAGTATGCTCGGTATAAAAAAAAGTGCTCAGAAAGATTAAAATTGCGGTAGCACCGTATGTGATGAGACGTTTGATGGAGCGGGTGTGAATAAACTGATGATTCTGCATTGAAATCCATTTCCTTTTTGAATCCGCTTGCGACAGAAGCGCACTGTTGTACTTAAAGCCAATCCGAAAGCAAAGGCTTGTGAACATACCTGCGAATACACCAAACACATTACTGGCGTTGCTTTTATTAATTGTGATTGTACGGTCGTGCTTAATGTTTGTATGTTAAACAGGTTGCATTGTTTGGATGCAATTGTCTTTCGGTTCAACGCTTCTGAGACGGAAATAGAGGCTATCGTTAATAATGGATTAGCAGAATCAGATGTGTTTAATTTATTAGTAACCCTACAATGACGCCCAGTGCAAATATGGCGAATGTTCTTCCTGTTGTTACTTTATTTTCTTTAGGTTTTACCGGGACCAGATACTCAGGCTCAATAAGGAGCTGTTTTGCATTTAAGGTATAAAATACGTAGTCTGCTGGATTCATCGTCATCTCCTGTTTATTTCTCACTCGACATCGTTATTATTGAGTCATAAACAGGAAGTAAGAATGACATGTTAGAAAAAAAGAGTTCACCTTTTATCAGCCTTGTCCATCTGCAAAGGTTGAAGCAGCTGTGTGACCACTATCCCCTTGGTCAGGCAAGCAAAACGGGTGTGGCGAGCCTTGCCTTTCAGCTTAATTGTTCGGATCGCAATATAGCTAAGCTGGTGAAAACCCTGATGGCGATTGGATGGTTGGAGTGGAAAGCCGGGCGCGGGCGGGGCAATAAATCCGAGTTAACACTGAAGCTCAGTTTTGAGCAGGCGTTGCTGCAATGCCTTGAGTCTTATTGTCGCAAAGGCGAGCTTAGCGAAGCGTTACGCTATGCTGAGCACTTTGATTTCACCGAGCAGTTTCACTCCCGTTTGCCAGAGTGGCTGAATGAAGCACAGGACTCACTGAAACAACAGAATGTGCTGGTGACGCTTGTTCCTTATGAATTTCCGAAATGCCATCCACTCTGGACATACAGTTCATCTTCACGGCTTTATATCAATGCTGTCTATGACACCTTGTTTGTTTATGACAAGGTGAGTAAAAAGCTGCAACCAAGCTTGGTTCATCATTATGAGTTTCGTGATCACGAGCTGTGGCTGAGGCTCCGACCTGATGTGTATTTCCATAACGGAGACTTACTGACACCGCAGCATGTTGCAGAGACTATTAGGTTGCGGCAGACAACGGATAATCCGTACCGGTTACTCTACCGTCATATCACTGATATCAGGACTCAGGGCAGTTGGGTGGTACTGAGCCTTTCTCACCCGCATCCGATCATCCTGCATGTGCTGGCTGAAAATCACAGTGCAATTTTTCATCCTTTTGACAAAGCTGAGCTGCCTTCTGGCACAGGCCCGTATAAGTTTGGCTCGGTTGATAACTGGCACTGGACGTTGACCAAAAACCATCAGTACTTCGGAATGCCGGGTTTGATAGAAAAGGCCGAGTTCTGGACCAGTGATTCGGTGGAGGAGGGCTTAATCCAAAGCCACATTATCCAGCATAAGGTTGATGTGGGAAACGACTCCGGTAAACAGCTTAAAGCCGGTTGTGAAGTTCTGGAATTTATTGATAGTCCTAATGGATTGAGTCTGCCGGAGAGGACTTGGATAGCTCATCATGCCAGGCAGTTTGTGCGAGAGTTAAATTCGGATTCTCTGCCTATTGCCGATACGCTGCTTGAGTGCCATCAAGCCAATGGATTCCATTTGTTTCAAACTGAAATGTGCCCGCCGAAGCGTAAGATCAGGGTATGGGTTGAAGCTTGTAATCTGAAGGCCAGCGAAATGCTTTTTTCCTACCTGTCGTCATTAGGTGTGGAATTTGAGTTGTTGGAGAAAGCACATCGTAAGGAACGCTTTTCCCCGCCGTTTGAAAATATTGATGTGATTATTCGCGGTTATGTCTTCAATGATGATTTGGCCTTCTGTTATTACAGCTGGCTGATATCCAGCGCCACTTTTAAACTATGTCTGACCGAAAGTCAGCGGCAAAATCTGTTGGAGTTCATTGATTTCACAATCTTATCCAGCGAAAGCAGCGATGATTTTCTCCACAAGCTTTACCGTTGTGAGGACTGGATGGTTCAGCAGTGTGCTTTTGTCCCTCTGTGGCGAGAGTTTTCTAGTTATGATTTCTCTGACACTCTTCAGGGGGTTGAAGTCGACAACATGGGGGTTCTGACGTTGAAGAAGATCTGGTTTGATGATTGAGACTAAGTGGGATAACAAAAAGCTGAACTTTATTGAGTTCAGCTTTTTTGTGGTTCGGCTCTTTGCCGGTTACCAAAGTAGCCTCGCCCGTAATCCAGCAATCCAGATTTGGTTCTTGTTCGGGTTTAATGCGGGCTCCTGAATTAACTGGATGTCAGGTGTCAGTTCAAAGTAAGGCGTTAACTTCATCAGGTAAAACATTTCAAATGTATATTGATCGCTACCCGTATCAGCCCAGTTGACAGCAAAGCCGAAGTTATTATCGGCTGCCCCTAAGCCGTAATAAGAAAAACCTGTGCTGAGTGATTCCGTAATACCTAATAAACTACCTTCCTGTGCATAGCCGTAACGTAAAAAAGGCATCCAACTGCCCATCATCTTTGAAACAGAAATATTGAAGCCCTTGTCTTCAGCCTGGTTGAGGAAGTCACTCTGATCTGAATCCCATAAAGTCAGGTGTATATTGTCTGAGTAGATTTGTTCCTGAGAGGATGTCCAGCCAAATTCGATACTCTTAAAATAGTGAGATTTGCTGAAAAAGTTGTCTGCACTTTTAAATGGTTCGGTCGGGTCTGCTTCTATGTCGCTGATGCCTGCGATCATGAAGAAGTTTTCAGTCAGCATATGTCCTAAAGCTAGGCCAAAGGTTGCGTCATTCGGAAGCGCTATGGTGTTAGTACCGGTACTGAACGCAAGGTTCATAAAACCTGTCCATGGGCTTGCTGCGGCATAGACGTCAACATAATCGGTAACATCCATAAATCCGGCAATTAAAGTTCCTTTCCCTTCGCTTAGCTTTTGTCGCCAGTAAAGATTCGTGAGTCTGCCTTTTTCGTCACTGAACGGTGGTGCTATCAGGCCCAGGCCTCCGGTTCCGAACTCAAAGTTTTTAACTGAAGAGTCTGTATAGCTGTGTCTGTGTTCAACCTTCCAGACTAAAGCCCCTATATTGTTTTCGTTTCGGTTGTAAGCCAACCAGGAACCGTAGAAACGTAACATACCGCTTGCCGCTTGTTTGTCTGAGCCTTGAAGCGCGTTGTTTGCGGTCACACCTATCGCAGAGTAATCAAAAGCAATGTCAACCCCCTTAGCTGCCAGGCTTTGTTTTAGGGGCTCAGTTCTGTCAGCATTGTCAGAACTGATGCGGTTTTCTACAGCACCGGGGCCGCCAAAGTTTGCTTCATTTGCATAAGAAGCAGAAAAGAAGCAAAGAGAAATACAACAGTAGGAAGCAATTATCTGATGTTTGAAGAAACCCATAGTTCTTCCTTATCTTAACGTCGCGGAACCACTAAATTAGTGGGCCCGCGATGCTATTGGCTAAAGGGAATTCTTATGAATACTTCCGTCTTTGATGATCACTTTAAATTTATCTTTGTAATCGTTAAGGATGGTGATGTCTTGTAGCGGGTTTCCGTCAATAAGCACAACATCTGCATACGCACCGGGTTCAATTACCCCCAGTTTTCCGTATTTGTAAGGGTTCATTTCACCTGACCAGCTAAGTACTTCTGCGGCGTTGGAAGTTCCCATCTTCATGATTTCATAAGGGGTAAAACCGACTTTTGACATCCAGACCATGTTATCCGCTTGCCGGGTGTTATAAGACGGGCCAAACATGTCACCACCGGTCACAATTAATAACTGCTGTTCTCTTGCCCATCCAAACATTTGCTTCGCCCCTTTATTAACTAATGCGGCTTTGGCTTTCTGCATCGGACTAAAGAAGGTGATTTTTTCCGGTTCGGCAAAAGCTTCCAGTGACATAACGGCCTGAGCTGAAAGGGCGACGCCTTCTTCTTTCATCCGTTTAATTGTGTCTTCGGAGACCAGGAAGTTATGCTCGATGACTTTAACTCCGGCATCAATTGCACGATTCACTGAGCGATCATGGTAGGCGTGAGCCATGACGTATGTACCGTAGTCTTCAGCCACTTCTACTATTGTTTTCATTTCATCCAGTGAAAGTTGTGTCATGTGGATTGGGTCAAATTCACTGGCAACACCACCACCAGCCATGATCTTTATTTGAGTTGCTCCGGCACGCAGGTTCTGACGTGCGGCTCTGCGTGATTCGGTTACACCATCGACAATATAGCCAAAACCGTGACGTTCAAGATCATCAACTCTTCCCGGTATATCATTAAAACTGCCTGTATCGGCATGTCCGCCGGTTTGACTGAGAAAGCCGCCAGAGGGGAACAACCTAGGGCCTTCTAACAAACCATTGTTGATGGCCTTCGCGATACCCAAAATGTTACAACCTGCGTCTCTGGCTGTAGTAAATCCCTGGTCAAGGTATTGCATCATGGATTTGTGTGCCCGGGCACCCATTGCCATTTGATCGTAATCGTCACGACCAACCAGCATGCCTTCCTGAATGCAGAAATGCGCGTGCATATCAATTAACCCGGGTATTAAAGTCATACCGTTGCCGCTTATTATTAATGCATCTTTGCTGACATCTGTTTCTTGGCTAACGGCTGTGATCATGTTGTCTTCTATAAGGACATTTATACCTTGAAGAAGCTTCTCATTTGTACCGTCAAATACGTTGACGTCTTTGAATAATATTTGCTTTGTTTCTTTTTCAACGGCGAAGCTTTGTTGACTGATTAGTATTGCCAGTGTAATCGCCAGCGTTTCCACGACCTTCATCATTGCTCAGTGCCTTATTAATTATTGATACTATTGAATGGTAGAAGAGCTGATATGTTATTCGACATTCATGTTTGTGAATCTATATCCTTAAAATTCATATGGATAAGGACTTTATTTATTACTAATAATCAACTTAGTACACCTGTTATGACGACGCCAATAGGGTAATGCTGCTATTTCGAGACAAAGGTTTTAACCTTGAACCGAATCTTGAAAGCGAGAAGATGTGTGTTGACCTTCCCCTGACCGGAAGCTTTAGGCTCGATAAAAGAGAGTGATAACAGGAAGTGAAAATGGGGTGTTGTAATCAGGCGCCAGTCGGCGGTAGCAAAAACATGAGCGTGCTGGTAAAAGGCATTGTTGTGCTTGCAGTAGCCATTTTGATGCTGGTGGTGTTGTTTGGATGAGTCAATAAGGATGTTGATTGTTCTCTAATGGGCCATAAGTTTAACTCAATGATAATAAATAATATTTGATAGTTTATGCATTTTATGCATACAAAAAATGAAAACCATTCATTTTACTCATTAATATATTTTCCATATTATTTTGCCAACCAAAAATGATAGCGAAATTAAACGCGATCTCTTTAATTAACCACTTGCCTGGTCTTTTTATAATGTTTGTTTTTTGATGGTGATAAATTATATGCTCATATTTGTTGTTTATTGTATTAGTTTAATTACAGGCAAATGTAAGTATTTAACTTATCAAGGAATACATTATTAAATATAAGGGATGACGCTATCTTAATTTTTTATTTTCAGTAGATGATTATAGATATAACTCTTATTAATGAGGTGTTAAATGACAATTCCAACAACTCAAATGCTTCAGGCCTGGGAAGGCTTTACAGCAGGAGATTGGCAAACAGAAGTTAATACTCGGGACTTCATTCAAGCCAACTACACGCCTTATGAAGGTGACGAATCATTTCTTGCTGAAGCCACTGAAGCGACGACAACACTTTGGAATAATGTCTTAGAAGGGGTCAAAGAAGAAAGCCGCACCCACGCACCTGTTGATTTTGATACAGCCATGCCTTCAACCATTATTTCTCACGATGCTGGCTATATCAATAAAGAGCTGGAAACGATAGTTGGCCTGCAAACGGATAAACCACTAAAGCGCGCTATTATTGCCAATGGTGGTATTCGGATGGTGAAAAAATCATGTGAAGTGTACGGGCGTGAATTAGAACCAGAGGTAGAAAAAACCTTCACTGAATATCGTAAGACCCATAATCAAGTATGTTTTGATCTCTACACCAAAGATATTTTGGCTTGCCGCAGATCCGGCATCATCACCGGTTTGCCGGATGCTTATGGCCGTGGGCGAATTATCGGCGACTACCGCCGTCTGGCTCTTTACGGTATCGATTTTCTTAAAGCGGATAAACAAGAGCAGCTCAAATCAACACAGGCTTTCTTGGAACAAGGCCATGATCTGGAAAAAACACTTCGCTTGCGAGAAGAGCTGACGGATCAGATCCAGGCACTGGAAGATATCCGTACTATGGGTCTGAAGTATGGCATTGATATGTCTGGCCCGGCACGTACAGCTAAAGAAGCCATTCAGTTTACCTATTTCGGTTACCTTGCTGCTGTGAAATCACAGAATGGTGCGGCAATGTCGCTTGGCCGTACCTCAACTTTCCTTGATGTATATATTGAGCGAGATTTGGCTAATGGCGTGATAACCGAAGCGCAAGCTCAAGAGCTGATCGACCATTTCATTATGAAGCTGCGCATGGTTCGGTTCCTGCGTACTCCTGAGTACGATTCACTATTCTCCGGCGATCCTATCTGGGCGACTGAAGCTATGGCTGGTATGGGAGTTGATGGTCGTACTCTGGTTACTAAAACAACATTCCGTTACCTGCACACACTGGATAACATGGGTCCGGCACCAGAGCCAAATATGACAATTCTCTGGTCGGAACAATTGCCAGAAGCATTTAAGAAATATGCGGCTAAAGTGTCTATCGATACATCATCGGTTCAGTATGAAAATGATGACTTGATGCGCCCTGATTTCAACAACGATGACTATGCGATTGCGTGTTGTGTCAGTCCTCAGGTAGTTGGTAAGCACATGCAGTTCTTTGGTGCGCGTGCCAACTTGGCTAAGGCACTGCTTTACACAATCAATGGTGGTGTTGATGAAAAACTGAAAATTCAGGTCGGGCCGAAGCAAGCACCGGTTGCCGATGAAGTTTTGGATTTTGACCGCCTGATGCCGCGTTTTGATGAAGTTCTGGACTGGCTTGCGACTCAGTATGTGACTGCGTTGAACATTATCCATTACTCTCATGATCGCTATAGCTATGAAGCATCTCTGATGGCACTGATGGATCGTGACGTTTACCGCACTATGGCTTGCGGTATTGCGGGACTGTCTGTTGTTGCTGATTCACTGGCGGCGATTAAGTTTGCGCAAGTGAAGCCTATTCGTGATGAAGATGGTCTGGCGATTGATTTTGAAATTGAGGGCGATTATCCGAAATTCGGTAATAATGATGCCCGCGTCGACGATATTGCATGTGATCTTGTGGAGCGTTTTATGAAAAAGATCCAGAAGATGCATACCTACCGTGACGCGACACCCACTCAGTCTGTTTTGACCATCACCTCGAATGTTGTGTACGGCAAAAAAACAGGTAACACGCCAGATGGTCGTCGGGCAGGTATGCCGTTCGGGCCTGGTGCAAATCCAATGCACGGCCGTGATCAGAACGGTGCAGTTGCGTCACTGACATCGGTTTCGAAACTGCCGTTTGCTTATGCGAAAGATGGTATTTCTTATACTTTCTCAATCGTGCCAAATGCGTTGGGTAAGGATAAAGATACTCAGAAGCAAAACCTTGCTGCGTTGATGGATGGTTATTTCCATCATGAAGCAGGTGAAAACGGTATTAATGTGGAAGGTGGTCAGCACCTGAACGTTAATGTTATGAACAGAGAAATGCTGCTTGATGCGGTTGAGCATCCTGAAAAATACCCGCAGTTAACGATCCGAGTATCAGGTTATGCAGTTCGCTTTAACTCTCTTACCAAAGAGCAGCAACAAGATGTGATTACCCGTACATTTACTGAGAAAATGTAGCTGTCAGCTTAATTCTGCTGATACAAAACTTAAACTTATTTATTATTCTACCTACCTTTTGGCCTGCTTCTGCGCAGGCCCTTTTTATCTATAAAATTTACTCCTCAATACCATCGAAAGCGTGAATTGAAGTGATGGGTTATTCGCATAAGAATCTCTGAACAATACATATATTTCAGAGAACAAAGGGATGAAAAAACACTTCGAACTTATCGATAAACCCACCTTTTTCGGGGCTCTCGGTTTGTTATTTTCCGTTATTTTTCCTCTGATCATTTGGCCTGAAGAAGGGGCCAGATGGATAGACATTGCGAAAACCTTTATGACCGACAAACTCGGTTTTCTGTATTTGGTGCTCGGTATTGCCGCGTTCTTTTTCATGGTTTATATCATTTTCAGTGACATCGGCCAGATCAAGCTAGGAGATACTGATGAGAAACCTGAGTTTGCGACCGCTTCATGGGCTGCCATGCTGTTTTGTGGCGGTATCGGAGCCAGTATTCTGTACTGGGGTACTATTGAGTGGGCGTACTATTATCAAAATCCGCCATTCCAGTTAGAGGCGGGAAGTGAAGAAGCTATCCGTTGGGCTGCCACTTACGGTATTTTTCACTGGGGCCCGGTGGCTTGGTCAATTTACCTGATCCCGGCGCTGCCTATCGCTTATTTCTTTTATGTTCGTAAGCAGCCGGTATTGAAAGTGTCTTCGGCACTGATGCCTGTGATTGGCGAGGCCCGCAGCCATGGCAGGCTGGGCAAATTTATTGATGTTCTGTTTATTTTCGGCCTGCTTGGTGGGGCTGCAACAACATTGGGTCTGGCTGCTCCGCTTATCAACGAAGGCATCAGCTACTTGTTTGGCATTCCGTCAACGACAGTTACCCAAATTGGCGTGTTACTGCTTTGTACCATTTTGTTTGCCTATTCTTCCTACAAAGGCATGGATGAGGGCATCAAGGTACTGAGCAACATTAATTTCTGGGGGGCTCTGGCTCTGCTTGCCTTTATTTTATTGGCAGGCCCTACACTGTTTATGCTGGAAACCGGTTTGGATTCCATTGGACGAATGTTGTCGAATTTCTTTGTGATGGCGACATGGGCAGAGCCGTTCGGCGGCTATGGCACTTTTGAGGATACACACTTCCCTCAAGACTGGACGATCTTCTATTGGGCATGGTGGCTGGTGTTTGCTCCAAGCATGGGGTTGTTCGTTGCTCGTATCTCGCGTGGTCGTACTATCCGGCAGATGGTGTCTGGTTCCATTTTCTTTGGGTCATTGGGATGTGCGCTCTACTTTATGATTCTGGGGAACTTTGGTTTGTCACTTCAGTTGTCTGGTCAGCTTGATGTGATTTCGATTCTGAATAAGCAAGGGGCAACAGTTGCGATCTTTTCGATTCTTGAGCAGTTGCCAATGAGCACTATGGTTATCGCCGTCTTCACCATTTTGTGCATCATATTTACAGCGACTACGTTTGATTCGATCTCATTCATTTTGGCTTCAGTTGTGCAGAATAATGTGACGGAAGATCCGTTGCGCTGGAATCGTCTGTTCTGGGCAATTACCCTCTCGTTTATGCCATCGGTATTAATGTTCATGGGAGGGCTGGCAACATTGCAAACAGCAGCCATTGTCGGCGGTCTGCCGCTCTTGGTTATTGCTGTAATGCTTATGATATCAGGTGTGAAAGCCGCGACTCTCGATTTATCCCATCAGGAGGGATATGAAGATCCGGTTATTAATATCGAGGAATTTCCGGATGTTGATCCCTGGTCCCGTGAAGGAGTGGCAATGGCAAGATTTGAGCGTTTAAAAGATGAAGCGATTGCAGCCGCCGACGAAGAGCGAGAAAAGCTCAATGCCATATGGCAGCTTAAGAAAGCGATCCGGGCCGAGGCATTAGCACGTGGTGAAACCGGGATGGAGCTCGGTGATGCCCCTCAGGAGCAGATCAATGAAATAAAACAATTAACTGATGAGGCTGTTGCCGCCCGGGAGCATAAACTACAGGCGTCTGAAGCTGCGCAGCAGGCCCGTATCGAATTTGATGAACTGATGCGTGAAAAGCAACGGCTTGAGGAAAATGCATCGGTTGAGATGGCGAAATAAATAACTGTCGATATCGAGAAAATTATAGCCATATACAAAAAGGACAAACTTCGAAGCTTGTCCTTTTAACTTTGAGCGAACCAGTCATTAACTCAGAATTGGTTCAAATTAGTTCTCGTCCTGCTTTAGCGTGGAGCAAAGCTGGGTAAACGGGGTGATATTGGCTTTTGCTTCCCGGCTTGCCAGTTCAGGATCGCCGCTGCAAATGGCATTGATCATCGCTTCGTGGCTCAGCCCGCTTTGCGATAAATCATAATTTTGATGCGTCATGCTGAGGTAGCTTTGCAGCTGATTGGCAATTTGACCGTAGATCTTTTCCATCCGCATACTTTTGCTGGCTTCGACAATCTTTCGGTGCAGGTGGAAATCGGCATCGCTAATCGCTTTGATATCTGTCGGGGTCTGCTCACATAGTTGGCAATAGTCGTCATACAGTGCGCGTAGGTTTTGTTTGTCTTGATCCGACGCTTTTTCTGCTGCCATTGCTGCTGCCTGGCTTTCCAGGGCTACCCGCAGGTTATACAGTTCCCACAGGTCATCCTCGTTAAGCGAGATCACCTGCCAGCCCGCATAAGGTTTAAGTGTTACCAGGCCCTCATGTGATAGCGAGTTCAGTGCCATTCGAATTGTACTGCGCGACAGCTCAAGATCTTTTGCCAGTGTACTTTCAACAATTTTCTCTCCCTGAGCCATCTCACCACTGATGATTTTATGCCGTAGGTACTCTGTCGCCTGTTCTTCCAGGCTCTGCTTATTGATTTTCATCATTACTCATTGATCTTTTTGACTTTTACTAGCCACAGCCGTTTGTTTGCCTGGCTGCGGCATTGTTGTCGCCAATAACTCGTGAATGCCCCTAATCATATCAGAAACCGGATTTGTGCAGCAGTTGTCGGAGGTGAAAACTCCGGTAAATGACACGAATTCCCTGCCAATAGCTCCTCAAATAGTTTGCTTGATCTCACAGTTTTGGACTGATCCAAGGATCAAGTATCGACGATCTTGATTCTGATCAATTCTCCACTGCTTAATGATTGTTTAACTGTCGATTGTCGGACAATCGACAATAATTAATAAAATAATTGAGGCAAGCAATGTTAAAAGCAATCCGTCTCTCAGCATCCGACAACGTCGCGACTCTGCTGGGAGATTTAAATAAAGGTGAAGAGGTAGAAATTATCTCGGCAGAAAACCAGTCTGTCGCGAAGGTAGTGGCACTTCAGAACATTCCGTTTGGTAACAAGATCGCGCTGGGTGAAATCGCAATCGGCGCAGATATTACTAAGGCGGGTTACCCTGTGGGCAAAGCGGTGAAAACCATTCCTCATGGTCAGTTGGTGCATGTGCAGAACGTACGTAGTGCACGGCTGGATATCCCTGAAAACATCATTCAGGAAATCATCAACCAAATGAACATTGAGGAATAAGCATGAAAACGTTTAAAGGTTTTGCCCGTCCGGATGGCAGTGTTGGTATTCGTAACCATGTTCTGATCATGGCTGTGGATGAGTGCGCTGAAGGTATTGCACGTGCCATTGCCGATAAGATTAGCAATGCCGTTGTTGTGACCAACTACAACACCTGTATGTACGGTGGTAATGAAGAAATGATTAACACCATGACCCAGTCTGGCATTAACCCGAACGTGGCGGGTGCACTGGTACTGGCAATGGGTTGCGGCAGCATCGATCCTGAAATCGTTTCGGCACCGATTCGTGCCACTGGTCGTCCTGCTTACTCCCTGACTTGCGTGAAGCAAAAAGGGACACGTGCGACTATTCAGGAAGGTCTGGAACTGGCGAAACAGCTGGAAGCTTATGCTGCCGGCGTTGAGCGTGTTGATACGCCAGTGTCTGAGCTGATTGTCGGTGTGAAGTGTGGTGGCTCAGATACCAGCTCCGGTATTGCTTCAAACCCGAGTGTCGGTCGTGCGGTTGATATGATGGTCGAAGACGGCATGACGGCGGTTGCCGGTGAGCTGATCGAGCTGATTGGCTGTGAAGATATCCTGCGTGAGCGTGCGGTATCTGAAGAAGTGGCCGACAAAATTGTTCGCCTGATTGAAGAGGAAGAAAAGCGCTGGCATATCGAAGGTGCTGATGTTGAAACCATGAGTATCGGTAACAGCGTAGGTGGTTTGACGACACTGGAAGAAAAATCGCTGGGCGCACTGCACAAAACAGGCACCTGCGCTATTCAGGACGTGTTGCAAATTAACAGCAGCGGTCACCTGAAACCAACTAAACCGGGTATGTACCTGTCGGAAGTCACTCATTTGTGTGGCGGTGCCGGTATGCATTTTGCGGCGCTGGGCGCTCACATGGTGTTGTGGACTACAGGTGGCGCGGGCTTTAACAACGCCATTGTGCCGGTGATCCGCGTCAGTGGTAACCAGCATCTTATCAATGAAGATATCGATATTGATGCGACAGGCATTATGCGAGCTGAAGAAGGTATCGACAGCGTGGCGAACCGTATTGTCGATAAGGTCAATGCGGTAGCGAATGGTGAACAGACCAACATTGAAGAGATTGGTTATGCCTACTGCAGTCTGTATCAGAAAGATCAGCGTCTGGAACGCCTGCTGTCGATTGAGCCGATTCCGGTTGTCTGCGGTTAATAAACAATAGTGATAAGGGAGTATGTGAGATGACAAGGTCTGAGGCTTCTGGCCTGTTAATGGCGATCTTTTGCGCTATTGTTTGGGGGGCATCGTTCCCGTTCTCGGCGGTACTGGCAGGAAAAATGGATCCTGTCGTGTTTGCGATTGTCCGCTATGGTATGGCGACTGTCGGTTTGTCGGTGTTTTTCCTGTTACAGAAGAAAAAATACTGGCTGGCAGTGAAAGATATGCCGCTGATGGCGCTTGCAGGTGTTGCCGGTCAGGCAGTATTTTTTTACACCTCATTGCTGGCACTGGAATATATTTCTGCGGCAGAAGTGGGTGTTATCAACGGGATGATCCCGATCTTCACTTTGTTGGTCGGTATTCCTATTTACCGTAAGCTACCAACCGGTATCCAGACATTCGCGGTTATTGTGTCTTTTATTGGTGCATTTTGTATCGCGTTCGATCCTAGCAACAAATTCAGTGGAATTAATGTCGGTCACTTCTATATGGTGATTGGTGTGCTGGGCTTCATTGTGATGTGTTTTGCCAACAAGAGCTTTGCCGATCGTTATGACGGATTGTCGACAATGCTGTACCAGTTCTTCTTCGCGACTATTGCGTTGCTGGTGGTGCTGGCCGTTCAGGGACTGGATATGACTGAAGCGGTAGTCATTTTTGATAACGGTTATTACTTGTTCTGTGCGCTGATGCTGGGCTTGGTGTGTTCAGGTATTGCCTACGTGCTTTACTTCTATTCGCTGAAACTGACCGGGGTAGAGCGTGCCAACATGGTACAAAACCTGATCCCGTTGTCGGCCTTTGTACTATCGATTTTCATGCTGGATGAGCAGGTGACGGCGCAGAAAGTACTGGGTATCGTGCTGGTGATCGGCTCTTTGTTCCTGTTTGACATGAAATGGGAAACCATCAAACAGCGCTTTGGTAAAGAAGCTCGGATTTGAGTTATCTCGTCATAAAGGAAATATAGAAAAGCCGCAGGTGTAAGCCTGCGGCTGTCCCTTAACCATCGCCGATGGCGGTGATGATTGCTTTATTACCACTTTTAGTGAAGAACTGTTAGTTCCCCCAGATAGCATTCACTAATTCAGGGTGATCGATAAACGGGTTACGGTTGCCCTGGAATTCAAATACAGCCTGGTTGCGGTCGATTTCTTTCTGGCTCACCGGATCATTCTGGTGCCAGCGTTTGAGCATGTTCAGCATCCATGGTTCGAATACAGTGGAGTTTGTACCATCCAGCACGGCATCTGAATTGGCGCTGTTACCTTCCCACGATGCAATTTCATTTTCATAACGTGTCGCCATGTAGAAGTAAGCACGGGCAAAGTCACCTTTAAACTCATCAATCGGTTCGAAAACCGTACCTGAATAGCCCAGTCCTGCACGGGCCGCGCCCAGTTTAGAACCGTTGCTTGAGGTGTAAGAGGCTGAACCGACTTCACCGAAAGGCCAGTTGCTGCGTTTGGAATTAACGTAACCGTCGGTGGCAAACAGGTGGTGACCGTCTGAGTTCATTGGTTCAACTTTGCCGCCGAACCAGCTTTTCGGGAAGGAGTGTTCACGGTTGTAGCAGTCGCCTTCGCGTTTGTATTGGCCACACTGATCAGACACTTTGGTGAAGTGTGGCATATCTGTTCCGGATGGTTTTTCGGAATACATATCCAGGATTGAGCCGTCTTTTTCGTAGTAAAGATCAAGGTCGGCCACTTTCGCCAGATCCCAGATTGCACCGTAACCACGGCTGTTGTGGTTGTTGATGATGTTATAAAGTGCAGTTTTCAATGCGAAACCATTTTTGCCTTCAGCCGCTTTATAGTAGTCACCGACGACAGGTGGTTCAGTTGGCGTGGTTGTGCTTGTATCACCGATGGTGAAGTTGAATGACTGGCTGTCATGGAATTCGCCGCCCGAAGCCAGCGTTTTGCCTTCAGCTTCAAGCTTGAAGGACCCGTTGCCTGAACTGCAGCAGATCCCGTCGCCGTATGAGTCGTTGATTTTGAAGGTGTAATCACCATCAGTCAGACACATTTCTTTCGTGTAGGTGGTCGAGTTATCGAGGTTTTTCCCTTCAAACAAGTTTTCACCGGCTTTGTTTGTCAGCAGCCAGGTAGTTTCTGATGCGTACTGATCTGTTACCAGTGTCAGTGTCGCCGTGGTGTCTTTGCAGCTGACCGGCGGTGGTGTTGTATTGCCGCTGTTTTCTGCCGGGCGGAAGTTATCGACATAAACGACTTCCGAACCGTCAAAGCCGGATACATCATAGAAACGCAGTCCGACACGGATATCTTTGGTAGAGGTTGCCGTGTAAGTGTGGCTGATTTCCTGCCACTGGTTGGTTTTAGACGGTGCTGAATAAAGCTGGTAACCATCGACATACAAGCGGGCTTTTACATGGCCTTCGGTGTGGAAAAGGGAGACGGCGAAATGATAGGTTTTGCCCTGCTCAACACGGATGGTCTGTAAGAAGTCAGTATTGCTTTGTGAGCCGGTGTTAACCGTCACTTCTGCCGCCAGGGAACCGCTTTGTGCCTGAGTGGATGAGGGAGAAACACTGATGCCCGAGTCAATGACACTCCAGCCGTCAGGTTGATTGCCATTCCACAGTTCAAAATCGCCGTTAGCGACCTGAGCCAGTGCACAATTTGAAGTCAGCAGCGCCACTGCACTAAGGGTCATTATTCGATTTAACATATAACCTTCTGTTTATTGATGTAAAAATCAATTAAGGATATTAATTTATCGGCAGCTGAAAATTATCTTTGCTCACAGTTTTATATTGGCGACATATTGCTTTCATGAATATTTTGAACACTGGTCACATAATAAAATGGTTTGGCAAACAGTCAGCCTGCATGTTTGTTGGAACACATAACTAACTCATCTCGAACCAAAATATGCTTCGCTTGTCTACAATCACACTGAGTACACAAAACGATGATGACTGACATGAATAAGAAGAATTACACGCTGGTGGCACTTTCTGTGCTGGGAGTGTTGGTGCTAACCGGATGCCAGAACTCTGGGGCGCAATCAACAACCAGTCAACAAGATTTAACTGCATCCGCATCCGAAACGGTTGTTGCAGAATCTGCTGCGATGAAAATGGACCCAACCAAGGTTGCGCAGATGGTTGATAATACCATTCTTGCCCCTGAAGGCCTGTCGCTGGCAAAAGACAATATTCGTTATAAGGTTGGCATGGCTGACCTTAACGATAATGGCAGCCAGGAAATTATGGTGGTGATGCAGGACCCGTATTTTTGTGGCAGTGGCGGGTGTACGGCTTATTTATTTGATGAATCCGGTAAGACGATTACCCGTATGACAGTGGTTAAAACGCCTGTGTTACTGGCAGAGTCTTCCCATAACGGTTGGAAGGATTTTGTGGTCTGGAGTAACCGTGCATACCGTGTGATGAAGTTTGACGGTAATTCTTACCCGTCTAACCCGTCAACGGAACCGACCATTGAGCGCGACAGTGAGCAGAAGAGCGCGATGGCAAAGGTAATGGCAACAGAGCTTTATCAACAGGATGGTTATGAGTTGATGCCGCTGGATAGTGATACTTTACTGGAGCCGTTCCACCGTTATCACTTTACGTTTAAGCATTACGGTGACCCGGATAATCGCTACGTGGCAACAGTCGATATGAAGAGCGATACCCTGGATGTAGATATGGTACCGCTCAATGAGTGATTTAAGTCGGCTCAAAAACTTATAAATAGTAAGTGAAATCTACTTAGCTAATATCATGTGCTTTGTTATTGCCGTCATAAGGCGGGAAAGTTTTACTCAGGTTGAGCAGTTGCTTAATGCCTTTCGGTGAAACAAAGCTATTGAAGTCCTGCCCCCAGGACTCTGGTATTGCCTGCGGGCCAAAGAAAAAGCAGTTAGCCATTGTCTGATACACCATGGTGTGCGCGAGATATTCGGCCAGTTTATCCTTGATCATGCTTTCAGGCAGTGCCGGTGTTGCCGCTCGTAACTCTGCTAGTTTGGCGATCAGTTTTTCCGGGAAATCGCCGGACAATGGCATTTTATCTGAGTACAGCTCACTTTGTGCGATCAGCTTGTTCCAGAAAAATTTACGGGCAAATTGCATTTTGGCCGATTCTTCTGCACTACCAATACATTTCGCATACTCATTATAAGGTGTGATGTACTTCTTCCCTTGGCTTTTGTAGTACTCCTTAAAGACAAGGTAACCGAATAAATCTGCTGCGGCTTCATCCCAGTCAACGTTGAGGGTTCGGTTATAGTCCTGAAGGCCACAAGAGTCGTGAGACCATAAATGCATCATTTCGTGGATCAGGCACGACAGGATCGAGGCCGGGTCAGGTTTTTCGAATGAGAAAAATGCCGGACTTTCCACTTGCATGTAGACCCCGGTTTTATCTGTTTTGGCACGGGCTTCTGCATACGTCCTTACATCACCCCATGCCCGAGCCTGCGCTGTCCAGCAGTCAGGGCATAGTGTTTTGATTGTTGGGTTATTGCTGATATCAGGCATTTTCTTGCCGTTTAATGCTTCAGCCAGAATTTGTTGTAGCGCTGTCTTAACTTCGAAAACCTTAAATCGCTCAATCCTGTCAGGTAATTCCAGCCCTCTTTGAGAAATGGTCCACGATACTTCAACGTTACAATCTTGATTACTGCATACAGGCATAATACGTCTTCCTGTTGTTGTCCTTGTGGCTTTAGTTTTCTAATGGTGAATTAGAATAATCAGAAATATATTGCTTTGATATTAAGTTAGAAGATAACAGAAATTATCTTTATGCGGCTACAACTAATATTAGATGTGAATTGGCAAATATATGTTATTTGAAATTGGTGGTTTATATGACTCGGAGTGTCATAAATAAGTATTCAATGACGTGCTTAATTAATTTGCAATCTATATTTGGCAACTTTAATTTATCACAGGCTAATGCTATGTTGGTTCTTTTGATGATTGAGTATATGGGTTTGAACATCCAATACATCTGATTTTATGGTAACGAATAAGTTTTACTTTTCAAAGAGAACGATAATTCAATCAGTTATCATCCTCTATATTGCTAGCTCCGTTATTAGTTTTGTTTACGTATGGGCAAGTCGTGATCTTCATGCCAAATCTGTATTTGGTGATAAAAAAATAACGACAATATATGGAGAGCGAAATGTGTATTATGATGAAGGTATGAAAGCTTATAAGCTATTTGCGACGATTCATAATGACTTTTTTGGAAATTATAATGTCGATATCTCTTTGGTTGACCTGGGTGTAAATAAAACGAGGTATGAGTCAAAATCAATTGTTTTTGTTGATGAAGATTTATTTTTAATGCGAACTCAAAAGTTAAGTAATAAAGGGTTTAGCAATAAGAAGATATTATCTGAAGATCATATGAGAACATATCCAAAACCTGAGTATTACCTTAACGTTTATAGTAATGAAGATTTTATGTGCAATATGACGGTTGAGACAAGTGCCGTACAGTGCTTTGCTTTCGTCAAATAGTTTCTGATTTGGTTGTACACGCCAGTAGTCTCAGGCATTTGAGAACATGACAAAAATGTCATTTTTCAGTCCGGTTCCGGTCATGGTCAGCCCCTTATTATAACTCACATACAGCGAGACAAATGTGAGGACCCCCCCATGAAAACAGTTAAATCATTACTAGTAGCGGCATCTTTAGTTGCATTCAGCGTTCCTTCAATGGCTTCTACATTGGTTGCAGGCAGTAAATACAGTGTTGAAACCAACTCTCGTACTCTAGTCACTCAGGTAAGTGACAGCAAAGAAGGCGCCTATGCAGCTGGTCAGGATATGTTAAGTGAACTTCAGCAAAGCAATCCGGCAGAACTTCGCAGTATTCTGAAGGCAAACACATTTCAGCCTAAAGAATTGGCAAGCCTTCAGGTGAAAGACAACAGCTATATTACTGTTGAGGAAAGCATGAATGCAGCCGGTAACATGGAATATCGTGCACTGGTTAATGTTCAGTACCAACACTTGCGTTACGATAACAACTAATTAAGGGTTACCTCCCTTTATTGTATTGTCATGACAGGGAGCATTTTTTGCTCCCTGATTTGGATCTAAGATTCGTAGTAAATCAAGATGGTTAAGCGTAACAATGAAGTTATTACTGATTGAAGATGAACCTAAAACCGGTGAATACCTGAGAAAAGGATTAACAGAAGCGGGCTATGTGGTCGATCTGTCATGTGACGGTGTCGATGGCCTCTATCAGGCGACCAGCAACCAGTATGATCTGATCATTCTTGATGTGATGTTACCTCAGCTCAACGGTTGGCAGGTACTTACTACTCTCAGGGCCAGCGAGATAGAAACACCGATCATTATGCTGACGGCACGAGATCAGGTGGAAGATAGGGTCAAGGGATTGGAGCTGGGTGCTGATGACTATATTGTGAAACCGTTCGCTTTTGTTGAACTGGTTGCCCGGATCCGCAATACCTTACGCAGAAAGAAAGCCTCTCCAGTGCAGGAGTTGGCATTGGATGTGGCAAACCTTCATCTTGATTTACTCAAACGTCGGGTTACCCGCGAGGGAGATACAATCAACCTGACGGCGAAAGAATTTTCCCTATTGGAGCTATTGATGCGTCGGCAGGGAGAAGTACTGTCCCGTTCTGAAATTGCATCGATTGTCTGGGATATGAATTTTGACAGCGATACCAATGTGATTGATGTTGCCATCAAGCGGCTGAGAGGCAAGGTCGATAAGGGGTATGAACCCAAACTTATCCATACTATTCGCGGGATGGGCTATATGCTCGATGAAAAGATTTAGGTTGGTATTATGTTTAAATCACTTTCATCACGGCTGATCATTTCTTTTTTTACCGTTTCCATTCTTGTTCTTTGCGCCCTCAGTACCGTGACGCTCTACTCCCTCAAACATCATTTTTTCCAGCAGGATAAATACCAGCTCGACCAGAAGTTTCAGACTATCAACACTCTCCAGTTGCAGGATGATTTTATTGCCAAGTACGGAACGCTCTTTGAGCTGGGCGAAACGAAACTGTGGGTAATCAAACACAGAGAGGTGATTTATCAGACCCAGCCTTTAACACTGCCGGATGAATTTGTTCAGTATCACAACCTCGACAGCTTCGAATGGCAGATCGACCAGAACCATTACCGCGCTTTTCGTTATCGCGCTGCTGAACCCAGAGTAGATGTTGTGCTGGGGATTAAAACAGATCACCAACGACGTTTTTTAGAAGGGTTCAGCACTGTCCTCATCTGGACAACGCTGCTTGCCAGCATGGTCAGCGGTGTTCTTGGCTGGGTGATCGTAAAACATGGTTTGTGGCCGTTGCGAAAGCTGAAGCATCACATGGAGCAGACTTCAACCGAAAAGCTGAATTTACGGCTTGAACCAAGCCAGTTCCCGGTTGAATTGCAGAATCTGGTCATCGGTTTTAATGACATGCTTTCCCGTCTGGAGAATGACTTTGAGCGTCTGTCTGAGTTTTCATCCGATATCGCTCATGAGTTGCGGACACCGATCAGTAATATGATGACCCAGACTCAGGTGACACTGGCGCATCCACGCACAGTGGAAGAGTATCAGGAGAGTTTGATTTCGACTACGGAAGAGCTTAGCCGCCTGGCGAAAATCATTACCGATATGCTCTATCTGGCAAAGTCCGAACATAACTTACTGGAGATCTCCAAGATTGATCTGGAACTGCATGATTTGCTGGAAGGGCTTGTGGACTATTACGAGCTGGCGGGGGATGAGAAAGAGTTATCTATTGAACTGACGGGTCATGCGACTGTATACGGCGACAAAGAGATGCTCAAGCGGGCTGTCGGTAACCTGATTTCAAATGCAGTTCGTCACAGTTATGACAATGAAACCATCAAAGTTCAGATAGCCAGTGATGAAGCTTCGACATCGGTTACTGTGATTAATAAAGGTGAGACGATCGACGCAAGTTATCTGCCGCACCTGTTTGAACGCTTTTACCGTGTCGATAAATCCCGTACTCATCGTGCTACCGCCGGAGCCGGCTTGGGGCTTGCTATTGCCCGCTCGATCGCTCGAATTCATCACGGCGATATTTCGGTTAAATCTGCAAATGGTATTACGAGCTTTATCCTGACAATACCTAATCGCACAGTATGAGAAACAAGGTAGGGCGTAAGGAAGAGTGTTGTTGATAATGGGGATGGGAGCGCGAAATCTGTTGTTTTTGCTGCTTCCATGCAGCTTTATTTTCTTCCGCTTCTACACGTCAATGTATCTTCTGATAGAGTAATAGCGACATTAAAAACAAAAACTTAAGCAAGTTGCATAAATAATTATAAATTGTGTTTTAGTCTTAGAAGGCAGGCTTCTTCTTTATTGAATTCTGTACCGGTCAGCTTGATAAAGCTATCCAGCACTATAGGAACCTGCCAGGTTGCCCGAAGTACGGCGGCATACAAGGAAGAAGCTTCAGTGAGAGCTTATGTTCTATTTTTTAAATGAAACCTGAAAAGATGAGTTCGGACTCCCACCATTTTTCCACCTAGAAGTTATTGTAACGCGCTTCTCATCAGTAATTACTTTGCCACAAATTTCTCTACAAAATATCTGTGTTCAAAAATCCATCAATGCTTCGTCGATTTACCATAAAGTTACCCACTGTTTTTGTGGATAAACTTATTTTTACCATAGAAAACATTAGCTTAATTATTGCAATGTTATTAATGCGATTTCTTGGTTAATTTTGTCGGCGATCAAAATCACGCTTTTTTAGCCAGTTGTAGTCGTAAAAATATATGGAAAGGTGAAATCTTACATTTGATTATCTCTAGATTATTAAGTTAATAAATACTTGGTGAAAAGCTGATTATAAAATACTTGTTTTAACTGTTTTGATTCCTTTTGTTTACATGGATTTGTTGAATGAAATGCAATTACTCACTTTGCATAATCACAAGTGTTGATATGAAATAAGGCTTTATAAAACAGGTTTTGATTTAAGTTGTTGTTTTATATTAGCGTCTTTAATTTGACACTTGTGTGTGGGTGTCAACTTATTGACCCTGTTTGAGCTGTGTCATTATTTCTGTGGTAAGGCGTAAAGAGTCTTTTGGAATGTTGCCTTTCTTTGCTAATTTGTATTAAAAGTGCAAATTATTATAACTATTCGAGGTTGTGGAGATGGTGAGCTTGGCTCGGGCTTTCAATATCAGGACGACGCTGTCTGTCGTTTTTATTATTCCGACGACGTTGCTTTTGCTTTTTATTGGTATGCAGATAAAAGATGCCAATGAACAGCTAATGCAGGCAGAGTTGTCACAGGAAACAGTAGAGCTGTTTAACCTTTACGATAATGTGGCCCATCAGTTTGCGGTAGAACGAGGGCTTACGGCGGGGGTGATCGCGTCTAAAGGACAAAGTAAGCAGCGCGATGCTTTGATGAAGCAGCGTCAGAAAGCGGATGTGGCTTATCAAAATCTGCTGGCTTTCCAGCCAGAATACTTAGATTCGGCAGAAGTGAATGCGTTGCTGCGTGAAGTGAAATCTCAGCTTGATCGCCGGGATAATATTCGTAGTCAGGTCGATAGCTTGAAATTGGTCGATTCGCCGTTTGCTTATTACTCTAATGTGAATCGTCTTGCGTTGGATAACCTTGGCATCGTGATGTCCGGAGTTAGTAGCCTGGAGCTGAAGCAGGAGTTACAGGGTCTGCTTTCATTGCTGGTGATTAAAGAGCAGGCGGGGATGGCGCGTGGTGCGCTGAACGGTGTTTTTGCCGGTAAGAAATCCAGCCTTGATCGCTATGCTCAGATCTCTTCCTACATTAACGCTGAACGCTATGCTTTGCGCCAGGCAGATATGCTGCTTAAAGGTGATCAGTTAAAGCAGCTGCAATCCATCACTCAAAGCCCGACATGGCAGAAGGTCATGGATATTCAACAACAGTATCTAGCCCAGAAAGCTAACCTGTCATCTGTTAAAGGCCCTGAAGCTTCTTCCTGGTTCGGTCTGGCGACAGAGCGTATCGGTATGGTGAAAGGGTTACGAGACAGCTTTGCAACCGTGATTCATGATAAGGCGGTTGAGGATCGCGCGGATGCTAATATGCTTCGAATGGCTTACATTGGCGTGACTCTGCTGGTGGTATTGCCGCTTATTCTGTTAACCATCCGTATTGTGATTAATCTTCGTCACCGAGTTGAAACCTTCACCGCTCAGCTTGATCGAATGGCATCCAACAAAGATCTGACGATCCGCTTATCCGATGGTACACAGGATGAGTTCGGTGAAATCGCGACTCATCTGGACGGACTGCTTTTGAGCCTGGGGGATACCCTGAATAAGGCTCTGCAGGTGGCAAGCCGTACTCAGAAAGAAATGGATGCGATGGTCTCTATGGTTTCTCAGGCCAGTCAGGCTAGTGAGATGACCCATACCCGTTGTGACAACATTGCGACAGCTATGACCGAAATGGCTCAGACCAGCGAACAGGTTGCGGGTATTACGACTGATGCCCAGCAGGGTACGGACTCTGTAAAAGCCAATGCTGAGGAGTGTCATAAGCACAGCGAGCAGTCATACGCTTCAACCACAGGGTTGCTGGAGAGTGTGAACCAGACTTACAGCTGTGTTGAAACCCTGGAACAGCAGATGGGCAACGTGTCTGAGATCCTTGATACCATCAATGCTATTTCCGAGCAGACTAACCTACTTGCGCTGAACGCCGCGATTGAGGCGGCACGAGCCGGTGAGCAGGGCCGTGGTTTTGCGGTGGTTGCTGATGAGGTTAGAACTCTTGCCCAGCGTAGTAAGCAGTCGACTGAAGATATTCGCCAATTGCTGGATGGTATCGGGCAGAATGCAAAAGAGTCGTTCAATAACATGCAACAGAGCCGTGAAGCCAGCTATGAGACACAAGAAATGGTATCTGAAACCAAGTCGCTGGTTGAAAGGTTGATCATGACTGTGAACGAAATCGCCCAGTTTAACGCCAGCATTGCTACTGCTTCGAATGAGCAGTCACAAACGGCGAAAAGCGTTGATACTGATGTCGATGAACTACTTGAGATGGCAAACAATACCAAACAGACCATTTTCGATATTCAAAATGAAGTCGAGCAGGTGAAACTGCGCATGACAGAGTTGGTCGATGAGGTAAATACCTTCACTATTAACGACTCCTCTGCCGGGAAAATTTCATTTAAGTAATTCCTGCTGAATAAAGTTAGAAAAATAAAACCCCGAGCTGGAAGGCGCGGGGTTTTTCTTTATTGTTAATTTAACGAATAGCGCTGATTAAGAATACATCTTCCAGCATTGTTCGCGGATCTTGTTTATAAATAGGCGCAGGTCGCCTTCCAGTGGACGGTCTTCTGTCACTACTTCAAAGTCTTTGCGAACCGACTGCATCATAGCCTGAAGCGCTGGACTAAGCTGATCGTCCGTCAGCTCGTTGCTTCGTTTGCGCAGTTCCAGTGCCTGAGTGGCAGCCAGCAGCGAAGCTGAGGCGATTTGTTCGGTCAGCTCCATTACTCGCAGGCAGTCACGGGAGGCGATGGTACCCATGCTGACCTTGTCCTGGTTGTGGCATTCGGTCGAGCGGGAGAAAACGCTGGCTGGCATGGTGTGTTTTAGTGCTTCGGCAGTCCAGGCTGAAATGCCGATCTGAACAGCTTTGAAACCGTGGTTAATTGGTTTACGAGGGCCGGTTGCACCGGTCAGGTTATATGGCAAGCCATTATTGAACTTGTAGTCCATCAGCTGGGCCATCTGACGATCAAGCAGGTCTGCAATGTTGGCAACGGCTGTTTTCAGGGTATCCATCGCCATGGCAATGTGGCCGCCGTAGAAGTGCCCGCCGTGCAGAACTCGCTCGTTTTCTCCGTCAATAATTGGGTTGTCGTTAGCACTGTTCAGCTCGTTTTCTATCAGCTGGCGAATCCACGGCAGGCTGTCTTGTAGGGCACCGATAACATGCGGTGCACAGCGCAGCGAATAACGGTCTTGAAGGCGATCGCTGTTGCGTGGTGGTTGAGCTGCTTGCAAATCGTTACGCAGCCAGCTTGCGATTTGCTGCTGGCCCGGATGCGGTTTAACGGCGAACAGACCTTCATCAAAGTGGAAGTCATTACCCTGCATACCCACAGATACCATGGATGTAATTCGGGTGGCTAGTTGCGCCATGTATTCTGCTCGTTTGTAAGCCAGGCAAGCCAGAGCCGTCATAACTGCAGTGCCGTTCATCAGCGCCAGGCCTTCTTTCGGCTTCAGTTTTATTGGGGTCAGATTCAGCTCGTTATACACTTCGGCTGTCGGACGAATTTTACCTTTGTACAGCACTTCGCGTTCACCTACCAAAGCTGCTGCAAGGTAGGAAAGTGGAGTTAGATCTCCACTTGCACCGACGGAACCTTCCTGAGGAATACGTGGTGCAATGTCATGGTTAATCAGGGCGACAATCTGATCCAGCAGTTCCCGGCTGACACCGGAAACACCCTGAGCCAGAGAACACAGGCGGGCAGCCAGTACGGCACGGCTTTGCTGGTGGTCGAGATCGTCACCAAGGCCGCAGCCGTGGAAGCGGGTTAGGTTAAGCGGTAGATCATCAACCAGATCTTGTGGAATGGCGACGGTGCAAGAGTCACCATAGCCGGTGGTTACACCGTAGATGACGCCTTCTTCTTTGAGTAGGCGCTCAAGGAAGGCGGCACCACGGTTAATTTTATCGGCAAAAGCCGTGGAGCTGTTTAATGTGGCTGATGCGCCATTAGCAATATCGCAAACGTCTTCGATTGTCAGGCGTTCTGCACCAAAAATAATAGCGTTTTGAGAATTTGCGGTCATTGTATCTTTTCCAATTAACTCGTTGTTCATAGAGCTTTAGTTGCGATATGAGTGAGCAATTCATCATGATCCGGCCATGCAGATGACCGGTTTGATAAGTTCATTCATCGAGTGCTGTCACAAGGTGACGAAACGGAGAAGCCGGAGGTGTTCAGGGCTGCGGAGACTGATAAGTACGATAAGGCAGTTAACTGATCCGGCGACTCGTCGGCCTGAATGGGTTATGCCGCCTGATGGTCTGCGATAAAGCTCGCCAGTGTGGCAACTGAGGCAAAGTGCTTGCGAGAATCTTTGTCATCGGTGTCCAGAACAATGCCGTACTTTTTCTTGAGAGCCAGGCCAAGTTCCAGTGCATCAATGGAATCCAGCCCCAGGCCATCATTGAAAAGTGGTTCGTTGCTGTCGATATCGTCGGTTGTAATGTCCTCAAGATTTAAAGACTCAATAATGAGTTGTTTTAACTCTGTATGTAGCTGTTCCATATATACCTTGCTCTTATGTTATTTGTTACCAATTGCAATTGGTTTTATATCAATAATTACGCCATATGACACTGTTTAATGAGTGACCGGGTTGGCTATCTTCGAGCCAGCTAACGAAATCGTCAGTTATAGTGGCTTTCTGCGATGCCAGTACCAGTGGTTTCGCTCAGTTGAGATCGTCCACTTTTCTTCCGTACTGACCAACTGGCGAATAACTTCAAATGAAATCGGGAAGGTAGGTTCAGCCGGGGTGTTATTTGGCTCTCGGGTAAGCTGGTAGCTGTCACCGCCGGTGAGCACCATACCAAGCGCATAGCCTTTATAGTTCCCTTGATCGAACCGGCTGTAACGTTCTGGTAGTGGTTCATCAAAGTCGACAACCAGTACCGTGTGTTCTGGGTTATCACTTAGATAAGCGGCAGCTTCAACAAGGGCGTTATGAAGGGTGTCGTGCCCGGCAGCCATTGAAGTAACCGGCGTCGGTCGTTTGGTCGCAATGGTAAACAGGCCTGCTGCTGTGTTGTGAACGGTTTGGGAAAAGAGTGTGGGTGATGCGTCTTCTCCCTGTAGGATACTTTCCAGCAGAGAAGTAAAGCGGTTCAGTTCACCGTGACGGCTGGAAAAAATGATGTAATCAATGTCCTGTTCCTGAGTCAGCGAAATAGCTGTTTGTAATGCCAGTTTGCTCTGGCTGCTGGTGCGCCTTCTCATCATTGGTGGAATTAAATTGGCAGGAACAGGATCGGGATTTTCAGGCCAGATCATATCTAGTGCGGCCCAGGTCATCCATTTATCATGGTCGGTCAGCCCCGGAGAAAGGGCCAGCCAGTCGACAAGCTTGAAACAAATACTATTCATGGCAGTAGTCAGTGAGTCAAAAAAGCAGTGACTATGGTTGCATATATTAATGGTATGCAACCAGCATGAGTGATTATATTATTGAGTCACCTCACTTTTTCTCATTATCAGTGTGTCCGTTCATACTTGGTCGTGGAACGGACACAGCTTGTTTAGTATTTGCTTATCATTAACTGCTGAGACGGTTCTTCCACCACAGACTTGCCTGCTCAAGTGCAGTTTGCTGGTCTGGACATATCTTCATCATTTTGAGAGTAAGGGCCATGGTTGAGATCACGGCATGGCTGCCATAGTTATTTTCGATTTCACCTTCCCAAACTTTTCGAAGATATTCTCCGCTGATCTCACCATGCTTACCGGATGCGCCTTCGAGGAAGGTCGGCCACTCTTCATAGAAGACATGACCATCAGATATTCCGGCGACACGACAGGCTGTACGCGGGCTGCGCTCGCTCTCGCCGCCTTCGCCCTTGAAAGCGATCATGTTACGGTCACCGACCAGTGCAGCCGCTTCGGCATGGAGTTGTTCATAACCCTGATGAAAAATGCCGTGGATAGAGTAGAGAGCATCAGTCGGGTTCAGTGCGCGTGCGACGGTGTTCAGAGGTGTGCGAAGGCCGACCTGGCTACGAAGGGCCAATAGATCAACCAGAGGTTCACAGTAGGCAGAAAGCGGGATATAGCAGATATCATCATGAGCCAAAATTGCTTTGGCTTGTTCCGGAGAGTCGGCTTGTTTGATCCCCAGATCAGGGCAGGCAGATTCAATCTGAAATTTGATCGCATCAACAGCTGCGTGACCATGAAGCATCACCCTGATACCGTTTTTAGCTAACACCTTAGCTGCGAGCAACAGCCATGGCGGCTGGCGACGTTTTCCTGCAAAACAAGGCCAGTCGAGATCGACCGCCAGATCCTGCCATTCCACATCAATCCGTTTTCGCAGAGCCTGAATATAACCGGCAGCTTCTTCCGGTGTTTCGCATCGTACTCGTTGCAGCATGAGTAAAACAGCAAGCTGGAGCAACTCGGCTTTACCGTCGAGGTACATGTCCAGTGCCTCACGGGCTTCCTGTTGGGTGAGTGGTCGGCGGCCTTTTTCTCCCCGGCCGACGTGTTTAATAAATTCTGAAAAGGCTGGCATTTCAATCCCTGATTTTTTAGTTATTTAAGTCTATTAAGTATACCCAAAATGAAATTTAAGCAATCAGGCAGTCAGCAGCAGATCTTCTACACTGATAAAACTGTTTTTTGCAAAGAGACAAGCCAAAGGTGAGATGATGAAAGGAAAATTATTGCTGGTTGCTGTTTCAATGCTGATGTCGTTTGCCACACAAGCGGTGGAAGGAAGGACGGTAAATTATCGTGTGGATGGTCAGGAGTTTGAAGGGTACTACATTTCCCCAGATGCTAAAGCACCGCTGGTGCTGATGATTCATGACTGGGATGGTTTGACCGATTATGAAGTCAAACGGGCTCAGATGCTGGCAGAAGAAGGTTATGCGGTGTTTGCGGCGGATTTGTTCGGTGCCGGAGTCAGGCCAACCAAAGTTGAAGACAAACGTCAGCATACCGGTGAATTATATAAAGATCGGCAGAAGATGCGTGCTTTGTTAAACGGCGCATTGCAAATGGCAGATTCTTTGGGTGCCAACACCGAGCAGGCAGTGGCTATGGGATATTGCTTCGGCGGCGCAGCTGTATTGGAAATGGCGCGATCCGGTGCCGAAATGAAAGGATTCGTCACTTTTCATGGCGGCTTGAAAACTCCGCAGGGTCAGGATTACTCCAAAGCTAAATCCAGTTTATTGATTCTGCACGGCGCTGCGGATCAGGCAATTTCGATGGAAGATTTTGTGGCTTTGTCGCGTGAACTGGAAAAGGCATCGGTTGAAAACGAAATGATTGTCTACAGCGATGCGCCTCATGCCTTCACTGTTTACGGTTCAGATAACTACCGCCAGGTTGCTGATTACAAATCCTGGCAACGTTTTCTGAGTTACCTTAAGGCGGTAAATCCGTCCTAAAGGGACATTTTGAGGCTTTAAACGGTCAATTTGATGCCTCATAAATTTTGCTTATATCATTATAAATCTTAGTATTTCTATTTGAATTCTTTGTCGTTGTTATTCATGCTAATTTTTTAAACGATTTTTAAGTCTATGGAGTGGAAATATGCTGTGTGTCTCAACGCCTGATATTGCGGGTCGTGAAATCAAGGAAGTGCTGGGTGTTGTTACCGGGAATGTGGTTCAGTCCAAACATGTAGGCCGAGACATTATGGCGGGATTGAAAACGATTTTCGGTGGTGAGATCAGGGGCTACACCGAGATGCTGACAGAGGCCCGCCAGAAGGCAACAGGTCGGGCAATAGCCGAGGCTGAAGCCATGGGCGCAGATGCAATAGTTAATGTGCGCTTTACAACGAGCGCGATCATGCAAGGAGCCTCCGAAATTTTGGTTTACGGCACGGCTGTAAAATTAGGTTAATTGCTGCGAATCAAGGTGCATCAGAAATGATATCTACCAAACAGGCAGTTATAGCGAAAATGAGTACAAATCAAAGCCTCCGCTAATCGGGGGCTTTGTTTTAGTATCTATCTATTATCTGCCAACGGTTTTGGAAATTGCCTAAGTAAGATTTGCCCCTTTGTGTGTTTTCACTGAATGGCGACTCAATGCTTAGAAATATAATTTGGCTTACTTTTAATAATTCTGTAAACCTTGAGGGATAGTCAGGTACCCATTTAATCTGGTGGCCAATTTAAGTTGACCACTACACCTTTCCTTAGTGTGCTGTATATATACATTCATAATGAAAACTGGCCTATTCTCCAATTACTACTTGGTATTAACGAGACAGAAATTACTTGTTTTTCACAGCATGTCTAAGTCTATCTATATGATAATAAAGGGCTATATTCATGACGCTCGGTGCATACGAGGTCTTGTTAAATCTAAATGCTTACTTTGCTCGTATCCATTGAGCAGGTACATGTACTTCCGGGTGATTTAACTCATTGAAAATTAGTGTTTTTTTTTGGGGATGTGGTTCTCTAAAAGAACCCGTGCGGTAGCTGCGTGAAAGCGAGCATGCAGCCTAATACACCGCTAGTCATTTTATGGAGCGAGTATGAAATACCCAAAAGTAAAAGACCCAGACATGGTGGGAGAATATCCTGCACAATCAAAAGCGGGTGGGGGTTATGTATGGGATGAGGTTTTAGAATATCGAGTTTGGTGTCAATCTCAGTCAGGCGATGAATATTACTATGTGTTTGAAGACTGCGAAAGTGCATTGGATTATTCAAAAAGTGAATCTGGAGCAGAAGAACCACTCGCGCTGATTCTTCAAAGAGAATATATCGATGAACCAGAGCCTGGAAAGTATATTCACGTAAAAGAGGAACGAGTTACTGAGTGGCCTATTGATTTTTTGAGTCGGCCGAAGAGAAGTGAAAACACCATTCCAGACTTTCTATCTTCAGATGCCCCAGAAAATAGGTTAGATATAATTCGTGGTCATGTCGGTAAGAATGCCTAACAAAGGCGTCAAGGTGACACGTTACACTCGGCAGTTTTGGTGTGAAGTTCAACGCGCTTGGTAAGTTTGGTGTTGGTGCACCTTATGCCAGGCGTTAGTTGCTCTGAGAAATAGGAAACAAAATGGAATTGGGTGAAGTAAAAATTCGAAGAGTGAAATCGAGTGAATTGAATGAACTCTATCATTTAATAACGACAGATGAGGAATGGACTAAATTCAATGGTCCTTATTTCCCGTATTCGACACCTACTTTTAATGAGTTCGCTAAAGGTACATTCTCTCGTCTTTGTGACGGTTCGGACATGCGATTAATAACTGTAAATGATATGCCTGTTGGCTCGGTTAGTTATTATTGGGAGTGTGAGGTGACTCGTTGGTTAGAGGTGGGTGTCATCATTTATAGTTCTAATTTTTGGGGTAAAGGGTTGGCAGCCAAGGCTTTACCTCAATGGATAAGCCATTTGTTTTCAACACTAGAAATTGAGCGTGTGGGTTTAACTACTTGGTCGGGAAACCCACGTATGATGGCATGTGCTGAAAAGCTTGGTCTACAACAAGAAGCTCGTCTACGGAAAGTTCGTTACTATAAAGGAGATTATTACGACTCTGTAAAATACGGAGTTCTCCGCAGCGAGTGGGAAAGACGCAACTACAAGGCATCAAGGTGACTTGTTACACTCGGCGGTATTGGTTTGGAGTTCAGTGCACTTGGTGAGTTCATCGTGGCGCACCTTATGTTAGGCGTTGTGTGTTTCCGAAATATTCATCAGGAGTACGGAATGGATTATATACCAAGGAAAGGAATTGAAGGTATATGGTTTGATTTGGTATATACAAATGAAATCAATTTACTTCCTAAAGTTTTTCAAAATGGTTGGGAATTTATTCTAGTTGATCCATTGTATCTTTTTGATGAAGACATGAACTTAGAGGGTCTACAAAAGCTCCAAAAGTGTGACAGTAGTTCAGCTGGAGATAATTTATATTTCTATTTGACTATGTTTGCGGATATTAGTGAGTTTAGTTCGGTTTGGGCTGAAAAATATTCAGTCGAAGACGTAAAAGAATCGAATAAAGTTCAGTGGCAATTAGCATTCGCCGGAATGTATTTTTATCCAACTAAAAGAGATTGGTGTGGCATCTATATTGATTGCCCTTGTCAAGATTTTGTGCTGTTGGGGGCTGAGGCATCATTAATTTCTAAAATTAAGGCAAATTACAAACAAAGTAGTGTGTTTACTCTTGAGCACATAGAAACTTTGCTAGACAGTCGTTATGGGATTTCTAATTAAAATCAATTATACGACATACAAAGCAATCAAGGTGATGCGTTACACTCGGCGGTTTTGGTATGAGATTTGGTGCTCTTGGTGGGTTAGTCGTAGCGCACCTTATGCCAGGCGTTAGCACAATAAAATGGAGTTTAAGTGAATGAAATCAGCATTAGTGATTATTGATGTTCAACGTGTCTTATTTGAAGGTGATTCTCAGCCGTTTGCCGCTGATGAAGTTGTTCACAATATTAATCTGCTGACAGATAAAGCAAGAAAATCAAATGTGCCTGTTGTTTTCGTTCAACATGAACAAGCGGGCACTGAAATAGAGTATGGAAGTGAAGGGTGGCAGTTACAGTCAGACCTCACTGTAACAGAGACTGATACGTTCATACGTAAAACGACACCAGACTCATTTTTACGAACTAATCTTCAAGACTTCTTGTTGGAACATGGAGTTACAAATCTATATATTTGTGGTTATGCATCAGAGTTTTGTGTTGATACAACAACAAGGCGAGCCGCTGGTCTTGGTTATTCAGTTCAGTTAATCGGCGATGCTCATACAACCCATGATAAAGAGCATGCAACAGGTAGCCAAATTCGTGCTCATCACAACGCAACACTGCCAAATATTTCGAGTTTCGGTGTTCCGATTACTGCTACCTCAACCACTGATGTCACATTTTAGGGCATACAAGGCAATCAAGGTGACCCGTTACACTCGGCGGTTTTGGTACGGCGTTTTGTGTGCTTTGTGGGTTAAGTGCGGGGGCACCTTATCGCAGGCGTTATGCAAACCATAAATAAGGAAGTACGGAGAAAGTTTTGAAGGAATATCAAGCATATTTATTTGATATGGATGGCACGCTGGTAAATTCAGAACCACTTAAAGGTTTAGCTTTATCGTTGGCATGTGGTGATTATGGTGCAGATGTAGACTTTAATGTTTACAAGGATGTTATGGGTGAAAGTTGGCCTGTTGTTACAGGTCATTTCTTCAAGCATGGTGAAATAAGACCAGATTTAACAGAGTTTAATCAATTTTTCAGAGCCCATTATGAAAAGCTACTGTCTGAAAAACTCGAACTAAACCGAGGAGCTCTGGATTACATTCATCATTTGAAAAGGTCGGGTAAAAAGTGTGCGGTTGTGAGTTCGGCGGCAACTTGGATGGTTAACAATATACTGAGTGCTTTAGAGTTAGCTGATTTATTCGATGTTGTGATTACTCAAGAGCATGTAACAAACCATAAGCCAGACCCAGAAGCGTATATTCTCTCTTTAGACCAGCTAGGGTTAAGTTCTTCTCAAGTGTTGGTATTTGAGGATTCAAATGCAGGAGTCGAGGCAGGTGTTGCTGCGGGCTGTGATGTTGTCGCGTTTGCTCATGAGTTCAATGGTAAAAACGACCTTAGTAAGGCTGTAAAATCTATAGCTGGTTACGATGCTATGTTTGCATAGCAGGCAATTAAGGTGACCCATGACACTCGGCGATTTGGGTTTGAAGTTCAGTATGCTTTGCTGGTTTTGTAGGGCACACCTTATTGCAGGCGTTAGCTTCACAGGAGGTTATTTTGAGTCAATGGATTGAATGGGCAAAGCAACTTCAGGCATTGAGCCAAGCTGGTAAAGCGTACTCTAAGGATAAGTATGATCTTGAGCGATTTGAAAGTATTGCTGATATATCGCATCAGATGTTTGCCTTACTTGGTGAAGTTCCTCTAGAAAGAGTACAAAATTTATTTATCCCTGAGTCGGGGTATCCAACACCAAAAGTCGATTTAAGGGCTGGTGTAATTAAGGACAACAAAATTCTACTTGTTCGTGAGCGAGAGGATAATTGTTGGACACTACCTGGCGGTTGGGCGGATGTGAATGAAACACCATCGCAGGGTGTAGTACGTGAAGTCTATGAAGAATCAGGCTATACGGTAAATGAACCAAGGCTTATTTCTGTAAAAGATCGCGCCATTCATCCATATGTACCGATTTATCCATTTCATATCTATAAAATGTTTTTTCTGTGTAACTTCGTATCAGGAGAGCCAGAGGTAAATATTGAAATATCTGAAATCGGTTTTTTTGAATTAGGTAACTTACCAAAGCTGTCCCAAAGCAGAGTATTACCAGAAGATATAGCAATGATGTTTGAGCATCATAAGAATCATAGTTTACAGGTGTCAGTCGATTGAGTTCGGCGAAGCATACAAGGCAATCAAGGTGATGCGTTACACTCGGCAGTTTTGGTTTGACGTTCAGTTGGCTTGGTGAGCTCGGTGGGGTGCACCTTGTTGCAGGCGTTATGTGCTATCCTTCAGCTTTTTCTTTTGTAGGCAAATAAAATGTCTGAAATGTATACAAAACATGCTGTTAAGTATGCGGAAGTAGTTAAAGATAATATTTACAATGCACTCTTGGAGCGCCCATCAACACTAGCTTTACTTGATAACGTAAAAGGCAAGGATGTTATTGATATGGGGTGTGGCTCTGGGATATATGCAGATTGGTTTATCAAGCACTCAGTCAACAGTTTGAAGTGTATGGACATATCTGAAGATATGGTGTCTTTGGTAAAAGACACCTTTGGTGAGCAAGTCCATGCTTATACCCAAGACATTTCTCAAGGATTGCCCTTGGAGCCAGATAATAGTGCAGATGTCATCATTTGCCCATTGGTACTGCATTATGTCGCAGATTTAGCTCCAGTTTTCAAAGACGTACAAAGGGTACTAAAGGAGGATGGTTATATGGTTTTTTCTACCCATCATCCTTTTGCGGACTTTGAGTGTTCTAAGAGTGGTAATTATTTCGAACGTGAGTGGGTAGAAGAAGAGTGGGATACAATTGGGACTCCTGTAAAAGTGAGTTTTTACCGTCGCTCATTGACTGAAATTTGCCGTGCTATTACCTCAGCGGGCTTATATATCTCCCAAATTAGCGAAGGTAGTGTTGATGAGCAAGCCAGAGAAATTTCAGAGTCCACATACAATCACCTAAAAAATAACCCAAACTTTATTTTTATTCGTTGTGAAAAAGTACGCACATAACAAAGACATCAAGGTGGCACGTTGGAATCGGTGGTTTTGGTAAGCCATTTGGTATGCTAGTTGCGGCGCAACTTATGCTCGGCGTTAGGTGGTCAAGAAAACAGTAAATGGAGTTTTAAATGCATAAAGGCTCTTGTCTCTGCGGTGCTGTGAAATTTGAAGTATCAGAAGACCTTAAATCAACTGATGCTTGTCATTGCAACCAATGCCGAAAATGGACTGGACATTTTCTCGCAAGTGCTGAAGTTTCACGAGATTCATTATCAATCCATGGCTTAGAAAATGTCTCTTGGTACCACTCATCCGAAAAAGTGAGGCGAGGTTTTTGTTCAAAATGTGGTTCGTCTTTATTCTTCGATCCTCTTGATAAAAACAAGCATCATTGGATAGGTATTTCATTAGGTTCATTTGATAAGCCCACTGGGGCAAATCTTGGGCAACATATTTTTGTGGCAGAGAAGGGTGATTACTATGAAATCAGTGATGGTCTGCCTCAAAATGAACATTAAAGCCACCAAAGGCCTAAGGTGATTAACCAAGCACACCAAACTACTTAATAAAGTCGACGAGTATAACAAGTCATCTTGATGCTTTTTTGAGGCGCATGATTAATAAGGCAGCTCATCTGCATCCACTCCTACATAGTCAGGTGAAATGTATTCTTCGAATTGAACGGCTTTGATGAAAGTATTGCCGTTTTTAACCGCTTTACAGACACGATGCATACCATCCATTACACGGCCTTCATGGCACAAAATGATGGGGTAACTTAGGTCTGCTTTATCAATGAGTATTGTATGCTCTAGAACATTTCTACATGTTGGAGTAGCACTCCCCAATTCATACCAAAAAGGTTCATCTAGTTCTTTTATATCTGATAACGGAACATTTCGAACCTTTAAATGCTGAGATAACGTCAACAAACGGAAAACATCCCAAGCAAGTAGCCCTTCGTTTGAGTCTCGAAAATGGTATTGCTGTCTCATTTGAATCCTTTCTCGTACCTAACTATGTATTGAGCCGCATTTCGTTGTCACGCAGCTACCGTATTAATTCTTTTAGCTCACTATACTTTTTTATTTTCAATGGGTTAATCCACCGGAAGGTTAAGGTGAACGCGCATGGGGTCGGGTAATGTAAGTTTTGCAGTACCGAGTTGGTGTTTGCATAACAACTGCAATTACGTTAGTATCCGCCCGACTAATATTCACTCAACTTGATAAGGAGAACGACAATGCGACGTAATAAATCTTCTTACAAGCCTCGTCTGGGTTAATCCAACCTCTCTGTTTGTTGCCCAGCCTTAGGCTTGTCTATTCACATATATCTATTCAAATTCTGTATGGAATTGGACTATGGGCAACTGTATTCAAAACGTTTCTGCGCGAGCCTCTTTGGTTGCACGCGGGGACACCTGGATCGAAAGCGATGCGATCCAACAATTAATCAAAACCTCTGAACTTTCTGGTGTGATCCGAGCTGTGGGAATGCCTGACTTGCATCCCGGGCGCGGTTATCCGATCGGTGCAGCTTTCTTGAGTGAGGGGTATATCTATCCGGCTCTAGTAGGCAATGATATTGGCTGTGGTATGGCTGTTTGGTCTACGGATCTAGCTGTGCACAAAATCAAGCTGGATAAGCTCGAAAAGCAATTGGGCAATATCGATCAGCCTTTAGGCGATGACTGGCAAGAGATGGTCAGGAAGCGCCAACAAGACAAGCAGGTTATGCCTGGTGTGTTTGATTCGGCACTGGGAACCATTGGTGGGGGTAATCACTTCGCTGAGCTACAAATGGTTGACGAAGTCTATATGCCGGAGCAACTCGCTGCGGTAAATCTGAGTGTTAAACATCTCTGTTTGCTGGTACACAGTGGTTCACGTGGGTTAGGTGAGCAGATCCTCAGGCAGCATGTAGATAAGTATTCTCATAAAGGGCTAGATGTTGGCTCGGATGCTTTCCATGAGTATGTGGAGCGTCACAATCATGCTTTGCGCTTTGCTGAGCTTAATCGTGAGTTCATTGCCAGAAGGCTTTTATCAAACCTAAAGACTCGTGGTGAAATGGTTCTGGACGTCAATCATAACCTTGTTGAGCCGTATTCACTTGGCTCAGGTTGGGTTCACCGTAAGGGGGCGACACCTGCAGACCAAGGGATGGTGATGATCCCTGGCTCTCGTGGTGATTACAGCTATTTGGTGCAAGCCCGGCCTAGTGACACCAGCTTATGTTCTTTGGCTCATGGCGCCGGGCGTAAGTGGATCCGAAGTGGCTGCAAGGCGCGGCTATCGCGTAAGTACACGGTGGAGCAGATGAAGCGTACTGAGCTGGGTGGTCGTGTTATCTGCGGCAGTCGTGAGCTGATGTACGAGGAAGCGCCTCAGGCGTACAAATCTATCGACAACGTTATCAGTGCGATGAGCGAGGCAGGGGTAATCGATATTGTCGCCCGATTTCGTCCTGTGTTGACCTACAAGACGAGAGGGACGCAGGGATGATGATGTTGCAACTCAGTGCTGGGCAAGGTCCAGCAGAATGCTGTTTGGCTGTTCAGCAGGCGCTAAGACAGCTTGAGAAGGAAGCGATACAGCAAAAGGTGACAATAACGGTGTTGGAGGCTCTTGAAGGGCCGGTGAAAGGCTCCATGCGTTCAGTCCTGGTTGGGCTTGATGGCGATGCTTCAACAACTCTTACAAGGCGTTGGGTTGGGTCTGTATTGTGGGTCTGTAAAAGTCCACTGAGACCTAAGCATGGTCGTAAGAACTGGTTTATCAGCTGTCGTTTATTCAAAGACGCTGACGCTGTTTTAGATAGCGAAGTTACCTTCCAGGCGTGCCGTTCCAGCGGTGCAGGTGGGCAGCATGTGAACAAAACCAACTCAGCAGTGCATGCGACGCACTTAGCGACAGGTATTAGTGTCAAGGTTCAGACGGAGCGCAGTCAGCATGCGAATAAGCGTCTTGCGAAGGCACTACTGGCTCACAAGTTGGCTGAGTTAAGGGAGAAGCAGGTCAGTGCTCAAGCCCAAGAGCGTTGGCTCGCACACTTGCAGCTCGAACGCGGAAATCCTGTCCGAGTGTTTAAAGGGGAGAGGTTCAAGGAAGCGTAAAGTTGATTAGCCGGCGGTATACATCGCCGGCTTAATTTATTAGTGCAATAATGCTCGCAATCGAATATTTGATAGTTCTCTGCACTATCCGATGTGCGGCTAATTTTGGTGTGTCACTTTTCAGCAACTGTAATACAGCTGATTATTCAATAACAAACGAGTAGGCGGCGCCCACTGTTGCTAATGAGTGACCAGGATTGTATTGCACAATATAACTGCCTGGTTTGAGAACGATATCGTCTACTTGAATATTAAGCACACCTGTAGGTGAAGGACCAACACTGACATGGCGTAAGTAATCGCTGTTATTCATTACAGGTTGATCACCTTTAAACAGGTAAATCCAGTCAGAACGTGACTGTGGTGAAAGATTTTCAGGTATCTGGTATCTCACACTAATATTTTGTGTTGTCGCGTTTTGAACAAAGACAGAGGTCGACTGATAGTTCAGCGGGGTGGACTGATTTAATATGGCGGTGGCTACCAGAGAAGTAATGTCATTTTGGCGCATAAACAGCCTAATACATTGCTATGTTCTAAGGAGAAAAATGAAACTTTCAGCTTTGATTAGTTTGATACTTTTGACAGGGTGTACTTCTAGCCAGGTTGCACCAATAGAGGTGCACAGCTATGAAGTTAGTGATAACAGATACAATTTGATAGCTATTAGTGAAAAGAAACTAACGAGCTCAAATAATGAAATCGATAGTGTTTTCGAGGAAAAGATTAATGAACTTTGCCCATATGGTTATTTAATTTCAGAGCCAACAGGGATTAATGGTTCGAATGACGCATCGAGAAAGAGAAACATGGAGCACTATATCAAGAAAAACGCAGTCAAAAGTGCCTATAGTTACTCTAAAAGTGTAAATTGCACGATATGATTGCAAACATAGCAAGTAATCAAGGTGAGCCGTTGCACTCGGTGGGTTTGGTATGAAGTTCTGTGTGCTTTGATAACTAAGCGGGGCACACGTTATTTGGATTCATCAGGATTAAATCTGTCAGTTCAAAAAGTGTGATGTAAGCAAATCTGACTGGTTGCTCTAAGTCGGCTTTGCCCCATTATCATTTAGATTAGATACTCATACATATCCTGTTAATCTTCATTTGCCATATAAATAGTTATCTAAATGGGCGTGCAATGAACACGGAGAAAGAATTATTCCACTAAGTGGCATTGCCTATTGGTTAAAATCGAAGCTGATGATTATGCCGTGTATGAGCAAGATCAAGATAAGTAATTCTAAGTTTTGATTTTTGTACGCATAAGCCTGAATATGGGTTGGAGAATTTAAATATTACAATCAATGGGTAGCACTTAATGACAGATCTGAATCAACTAATCTCATCAGCAGTCGAGGCATCAGGCGCAGACGCGTCAATAAACTCTAAATTGACTGAAATTTTGAAAAAAGAGTTAAATGGCTACGTAAACCTTGAGCTTTTAAAGACAAAGCTTGAAGTTTTATACAACTTCGAGAAAAACTACCTAGAGTTGGTTAAGGAATACAAAGAAGAAATTAAGTTTGCCAGTACATTACAAGAAGATTTACGTAAAGAACGTTCAAAATTCTTCTCAGAAACACTAAAAGAAGTTTCGGGGACACTTAGCGAGTCTCAGGTTGATGGAGAGGTTGCTTCAAAATGGTTAACAGAGCTTGTTGATAGTTATACCAAGAGTTTAGATTTAAGCAGTAGTCTGATTGAAGAGCATACACTTGATACTATTGGTAAAATCCGTTCAGAAGCAAAGTTAAACAAACCAACCATTACTGTTAGTGATAGCTAATAAATGAGAAATAATACTCAAATAAGGCATTTAGTAGGTTTTCTTCATTTGATTAAACAGCGTAAAGCTTTAGCAAATGATTTACACCATCATGCTATAGAAGCCTTAATGAGAGCATTACATCTAATAATGCAACAAAAAGCGACAGAGACAAAGATAGCTCCTAAAGCAATGCAAGAGCTATTGAAAGCTTTACGAGAGGCAAGGGAAGACCTTGTTTCCCGTAGTATCAGAGAAGATCCTCGACTTTATTCTTCTTTCTTCCAATATGAGAACAATGAAAATCTCTTATCACTATCTTTTGAAAGAGAATACTCCATCTTCATAAATAGTAATCTTGAGAAGTTTTCTAATCATATCACTGATTTTGAAGACACCGACACACAGAAGAAATTGAAACAAATCACCGAAGAATTTGTGAGCTTTAAGCAATCTAAAAGTAGTTCCTGCATAGACACGTTCTTCCTTGAAGATAAGGTTAAGCAGATTGAAAAAATCTTCTCAATCTTTGATAAAGACAAGGATCGACTCGAAGAAATTAATTACATGAGAAGTAAGGATCAAGTTATTTTTGAAAGAGAATTTAATCGACTGTTAGGAGAAAAAAATGAGTTGGGCTAGTAAAGTAGGTAGTGCTCTGCTTGATTGTATCAGCAAGCCAGTCGACATTTTATGTGATTGGGCCTCTGAACCATTAAAGGCCAGATCTCACGAAAGAAGCGAATCAGCAAAGGAGTCAGCTCATCAGCGTAATATTGATACGTTAACAGCTCAATCAAGGTCAGAACACGAATTTAGGTCAAAAGAAAAAGAACTTGATCACAAACTAAGGTCTGAAGAAAAAAAACTTAATGTAGAGCTTGAGGTTCGTAGAGTTCGTGATATTGAAATGGCCATGGCTGAAATTAAAGAATGGCAAAAAGATAAAGAGCTTGATCGTATGGAGCGAACTAGCGCCGCAATAGCTCTGTACCATAAAGAATTAACCAAGTTAAACGTAGAAACCATCAATGCTATAGGTCATATGCAACTCGAACTTAAAGAGCGTGCTCAGCAATTTGTATATGAAAAAGCCATTCAGTATAAGGAGCTTCAAGACACTGCATTTGAAGACGCAGTGAATGACTTTCTTAGAATAGAAGAAAAGTTTGGTGATAATGAAAGGGCAAAAGATATTCTATTCAAGGCTGCTGATACTAAGATGAGTAACATTATTTCTACATCGACTCGTTTTATAGAAGAGCTGAACAGAGACATTGTTGATCTTAACAAAAGTATTGATAGGCTTACTAACCAAGGTCAGAAATTCATTCAAAATCACTTAGAGCATTTTCACATTATAGATGCAAGATCACCTCTAGCGCTTACAGATGCAAATGGTGAGAAGTTAATACCATCTCCAAAGGACATCAACTAACGTAACTTCATCACAATCAAATCAAAGCCTTAAGTGGAGACATTCTTTGAAAATTAATGTCATCCACTTAATCTTGTCACTTTAACTAGTAAGCCAGCTACTATAGAAAACTTTTGCAATCATAACCTCATCTAATCCGACTTTTGCTAAATTAGTAAGCTCACTGGCACAGTTTTGTCCAGAAACGTTTTTTGGGGGAATGTTGGGGCTTGTGTGATCGTTCTAAGCCCAAATTGAGATATAGGGAATATTGAGGGAAATTATCACTGCTACTGGAAGGGATTCTATCGGTGGTAAATTTACAACAGAAATATTTGTAGAGTTAATATTTTGCTAACTATTACTGCAATTTTATGTCAACTATTGCTGTATTTTTAGGTCATGACGCCAACTTGGTGATTTGAACTATAGTTTAGTTATTTGTCGAGTTATCGGGTGATCTTATGGCGACACTAGAAGTCCCTTGTCGTTACTGTTCTCAGACCAAATCAGTTCGCAAACATGGGACTGGAGCGAATAAAGCACAACGCTATCGTTGCTTTGATTGCCGGAAGTCATTCCAGCTTGATTACACCTACAATGCCTATCATCCTGGAGTGAAAGAACAAATTGTCGATATGGCTATGAACAACGCTGGACTACGTGATACTGCCAGAGAGCTTAAAGTTGAGTTTAATACCGTGCTGAGAACACTAAAAAACTACAACCGAGGCAAGTAACTTCAGTTCCATTCGATAACGCTGAGATCGAGCTTATCTGTGAAATTGACGAACAATAGTCATTTGTTCAGAACAAAAAGAACCAACGTTGGCTTTGGTATGCTTGGGAGCCAAGGTTTAAGCGGATCATTGCCCATGCTTTTGGACGTCGCAATGAGGAAGCACTTCAGGCTTTATTGATGCTTCTAGAGCCATTTACAATCAATTTCTTCTGTACTGATGATTTCAGAGTTTACTCATCAAACCTTCCAGCTAAAAAGCACATTACAGGGAAGTTATTTACCCAACGAATAGAACGGCAGAATCTCACATTGAGAACGCGATTAAAGCGGCTAAATCGCAAAATCATTGGTTTCCCTAAATCTGAAGAAATGCATGATAAAGTGATAGGCACATTCATTGAGCGTGAATTATACAGATGCTAGTTCAACAAATTGGCGTCATGACCCATTTTTAGACGTAACTTATTGATAGTTTATTTAGATCATGCTGACGTTATAGTGCACGTATCACAAGGCGCTGTCGCTGAAAGCATAAGCTGCTTACAGCGACAGGCTCATCAGAAATGAGTTAGTTCCGATGTTATAGCACGTTACTAGGACGTGATCTCATAATCGTTGAATGCTAATGAATTAGTACATTATCCGACCTGACATTGACTTTCACTGTAGCTTCAATGTAACCAAATGGCCTAATTCAGCTTCTATCGCCAACGACTTTTTTCGCTTCCGGTTGATGATTTACTTGGGGATTAAGACTGTATCAATAACATGGATAACCCCGTTGCTGGCATTGAGATCACCGGCAATGAGTTTAGCGTCGTTGATTGTCACGCCATCCTCGCCGTTTTCAATTTGTACTGTCCCTTCCTGGACGGTTTCAGGCAGTTTTAGCTTGCTGAATTCTTCTGAGGTGAAAGCTCCGATCAGGAGATGATATTTGAGCACGGCCTGCAGTTGTTCTTTATTTTCTGGCTTGAGCAGGTCATCCAGAGTGCCAGCCGGGAGCTTTGCGAAAGCATCATCGGTGGGTGCCAGGAGAGTAAAGGGCCCCTTGCCTTCGAGAGTGCCGGACAGGCCGGATGCCCGGATCGCCATGACCAGGGTCTGGAAGTCATCGTTGGTGGCCGCGACCTCGACCAGGTTTATCTTCTCGCCTTTCTTATAACCTTCTACCGTCAAACTGGACAAATTATCGGGGATTAAGACTGTATCAATAACATGGATAACTCCGTTGCTGGCATTGAGATCTCCGGCAATGACTTTAGCACCGTTGATTGTCACTCCATCCTCGCCGCTTTTGATTTGTACTGTTTCTCCCTGGACGGTTTCAGGTAGTTTCAGCTTGCTGACTTCTTCTGAGGTGATAGCCCCGATCAGGAGGTGGTATTTGAGCACGGCCTGCAATTGTTCTTTGTTTTCTGGCTTGAGCAAGTCATCCAGAGTGCCGGCCGGGAGTTTTGCGAAAGCGTCATCGGTGGGTGCCAGGAGAGTAAAGGGCCCCTTGCCTTCGAGAGTGCCGGACAGGCCGGATGCCCGGATCGCCATGACCAGGGTCTGGAAGTCATCGTTGGTGGCCGCAACCTCGACAAGGTTTATTTTCTCGCCTTTTTTATAAGCTGCTGCCGCCAAACCGGACAAGGTAAAAAGGAATAAGGCACTTATCGAATAAGCTAAAAAGCGTTGGCGTATTTTCATTAGTGAACCCTCTAAGTCTGTTTTGGTGCTATATAGAAGTTCTAATACGTATGAGGAATACATTGTAGTTTGCAGAGGGAAAAAAGTTTTCTCATGAAAGAAACTGAGCTACCCCAAAAATCTTAACCGTGTAAAACGCCATACATCGGCTTTCCTATCTGCGTATTTCGGCTAATGCTGACGAGTTAGAAAGTATGTTCTAACTCGGTAAGTTATTCTTGCACGTATTGCCTAGCTGGACTCTAAACTATAGCCATCCTTATCTTTCAGAACTCGAATGTTGAACCCTGCTTTTTGGATTGCTTGGTAGTTGTGGCCGGCAATAGCAGGCCAGACTGCAAGCGCAGACAGTTTTGTTGTTCCAGTATTGACCAACCTGTGCGCAACGAACCCCGGGATGTGGTGTACACTCCCCGGAAATACTTTTTCGATAACAGTTTCCCCATCATTTTTTTGCATTAGCAACAGCCCTTCGCCCTGTACACCAAAGTAATATTCTGCCTGCTCCTGGCGTTCATGGATATGTCCTCTGGTCATGTGAAATTCATTGCCAACAGTACCTGGCTCAATGTGAGAAACACCGAAGTTGAGTTCGCCATCTGCGCTTTGTGCTGGCAGCATTTCAACTTGATAGATAATTTTGTCCCCGGGAATAGCATCGAATGCTTTCTGATCCGCAAAAATACCGTCGAGTGATGCTAGGGTTGTTGATTTTGTTAGTAGGTTTTCGGACTCAATGTGGCCGGTAAAGTAGTTGACAGTAGGGGGAAGTAATACGTTCATTTTACGCCTCTTGTTCGAGTCTGAGCACTTCAGAGAAGGCTAGGAAAATATGATAAAAGGTGCTGGCTGGCGCATGGGGATTGACGGGCTGGCCGGATGCATCTAGCTGATCTACCCAAAGGCCTTTTATGGCAGGTTCGAGGTAATTGCTAAAAATCTGTTCTACCGCTTCAGCGATTACTTTCTCTCTCTGTGCTGAGGGGCCGCGTTCCCACAGTGCTACACATGCCTTGAGGTATTCGGTCTGGCACCAAAGTCTTGATGTCGTTCGTAAAGGTTCACCGCAAGACAATACCTCGTCTCTTACTAACCCGTTAGTGTTGTGACCGTACTTTCGGGCAAAGTTGAGCAGGGTTTCAATTTGTCGGGAGACATCGGTTCCTGTGAGTTTATAGTAGTGGTTAAGAAGCCAAATCCACTCATAGTGGTGTCCCGGATCAACGTGTGTGCCGGTTTGGGGATCAAGTCTAAACTCGGCATCGAAAAACTCTGCCAGGTGATCTTGTTGTAGGAAATGATTTCCGAATAGTAGGTAGATTGCTTTTGCTCGCTCTAGCCAGAGTGTGTTGCCGGTATGTTCAAAGCAGACCATCAGTGCTTCGAACAGGTGCATGTGCGGGTTTTGGCATTTTTGGCTATTGCAAGCCTGCGATAGATATAGGCCACCCCGGTCTTTATCGGTTAAATGATGAGTGATGAACTGGTAAATAACCTCCATGTTGTCAGCACTGTCTTTTGTGGCGGTGAGCTTGTAATGCCATGCGTAGCTTAGTAGCGCAAAGGCCTGCTCATAGAGGTTTATTTGACGATCGTCACCATGCCTTCCTTGCTCTAGGGAAAATTGAAAGCCTGTATGGGGGCTGCCGAAATGAGGCAAGCCTTGATTGATTGCAAGATCGATTGTATCTCGGCCGTCAATCAGCCCGAGCTGTGTGGCATGAGCAAATACATAGATTTGTCTGGGTTGAACACGAAACCTGGTTGTTAAGGGAGGGAAGGGGGTTCCTGTCTGATTAAGGCCTTCAGCAAAGAGCCCCGTTTCTTTATCGATTGTGGTTATCCAGGTGGGAAGGGCATCATCTTTTAGCCAAGTGCGGATGCGGTGTATTGGATATGTCAGTGAGTTCATGTACTCCTCCAAATAAAAAGGCACTCGATTGAGTGCCTTGAATCTCTTCTTTTAGAAAAAGCCTACCGCGACACCGATGAAGGACAGAACAACCAGTGAGAGCATCGCTTTAACTGGACTCAGACCTTTCTTCGCCATTGCAAACCAAGTTCCCAGTACGACAATAAGTGGCAGCAATTTCGGGAAGATACCGTCTAGCATCAGCTGAACATTGATGTCTACACCGTCCTTTGTGATGAACTCTAGTCCGGTTCCAAGGTTGACGTAACTGGCCGCGACGCCGCCCATCACAAATACACCGAGCAAAGAGAGTGCCTCGCGGATTTTGGTGGAGCGGTGGCTGACGAGCATTTCCACAGAGCCTGCCCCCATTTTGTAGCCCTTCATAAAGAGCTGGTAAGAACCGATGATAGCGATTGCGTTAAAAGCCACGATATAGAAAATCGGGCCGAGCATGCTGCCGCCGGCAGCCAGCGCCATACCGATACTGAGTAGGATAGGCACTAACATACCGGGGATCATCGAGTCACCGATACCAGCCACTGGCCCCATCAAGCCGACCTTTAGGGTGTTGATGGTCTCCCCGTCAATCGGTTCGCCGTTAGCTTTTTTCTCTTCCATACCAACGGCCATGCCGTTGATGATGGCGCCGAGCTGAGGTTCGGTGTTGTAGAATGAGGCGTGACGCTTCATTGCTTCTTGGCGCTCTTCCTTATTCGGGTAGAGTTTCTTTAGTGCCGGCATCATACCCAGGCAGAAGCCAAAAGATTCCAGGCGCTCAAAGCTCATAGATGAGAGGTTATACATCATCCATGCACGCCAGCATTTGATGAGATCTTTTTTATCGAGCGTTACTTTCGCGCCAATCTCAGTGCCAATTTTTTCATGTTGTGCAGTCATTAGAATTCATCCTCATCATCGTCAGCGTGTTGAACGGGAGTTGCAGTGACTGTTTGTGGCTCGGGTTTGTAGTTGTAGTGCAGTAGTGCAAACAGGGCACCAATCATGACTAGGCCGACCATGTTGAGCTTGAGGAATACGATGCCGACAAAGCCAACCAGGAAGTAAATCAGCATGGTCCACTCTTTGATGATCTGTTTTAGGAGTATCGCAATACCGACAGCGGGCAGAATGCCTCCGAGGACGGTCATGGTATCGATAACCATTTCCGGTAGGCTGGCCATGAAGCCTTCGATATATTGGTTACCAAAGTACACGGCAATAAACGTGGGGATGAAGCGCATTAAAAAGTTTGTTATTTGCGGGTAGATGGCGGAGTTCATATAAACGCCGTGCTCGTCGCCTGCTTCTACGGCAAGATCGGCTCGGTGGTTCCAGTAGGAGTTAAGCACCATCATGAAGTTAAAGATGATGGTACCGGCGATCCCGATAGTGGCGGCTATGGCTACGGCAACCTCTACGCCTTGCCCGGACATCACGCCCAATGCCACGGCAGGGTAGGCGACGAAGTTCAGATCTGCAGGCATAGAACCGCCCGGGGTCACCATTGCGATATAGACGGCTTGTACCGCGACGCCAACCATGATCCCCGTTTGGACGTCCCCCAAGATAATGCCGATTAGCATACCTGATACCAGTGGCCTGGTGATGGTGTACCAACCACCAGTTAGCCCGAGTAACCATGGGGTGGATAATGCTCCGAGATAACACAGTATCCCGATCAGTACTGCTTCTAAAAACATAATATAGTCCTTTCTTTCACGTCGTTTTGTCCCTTGCCATCAGTGCTGAAGCACCAATGAAATCGAACTTATAGTTAATTCAGCTTCTGTTGTGCGTCTTGCCAGGTGTAGGCGCTGGCATCCGGGACCAGTCTAAAATCGATATGGTGACCGCTTTGGGTTAGGAAATGAAAAGCCGCAATCTCGGCCGCGTTTACGCACTGGTTGGAGCCGATGGTTGTGGTCCCCTCTCTTGCGCTCATCGGGCCAACATTGATTTTGTTGTTCAGGTTGTCGAGGCTAATGCCTGCTTCGCAAATTTTCTGCAAAGTTACCGGCGACTTGGCAATAACAAAGTATTTCTTGTCGCTGGCTATTACTTTTGGCAGCTTGGTAATTGCTGTTTGGGTATCAAACAACCATACCTTTACATCCGTAACCGCCCCTTTCATGACCTGAGAGAGCAGCGGATCGGCAGCGACCGCATCGTCAATGGCCACGATCCCATCGCAAGGGAGCTCTTTTGCCCAGCGGGTCATGAGTTGTCCGTGGATCACGCGGTCATCGATACGTACAAATGAAATGGCCATGTTTACTCTCCTTAAAAATCGTCTTCTTCAACTTCAACGCGGTTGACAGGTTTTGCGACGACCACGGTTTTCAATGCCTCCTGGCGAAGGGTCTCTGCAACTTCTGGTGCGCTGTTATGTTCGGTGAAATCGGCGGTCATTAGCAGGGTGGGGAAGTTCACTCCTGTGATGACTTCAACGTCAGTGCCAAATGCAGTATCAAAGGCGTATGTGCAAGCCACGTTGTAGGGGGTGCCACACTCCAAATCGCACAGTACGACGATGCCATCGACATCCGGAGCTATCGCGTTGATTACTTCACGAAAATCCTGTTTGAATTTTTCTATCCCCCCTTCTTCTGTCAGGCAGACCGCAGTTGTTCTTTCTAATGTCCCGAACACCATATTGGCACTTTGTATTAGTGCGGTGGCGAGTGGGCCGTGGCTGGCAACAATGAAATGCAGCATAGTTAACCTCTTACAAATGCTTTGATAGTGGCGATCTCGTGTCCTTTGCTTTCCCCATGTGGCTTGATGACATAGGAATCGATGTTGGCCGGAATGACAAAGGTTTCTGCATAGTGCACAACAAATGGGGCAAATTGATTGTCGGGACTCAAAACAAGGGCCTCGCGTCCTTCGACCAAGTTCAGAACATTGACTGTGCCCTCAGTTTTGTGAAGAACTGGCTCTGTGAACCAATGCCGCCGAGTTTCTATAAACTCCCTCTCATGGAGTCCGGTTTTTTCTTCGCGCCAACCGTCCCCATGCGCAATGGGTTCAATTGCGTTGACGAGGTGCTGCCTGCACCACTCAGTGTTGCGCTCCCACTGGATCACTTCCTTGCCATGACCGAGATGTACTGGTCGTGGTAGCCCGTCAAGGCCTAACCGATCCCAATCCCATAGTTTGAATGTGAAGATATAGGGCGTTGCGCTGATTTCCAGCACCATCGAGTCTGAGCCGGAGCAATGCACCGTGCCCGCAGGGATTAAGAAGTGATCGTGTTTCTTGGCAGGAAATTGGTTGATAAAACGCCCGTCATCGAAAGATTTTTCGCCTCGTTGCGCCGCCTGAAGTTCGGCCATCATCTCATCCGGGTTGATGCCGGTTTTGGTTCCCAGGTACACACTGGCTTTGTCGCCGGCATCGAGCATGTAATAGCTTTCATCCTGGGTGTAGTGCATGCCGAATTCATTTTGAATGTATTCGGTCAGTGGATGTACCTGTAAACTTAAGTGCTGGCCTTCCATTGTATCGAGGAAGTCAAAGCGGATTGGGAACTCGGCCCCGAAGCGGGCATGTACGCGTTCACCAAGTAGTGCTTCTGGCTGTGTCAGTACCAGGTCTTGAGACGGAATTTCAACGGTCACTTCGCCAAATTTAAGCAATAGGCTGTTCTCTTCCGGCACACAATCAAAACACCATGCATAATTCGTTTTATCTTTGTCGAGGTCGCAGATTTCTTTCATCCATTGACCGCCCCAGACGCCGGGGTCGAAGAAAGGAACCAGTCGGAATGGTTGCTCTGTGGCTTGCTTAAGAGCTGCGTTGAATGCTTGACCGGTGATCAGCTTGGGCTCAAAGGCCGTGTTTGTATCTAGAAGGAAGTCAATTTCTGCCAGAAGAGGCGTTTTGTAGCGGTCGAAGGCTCGCCACTCAATGAAGAATGAGCGCTTGTACTTGCGCAGGATATCTTCATCGAGGTTATCGGCTCCCCAGTTGCCAAGTTCGCCGCGACGGAAACGCTGCTGAATTTCCCATCGGGCCATGTCGGCATAAATGAATGTATCCCCTTTGGCGATGAGGCGTGCGCCGTGCCCGAGCACCACGATTAATCCTGTCTTCGTATCGGCTACCTGCGATTTAAGTGCTTCGAGTTTTTCGTTATCGAAGAACTCAGCCAGTTTATGTGGGGCAATAACACCAAATACCCGGTCATTGGTAATGTGCCTTTCCAGCATCTGATGGATATGTGATTCGGGGTATTTCGTGTCATCGGTAGTGATCACCAAGCTCGGCGATAAGGCGGCAACCAGTTGGTCGAGTAATTCGTTGTGGTTCACTCCGTGATAGGTGTCGATGACCAAAACGTGCCTGTCCTGACCGGAAATCCGTTGTTTCAATGTTTGGGTGATTCTGTCCCAGCCTTGTGTGGCATGAGTATCGAAGCCTTTCACAGCTACATGTGGAAACTTGTCATAATTCGATCGACCAGATAGGTATTTCATACATCACCTTGGATTAATCATTTGCTGACAATTTAATCAGTCCATTTAGCAATCCTCAAATAGGTTAACGTGTTTAACCCGTCATTTATCGTTTGTTAATCAGGTATTGAGTGGCTAAATTTGCAGTTAATCTCATAATCGGCTCGATATAACGGTGAAAATCAGGTTAATCGATTAACCTGGTTTTAATCAGTACTTAAAGCCGATATAACTGATAACCGTTAGCGGGAGCTGTGCGGGTGATTCAGCCCAATGAGCCTTTCGCTGTGGTTTTTCATCCGTTGGGAGTTAGGTGCGTGAAAGCAACCATTGCAGATGTGGCGAAGTATTGCGGTGTATCGACAGCGACCGTGTCCTTGGTGCTGACTAACAAAGGCCGTATTTCAGCTAGAACACGAGAGCGGGTTTTGGAAGCGGTTAAGCAACTGGGATACGTTTATAATCAGGCCGCCGCCAACTTAAGGCATAAACGCAGTAACCTGGTTGGATTGGTTATCCCGGAGATTACCAACCCATTTTATTCGGAAATGATTGCAGGGCTCAGTCACTATCTTGAAGAGAAGGACTCGCTATTGTTTTTGGCCAATGCCCAGGAGAGTGTTGAGCGGCAAGTCAAGTTTATCGACTCTCTGCTCAGCCAAAATGCTGGTGGGGTAGTGATGTGCCCGGCCATGGATACTGACCTGGATTATTTGAAGACGGTTGAAAGTCGTGGGTTTCCGATCGTACTGGCGGTCCGGCCGATAGGGGAGGACCTGTTTGATTTTGTTGGCACAAACAATTTTATGGGACTGCAGTTGGCCACCGAACATCTGATCAAAAAAGGGCATCGGCATATTGCCTTTATTGGCGGCCTTGAAGCATCAAAAACACGTTCTCATCGCTTGGGGGGCTATATGTCCAAGCTTATGGAGCATGGTATTCCCTTCAATGAAAACTATATTCGCAGTTGTGCGGCTAGTCGCTCTGAAGGAGCAAAGGTGACGCGAGAACTGCTGGAAAGATACCCTGAAATTACGGCAATTATTGGCTATCAGGATATTGTTGCATTTGGTGTGATGCGGGCGATTAAAGATCTTGGCCAGCGTGTCGGCACTGATATTGCTGTAGTGGGTTTCGATGACGTCGCAGAGGCTTCGGACACCAGCCCCACGCTTACATCGGTCTCGGTTTCAGCTCGGGAGATAGGCCGTGCAGCAGGAGAGATCATTTTGTCGAGAATGGAAGGTGACAAACAGCCATACAAGAGTGTTGTTTTCCCGCCAAAATTGGTGGTTCGGCAATCTTGTGGCGGTTGACAAACTCTTTGTTTATTCCTTCATGATGAGTTTGGTCTGATTCTCTCGCTAAGGCTGTTAATGGGCAGTATCATATACAACAAAATAAGTCACAGAAGTAGTAAGTTATGTCGTTTCCACCTTGTCCAAATTGCCAGTCTGAATTCGTATACCAAGATCAAAATCATTTAGTGTGTCCAGAATGTGCTCACGAATGGAATCCATCAGAAGTCGCGGCTGAAGATACCATTACAGTTAAAGATGCCAACGGAACATTGCTTGCAGAAGGTGACAAGGTCACTTTAGCTAAAGATCTCAAAGTAAAAGGCAGTTCACTGGTACTTAAAATTGGTACAAAAGCAGCCATTCGACGAATCGTCGATGGTAAGGATCACCAACTCGACTGCAAAGTTGATGGAGCGGGTGAAATGATGGTGACTGCTCAGTTTGTGAAAAAAGCCTGAGTAATCTTCAACTGCGCTATAACAGTGCAATCAGGGTGACCCGTTACACTCGGCGGTTTGAGTGGCGTTTTGTGTGCTTTGCTGTTTTTGTTCGGGGAACCTTGTTGCGGGTGTTAGCTGCAAAGGAGTGTTGAGTGACATTAGTTGAGCAATTTGAAGCTAAGCTTCTTGAATATATACAAGGTGAAATGGTTCAAGATTTAGCACATGACATTAGCCATGTATTACGTGTCGTAAACACGGCCAAATTGCTGTGTCAGAAAGAGCATGCAATTGAAGAGGTAGTTGTTCCAGCTGCTTACTTACATGATTGTTTTTCATTCGAAAAGAATCACCCAAATCGAAGTCAAAGCTCTAAATTTGCAGCGGATAAAGCGGTACATTTTTTGGCAGATATCGGCTATCCATCGAAGTATTTCGAGGCAATACATCATGCAATCGTGACACATAGCTACAGTGCTAATATCACTCCCGAAACGCTAGAAGCAGAAATCGTGCAAGATGCCGATCGATTGGATGCGTTGGGGGCGATAGGAATCGCAAGGTGCTTGCAAGTTAGCTCGAAGTTAGGGCGTCCTTTGTACTCAAATGACGATGCTTTTTGTACAAGTCGAGTTCCTGACGATAGTTCGTACACGATAGACCATTTTTATACAAAGCTTCTGTCTCTAGCCAGTACTATGAAAACAGATTCTGCTCGGGCTGAGGCTGAAATACGAACCAGTTTTATGCAAGAGTATCTCAAGCAAATGGAAGCAGAGGTGAGCGGCAGCTAGCAATGTGCAAATGAACGTGTAGATTCTATTTCGACAGCGTTAAGGAATCCCTCTCTTTGATTAATGGGGAGTTTAAAAGAGAGGGATTGTTAAATCATAAACCTAGCGCATTTTGAATAATTCTGTGTGAAACCGGTTTTCTGATACACCCGCAGCATTAAGTCCGGTTTTGAGTATCTCTCCAAACTGCTGAGGACCACAGAAACAGATGTCGAAATTCTTACTCTTCACTTTTTCTATAATTTGGACACTGTCCAGCGGTTCACCACTTTCAGCGTTAACCAAGTGTAGCTCGATAAAATCAAGGCGTTGAATAAGAGACAGTATTTCATTGCGGAAGAATGCTTCTTTTTCAGAATTCACACAGTAGAACAGGTGAACTTCTTTTAGCTTTACCTGCTGTTTTTCAGTCTTCCTTTTTAACCAGTAAAGGCGGGAAATAAATGGCACGATACCAATACCTGCACCGACCCATACCTGTTTCTCGAATTCAGGGATTTGGAAAGAGCCGTAACCACCTTCTACAGTAACCTTCTGACCTGCTTTGAGGTTGTTGACCAGTTTGTGGGTATAGTCGCCCAGATCTTTCACACCAAACTCAATCAATCGGTTCTCTGCGTCGAAGTTCAGCACCGAGAATGGGTGTGGTGATTCCCCGTCATGGAAGTTCAGGTACGCAAATTGCCCCTCTTTGTAGCTGATATCCGATTCCAGATTGATAGAAAAACGTACAGCCATATTCTGATCAGACTGCACAGCGTACGCCTTAACGTTTCCTACTTTTCCGTCAGCTTTATTTTTCTTGCCAATGCTTCCAGACAGTGACAGCCATGAACACCAGATACCAACTATAGAAATTATTGCAATGGCGATATTCATAGGAATGGTGCCGATGTTCCAATCCAGCAGGAGTACAGTATGGAAAATACCGGCGAACATCAAAAGGCCGCCAATTTTGTGGGTGAACTTAAACTTCTTGTAGCTGATTGCCTGAACAAGGCTAATTATGCTGAAGATAAGGAATACCTTAAAAGAAATATCACCAACGTGTTCAGCTATAGCGTGCCAGTTCATACCTTCAATTTCAGGTTGTGGCCCTCGGCTTGGTCTTTGGAGAATACCTGAGCCAACAAGCCATTGGCCGCTCTTGATGATAAGCCAGTGGGAAAAGAGAGAGACCATGGCACCAATACCCAAGTTTTTATGTAGCTTATAACTTTTATCTAGGCCTTTTACCTTCTCCTCCACCCAACGAAAACGTGCTGCAAGTAAAACGGCAAGCCCCATATAGCCCAGACCAAGTAGACCTGAGTACATGGTCAATTGATGACGCCAGGAAAAAAAAGTTGTCTAAACTACTCCAGTTCACCAGTAGGCTTGGCAACCAGAGAAGAGTGAGTATGACTGTAAATCTAAACATAATTCGTTGATCATCAATAACAGGGGAATAATTGATGAGCATAATAAGAATGAAATGTGACGCTATAAAGCAGGTTTGCAGAGCCTTAATTAGCTTTACTTATCTTGACATTTCAGGGGGTAAAAAGCAGTAGGTCTACTGGACTTATGTTTGCCCCATTTCAAGCTAGAGTGAAAACTTAACCACCTTAACTTTACGTAAATTTTCCTTAGTAAAAGTTATTTCAGTAGCCACTCTCTTTGCCAGTACGCTTACTACGTCTTGTAGTCAGAAAAAAACTGCGTTCAATGCAATTATAATCACATGTAAAACTAAAAATAGCGATAACTGATGACTTTACCCATGCAACTGCTTGAAAGGTCAAGCTGTGTTTTGTAGCATATTTGATAATAATTACAAATTATTACAATGCTTTAAGGAAAAAATAATGTTAAAACGCAAGTGGTTGGCTAGTGCTATAGTCACATTGATGCTGTCGGGTTGTGCAGCAACATATGAATCGGCAGAAGAAGCCTATCAAGATGGTGATTATGCTAAAGCAAGAGAATCTTGGCAAAAACTGGCTTTAGAAGGCGATAATCGTTCAATGTATCGTCTATATACCTCAACGAATCGTCCATCAGATGAAGATATTGGTTGGCTAAAAAAAGCGGCGGATTCTGGTTTGGTAAATGCTCAATTTGATTATGGTATGCATGCGCTTGAGCAAGAAAATTTCAAAGAGGCACAAGCATACCTTATTCAAGCGTCAGAGAATAAATCAGAGAAGGCATCAAAAGAGCTAGCTAACAATAAAGACTTATTTCCTTTATGGCTAAAAGCAGAAGAAAGTGACGCTTACTCAATAAAGAAACTTGGTGAGCTATATTGGGAGAAAAAAGAATATAAGCAATCCCTAAAATGGTATGAACGATGTGTTGATAGCTATACGTATTGCTCTTTCTATATGGGACTTGCTTTTGCTAATGGCTACAGTGTTCCACAGGATTATAAAAAAGCGATTCATTGGTACTCTAAATCAGCAAAAGACGGAAACAAGGACTCAGCTAGAAATTTAGCGTGGTTATATGAGAATGGACAAGGTACGAATATAGACAAGGAATCAGCCTTCTATTGGATGTCAAAAGCAGCTTCTTCAGGTTGGACAGTCCCAACAGCCGCTTTGGGAAGATATTATTTGTACGGAATTGGTACTGAAAAAGACACAGATAAAGCATTTAAACTACTATCGAAGGTTGCGAATGAGGATAAGTACGCTGCATATCATTTAGCTGGGATGTATTTTAATGGCAATGGGGTAAAGCAGGACTATCAGAAATCATTTGACTGGTACTCTATAGCAAGTAAATCAGATAATGCCGCATCTGATTATTTTATTGCTCAACACTATTATAAAGGGTTGGGTAGAGATAAGGATCTAACACAAGCTTATAAATGGTATCTTCAATCTGCTGAGAAAGGGGATGTTGACGCTCAATTCAGACTGGGGTGGATGTTAAGTAATGGCGAAGGAGTTCCTGCAAGCTCCAGAAAGGCATTCAAATGGTATCAGAAAGCAGCCGAGCAAGGCTCTGTCTCAGCTCAGAATAACCTTGGGGTTATGTATGACCAAGGTCGTGGCACAGAAAAAGATCTTTATCAAGCTTTCAAGTGGTACGAAAAGTCGGCCAGGCAAGGTAATGATGTAGCGCAGAATAACTTAGGAATAATGTATGAAAATGGTACAGGGGTAAGGAAAAGCAATCAATTAGCTGCCTTCTGGTACGCAAAGTCTGCACAACAAAATCACAAAAAAGCGCAATCAAACCTAAGTGGAATACTAAATAAGCTTAGAACTAAAACCGTTCAGATAAAAAAAGCTTCGGTGTACAACGAAAGCAATTTTGACAGTAAACAACTGCTTACATTACCACAAGGTCAGCGTGTTTATGTGTTGTCCTCTGGAAGTAAATGGACAGAGATATATGTCCCTAAAAACCACACCATTGGTTACTTAAACAATACTCACCTTTACTAAAATGGATTGAAAAATGAAGAAGTTAATCTTTGCACTATTATTTATATGCCAATCGGTGTACGCAAACCCTACTGTATTTGGGCTAACGATTGGTGAAACTACTGTTGAACAACTTAAAAGTAAATACAATGTATCCCATCAAGGTATCAATAAGTATAGTCAAGGTGATATGTATCAGATTCCTCGAAAGCAAATACAATTTGAAGGAATTAATGATGTGACTGTGATCTTTAGTCGCTCCAACAAACTGATTGCGGTTTTAACCGAACTGCCGAAAAGTAAGTTTGATTATTTGAATGGCACTCTTGGGAAAAAATATCAACTAGTAAACCAAAAAATCCCTTTCGTTGGGAATAAATCTGCGACATACAAAGATGGTGAGACTGAGATTACATTGGAAGCTCCACACATGAGCTTTCAACTATCTATGAATTATATCCACTCAGACCTTTTGAAAGCCTTTAATACCCAAAGCGAAAAAGAGAAGAAAAAGAAACAGCAGCAAGAGAGTTCAATGCTTTGATCTAAATAGGTCGTTATTTTGTGCTCACTAGATGTGACGAAAGTCATAGCATCAGAGCTTTCAAGTTACTTTTTCTCATGTTTTAGAAACGATTTAGAGCTATTTACCTAAATCGTTTCTGTCCAAAAGTGAGTTGGATGGTGTGGTGTAGAACTGTAAGCTTAGGTCAAACTACACCACCGAAACCGTCAGATCGCGTATGAGTCAGTACTGATGGCCCTTTACTTCATTCATTTCAGCGTTTGTTGTCAATGGAAATACCTGCTGTCGTAGAACCCATTCGCATGTAACTATTTACAACATTATTATCCTCACAACTGATTTGTGAGGTTTTCATGATCCTATTTCTTATTTGCAGTTTCATTCTTGTATTGTTGTATCCTACCGCTATCGATCTCTATCTTGTTGGTTTACCCCAGATTGCCGCTGACCTTAATGCAACAGAAGCTCAGCTTCACATCGTTTTTTCTGTGTATTTGGCCGGTATGGCAAGCACCACGCTTTTTGCGGGAAAAATAGCTGATTCTGTCGGTCGAAACCTGTTGCTATTACGGGGGCCGTGATTTTCGCAGGAGCCTCTCTAATCCATTTACGATGATTTGGCACAAGCGCAATGCTTACAATCCCAAGGTTTTGTGGCTGAAAGACACCATCAAATCACTTTATTGTTGAAACACTTAAGCATCGCCAACATGCGGAGCACTTGAGCTTTGGCGATCAAACACCTTTTAAGTGGTTTCGGAAAAAATCAACGAATACTCTGGTGCGCTTGGGTAAATGTTCCCTTTTGGGATAGAGAATATACAAAGGTAATATCGGGCTTGTTTCCCAATCGGGAACAAGTTGAATGACCTCTTTTCGTTTTTCCTGCGGCAGTTTGGATAGCGCTAAATCATCCAGCATGGTAACACCGCACCCGCTTAACATGGCATCAACCATCGACGACACAAGATTGACACTGAACGCGCCCTTTAGCTTGATGGGTACCGCTTCCTTGGTCGTTTTATTCTGAAACGTCCAGTTATCTAACATGAACTCTGTATTTCTATAAAGAATGTGGTTGTATTTGTCGAGTTCGGAAGGATGTTCAATCTCACCGTGGCTTTTAATATAACTCTCATGGGCGAATGGCTTGCAATGCAGTGAGCGAAGATAATGCCCGACATAACCTTCCGGCGGGGAGTCAGTCATGAAAAATGCAACATCAAAGCCCGACTCAATGAGGTCTAGCGGACTTTCTGTAAAGATAATCTCTATCTCTAATCCTGGGTACGCCTGATAAAACTGAGCTAAGGGCTCTGTTAACAATATCGCACCGAATGATGCTGAAGCCGCTACACGCAGTTTGCCAACAACCTTTTCTGTTGAACATAACTTTTCGTTAATAACCTCAGCGCTTTCAAATAAGTACTTCACCTGCTTGTAAAACTCAACGCCGTCATAAGTAAGGTTGAACTGGCGGGTTGTCCTTTGTATCAACTGAACAGAAAGAATGTCTTCAAGCTGCTTTAGCTGCCTGCTCACGTGCGCATTTGAACAATTGAGCCTCCTTGCTGCACCAGCAATACTTTTTTCCTCACACAGTGCGATGTAGATGGGGATATAGGTGAGCCACTTTATTTCCATATGGTAATTCTGAATAACTAAATGAGTGCTACTGGAAATAATAGAGGGGATTTAAACTCCCGGCAATACAGAGAGGAGGAAGGTAACAGATGCAGTTATTCAACAGTTGGCTTGAGGGCCAAAACTTAAAAGAGCATGTCTCCAACCCCAATATTGAGGTTGGAGACTACAGCTATTACTCGGGTTTTTATCATTCAAAGTCGTTTGAAGAGCAGGCTGTTCGCTATTTACTGGGGGACGAGTCGACCAAGGAAGTATGGGCAAGCGGTCAGTTTGGAGATGTAGACAAGCTGCGCATAGGAAAGTTTTGCTCCATCGCGTCGGGAGCCACTTTTATGATGGCGGGAAACCAGGGCCATCGCATTGATTGGATCTCAATATTTCCATTTTCAGCAGAAACATTTGGTGGCGATGTTCAGGATGGATTCCTGAGAGCGGGTGATACTGTAATAGGCAATGATGTTTGGATTGGCAGTGAAGCGATGATTATGCCAGGCGTTCAAATCGGTGATGGTGCCGTGATAGGTGCCAGGGCTGTGATTACAAAAAATGTCGAGCCTTACTCTGTCGTTGTCGGTAACAATATCGTGGTAAAAAAGCGATTTGATGAAAAGTCGATTCAATCACTGTTAACGATAAAGTGGTGGGATTGGCCGCTGGAACATATTAAGGGCGCGATGAAATTGCTGTGCAGCGGGCAAATTGAGGAATTAGAGCGATACTTCTTCAAGAATTTGTCAGCCTGATCCAGATAGCTTTTGTGTTTCAGAACGAATATCAGCAGTTCGATATAACTGTAATCGGGCAGGTGCCTGCCCGATGATCTCAGTTTTGTATTCGCTTGTCTGAAGGCTTATTAAGTGTCGGATTTGGTGTTGTACATTTTCTGATTTGTCTTGTCGGACTCAGACCAGAAATTAATGTTGAACTGGGCATCGTCACTTAGTTCGATCCGATGCCAGTACTGCGGAGGGCTGGTAGCAAAATTGCCCGCTGGGATTACAACTTTAATTTCCGGCTCGGTGGCGTTTTCGTCGGCAAAACCGAAGTAAGTTACGACACCTTCCATTACACAAAGCTGGCCGAATACACCTTCAGCAGTATTGTGATGGGAAAGCAGCGCCGCAGGTACGTTCTCTTTGGTAAAAAACGGCGTTGAGCGTTGGATGGTCCAGTTTTTGGGAATGCGTTGATGACTCATAATATCTCTCCTGGCTCTTTGAATTAGTTAGCGCTCTGAAGTGCCTGAATTAGCTGTTTGAAGTTCTCGAAATAACGGAAATGCCTGGCTTACATTTTCTTTGGTGACCACGAAACCTGTGAGTTGCTGTTCCCGGTTATAGGCTTTTGCCAGTACGCCCTGGTCAGAAAACGTAACCTGCCATTTTGATTCGGCGTTAAATTGCCCACCAGACTGAACGGGATAGTTTGGTGTCTTTACCTTAATCATCATGGCCGGAACTTTCAGCTCGCCAGCTCCGGTCAGCAGGTGACTGGCAAGCGCATTAGCACTTAGAATGATCGGTTGTAGAAACGCCATTACCTTGCCGTTGATTTCAGCACAATCGCCAAGTGCATAGATATCTTTGATGCTGGTTCTCAGTTGACTATCGACAACAATACCGTGATTTACGTTTGCTCCGATCTGCTTTGCCAGCGCTGTATTTGGAAGCAGTCCGGCGGCTGAAATGATGCAATCAGCGCGGTATTCAATACCATTGTTGGTAGATACTGCCAGCCCGTCGTCAGCGTCATTAATCGCGGTAACATAGTTTCGGCTATCAATATGCAGACCGTCATTGCGTAGCTGTTTCTCCAAAGGTGTTGAAACAAATTCTGGCATTACACTCGCCATCAGCTGTTCACCCGGCTCAACAATCCGAACCTGTTTGCCACTGGATGCCAGATCCATTGCCAGTTCCACCCCGATAAGTCCGCCGCCCATGATCAGAATCCGTTGTGAGCCTGCGATATGCTGTTGAGACTCCCGGTACTCTTTCAGGCTGTTAAGGGTGATCACTTTATCGACAGCATTACCCTTGAGTTTGGGTACAAAAGCGTTGGCACCGGTTGCCAGAACAAGTTTCGAGTACCGGTAGCTGGTGCCGTTAGCGATGATGGAGTGCGCCTCAGCGTCGATCGCCTCTACTCTGGTATTTGCAAACAGTTCTACCTGGTAGTGACTGGCGAATGCTTCACCCGTCATTGAGATCAGATCATCAGCGGTCTGCCGACGGCTAAAGACATGGCTGAGATCTGGTTTGTTGTACTCATCACCGTTGTCCGTCGTAAATACCTGGATAGCAATATCACTGTTTTTACGGCGTAAGGTTTTAACCAGCTGGTAAGCGGCAAAGCCGCTACCAATGATGATAAGAGGATCTGTCATCAGGCTGCCTCCCCATTGCTTTTGTTGTGTTCAATGAAGACGTCTTTGCCTAGGTTGCACTCCGGACACAGGAAGTAATCCGGTACTTCATTCCACGGTGTACCAGGTTCAACACCCTGATTCGGCTCACCAGTCGCCGGATCGTAAATCCAGTTACATACGGTGCAGATCATGCACTGGCAGTCTGCCGGGTGGGAGCTTTGTTTGGTTGGGACGACTTCTGCGATCGGTGCTACCGGTTCAGGTTTGGTTGTTGACTGAGTCGGAGTTGAAGCCAGGGTTGCTTCTGAATGTATAGCCCATTGCTTAGCAATCTGGCGACCGTGTTCACGGCACTCGCGCATGGCTTTACCGTCCGGACGCCATTTGGTTTTCAGGCTCAGTGCAGTTTCAAATCCGGCATCTGTCAGGCGAGCGTGAATACGGTCTACCGCACCACCGTTCCAGCCGTAACTGCCGAAGGCTGCCGCTTTTTTGCCTCTGAATCTCAGGCCAGTGATCTCTTCCAGCATACCGGCGATTTTAGGCATCATGACATTGTTCATTGTGGATGAGCCGACAAAGATACCTTTTGAGCGGAATACGTTAGCCAGGATTTCGTTCTTATCGTGTTTGGAAACATTGAATACCTTAACCGCCACTTTCGGATCAAAGTCGTGGATCCCCTGGGCAATGGCATCAGCCATCATGCGGGTGTTGTTCGACATAGAGTCGTAGAAGATGGTGATACGATCTTCCTGGTAGTTATCAGCCCACTCTAGGTACTGGTGCACAATCTGAGTCGGGTTATCGCGCCATACAATACCGTGTGATGTGGCAATCATATCTACCGGGACATTAAAGCTCAGTACCTCTTTAATCTTGGCGGTCACCAGATTGCTGAACGGCGTAAGGATGTTGGAGTAATAACGCAGGCACTGCTCCATTAGCTCATTCTGATCTACCTCATCGTTAAACAGGTGCTCATCACAGTAGTGTTGGCCGAAAGCGTCATTACTGAACAGAACAGCATCACCGGTTAGGTATGTCATCATGCTATCCGGCCAGTGCAGCATAGGTGCTTCAATAAAGATAAGCTGCTTGCCGTTACCGATATCAATGGTGTCGCCCGTCTTAACTGTTTTGAAGTTCCACTCGGGGTGGTGGTGATGGCCAACGATAGAATCGATCGCCGCTTCAGTACAATAAATCGGTGTACCTGGTATTTTCTCCATCAGTGCTGAAAGCGCGCCGGAGTGGTCTTCTTCTGCATGGTTAACGACGACAAAATCGATCTCTTTCAGGTCGATTTCCATCTCTAGATTTTGGATAAACTGATGACTGAATCTGTGATCAACAGTATCGATAAGTACTGTTTTTTCTTCACGGATCAGGTAGCTGTTATAGCTGGTACCCTTGGTCATCTTATACTCGGTACCATGAAAGTCCTGAACTTCCCAATCACGTTGACCAACCCAGTGGATGTTATTTTTTACATGAATAGTCATCTTATTTACCTTAAAACAGTTACGACGTTTTCAGATATAAGAGCATGATGTATGCCATGTTTTTAAATCTTTATTTATCAATGCCTTATGATTTGGTGAGGTTGGTTTTTGTTAATTTGACAATATGGATGGCATTGTTAAAAAGATAAATATTATCTAAATGATAAAGACTTTTAGAGGCGATGCTGAGAGTGTTATTTAAGGATTAATAGTAAAAAATAGATTCTTATTTTTTATCTTAAATCAGAATCTTAAGTTCTTTTTTGGCGTGTTTTGTCATTTGGATAAAGATAGGTCGTTGTCTTTAAGATACAATTATTGCCAGTAATACAAAGCTTATGGGTACGAACATGGTTATGGCGAAGGTTGGTAAAGAGTGGATACAGGTTGCACTGGATATTACATCTGGTATCTCTGATCAGGACAGGTTCGACAGATTGCTCTCAACAATCAGGCAGACGCTGAATTGTGATGCTTCAGCCTTGCTGCTATTTCGTGATCAGCAATTTGTTCCGCTGGCCATTAATGGTTTGAGTGCCGATGTACTCGGACGTCGATTTGATATTGAACAACATCCACGCCTCGAAGCCATTGCAAGGGCGGGTGATATTGTTCGTTTTCCGTCTGACAGTGATCTGCCAGATCCTTATGACGGGCTTATTCCTAGTCATGAGGATGAACTCAAAGTCCATTCCTGTATCGGCTTACCGCTTATGCTGGAAGAACGCCTGATAGGCGCGGTAACAATAGATGCCTTTGATCCGACCCAGTTTGATAACTTTAAAAATGACGACCTGCGAATTATCAGTGCGCTGGCAGCAAGTAGCCTGAATACAGCATTGTTGATGGAAAAACTGGAGAGATCGGCAGGGATCGAAGCCAGTACGCCAAGGCGCTCTCACAAGCTTAGCCAGCAAGTTGAGATCATTGGAGAGTCACAGCCTATGCTCGAGCTTAAGGCGCAGATAGATGCCGTGGCTGATACGGATCTTTCTGTATTGATTATGGGTGAGACGGGTGTCGGTAAGGAGTTGGTAGCCAATGCCCTTCATGCTCAGTCTGCTCGCTCAGATAACCCTCTTGTTTACCTGAACTGTGCCGCGCTGCCGGAATCCGTGGCAGAAAGTGAACTGTTCGGGCATGTCAAAGGGGCATTTACCGGAGCAATCAGTAACCGTAAAGGCAAGTTCGAACTGGCGGATAATGGAACCTTGTTTTTAGATGAGGTAGGTGAATTATCGCTTCCTTTACAGGCTAAACTACTCAGAGCTTTGCAATACGGCGATATTCAGCGAGTAGGTGACGATAGAAATATCAAGGTGAATGTTCGTATCATTGCAGCTACCAACCGTGTAATGCATGAGGAAGTGAAAGAAGGTCGTTTCAGAGCAGACTTATATCATCGCCTGAGTGTATTTCCTTTGTTTGTTCCGCCATTGAGAGAGCGGGATAAAGATATTGTTCTTCTTGCTGGCTTCTTTGCTGAGCGGTGTGCACATAAGTTAGCGGTAGCCAATATTAGTTTTGATGCGAGAACCTTGTCTATCATTCAGAGCTATCCATGGCACGGTAATGTTCGTGAACTGGAGCATGCGATAAACAGAGCATCGGTTATCGCAAAATCAAACAGCCAGACAGATCAGATTATATTGCAGCCGAGGCATTTTAATCTTTCTGGTGAGTCAGTCGGTTCACAAAATACCGAATACCAGCCAGATGTCACTACAGATACTGATATGAATGAATACCGGCAACTTGGATTAAAAGAAGCTGTGGATCAATTTCAGACTCAGTTGGTTGAAAGTACTTATCTGGAGAACAATAAAAACCTGAGCGCAACAGCGAAGCAGTTAAAAGTCAATCCGGGCAATTTACACCGCTTAATGAAACGCCTGAATTTGAAATAGGATCAGGGATTGATTTATCGCAGCTCGGAGTGCCAGTATTCACTACCGATTCTGGCTAGTTTTACTGGTTAATGTCTTTAGACTAAAGAGATAAGGACGTTAAAACAGGAAGAGAACCGAGTTGTGGAACTGACCTCCGCCCAATGCCAGCAAGCCAGACTTGCCAGAGATCACCGTTATGACGGGCTGTTTTTTACTGCGGTGAAAACCACCGGTATTTACTGCCGTTCAGTGTGTCCGGCTCCGGCCCCGAAAGAAGAAAATGTCGAGTATTTTCCGACGGCCATAGCTGCAGCTAATGCTGGTTATCGCCCTTGTTTGCGTTGTCGCCCTGACAGCGCGCCCGGCTCTCCGGCATGGTTGGGGAAAAATGCCACTTTGAATCGTGCGTTGCGCCTGATTGATGAAGGGGCATTGTCTGAGCATCCGTTGCCCCGCCTTGCCGAACGGTTGGGGATCACTGAGCGTTACTTGCGCCAGTTGTTCAGCGATGAAATCGGCTTGTCACCCAAATCATACAGTCTGTATCAGCAGTGCCTGCTGGCGAAAAAGCTGCTGCATGATACCCGAATGCCTATAACCGATGTGGCACTGGCTTGCGGATTCAACAGTATTCGCAGGTTCAATGACTGTTTCAGGCAACAGTTCTCCCTTACCCCGACGCAGATCCGTAAGCAGGGTAAAGGCTCGGTTACAACAGGCAAAAAGATTGCAGGTAAAAGCATTGAAATTACCCTGGCTTATCGTCCGCCGTATAACTGGGCTTATCTGCAACAGTTCTTCGCGTCACGTTTGATCCCCGGACTCGAATGGCTGGGCGATAACAGTTACGGTCGGACATTTCATTATGGTAACTGTTTTGGTTATTTCACCGCGCATCATCAGTCGGGTAACGCTTCTTTTCGGGTTGAGCTACAGCTTTCAGAACTCAGTTATTTACCTCGGGTGATTAAGAATATTCGCCGCTGTCTGGATTTGGATGCTGACGTTCGGTTGATAGAAAGTCAGCTCAGTCGGGCGCTGGGTTGTGAGTCGTTGGCGATGGAGGGGATTCGTCTGCCGGGAATCTGGAGCCCGTTTGAAGCCGGGATCCGGGCGATATTGGGACAGCAGGTTTCAGTGAAAGCAGCACGAAATTTGGTCGGGCAGTTTGTGGCACTTAATCCGGATAATCATCAGTCGGCGGATTCGGCACAAACACAGTATTTTTTTCCGAGCCCGGAGCAAGTCAGTCTCTTTGATCTTGAAAAGCTAAAGATGCCGAAACGCAGACGGGAAACGTTGAGGTTATTTTCAGATTATGCGGCCAGCGATAATTCTCTGGATGATAACGCAGCCTTGTTGGAGCTGCCGGGGATTGGCCCGTGGACAGTGAACTACCTGCGAATGAGGGGGCTCAGCGACCCGGATATTTTTCTCTCCGGTGATTTGGGTGTAAAGAAGGCACTAGAGATGCTGCCAACCTCGTTTGATGGTACTCTCGCTGCTCCCTGGCGCAGCTATTTGACTTTGTATTTATGGAGCCTTTTGTCATGAATAATCAGCTATTAAACACTCCGATCGGCTGGTTGAATATTGTCGCTGATGATTCAGCTGTTATTGCGATTGAGTTTGATGCTGATCCTGAGGCTGTACAGGAGCCTAATTCAGTCTCAACCAATTGTTGCCAGCAGTTGTCCGCTTATTTTGATGGCAAGCTGAAGGATTTTGATGTGCCGCTGAAGATGCATGGTACTGATTTTCAGCGCCAGGTATGGCAGGCACTTAACCATGTTCCTTACGGTGAGACATGCTCCTATGCCGATATCGCCAATAAAATCGGCAATCCGAAAGCGGTAAGGGCCGTCGGTGCTGCAAACGGGAAAAATCCGATTCCGATTATTGTCCCTTGTCACCGGGTGATTGGCAGCTCCGGCAAGCTGACAGGCTATGCCGGAGGTTTGGACTTAAAAGTCTGGCTATTGGAGCATGAAAGCGGTGCGAGCCGTCAGTAAGGTATCACTCCTTCTGTAGTTCGATGACTTTAAATTGTTCGACATCAACCAGCCCTTTCACGGTGATTTTCAGCGATGGGATCACCGGCAGGGCAAGAAAGCTCATCTGAACAAATGGCTCGTCAACGGTAATACCGATCGCCTTTGCCGCTGCTTTCAATGCTACGATTTGGCTGGTGATGTTTTCAGAGCTTTCGAGACTCATGATCCCGCCTAACGCCAGATTAAGATCGGCTGTCACCTTTCCATCCCGGACGACGCAGTAACCACCGCCGATATCTAACAGGTGATTAACTGCCAGGGCTATGCTCTGTTCGTCAACGCCGATAGCGACAATGTTATGAGAGTCGTGACCAACACTGGTCGCGATGGCTCCTTGATTGAGTTCAAATCCTTTTACCAGTCCCATTACCGGCGGTAGCTGGTGGCCGTAGCGTTCAACAACAGCCAGCTTGTTGATACCCGGTTGATCGAACTCTTGTCCGTCGTAGTGGCAGACAAGGTGGTTGGTCAGCAGTTCATTGTGGACAATTTCAATGACATGGTAATCCCCGTTTTGTAGTGAGACTGCAAGTTCTTCTGCTGTGAGGGGAGCATGCTGCATAGTTGGCTGCAACGGTGGGGCAGAGGCTTCCAGTTTACTGGTAACTGATTCGTCGAGTCTGAGTTCATCAACAAATTGACCGCCAATCAGCACTCTTTGGATATCAACCTGATGAAGATCCTGAACCAGGTTGATGTCTGCTTTATAGCCGGGAGCAATCAGGCCAAGGCGGTGCAAACCAAAGTGGTGGGCTGCTGACCATGATGCAACCCGATAAGCGAGATGCGGCGGTATGTTGTGATGCTGGATCAGCCGTTTAACCATATAGTTGATATGGCCTTCTTTGGCGATTTCATGTGGATTCCGGTCATCGGTACACAGCAGGCATTGCGGGGAACTGTATTCGGTGATGAGTGGTGCCAGAGCATCAAGATTTTTCGCTACCGATCCTTCACGCAGAATTACCGCCATGCCTTTGGTGAGCTTCTCTTTTCCTTCTTCAAAGTTGGTGGTTTCGTGGCAGTTCTGGATGCCGCTGGTAACATAGGCTGACAAATCAAGCCCGCTGACCAGAGGACAGTGACCGTCGATATTGAGGCCGCTGAAGGCAGAAAGTTTATCGTGTATCGCCGGATTGGCGTTGATAACGGAAGGATAGTCCATCACTTCGGCCAGGCCGAGAACATGCGGATGGTCGACAAAGGCTCTCATCTCTTCCAGGGAAAAATCACTGCCGTTGATATCAAGATCGGCCACGGCCGGAACACAGGAGCTGATCTGGACGAACATATTTTGTGTCATCATCTCGCTGCAACGCAGGAACCACTCGATAGCTTCTTTACCGATAACATTGGTCAGTTCATGGGGATCGCAGACAATACTTGTGGTGCCGAGCGGCAGGGTTGTCCGTTCAAATTCAAACGGGGTCATGGTTGAGGTTTCAACGTGCATGTGGCCGTCAATAAAGCCGGGAACGGCTGTTTGGCTGTGGCAGTCTACCGTTCGTTCTGCGTTCAGCGATTCTGCTTCTGCGCCAACGGCGGCGATATGTCCTTGGTCGATCACAATCGGGCCGGGAATTGTTTCGCCGTTGATCAGGTCAAGCACAGAGAGGTTCGTCAGCTTCAGTGCCGCAGGTTTTTCTCTGCGTTGTACTGCGAGTATTCGGAGCAGCTGTTCCCTGCTGATTTGTTGGGTATGTTTGTGCATTAGATTCGACATCATTTTTCTCCTGATTAATGACCGTCGACGAAGACAAATTTAATAATGAACAGCAGTGCAACAATGGCGACGCCGGGGTGGATTTCACTCCAACGCCCGCTGCCTGCTTTCATTACACAATAGGTGATAAATCCGGTTGCGATCCCTTCGGTAATAGAGAAACTGAACGGCATCATGATGCAAGTAACAAAAGCGGGAGCTGCTTCTGTCATGTCGCCCCAGTTCACCTTTGCAAGGCCGGATGACATCAGAATACCGACGTAAACCAAAGCACCGGCTACGGCATAACCCGGCACCATGGCAGCCAGCGGTGAGAAGAAAATCACGACGATAAACAGCAGCCCGGTGACAACCGCAGTCAGACCTGTGCGTCCACCGACGGCAACCCCAGCCGAACTTTCGATATAAGCGGTAACAGTAGAGGTGCCCATGTAGGCGCCGGTTACGGAGGTAATTGAGTCTGTCATCAAGGCCTGTTTCATCCGAGGGAAGCGGCCGCGGTCATCGGTGATCCCGCACTTTTCCGTTACCCCGATCATGGTGCCGGAGCTGTCGAACAGGCTGACTAGGGCAAAGGAGAAAATCACACCGGCCAGTCCCAGATCTAAAGCGCCTGCAATATCGAGCTGGCCGAAGGTATTCTCAATGCTTGGTGGCATTGAGATAACACCAGTAAAGGTGACATCACCCATGATTGCGGCAATGGTAGTTACGACCACGATGGAAATCAGCACAGCGGCATGAATACCACGGGAAGCTAAGATAACGATAATGAAGAAGCTCAGGGCTCCGAGTACGCATTGCAATGAGCTTAAATCGCCGACGGTGATCATGGTGGCCGGGCTGGCAACCACGATGTCAGCGTTATTGAGGCCGACTAACGCAATCAGAAGGCCGATGCCACTCGGAATACCAATTCTCAGGCAGCGCGGAATGTTACTCAGGATCCATGAGCGGATCCCAAGCAGCGACATTAGAGCGAAACAGATGGCTCCCCAGAAAATAGTTCCCATACCTGTCTGCCAGCTTATTCCCATACCGACAACAACGGAGAAAGCAAAGAAGGCGTTAAGTCCCATGGCTGGCGCCAGTGCAATCGGCAGGTTGGCTATCAGCCCCATGGCGATACAACCTAGAGCACTGATCATACAGGTCACCACGAAAACCCCGCTGGGATCCATTCCGGCGGCAGACAAGATTTGCGGGTTTACAAAGACGATGTAAACCATGGTCATAAAAGTGGTGATACCGGCGATAATTTCTGTGGAGAGGGTAGTGTTATGGGCGGAGAGTTTGAAGAAACGTTCGATGAAACCAGGCGGATTTCCGGTTTGGCTGTTTTGTTGCGGTGAAGGTTGTTGCGGTTTAGGTACTGAGCTTCCGGGGAGCTCATTGACGGGGGCACTATTCTCGTTTCCAGGTACGTTCATAAGAGATTCCTTTTCTATCTTCTGTCTGACAGATAAGTGCCGGGCGGGAATAGTTCACATGAACCCATAGTATGATTCTTGTATTAACTGGATCTATTTTTAATTCATTTCTATTTATATAGAAAATGTCGGATTCATATTGTAACTATTCGATTTTAAAGACCTCTGGCACGACAAGTTACGTTTTATATATTGGCATTGCTCAACTTTATTGTAAGTAAAGGTCATGAATAAACAGGTTGATCGGGTTCTCACTTTATTAGCTTTATTATTCCGCAAACTCAGTCATTTGATGAATTCGTTAATAATGGATTGATTTAAATCAAATGCTTTTGGGGTATTCATTACCAAATATCAGAAATATGAACAGGTTTGGTTTTTTCTGAATTTGTTTAAGGTGTAATCAGCCAAATCTTTTGCAATCGATCAGGAAAGGAATGAATGCGTTAGCTAAAACCCGTGGCAGGCCAAGGCAGGAGGCGGATCAGACTTGTTGTCAGCAAGTGATTCTGGATATTGCCCGAAAGCTGTTCATGAAGCACCCGTATGAGAAGGTTACTACAAGGCGGATAGCCGCTGACGCGGGCGTTGATGTTGCTTTGATTAGCTACTATTTCAAAAGCAAAGCTGGGCTATATAAGGCGGTGTTTGACGATATTTATTCCCCATTCTTTGCCAGGTTGAATCAGTTGGAAAAAGCCTCTGCAACCCGCAATACCATCGAAGATTTATTTATGACGATCTTTTATCTGGATATTGAACATCCGGAATTGCTCGGAATTATATATAAAACCCTGGTGCTGAAAGACGGGCCGCGACGAAGTTTTATTGATAAATCCATTCTGGCTTATACCGACGCTTTCCATATAAAAATATTTACCACTTTACAGGGGAAAGGTTTTATTGACCCGAAACTAGATGTCTTCCTGCTTAAAGATAGTTTCAATGCGCTGGTGATGATGCCTTTTTTCTTTTATCCACTTAAACGGGAAAATTGTTCACAGGAAGAAACCATTGCTTACCTTGAGCAGTTATACCGGCAAAATATCCATTTATTCTTATATGGCTGTGTAGTGGATGAATAAAGCCCCGATTTATTCTTACAAATCGGGGCTTTGTTTTATTGTGTTGTTTTATCGCACAATGTTTCTATCGTTCATTACAGGTGAATCAGTTCACACTTGCTGTGCGGCTGCTACGTTCGCCGGATACAGTGCGTACTTTAACCGGTGCAGCTACCGCTGGTGGGTTTGCCTGATCATACGCCTGCCAGCTTTGACCATTGTCGGTTGAATACTCGATAGCAAGGCCAGGGAATGGCGAGTTGGCTTTGAGCACACCTGCTTCGATGACAGCACCCGGAACCGGTAGGTTGAAGCTGATGCCATCGGTTTCCATATCCGGCAGGATTTGCTGGCCAAGCAGGTTAGCAAAGCGGTTGTAATCTGCATTACGTGCAGGTTCATCTGCTGCTACTTTGTTCTTGTCATGGGCTTCCCATGGTGCGGTATGCCATGCACGTTCTGCCAGTGCAATAGCGCGAGGGAACAGCATGCCCTCGAATTGCTCTTCTGTACGAATGGTTTCCGCCCAGATTGAACCTTGCAGACCCAGAACATTCTCTGGACGCTCAAGTGATTTCACACCGGCCTTAGCCAGTACTTCTTCTTTGGTGATTGGTACACCGGCACGGGTGAAGTCGGCGTTAGCGAACAGATCATCAGGCATAAAGCCGAATGACTTACGGGTATCGGTAAAGCGAGGTGCCCAGTAATAGCCGCGTTCTTCCGGATCCGGCTCGTACGGATGGTCGAAGTAGAAGTGGCTGGCCTGGTTATAAACAACGCCGTAGCCGTTGTTAGCCAGGTTGTAGGCGCGGTCGGCAACACCCCATTCCCAGATGTTTTGCCATGCGTTACCGGCTACTTGCTTGTTGACCATCTGGCTAGGTGGGTAAACCTTGTTATTGTGCATCAGGCCGTCTTCCCAGCCGCCCAGGTTCAGACCATGGTTGGCGGTGATTGTCGAAATGCGTTCGACAAAGTAGCGGCTGAGTTCTGAAACATCCGTCACGCCTTTGTTATTGTTGGCAATAAAGTCCTGACAGATAGGGGAGTCTTTCCAGGCTCCGGCAATTTCATCACCGCCGAAGTGGAAGGTTTTCAGTGGCTGGATATCCTGATGAAGGGCAACCAGTCCGGCAACAACGGTATCCACGAACTTGTAAGTTGATTCCATACAGACGTTCATTGCGTTGTCGTTGAACATCTGCACTGAATGGTATTCAGTCTTATCATTGAAATCAGTTAGCAGGTATTCGTTGGCTTTGGCAGCATCACCTTGCTTCATGAAGTTGTGGTAGCGGGCTTCCATTGACTTGATTGCGGCATGGGCGTGGCCCGGCATATCCAGTTCTGGGATGACTTCAATATTCAGATTCTTGGCGACGCGAAGAATTTCACGGTAATCCTCGGCTGAGAAGAAGCCGTTTGATTCAGCCGTACCATTTGGACCCGCGCCCAGGAACGGCAGCAGACATTTCTGCTCTGTGATGTCGTGACAGCGTTTTGAGCCTACTTCTGTCAGCTCAGGCAGATCTGCAATTTCGATACGCCAGCCTTCATCATCGGCAAGACGAAGATGTAGTTTATTTAGTTTCAATGTTGCCATTTGTTCCAGCAACTGAAGCATAGAATCTTTGCTGCGGAAGTTACGGATAGTATCGATAGACAGGCCGCGGTAATGGAAGCGAGGAGCATCGGTAACATTGGCTGATGGAATCGCCATACCATCTTTCAGTTGCAGCAAGGTTTGCGCGGCATAGAAGGCACCAGCCTGATCGACGGCTTTGATCTTGATGGTGCTGGTGGTTGTATTTACGTCAAGGTTATAAGCTTCTGCCCACTTTTGCTGGCCGTCAACCGTCACTGAGCCCCAGCCAATGTGGATAGTGTTCGATGTCGCAGGTGTCCAGTTTACTGTTTGCAGGCCTAGCTGTTTGGCCAAATATTCTGCCTGCTCCTGATAGCCGTTGTCGAAGGTAACAACCCAGTTATTATTTAGGGTGACAGTTTCTGTACCGACAGTTATCGCCGCTGGTGTTGGAACAACGCCGGCAAGGTTGTCGATTTTGTTTAGATCGGCGTTACGCTCATAGCGGTCTTTTGCTGTAAACGGGTCGTAATGATCAGCCAGTGCACTGCTGTTGTAGCGTTTCCATTGTTTGGCTGAAGTAAAGTCGCTGACGAAAGGTAATTCATCACCAGGTTTTACTGGTACTTTGCCGTTGATGGTGTTGCTGGTACTGGTGATGAGCGCGGTAATTTCCTGGCCTTTGTCTTCAGAAACAAGATACCAGTTTGGCATGATATCGGTTTTTGCAACCTGCCAGTCACCGGCATCAAACTCAAAGCTAAATGTCTCCCCCTGTTTCAGAGGTTGGAACTGCGAAGTTGGTTCGAGCTTGAAAATATCGCCGTTCACATGAGTAACTTTTAGTGCTGATGTGGCGACAGTTTTAAACATGCGGATATGACTGAAATAGATAGCCCAGCCAGAAGCCGGTAAGTCTGTCGCGCTGTTATTGGTCAGAGAGAGTGAACCTCGGAATGTGCGCCATTCATCCTGGGTGTTGTCCAGCACGCTGTAAGTGACATCAAGTCCGCTTCCGAGCTGGCTTAAATTTGCAGGTGTAATGGCATAAGCCTGTGAGCAGCATGCTGCCGCAAGTGCTATGGACAGCAGTGATTTTTTTATCATATTTCCCCCTTGTTTTACGTTGAAAACAAAGGGTATGTAAAAGAGTATTGGCGATAGAAATGTTATTAGCGATTACATCAAATTACATTCTTGTTTTTATTCCCAATTATCAAGTTATTGGTAACGGATAATTGCTGTTGACATGCTTTTGCGATCGACTGCGCATCAGCGTTTTTTGTATAAATCGTACTAATTTAGTTATTAAAAACACTAATTTGCTGTTCTTTTCATTCGTTGAGAAAATTTGAATTAAGAAAAGCATCTTATGACTTCATTAAGAGTGATGGGATATTAACAATGGAGTATGAGGTGAACGTAAAAGGATTATTGTTTGTTGCGATAGGTGTTTATTGGGTTATTGCAAATATCATTAAGCCGGATCTACTCCATAGCATGCGAGGAGCAAAAACTTTCATCAGTATTTTTGGTGAAGATGTGTACAGGCTATATACGTTTATTATTGCAATCGCGGCTATCGTTTATGGCCTTTTAGTGACAGCGAATATTATCAGCTTAAATTTTGAATTATTGAGCGCTTAACCTTTGTTAAATCGTGCTCTGTATCCTTTATAGCATGATTGCCTATCTCGATAATCACAGCAATCTGCAAAAAAACTTGAAGTGAAACAGAAACGGGAAGATCTGCGGTCTTCCCGTTTTTTGTTTCATTTATCGTCAAAGACTGGTAGTGTCGCTGCCCTTGCTGGTGTATTGGGTTGAGGTTAACGGGGAAAGGCCGGCTAGCCTCAGTGAGAACTGGTGCACCCTCCTTTGTTGCCGTGATAATTCGCCCGGCATCTTATCTGAACCAAATAGGATACTGACTGTGAGCCAGACTGACTTTTCGACCCTGGATTTGAAACCAGAGTTACTTAAAAACCTGTCGTCATTGGGTTATAACTCGATGACACCAATTCAGGCGCAGAGTCTGCCGCATATTCTGGCTGGTAAAGATGTGATTGCACAGGGTAAAACAGGCTCGGGCAAGACTGCTGCATTTGGTCTGGGTGTGTTGGATCTTCTTAATGTGAAGCGTTTTCGGATTCAGTCGCTGGTGCTTTGCCCGACGCGTGAACTGGCTGATCAGGTAGCGAAAGAAATCCGTAAGCTGGCTCGTACTATTCACAACATCAAGGTGCTGACACTTTGTGGTGGTATGCCGTTTGGACCGCAAATCGGTTCATTGGAGCATGGTGCACACATTATTGTCGGTACACCTGGACGGGTAGAAGAGCATGTCCGTAAAGGTTTCCTGAATCTTGATAACCTGAATCTGTTGGTATTGGATGAAGCTGACCGTATGCTGGAAATGGGCTTCCAGGACGCGCTGGATGCCATTATTGATGCTGCACCGAAGCGTCGCCAGACTTTACTGTTTAGTGCGACCTATCCGGCACAGATCAAGTCAATTGCCGAACGCATTATGTTTAAACCGGTGATGACGAAGGTGGAATCCACTCACGACAATAGCAGCATTCAACAGCACTTTTATAAGGTAGATAGTAACGATGATCGTTTGACGGCATTACGTCTGTTGCTGTCTCACCATCGCCCGGAATCAACAGTGGTTTTCTGTAATACCAAGCGAGAAACACAGGAAGTGGCTGATGAGCTGGAGCATTACGGTTTTAGTGCGATAGCGCTGCATGGCGATCTGGAACAACGTGAGCGTGACCAGACTTTAGTGCGTTTTGCCAACAAGAGTGCTTCTGTGCTGGTTGCAACCGATGTTGCTGCACGTGGTTTGGATATTGAATCTCTGGACGCGGTAGTGAACTACCATATGGCGCGAGATACAGAAGTCCATGTTCACCGTATTGGCCGAACTGGTCGTGCAGGTAGTAAAGGTGTGGCTTGCTCATTCTTCAGTGACAAAGAGCACTATAAGATTGCTCTGCTTGAAGACTACCTGGACAAAACCATCGAAGGCGAAGAACTACCACCGATGCATTTATTGGATCAGCCAACTCATCGTCCGGCAATGGTAACTTTGCAGATTGGTGGCGGTAAGAAGCAGAAAGTCCGTCCCGGTGACATTCTGGGAGCGCTAACCGGTGAAAACGGCATTGCCGGTAACCAGGTAGGTAAAATCAATGTCTTTGATTTCTGTGCTTATGTCGCGGTTAACCGTGATGTGGCTCGCCCTGCATTGAAAAAGCTAGAAAATGGCAAAATGAAAGGTCGTTCATTCCGCGTTCGTCAAATTCGCAGCTAATGGCCAAAAAATGATATTAAAAAACCCGCTTCGGTGAACCAAGCGGGTTTTTTGTTTTTGGGCTATTTAGCTGTCTGCTTAGCAGATGGCTTATTTACAGGAATGCCAGCAGTGGAGAGATACACAGCAGGATACCGGTAAAGATAATGATGTTGGTTGCCATGCCTTTGTATTTCGCCAGATGCGGAACCTTGTATACCAGGTAAGCCGGGATCAGACAGCCAACCAGACCGAAGACCGGGCTGCAGACAGAAGTGAACGACAAGATTGGCGCATTGATGGCAACGGCACCCCATGCCAGCAGAATGATGAACAGGGTGACTAGTTTGTTTACTAGCGTAACGTTGATTTGTGATTCTTTGTATTTACGCAGCAACACGTTCATCGCTAGGCCGCGGCAGGCTTCCTGAAAAGCCAGGAATACGCCGAAAAATGAAGTAACAACCGCGAAGATGTTGATTATGATACCTGTGATAGTTGCCCAACTGCCAGGGAAGTAGCTGGCGATAATTGCTAGTGCTGAGATGTTCTTGTGCATGGCTTCTGTTGCTTGCTCTTGGCTGATTGCCAGAGTGAAAGAAACAGCAAAGAAAAACACGATAAAAAATAGCAGGAAGAAAGCAATCTTCATTGCTCGGGTTGCTTTATAACGTGCTACTTCGATGGACTTTTCATGCGAACGGTATGAAATCACCATCGGACTCAGAGACTGGATGAACAAAATTGAAGTCAGGGTGAACGGCAGGGTGATGATGGCATCTTTGATCATCGGGCCGATGTCGCCGACTGCCGGAATGTTAGCAAGATCCCAGCGGGCAACAAGCAGGATACCCATCACGGCAACTAGTGATAAAACAGTAATTGCCATAAAACCGGACAGTTTAAATAGCAGCTTTTCACCTTTGGAACCGATAAAAGCCAACGCACAGATCAGGGCAAGACCATAGAATACGTTGTCATTCAGATGACCTTCGGTAACACCGTAGGTATGCAGGTATGACGCGCTGTCGTTAGTCACGGCAAGCGAGTAAACCAAAACCCAGATCACCAGCATGATGAAGTAAAGCACACCTAATAGGATCCCCCAGTTTTTGCCGAGGTAACCTGAAATAATACCTGGGTAGTCAGTACATTTCTTGGATTCTGCCAAGGTGTTAATGAACAGCTTTTGGAACATGTACATTGCCGGGTAGCCGATAACGGAAGACAAAAGGAATACCCAAAGTCCCATTACGCCCACCTGTACCGGAAGGAAAACGATCCCCGCACCGATGGCCATACCGATGCTCATCACGATCCAGCCGATATCGACGCTGTCGAACTTGATCGCTTCTTTCCATTCCTGTTCTGTCATGTCTGCTTTGCCATGCAAAGCGGGTTGATAGCTTGTTTGTGCTGATTGTTCAGCATTTAGTAAATCGGCCATTATGATTCTCCAGCCATAAATCGATGTAGGGTCATATTTCTTATTTTTTTAGCGATAACACCCGAATTGATGTGATTGTTTGCCGTTGCTGTTCTATGAAATCAGCATGCATTTTTTTTCACTTTTTTCTGATGCTTATCGATAGCATACGCTCGTCAAAGGAGAAAAAATTTCCCTCAGATAGAAATATGACGCTCGAATTAGAAAATATTTCTCTCAAAATGGCTGACGCATAAAAGGATTTTATCTTTTTTGATTTAAATCGTGTCCGCCACAGATGGTGAGCCATAAGAGCATGATTTAGTTCAAAAATCCAGTCAAAAAATGAACAATTGGAACAGGTTGGGTGAGTTTTAAATCAAGAGAAAAATCACAAAAAGATCATTTAGATTTTGGTTTCTTATATTCCATCTAATGCATTAGTCTTGTTGAGTGTGGTTTGGGTTTAATTTATGGAGGGAATATGTTGGAGCTTAGGAAAGCAACAGAAAGTGACTATGAGATATTGTGCGGGCTATCAGTAACTGAATCTCAGGCTGAGTTTGTGCTGCCTGTATCTGATACCTGGACAGAGAAAAAAGCAGAAGAAGATTTTTATGTTATTTGTCTGAAGGAAACAGATGCAGAAGAGCTGGTGATTGGTTTCTTTCTTATTGATCGTAGTTTTGCTAATCATCAGACATTCCGGACTTATGGTGATTTAGGGTTACGATCTTTTTTTATCGATAAAGCTCATCAGGGAAAGGGGTATGGTAAAGAAGCGTGCCTTCAGCTTGGTCCTTTTGTGAAAGACAACTATCCACAAAGTGAAAAACTAGTGCTAACAGTAAATGTGAGAAACCCCAAAGCCAGAGCTTTGTATTTAGCTTGTGACTTTGTCGATACACAGCAACTTTATCTAGGCGGTCCAGTGGGGCCTCAGCATATTTTGTCTTTGTCAGTTAAATAAAAGCGTGGGATGTCCCGTTTGAATAGGGCGGGAACACTTTCGTTTTTACACTGTAAACTCGGCTTGGACATTAGGTTGTAACGAGAGCGCTTTAATCGCTTCACGAAAGCCGTTTAGCTTATCGTCATGGAGTAAGTTGTCATGGGGGAACTTACGACTATAGATAATGGTTCCTTCTGTATTAAGACAGATCACCGCTGGTGCTGACATTCCCTTTAAAGCTCCGGTATTAATTTGGAGTCCATAGTTTTCAGTGAAAACCGGATCCCGGAAGAAGCTGGCGGTATGAATATAGTCGAGCCCTTCCTTTTGACAGAATTGCTCAATGGCGAAAGGTAGATCGGCTGAAAGGCACAAGCAGTGGATATGCTTGTTCCTGCCAGCTAGCAGATTCAAATCGCGTAGTGATTGTGCCCATTCGGCAATATGAATAGAAGGAATAATGTTGAGCAGTATATTTTTTCCTTCTAAATCGGAAAGGGATATATCGGTGTTACTGTTGTCCGCAAGGATAAAGCATGGAGCCTGAGTTCCTGCATTAGGAAATTTACAGGCGTGGCCATCAACTTTGTGCGATGCAATAGACATACAATCCTCTTAAAAGCTCGGGCTGTGGTTTACGTATTGCTTAATTTCGAAGTTCAGCGCTTTGAGAAAGAGTTGATATTCCCTTGTTCCTTGCAATGCATTCATTAGGATTATTGAAGGCGATTTATAGGCTGATAACAAGGCGTGTTCATAGTTGATATCATGGCGTTTGCCGCACATTAAAACGGCAGCAATGCAGAATTTAACAATGTCATCGTTGATATTTAGTTTGAGCTTTTCGCAAAGCGACAGCATTTTTTTTAACGGAGCAGATTGGTTCGTTAATGACATTTAAACCTCATGATATCTCTGTTAAGCGCTGGAACTGAAGATGATGAGTTGCTTTGGCGCTATGATTTGCTTCCTGCTGACTGATTTTCTTCTTCTCTTTTGATAACCATCACGCGCCATTTTTTATGTTTTCTGATAGAAAATCAGAACATGTATTTTGACACTTTCGTGCTGATGCCATAATCAGCTTTAGTTTCAGGCTGGCATGTGAATGGCATTACCTGCAGGCTTTCACCATCCACTTTTGTAACTAGCTCACCACCACCGATAAAGGTGATTTTATAACCAGTTGTGATCGCCTGACTCATACCATGTACATCGAAGTATTCTTCAAGGGTTGTGAAATCAGCAACCTGGTGATTCTGACATCCGTCGTTAAAGAAGAATGTATTGAATTGTTGCTTTGGTGTTTTCTGTAGCGTGTTGCAGATCAGGTTCATTGAATCAACATTGAAGATGATCATTATTATTCCTTATTGTTAACGTGGCCGGTTGATTTTGTGAAAGATATCACGGTTTTTGTGTAATCTGGTCTAACCATTTCATTTATTTATGACAAGAAATTACAACTTATTTATACCGCCGTGAATATATTGCTGATTTTAAGAACTTTTTTGTCTCAAAATTGGTATGTAAATTTTTTTCTAAATGTGAATTTTTAAACGCTTAAAAAAACATGCATTTTCAAGGGAAGTTATGTGTTTTTGTCTTGAAAGCAAGTCATGAGTGCCTTTCTAACAACTCTTAAAGCTGAAAACACGTAAAGGGGGAATTGAATTAGAGATGAGAGAGCATGCTTAAATGCGCAGTTGTGTGAATATCGATCATGGTCTCATATTAAATGATTTCATCGGTTTCCTTCCTTGATGCTTTCTTTTTTTAGTCCACCATTAATATGTAACAATGTGCACTGTGTGGTTATTGTGAAATAGGAATAAAAACGTAAGGTTCTTTATGGATGAGGATCTTAGTTGTACGGGCGGCTGCCATTTGCTCATTTCAAGTTTTGTCGTATCTCTGACATGAGCAGGCTGTAGCGAATAATAAATTCAATACAGGTGTCCTATGAACGTCAAGAGTATTCAATTAAGGATCATTGCCCCTTTTGTCCTTGTGGTGGCAGGCTTTTTAGCGGGCTTTGGCTGGATGAGCTATAACGAAACGCGTTCACAGCTTTTTCAGCAACTTCAGGTTAGAACTGAGAACAGCCTTCAACGGTTACAGCTGAGCTTGCCGGAATCGGTATGGAATTTTGATCTCGAATTTCTGGCTGAAAGTGTTGATTTAGAGATGAATGCCGATTTTATGGCGGCCATTGCTGTAAAGAGTGATGGTGAACTTATGTTGTTCAGAGCGAAGTCACCAGATGGCAGTATTGTCGATGTTAGCGCGGCACCATCCTCAAACTCGTATAGTCTTCAGTCATTACTGCATTATGACGATGGCAACGGTCAGCAATCTGTTGGTGAAGTAACAATTTATATTGATGACAGTTTGGTTCATAACAAACTGCAACAGTTTCTTCGTGAACTAGCGATCGAGATTGTATTGCTGGAAATTGCAATTACAGCGTTGATGATACTGCTGGTTAATCATGTCGTGCTGTCTCCTCTTCGTAAAAACATTCAAACGACAGTGGAAATCACAAAAAGTGGGGATTTTCGACAACGGCTTAATACTGACTCCGGTGATGAAATCAGCCTGGTTGGGGAAGGGATCAACAACTTCATCTGTCGATTGCAACAAATCATTGGTCAGGTATCGCGACTCTCTGAGTCGGTGTTAAGCAGTGTGAGTGCTACGGTATCGGTAAGTCATGAAACAAATGATGATCTCCATAAACAAATGGATGGTATCCACACTATTGCGGAAGCCATCATGCAAATGAGCCAGGCGAATGAAAAAGTCGCGCAGGGGGCAATATCTACCTCTGATTCGGCTGATCAGGTGCAGAAACTAGCGGAACACAGTTGCCAAGTGGTTAATCAAGCGGTCAAGAACATTGAAGCGTTGGCAGAAAAAGTTCAGCGAACAACCGAGGTACTTCAGGAGCTGGCCGAAGACGGTGAGCAAATCGGCACTGTGACAGTGGTGATTAAAGATATTGCCGACAAAACTAATCTTTTGGCTTTGAATGCTGCTATTGAGGCAGCTCGGGCCGGGGAGCAGGGGAGAGGTTTTGCTGTTGTGGCTGAAGAGGTGCGCTCATTGGCAATGCGAACTCAGGATTCGACAGACGAAATCACTCAAATCATCGAGCGGCTACAAAACGGTTCTAAGGATGCAGTAAATGTGATGGTAGAAGCATTGGAACATGTTCAGCTGGTTGTTGATGAAGCATCTGATGCAGAGACATCGATCAGTAGAATTACGCCGGCAATCTGCACGGTATCTCGAATGAGCAGTGAGACTGCTAGCGCCTCAGAAGAGCAGAGCTATGCGGTGAAAGAGATCAATCAAATAGTTGAAACTATTTTGCAGTTGAGCCGGGAAACGGTGGATCGCGCGGTTAATACTGAGCAGCTCAGTCATGATTCAGCGCAGCTGGCAACAGAACTTCAACAGCAAATTGCCCACTTCAAGGTATGAGACTTGTTTTTAGCCTGATTCATGAGAAGGGATTAACAATGAATATGATAGAAGAGTTCAAACATAAACTGATATTGGCGGTATCGGTATTCGCTTTGGGACTTTCTTCCCTGAGCACTGTTGCCGCAGAGTATCCTGCTGACGTTAATTTAGTAAGTGAGGCGTGGGAAGATGCCACTCTAGAGGATGGCAGTGGTCTTTACTGGGATATTATGCGGCTTGTTTATGAACCCCTGGGTATCCGGGTTAATTACAGCACAACCTCTTACGCGCGAAGCATTTCTTTGGTGAAGCAAGAAAAAGCGGATGCCTGGCTTGGCGCATATTCTGATGAAGTTGGTGGTGTGTTGTATCCTCAATGGCATTTTGATGCAGATCTGGTTTCGGCTCTTTATAAGAAAAATGATGCTCTGAACTGGCAGGGGGAACAAAGTCTTGCCGGGAAAAATGTGGGCTGGATTAAGGGCTACGGCTATAACGACTATATGGATACCAAGTTTAAAAACAAGGAATACAAGTCAAGAAAACAGGCGATTAAGTTGCTTGAGGCAGGACGTCTGGATTTCTTTCTGGACGCCAAGGAAGAACTTGAAGAAGAGGTTGAAAAAGGCTATTTCAATGCGGCTGATTATGAAATTAAACCGATCATGCAGCTTAATTTGTACATGGCATTCAGTAACAATGAGCGCGGACGTCAGCTAAAAGACATCTTTGACGAACGTTTCCCTCAATTGCTTAAGTCGGGTGAAATCCAACAACTTTATAATAAGTGGGATTGGGAAACCTTCCCGTTTAACGAGCAGTAAAACTATATCCGTCCATACCTGCTACTTTGCCGATATGGACGTTTTCAACTCAGCTTTTCTTACCACTCAATTTCTAAATCAAATCTCTCCTGAAGCAACCTGCAATCGAGAATAAACATCGAAGCGATCATGTTATTGATTATTCCAAAAATCCCAATTTCAGTAGCGTGATCGGCTAAACAACAAACAATCAGATAGAAATATAGACTGCGATAGCGTTAGTTATTGACATAATTAGCATAAATAAGTAATTAATGCATTTATTGTGAATTGTTATTCACTTGGATTTTTCCCGAATATGGAGATTTACGATGAACAAAATGTCTTTGACTCTTGTCTCTGCTGCAATTCTGTCTGCACTCAGCATGAGTGCTAATGCGTGTACTGGCCTGATTGTGGGTAAAGGCGCTTCCGTTGACGGCAGTATCATGATTGCCCGTAACGAAGATTTCGGTGTTAATAACTGGAATAAACACCTTGCGTTTCGTCCGGCACAGAAAAATGAAGCTGGTGACTGGAAGCTGGGGAATGGCCTGGTTGTTCCAATGCCGGAGCAATTTTATGCATATTCTGCAATTCCGGACTGGGATGCGAATACGGTAGATAGCCATGGCAAGTTTTATGAAGAGCGTGGTATCAACGAATACAATGTTGCGATTTCTGCTACCACCAGTGCGGAAGTAAATGACAAAGCTCAGAAAGCCGATCCATTGGTAGAAAATGGAGTGATTGAAGCGGTGATCCCGACGTTGATCCTACCTCAGGTGAAAACAGCTAAGGAAGGGGTTGCGCTGCTGGGCAAATATGTTGAGCAGTATGGTGCTGGTGAAGGTAATAGCCTTTATATTGCTGATGTGAACGAAGCATGGTTGGTGGAAATCGGTTCAGGTCATCACTGGATTGCAGTGAAAGTGCCGGATGACAGCTACGCAATGATTGCAAATGGCTTGCGCGTTCATGGCGTTAATCTAAGCAGCAAAGATGTGATGCATTCAAAAGGTTTGATGGCGTTTGTTAAAGAGCATCAGTTGCTGGATAAACCAAATGCGAAGTCATTTAATTTTGCTAAAGCCTTTGGTGTGACAGGGGATCTCTATAACACTGACCGTGAGTGGTTGGGGCAGAAGATGCTGACATCATCTGAAAAACAGGCAACCCGCCAAGATCAGTATCCGCTGTTTATGAAACCGGATCAGAAGATTTCAGTCAATGACGTAGCTGAAGTGTTGAGTGCGACTTATAAGGGTACAGAGCTTGAAGCGAAAGCCAAACGTCCGATTCGTGTTGATCGCCAGCTTGAATCCCACATTATTCAGCTTCGTAAAGAAATGCCGTTTGAGCTTCAGGGCCTGATCTGGCAGAGCTTCGGTGTATTGCCTGAATCGGTTTTAGTGCCAATCTACTCTAGTCTGCAGGAGTATCCAACGCCTTATCAGACAGGTAGCGATACGTACACCGATCAGTCGGCTTACTGGCAGTTCCGCAGCCTGACAGCACTGGCATCAGCAAACCCTGATAAGTACCTGCCAATGCTGAAAGAAACATGGGATAAGGAAGAATCAAAACTGTACAAGCAGGTCAGCAATTTGGATATGACGCTGAAGTCACTTTATAAGTCAGACAAGCAGGCTGCGCTTAACATGGCTTCTGATTATTCATACGGCCAGCTGCAGCGTACATTATCTATGGCGACAGAAATTCGCTATAAGATGATGACAGACCTGACTAAGAGCACAGAAAAGAAATACTCTGAAGAAGAGTTCAAAAAAATCATGAGCCTGTAAAGGTTATCTGATTAGAAAAAAAGCCCCCGAAACATCATTGCTCGGGGGCTTTTCTATTAATTTTGGGGGCTTTTGACTGAGGAATGATCGGGTACAGTCTTTTGGGCACAAAAGATGAGCAGTTAGTAATTTTGAGGGTTTACAGCATTTAAATAGCCCAGTATTATTAGCAGCACTTACGGAGAGATGGCTGAGTGGTTGAAAGCACCGGTCTTGAAAACCGGCATACGTTTGTAGCGTATCTAGGGTTCAAATCCCTATCTCTCCGCCACATTCTAGAAGTTGGGCGAAAGCCGGGCTTCAAACAGAATTGGAGCGGTAGTTCAGTTGGTTAGAATACCGGCCTGTCACGCCGGGGGTCGCGGGTTCGAGTCCCGTCCGCTCCGCCACTGATTAGAGCCCCTGTCGAAAGACAGGGGCTTTTTTGTATGTGGTTTCCGCTCCCGAGAGTCCTACGTTCTCTTGGTCGCGGCACTGGCCGTGCGCGTTGAGTCCCGTCCGCTCTGCCACTGATTAGAGCCCCTGTCGAAAGACAGGGGCTTTTTCGTATGTGGTTTCCGCTCCCGAGAGTCCTACGTTCTCTTGGTCGCGGCACTGGCCGTGCTCGTTGAGTCCCATCCGCTCCGCCACTGATTAGAGCCCCTGTCGAAAGGCAGGGGCTTTTTCGTATGTGGTTTCCGCTCCCGAGAGTCCTACGTTCTCTTGGTCGCGGCACTGGCCGTGCGCGTTGAGTCCCGTCCGCTCCGCCACTGATTAGAGCCCCTGTCGAAAGACAGGGGCTTTTTCGTATGTGGTTTCCGCTCCCGAGAGTCCTACGTTCTCTTGGTCGCGGCACTGGCCGTGCGCGTTGAGTCCCGTCCGCTCCGCCACTGATTAAGGCCCTGTCGAAAGACAGGGCTTTTTCGTATGCATTTAATCTGTGTTCGCCTTTTGGGCGAATGAGCTCCTCTTCTTCTAATTTGCTTATTGATTCAGGTATTTCTTTAGCTCGTCTTTTAAGTAAGCCGATATTTTAGATAGCTTTTCAGGTAGTGGTGTCTGATATGGGTAGGTGATGTATAAATCGACTTCTTTGCCACGGTGTTCAGGCAGGATTTGAAATAACTTATCATGCATAGTGGCGGAAAGGATATATGAAGGAATCAATCCAACACCCAGGCCATTTTTGATAAAAGATAATTGAGTTGCGGTTTCATTGACAAAAATGGTGTCTTTGAAACTATTAACGTTCAATAATTCATTTTCAACTTTTAGGTTAAAGCTTGGTGTACACGGAAAAGAGTTTACAACTAGAGTTAATTCATTGATTTGTCTGTTTTTATCTTCTTTGTTTGATGAGACAAAAACCGTGCGATAAGAGCCAACCTTATGAGCAACTAATTTTTCGTCGACTGCTCCAATTCGGATTCCGAGATCAATTTTCTTATCTAGTAAAGGTTCGACATTATTACTGACAACAATTTCAAAGCTTACTTTGGGAAATTGCTTATTTAATCCTGAAAGCACTTCTGAAAAAATCGATGTCGCGATTGATGTCGGAATCGTAATGCAGAAACGTCCGCTGATACCGCTTGATAACGAACTTGCTTTATAGTCCAGTTGTTGGGAAGCATTGAGTAATGAAATTGCGTCACTTTTAAGTGCTAATCCATTTTCAGTTAATGTCAGGCTTCGGGTTGTACGATAAACAAGAGTTGTACCGATGCGCTTTTCCAGGTTTGCCAGTTGGCGGCTGACATGGGCTTTTGATTTTTTCAGTTCCTGAGCTGTTTCTGTAATAGACAATGTTTTACATATAAAAGCAAAGGTAAGTAGTTCATTATAGGTATCAAGCACTTGAATTGTTCCCTCTCAGTAACAATGTGTTCAGTGAAAACCATTTGGGTTATCAATGATTAATAATATATAAATTAATTACGGTTAATCAATATCTCAATCATTGAGTTTAAATTAAAAGCTAACTGAGTGATGAGAGCGTTTCATTGGAAGCTTTACCAGATGAAAAAGTCACACATTAAAGCAAGGTTGATGACATTAATAAAACTATATATTGATATTGTCTCGTCTAAGAAAATATACCGGGAGGATAAGTGATGTCAAGAATGCTAGCTGTAGTGAAATTCTTATTTATACCGTTTGAAAAGAGGGTGAAAAATAAAAGAAGAGTTGTTTGCTCAGAAGAGTTTTCGGAATTCCTTAAAAAGGATCTTGGCCTTTATTAATGTTCGATGGTGTTACTCTTTTAATCAGAGGTAGTTATCTGTTATAACCATGAATATTTAATCAATCTTAATTTCTAACTGATTAGATAGTTTTAAGGCGTTAAAGCTTTGAATTAAGTCGTAGTTTCTATGGGTTGAAAAACTTTTGATTCAAAAATAAAAAGCCTGATGATTCCATAATCAGGCTTTATTTATGGTTGCGACCGGTTTTTTGAATTCTGATTATTTATGTCATTACTCCTCTATATGATTTTTTCTCGGTAGTTGGTGAATGAGCCAGTAACCTATGCTCATACTCAGTACTACAACTCCGACTGCGATAATGTACATGGCATCGGCAGTATCAGCATCAATGATGATAACTTTCCGAGCTATCGCCATGAGTGCTGTTGCCATGACAATTTTGACATGGATGACATTTTCCCTGAGGTAAATCGTGATGTTAATGACAATTTCAATGGCTATTAGCACCGCCATGAAAGCGCCGAAAGTCGCCAGCATATCTGAGATGGTCAGAATATACAGAGGTGGCGTGATTAACTTTTGATAGAGCGTCCATGCCACATCAATCACCCCCATCACAATAACCAATACCATCAGAATCGACAGTGCTCTTACGGACCAGTGAATCACGATTTCCAGCTTTTTTGAGAAGGTGTCATTTTCATCTATCTTCATAGTTTCTCTCCGGTGTTAGCTTAAAACCGGCGAGCTAAAATCATCGGGCTTAATGGTAACAACAGAACATTTCAGGGCATCAAGCATATACTCAGCGGAATTACCCATCAGTAACCCGGCGATACCGGTGCGCGACAGGCTGCCTAGTACAACCAAATCTATGTCTTCCTGTTTCACAAATTGGGGAATAATTTGCTTGGGATCCCCCTCCAGCATTCGTATGTTGATTGGCGTGCCTGAGGCCTCATAAGGTGCAATTAATGATTTCAGCCGATCTGCACGGTCTTGCCTTAACTGTTTGGCTACCAGTGCTATATCCAGGTCTGTGTAACTATTCCATTTCCGGAGGTATCCCTCAGTTTCAAGTCGCCATGCATGGCAGGGGAGGAGCTCCGCCTGGCAAATGGCACTGAATTCATGAGCGATACTGATGATTTTTTCATTAAAGTCAGCACTGGATGAGGTCGTGACATCTATTGCAGCAACGACACGCTCGATGCTTTTGCTTTGCTGTTTTTCGTGTACCGACCAGATGGGAATGTTGGATTTACGCATTAGGTGACGAGTGGTACTGCCCCACTGGCATGTCGTTGTTTTGTCGTGGTGATGGGTATCAATAATGATGAGTTCGGTCTGGTTTTCGTTAGCCGCTTTGATTATTTCAATGAAGGGGATGCCTATTCGGATTAGCGTTGAGAACGTAATTTTCGGGTACTGTTTTTTTAGCTCATGAGTGTGGGCGTTTAGCTGATGGTAGAAAGCCCGGGTTGTTTTATCCAATAGATCCAGGGTGGTAATGGAATAGTTTGCCAGCTCTTTAAGTTCGGCTAAATCCTCGATAACAGTGAGCAGCGTCAGGCTAGCATCGTAGTTATTGGCAAACTCCAGTGCCTGATGAAAAGAAGGACCGAGATCTTGTTCCGGTAATACTGGAACTAATATGCGTCTGAAAGTCATAATTCCTCCTGCTTGGATAGCGAGCCGGTGGTCGCGGAGCTGTGGTGACAGACCTAATGTGACGCAATTGAATGTTAAAATATAATTAATAATTAACATGGTTTGCATAGATTAGAATCTATATATCTGTCATCGCCGGAGGTGGTATGCCTCAGCATTTACGCAACAGATTCAATGTTATTAAGCCATTACGGGTGTTTTTAACTGTCTATGAACTCGGCTCTGTGACTAAAGCAGCTGAGGTGTTGAACCTCACCCAGCCAACGATTTCTATTCAGCTCAAGCAGTTGATGGAGCTGTTGGGCGTTCGGTTATACAAACAGGTTGGACGAAAACTGGTGTTTACTGAGGCCGCCGCGGTTGTTGCCCGACATGGTGAGGCGTTATTTGAGTTGCTGGATCGATTGGAGATATCGCTGGCTGCGCTTAATGAGCTTAAAGCCGGAACGTTGCGTATCGCAGTTGTTACTTCCGCCAAATATTTTATACCGCATTTAGTGGGGATGTTTTGCCAGCGTTACCCTTTGATTGATATTGAACTTAAAGTCGGTAACCGGGAGAAAATCCGGCAAAGATATCTTCAGGAAAAAGACGACATATATCTGTTCAGTCTTCTCTCTGATGAAATGGAAAAGTTGGCGATCAGCTTTCTGCCCAACCCTTTATACGCCATTGCACACCGCTGCCATCCCCTCTCTGCCATGAAGAAAATACAGCCATTTGAGCTGTGCGAATATCCGTTTATTAGCCGAGAGCCCGGCTCGGGCACACGGTATGCGATTGATCGCCATTTTGAGCAGTTAAATCTTGCGCTAAAACCAAGAATGGTTATTGAGAGTAATGAAGCGATTAAGCACTGTGTGCTTGCCGATTTGGGGATCTCGATCTTGTCTGAGTATGCCTTAAAGCCCGAGGTTGGTGATGAGTTAGTGGCTTTACCTGTAGAAGGGTTTCCGATTATGACTCGCTGGCATTTGGTTCGCTCTCCCAATCGGGTACAGACAGCTCTCAGCGATGCTTTTGTGGAGTTTATTACCGACCAGGGGGAAGGTTTGCTGCATGATATTGTTTTGCCATGATTGCTTGTTCGGTTTTGAGTGTGTACTGATAGGCATTATAAGCTTTGGTTTTATCTATTGTTCTTTCAATAAAACTTGTTATTATCCGGACAGATAGTCGGGGTGCCGAAAGGCTGAGATCGCACGTTGCGAGACCCGTTGAACCTGATTCAGTTAATACTGGCGTAGGGAACTATGTGTCTTGCTAATGATTGTTTGATTTATACCTCTTAACATCTTTGGCTCGGGCAGGATCCTGTGCGTCAGTCCCAGGAGCCCGATATGCCAAATCCAGTCACAGCATTCATATCTGTCGCTTCCTTCAGGTTCTCCCTATTAGCCTCCGGAATTTAGCCACCGGAATTAATAACTGCAATTTCTGAGGGACAGCATGAACACACAAACCATAATTCAAGCCCTGCAAGCGGTTCGTGAGCAGAAACCACTGGTCGTAAACCTTACTAACTACGTTGTAATGAATAATACCGCCAATGCGCTGTTGGCGATTGGAGCTTCACCTATCATGGCGCATTCCCGTGAGGAAATGACGGAAATGATGGCTTTTGCCGGCGCGTTGGTTATCAATATCGGTACCCTGGACAGTGTATGGACGCCGCGTATGGTATTCGCTGTTGAACAGGCAAATCTTAATAATAAACCGGTAGTGCTCGACCCTGTCGGCTGCGGTGCCAGCCGCTTACGAACAGAAACCTCTCGCCAGATTGCGAAGGCGGCCAATAAGCTGGTTATTCGGGGTAATGCGTCTGAAATTATCGCTCTTGCAGGCGAGAAAGGACAGAACAAAGGAGTGGATGCTCTCGATAGCAGTGAAGCAGCAGTGGATGCGGCGCGCTATTTGGTCGGGGAATACCAATGCAGTGTGGTTATTTCCGGTGAGGTTGATTTTGTTGTCACCAATGAAGGACAGGCTCAATTGCGTAATGGCCATACCATGATGCCTTATGTTACCGGTATGGGATGCACCCTGAGTGCACTGACCGGGGCTTTTGCCGCGGTCGGAGAAGAGACCGGATTAGCGGCGGCGGCCATTCTAGGTGTGGCCGGTGAAATAGCGGCAGAACAGTCGCAAGGTCCGGGGTCTTTGCAGCTTAATTTGCTGGATGCCTTGTATCAGCTTGATGAAGAGACGCTGGTTCAGCGCCTAAAGCTGGTTTAGTTTTGGGGAGTAAAGAATGAGTCCGTATCGTTTATATCTTGTTACTGATGATCAACAGGATCTGGATACCTTAAAGACCGTTGTTAAAGAAGCTGTCACGGGCGGGGTGACCATGGTACAGGTTCGGGAAAAGCATGGTGATGTGCGTGCTTTTATCGAAAGGGCCTCGGCAGTGAAAACAATCTTGCAGGGCACCGGTGTTCCGTTGATCATCAATGATCGTGTCGATGTGGCACTGGCTGTAGATGCCGATGGTGTACATCTGGGCCAGTCCGATATGCCTGTTGAAATGGCTCGCCGGTTAATCGGTAAAGACAAGTTGCTCGGCCTTTCTGTTGAAAATGAACGGCAACTGGCTGAGGCTGAATCTTTGCCTGTCGACTACCTTGGACTGAGTGCGATTTTTGCTACCCCGACCAAAGCTAACATTAAGAAGGAGTGGGGCATTGATGGCCTGAGTCATGCCGTCGCGCAAAGTGCTTTCCCCATTGTGGCAATAGGCGGGATTAATGCGTCAAATCTTGATGCAGTTATTGCCACCAATGTCGATGGTGTTGCGCTGGTTTCGGCAATTTGTCATGCCGAATGTCCGAGAAAAGCTGCTCGTGCTCTTATGGAAGTATTGTCCTAATGGCAGCCTTTTGGGGGTTAAAAACAATTGTCCGGACCATCTATTTTGGATGTTGTTCGGACAATTTCCAAAGCCGTCAGTTTTCCATGTACCCGCTTACAACCGGTTTGCCGCTCTCACTTGTCATCATCAGCATATTTGAGTCTTTAACCATCAGTAATTCTGTCGGAAGCAATGCCGGGCGATTAAATTCAAAGGCAGCTTTTTTAACAGGTGCATCCAGGTCTGCCATTAATTGGCCGACCATATACATCCCATGCGCTATTGGCTTTTTATAGCCAAAAAGCCGAGACAGCAAACTGCAAAGGTGAATCGGATTGTAATCTCCCGAAATGTTGGCATATCTTCGTGACATCTTTGGGGTGATGACTGTTTTTATTGCATGTCTTAAATTGGTCGGGCTGGCAAATTGAGTGTTCTTTTGCGGCCTTTTCGGTGCTGTACTTTGTCTGGTTCGAATCAGATAACGGCTTTGGTAACGGGCAACGCACTGGCCCCGTTGGGAGGTCAATTCGCCCGTCAATTCAAATTCAAACCCCTTATCTATGTTGATTTGATCCGTGACGGTTAAAGAGAAGCTGTATTCTTCGGTCGGTTTTATTGCTGCAAAAGATTCAAATGAAATATAACGGTGAACAATGCCCCTGAGCGTTAGTTTTGCTGCTTCCTGGTTAAGCAAAAAAAGTTGTGCTGGTTGTGTGGCGACAAATAGAAATGGGACTGGAACAATGTCTGAATTAAACCCTAAAAAGTGACAGTAATTCTCCAGCTGGCTTTGGTTAAAGCGAAAACCTGTTACAACTAGTTGGATATTTTCAATTTTGTTTTGCTTGTTGCTCTTTAGCATTGCTTTCGCTAACAAGGGGGCTGAATTGGGCAAATCTGAGCTGTTAATCGTAATATTCATTTCTTATTCTTACGCATATCCTATGCATGCAGGCATAAAACTGATGCGGTAAATTACCATTAATTCAATGGCGGAAAAATGGTGAAATCAGACATATCCCAGTCTGTTAAATAGGCTCTTTTCCTGTTCCGGCTTACTCTTCTAAAAACGCCATCAAAGCATTGAGCCTTGCTGTATCGCGCAGGTACGGCGGATAAATGATGTACATGTCAATTTTCTCCAGCGTAAAGTCTGGCAGAACTTGTATTAAGCGACCTTTTTTTAATTCGTCGGCAATCTGGAATATTGGCTGAAGGGTAATTCCTGCACCTTCAAGTGCGGCATTGAGCATGGCCTGACTACTATTGATGTTTAGTCTGGATCTGACTTCCGGGGCGTAACGTTGGTTGCCATCATAGAATTGCCATTTTAGCGGGTATTTGCTGGTGTTGTGTTGCAGGCATTGATGATGAGTCAAGTCATCCGGGTGTTTGGGAAAACCAAATTGTTCTAGGTACTGAGGAGATGCACACAGCACCATGGAATAGCTACGGATTTTTTTTGCTATCAGGGATTCATGACCTCGGGTGTGGTCAAGGAACATGATATCGAAGCCGTCTTTTAAAAGATCAACTGGCTGATTGCTGAGGGTGACATTCACCGTCATTTTCGGGTGTGCGGTCTGGAATTTGGCCAAACGTGGGGCAAGGAAAGAGATCCCAAAATTAACCCCTGCTGCAATATTTAAATTACCACAGGGCTCGTTAAGGCTGCGGTGGATATCATTTTCGGCGGCCAGCAATTCAGACAGAATCGTTTTGCATCGGCGGTAGTATTGTTCTCCGGCCGGTGTCAGGCTTTGATGACGGGTCGATTTATTCAGCAGTTTAGTTCCCAATGAAGCTTCCAGTCCCCTGATGTGCTTACCCACCATTTGAGCACTGATATCCCGTTCTTCCGCGACGGCGGCAAATGAACCGCATTCAACGGCTTGGACAAAAATTTCGATACTGGTTAAACGATCCACGGTATAGCTCTTCTGTCGTCAGAGGTTTTGACTCTTGATGATTTTATTATTATTCGAAACTCATAGTTTCGAGTGAATGCTTTTTCTATACATTTATCATCACCAATTCCGTGAGTATCATCACGTTTTGTTTCTTTGATCTCCCCGACAGGACGGTTTGGCTCTGTTGGCGGCTTGATGTGTTGAAAAGGAGTGGTGAGTGTGAACGCCGCTTTTTCTTATATTCCTCGTGAAATTGCTTTTAGTGATATTTATATCCCGCCGTTATTGGTGGCGGCATTGCTTGGTTTGGTGCTGACATCTGTAACAGTGCGATTGCTTAACAAATTAAGGTGGCATCGCTTTTTTGTCAGCCCGCCGTTAGTCGAGCTTTCACTGGCGGTGATTTATACCGTCTTAATCAGTATTTTTTTGATTTCAGCGTAATTGTTTGTTGTGAGTTTGCCTGTGATAAAACGTGTTTCTTTAACTGTGCTACTGGTGTTAGCCGCTTTATGTTCCATCGGATGGAAGTATCAGCAGTATCTGGAACAGCCCTGGACTCGTGATGGACAGGTCAGGGCGCAGGTAATTCAGATTACACCGCGTGTGACTGGGCCGATTGTTGCGATGCACGTCAATGATAATGCCGAAGTGCAATCCGGCGATACTTTATTTGAAATCGACCCCCGTACCTACGAGGCGGCATTAAAGCAGGCTGAGGCAAATCTGGCTCAGGCGAAATCGAAACTGAAAAAAGCCCAGGATGATGCCAAGCGCGGCAAGTCGTTACATCGCCGGGAGCCGGGGGCATTGTCTCAGTCAACGCTGATTAAGCTGGATAATGCCGTTGAAGCGGCTGATGCGGGTGTCATGGTCGCGAAAGCCGCACTGGAGCAGGTCTCTCTGAACCTGGCATTTACTCAGGTGAAAGCGCCTGCCGATGGATTTGTGACTAACCTGACTTTGCGTACAGGTAGCCAGGTTGTGGCTAATCAGCCCTCGGTTGCGCTGGTGGATCGGAATAGTTTCTGGATTGAGGCCTTCTTTAAAGAAACCGATATTAAAGATGTTACTGCAGGCGCAAAAGCTGTGGTGACTCTGATGACCTATCCGGACCAGCCGCTTGAGGCCAGAGTTGAAAGTATCGGTTACGGCATCGCTCACAAGGATGGTAGTACCGGCGTGGAACTGTTGCCAAACGTGAATCCTAACTTCCAGTGGATACGTCTGGCACAGCGGATCCCGGTAAGAATAAAACTGGATAAAGTACCGGATGATATCCAGCTCAGGGTGGGTACTTCAGCTTCAGTGATGATCATCAAAACTGCGCAAGATGTGTAGGAGGTGAGATGATCAGTGAACGCTGCAAGCTACCATTGAAAGTGGCGTTGGCGCTGACGCTCGCCATTGTCAGTGCTTTGTGGTTGGGATGGGATAAACCCTACTGGGCTGCATTTGCCGTTATTGTGATGGCGGCGACAGAAACGTCCGGGCATTCATTACGAAAAGGCCGACACCGGGTGTTAGGAACAATCGCCGGGGTAATTTCTGCGTTTGTCTTTGTCGGGCTCTATGCCCAGCAGCCTTTACCATTTCTGCTTACTTTCTCTCTGTTTGCCGCGGTTTGTGTTTACTTGCAGACAAACCCGCGCAACGGCTACATGTGGTCGATAACACTGATGGTTTGTTCTTTGATTCTGGTCATGGGGAAACTGTCAGGAGAGCTGACGTTCAACATTGCTATGCTGCGTTTGCAGGAAACGCTGCTTGGAGTGCTTTGTTTTACCTTGGTCTTTAGCCTGCTTTGGCCGGTATCAAGCCGTCGTTTGTTGCATGCCACATTGCAGGGCTTTTTTGTTGAGCAGCAGGAAAAGGTCAGCCAGAGTGCCTGTTTTCTGGCCGGAGAAGGTGAGCGATTAAAAGGGTTGGGCTTTGGTGACGGGATGCGTTTTTTGTCCCGGATTGAAGACTTATTGCCTGCTGCGATGGCAGACAGTTATCACGTCTCCCGTGAGATAGCTGCATGGCAAAGATTCCTGGTGCAGCTGAAAAAATGGGCGTTACTTTGCGGACACCTTTCAGAAGCCTGCGATTTGCTGGATTCATCAGAGATCCCTGGCGGGCAGGCGGAATTGCTGGCATTACTTGCCCGCATTAAACAGCGTTTTGCGACTGCAGGGCATTTGCTTGACCTCAATTCAGGAAAACCGAATACAGCTGAATTGTCAGCAGTAGAAAGAATTCGATTGCATGCTGACCATGATATAAACCCGCAATACAGTGGGGCGATTCTCTTGCTTGAGCAGGTATTGAATCAGATGGATGAGCTGAGCTTCGAGTTATTGGTCACTTTGCAAGAGGCGGTAGGTCAGAGGCATGGTAATGCCAACTCATCAAACCGATACGATAAATCTGTGAAGTCAAATGGCGCTGAAGCATGGTTTCGTTTTGATCCTGAGCGGATTTATCCGGCATTAAAAACCGTCATCGTTGTTTGGGTTTGTATTGCACTCTGGCTGTATGTACCGATGCCCGGCGGTGCCATGATCGTATTGCTTGGGGTGATATTAGGAAGTGTGGTTTTCACCCTGCCATTTTGTAATGTGAAATCGCTGCTTTATACCATGATGGCCTGGTCATTGGTGGTTTTGTTGCAATACGTCCTGCTCATGCCGGTATTCACTGAAGTATGGCAACTGGCTCTGTTTTACTTTATTAATGCGTTCGGAATCTGGTTTGTTTTCTGGCAACCTCAGCAGTTGCTGACCAAAATGCTGGGCTCACAGCTGCTGGTTATGATGACAATGGGCGCGGTTCAGTTGACGCCGCAGTACGATATTCAGTTTGCTTTGCTGCAGTTGTTGTTGATTGTTGTCGTGATGCTGGTGATCTTTTTTGTCAACCAGACCTTCTTTTCAAGCCAGCCGGAACAGGTTCTGCTGCGCCAGATGAGTAGGGTGCGACACTTATTTATCTGGCAATTGCGCTTACTGGGAAAACCGGGCCATCAACAAAACCGTAAGCAAAAAGTGATAAGTAAATGGCTGAATAATCTGATATGGAATCAGAGTTCACTCCATCCCGTTGCGGTGGCAGAGGTGGCGACAACCCGAATAAACTGGGCCGGTTACCCGGATGTTGATACAGAAAAGCTGAGTTTAGTTATTTCGCGCCTTTATGCTGCAAATCTGCGCCTGAACTCGTTGCGCGACAGTTATCGGGCTTATCTGGCTGTTCAGGATGAAGGTTCAACGTCACGTCGAAACGCAGATCTGGACCGATGGCTCGCAAATTCTGTAACGGCATTGTCGAATCTGCTTGAAAAGACCAACGGGCTCTATTGTCTTCAACCGACAAAAGAACAGCTGGCACAAATCCTGTCTCATCTTCATTTGTATCGGCAGGAGATCAATTCCGATTCGTTGTTGCAGCTGACATTAAGCAGGGAAAAAGCATCGAAGCTTTATCAGCTGGTCGCAGCACTGAAATTGCTACTGGATGAATTAAAGCAATTGAACGGTTTGGTTTCTGAAGTGGGTTTTGAGCAACTCAGGTATCGTTATTTTTCATTATAAACGTTGAGATTGTCGCTCTTAGGCCATTTATGAATTGCTTTGAAACAAGCTAATGAAAAAGCCGCAACCAAAATTATGGTTGCGGCTTTTTTCTTTCCGGCAAACCTTCAAAAAGTCTGCCTGAAAGGGATTTATTTTATTACCGAATTACTGAGCCAGTGACTGCCACTTGTCGTAGATGCCCTGTGCCAGCGCTTTGTTATCCGTGAAGAAATACGGAATGTTTTCGTTAGATTTACCTTCGAAGTGAACGGTGAAATCTTTGTCGCTAATAGTCGTTGGATGCAGAACCCAGTCACTGTCATCATCCATCATGTCATTGCCGCTGATAACCAGTGCTTCGTTCTCGATCTTCCAGGTTTGCTTCCAGGTTTTCGTACCTTCAGTAATTGTTACTGCATCGCCTTCTTTGGCAAACGCGATGGTAACAAAATCTGGATCGGCATTGTCAGTCGTTGAGTCATCCCACATGTGATAGAAGGTTTTGCCACGGTAAGCTGCGTCAGTAGCTGTTATTGCAGTGTACCCATTATCAATATTCGTTTGAGTGTAGAAGATCATGTCATCATCTGGTGTTACAACCAGGCTAAATGCATCACTCATGTAGATAGCTTCATCAATACCATCTGAAGTTTTAAAGCCATTTGTAGTGAACTCAATCGGGAATGTTTCTGGCTTCCCGTTATCGTCTGTAACTGTGACTTCGTTTGTAGCAAATGTCAGTTTAGATAAACCTTCGCGACGGAAGTAAACTTCGTTGGTGCTGATAGAGTAGAACGTTTTGTCTGAACCAACAAAGTACTCTTTCACTGTCGGTGGCATATCGTTGATAACCGCTTTGCCTGCGTCATCAAAAGTGATAACAATGTCGTCAAGCTGCTGGCTGTTGTTGATTGCCTCATCGACAGCTTTGACGATGTCACCAGACTGCTTCAGCAATTGGTCTGATTCTTTTTTCGAGGCTTCAATTGAACTGCCTAGTTCAGAGGTCACTGAGCGGGCAACTGCGTGTACTTTTTGGGCATCCTGTTTTGTATCCTGTACTGTTTTGCCTGCTACATAGTCACCAGCAATCAGTTCTTTCGGCAGGTTTAGTTCTGCTGCCAGTTCATCAATGGTGATTTCTTTAACGGCTGCCAGCGTGGTAAAAGGAGTAACAACATCTGAACCGGCTGTTGCCATCATCTCTGTGGTTTGAGTCAGGCGACCACCTTTGTCGGTGTCGTAAGTTTTACCAGCAATTGCACGGACGATCAGAGAGTACTTGGTATCTTCGTTTTTGATTGAGATTACGCCATTTTCGTCGGTGAGTTTTTCCAACTTTTCATTGGCGTCGGCAACATTGTTGCCGTTACGGTCAACATAGACTTCTGCATTAACCAAATAACCATCAAGAACTTTAACGTTCGTGCTGGCATTGTTTAATGCGTTACCGTTACTGTCGTTGCTTCCACCACATCCTGTAAGAGCGAGTGCCACTGACGCTGCTAATAAACCTAGTTTTTTCATTATCATTATTCCCATTCAAAAACGATGAATACCGAAAATTGGTGTATCGAATCGGCGGCTAAGTTACAGGGGAGGGATTGAGCCATCAAGGAACGGAAAAGCGACAAAAAACCGTAAGATTTTTTGCCGCTTTTACTAAAAATAGTTAATTGGTAACTCAGGCCATTTTAGTTTGCAGCCAGCAACGGGAGAATTTCAGATCCTTCTCGATCAGGCTGTTACTGCATTGCAGGAGCTGGCTGATTTCCTGATTTTTCATTCCCAGTAAATACTTTAGCTTCAGTGCCTCAGACTGCCGTGGGTAGTGCTGACTGAAATTATCCAATACTTTATCCATACTCAGGAGTTGTTCGAACCGATCTCCTTGGGAGTTTGGTTCTGCCTGGGGCATTTGCTGTCTTTTCTGAGCGTTAAGGGCTCGGGCATGATCAATGAGGATTTGTCGCATGACTTTAGCTGCCATCAGGTAAAACTGGCGGCGGTTTTCTATATGGGATAAGTCTGTGCCTGCCAGTTTCAGGTAAGCATCATGGATCAATGCTGTGGTGTTGTTGATGCAATCACTCAGCACCTGATTATCATCGCCGTGTTTTTTTGCATTTCGGGCTCGCTCCTGGTGGGCGATACTACGTAGCTGCAAATAAGCAAACCGGTACAATTCAGACTCTGCGTTTTTATCGCCATGGTGCCATTTATGGATGATTTGGGTGATATCCTGACTCATGTTCGTGACTCCCTGTTTTGGTACTTTTTCAGCTCGGAAATCAAATGTGTCTGAGGGTGTTGAATTCCTTTATTATCGACAACGATATGCTGTTGCAGGCGGTACAGAACACCTTGTTCCCAGTTTTCTCCTGCTGGCAGGTATTCCCAACTGGTATAACGAGGCTTGGTGTCAGTGTCATACCATTTAACAGCGGTATTGAGCTGAGCAAGTGTTGCCTTTGAGTTGGCTGGTTCCAGCCACCACATATCACTGTGTGATGCGGTTACATCGTTGGCGTAAGCTTTGATCCCGGTCGGGCATTCATCGTCGTCAGGCGCTGCAGAAAGTACTTTGCCGCCTGTGACTAACAGGCATTGATTATCGATGTTACCGTCGCTGAGGTAAGTTGTTTCCTGCCAGATGCCGTCAAAATCAACATGGTGATTTGCGTCAGCTCGGGTTGTCAGCCAGATTGATTCAGAGCGGTTAAGGTGAGAAACGTTTTCCTTAGGTCCCAGCCCTTGGTTTTTTTGCATCAGTAACTGTGTATTTGGGTCGTAATTAATCGCGACTGTGCGGTATTTCCAGTCTATTTCGTCATCGTAATCTTCAATGGTAAATCCGTTAATATCATTACGGGTACAACCCTGGATAGCGCAGCCGATAAGTCCACCCCATTCGGCAAATACTTCGATAGGTTCAAAAAGCACTTCGGTATACCTGTGTTTGGTATTCAGTTCACAGCCGGAAACAGAGCCGTCAGTACTGCCAAAGTAGTCACCGATATCCGGGTACTCATAAATCCCTTCTGCTGTGACCATATAGGTCATACTGCCAATCGGGCCGTAGTAGTCTGGTGATGACTTTCTTGCCACATCAAAAAAGCACAGGTTGCCCTGCCAGTCGCGGCGTTTGATGATGATATTGCGGAATTTTGTATTGAGCGGACGCAGGATCACTTCTTCAGAGGTGAAGTTCTTTTCGATATAAGTCTGACTCTCATCGAGGTGACGGGCAGCTTCCTGAACGGAAACCAGATTAATGCCCAGCTTGTCTTTTGAAGCGTCCAAAGCCTGAAGGTTTATTTGGCGCAACTTCTTCTGAAACTGCGGATCGGACAGTGCTTTGCTGACAAGGATTATTTCCTCTCGATTGCCTGGGGTACTGTCCAATGACAGCAGTAGTCGGGTCAGGTTAACACTACGGCTGGGGGTAGCTGATGCCAGTGTCGGGGTGACAACTTCCTGACCTGATAATGTCGCAATCGGAAGTGCAGATTTGTTTGTGCCCAGATAGAAGGTGACAACGTCGCCGTCTTTATAATTGAAAGCCCCCTTGTCAGTAAAACCATCCAAGCTGGAACTGGTTTGGTAATAAAGCCCGGTTACCGGGGAGTCTATGAAATAGCCGGTCTGAATATCTGAGGCAGCCTGAATTTCAGAGGCAGACATCACCAAATGGCTGATGGTTGCCAGAGTAATGGTGGAAAAAGTCCTTTTCATCATGAGATATAACCTAGTTTGATACTGATGTTGCACAATTTTGTTGGCAATCTATTTTTATTGAGTGCTTCTCCGGCACTGGTGTCATCATTGCTAACAGCATTTTTTGTTTTATGTGTTGTGGCAGATCCGGGTTAGACAAAATACGTCTGCGGGTCAGCTCAAGCATGGTCTGAACCGACATCTGTCTGTCGACATCCCCTTTACTGTGAAAGAGCAGGCTGGTGACCTCAAACATCATGTCTTCGGCGATTGCTTTTTCCTGCTCCAGTTGTCTGTTTTTATGAACTAATGTTGCTGAAAATAAGACGGCGCACAGCAACAGGCATCCGGCCAATGCTGAAGGTAGTGGCCGACGCTGTATCAGCTTGTGGGTAACATAAAATGGCTTGTGGGCTTTCAGGCTGATTGGACGTTGGTTGAGAATGCTTTTGATGTCAGCCATCAGTTCTATAACCGACGAGTAACGCTGCCCGGCATTTTCTTTTGTTGCTTTATCTATGATCAGCTTTAGATCTGATTTTGCCGGCTGCTCACCCATCATGAATAACAGTAGTTTTCCGAGAGAGAAAACATCACTCTGGTTGGTCAGGTATTGGCCGTTTTGTTGTTCAGGGCTGGCAAAAGCCTTGCTGTAAGCCAGAAGGGGGGCGGCATCTTGTGAAGACTGCTGCTGTTTCTGGGTAATGTTAAAGTCGAGGACTTTTGGCATCAGTGCGTCGTCAACCAGCACGTTTTCAGGCTTGATATCGGCATGTAAGATCTGGTTTTGGTGAGCATGCTGGATCGCCTGGCATATCCGGATAAACAGCTGGAGTTTCTGTCTTTGGTTCAGGTTTCCTGAGTTGATGACTTCATTGATGGTCCGGCCTTTTACCTTTTCCATCACAATATAGACATATCCCTGGTGTTCACCACCATCGAATACTTTGGCGATATAAGGATGGTTCAGTCGGGCGAGCAGCTGAGCTTCCTGAAACAGGAATGCTTTTCCCAGAATATCGGTCAGGGATGGCTGGATGAATTTGATCGCCAGCTCCTGTTCAAATGTCTTATCACAGCGTTCGGCAGAATGAACAACCCCCATACCGCCGCGACCGATTTCGTCATTGATTTTGTATTTGTCGATCGTAAGACCGTTGAAGCTGATGTCGTTATCGAATACCTGTTCGACATGGAAGCCCAGCAGTTGGGTCAGTGCTGCGTCTGTTGCCTGATTTACATTAATTAGCGGTAGAACTTGTTGGTAAAGCGACGGGTGTCGTTTTTTAAGATCGTCAAGAGATCGCTGTTGCTCTGCTTCATTGAGATCAAGCAGCTGATAGAAAATTTCAGTGGAACTAAAGTTAGCTGTCACGGGAATGGCGTTGTTCTTTTATATATTGAGCAATATATATAAAAAAATGGAACGCTGTTAAGTATATTATCATTAAAACACGTGTTTACATGACATACATAGCAGTTTTGTGTCTCGGTGGTGATTATTTCATCTGTTTTTAGTGTCAACAATCAGACTAAGGTCTGATACACATTGTTAACAATCATCCTTGAATAATTCCCTTTCTGGTTCTAGATTTGCTCATAAGTTGATTAATTGTTAACAACAGGTATGAGTAAACAAAGTTCATTTGCAGGTTCTGTCGACAATCCTTATCTCAATGAAAAAGCCGGTAATGATGATGCTGAGCGGGAGAATGCAGGTAAGGAGTTGACCAAATCAGAGAATCTGACTGAGCAATTAATCGAGCTGATAGTTAACGGCGATTTCCCGGAAGGAAGCAAAATATCCGAACCTGAACTGGCTCGCCGCTTTGGCGTTAGCCGTGGGCCGTTGCGCGAAGCAATGATGCGGGTGGAATCACTTGGGTTGGTAGAGCGAGTGCCGCATGTAGGTGCAAGGATCGTGACGCTGACCAGAGCAAAGCTGCTGGAAATTTACGCGGTGCGTGAAGCACTGGAAGGAATGGCTGCTCGCCTTGCCTGCATCTATATCACAGACGAAGAAATCGATGCGCTTCAGGATTTGCTGGAAACTCACCGCAAGCATATTGAGCTGGTTGACGGTGCTTCTTACTTCCATCAGCAGGGCGACTTTGACTTTCACTATCGGATCATTAAGGCCAGCCGTAACAGCAAACTCATCCACCTGTTATGCGGTGAGCTTTATCATTTATTGCGAATGTACCGTTACCAGTCCCAGCGTTCACATTCGCGTCCCTCTCAGGCATTAGGCGAACATTTCCATTTACTTTCGGCGTTGAAAGACAGGGATGGCGAGTTGGCCGAAATGCTGATGCGGCGACACATTATGCGAAGCCGTCAGCTGATTGAACAACAACTGAAAGATGACAAGGAGTAAGTCTCATGAGCCCGGGAAAACGCTTCAGGCAGGCCGTTGCAGCCAATCATCCGTTGCAGATTGTCGGCACCATTAATCCGTATTGCGCCATGATGGCGGAGCAGGTTGGTCACCAGGCGATTTATCTTTCCGGTGGTGGTATTGCCAATGCCTCTTATGGCTTGCCGGATTTAGGGATTACGACGCTGAACGATGTGCTGGAGGATGTCCGCCGGATCACCGCCGCAACAGAGGTGCCTTTGCTGGTGGATATTGATACCGGTTTTGGCGGCGCGTTCAATATTGCGCGCACAATCAAGGAAATGGAGCGAGCCGGGGCTGCTGCAGTTCACATGGAAGATCAGGTTACTCAGAAACGTTGTGGTCACCGCCCTAATAAAGCCATTGTCAGCCAGAGTGAGATGGTCGACAGGATTAAGGCGGCGGTCGATGCCAAAACTGATGATGATTTTGTCATTATGGCGCGAACGGATGCATTGGCAGTGGAAGGGATGGGCCCGGCAATAGAAAGGGCTGCTGCTTGTGTTGAAGCCGGTGCCGATATGATTTTCCCTGAAGCGATTAAAACGCTGGATCAGTTTCGGGAGTTCGTTGCTGCGGTTAAGGTACCGGTTCTTGCCAATATTACTGAGTTTGGCCAGACCCCGCTGTTTGGTTGCGATGATTTGGCTGAGTGCGGAGTGGATATGGTGCTTTATCCACTGTCGGCCTTTCGGGCAATGAACAAAGCTGCGCTGAATGTGTATCAGCACCTCAAGCAAGAAGGGCATCAGCGTAATGTTGTGGAGTTTATGCAGACCCGGGAAGAGCTCTATCGCTTTTTGGGTTACCACGACTATGAGCAGAAGCTCGATAAATTATTCAACGATAAATCATAACTACAACTCTTCCTGAAGGTATTGAAATACAGGCAAGTTAGTATTTCGTTTATTAGTGGGAAGACCATTTATTTAGTGGAAAACCCAAGAAAAATATTCATAACTGCTGCTGTTATCGGGTGGTAAGGCTCTTTTTTGCCTGAAGAAAACAGGAAACAAAGATAACGGTAGATATTTTTCAATAACGTGAATCACAGAAGAGTGAAAGGAGTCTGCTATGACTGCGATAGCCGTAGCTGATAAGAAAAAGGATAACTCGTTAAACAATAAACCTCTGGGTGGTGCTGGCCTTCGCGGCCAGAGTGCCGGGGTAACCGCATTATGCACGGTCGGTAAAACCGGCACTGGGCTGACTTACCGTGGTTATGACATAACTGACCTTGCTAAACACGCTGAGTTTGAAGAGGTTGCCTATTTGCTGCTCAAGGGCAAATTACCGACACAGGCAGAACTTGATAGCTATAAACAAGTGCTGAAAGAAGCTCGCGGTCTGCCGCCGGCATTATGTCAGGTATTGGAAGCGATTCCGGCTGATGCTCACCCGATGGATGTGATGCGAACCGGGTGTTCTATGCTGGGAAATTTGGATCAGGAGCAGGATTTCTCTGAGCAGTGGGAAAAGACTGACATTCTGCTTGCCATGTTGCCGGCCATTATCTGCTATTGGTATCGCTACAGTCATGATGGTATCAGGATTGATACCGCCAACAGTGGGCAGGACAGTATCGGCGGTTATTTTCTCGAAATGCTGACAGGTAAGGCTCCGTCTGAGCTGCATAAGCAGGTGATGCACTGTTCATTAGTGCTTTATGCCGAGCATGAGTTCAACGCCTCGACTTTTACTGCCAGGGTTTGTGCGTCCACTTTATCTGATCTCCATTCCTGTATTACTGCTGCGATTGGCAGCCTGCGCGGGCCGTTGCATGGCGGGGCCAATGAAGCGGCAATGGCCATGATTGAGCAGTGGCAGACGTCCGACGAAGCGGAAGCCGGCATTTTGCAGATGCTTGAGCAGAAAGAAAAAATCATGGGATTCGGACATGCAATCTATCGTGAGTCTGATCCGCGTAATGCCCTTATCAAAGCATGGTCAGAGAAACTGTCAAAAGATGTCGGTGACACTACGTTATACGCGGTTTCTGAACGTGTTGAACAGGTCATGAAGCGTGAGAAAGGCTTGTTTTGCAATGCTGATTTTTTCCATGCATCGGCTTATCACTTCATGGGTATTCCTACCAAGTTATTCACTCCTATTTTCGTTATGAGTCGGGTTACGGGCTGGGCGGCACATGTTTATGAGCAGCGTGCCAACAACAGGATCATCCGTCCGAGTGCGGATTATACCGGGCCAGAGCACCAGGAGTGGCTTCCTATTGAGCAACGTAGTTAGAACAGTACGGATGCAATAGACAAGTAAACGAATTGAGCAGGGAATAACACAATGAGTATGAACGTAGATATTAATGAACGCCCGCAACCGGATAAACTGCTGGTACAGATTGCCGAGTATGTTGTCAATACTGAAATTGAATCAAACGAAGCCTACAATACGGCCCGTAACTGTCTGATGGATACGCTGGGATGCGGTTTGTTGGCGCTACGTTTTCCTGAATGTACCAAGCATCTCGGCCCTGTTGTGCCGGGAACTACCGTCAGGAACGGTGCTAGGGTTCCGGGAACTTCCCATGAACTGGATCCTGTGATGGCGGCGTTTAATATCGGTTGTATCATTCGCTGGCTGGATTTCAATGACACCTGGTTGGCGGCTGAGTGGGGCCATCCGTCCGATAACCTGGGGGGGATTCTCGCCACTGCCGATTACCTTAGCCGTGTTGCTGTTTCACAGGGGAAAGCACCGCTGACCATGCGTGATGTGCTGACGGCGATGATCAAAGCGCACGAGATCCAGGGCGTACTGGCGCTGGAGAACAGCTTCAATCGCGTCGGTCTTGATCATGTGTTGCTGGTACGGGTGGCATCGACTGCTGTTGTCACCAAAATGCTGGGTGGTGATCGTCAGAAGATCATTGATGCGGTTTCCCAGGCCTGGGTCGACGGTTGCTCACTTCGTACGTATCGTCATGCGCCGAATGCCGGTTCTCGTAAATCCTGGGCAGCAGGTGATGCCACATCACGGGCGGTACGTCTTGCTATGATCACCATGAAAGGAGAAATGGGATTGCCGTCGGTGCTGACAGCATCACAATGGGGTTATTACGATGTGTTGTTCAATGGTGAACCGTTTCAGGTTAATCAGACGTTTAACAGCTATGTGATGGAAAACGTGCTGTTCAAGATCTCTTTCCCGGCTGAGTTTCACGCTCAGACTGCGGTGGAATGTGCAGTAGCACTGCATGAAAAGGTCAGAGACAGAATTGATGTGATTGACCGTATTGAAGTGACAACTCATGAATCAGCGATTCGGATCATCTCTAAAGTCGGTGATCTGGCCAATCCGGCAGACCGTGACCACTGCCTGCAATACATGATTGCGGTGCCATTGCTGTACGGTGATCTGGTGGCTGAGTATTACGAAGATGAATTTCATCAAGGTGATGAGCGAATTGATGTTCTGCGTAACAAGATGGAAATCATCGAAGACAAACGTTACAGCGCCGACTATCTCGAATCAGACAAACGTTCAATTGCCAATGCAATTCAGATTTATTTCAAGGATGGGTCTTGTACAGAGAAAGTCGCGGTTGAATACCCGATTGGTCATCGCCGTCGTCGTGAAGAAGGAATCCCGGTGTTGGAGCGTAAGTTTGTGCGTAACTTGCAAACCCGCTTCCCTGTTGCAACCTGTCAGGCGATTTTTGATTTGTGCAGCGATCAGACCCGCTTGGAGGCAACTCCGGTAAACGAGTTTATGGATCTCTTCGTGATTAATTAAAGTTTTTTTGTGATCTTGATCATCCTCCTTTTCTGCACTATCAATAAAAACAGTGCATTGCGAAAAGGAGGATTCTATGCAGTTTAATCTGATTATTGTGCTGTTTGCGCTGGCTGCTCTGGCGCTGGATAAGTTCTCAATGTTTGACGATAAGTCTGAGCGTTACGTTAATGCGCCTGTTGATATATCATCATCATTGGTCGCGTCAACAGACAGAAGCAATGTGCAGTCATCGTCGGCAAAGAATCAGCCTGTAGTTTATCAGCAAGTAGCCAACAGAAAAGAGATGACAGTTACCAGAGAAACCAACAGTGCAGATCACTTTGAGCAGAAGATGTTTCCGACCAGGCATCAGGTGGTATTAGGTTCTGTTGTTGTGCCTTTCGAGCATTAAAAAAGCCGCATCAAGCGGCTTTTTTATATTGTTTTAAAAATGTGGCTCTTGTTTTTCTCAGCAGAGATTGAGAGTCCTGTTTTATTTTTTGCCTAACCAGTTTGTTGTCCTTACTCATAGTAATGACTCACGGCGCTCCTTGCGTGCCTTTCTGACGTTGTTATAGATTTATGATATTAATGTCCATTCACTGCAAAAATAAACACAAAAGTGTGATTTAAATCGCAAATAAATGGGTGGAACAAAATATATCGTACAAGTGCCTTAATAGATAGCGAGATATGGTCGCTCTAAATGCAGAATTTTGTAACTGTGATCACACTCACGTAAGGGGCAGAAACTAGTGAGTAGTTTCGCTTCAATCACTTGGCGAATTAATGTTCAGGCTGTCACGGAGATCGATGAGCGGCTGCTGGCTGATTTCAATGATACTACGAACTGGGCGATCTAGTTCGACGATCAGTGTAAGTACTAAAGAAAAAGCCAGTGCAAAAGGCAGTGACGCGACTAATGTCCGATCTTGACCCTGAGAGCCAACCTGAATGCCATTCAGGGCAATGGTCAGAAAAGTAAGTAAACCGAGTGTAAACCAGATGCTGGCTGGGATACGTCCCCGAATACCTTTATTTACACGCTCTGTGTGGGTATCAATCACCTCATTCAGGGATTCAATATACAGGCGGCTGGCTGCAGGTTTTCCTTTATGATGGGCAGCGGCCGCCTGCTGCCATAGTTGCTGTTGAATGTTTTCGCTGATACGGATCACCTCATTGACTCTGGCTTTGCGCTCGCTTTGCTGCTCTACCACTCTCAGATTCACATATTCTTTCAGTAATTCTCTGCTTTTGCTCCGATAAGGCTCGTCAAGCAGCTCGGTTCGAAGAACTGCGGTTCCAACCTGGTTAGCCTCGTTTAAAACCAGTTGCTTCCTTGTGTCGTGCTTAGCCGCAGCCATGCTGAATGTGATGGCAAGTATGAACGCCAGCAGGCTGGCAAGACCGGTTGCCATCGGGGTGATGGTCTTACTGATTTTATTTGGCAGAAAAAGCTGTGCCAGACGATAACCAAATTCAAACATCAGTAATATGGCCCCGAAAATCAGGCCCAGGATGATGAAAATTGACAGGGAGTCGATGAACGATTCTTGATACATAACACTGCCTTTGCTGCTTTGTTTTATTGGAATGCTCCGGCGTTTGAAAAGGGCTGTAGCAAACAATGCAACAGATTTAAGTAGTTACTCTGTTCAGTATAGCGTTATACATCGGCACGGATGACCAGCAGTTGAGAAAGGGCTTTTACTACTTATGTGCGAAACCGAATGTTAAAGGATTGAAACAAAATGTGTTCACAGTACTATTCTGTTTCGGTTTTATCTTCTATGGTTTTTGTATCATCAGGCATTTTGCCTTAACGATATCAAGCTGATTGGCTAACTGCGTTGAAGGAGAAACCTATGGGATACAAACATGTATTGCTAGCGCTAAATCTGGATGAAAACGCAGAGAATTTAGTGTTGAAGGCGGCAGAACAGGCCAGAATCAATCATGCGCTCTTTAGTGTGATTCATATTGATCCGGACCTTGGGCATTTGGACGAGGGTGTTCGGGAGTTTGATGAAGCTAACTTGGATGAAAAAGAACATTATGAATCGGTTCAGGCTATGAAGCGGCTGTTGCGTGGGGCCAATTACCCGGTTTACAAGCACCTGTTTTATACCGGCTATATTGAAGATCAGATGATTAATGCCGTCGAAAAGTATGATGTTGATTTGCTTGTACTAGGTCACCATCAGTCAGGAATTATTCGACAGTTGATGATGTCGCTAACAGAGCCTTTGGTCAGGCAGATGCCGTGTGATATCCACCTGTTCCGGCTGGATTAGTTGGCAGCCCTAATTGTGTGAGGCATAGAGAGCTTCAGGTGGTCAGCGGAATCCCATCTGTAGACATATTCATTGACCAGGCTTCCGTCAGGAGCCTGCCATTGTTGGGTTTTGCAGTGGCGGGCTCCGAATTTTTGATAAAACGCCTGGGCACCTGTGTTACTGGCCTGCACTTCAAGGTACATGCCATGGGCTGTATATTCTTCATAGGATAAACGGGCTGCGGTCTGCAGCAGTTGTTTTCCTACTCCCCTTCCTTTGCAGCTTTTGTCTATGTGGAGATTTTCTATAAGAGTTCCCCACTGCGGATGGTTGTTGAGATAAAAACAAATGAAACCAAGAATTGTCTTTTCATTATTATCACAGGCAACAAATATTCTTTGGTTTGTTAGTGGTTGCTGAAACCGCTGTTGCCAGACTTGGTATCTGTCTTGATAAATATCACGGGTGAGATATATGTGTGACAATTCTCCTCTGTAAATATCCTGCCAGCTTTTTGAGTGTAATTTTGCTATCTGCGGCATATCTGCTTTACAGGCTGTTCTTATTTTCAAGCCGAATAACCTTTCATTGGATGATTATTCGTTATTTTAGTTCATGGTGAGGGAGTTAAATGCGGGCCTTATGAAGTAACTTGCTAAAAGGCTTTCATCCCTCTAAGGCATTAGACTTATCTCTTTGTTATTAGGTGGATTGGTTGCTGTGCAATATAATTCACTGTAGATGTTTGAAATAGAGAGTAAATATATGAAGCCAGGTGAGACAGGAATTAAACGGATTATAGATGCTACTGGTTACTCTATTCAGGGTTTAAAAGCGACATGGAAATATGAAGAAGCCTTCAGGCTTGAGATGATACTGCTGCCAATTCTGACAACGATCACATTTTTTCTTCCGGTAACAAAGTTAGAGCAATTAGCTATGGTAGCCAGCTTGGTTCTTGTCGTGATTGTGGAGTTGTTAAACTCAGCTGTTGAGGCTGTGGTAGACCGAATTGGTCATGAGCATCACGAACTGTCAGGAAGAGCCAAGGATATAGGTTCTGCGGCTGTGTTTGTTACCATGCTTTTGGCTGGATTCACCTGGCTGCTGGTTTTAATATGACCTGTTTGATTGCGGGTGATTGCTTGTATTAAGGATAAAAATATAAACTATATTCATAACGTCTTATGAATATAGAAAAGCCCGACGAAAATAGAAAAAGCCGGGCTATATTCCCTTTGTTAGATAAATTAATAATAAGAAAGTATATTTAAAGTCAGGATGTTCTGGATATTGTCCAGTTATTTGAGCAATCATGGCACTCTAATTCAGCATCTGTGATGCTTTTATTGATTAATTCGGTGTTATGGGAGTCACATTTCGGGCATTGAGTTCTTGATGGCGGGCAATTAATATCAACGCAATGATTGGTTTTGTCCATTGATTTTATCATTGGTTGCTTGCATTCAGGGCATAACATTTAATAAATCTCCTTTTATTAAAGTCAAACAGTCAAATTAACTAGTAATTTAATATCACCATAAACTTTAAATCTCCAGTTCTCAGAGGTGTTCATTTTATGTTCATTGATCCGAATCAGAAAAGACGGTTTGAAATAAAATATCAACCCGAAACTATTAAAGCAGGTATATGTTTATCATACTAATAATATACAGTTGATTGTTTCAGTTTTGTGGGTAAAGCTGGTGGTATGTCTCTTTGGTTAACTATATAAATAGTTACTTAACTTCTTAATTATCATGAAGCTATCCCGTTGTTTTCTGGCTTATGTTTGTGGACATGCGGGGTAATTAGATGCTCTGGATATTTATAGATTTCATCTTGTTTCGCTTAAGTATTGAAAGCAATTGTCAGCATATCAACTGGTTTGATATTGGTCGCGTTTTATTATTAATAAGTGTGCATAACTGCGTGAAGCGAGATCAATAAAGTGTCGGATTGTGTAATTATTTATCAATTTATTATTTACATGCCTTCTTTGTGAATACATTATTTCCAACCCTTTCGATGGTATTAATGGAGACTTGTCTCCGGAATAGGTGTATGTGGAAAAATATAAGTAATAAAAGTATTGGTTTTCAATTAAAGTTTGCGATCAGTGTTTTGTTACTGATTGCGTTTAGTTTAACGGCCACTGTCGTTTACCGTAATTCATCCGATATTTTGCTTGAGCAGACAATGGCTGAGCATCAGTCAAAGTTGGATGCGTTGGCGGTTTCTATTGCTGGTCAGTTTGATGTTTTCCTGGAAAATGCTCGTGAGCTGGAAAGTGCGTTTAGAAACGGATATTTAAATGGTCTGAAATTTACTGGCGAGAACGTCAACTTTTCGGGTCATCAGGTGCAGAATATAGTACGAGACGGTGAATCGATGATTAACAGCATTGATGTTGTTGATCGGTTCACTAATGATACTGGTGCCATTGCGACCCTTTTTGCAGCATCGGGCAATGATTTTGTTCGCGTGTCTACCTCTTTGAAAGACAATGCAGGCCAGCGTACTTTAGGCACCACTTTGGGTCAGGGGCATTCGGGTTTCCTTAAGCTGAAAAGCGGTCAGCCATACTATGCCAAGGTGGAGCTTTTTGGTCATGCATATTTGACCTACTATTCACCGATTAAGAACAGCCAGGGTCAAGTTCAGGCTATCTCTTTTATCGGGATTCCGCTTGATACTGCATCTAAAGCAATTTTTGCCAGCGTGTCGAAAGATACCTGGGGTGATACAGGCTATACCATTGTTGTTGACAACGATAGCAAAGCTCAGGGTATATACCTATACCACCCGGTTAACAAAATGAAGGGTGCAAAGATTCAGGATGTGTCTGATTACAATGGTAATAAACCATTCGGCGCAATTTTTGAGTCGAAGAGCGGGATCATGACTTACCCGTATGAGCACAACGGCATTATCGGGGATAAGTACCTTGTTTACACTGAAGTTCCTGGCTGGAACTGGAAACTGTTAGGCGGTACTTTCATTGATGAAGTAACCAAAGGTAGTCAGCAATTACTGAAAGTGATTGTAATGGTAGCTTTGGCGGCCGGTGTTGCGACCTTCCTGATCTTGAGTTTGTTCTTGAGTAAACTGACACGCCCGCTGACAACACTGACCGGTTACATGGATCGTCTGAGACAGGGTGAAGTAACTCTGCAGATGGAATCAGGTGAGGCAAGTTCAGGTAACGAGATTGTTCGTCTGACATACGGTGTGTCTTCTATGGCTGCCAAGCTGAATGAGTTGGTCAGCGAGATCCGCCAGACCAGTGAATCTGTAAACTCACAGGCAACAAGTGTTTCTAATGATGCAAACCAAAGCCTGACCCAGGCTGATGTTCAGCAGGAACAGGTTGAGCAAGTGGTAACAGCAATCGAAGAAATGGCTTCTTCAGCGCAGTCTGTTGCTGAACAGGTTGAGGCTATTGCTGAAAATGTGCGCTCTGCCAATGAAGAAAGCTCATCTGGCTCTGAACTGGTTTCTCAGGTGAGTATTGAAGTGGCGAACCTAAACGAACAGTTGGTTCAGTCAGCAGAAGCTATCGATATGGTAAGCCGTGAAAGTGACAACATTCAGTCAGTGACACGCATGATCGATGAAATTGCTGAGCAGACTAACCTGTTGGCATTGAATGCGGCTATTGAGGCTGCCCGTGCCGGTGAGCAAGGTCGAGGCTTTGCGGTTGTTGCTGATGAGGTTCGTACTCTGGCACACCGTACTCAGGAGTCAGTGAAGGAAGTGGTTGGCATTATTGAGCAGCTGCGTTCTTGTACCAGCAGTGCTGTGACCATGATGTCGGAAAGCCAGGAGCGCGGTAAGCGAGTTACTGATCAGGCGATGCAGGCCGGTATTGCGCTGGAAGGTATCACAACTCAGGTGACTGAAATTGCTGCTCAGGCTGAGACTATTGCCGCAACAGCAGAAGAGCAGGCGCAGGTTAGCCAGGAAATCGCAATGAATGCGACTGAAATCAGCGAGCTGAACCGTCAGGGACGCGAAGTAGCTGCTCAGACGTCACAGAGTGCGACAAACCTTCAAGGGTTATCTGAAGAGCTTAAGGGCCAAGTGGATTACTTCCACTAATCAGACTTGAATGTTGCTATTCGACTATGATGCAAGAGAGGCTTCGGCCTCTTTTTTTTATGTTTAGTTCGGCATTAATAAGCTCGCTATTGTTTCGTATATCGATTACCTAAGTTAACTTGTGTGACGCTGTAACCTTGGGTGTGTTCAAAGATCAAATGAAAGGCGAGGAGCGTGCAGCCCCCCGCCAATATGAGGATTAGATATTTATGCTGACCGGAATTTTACTTGGCAGTAAATAGCTGTACTCCTCACGGTTTTGGTTTCGAATATTAATTTCCTCTTCTATGTCATTTAATGCTTGTCGGAACTGATCGAGTGGCCCACCGTCTTTGGTAATATCAGGATCTTCAAACCAGTTCAGGTAAGGGAACTCATTGGTTTTATATTCGCCCAATTGTCGGTAATAAACACCACCAAGCACTTCTAACACCGATAGCTGTTGCAGAGATTGCTTCAGAGGCGGCAGGGCTTTCACCCATTCTTCTTCACTGTGAATATCGGACGGGGTTTCAGCCCAGAAGGCGCCGGTGACAGCCGGAGCAAAACTCATCAGTGTTCGCTGTGGGAAATTCACAGCAGCATGCTGAGCACTTGCGGTGAAGATCACCATAGTTAACACATCTGCCAGCTGCTCTCTTGTTGTAATTGGTTTAAAGCCACTGATGGCACCTTCAGTCATTAACGACTCTGTCCATGCAGTCAGTTCGTAGTCATTAACAATGTCATCATCTGCTTTGTAATAAATCTCGATATAGGACTGAGTCCAGTTACGGACAGCGTCCCAGACCAGGATGGCATCATCACGATACGGATAATCCGGCAGGTAGTCTTTGTTATCGACATTTCGTGATGCCAGATCGTTTGGCAGCATGTACTGGTAGAAATCAATGTTAAGCCGATCAGTTCCTGCAGCCTGCTGAGTGGCTTGGATTTTGCCGCCGAAAATATTATCAATTGGGCCTTCCGGTGCGATCAGTGAATTTGCTGCACTGTTATTGATAAACAAGGTTCCTTCGAAATGAGGAAGCAGCAGGATATTGACTGGGTGAGTTTCAGCCAGACAGCGGTTGGTTGAAATAGTGAATGCTTCAATGACTAAGTGGGTACGGGCCAGGTGAACGAAAAGCTCATGATAGTTACCGTCGGCAACCTGAACCATGGTCATCGCAGCTTGCCATTGCCAATATTCTGGTGTGCCGCTGTTGTCTTCTACGGCGTAGAAGATGGCAGATGATGTCGGATCCTGGCCATCTTGAATTGCTACCGGAGTGAGTGACTGCTTACCTTTAGGAATCGAAAACAGCGCCATAGGAGCAAAGACTTTTTTATCTGGTCGTTGTGAGTGTTCGGAAAGTTGTTCTAGCTCATGGTAGTCCAGCAGGTATAGGCGCTTGTCTGCAATTGCTTGCTCAAGAGAGTCATCAGATCCCATGACATTCTGATAACCCTGTTCTGTGACAGGGAAATTAGCAGGTATCGCTGTGATCCCTTGGATCAACATCGGATTTTGTCCGGCAACGCGGAAACGTGCAAAGCAGTCATTTTTCTGGAAGACTTCAGCGACAGCAGGCAGTGGCAGCTTTTTAAACAGATCTTTGTAGGCTTGCAGGCCAGCTTCATCTCGGTGTTCCTGAACTTCTTGCTGAACCAGTCTCTGGAACATGTTGATCAGTGATTTAAGCATCAGGCTAGAGTTAGTGATCAATGCCAGTTGTTGTCCCGGTTTGATGTGTTCAATTGCAGCGGAGACTTCTCGGAAGCCGTCTTTTATGTCGATAAGTTCGGTAGCATCTTTCACATTGGCGATAAGGTTTTCGACCACCGGAATTAGTACCTCGGCGACTTTTACGGCCCAGGTCAGTGTTGGCAAGGCTTCTTTAGGAACGTGCTTAACGATAGGCACCGGCCCGACATTCGGATTTTCAGTATCCCATTCATAGTGTTCTTGAGTGAATTTCAGCTGAATTTTACGTTTGAACTGCTCTAGTTTGCTGTCATCTTGAGGAAGGGTTGGGTTTCTGCGTGGAAATAAATTAAACATGATGAATCCTTTCTTAATAGCATTCGTATAGATGCCAGTAGGGTTAAAAAGAAAAAGGTACTGTCATGCTGATGGTAAAAAAGAGCGCCTTTACCACCATACTCCACCGGACCACGGCTTTTGCTCTGATTGAGCGATCACTTGATGAGGTATGTAAACGAAGATAGTTCAACTTCGGATAGACATAATCTAGATGCATTTAATTTCATATTGTTTTGATGTTAACGTGAATTTGATTCCTGAATTTATGAAATTAAAAGTTAGGTTGAACATCTTTGTATGAACTTGATCGATATTGGTATTAGTAAGCTTTTTATCTGCAAGGGGACTCTGCCTTGTCGTTTTAGTCGATGCAGCCTGTCTGGTTGCTACGTCCTGATTGTTGGCTTGGCCGTTGCGTAACCTAAGTGTTTGGTATAACTACTGCGTTGTATAACTGGGCGCTGTCATGGTGCAGGTGATTTTTTTTTGCACCATGATGGATCGCTGGGGGTGAGCATGGTCCTTTGTTCTTCTTTACATTTTTTTAACCTTTATGGTGTAACGCACAATCGTTGTGCGCCTTTGGTTGTTTTTATTGTTTATAAATCAGTCAATTAAGTCGCAATAATTACAAGCGCTAATTTGGCTCCCCAAAATGGTTCGTAATGGCATAAAAACTGCTCTGCTAACTGCGTAATATGATTAACCAACAAGGATGTGGAGACGTTTGTGGACAACATCAACAGCGCAGTAGAAACACTGATCCAAAGCTCAAATACTTTATTTATTCTTATGGGAGCCATCATGGTTCTCGCAATGCACGCCGGATTTGCCTTTCTGGAAGTTGGTACAGTCAGGCAGAAAAACCAGGTAAATGCACTGGTAAAAATCATTGCCGATTTTGGCTTTTCCGCCATTGCCTATTTCTTTATTGGCTACTGGGTTGCCTACGACACCACCTTCCTTTCCGGAGCTGCGCATCTCAGTGATGGCAACGGCTATGAGTTGGTTAAGTTTTTCTTCTTGATGACGTTCGCAGCAGCTATTCCGGCTATTATCTCTGGCGGTATTGCCGAACGTGCGCGTTTTTATCCGATGTTGATCGGTGCTTTTTTCACTGTTGGTCTGGTTTATCCGTTTTTCGAAGGAATTGTCTGGAACGGAAATTTAGGTTTTCAGGATTGGCTGGAAGCAACCTTTGGTGCCGGGTTTCATGATTTTGCCGGTTCGGTTGTTGTTCATGCTTTCGGAGGCTGGGTTGCGCTGGTGGTAGTCGCTCTTCTGGGTATTCGAAATGGACGCTATCGCAGTGGACGTTTGGTTGCATTCGCACCGTCAAACATCCCGCTTCTTGCTTTGGGGGCATGGATCCTGACGATTGGCTGGTTTGGCTTTAATGTAATGTCAGCACAAACCATGGATGGTATCAGTGGTCTGGTTGCGGTGAATACTCTGATGGCTATGGTTGGTGGTATCGTCACTTCGCTGTTTGTTGGTAAGAATGACCCCGGCTTTATTCATAATGGTCCGTTGGCTGGCTTGGTGGCAGTCTGTGCAGGCTCCGACCTGATGCACCCTGTTGGCGCTCTGGTTACAGGTGGTGTTGCCGGCGCACTTTTTGTGTGGCTCTTCACTTATATGCAAAACAAGATGAAGCTTGATGATGTTTTGGGTGTCTGGCCGCTGCATGGTGTCTGTGGTGCATGGGGCGGTATCGCAGCCGGGATATTCGGTAGTGAAGCGTTTGGTGGCCTTGGCGGTGTAAGTATGGCAAGCCAGTTCATTGGCACAGTTGCAGGTATTCTGGTGGCGCTTGTGGGGGCTTTGGTCGTTTACGGTGTTATTAAGAAGACGGTTGGACTGCGTCTGAGTGACGAAGAAGAATATATCGGTGCCGACTTGGCAATTCATAAGATCGGTGCAATCAGCGAAGACTGATTGTTCATACTGAATGTTCTTTATCATTAACGGCTGTGCTCTCTAAGTACAGCCGTTTTAATTTACTGAGATAAAAGATAATTTTACCGTACTTTGACATAAGGATGACGAAAGCCGGACATTTAGCCTCCTATAATCGTACCTTGTTCGATTGAGATTTTGTCAGGAGTTACCATGAATAAACTATTTCTTGCACTGGTCATAGCCGGATTCGCGATTGCAGGTTGTGACCAACAGGGCTCTGTCGATTTGGCATCACAAAGCCATGCAGACACGCAGGTGGTAACTGAAAACCAGCCGCAGGTTGAGCAGTTGATATCTGTCGATACTGCGCATAATGCCCGAAATTCTCTGGATTGGAATGGCGTATACCATGGCACTCTGCCTTGTGCTGATTGCAGCGGCATTGAGACAACGCTGGAATTAAGGCTAGATGGCACTTACATGCTGAATGAAAAATACATTGGCAAGAAAGACGGTGAGTTTAAAACTGAAGGTAAATTTAACTGGAATGCTGCCGGAAATGCTATCGCTGTTCCAAGCGACAGTGAAGATGCTGTGCGATACTTTGTTGCTGAAAATCAACTGTTCAGATTAGATAAAGATGGTCAGCGAGTGACCGACGAGTTAGCTGATGCTTATACGCTGAAAAAATAATGATACAGTTATAAATATATTATTTGCGATAGCCTGACTTCGGTCAGGCTTTTTTATTTCAGTTATTCATGGTAGTGAAAAAATATCGCAATTGAGTTCACAGTTAATAAGCAAACTTAGATCTTCTGTCAGGAAATCAAAATTACTGTGTTCATAAATAATTTATATTATTCACCTAACCACACTCGTTTATTCATATGGCTTTTGAAAAATAGTCTTTTTACTTCAATGCCTTGCATAAAGCAGCTCTTATTTTTAATATGCATTTTGTGCATAATTGGTCGCGCTAAGTAGCCCGTGAGCATTTTCACAAAATGTCTGTTGATAATTGCTTAGTCTTTCTCCTGTAACTTCCTGTTTATCAAAAATATACGATCTAAAAATCACATAAGAGGGAATTTCAATGAAAGGCAGTGATATGCGTAAATCACCATTGGCAATAGCATTATTCGCAATTACAGCACTGGCTGGTTGTAATGATGAAACAACGAATGTTATTGAGCAGCCGAAAGTAACTACAGATGCTTCTGTCGCGATGCGAACAGTATTTTCTGATTACCAAAAGGCAATGGATACATTGGATAGTACAAGCTTCGGTCAAATAAATGATCAGATGGCATCATCACGCCAGGCTGTCGATCGTTTATATCTTGATAAGCTGGAATCTATTAATCGTGATTCTTTATCTGATGAAGATAAGATTTATTACGATACTTTCCGTTTCGACCGCAATATCGCAATTCGCGGTGCATCACTGCCTAATACCCGGTTTGGTAATTTCGCTATTCCGATCACCCATTTTTATAACTACATCAAATGGAATGCCGAATATGCCGGAGATAAACAGAACAAGCTAGAAGATTATCAGCAGCACATTCAGGTAGTGCGTGAATTTACCGCCTGGGTTAATAACCTCCATGCTCAGTATTCGATGGGGCAGATTGAACATGCTCAGTTACCGAAAGTGTTAACTGAAAGATTGGTGACAAGTACTGAGGAATCAGTTGCAGCTCATGATTATCAGATGTTGAAAAAAGGGCTGGCTGATATTAAAACGCATACCGGCTATGACACTGAATTCTACAAAGAATATGAGCTGGCTGTGGGTGATGCAGTCAGAGCGACTACTGAGTTGATTACCTACCTGAAAGGCGATTACATGACAGCGGCTCGAGGTGTGGGCAGTTTGGATGATCGCAATATTGGCTGGGGTGATTTGCCTAATGGGCAGGCCTGGTATCAGTGGCATCTGGATCGAAATAGTACGACCGGGAAGTCTGCGATGGAGCTCAATCGACTGGGTGAAGATTTGGTTGCTGACGCCAAAGCTGAAATGGAACGTGTAGCCAGGATCCTTGTTAAAAATCGCGGTAAAACAGTTGAAGCTGACTGGCGCGATGACAAAGGAGTTGTAAGTAAGAAGACATTTGTATTGGAAGATGCTGACGGCAACATTGATTTGACAGCATTTTTCGCTTTCCTTAATAGCCAACAGTTCTTTTATGGCCGTGATGGTCGGACGATTTCTGGTACTGTGCACGCTGAAGCCTGTAAAACTGCATCGGACCTCTCGGCCTGTGAAGCGGCTTTGACGGACTACTATAAATTCAAGAACGATGCCAATGATGTGGTTGCCCGATACTTTAAACCGATAGAAACTGATTACAGCATTGTGCCAATTCCGGCAGATGGCGAACTATATGAAGGGGTCGCATCCTACGGTCAAAACGAGTTTAACCTCAATACAAACCCTGACTACAGTTTGCAGAAGTGGAATGTTTCGACTCTGCTCCTGCATGAGGCTGCACCGGGTCATCACTTCCAGAATGCTTACTCGCTTGAGTATCCACCAGCGAATAAGCCCGATTACATCAAAGATGTCAGTTACACCGCCTATGCAGAGGGGTGGGCGCTTTACACTGAATGGCTGGGACTGGAAATGGGTATCTATGGTGAGTTAGATGCCAATGGTAAGCCGACATTTGTTAACGGTACCGGCATGTGTAAAGAAGACCTTGATTATTCTTCTTTCCAGGGCGGTATTTACAACAATGCTGAAGAGTGTAATGCGCTGCAATATTTCGGTAGTCTGAACGAAGCCCAGTTACGTAATATGCGCCTAGCCGTTGATACTGGTATTCATGCTAAAGGCTGGAGTATTCAGGAAGCGCGTAAATACATGAGAAGTAACTCAGCTTTAGGTACAGGTGATATTGAATCTGAAAGCTTTCGTTATGCGGCTTATGTCGGTCAGGCCGTGTCTTATAAATCTGGCTATCTGGTGATTAAGGAAATGCTTGATAAAGCTAAGTCTGAGCTGGGTAATGATTTTGAGTGGGCAGAATTCCATGATCAACTGTTGAAGTATGGTGATCAGCCTATGGAAGTGGTTCAGACCAGCATTGAAAACTGGATCAAATCAAAGCACTAAATCACCCTGATAACTCATTGTGAAATCAGCCCTTGCAATAAAAAGCGGGGGCTTTTCTGTTTTGGCTATGTAATTTTGTTTTATATCCTCGTTTTCTCTTATCCATTACAATGAAAACCAGTCAGAAATCACGAGTCCGGATCCCGATGAAAATTGATCTATCCAACATGGTAACGGAAAGCCGTAATGCCGCCAGCCAGCAAATCGATACACTCTCGACAATTGAGATGCTAAAGGTCATCAATGAGGAAGATAAAAAGGTCGCGTTGGCGGTAGAACAGGTATTACCGCAAATCGCCCTGGCAGTTGATGTGATTGCGGCAGCTTTTCAGAAAGGTGGACGATTGATCTACAGTGGTGCCGGAACATCCGGTCGATTGGGTATTTTGGATGCCAGTGAGTGCCCGCCTACTTATGGCACTAAGCCAGAGCAGGTTATCGGCTTGATCGCTGGCGGTCATCCGGCGATTTTCAAAGCGGTGGAAAATGCCGAAGATAACCGGGAGTTGGGCGCAGACGATCTTAAGACGCTAGATTTCAATCATAATGATGTTCTGGTCGGTATTGCCGCCAGTGGTCGGACGCCTTATGTGTTGGGGGCAATGGAGTACGCAAAATCTCTCGGTGCAACCGTGGGGTGTATCAGTTGTAATCCGCAAAGTGCGATGACTGAACTGGCAGATATCAGTATTACTCCGATCGTTGGCCCTGAAGTGGTGACGGGGTCTTCGCGTATGAAGGCTGGGACGGCACAGAAGCTGGTGCTGAATATGCTAACAAGTGGGGCGATGATCCGTATCGGTAAAGTGTACGGCAATTTGATGGTTGATGTTGAGGCCACCAATGCCAAACTTGTTGAGCGACAAAAGAAGATTGTAATGGAAGCCACCGAGTGCAGCCGCGAAGAAGCAGAAACCGCGCTGGTGGCTTGTAACGGTCATTGTAAGACCGCTATTGTGATGATCCTGGCTCAGCTGTCTGCTGGTGAAGCTAAATCACTGCTGGCCAACAATAACGGCTTTATCCGTAAGGCAATTGAAAGCTGACAGTTGGTATTTAGCTCCTCTTCTTTTTTGTTGAAGAGGAGCTTCATAATTCTCTTCGAACCTAGGATCTCACTTCTACATCCGTTTTAGGGATGCAGCAGCAAGCCAATACCTTGCCTTCTTCTTTTTCTCCCGGAAGCAGGGCTGGCACATCCGGTTGCTCCACTTCACCAGACTCAAGCGTGACTTTACATGCACCACAGAAGCCGGCACGGCAGCTATTGGCAATGGTAAGACCAGCATCTTCTGCCTGTTCCAGCAGTGTTTTCTGGTTGTCGCCCTGGAAAAGGTTGCCATCAACACTAATGGTAACGCTTTGGGTTGCCTGTTCAGTATTGCCTTTTATCGGGCCGAATGCTTCCTGATGGTAGTTAGCCTCAGGAAGACCAGTGTTAAGCAGCAATGTTTTTGCTTCAGTCATAAAGGCATCCGGGCCACAGACAAAGACCTGTCGTTCTGCCAGGGATGGAATGTACTTTAGCTGACTCTCACTAAGCCTTCCGGTCAGTCCGTCCCAGTCGGCTTCTGGTCGGCTAAGCACAAAGATAACTTTAAGCTGCGGGTACTGAGCGGCAAGATTTGCCAGCTCTTCCCGGTATGGGATATCAGCCTGACTGCGGCATTGGTGATGGAATACTACATCGCGGACCTTGTCGTGATCAGCGAGGTAGCGAAGCATAGAGATCATCGGTGTAATACCGCTGCCGGCAGAAAGCAGGAGTAACTTGTCGGTATGCAGACCAAGATGGAAACTGCCATCCGGCTTCTCAGCAACTAAAGTATCGCCAACCTGCAGGTTATCGTGCAGCCAGTTCGACACCCGGCCATCATCAATGCGCTTAACCGAAATCGCATAACGTCCCGGACGTGACGGGCTGGAAGACAGGGTGTAGCGACGGGCTACATACTCACCGTTGATTTCTAACTGAAGCGGCAGGTGCTGCCCCGGCTGGTAGGTTGGCATGGACTGTTGTTTGGTCGGTTCTAGCCAGAAAGTGCAGAAATCTCGGGCAATGTCTTCACGTTCAACACAGGTTAGTGTCAGTTTTTCATCACCGTTATCTTCGTAGACTTCTTTTGTTTTGGTTTCCAGAACTTCAACTTTATCGCCGGCTTTGATCACACCTTCATTCAGGGCAACCAGATTCTGGCCGAAGAAAACATCACCCGACTTGTCAGCGCGGAATTTCGATAAGGTCACCAACGGCTCTTTGAGCGGGTGCGGTTCACCGGTCTCCGGGTTAACTGTGGTCAGGATACAACGAGCACAGGGTTTAATCGCTTCAAACTCGACTTCACCGATACGGATGCGTTTCCAACTGTCTTCGGCGAAAGCTTCAGTGCCGGAAACGACCAGGTTGGTACGGAACTGATCCATGGTGTGCTGTTCCATGCTGCGTTCATTCAGCGCATCCAGCGAAGCCTGGCTAATCACTAACAGCGGATAACCATCGGCAAAGCTGACATTTTGCTGGATCTTGCTGCGAACACGGTTGGATTGCTCGCCAGTGTAGAGCAGGCGTACGTCTTCATCCATAACATGGCTGAACCAGGCATCAGCTTTTGATGATGTGGTGTAAGCGCTGAAAGTGTCGCTCCATACTGTGGCATCAGCTTCATTCATAGAGAATTCTGCATATTTCAGGATGAGTGGCGACATACCGGGAAAGCTTAGGGTCAGGCCATTATGCTGAAGTGTTGCACTGACTTTGACCAATTGTGGGTACTTGCGTGCAGTAATCATGCTGCCGTCTTTTTTTGCCACCATAAAGCGACGATCGAAACATAATCCCTGTTTTTCGACCCAACTTTGCGACAGGCTGAGTCCGCTGACAGACTTGACGGGGAATACATTAATTTGCGACAAGTTCGGCGTTTGAGAAAGAACCGTTTTACCGGCTGATGCTGACTGGCTCACTGTAACTGTCCTTGCTGAGTTATTGTTCTTATTTGTAATGGAGAATGATTTTATCAAAGACAGCAAGGGATTGTGGTATGAGGATCTTACTTTGCTTCTTTTGGGAATTTGAAGAACCAAAAGAAAGGCCCCGAAACCTTTCTTTCAGAGAGGATATCGGGGCCGCAGAGGTTGGAGTTAAAAGACGTTAATCCGCCAGAAGGAACAGGTTGGTCGGGTTGATTGTCAGGTATGCGTGATCGGCCAGGTTGGCATTGAACTGAGACGAATTCAGTTGCAGCAGAAGCTGTTGATCATGCCAGCGTACTGACACTTCATACATAGATCCCATGTATACTGCGCTTTCAACTACGCATTGCTGACAAGGTTCACCTTCATGGGCCAGTAAAATAGCTTCAGGACGAATACCGACCTGATAGCTGCCCTTCAGTTTGCCTTCCACCACTTTTGGATCTGCTGGAATCCGGTAGCCGTTAATCTCAATATGTTCACCGTCGTAATAGCCGGAGAAAATGTTGGCATCACCCATAAAGTTAGCCATAAACATCGATGCTGGTGACTTGTAAAGCTCATCCGGTGAACCCTGCTGCATGATATCGCCGTCTTTCATCACGATAACCGTATCAGAAACCGCGAAGGCTTCAGTCTGGTCATGGGTAACATATAACGATGTGATGTTGAATCTTTGCTGCAGTTCGCGGATCGTTTCCCGCATATTACGACGCAGGTTGGCATCAAGGTTACTCAGGGGTTCATCGAAAAGCAGCACTTTAGGTTTCAGTACCAGTGCTCGTGCCAGAGCGACGCGTTGTTGCTGGCCGCCAGAAATCTGGTCTACAAAGCGATCGCCCATCCCCTCTAGGTCAACCAGCTTTAGGGCTTCATCTACCCGTTGTTTGATCTCATCCGCCGGAAGCTTGAGCATCTTCAGCCCGTAGCCGACGTTGTCGTGTAGCGACATATGCGGGAACAGGGCATAGGACTGGAACACCATACAGATGTCACGGTGCTGGATTGATGTATTGGTGACATCCTCGCCATCGATAAAGATCTGCCCGCTGGTGGGTTTTTCCAGACCGGCTACCAGTCGAAGCACAGTGGTTTTACCGCAGCCGGAAGGGCCGAGAAGGGTAACCAGACTGCCTTTTTTGATTTCTAGATCAAGGTTGCCAATGACCGTGTTATCACCAAAGCGCTTGCAGACATTTTTTAGTACTACAAAGTTGTCGTTTGCCATGAGGAAGTTCTCCAGTTTTATTCTTGGTTGTTGGCTTTTGAGCGGGAAACACGGGCTTCGCCGACAAGGAAATCAAAAGTAAGGATGATGCCAAGCATCACGAAAATCAGGATTGAGCCGTAGGCGATAGCAATCCCGTATTCACCGTCTTCAACCCGGTTCAGGATGTATGAGGTTGCTACACGGGTTTCCGGCGTAACCAGGAAGATAATGGCACTGACGGTTGTCATCGCCCGGACGAAGCTGTAAATCAGCGTCGACAGAATTGCCGGACGCAACAGCGGGATCAGGATATGGATAATGGTCTTGAACGAGTTAGCGCGCAGGCTGAGTGACGCTTCATCCAATGATTTATCCAACTGGCCCAGTCCGGCCACCCCGGCACGAATACCCACGGGAACGTTACGCATTACCATTGAGATCACCACGATCGCTGCGGTGCCAGTGAGGTAAACTGGCGCATCGTTGAACGCCAGGATATAGGATACCCCGGCAACCGTGCCCGGAACGGCAAAGCAGAGCATGGTGGCAAATTCGATCACTTTCTTGCCGTGGAACTGTTGGCGCACCACGATATAGGCAATCAGCAGGCCGAACAGAGCGGTGATCGGCGCGGCAATACCGGCGTAGGTCATGGTGGTTATCAGCGATGGCCAGGCACCTTCGCCCATTCCCAAGCCGAACAGGTTCATGTAGTTATCCAGCGTCAGGCTGTAATCCACACCCCAGTTCACCGTGAAGCTGCCGTAAACGATGCTGCCGTAGAGCAGGACATTAAAGGCCATCCAGAAATACAGCACACCGGTGACACCGTGTTTTAGTGTTGTTGGCAGCGGCTGGACATCACCGCGGTAAGATTTACCCGAGATGGTGACGTAAGAGCGCTTGCCGATCCAGACGTACTGAACCACAAAAATAGCCAGTGAGAACAGCAGCAGAACCGCGCCCAGCGTACTGGCGGAAGCGTAATCTAACTGTGCGCCTGCAATGTAGAAGTAGATTTGGGTTGCCAGCACGTCAAAGCTGCCGCCAAGTACCAGCGGGTTACTGAAGTCGGCCAGCGACTGGACAAAGATGATCAGGAACGAGTTAGCCAGCGCCGGTTTCAGCAGCGGCATCACGATTTTGAAGAAGGTTTGGTAGCGGTTGGCACGCAGGGTATAAGACGCTTCTTCAAGCGACGGGTGCAGTGATTTCATCGCACCGTCGAGGATCATAAATGACATCGGCGAGAAAGCCAGAACTTGAGCCATCCAGATGCCGGTAAAACCGTAAAGCCAGTTGGTGTGTTGTAGCCCGAACCAGTCAACCATCAGCTCTGTGATATAGCCGGAACGGCCAAGCATCAGGGTAACACCCAGGCCGACTACAAACGGCGGAGTAACAATCGGCAGGATGGAAAAGATCCGGGCGATGAATGCTGAACGCTTGGCGATACGGGTGGTATAGATGGCAAAGATCAAGCCAAAGAAAGTGGCGGTGATACCGACTGATGTACCCAGGGTTATAGAGTTCAGGATGATCTGAATAATCTGCGGCCGGGTCAGGATATCGACAAACTGCCACATTACGAAGTTGCCCATTTCGTCTTCGAACATCGGGACGAAAATGGCAATACTCGGGTAAATGATAAAGATAGTGATCAGCGAAACAATGCTGACCAGCGCACCGATAACAAAGACATCGCCGCCAAGGTATTCAAGCCGAGCCAGAGCCAGGGTCATGATACTGCCGAGAGCGATGAACAAAATGATGCACGCATAGCCCATGCCCTGACCGGTATACCAGGAAGACATCAGGGTGAAGAGCATGCAGAATCCGGCATAGCCGATATCAAACTTATGGCGGGTTCTGGCGTATTTATTTTGTGGTTGAAGCGGGCGCAGCAGCAGTACCAGCGGCAGGCTGAACCATAGCCACGCGATGTTCATGCCGCTCCAGCCCATGGCGTCCCTGAACTCTTGCGGAGTGGACTCGAACAGGCCGTAATCAAGGGTAAAAGCAGGCAGGAGCACGAAAGCCCCGACTAACGCAATAAGCCAGTAAAACACCGGATCACGCCGTTCTGAACTTTGGAGCTGTCTTGACGGGATGTCAGCGGCTAAGTCATTCATTGTTGGATACCAATTATATTTGTTGGTGTGTTGCTGATTTCAGGGTGCACGAAGCCCCAAGAAATCATCTTGTACTTCTCGTGTGGAGCAATGAGCAGCTGCTGTCAGCTGCTCATATTTCGGGTGAGGCTGGCGGTTATTCGCCCATCTTGACGACGTTAACCCACTTATTGATCAGACGCTTACGCTCATCGGAAGAGCCGTAAGTTTCCATGTCATAGTTGATTAGCGAAAGCTTGCTTGGATCCAGGGCGTTAGGAGACTGCTCTGCGGTGGTGTTGGTTAGGATCTGGAATGATTTACCTTTCTGCCATGCCAACTGCTGGCCTTCTTTAGACAGTACCCAGTCAACGAACAGTTTGGCGTTGTCCATGTTGCGGGCACCTTTGATGATGCTGACGCCGCCGATTTCGTAACCAGTACCTTCACATGGAGAAATCAGCTCCAGAGGGGCACCTTTAGACTGTTCCAGCGAGTAGTCATGCAGGAAGCCGATACCGATAGCAATTTCACCGCGTGCAGAGTTACGGGAAGGTGTCACACCGGATTTAGTGTACTGCGAAATGTTTTTGTCGAGTTTCTTGAAGTAATCAAACGCCTTGTCTTCATCCCAAAGCTGGATGAAAGTAGCCAGTGCGGTGTAGGCCGTACCAGAGCTCTGCGGGTCAGCGATTTGGATTTCTTCTTTGTATTCAGGTTTGGTCAGGTCATTCCAGCAACTTGGAATTGGCAGGCCTTTTTCAGCAAGGCGTTCGGTGTTGACGCCGAAACCAAGGATGCCCATGTAAACAGCAGAGGAGTAGTTGCCTTTGCGTTTGGCCGGATCGCGGAATTTCTCCATGATGTTGTTCAGCTCAGGCGACTTATAGGCAGCCAGCAGATCCATTTCACCAGCCTGTGACTGTGGATCCAGGGTGCCGCCGTACCAGACATCAGCGCGGGGATTCTTTCTTTCGGCCTGGATTTTTGCCAGGGTGCTGCCCGAACCGTTACGGACAAACGAAGTTTTCACGTCATACTTTTCAGAAAATGCCTTGGTTTCAGCTTCACACATGGCGTTGGTTGCGCTGCAGTAAACAACCAGACGGCCTTCTGCCATAACCTGGGGAGCTGCCATGGCTGAACCAAGAATGCAGGCTGCAAGCAGGCTGCGTTTAGTTTTTGCTTTCATTATTATTTCCTCTGCTTTTTATTGGAGCCCGATGTCAGAGTTCACAGGTAGGAAACACCGGGCTTTTACCGCCACCTTGCGGTAAATCTTTATTCGCAGGCGAAACGGTAGCGGCTGGAGGAAAGAAAGCCCTGAATGCTATAACGCAGCTACAGTTCGCTGTTGTGCTTTGATGAAAGGCAGGATCAGCAGGCCGATAGAAGCGGCGGCCAGAGTGATAACGCTGAAGAAACCTTCCCAGCTAAATTGTTCGATAATCAGTGATACCGGATAACTGGCCAGTGCTGCACCAAGGTAGCCGAACAGGCCGACAAACCCGGTGGCGGTGCCCGCGACATCTTTGTGCGAACACTCGGCGGCAGCCATTCCAATCATCATTTGTGGTCCGAAGACAAAAAAACCGATCGCGAAGAAGCATCCTGACAGTACGGCAAAGTTGTCCATCGGTGTAAGCCATAATGCTGCTACGGAAATAAAAATCCCCAGTGCAAAAATCAGGTTCATCGGTGCCCGGTTACCGCGGAAGAAACGGTCTGAACCCCAGCCGCCAAATAGTGACCCCAGAAAGCCGCCGACCTCAAACATAGAGACTGCCGTATTGGCGGTCAGCAGGTCGAAACCGTGGCGTTCGGTCAGGTACAGGTTGCCCCAGTCATTGACGGCAATCCGCACCACATAGACCAGCAAATAAGAACTGCACAGCAGCCAGATGTATTTATTGCCGACTACATATGTAGCCAGGATCTGGCGGAAACTGAGCCCTTTTCCTTCCTGTTCCTGTTGCAGCTCTAGCTCATCGTTGCGCCATTGCCCGACGGTTGGCAGCCCCATGGTGGAAGGCTTGTCCCGCATATGGAAACAGAGCATCAGTCCAACCATGATCCCGATCGTTCCCGGGATGATAAATCCGTAACGCCAGCCCCAGTTGAGGGCGGCAAAGCCGATAAACAGCGGAACCAGCGCACCACCTAAGTTGTGGCAGGTGTTCCATATCGACCACCAGAAACCCCGTTCGGAACGTGAGTACCAGGTAGTGAGCAATTTGGCACAGGGCGGCCAGCCCCAGCCCTGAAAAAAGGCATTTAAAGTCCAGAGCACTGCGAATACCGCCAGTGAGGAACTCATACCAAAGCAGATATTAATCAGCCCGGTTGCCATTAGTCCCAGCCCCATGAAATAACTTGGATTGGACTGGTCACTCACCATGCCGGAAATAAATTTTGAAATTCCGTAAGTGATGTAAAACAGGGTGCCGAGAAAACCGATATCGGAGTGAGTCAGACCGAGATCCGCCAGCATAGCCGGCATGGCGAAATTCAGGCTTTTTCGGGTGAAATAAAATACCCCGTACCCGATATACATCGAGAACATCAAATGCAGCCGCCAGTGCTGGTAAGTGGCATCAATCCGCTGTTTATCCGTTATCGTTTGCGCGGGTTGAGCTGATGTCAGAAAGCCCATCATGACGGTGTGTTCTCCCTGTTGCTGAATAGATAGTAAGTAAATGAATGGAGAAATGAATGAGACAGGATTTTAATTACCTAGGAAAAATTCCTAGTTACCTTCACTGCTTGGTATTTTTGTGGGCAAGTTAACAATAAACCGGGTGCCGTTTCCTGACTGAATGGAAAAACTGCCGCCCAGTGCGCTGACCCGCTCTTCGATTCCCCTGAGTCCCTGTCCTTTGCTGCGCCAGTCCTGCGGCAGGCCACAGCCGTTATCGCGTAACTCCAGACTGAAGGTGGAGCCGGGCATCAGGCTGAGATGGACCGAGGTGGCGTTGGCGTGTTTGCTGACGTTATTGAGCAGTTCCTGGATGATGCGGTACAGGGTGACAGCGGTAATGTCATCGAGTTTATGGTTGGCAATACCGATATTGAGCTGGAAGTCGATTTGGCGTTCGGCAAATTTCATTTCCTGAGCCAACTGGCGCAGGGCATTTTCCAGTCCAAGTTCATCAAGGATTTGCGGTCGCAACTGCGTGAGCAACTGGCGGGTAGAACGGTGTATCCGCATTGAAAGCGAGTGAATCGCTTCGGCAATGTTTTTGGTGTTGTCTTCCTGTGTAGTGCGGTCGGCCAGCATCGCCTGGATCTGAATGGCTGTGATGTTCTGACCGATCTCATCATGTAGTTCGCGGGCAACGGATTTGCGGATATCTTCTTCAACCTTTACCAATTGGCGGGCGAGTTGCTGTTTATTGTCTAACTCTCGGGCCAGCTCGCTGTTTACCATTTGTAATTGCTGTGCAAGCAGGTATTGACGACTGATGGCAATGCCAAGACCCAAGCCAACCAGGGCTTGAGTGGTGATAAAGACTTTCAGCTCCATGTCACTGGAAAATGCACCGGACAGCTGGCGGGCACTGGTAAGCAAGATACTGTTCATCACTGCCGCCAACACACCGCCCTGCCAGCCGTAGCGGTAGGCCATGAAGATATTGGGCAGCAGCATGATCAGCAATACCAGAGGTTCAAGCTGTTCAAGGAAAGTCAGTTCGGCGATAAGCCCGATAGTGAAAAAGCCGATAGACCACAGCAGGGCTGACGGACGAATGGTTATTTCCTGGTGGATCAGAGTAGGCGTCAGTGGCAGCCAGGTTTTGTTGAGGTAGTCATAAAGCAGGTAGCAAAACGGAACTAACAAGATCCCGCCGGTAATTGCGGTAATAGTGGCAGAAAAGACATAACCGGCCGGAAGACTCATGGGCTTGCTGAGCAGCATTGTTATCAGGCCGATTGCCATTCCATGAACCAGAACCAGTCCGATAAGTGCCAGTAATCGCTGCCAGTATGTTTTTAGCTGTTGCCAGACTCCGGAAAAAGGCAGGATCAGGAAATAACCGATAAAAGGTGTGAGGAACAGAAGCTGGTCATGGGGCTGGCTGTCGAGAATAGAGAGAAGCCAGCCGCTGATGGTCAGCTCGCAGCCAAGAAACAGCAACCAGAATCTGCGCGGAGTCAGCACCTGTACTGCCAGCTTTAATCCTGCGGGAAGAAACAAAGCGGCCAATAGCAGATCCGGGGAGAGATAATTGCTGATGCTCCACAAACAAAACCAGCTAATGGTAAAAAGAACAGAGGCAAAGGCATAAGAAAAACAGTTGCCGGAAATTTGGTTTTCAGTCGTCATTATTCAACCAGCAATTTGTGCTGCAAGGCGTAGCGAATGAGTTCAACATTGTTCGACAGGCCGAGTTTGCCGAGGATATTGGCACGGTGAACATGAATGGTTTTATGACTGATAGTCAGTTCGGCAGCAACTTCTTTGACCCCTTTGCCCTGGACGAGCAGATCGAATACTTCCCGTTCCCGTTTGGTCAGTTCATCCAGTTCTTTCGGTGCAGTCGGTGCATTACTGAGGTTAAAGAGGGCATCTGCGCACAGATAACGGTCTCCGGCGGCGACGGTCCGGATTGCGGTCACCAGTTCACCGGGGCCGCAACGCTTAGACAGATAGCCGCTGGCTCCGGCTTCAATGGCCTTACTGACAAAAGAGGCTGAATCGTAAATGCTGAGAAAAATAGCCCGAAAAGCGGGGTTGTTCTTTCGCAGGCGCTCCAGCAGGCTCAGCCCGCTTTCGTCCGGCATGGAAATGTCTATCACCGCAACATCAATATCAGTGCGTGAAAGGGTGGCATAAGCTTCTTTTGCTGAGCTGAATTCGCCTTTTACTTCTATATCCTGTTCGACATTAAGCAATTGGGCAAAGCCGGAACGCACCATAATATGGTCATCGACCAGGGCGACAGAAATCATGTCCTCATCCTTTGTTATTGAATTATTCGCCGTTGATTGGTTCGGCGTATTTTTATATTTGATGAGGCTGTGATTATCGGCGCGAAATCGATTTCAGATCCAGTGGCTAGGTCGCAAAAAAGAGCTCTGTTATTAGCTGTGGTTCATGAACCATATGACAGCATGGCAGGTGCAGCATAGCCAAATCTTGCAATTGGACAGCACTATTAAAGCTTGACGGGAATTTATGCATTTATAACGAAATAAACGGCGCATCAATTGAGCGCCTGCTTGAATTTAAATGAACTTGTTGTGACCAAGTTATCAGAATTGGATGAAATTCAGCAAATTGAGCAATTAACTCACTGAGATTATATTCACAATTGACGAATCAATCGCAAAAATAAAATGTTGTTACAGCCCGATTATTAATAATTTTGTGGATAATTAATCGTAAAGTGACTATTTATCCTGTTTTGATTCACTTTTAGTGAAAAAATGTTTTGATACGTGTCACATTCACTCCAAATAAATTCCCTTACCATTGCGCCAGTTTCGTTATTCATTCAAATAAAACCTATTAAAGATAAATAATTATCTCTGTACTACATATAAGGAAAATATCGACATGGCTGCCGGTATCATTAAAGTTTCTCGTAACACCGAAAACGCACCAAAAAGCGAACTATCATCTCAAACAGTTGCTTTTTCTCACTACAATAACTTTTCTGCACAACTGCCTGTAGATCCTAAAACAGGCGAAATCGTTGTTGGTGACGTAAAAGAACAAGCAAAACAATGTTTGACTAACATTAAAGCCATTGTTGAAAGCATTGACCATGTGATGGATGACGTTGTTAAAATCAACGTGTTCCTAAAAGACATCGCAGACATGGAAGCCGTTGATGAAGTTTACGCAACTTTCTTCGACAACCTGATCCCAACTCGTACCGTAGTTCAAGTTGCTGCGCTGCCTATGAGCGATGCATTGGTTCAAATGGATGCACTTATCTCTAACGGTGAAGGTACTGCTCCTCAAGATCCTTGCCCACTAGTAAAACTAACTCGCAACACTGAGAATGCACCTAAAAATGCACTAGCATCACACACTGTTGCTTTCTCTCACTACAACAACATCTCAGCACAGCTTCCAGTTGACCCTAAAACTGGCGCAATTGTTGAGGGTGGCGTGAAAGAGCAAACAGCTCAGTGTTTGAAAAACATGAAAGCGATCCTAGAAAGCATCGACGTGCCTTTCGATGACATCGTTAAAATCAACCTGTACCTGAGCGATCTAGCAAACGTTGATGCAGTGAACGAAGTTTACTCAACATTCTTCCCTGATTCAGCTATCGCTCGCACTGTAGCTTACGTACCAGCACGCTCTATCATTGCTGCAGACGCACTTCCAATGGGCGCATTGGTACAAATCGATGCTTCTGTATCTCACGGCGACGGCACACCGCCACAAGAAGTTGAAGATCGTCACAACATCGTAATTCGTGCTAACAACACTGACGCAGCACCACGTAGCCCGCTACACACACAAACTGTTGCTTTCTCTCACTACAACCACATCGCAGCTCAGCTTCCGGTTGACGTAGCTACAAATGCAATCGTTGCTGGCGGTGCTAAAGAGCAAGCAGAGCAATGTCTGAAGAACATCAAAGCTATTGTTGAAAGTGTTGACCACGTAATGGACGATATCGTTAAAATCAACATCCACCTTAAAGATGTTGCTGATATCGATGCAATCAACGATGTTTACACTACTTTCTTCCAGGGTGACCTGCCAGCTCGCACTGTAGTCGGTGTTTCTCAAATCGAGATGGATGCGCTAGTACAAATCGATGCTGTTGTATCTAACGGTGAAGGTACTCTTCCACAAGCAAAATAATTAATGGATAGCAGCTTATAGGAATTTAATTTCTATAAGCTGGATTCAGATTATAAAGTTCGGGCAGGTTTCTTATTATTTAATGGTTTTAATAACTTTTAAATAATAAGAAGCCTGCTCTTTATTCATTTCTTTTTATAAAATAACTTGTACCTTCCTTAAGGGTAAAAGAAATATAACGTCAATATAACCCGCAATTCCAGTCTCCCTTCTTCTATATCATCAGGCTTTTTAGCATAACTAAAAACGCTGAATTAATTCATTCTGAACCAGCCCTTATTGCATAACGATCGCTATTTATTTTTTTATCGAAATGTGAATTCAATGTTGCTGGTTTTTTGACCTGTATCAATGGAATTCACTATTACCCCTTTAGAGGTATGCACAGGGGGAATTATTGGTATTAACAATAGATTAAGCCCTGTTTTTTATGTGTGTATTAGAAGCTAATTGATGGCTAACCAGCTTGAATATAAGAGAAAAGAATAAAAACAAGTTTGTGTTTTTAAGTGCCTGTTTTTCAAGGTTTACGAATTTTAGCTGGTGGAAGCCTGAAAGATAAAAAGGGAGTTTTATCAATGGATGAATACCAAGTCTGCAGCCTGGTTGTGTTAACCGCACCGGAACAGACGGGATCGGTCAAGCTGGCAATTGAAAAGCTGGAGGGAGCAGAAGTACCAGTATGCAATGAAGCAGGAAAAATGGTGGTGGTGCTGGAAGGGGATAGCAAGGACGGGCTGGCTGAACGCTTTAAACAAATCCAATTATTGCCCGGCGTTATTGCCGTCACTTTGGTGTATCACCAGGAAGATGGAACATCTGAGCTGAAGGAAGCAAATAATGAAAGTCAGTAGACGTAGTTTCTTAAAGGCCAATGCAGCAGCGGCCGCAGCGACGGCCGCAGGGCTGACGATACCTGTGTCTGTTGCCCGTGCTGCTGGCGAAGACAAGGAAGTGAAGTGGGATAAAGCCCCGTGCCGTTTCTGTGGAACAGGTTGTAGTGTGCTGGTCGGTACCCAGAATGGTCGGGTTGTTGCCTCGCAGGGGGACCCGGATGCGCCCGTTAACAAAGGACTGAATTGCATCAAGGGCTATTTCTTGCCCAAAATCATGTACGGTAAAGATCGTCTGACTCAGCCGTTGTTGCGCAAGACCGACGGGGTGTATGACAAAGACGGCGAATTTACCCCGGTCAGCTGGGATGAGGCTTTCGATGTGATGGCCGACAAGTTTAAGCAGGCACTGAAAGAAAAAGGGCCGACATCTGTCGGTATGTTCGGTTCCGGTCAGTGGACGGTATGGGAAGGCTATGCGGCGGCGAAACTGTATAAAGCTGGATTCCGCTCTAACAACATTGATCCCAATGCCCGCCACTGTATGGCGTCGGCGGTGGTCGGTTTTGGCCGTACGTTCGGTATGGACGAGCCGATGGGTTGCTACGATGATCTGGAGCATGCCGATGCCTTTGTGCTGTGGGGCTCCAACATGGCCGAAATGCACCCGATTCTATGGACCCGACTGACAGACCGTCGCTTGTCGTCAGATAAAGTGAAAGTAGCTGTGCTGTCGACCTTTACTCATCGCAGTTACGAGCTGGCAGATAATCCGATCATTTTCACCCCGCAGACGGATCTTGCCATTCTTAACTTCATCGCCCATTACATTATTTCCAACAACAAGGTAGATAAGGCGTTCCTCGAAAAGCACGTCAATATCCGCAAGGGCGACACGGATATCGGCTATGGTTTGCGTCCGACCCATCCGCTGGAAAAAGCGGCCAAGAATCCGGGCAGCAAGAAGTCATCGCCGATGACGTTTGATGAATATGCCAAGTTCGTTTCTACCTATACCGCTGAATATACCTCCGAGCTGTCCGGCGTGCCGGTTGACCAGCTCAATGAACTGGCTGAGCTGTATGCTAACCCTGATGTAAAGGTGGTCTCTTACTGGACCATGGGCTTTAACCAGCATACCCGTGGTGTCTGGGCTAATAACCTGGTTTACAACATTCACTTGTTGACCGGGAAAATCTCTAAACCCGGCTGTGGTCCGTTTTCATTGACCGGTCAGCCTTCGGCCTGTGGTACGGCGCGTGAAGTCGGTACGTTTGCCCACCGCCTGCCGGCAGACATGGTGGTGATGAATCCTAAGCATCGTGAAATGTGTGAAACCAAGTGGAAGATTCCGGCTGGTACGATTCCGCCGAAACCTGGCTATCACGCAGTACTTCAGGATCGAATGCTTAAAGACCGTAAGCTGAATGCTTACTGGGTAATGTGTAACAACAATATGCAGGCCGGTCCGAATATTAATGAGGAACGACTGCCGGGGTACCGTGATCCTGAGAACTTTATTGTCACTTCAGATCCTTATCCGACTGTAACTGCCATGGCTTCCGACCTGATTCTACCGACCGCAATGTGGGTGGAAAAAGAAGGGGCTTACGGTAATGCCGAGCGCCGTACTCAGTTCTGGCGCCAGCAGATTTCTGCGCCGGGAGAGGCGAAATCCGATCTATGGCAGCTGATGGAGTTTTCCAAACGCTTCAAGGTAGAGGAAGTCTGGCCGGCAGATCTGATTGCTAAAAAGCCAGAGTTGAAAGGTAAGACATTGTTCGAGGTGCTGTTCAAAAACGGCAATGTTGATAAATACAGTCTGGATGAACTTGCTGCAGATCAGCTCAATGATGAATCTCGCCACTTCGGCTTCTATGTTCAGAAAGGTCTGTTTGAGGAGTATGCCTATTTCGGTCGCGGCCATGCTCATGATTTGGCCCCGTTTGATATGTATCACCAGTCTCGCGGCCTGCGCTGGCCTGTCGTCGACGGTAAGGAAACCCTGTGGCGTTATTCCGAAGGCTATGACCCTTATGTGAATAAAGGGGAAGAATTTGCCTTCTACGGTAAGCCGGACAAGAAAGCGGTGATTTTCGCGCTGCCTTATGAGCCGCCTGCAGAAGCGCCGGATAAAGAATATGACCTCTGGTTGTCGACCGGACGGGTTTTGGAGCACTGGCATACCGGGTCAATGACCCGACGGGTGCCGGAGTTGTACCGTTCGTATCCGGATGCTGTGGTGTACATGCATCCGCTGGATGCCAAAGAACGTGGTTTACGTCGTGGTGACGCGGTCAAAATTGTATCCCGTCGCGGCGAGGTTCTGAGCCATATTGAAACTCGTGGTCGTAACCGGGTACCGCAGGGACTGGTCTTTATGCCGTTCTTCGATGCCGGCCAGCTGACAAACAAGCTGACACTGGATGCGACAGATCCGCTTTCCAAAGAAACCGACTTCAAGAAATGTGCGGTGAAAGTGGTTAAAGCGTAACGGACTAGGAACAGAGTGATGAAGACTCCGCGCGGAAATATGTCAGACAGTCGGCGGCGCTTCTTAAGGGATGCGGTGCGAACTGCGGTGGGTGTCGGTACTGCGGCAACAGTCCTGGGGCTGCAAAGCAGGCAGAGCCAGGCGGATGATGCCAGTGTGCCGGTTCGCCCGCCCGGAGCGCTGGATGAGCCTGATTTCCTTCAGGCTTGCTTGCGCTGTGGCTTGTGTGTTCAGGCATGTCCTTACGACACATTGAAGCTGGCGACGCTACTGTCGCCGGTGGCTGCCGGAACACCGTATTTCACGGCGCGGCAAATACCGTGCGAGATGTGTGAAGACATTCCTTGTGTTGTTGCCTGCCCGAGCGGCGCTCTCGATCCGGCACTCATTAATATTGATGATGCCCGGATGGGAACGGCTGTACTGATTGACCATGAAACCTGCCTTAACTGGTTGGGATTGCGCTGTGATGTCTGCTATCGGGTCTGTCCTCTCATCGATGAAGCCATCACGCTTGAGCCAATCCGTAACAAGCGAACCGGCTACCACGCGAAGTTCATACCTACCGTGCACTCCGATGTCTGTACTGGTTGCGGAAAATGCGAGCAGGCCTGTGTGTTGGATGAAGCGGCAATCAAAGTTGTACCGACTGCACTGGCGAAAGGTCAGATGGGACAGCACTACCGCCTGGGCTGGGAAGAAAAAGCCGAGCATGGCGGCAGTCTGGTACCGGAAGAGCTCAAGCTGCCTGTGCGTCAGCCGGATAACACCGGGGGAGGTCAATAATGGCTAAGCGTTTTGCTAAAAACCGTGCTCAAGATGCTGGCAAAGCGGCTGTTAAGTCTCTGGGCTGGTGGAGGGCACACCGTTTTCTGCTGCTGCGCCGTAGTTGCCAGTTGTTGATTATCGGCCTGTTTATGGCCGGACCGACCTTGGGAGTACTGCGGGGAAACCTGTCATCGAGCACCCTGTTCGATACGGTGCCGATGACAGATCCATTGTTGTTGCTGCAAACCCTGGTGTCCGGGCATCTGCCTGAGCTGACTGCGTTAGTGGGCGGGTTGATTGTGGTGGTGTTCTATGCCGTTATTGGCCCCCGTGTTTTTTGCGGTTGGGTTTGTCCGCTAAATATGGTGACTGATCTGGCAGCCTGGTTAAGGCGAAAGCTGGGCATCAAAGTGAGTTATCGCTGGTCGCCACGTTTGCGTTACTGGCTGTTGGCAGTATTGCTGTTGGGGAGTGCGGTATCCGGCACCGTGTTGTGGAGCTGGATTGATCCTGTTGCTGCGTTGCACCGGGGGCTGGTATTCGGGATGGGAGCCGGTTGGATCCTGATTCTGATGGTGTTCCTGCTGGACTTGTTGCTGGTGGAACACGGCTGGTGCGGGCATTTGTGTCCGCTTGGTGCAGCCTACGGGGTCATAGGTAGTAAGAGCCTGATGAGGGTAACGGCAACGAATCGGGAAGCGTGTAACAAGTGTATGGATTGCTTCAATGTTTGTCCTGAGCCGGAGGTATTGCGCCAACCATTGAAGGAAGGTGATCGCCGGGTTATGAGTCAGGACTGCATCAGCTGTGGGCGCTGCATCGACGTCTGTTCCGAAAGGGTATTGGAATTTAAAACAAGAATTGGAGCCAAATATGAAGGGTAAGTTTGTTGTGTCTGTGCTGCTCGCGGCCGGTGTCAGCGTTGCGGCCTTCGCCGAGGTTACCTCGTTACGCGGCGATCAGGAAATTGGAGCGAACAACGAGGTGGCAACGATTAAACAGGTGCCGAAAAAACAGGATCGCCTGGCGTTGGATTATGTCAATCAGCCGCCGTTGATCCCACACTCAACCGATCAAGTGCAGATTAATCCGAGCAATAACGGTTGCCTTGAATGTCATGATGTCGATAAGTACCGCAAGGCGGGGGCACCGCGGGTGAGCCCAACGCACTATATGGACAGGGATAACAAAATGCTGGGCGATGTCGCTCCCCGTCGTTATTTCTGTCTTCAGTGCCATGTCACTCAGGCGGATGCCGCTCCTATGGTTGAGAACACCTTTGAGCCTGCCGGTAAATTCGGTGAATAAGGAGGGCAGCATATGGGAATTAAGCTACCGGGCTTCATTCAGCGTTTCTGGAGCTGGTTCAGAAAGCCCAGCCATCTTGCGGCAGGCAGCCTCCTGACCGGCGGTATTATTGTCGGTATCATTTTCTGGGGGGGATTTAACACCGCGATGGAAATGAGTAATCAGGAGCAGTTTTGTATCAGCTGCCATGAAATGGAAAACAACGTTTACCAGGAATACGTCGGGACCGTGCACTACAACAACCGTAGTGGGGTGAGGGCGACCTGTCCTGATTGTCATGTACCTAAGGAGTGGGGGCCGAAAATGGTGCGTAAGATCCAAGCCAGTAAAGAGCTTTATGCCAAAGTGCTTGGAATTGTCGATACACCGAAAAAGTTTGAAGAACACCGGTTTGAAATGGCTTCCCGTGAGTGGGAGCGGATGAAAGCGAATGATTCGCAGGAGTGCCGCAATTGCCACAATTTCGAATATATGGACTTCACAACCCAGAAACCTGTGGCGTCGAAGATCCACGATGAAGCCGAAGATCAGGGCAAAACCTGTATTGACTGCCACAAGGGGATCGCTCATCAGTTACCTAAAGGGCATAAAATCGAAAAAGCAATTTAATACGATGACCATGAAATATTGTTGAGTTGATGTCTTTTTTTAAACCTTCTCCCCTCGTAAGCGTTTGCTTTCGGGGGGATTTTTTATGTGTGCTTTGATTAACAAATGAGGGGATTTTGTTCGATTTGCTTGATGTGCGATCAATTGCTTAAAAAAAGTCTGCATATTGTGATTTTGGTTCCGGCTTTTGTGGGAAGGATCAACTCATCTCTGTACGGATTACGTTACCTTACGCCCGAACTGGCCTGTTTTTGTCCATTATTAGATTAAGAAATACCCACAATCGATTGAGATGATGTGCCTGTGAATTCAAAAGTGAACTTAAATGAGATGTTATTAATTGAGTCTCAGTATGGTGTTGTAATCCATAGGGATTTCAAACCGCTGTATGCGGATGATAACTACGCGCATTATTTCGGCTACGAAAGCGGAGAGGATATTATGTCGATGGCGAGTATCTTGCCGCTGATTGCGCCGCAGGAGCAGCAGAACGCCGTGGAATCCTATCAGGCTGTTATGTTCGGTAAAGAACGACCAGGAGTGCGTACTTACCGCAACATCGATAACCAGGGTAGTGAGCTTATTGTTCTCTCCGTAGATCATGTTGTGGATTGGGAAGGACAGCCTGCGATGCAGGTGACAATTATCGATCTCCGTCACCATGTTGAGACACAGCGGCAGCTCAGGGCAAGTGAAGAACGTTATCGTGCACTTGTTGATGGTTCAATTCAGGGGATTCTGGTTCACAAAAATTTCAGGCCGTTGTTTTGTAATGAAGCTTATGCACAGATGCAGGGTTTTTCGAATGCTCAGGAGCTGATGGAGCATGGCTCTATCCTGCCGCTTATTGACATGGAGCATCATCCACAAGCCTACAGTGATAATCTTCAACTGCTGGCCGGTGAAAAAGAAGCCATCAAAACGGAAGCGAAAGGGATTCGCACTGATGGTTCAACGGTATGGTTGAGTTTACTTTCACGCCCCATAATATGGAATGGAGAGCAAGTGGTGCAGGTTACGGCAATGGATATAACCGAGCAGCAGTTGCTAAAGGAGAGGTTGGAGCATCGCGCCAATTTCGACGGCCTCACCAACTTGCTGAATCGCCGTGCGACAATGGAACTGCTTGAAAAACAGTTCGAGTTTGATAAGCGCAACGGTAATGATATGTGCTGTATTTTGATTGATTTTGATGACTTCAAACTAATTAACGATTGCTATGGTCATCACGTTGGAGATCAGGTGCTTAAACTGTTTGGTAAGACCTGTAAAAAGAGTATTCGAAAGAGTGATTTTATTGGTCGCTGGGGTGGGGAAGAGTTTGTGATGGTACTGCCACGGACAGCCATAGATCAGGCGGCTTTTATTGCTCGCCGTATTTCTAAATGTATCAGCGAACAACGTGTTGAAGTCGGTGAACATACACTCAGCTTTACTGTCAGTATGGGGGTTGCCGCGATGACTGAAAATACAACGTCAGCGGAACAAATGATTAATGCTGCGGATAAGGCACTTTATCAGGGTAAGAAGCAGGGAAAGAGCTGTGTAGTTATTGCGGCTTAGCTGTTTTATTCAAAGATATTAATTAATGAAGGGCAGGTTGCTATTGGCAATCTGCCCTTTTAGTTAGGAAAGATTATTAAACTTCAGTCTTCTGTACTTTTTTGGAGAGCTTGCCTTCAAACTGAATCAGAGATTCACGTTTGAGCAAGTTAAGAAATGCATTGAATGACTCAATCTGATCCGGCCTGACTGTTTGTTCCGGAATTGCCAGCTCGGTTGTCAGCAACAGTTTTCCGTCAGGTTTCAGGAAAACTTGGCGATGCATGGTTCCGAAGTCATGTTCAAAGTTTAGAATGGCCGGCGTGTTAGTAATTTTCCAGATCTTATTGGTGTCGTACAAAAACTCAGAGCGCACTTTCAGTCCAGGAAAATATTCACTGAACTGCTTGTTCGACAGCTTCATTATTTCCAGCTCATTTTTAAGCCATGCATCGTTTTCTTCATAAGTCAGTTCAGTGTTGGTATTGAGGAATGGGCGGAGAACGGCATCAGAATAAACCGCCAAATCAGCCGTCATAGCATTTAGGTCAGGAATATCAAAAGATGGTTCGGCATAGGTCGAAACCTCATTCTGATATTGGGCTGTCAGCCACTCAGCCTGCCCTTTAGCGGTTTTATTCAAAAGCAGGCCACGCATGGATGAGGCGTATTCACCATGATAATGTCGCTCCTGTTGTTCAGTTTGTCCGCCCTCACTGTTGAATTTGATTCGGGTGCTGATATCCATTTGCCAGCGGTAGCGGCTGTTATTAATGATGGTCGGCATTTGTGCAGGTTTCAGTGGCAGCGCAACTTTGTTCTGAATCCAAGATGGCGTGTATTGCCAGTTGGTGTCTTGATCTGTTGCGTCAAGGCAGTATTGGATTCCAAGGCGATCAAAACACACCACGACATGATCGAAATATCGCATGGTTGGAATACTCAGCACATTCGGTGACGTGCGATCGGAGGCGATTAACGTCAGGTATGGATGAATGCCGATATGGCGAAGCAGTTCAGCCAACAGCATGGATTTGTCTTTGCAGTCGCCGTAACGGTTTTTGATTACTGAAGCAATGCTGTGCGGAGTGATAGCATGACCAAGCTCAGACATGGAGACATAGCGGATATCCCTCGCGACGAATTCGTGAATGCGGCTGATTTTCTCATCAGTCGTTTCTGTGCCGGGAAGAATACGATCAAGCAGTGTTTTCGCACCTGATGTGTCTTTCAGTGCCTGATGCATAGCGGCGTTGGAGGTATCGATTACCTGTTGCCAGTTTTGCAGTTCACCGATCGCTATCTGGTCGATATGATCCCGCCAGTAGATATTCGAATCCCCTTCGAAAGCCGGAATGTTTGAACCTGAGCAGCGCATGCGGTTGGAGCTGCCTTCACACTCCACATTATGGCTACTTGATGACCAGTGAAGCTTATGTTTGGCAGGCCACTGAACAGACAGTTCAAAAGTGGTAATCGGGTAATTTCGTTGCGAGTAGAATATCTCAGACCAGTCGGCTTCTTGTTTGCTGAGATCACGGTCAATTTGATATTCGAGAACGGTTAAGCTGCCATCAGACAGGCCGGGAATGGTGAGAACGACTTCTTTGCTATCAGAAAAACTACGGTAGTTGTCGGTATCCAGCACTTGCGCTGAAGATGGAGTAAGTGAAGTGACCACGCCGTGCTTGTCGATCGATGCGGCAGACAGTAGCGTTAGTTTCTCCATTTTCTCATTGAAGTAAATAGAGTGATCACCGTGGTTTTCGACATCCCGGGTGGTCGGGTAGTACCAGAGTTCACGAATATGCTGAGTCACTCTATCTTTTTTGAAGCGGATGTCATTGGCCAGCATCACCAGAGAGACTTCATCCGGGCGGTGTTCTCGGCTGCGATAAGCGTCAGCTGTATCAAAAAGCCTTCCGCTTTCAGAAAGTTTCCATTCAATGGCCTCTTGGGCTGTGGCTTGGCTTGTGGTTAGCAGAGCGGTCAGACAGAAAAGCAGACGAAGGTTCATTTTCATAACGGTTTAAACTCCTTCGCCATCTTCTTGAAGTTGTCTGCGCGTTTGCGGTAAGAATATTTCGGAGCTGTGAGGTGGCCGATCAGTTCATAAAGATCATCGCCATGTTCAAAAATTGTCATAGTGTAAAGTAGCGGATCGCCCAGCGACTTACCTTCACAAGTGACATAAGTAATGACGCTCATCTCGGTTGGAACCAGTCTCCGTTCTTCACGGCATTGCATGCCTGGCTCATCTTCCTGAACTATCTGGATTCGTTCTCGGACTTTGTTATTCAGCGTATCTTGATTGGTATATTTGAAAACAATGAAATAAGAGCCTTCTATTTCTCCTGCCAACTCCAGTTTCGCTTCACCCTCAGAAAAGCTGCCAATCTCAACTTGTCGCCAGCCTGAACCATGAATCGGCAACTGGAAGTTATTTTCCGTTGAAGCAAAGAGACTGTTGTCAGTCAGCGGTTTGATTTCTTGAATCAGGTATGGGGAGACAGATGAATAAATGGCGAGGCACAGCACAATAGGAAACATAGGGATGATAACCAGCCACTCTTTCCAGCTGTAGCCGGATGATTTTCCTTTGAACTGAATATTGTCGTACTTTGATGCGCACTTATGTTTGATGGCATTAAAGCGCTTACTGAGCATACAGAATAATCCGGACCAGATTATCAGGGCGAGGAAATCAACCCAGCCAGGCAGAGCAAACTTTGATGAGACCCAAAACAAGGTGGTCACAGAAATGAGGGATACGGCCCAAAGCCTGAAAGTGGCCACTGAATAATTGATATCCAGCTTGTTTTCCAGTTCTTTAAGATGCTTATTGAGCGTAGGACAGGCAAAGAGCTGGACAAGAATAAAGTTAGGGACAAACAACCAGAGCCATGGCTTAAAAGGGTGACGGCTTAACAGTTTCATCTCTTTTATTCGGGCAACCATCCAGAAACAGGTATAGATACCAAAGGTGCTGAAATGAAGGAAAAACTCCCACCACGGAGAGCGTATAGCCCGAATTTCAATGCTGGAAGACGGAAGGTTGTGATCCGGACTCAGCTGATTGTCTGGTGTCTGAACCGTTCCAGCTGTTGCGGTTTCTGCGACTGTCGTATCAGGAATCGATGAGGCGTTGTGAGTCATGGGTGAAGATAAAGCCTTAAGCAATAAAGTGCTGATGTGAAACTGTGGGCATTGATGTTATCAATCAAACACTCAGATGTGAATCTGGTTGATGTGCAGTTGTGAAGTCACTGAGTAAAACGTGTAATAACTGAGGATGCAGATGTATCGAGATAAAAAATCCAGCTATTGAAGTAAAGCTACTGATGAATAAGGTACAAGGTATAGCGATAAAGTTGTGAGCAGGTCGGAGAAATGTGGCATGTGCGGAATAAGCGAGGTTCCTGTTCCGTTGTTCCGTAACTCGCTTATCCGCACATAGGTATAACAGGACAGTGCCAGCCTAAGAGTCGATAGCCGGACTACAAAGCTGAGAAGAATGCAAGCTTGTGAGAGTGCAGCTGTCCTGTTCTGGTGATGAGTATAGGTTGACAACTGCATATTAATTTAGTGATATTTGGACGTTTTTTGGGATAATTTAGACATTCTGTACCACGCTTTTTCCTTATGTCCGCATCAGAACTATTAAATTCGCTTCATAGCTCAAACAATCGCCATCCTGACGTCAGATTTTTGCTTCTGCCTCTGCCTGATTTCAACATGCTGCCATTTGGCGGCTTTCTCGATAAGCTCCGTTTGTCTGCTGATGAGGAAGATCACAGCCAGCAGCGTTATTGCTCCTGGGATATTGCCGGGCTGGAGCCGTCAATGATCACATCAAGTTGTGGTGTGTCGGTGGCGGTGCAGAAGACAATCGATGAGATTGAATTGGCTAACTATGATTACCTGGTGGTGTTCGGTGGGCGAAGCGCGCGGGGCAGTCTGGAACTGACAGGTCAGTACAGTCATGTGCTGCGTAAGGCTGCGGCCAGAGGTGTCGCTCTGGTCAGTATTGATAATGCCTGCTTTTTGTTTGCTGCATCCGGTCTGCTCAATAACCACAGTGTTGCCATGCATTGGCGTCATGTGCCGGAGTTCAGGACTATTTTTCCCCGCATTGATATCCGTACCGAGCTGCTTTATTGCATTGATCGTAACCGGATCAGTTGCGCCGGTGGCCGGGCGGCCATTGATTTGGCGGTGGAACTGTTGTCGCGCCATTGTGGCCGGACAAGAGCGCAGAAAGGCTTGGCGGATATGTTAGTCGATGAGGCGCGCGGGCAACTTCACCAGCTGAAATCTCTTGATGAAGAGTCACGTATCAATACCACAGCCGGACGCCATGTCGGTCGGGCAATAAGTTTGATGCGACAGCTATTAGCTGAACAGAAAACCGTGGATGAACTGGCCGATACGTTGGCTATCAGCCGACGGCAGCTTGATCGTCTGTTTAAAGACCATTTTGGTAAAACTGCGCGTGAATATTGGGCTGAAATGCGAATGCAGCATGTTCATTGGCGGATCGTCAATTCCGCTCATAGCTTGCAATATCTGGCTGATGAAGTCGGAATTCAGGATGTCAGCTACCTTTGCAAGGTATTCCGTAAGCGCTTCGGCCTCAGTCCAAATCAGCTCCGGAAACAAGATATGCCGGGTATAACGCCGAAGCTATAATTCGTCCAGATTATCCAGGCAGTACCGGGCTCGATTCAGTACTTTTTGCTGTTGCTCATCAGTGAGTTGATCCCAGCTTCGGTAGATCATTCCAACTCGTGGGTTGCGGGTCAGACGTTTTTCATGAGTGTGAAGAAAATGCCAGTAAAGGCTGTTGAGCGGGCAAGCGTTATCTTCGGTTTTGAGTTTGACGTTGTAGTGGCAACCGGCGCAATAGTCACTCATTTTGTTGATGTAGTTACCGCTGGCAGCATAAGGTTTGGTGGCAACAATCCCGCCGTCGGCAAACTGGGTCATGCCGCGTACGTTTGGCATCTCAACCCATTCAATGGCATCAATGTAAATCCCTAAATACCAGCGATCCACTTCATTCGGATCAATCCCTGCCAGCAGGCAGAAATTACCGGTAACCATCAGGCGTTGAATATGATGGGCGTAAGCATAATTCAGCGATTGGTTGATGGCGGCTTTCATGCAGGCCATTTTTGTCTCGCCGGTCCAGAAGAATTCCGGCAAAGGGCGATTTGCCCCTAATTCATTTTGTTGTTGATAATATGGCATGTTCCCCCAGTAGACACCGCGGATGTATTCTCGCCAGCCGAGGATCTGCCGGATAAAGCCTTCAACTTGAGCTATATCTATCTCGCCATCAGAGTTGTGCCATGCGTCCAGAGCAGCCTGTATAACCTGCATTGGATGGAGTATTTTGCTGTTCAGAGCAAAAGAGAGCCGGGAGTGATACAGGCTCCATTGGTGATCACTTTTTCCGGTCATGGCATCCTGGAATTGACCAAAACGGGGAAGTCCGTAGCGGCAGAACCAGGCCAGTTGCTCGATAGCTTGCCCGCGGGTGACGGGCCAGAGAAGATCATCGTTCGTGGTTCCGATTGTTTTTACTTGATGTCGTTCAAGTCTGTCCCTGATGTCACGAATCGGATTACTGAATACAAGCGGAGCCGGTATCACAGCAATATCGTCAGGCTTGAGTTTGTTGCGGTTCTGCTTATCAAAATTCCATTTGCCACCAACAGGCTTGCCGTCGGACATCAGGATGTCAAAGCGCTTTCTCATTCGGCGGTAGAAATGCTCCATCAGGATATGTTTGCCCAGAGGGAACTGCTCCATCAGTTCCGAGCAAGGCAAAAGGAAGTGCTCACTATCGTATTCACGTATGGTTATAGCGGAAGGCAGCTTAAGGGTATGGAGCTGTTCATACAGCCTGTATTCGTCCGGTCGCTGAAACTCAAAGTGACAGATACCGTATTGCTCACAAAGTGAATTAAGTAGTGCCGGAAGATCTGCGTAGCCTTGGGTATCATCAAGAGTCAGATACAAAACATGATGTTCGGCTTGAGACAGGGCATTGGCGAAGTTAGCCATGGCCGAGAAAAAGGCGCAAACTTTTTGGATATGATGCCGGACATAATCCGTTTCCTGTTTCAGCTCGGCAATAACATAGAGTGTGCTGTCATCTTTTTCTTTATACCAAGTGTGAGAAGCATTGAGCTGATCCCCGAGTATCAGCCGCAATGTCTGATATTGTTTGTTTATCGACATCCTACTTTTCCTTGTTATGAACAGGCTCGTTACGTTTGTTGCCTGACTTCCACACGGGTTACCATCACCCGCTTTTTTTACTCGTAACTTCTGCCCTTTCCAACTACTAACTAATAGCGCCTATTTTATCGGCCAGTCAGCAGCATCGACGGCATCAAGGTTGCCGTCATTCTCATTCCCTCTCCATTTACGGATAAAGGATTGCTCGGGATCATAGAGTTCAGTTTGTTTTAACAGATTGAAATGACGGTGCTCTTTCGGATCGGCACCGACTCCGGCGAGGTACTGCCAGTTTCCCCAGTTAGAAGCTACATCGTAATCAATAAGTTGTTGTTCGAAGTAAGCTGCACCGTAGCGCCAGTCCAGGCTGAGTTCGTTAACCAGGCAACTGGCAACCAGTTGGCGTCCCCGGTTAGACATAAAGCCGCTCTGGTTTAGCTGGTTCATGCAGGCATTGACGATGGGGTATGGGGTATTGCCGTGACACCAGCGCTTAAAACGCTCCGGGTAAAAACTGGTATTGGGCGATTTGTTTTTGATGCCCTTGAAGCGGAACAGTTTCTGCTGATGGTTGTGGGCATACCATTGGAAGTATTCTCGCCACAGCAACTCAAACTTGATCCATTCGGTAGACGAGTTTTGCTCGACTTGTTGGTGGTAGATTTCAAGGCGTTCGATAAGCGTTCGTGGCGAGAGACACCCCAGAGCCAGCCAGGGAGATAATTTCGTTGAATTTTCCCAGCCGTCCAGGGCATTTCGGGTGAGTTTGTAATGGCTAGGGTGGCGACTGGCAAAATAAGCCGTTAGGTGCGACAGTCCTGCTTCTTCCCCGCCGGTAAATTCGGATGGGTGATGAGTCAGCAAGGGACTGATGACATCAAACTTTGGCAGAGTATTCGGTGGTGAAGGTAGCGATGTTAGTCTTCGCATGGGTGTCTGGATCGGGTGGTTTTCAACCTGCTTGCGGAACTTGGAGAAAGTAGGTGGTAGATCTTCAATATCGAAAGGTAACTCCGGTTGGTCAAAAAGGGTATGGCTTGCGACCGTTGTAAACTGCAAATATGGATAACGTTTCTTAAGGATCTGCCAGCTTTGGTTTTCATAAAATCCGGCATGCTGGCTGCGATAAAGTACAGATACATTATATTGAGTGATTAGCTCCGGCAGGATGTTGAGCGGGTGATCAAGCAGAATAACCAGATGCTGTTGGCATTGGTTTAGCTGACGGTTCAAGTCGGTTAATGATTGCAACAGGAATTGCTGACGCTGAATGCCGAGCTGAGTGACAGAATACGGCAGCATGTTTGCTTTGTGCTGGGGCAGGCAGTAGATGCAGATCAGCTCGTTGACCTCCTTTGCCGCCAGTGCCAGCGCCGGATTGTCATGCAGCCGTAAGTCATTTTGAAAAAGGAATAACCCCGTAACCATAGCTTTCAGTTAGTTATCAATACATAAGTTAACTATAGCTCGGGGTGGTGTCGCTTATTGTGCTGATTCTGAATTTAGCTTTTTGATAATTTTCGCCGGGGAGCCACCAACCAGGGTATCTGGCGGAACATCACGGGTGACCACAGAGTTCGCAGCAACGACAGAGCGGGCACCGATAGTGACACCCTGGCAGATCACCACCTGACCGCCGATCCAGACATCATCTTCGACAGTGATCGGTTTACAGGTGGTTTCCCAGCGCCGGCGGCTCTGATAATCCAGTGAATGGGTCGGTGTATAAAACTGGGCGTTGGGGCCGATCAGTACGTTGTTTCCGATATGGATTTCGGTGTTATCCAGCATGGTCACACCCATATTGAGGAAGGTGTTACTGCCTATGTGAATGGTTTTTCCGAACTCGCACAGGAAAGGCGGGGTGACAATACTCCCTTTCCCCAAAGAGCCGAGAAGCTGCTCTAGCAACGCCTGCATCTTATCGCCCGGGTTATTGTTGATTTGTTGCTTGAGGGAGGAGGCGTTGTCCCTGATAGCGCAGATCTCGGGATCCAGACCATTGAAGTCTTCACCGTTAATCATCTTTTCGAATTCTGTCATGACGTTACCTGAAATTTCGGTTGGGTCGAACTGGGTAAGGTAATCATTCCGGACTGGAATGGATAAATCGCTAGTTGGTTTTATAGCCTTGTTCAAATAAAAAAACCGGGCCCTGAGGCCCGGTTTAAAGTCTCACTCAGACTTTAATAATCGATTAAGCTAGCGCTTCCATCTGACCTTTGATGATTTCAGAGTGGGTACCGAATACCGCCTGGAAGTTGTCGCCTTTCTCGAAGACACCTGCTGCACCCAGAGCTTTCAGGCGAGCTGTGTCAACTTTAGAGCTATCGTGAACTGTAACACGTAGACGCGTGATACATGCTTCTAGGTCTTTGATGTTAGCTTTACCGCCGAATGCTTCAGCAATATCTTTAGCCAGGCCATCAGAAGCAGTGTTTACTTCAACTTTAGATTCGTCTTCGTCTTCGCGACCTACAGTCTTCAGGTTAAGTGCCTTGATTAGCGTTGTGAACACTAGGAAGTAGATTACTGCGTACACAAGACCGATTACTGGTAGCAACCAACCGTTTGTTGACTGACCGAATAGTAGGGTGAAGTCAAACAGACCGTGGCTAAAAGTAGTACCGTGTTTAATGCCCAGCAGAATCATTACCACGAAAGCTGAACCTGCTAGTAGTGCGTGAGCAACGTACAGTACTGGAGCAACGAATAGGAATGCGAATTCGATTGGCTCAGTAATACCAGTTAGGAATGAAGTCAGAGCAGCAGAACCTAGGATTGAAGCAACTTTCAGTTTGTTCTCTGGCTTAGCAGTTACGTACATTGCAAGACATGCAGCTGGTAGACCAAACATCTTGAACATGTAACCACCAGCTAGGTTACCCGCAGTTGGGTCGCCAGCTAGGTAACGAGGGATTTCACCGCGTACAACTTCACCAGCAGCAGTTGTGAACTCACCAACTTCGTAGAAGAAAGGTGCGTTCCAGATGTGGTGCAGACCGAATGGGATTAGAGAACGTTCAACGATACCGTAGATACCGAATGCAACTTCTGGAGACTGGTAAGCAGCCCACTCAGAGAAGCTTGCGATACCTGCACCGATTGGCTGCCATACAACAGCAAGGATAGCAGCAACCACACACGCAGCCAGTGACGTTACGATAGGAACGAAACGTTTACCGCCGAAGAAGCCAAGGTAAGTTGGTAGCTTGATAGAATGATATTTGTTAAACAGCTGTGCGGCCACCAAACCCATGATTACACCACCGAATACACCGGTGTCTGTACCTTCTGCGACAACGCCAAGTACGCGGGTCATTGTCAGGTAACCCAGACCTGCTGCCAGTGCTGCTACACCGTCGTTTTTGGTAAAGCCTAGTGCAACACCGATGGCAAATAGCAATGCCATGTTGGCGAACACACCCAGACCGGCTTCCGTCATTACTTGAGCAACGATATCAGGTAGGAACTTAGCAACCTCGGAGTTACCACCGATACCAAGTAGGATACCTGCAGCTGGCATACACGCTACAGGTAGCATGAGGCTACGCCCCATTTTTTGCATAGTACTAAAAACGTTCATTTGAACCCCCATTCATTATGAACTTTTAAATCCGTATTGTATTGTCTATATATGATTTGAAACTATTTTCGCTAAAAACTCACCTGCTGAGTGAATCAGGAAATATAATTAGCGATAAAACTTTTAATTGTGCGGTTATCTGTTATCTATATCAGTTGATAACCTTTTTTATAAAATAAACACGTCGTCTTAAATATGGCTTTTTAGCTCTTTATATGATTTTCATGTTTATTTGTTTTACTCCTTGGAGTTTTGTTTTCTTCCCTCCAATTCATGTTGCTTATCATAGGTGAGGTTTAAAAAAAATTACGAGTCGTACGTCACACTGGATGTAACATAGTGTAATTTATAGTTTCTTTAGGTAACGAAAAAACGGAGTTATGTAAGTTTAACGTAACGTTGTTTCGTAACGATGAGGGGTAAAAAGTGCTTTGAAACCAACTTTATTTCGCCTATGTATCTGAAATAAAGGTGATTTTGTCTTTTGTTTCAATGGTTTTTGAATGTTACATTTCAGCTGTTTCTTTTCATATTGTTACGCAGATTTGGTTTTGTGATCGTTATAACAAATCAAGTTATGCTGTAATTTGCATATTTTAAGTTAAGCAGTTTTTTTATATCAAACTGGTTGGTTAAAATATGTGAGCTTCAAGTTATATAGAAAGGCTTTTATATTTTCTTTGTGCTTTTTTCTTAGTTGTAAGAGTGGTTTTATACGTTCTTAACACTGGTTTTTTTAACCTGTTTGGTAAGGTATTTAATAAAACCAATAAAACGGTTTCTTATAGCCTTTATTTGTGGCTTGTGTGCATGTGCGGTTTGTTTTTAATATTACAAATCTCCCTTATTCTTTAAATTGTATTGTCACACAATAAAGTGTGATGACGTTCAATTTCATGATTGGAATATAAAGCTTTATATTTTACCGTTTCGGTTTAGGCGTATTAGAATCAATAGGTAAAAAAATAGCCGGCTTAAGCCGGCTACTTTGAGAGCTCTAGCTGAACAGATTAGTCAGCGATCTCTGCGTTGTGGTATACGTTCTGAACGTCATCACAGTCGTTCAGTGCATCCAGGAATTTTTCGAATGCAGCAACGTCGTCACCAGACAGCTCAGTCATTGTCTGAGGAACGAATGAGATTTCTTCTACGTCGAGAGTTACGTCTGGCATTGTTGCTGTCAGCGCGTTCTTAACTTTGAAGAATTCAGTGTGAGGAGCAAAAACAGTGATGACACCGTCTTCACACTCGATGTCGGAAACATCAACGTCTTCCATCATCAGGTTTTCCAGCACGGCTTCTTCATCTTCACCTTTGAACTGGAATACAGCCTGATGCTCAAACATGTGAGCTACGGCACCTGGGCCACCGATTTTAGCGTTGTTCTTAACGAATGCCTGACGAACATCCATGTAAGTACGGTTGTTGTTGTCTGTCAGGCAGTCAACGATAACCATGCTGTTACCCGGACCAAAACCTTCGTAGCGCGCAGTTGCGAAGTCTTCGCCTGCACCGCCGGTCGCTTTATCGATCGCTTTTTCGATAACGTGGCTTGGTACCTGATCTTTTTTCGCTTTATCCATCAGACGACGTAGGGATAGGTTGCTTTCTGGGTCACCACCGCCATTCTTCGCACATACGTAAATTTCTTTACCGTACTTAGAATAAAGTTTTACTTTGGCGCCCTGGGTTTTTGCCATAGACAATTTACGGACTTCAAAACTGCGTCCCATAGGAATCACTCTCTTTAGATATTTGGGATTTCTGTTGGAGCCGGATTTTACCAGCTAGCAGGTGGTTAAGGCTAGTGTCAATATAGACAACAAAGATTACTGTTGTTTGATAACGAGCAATCGACGAACAATAACCACTTGCTAAGACTTATTGGAACACGCTGAGATCGATCTTTTCGATTTCACTTACCGCGCAAATAGTCGGATGTTTCACCAGATCTAGCAGGTATCGACCAAGGTTCGGATAAGCCATTGGTGTTTTTTCTATGGCAAATGACCACAGTGCCAACATGAACAGGAAGAAATCACAGGCTGAGATTTTCTCACCGAGAAGATATGGTTTTCCTTCCAGCTGTTGATCAAGCACAGCTAAAGCTTCCCCGATACGTTCTTCCTGAGCCGCTTTAACAGTTGGAATCGCATTGTCATCTGTTGTGTGTCTGTGCGGATAGAAATAAGTCATCAACTCAGCTTGAAGGGTATTGTTGAGGTAGGTAAGCCACTGGAAGAACAACGGGCGTTCTTTACTTCCCGGTAAAGGCATTAGATCTTTTTCCGGGTGTTGCTCACATAGGTGGATACAAATCGCCGGGCTTTCAAACAGCGCCAGTGAGTCATCAACTAATGTCGGAATTCGACCTGCTGGATTCAGCTTCAGGTATTCAGCCGATTTCTGAGAGTTTGATGTTCTGTCGACAAGGACTAGCTCGTAATTCAGGTCCATGTAATGTAGTAAAAAATGAGGGGCCAGACTGGCATTTCGAGGATAGTAATAGAGTTGGTACATTTAAAATCCTTGTCTAATTCATCGGTATTGCAGTTTGCTTATCGGGTTCAGTTACTGAAAACCTACCCTGATGCTGTGTTGTGTTTTCTTTCAACAGTAATGAAAACAGGAGTCAAGTATACACATGAAATATGCAACTAATTTGACTTTGGCGGTAATGAAATTAGATTTAATGTATTTTCACTGTTACTGCGATTCACTTCTGAACTAATAAGCTGAATTAGAGCAAGCTTTAAACGGTTGAAAGAAAACTACTGAAAAATTGCTTTACAGTATTCAGATGTCTCAGTATTATTCGCCGCACTTACGGAGAGATGGCTGAGTGGTTGAAAGCACCGGTCTTGAAAACCGGCATACGTTTGTAGCGTATCTAGGGTTCAAATCCCTATCTCTCCGCCATATTCTAGAGGTTGGGCGCAAGCCGGGCTTCATACAGAATTGGAGCGGTAGTTCAGTTGGTTAGAATACCGGCCTGTCACGCCGGGGGTCGCGGGTTCGAGTCCCGTCCGCTCCGCCACTGATTAAAGCCTCTGTCGAAAGACAGGGGCTTTTTCATATGTGTTAACTTTTGTGTCTGCCCTTTGGGCGAATGAGTTCTCGAAGAGTCCCGCAGGAAGGCCTGCCCGTCGTGTGACCCCAGTAGAGCGCTAGCCCGGCCGCTCTGCTACTACATTGAAGGCTTAGACTAGGCGTTTCCATTGCACCACATGTATTTCTTCCTCTTACCTGTTGTTTTAACCGAAAGATAATAGCTTCCTTGTATGTAATGACATTGCGTCTATCTGCTGGGTGCGAGCGTTTTCTTTATCTTCTCTTTGTTACAGTAAATATAAAAAAGCATAAATATTGAATTTATATTTGTTCTGAGATCTTAATATTGTCGTTTGATTAGAGTTTGTTGTGCTTAAAATGACAACGGGCAAAAAAATGCTTGCTGATATTACTTTCACCTTTTGCGTTTGGATTTGTTTCGTTATTGACACATATATTATTTGGTTGCATTTAGAATATGACTAAAACTCACCAAAAATTGGTGAGTGGAATGGTTGGTGGTAGGTTTATTCCTCTCAATGGGTTTGATTAAAGTCTTTATGGTTTTTTTGAGCTTATTCCTGGATGCTTATTCTGATTATTTATTTTCTCTTATATAGGTGTCGATGTACGTTAAGCTTGCTCGTTGGGGATTGGCTTTTTGTTTTTGTCTAATAAATAATCTTAATGCTCTTATTTTGATAAAGAGCAGAAAAGATTGGTTGTTTAGTAATGTTTTATAAGAATTTATCAGTTGGTAAAAAAATTGCGGTGATCTTTGCCGCTATAACGGCAATAGTTATTGCATTTGGCATTTTTCTGATGAACGAGCTTAAGCTTGTTAGGGTGGGAGTGTTAAATTTTGCAGATTCGACAATACCGAGTCTTATTTCAGTTGAAGATTTACAGTTTGAGGTTTCTTATGTTCGACGAACGCAGTATGCGATTTTAACCTACAGTGACCCTCAAGCGATTCGTCAGAGGATTGATAAGGCGGTAGAGCAGAATCGCCAAATTGAAAGAATGTTTGAGGCTTACAAAGCTTCCGTTGAAGGTATTGCTTCTGATCATGAGCAACAGGTGATCAGAGAGCTTAGTCTTGCTTGGCGTAATTATCAAAACTCGTTAAATGGATTTGCAGAAGCGGCGCTGAAAGGCGACGTTGCAACAGCCCAGCCTATTCTTGCGGGTACGTTTGATGAGTTCCAAACGCTGAGTGCAACATTGGACAGCTTAAGAGAGATTAATCTGGGATTTGTTAAACAAAACCGAACCGATATGCTGGCGAGTACAGATCGCGTAAGTACTATTTCTTTAACCGTGATTGTTTCTTTAGTCATTTTCATGGGCTTGATGAATTTGTTTCTGACCCGTCAGATTTGTCGTCCACTTAATCAAGTTATGGATTTATCCGGTGAGATTGCATCCGGTAACCTTGCCTACCATTTAGATCGCGGTGAAATCGGTAATGATGAACTGGGTATGCTGGCGGATTCGAGTATGAAAATGCAGGAAAATCTTCGTACTCTAGTTGAAGAGGTTATTGCTGCTGTTACTCAGCTTGGGGCAGCAGTAGAAGAAGTGAGTGCGGTTTCTGAGCAGTCATCTCAGGGTATGCAGCAGCAGCAGAATGAGATCACCATGGTTGCAACAGCGATGGATCAGATGAAGGCAACAGTTGCTGAAGTAGCGAGTAATACCGAAGTGGCATCTGTATCTGCTACATCAGCGAGCGATGAATCTCGGTTAGGTAGCAAAGATATTCAGCAGAGTATTGAGTTAATTCTTCGTGTATCTGCAGAAATTGACAATGCCGGTAAGCTGGTTCAACACCTGGAACAAGAGTCGAACAATATCAATATGGTGGTGGATGTCATCCGTGATATCGCCGATCAGACTAACCTGTTGGCACTTAATGCTGCGATTGAAGCTGCACGAGCCGGTGAACAGGGCAGAGGTTTTGCGGTTGTTGCAGATGAAGTTCGTACATTGGCTGCTCGTACCCAGGACTCTACCGGTGAGATCGTCTCTATTATCGATAAGCTACAAAAAAGCGCGATTGAAGCTAAAGAGGCAACATCTGAAAGCTGTAATATGATTCAGGATTGTTTAGCTCAAAGTCAAAATACCGGTCGTACTATTGAAAGTATTGAGCAGAGCGTCGGTCAGATTGCCGATATGAGCCAGCAGATTGCGAGTGCATGCAGCGAGCAGGACTCAGTAACGGATGAACTGGGACGAAATGTCGAAACCATTAACCAGTCTTCAAAAGAAGTGGCGACTGGGGCAGAGCAAACAGCACAAGCTTGTGTTGAATTAAGCCAGTTGGCTGCAAACCTGCAGTCGATGATGAGCCGGTTCAGAGTTTAGGGCTTTTCGTGTAATAAATATAAAAACCGCTGCCATAGTGCAGCGGTTTTTTGTTGGTACATCGTCTCAAGTTTTAACTGGCCAAATAGTCAATTTGTTTTAGCCATTGTTGGACAATCACGCCATATTCCGGTGCTTTGATTAGGCGAAGCTGTTTAATAGATTCCTGATAGTTACCCAGCTCATATAAGCTGATAGCCAGCATAAAACGCCACTGAGCATTATCAGGGGTATCATCTACCAAAGTTGTCAGAACATGGCGTGCCGGGCGCCATTTGCCAAGACGGAATGCGATTTGCGCTTTCTGAATCATTTGGGCTGTAGTTAATGGTTGGTGCTTTTCCATTTCACTGAAGGTTTTCAGTGCAGCAATATGATCGCGCCCAAGCAGGTTGGCATTAGTCAGCAATTTATATAGTGCTTTGTGATCACTGATTTTTTGTTCTTTCAGCCCTCGCTCCAGTATTGGTATCGCTTTATGGGGCGCAGACTGATTCATATAGAGTTGTGCCAGTAATATCCATGAACGATCTGGCAATATTTCTGCGTGGTATGCTGCGCCCAGAACCTTCAGAGCTTCTTTTGCCTGTTGGTTTTCAAGGTAGTTATAGCCAAGACGCTCCCAGTAATTGCCATTAGCCGGGAATAGCTTGGTCATTGTGATTAATAACGCTCTGGCTTTGTCTTTTTGTTCTGATTTCTCATACAGAGAAAGCAGGAGGCGATAATCATTTTCTCCTCTCTGTTCTATATTCATTGCATCTAGAACATCACGAATGGCAAGCTTAGTTTTTTCCTGTTGCAAATAAGCATGAGCTGAAAAAATGTAGTTATTGGCCAGCTGTGTTTGGATACTACTGACTTTTTCCGATTGTTCTTGCATGAGAGTCTTTAACTGCGCTTTTGCCGCAGGAAGCCAGTTTCGCAGAAACTGGCTGGTGAGCGGGTACTTGCTTTGTTGGTAGCTTAATTGCGCACCCAACAAATTAAAATTGAGTACCTGCTCCGTTGTCAGTTCAAGTTGTATGATTTCCTGAATCCGTTGCAGCGCACACGGATAGTCTTTTAACCTCATACAGTTATCCAGGTACAGGTTGCCGGCTAACAGCTTGACTGTATCGGACTGATTTTGAGCGTACTTGTAAAACTGAATGACTTCAGGAATAGCTCTCTCCGGAGAGTTGCCGATAGCATTCTGTATCCGCTGATACGATTGATAGATCTCTGGTGAAACTTCAATCGCATTAACGTGAAATGCGCTCATAACCAGAACCAGAGCGCAGATTTTATTTTTTAAGTTCATAGCTGATTTTTAACTGTTGCCACGGGGATTGCCCGGCTGCTGGTGGCTGAAAACGCCAACGGTAAGCCGCCCTTTTAGCTGATTGAGCAAACACACCAATCGGGTTTTCTGATATCACTTTGATTTTTGATACCTTGCCATCTTCTTTAATGAACAGGTGCAGGATAACCTCACCTTCAATCCCTAACTGTTTAGCCCTGGGTGGATACTGAGGTGGCAGCTGAAAAACGGGAGTAGCGGAAATCAGACCGCTGGCCATATTGGCTTTGACTGAACTGTTCGAATTTGCCAGCGTGAGATCCAGTTTTGTCAGTGAAGGTTCAATACTGAATTCAGTCGCTGTCATTGCCGGTAAACTTATCGCTTGTACTGGGCTGATTTTGCTTACTGACAGATTGATTTCAGGCATGGGTAACTTGCTGATGGCCGGTTGCTCAGTTGTGTGTGCCAGTTCAGTCGGTTCTTCTGGTTGTTTGGGCTCATCCATTGAGCGAAATTGCCGGAAAGAAAGCCGCATATCGTGGTTATCTGACTTAACCGGCTCACCCCAGATCAATGAATTCATGACCATAATCAGGCATGTATTAACAACTAGGGCCAGTATTGCCCCCATCAGGTGATGGTTAGATTTTCTTGTTGGTAGCAACGGCGACATTGCTGACTCCTGCCAGGCGAACCTGATCCAATGTTTCAATTAATCTGCCTGTTGGGACATTGTTGTCTGCATTTATCACCACTGAAAGCTGCTCGCTTTGCATCACACGGGTTTTGATTTCACTTTTGACGAAGCGAATATCAATTGGCTTTTTATCCAGCCAGATAATGCCTTCCTGATCGATAGAAACGACAACATTTTTTGCCGCCGGATGAGAGTCGCTGACACTGCTGTCAGGACGGTTAACATCAATGCTGTTGAGTTTGGTAAAGGAAGCACTGACGAGGAAGAAAATCAGCAGAATAAACACCATGTCGATCAGTGGTGTCATATTGATATCAATCGATTCCTGATTGTCGGTCGAATGGTAATTACGCATCGGTTATACCCGGGATAATTGCTGTGAAAAGGCCAGTGAAAACTTATGAGCGCGCTGGCTTAACCTGTGATGAAAAAATACGCCTGATAATGAAGTCACCAGACCGGCCAGTGTTGTCAGTAGAGCACTGGCGATCCCCGTTGAAAAGGCAAGAAAACTGCCTGTCTCTGCGGTCATGGCCTGAAATGTATCAATCATGCCGTTAACGGTTCCAAGTAAACCAAGTAAAGGTAATATCTTTGACAGGGTGTTAATCATCATCTGATGAGCGAACATCTGTTGGGAAAACATGCTGACGAGGCAGCTTCTGCTGCCCTCGTTCGCTCGTTGTTTTTGTTCCAATTTCAGCCAGACATCAGAGTATGTCTTAAGTAGCTCTTTACGGTGGTGGTTTTGGGTGAAAAAAGCGGTACCGATTAAGTACCACATCACACATGACACCATCATAATCAGCCAGAAAATTACATTAGTTCTGATGAAGTGGCCAAATGCCTCATTGATCTCGAAAGCATCATAGATCATGATTTTCATCCATTTCCCGAATCGCGATCAGTCCTGCTCCCTGATGCTCAAGAATGTGGATCAGGGTGTTGCTCCTGCTGTTAAGGAAGCAGTGAATCAACACCAGCGGGATCGAGACAACAAGGCCGAGTGCTGTCGTCAGCAAGGCTTGGGAAATACCGGATGACAGAATTTTTGGGCTGCCGTTACCAAATGCGGTGATGGCCTGAAATGTTTCAATCATGCCGGAAACTGTCCCCAAAAGCCCAAGTAATGGTGCAATTCCTGCCAGAACAGCCAGTGTAGGAAGGCCTTTCTTAAGTTTAGGAATCTCGCCAAGAATCACTTCATCTAGCAGGCGACTGAGCTGATCGGCACACACATTAGCTTTGTTGCCGATTTTAAGCATTCTGCCCAGAGGGTTATCGCCGGGTGCTGCCAGATTTAAACGCTGGTTTTCGATTTGTTTACTCTGACGGAATAACCGGATGCCTTGGATAAGAGCAATAACAAGGCCTGCAAACCCAACCAGCAGAATCAGGTAGCCAACGATCCCTGCTTGCTTTACACGCTGCCAGTTATCCGGCTGTTCACCGGCAATAGCTAGCAATGCACCCCTTGATGGGTCAATGGTTGCGGTAACCGACTCGTTATTGGTTTGTTCAAATTGTGCCAGGTTGTCCAGTGGCTCCCCTTGCGGTTGGTGTGGAAGCAATATGAATGCACTGTTTTCACCAAGATAGCGCACATAACCTTGCTGAGTAAAAGCTGTAAATGTACCGATTCGGGTAACTTCGTTTTGTTCTATTACGCCGTTTGGTTGCACAACAGAAGTGTTGAATTTCGTAATTTTTCCACTTTCCACCATTTGAAGCATATAGCCTGTCCAAAGGTTCTGGATATCAGTGTCAGTCGGCTGATGTTTATTATCCAATAATGGTGAAATTCGCAGCTTATCATCAGGAAACTGTGCGGAAAGCATAGAGTTAGATGCAAAGTGGTCAAGATCCGAAGCGGCTGACTGAAGTTGTTTAAAAAGCTGCTGAAGATCTGCACTTTCTTCTGCAAGCTTTTGGGTCAAGACTTCGATTTCTTTGTGGTTATTATCTATCTTTGCCAGTAGTAAATCCGTTTGTTTATTTAGTGTGTTCAGCTGAATTTTTGCTGCTTTAGTTGTTTCAGCTTGTTTTGTATGTAGTTTTTTAAATTGTTCCAACTGCGCATTATCGAGGGTGATATCTTGCTGGTAGCCCTGTCGGACTCGCTCCAACAGGTTATCAAGTTCATTGCTGTAACCAGTATTTGTGATCAGGACACTGATCATAAAAATAATGACTTTTCTCATTAGTTTGCTCGATAAACCGGAAGTGAAAGAAGTTGAGGTGAAATCTGTTGTTCGGCCAGTTTTATTGCTGTGCTGACTTCTTGTAGCGCTTCTTCATTTAGAGGCTTCCATGTGCGGGATTGCTTATTCCACATTCCACCTTGTTGTTGATCGGGTGTCAGGTAATAAAGAGCAAGGCGACCAATTCTGAGCTGGTGCATTAATGTCGGTGAATTACTGAATGGCAGCGGTGCTTCCCAGCTCTCAATAGTTGAGCCGTATTCCGTTTCAATTTGATAAGCTTCTAGAATACGTCGGAATTTGTTATTGGTATCCAGAGTAGGATTACTAAGCAGTTTTTGTAACTCTTTAACTCTTGCCTGACGCTCTTGCCAAAGAAAAGGCATGTCATTAGCGACGAATTGTTCAAGAACGTCGATCATGTTTTCCATTTGTGGCACAAGCTGTTGACGAACCTTGGCCAGAGCTGCTCGCTGCTCTGTTAACTGTTGTTTTTGTTTTTCCTGTTCCTGAACCTGCGCAGACAGGTTTTGGTTATATTTTTTTGTTAGCGCACTTTCCCTGAGTAGATTTTGGTATTCCTGCAATAGCGCGTCAGTCTCATCATCAATAGCTTCGATTTTTGCGTGTGTTTCTATCGCGGAATTCATCGCTTTTTTTTGCGATTTCATCACAGGTTCAAGGTGAGATTCAGCGTGTGTTACCGAAGTAACCGCTATCAGGCTCAACAGCATCCAGCACTGCAAAGGGTTTATTTTCATATGGTTATTTTTCAAGAAACAGAGATGGAGCAGGAATATACATTTAAATGATAGTGATAGCAATTATCATTTACACTAGCGGTTTTAACTGTTAGCATCCTCCGCCTTAAGAGTTCTGATTATCAAACAACCAGATATTGTTATGAAAATAATAAAAATCCAAGACATTCTGTTAACAGCAGGGATGGCTGCGACAGGTTTTGCTGCGACTTCTGTTTACGCAGCATCTGACGTAGAGAGTAACGAACACCTCGTAGAAGAGACACAAGAGGTAGTTGTCGTCGATCAGGCTGATGACGGACTTACTTCAAAAACAGTAATTGATCGTGAAGCCATCCAAAATACGCCAGATGGCAACGGTAATATGACGGATCTATTAAAATCGCATGTGAACGTGCGCTTTGAAAAAGATACTGAAAATGGTTTCCAGAACGGTGAAATTAAGCCTGCTGGTGTTTCGATTAATGGTGCTCCAAATCAGCAAACTGCTTATATGGTCGATGGTGTTGATATTAATAACGACATCGATCCAACCGGTATTTTGTATGGCGATGGCACGGCGGGGGTGATGCCAGGCTTAAGTTCAGAGCAGGCATACTTCTATGATTCGTCAATGATTGGCAGTGTCACTGTATATGACAGTAATGTGCCTGCAAGTTTGGGTGGCTTTACTGGTGGTGCAATTGTTGCTGATAGTTTGTTCTATTCTGGTGTGGATCGCGTTGGTGTTAACTATCGAACCACAAATCATCGTATGGCTAAAATGACTGTTGATGAGAACATTCGTGAACAGTATGAAAAAGCACAGGTAGCTGCAGGGAGCTCCAACGCGGAATTTCAGCCAAAGTATCAGAAAGACTTTGTTAACGTTGTTGTTGAGCAAGGTTTAACTGATGAGTTAGGTATGGTTATTGGTGCCAGCCGCCGTGAATCCGATATTACTCAGAAACGTGTTGTTGATGAGAAAGGTAAGATTGATGAGCAGGATCAAACACGTAATATTGATAATGTGATGGCAAACTTCCGCTGGCAGCCAAATGCTGAGAAGAAGCTGGATTTGAGCCTGCGTTATTCTTCGTATGAGTCAGGGCAATTTTATGGTGATATTGTACAGAATAACTTTGTCGATCAACACCGTGCTTATGGTGCAACGCTTAGTTGGGAGCAGGCTGCGCTGAATGGTACTGTGACAGCGCTGGCGTCGTATGACACTTTTAATGACAACCGAAAATCAAACAGTGCGAGTGTAACAACGACATATATTGACTGGGAGAATGACCCATATATTGACGGCGGTTATGGTGACAGTGAGTTAGCTCAGCAAAATGTGGGTGTAAAAGTTGATTATAAATCAAGCCCGTTAAGGTTCTTAGGCATGGCTCACCGTATCAGCTCAGGTGTGTCTGTGAAAAAAACGGATTATCATTTCGAGCGTTTTACAGATGTGCATTCAACAACAATCTTTAATGAAATGCCTTTCTTAAATGAGAAGAGACATACAGCGCTTAAAGGTACAGTTAAAACGGATTATACCAATTATGCGTTATATCTTGATGATTCGATGACAATTGGAGATGTTTCTCTGCGTCCAGGTATACGTGTTGAACAAGATGATTATCTGAAGAACCTTAATGTTGCACCACGTTTTTCAGCATCTTGGCAGGCGCTGGATAATACCCGATTTGTCGCTGGTGCTAACCGTTACTATGGTCGTTCTTTCGGTGCAATGAAACTGGCAAAAGACGTTGCTAAGTTAAATAAGGACGATTCCCGTGATTTTAAATCTATTGATAACATAGATACACCGTATTCAAATGAATTGACAATTGGCGTAGATCAAAATACCGGGAACTTTACGATTTCTGCTCGTTATATCTGGCGTGAATATAAAGACCGTATTATCCACCGTAAACTTCAATCTTCCCCGGTTGATGAATACATCAATGGTAACGATTATGCTGCGAATGTTTACACGCTCCAAATTAGCAATATTCAGCCATGGGTTGTTGGTCCCACGCTGTGGAACACCATATTAGGCTTTGATTGGTTAGACACAGATCGTGATGATCTTGGCGCTAGTCAGAATCCTAATGAGCTTGTCTATCTTGATGGCAAGCAGATGACGTTGCGCGAAATGGAAGCGAAAGTAAACAGTAGCCAGGAGGAATGGAATATTCGCCTTGGCTTGGATATGAAATTGCCTGATTACGATCTAACCTGGAGCAACAAAATATACGTGAAAGCACCGGTTCAGGGGTACGACTACATTGATGACAATGCACTGGGCGAAAGTATGTATAAGAGTTACGACTACGATGTACATACTCAGTGGGATACACAACTTCGTTGGCAGCCATCAACATGGGGTAATCAGGATATCTACTTCCAGGCTGACTTGTTGAATGTATTGAACGAGACTCGCCGCTTTGGTACTCAAGTTAACAGTGGTAATGATTTCGGTCTGTATTCACCGGGTCGTCAGCTATGGCTGGAAGTCGGTTATAACTTTTAACTAATCTTATTAATTAATAACTCTTAGCTCTGCACATTATTGTGCAGAGCTTATTGTCGTTTTTATCTGGAGCTGAATTTATGCAGCTGAATAATTTAATTTCACTTACTAATCGGCATTTTTTACTGCAGGTGTGGAATTTAGCGTCGCCTTATTGGAAAAGTCAGGAAAAATGGCTGGCGCGTATTTTACTTGTAACCATTATTGCCCTTAATTTCGGTACGGTTCAGTTGGCTGTTTTATACAGTGACTGGAACCGGGACTTTTTTAATTTGATGCAAAATAAAGAGTGGCATAATTTCTGGCCGCTTTTGGGTAATTTTGTATGGATTATGGGGATCTTTACCTTAGTTGATTTAGGTGAAGATTACCTGCGCCGAACGCTGCGTATTCGTTGGCGCCGTTGGTTAACAGACGCATATTTAACTCAATGGCTTCAGAATAACCGTTTATTCCGTCATCAGGCACAGAAAGGTGCAATTGATAACCCGGATCAACGGGTAACGAATGATATTAAAGAGTTCTGTGACAGCACATTGAGAATGGGGTTGGGATTGCTACGTACCGTAACCAGCTTGTTCTCTTTTGTGGTTATTCTGTGGAACCTTTCAGGTCAGCTCGAATTTGAATTTGCTGGCAGTGAGTGGGTTATTCCCGGCTATATGGTTTGGGTGGCAATTCTGTATTCCATTGTCGGCACCTGGCTGACCCATAAGGTGGCAAAACCACTGACTAAACTGAACTTCGAACAGGAAAGGCACGAGGCTAATTTCCGTTTTCATTTAATGCGTGTTCGTGAACATGCTGAATCCATTACTTTGCAAAGTGGTGAAGAAGCGGAACGTAAGCGTGCTGGTGGTTTGTTTGAACGTGTTTGGGAGAACTGGCAACAACTGACCATGATGAAGTTGCGCTATAACGCTTTTAATAGTGGTTATAACGAAGTTGCCCGTATTTTCCCGTACCTGGTTGCGGCTCCTCGCTTGATGAGTGGTGCGCTTCAGTTGGGCGATATGATGCAAACGGCTACCGGTTTCTATCGTGTGCAGGAAGCTTTCAGCTGGTTTGTTGATTCTTATGAATCTGTTGCTGAATGGAAAGCTGTGACTGATCGACTGATTAATTTCCATGTTCAATTGGAGCAACTTTCGGGTCCTGCATCTGCAATTGAACAAGGTGAGGCGCCGGGCTGGAGCAACCTGACAGTTATTAATCCGCAGGATGAAGTGTTATTTGATGCAGGCACTGGTGCCCTAGAAGTTAATACCATGATTAGCGGCCCGTCTGGTTGCGGTAAAAGTACTCTGTTCCGAACGCTTGCCGGGCTTTGGCCTTGTGAAAAAGGGCAAATTGTCATGCCGCAAGGCAGCGATTGTATGTTCATTCCTCAGCGTGGCTATCTCCCTCACGCATCAATGCGAGAAGTGCTCAGCTATCCATATGAATCTGGCAAGTGGACCGATGAAATTTATATGGATGCCCTTACCGCTGTTGGTCTGAATGAATTGGCGGATCTTGATACCAGCGATACATGGCAGCATCGCCTGTCTGGTGGTGAGTTACAGCGAGTCATGATTGCCCGCGCGTTGGTACATCAGCCGGAGTGGCTATTCCTGGATGAAGCGCTTTCTGCTGTTGATGAACAAAGTGAACAGGCAATTTATGTCCTGTTGAAAGAAAAAATGAGTAAAACCCGAGTTATTTCAATCAGTCACCGTTCAAACTCAGTGAACTGGCATGAACACCATCTGATGGTATGTAAGCAAACAAATCAGCTGGTGAAGGAAGTCATATGTTAAAGAAATTATTGTGTCTGGTATTGAGTTTTTCGCTGCTTTCTTGCGCCAGTGTCAGCACTCAGTATGCACAGTTGCCTTATAACAAGCTGGTCGAAAAGGGCCAGCTTGAAAATGGTTTTAAGTATTTTCTGGCACCCAACAGCAAACCATCCGATCGGGTGTATATTCGCTTGGTCGTGAATGCTGGCTCGATGAATGAAGATGATGATCAGAGCGGTGTCGCTCACATCGTAGAGCATATGGCTTTTAACGGCACTGAAAATTATCCGGGTAACAGTTTGATTGATGAGCTGGAAAAAATGGGAATGAAGTTCGGTGTCGATATTAATGCGTTCACGGACTTCGAGAACACAGTTTATATTCTCAACCTGCCGAATAATGAACCGGATCTAATTAATTTAGCTCTGGATATCGTGGCTGATTGGACCGGCAGAGTGACATTTCACAAAGCGGATTTGGAAGCAGAACGCGGTGTTGTGCTAGAAGAATGGCGTAGCCGGCTTGGCCCGCAATTGCGTCTAGGTGATAAGAAGTCTGCCGTCGAAATGGCCGGTTCTCGTTATGTTACACGTGATCCTATTGGCAGTGTTTACTCAATCAAAAATGTATCCGTAGAGCGAGTTGCTGATTTCTATTACCGTTGGTATCGCGCGGATAATATGTCGCTGGTCATTGCCGGTGATGTCGATGCAAGCCGGATTAAGCAGCAAATTAGTGAGAAGTTTGCATATCTGAAGCAGCCTGAAAAGCCGATGGATCCGATTGATTACTCAGTGCCTATTTCGGATAAATTACGTGTTGCATCAGTAACAGAAGCCAGCCGGGCAGATTCGTCGTTCGAGTTTAGTTTTCTGAAGCCATATCAGGAGGACAACTCTTTTTCTGCTTATAAGCAAAGCTTTATCAAAAACATTGCGACCAAGCTGCTAAATATTCGTTTCCAGGAATGGCAGGAGAAACAAACTGGGCTGATTAACAGCGCCACTTATTTTTCTACCAGCCTTGGCCGTGAAACGTCGCAGGATCTTTTTTCGCTGCAGCTTTCTGAACCAAAGTTTGAACAAGCCGCTGAGCAATTGTTTTCGGTGTTGGCTCAGATCAAACAGCATGGATTCTTAGCTTCAGAATTTGAAGCTGAGCGTGAGCGCATTGATGCGATCCTTACTCGTCGTGCAAAATCAATGGAGTCGCCATACAGCATCGACCTGGCCAGCGATATGGTTGACAGTGCGGCTACAGGTCAGTTGATTATGAATGATGAGGTGCTGCTTAAGATCAATCAGTCCTTGCTTAAAGATGTCACACTTGAGCAGGTTAATGCGGCCTTTACTGAGTTGATTAAGCCGCAGGCGAGAATGTTAATGCTGACTCACCCGAATGGGGTCATTAAACCGACGCTGACAACTGAAACAGCAGAGCAGTTATGGCAAGCAGCCATGAATAAGCCTCAGCCGAAGTATCAGGTGGAAACAGTAACCGCTGAACTGCCGGAACCACCGAGTAAAGCCGGTGATCTGACGCTGGAGAAAGAGTGGCCTGAGTTGGGGATTAAAGAATACCGACTTAGTAATGGTTCAAAACTGATTTATAACTACAGCGATACCACGCCTAATGAAGTGCATTTCAAAATGTACACCGCAGGCGGTTTGATGTCTGTTCCTGCCGAAGATTACTCGAAAGTTAAGATTGCCGCGGAAGTGATCGATGAATACGGGATGGGTTCTCTGAGCCGTAAAGAGCTTCGAACCATCATGGATGGGCGCCCGATTGCCTTTACTACTATTCTGGATGATTACGAACAGGGCTTTTCTGGCTGGAGCAGGAGTAATGACATTGATACTTTGTTTAAGTTGTTCCGCCTTAAGCATGAAGACGTCGTGGTTACGGACGAAATCGTTGCAGAATACAAGCGAGATATGATTCGTCGTTTGTCTGAAGCCACCCGTGATGCTGAAGATGTTTTTGCCCGTAAAGTCTCTGCTGTTCGCTTTCCTCAGCAGCCGACAGTTTACAGTCTGACTATGCAGGCGGTGGACTCTGTTGATACTCAGAGCCTGATTGATGCTTATCGCCAGTATGTTTTGTCGAAAACAGATTATACCTACTACATTGTGGGCGATATCAAAGAGAGTATTCTTCTGCCGAAAGTGAAACGCTATCTGGCATCGCTGCCAGTGAAAAAACAGCAGCGTCAGATGCGTCAGTTTGAAGTTGCCTCGCCGGATGAACGTTTGGTGGTGAAGCAAAACAGAGAACCGAGCTCAGAAGTTGAGATTTACCTGAGTTGGAAGACGCCATGGAGCCTGCAAAAAAACTATCAGCTTGATGTGGCCGGTGAACTGGTTCAGCAGGAACTGCGTCAGGTATTACGTGAAGAAGCGTCGGGCGTTTATGGTGTTAGCAGCTGGTTCTGGCAGGAACCTAATGATGGATACGCGATTGGTCGAATCAGCTTCAACTGCGCGCCGGAAAGGGTAGATGAACTGATTAACCTGACAGACAAAGTGTTGGCAAAGGTAAAAGAGAACGGTGTCTCAGAGCAAGGATTGGATAACATCAAAAATCAACGCAAAGATCGTTATCAGCGCTTGGTTAAATCTAACCTAGGCTGGCTGGATGTGATTAGCCAGAGCTATGCTCGTTACGGTGTGCCGACTGAAATTTATGCGCAGGAAAAGCTGAATGAACAGTTGGACAAATCCGTAGTTGATAAGACATTGTTGGATATGCTCAATCACAGTGAACGCTTTGAAGCTGTTCTGATGCCTGAAGATGATGTTTAAAATTGCTTAATGTTCTTGATTTCGCTTTGTTTTTATTCAAAACAATCAAAAAACGCATGGTTTTGAACGAATGTTGAGCGGTTGAGCAGTCAGGGGCTTTACAGTAATAAAAGTGCTGTGTATTATTCGCCGCACTTACGGAGAGATGGCTGAGTGGTTGAAAGCACCGGTCTTGAAAACCGGCATACGTTTGTAGCGTATCTAGGGTTCAAATCCCTATCTCTCCGCCACATTCTAGAAGTTGGGCGAAAGCCGGGCTTCATACAGAATTGGAGCGGTAGTTCAGTTGGTTAGAATACCGGCCTGTCACGCCGGGGGTCGCGGGTTCGAGTCCCGTCCGCTCCGCCACTGATTAGAGCCCCTGTCGAAAGACAGGGGCTTTTTCGTATGTGGTTTCCGCTTCCGAGAGTCCTACGGTCTCTTGGTCGCGACACTGGCCGTGCGCGTTGAGTCCCGTTCGCTCCGCCACTGATTAGAGCCCCTGTCGAAAGACAGGGGCTTTTTCGTATGTGGTTTCCGCTCCCGAGAGCCCTACGTTCTCTTGGTCGCGGCACTGGCCGTGTGCGTTGAGTCCCGTCCGCTCCGTCACTGATTAAAGCCCTTGTCGAAAGACAGGGGCTTTTTCGTATGTCTTTAATTTGTTTTAAGCAAGTTGATGCTCATTTTTTGATTGAAATCACTCGCCCTTACAAATCATTACTTTGTAATTGCCTTGTATTCCTTCGTCATAATTTACAAGCAGAAAAATAAGAGTAATATAAGCGCCAATATTGCACATTGTTCAATTTATTGAATTCAGAATGACAAAAATAATATTGGTGGAAGACAATCCAGATCTGAGGGAAAAGCATCAGTCATATCTGACAGAGCATGGTTATGATGTGACGCTTTCAGATGAGGCTTCTGCGACGTCTCTGGTTTGTGATTCTCAGCCTGACTTGGTGATAATCAGTTTGTCTTGTCCCAGTAGTGATGGCTTAGGGCTATGTCGTCAGCTTCGTCCAAGGGTAAAGAGTAAACTCCTTTTTCTAACGCCTCTGGCTGATGATATCGAGCATGTCGCTGCGTTGGAGCTTGGTGCTGATGATTTCATTCAGCAATCAATTTCGATGAGGGTACTGCTGGCACGAATCCGTATGTTGCTTCGCCGGATGCAGTCGGATGCTCCGTTGACTAATTTGAATGACAAGTTGTCGCATTCTGTTGTGCAGATCAGTGATGAAAAATTGGTTTGTGGCAATCTAGTGCTCAATAACAAGCGAAAAAGCTGTGTGATGGAAGAACAGGTAATTTCGCTTACCGCAAGTGAATTCGATCTGTTGTGGTTGCTGGCATCCAAGGCCGATGAAGTGTTGTCTCGTGAATACCTGGTCAAGGTATTACGAGGTGTTGAATATGATGGCTTTGATCGATCGGTAGACAATAAGATTGCGACATTACGGAAAAAATTAGGTGATATGCCTTCTCAGCCACGGAGAATCATTACCGTCCGAAGTAAAGGTTACGCGTTCATGCCGGACTATTGGTAATAAGTTTAAGGTTTAAAAAATGAAGAAGAATACACTCAAGCGGACTTTGGTTGGTTTGCTTGTAACAGCTGGTTTGTCGGCAACATCTGCAGTTGCATCTCCAGTAGCATGGGACGAAAGCGGAAAAGACTGGCTGACCCAGGAATCAGAACATTTCTCAGTGCATTTTGTTGACGGACATCAGCAAATGGCAACCAAAGCGCTCGATATTGCGGAACGCGTTCGCACCGAACAGCTCCCTTTCTTTAAGTCTGCACCTCAAGATCGTACCGAGATGGTATTGGTTGATGATTTCGATTACTCGAATGGTTGGGCGACACCGCTTCCTTATGCACAAATCCGTTTGTTTATGAGTCCGCCCGAAGATGGTGGTGATCTGGCTACCAATGATGATTGGCTGCATATGCTGATTCGTCATGAATATGCTCATATCATGCACATGGAAATGTCTACCGGTGTTCCTAAAACCTTGCAGTCTATTTTTGGCCGTCAGGCATTCTTCTTCCCTCATGCGCTAACGCCTTCAATGTTGTTGGAAGGGCTGGCTGTTTATCTCGAAACCAATGAAGAGTTAGGTTATGGGCGCCTGCAAAGCAGCAACTATGCGATGGAAATGCGCATGGAAGTTGCCAGCGGAGAGGTAAAAGATCTTGACGAGGTTGTTGTTGCTGATCGCGAATGGCCGCTGGGTTATCAGTATCTGTATGGTGCTTACTTTATGAAGTACCTGTCAGATACTTATGGCGAAGAGAAGATCCAGCTGTTTTTGCAAGATTACAGCAGACGCATTATTCCTTATTTTTTGATCAACCGTAGCGCGAAGCGGGCGTTCGGACGTGACTTTGATACACTCTGGCTTGATTTTCAGGGATACCTGAAAGCGGAGTTTGAGCCACAGCTGGCGCAGTTGAAAGCTCAGGCTGTTACCGGTGAAGACCTGCAACTGACTCCTTTCCTTCAGGTAACGGCAAGTAGTGAAAAAGGCTTGCTGGTTAACCGCAACAACGGTGAAGATCGTCCGGAAATCTCAGCCTTTGATTTTCAAGATCAAAATTGGCAGCCGTTGGCAGAGAGCAAGAGCGTGACTTCTATGTCTTCTCATCCTCAGTCCGGTCTGGCCGTTTCCCGTTTGATCCATTATGCCGATGGCAGAGGTTACAACGATATCTTCCTTTTCCGTGATGGTGACTGGCAGCAACTCACAGAGCGTCAGCGTTTCCGCAAAGTTCGCTGGATGCCTGATGGTAAGCAGCTGATTGCCAGCCGCAAGGAAGGGGGCGTTAGTGAGTTGTGGCTGCTGAATGCTGAAAATAAAGATACTGCTGTTCGTATTTGGCGGGGTGATGCCGATACGGTTCTGGGCTCATTTGATATATCACCGAACGGCGCTGAATTAGTGGCGTCGGTTAAACGCCCACAGCAGGGATGGGATCTGGAAACGCTGGATCTGGCCACCAAAACCTGGACTAAGGTGACTGAAACCAAAGCTGCCGAAAACAGTCCGGTATATTTACCGGATGGCCGTGTAGTTTTCAGTGCCGATTATGACGGTATCTTCAATATTTACGCACTTGATATTGCAAGTGGTGAGCTGGAACAGTGGACTCGTGAGCTGGGTGGTGCACTTCAGCCTGAATGGCAGCAGGGAGCAGGCCTGTTCTATCAGGCGTATGAGAGTGAAGGTTACCAACTACGACACTTGGCGGAGCCCAAAGCGGTATCGACTCAGCAGGTCAGTGCTTATCAGGGACGCTATGACTTCCCGCCGGCTGCGCCAAATAGTGTAGAAAAAAGTGAACCAGAAGCTTATAGCCCTTGGTCTACACTTCGCCCACATAACTGGCTTCCTGTGCTGCAGGCCGATGACACCCGAACATTGGTCGGCGCAACAACATTCGGCGCTGATGCTTTGGGGCGCCATAATTATCAAGTGTTGGCAGCGTGGGATGTCGATAATGAAGTCGCGGATCTGAATATTCTCTACCAGTACGATAACCGCTGGTTGATGACATTAGAAAGCACCCATGACTTTGACAAGTTTACCCAGGGGAACAGGACGGATTACCGCATTACCCGTGAAGACTCTGTGTTGCTTCAACGCAGTCATATCTTCAATGCCTTCGAAGATCAGCTAAGTCTTCATGCCGGTGGTGTGTTGGACAAAGAAAGTCTGGTTTCAGAGCCAGACTTTGCGTCAACAACTTTCCGTGAAACTAACGAAGCGCTGATGGGATTGGCTGTCACTTTTGATAACCGAGAGGCCTACCTGAATGTGCCAGGTACTGGTTGGGGGCACTATGTTGATTTGGTGGCAGAAACCAATGATGTCTTCGATGGTGATTATGATGGACAGAAGTATCAGGCGCAGTGGGTTGCTACCTGGGATCTGCCGGGACGTACAACTCTGACAGCAAGACTGGCCGGTGGTTATGCTGATGATGAGGCCAAAAGTTTCCGTCTGGGTGGTAATGATTTGTCGGAAGAAGCACCATTGTTTGGCCGGGATACCCAGGCACTAAGAGGTTACGATGAATCAGCTCAGCGCGGTCACCGTTATGCGACCCAGCGACTTGAGCTGAAAACCTGGCTGAACCGTTTTGAACGAAACTGGTCACTCTATCCGGTTGGTTTAGGTGATTTATCCGGTGCAGTGTTTGTTGATTCCGGTGCCGCATGGGATGCCGGAAAAGACAGAAAACAGCTGACTGGTGCCGGTGTTGAGATCACCCTTGAGGCAAAACTCGGTTATAACCTGACGTTACCAATCACTGTCGGCTACGGTCATGGTTTCGACAGTAAGCTGGGTAAAGACGAAGTTTACCTTTCTGTCGTAAGTGACTTTTAATCTGACTGCTAATACATAGATCAGAATTAAAATAACGTAGAAGAGCTGCAATTAATCATTGCAGCTCTTTTTTATGTCTTTCTGAGTTCTTATTACGCGTCAGTAGCAGGTTTGAGTACTTTTTTCAGCTTGGCTTTTACTGAACGCCAGTGGGTAACTGGGATTTCAGGTGCATTGTCCAGCAGGTATTTATACTCCTGCTCAGATGGCTGAACTTCTCCGCCATGAGCCAAAATGATTGAATCAGGTTTGAGCTCAATGACTTTGTGCAGCGAGGATTTGTATCGATTGGGATAGAACACTGGGTAAGGTGGGATAAAGCGACCTTTGACCTTAACCATAAGATCGGCGACATATACCCGGTTAGTGGAGGCATGGTACAGGGATAAATCTCTGTCAGTGTGGCCTTGGGTTGATAATGCAACCCAGTCAGGAAAGCCGGGCAGTGGCTCTTTATCATCAAGAATAAAATCGGGTTTAAGGTTGCACGGATACCAGATTTTGACTTTCGGCTTTTTCATACGCCTGGCAACCCATTTGGCCAGCAGAATGTCAGTAATATGCATGACCTTACCATCAATCCCTGAATACCATTGCCCGGCGACATTAGCGGCAGCAAGGCGGCAGCCAGTTAATTGGCGAAGCTGATGTGCAGCACCGGCATGATCTGGGTGCATGTGGGTAACAACAACTAACTTTAGATCTGTAAGCGGCCTTTTTAGTTCGTCCTGGATAAATTGTTTTATTACCGGAATATCAGCCCGGCTGCAGCCGTCTAAAAGTAATAATCGGTTGGGATACTCAGCCAGGTATATCGACTGGATATAGCCTTCTATTTGGTGAAGTTTCATCGTGTCGCACTCTCCATCCGTGTTGAGTGATTTTTGAACACCTAAAAACTCATTATTCTCCAACTCATCGGACCATTCAAGTTGAAAAGCGTTTTGCTTTAATTAAAGCAGAAGCTGACTTCACTGTTTAAAACAGCGCTCCTTAAAAGTTATGTCACTAAACAGAAATAAAGGTGATTAGTTAAAGAGCAGTTCTTGTTATTAACATTGATGGCGGTACCACTTTAGGGTTAGATGATTCTATTGTTGAATCATAAATTCACACACCTATTTGTCTTACAAATAGGCTTAATTTAGTTATTTCTCCGGTTGTAACCGTAAGATACTCATTTATAACGGAATGAACATACTGTTAAATTGTAACGACTGTTACATAAGAAACATCTATATATAAGAATGACTTACAAGACTACGCTGTCTTGCTTTTCGTACATAACGTTGATTTTGTTACAAAAAATTACTGTGGTATGACCATCTATTTCAAAAAATAGTGATACATTTCACAAAAAATAAGAGCGGAAATGCAATTGCTTGCAAGTCATAGGGAATTGAATTGTTGCCAATCTGTAATGAGATAAATGCCGAGGGTGGGTGATTTATCAAGTCAGGATTTGGTAACAAAAAATGGGGTGAATAATGAGTACTGGAATGTGAATGTTGTTGTTCACATTATCCAATAAGACTTAAAAATAATATTACGATTGTAGAAGAGTGTTATGCATAAAATGATAGAGATGGTAAAAGCGCTTAAAGGTATCGGCGTACAGTTTGATGAAAAAAATCTGAAGGAATGCCTTCATCAATACGAAATTAAACAACGTGCACGTGAGCTTATTGATCTGGCGAAAAAGAAAGAGTTAGATCTAAGCAAGGATATCGTTAAAGCGAGCATTGCCGCCGTTATTATCAATTATGATGACCTGAAAGACGATCTGGAAGCTTCCATGTTCAATCTGATGAAAGTCAGTGATCCAATTATTCTGAAGACGATTAAGAAGACTGAAGAGTTCAAGCAGCTTCTTTATATTCTTGGTGAAGCTGTGGATCGTCGTTCGTACTACTCTCAAAAGCATTCATACTAAAAGGGGGTATGAGGCCTGCACTGAGGCATAATCAAAATAATATTCAGTGCGTCAGGTTTTTTAACCTGACAGTGTAGCACCATAAAAAAGGAACTTAGTCCTGTCCACGCTATACTCACTTAGTGGCTAATTTAATTAGCCACTATTTTTTTGTTTCTATTTTCTGATAGAAAGACTCCTACCTATATTTGTGTGCAAAGTATTCTTTATTTCCGCAATGGAAATCATGATATGGCGAATAATCTTCAAAGTGGCCGCTTTCATCCGGGACGTAACCTTTCTCTATGTAATGTTTAATCAGGTTTGCCAGTATCTGGTGATAATCATCTTCGTTTCGACAGTGCTTTTTTAAATGCTCAAGATATGAAGTGTAGCTGGTGCTATCGAGTGAGCGCAGAATGAAAGCAACGTCGGAAAGATCGACACCGAACTCATTGGTTTCAGCAAGGTAGATCAGATCGGAGGCGACGCCTTTGTGACGGCTGTAGAGCAGGCATTCATGGTCGACAAGTTCTTTGGCGGCGCTGTTAATGTTATCTGAGTAACTGACCACATAGAGATTTTTGGGGTGTCCTGTGACAGAAAACGGTGATTTAATGGTGTGAAGGTGTAGCTTGTCCATGGCTCTCCTCCGTATAAATATTATGGTTAATCATTCTGGTTACATAATTTTGGCTGAGAAAGTTTTGCTTTGCCTGATTTTGCAGATTGAGTTGCCAGTTGGCGCATTTCTACAATCTCATATTAGGCCTCCCCGGTAACATGCCCTCATCAACGAAATGAGGGGAACTGATTATGTCTGAAGTATTTAAAGCTGCTTTTATTTTTGTGGCTCCTGAAGCTAATCCGGAAACGGATGCTTCATGGGTTCGAACCAAAGAAGTCCATGTGAAGACCATTGCCGTATCAGGTTATCAGGAAGCTTGTGATCTGATTGATTCTCTGGTGGAAGAAGGAATTAAGGCAGTTGAACTCTGTGCTGGATTCGGCCATCAGGGCGTAGCTGAAATTGTTAAAGTTGCCGGTGAACGTCTGCATATTGGTGTGGTGCGTTTTGATAAGCATCCGTGTCTGGGCTTTGTCAGCGGTGACGAGCTGTTCCTGTCTTAATAAGGAAAATCGCCTCTGTCAGCATCAGAGGCGGTGTGCTACATTCGCGCCATGAATACATTACTTATCCGACCAGGCTCACCGCTTAGTGATTTTGTCGCTCAGTTCTGGCTGTGGGAGCAGAGCCAGCCTCTGGCCATTCCTGATATTTTGCCGGGAACCGGTGTCGAGATTCTGTTTAATCTCGGCGAGCCTGTCGTAGCTGAATCACCTTCACAGGCTAGGCTGAATTTTGGTGAAGGTCTGGTGATATGTCCGCGTAAGTCGACGTTCCGGCTTCAACCGACAGGGGCAACGAAAGTGCTGTCTGTGCGTTTTCGCTCAGCTGGCTTTTTCCAGTTGTTTGGCATCCCTCTGACGGAGATCGCCGATCAGATTGTGGATGTCAGTACGATTATTCCACGAAGTGTTTTGTCACAGATTACGGAATTTGAGTCTGAGGTTGCAGCAATTTCGCTGCTGGAAAGCTGGTTGCTACAGCAAATAAAGCCTGAGCGGGCAGATGGTTCTGCGCTGAAGTGGGCGATTGATGAAGTCTATTATCAGAACAGCAGTGATGTGATCAGTGATGTAAAGCAGGAGCTGAATGTCAGCGAGCGTACGTTTCAGCGCAAGTTCAAGGTTTACACTGGCGTTGATGCTAAGTATTTCGAGCGAACCTCCAGGTTCCAGTCGGCTTTAAGAACCTTGCTTTGCGAGGGCAGTACGCAATACACCGGAATTGCATTGGATCACGGCTATTATGATCAGCCTTACTTTATTAAGGAATTTAAATGCTTCACCGGTGTAACCCCGAAGCAGTTCCTGACGGAAGAGAACTTTAGTCTAAATCATTACAACAACGATATTTACGATTGAAAATTTGCTTTGATTAATAACACATGGCTAAAGGTTTATTTTTAGCGAAAAGCTTCATGTAGAAGAGGTGAGCCGTCGATCATAGAGTACAAGTTTGTGTTTACCGGTTCTGTATGGTTGGCGGCTTTTTACCTTACTGGTAGCGAAGAATGAATCTATATCTTTAACTGACTGTATTGGTTATCTTTTCACCTCGGGGTATTTTCAATTTTACTTATCCCTCATTTATCAGTACAAACTTTTTATATTCATCAATAAACGTTTTCAGTCTTTTGGTCATGTGTTCTCTTGACCTGTAAACGATATACATGTCTATTGTTCTATAGACGTCATCGGCAAAGATATTGATCAACTTCCCCGTAGCAACTAAATTTGTAACCTGACTTTGAGGCAGTAGGGCTATTCCTATCCCTTGCTCTACAAGATTAATTGCGACATCAACAGAGTCTGTAGTGACGGAGCCTGAAACTTGAATTTTGGTTATTTCGCCTAAGCTGTTTTGTAATTCCCATTGCTTTTCTTTAGTTGGTGAATTCACATTGACAATACAATTATGGTATGACAAATCTTGAATTGAACTTGGGTTGCTGTTTTTTTCTAGATATTCTGGTGATGCATAACATCTCATAATAAAAGAGTAAACTTTGACAGCTATTAGTGACTGATCTTCTGGCAAAAAAGGCGATATCATCAGATCGCAATCAGCCATCTCAGTTAGCATCTTTGGGGTCAGTGTCATTAGCTCTAACTGGATGTTTGGGTAGGTATTAACAAAGTTTGCAATAAACCCCTGACTTAGCCATCTTGCCATCGGATGAAGCAATCCCAGCTTTATGCTTCCCTGGATCTTATTGACGCTGCCATCAAGGCTTTCCAAGGTCTCTTCTAATTCTAATACTATGTTTTTACTGGCTTTAAGTATTTTTCTGCCATGCGGTGTCAGGCTGAGCGAACGCCCACCCCGATGAAACAGTTTGACTTTAAACTCTTCTTCCAGCGCTCTGATCTTTCGGCTCAGTGTCGGTTGTGCCACCCCAAGGCTTTGTGACGCAGAGATGAAGCTAAGGTGCTCCGCCACGACAGTAAACATTCGTAATGATTCAATATCCATAGCTTCCCTCAAAACAGAATAAAAACAATTTTCAAACACTGTGTAAACAATAATATTGATCTGGATCTCATTATGCAGGATATGAATCATCACCATTCAAAACCTTACATTCCTGACCTCATACCTAATTGAATAAAATATTACCAATAATTCGAATAAGACAACTCATTTATACAGTAGAAGAGTAAAAATGAAAAAAAATATATCAAAGTATTTATTGGTAACATTATTAATTCCGGCGACGAGCTGGGCAGAAAGTATTTCTCCGACATTTTATGGTTCAGTTCAGGGCCAAATTCGGGCTGAGGAAAATAAAGATTATAGTAATAAAATTGACTATGCATCAGTAGGGGTATTCGGGTTTCATCAAGCTGGATTAGTGAATGCACGCTATAAAGTTGAAGCTGAATATTCTCAAACTAACCCGGATCCAGACGAACAAAATGAAGTTATTTTAAGTGAAGCAAATTTCTTATTGCTTACTAAAGATTACGGCATTATCTACTTTGGAAACGGCGTCGTAGGAACATGGAATGACCTGTATAAAAAGGTTGATATATTCGCATCAAATAATATGAAGCGAGCCGGTGGTAACTCAACGTTATTCCGACAAAAATATTATGGTACCAACCAGTTTGCTTATACAACACCGGCATTCGGTAACTTTTCCTTTAAAGTTGCAGCGATTACACCAGATGATGAAAACGGCTCAGACGTCGATGTGTTTGGCCTGCGTGCGCTTTACAACACTGAAAACTTCAGTCTTGTTCTTAATCGTGCAGAGATGGATGAGAAATTCATTGCTACGGGTTATACCCGTTGGGCACTGGCATCTAGTTATCGAATGGGGAATATCTACCTGGGTGGAATGATCGAATATAACAATGATGATCCTGCCGGTGACAGTTCGGTATATGCAGTTTCTGGCAGCTATGCATTAAATAAGCTGGCCTTTAAGCTGGGTTACCAAACCAAAATCTGGAAAAGCAGCATTGATAAAGACGACGAAGGCCTTGTTTTGGCTAATGTCACCTACCAATTTGATCCCAACCTTTCTGTTTATCTCGAAGCTGCTGATTACTTTAAAAACACTCAAAACGATAACTTAAACCTTGGTTTGACAATTAATTTCTAAGGAAGTCCTATGCGTAAGATAACTCTGTTAATGGCTGCTTTGTGTGCGTTCAGCACCCAAGCGGGAATTACCGTTTCTGATTGTGTTATTCGAGAGCCGGCACCCGGTATGAATATGACAGCAGCCTACCTGACCCTTGAGTACACCAACAGTGAGTCGATGAAGCAACTGCGTTTGCCGTCTCCTGAATCAGTCGTCGGAGCTTCGATTAGCGATATCTCCGATAACGTTGAAATCCATAAAACACAGATGGTCGACGGGACTACGAAAATGGTTCGTATCCCGTCATTACGCCTGAAGGAGGGCAAGACTCTGCTAAAGCCAGGAGGTCTGCATCTGATGCTAAAAGGCCTAAAAATCCGGCCAAAAGCAGGAGAAACTTACCCAGTCAAACTTTGGATGACTTATACCGAAGATCTGAAGTGTGAGGCGTTAGTTAAAACCAGTGCTGAAATAAATGCTGACCAAGGCTAGTGAGGTCCTGTTATGAGATCGTTTTTAGCGCAGATAAGGGCTGTTCGTCGCCGTGTCATTTTTTCTTTGTTAGTGGCTGGAGTAGGCGTTGGTTTATTAAGCGCATTACCGGCTACAGAGGTAATGCATGCGTTGAGCTCCAATGAGTTTTGTGCCTCGTGCCATACCATGAAGCCAATGGCTGAAACCTTCAAGCTCAGTGTTCATGGGGGGAATAATTCGCAAGGGTTTGTCGCCGAGTGTGTCGATTGTCACCTTCCTGAATCTAATATCGTCGAAGAACTCTATGTGAAAGGCACATCGGGCATGCGCCACATGTGGGGCGAGTATGTGTTGGGGATGGAGCAGCTCGACTATCAGTCGTTGCATAAAACCCGTGCCGATTATGTTTTTGATTCGGGATGTGAAAGTTGCCATAAAGCGCTGGAGCAGCGAGCCATGAATGCGACAGAGTCCTCGCCCGTTTCTGATCAGACACATCACCTTGTTTTTGCCAACAAGGAAACTAACCCTGATTTTCAATGTGCATCCTGTCACTATGATATTGCCCACCCTGATCTTAAGCGCAATATGCGTCTGAAAAGGGAAAACCGGTTGCAGGAAATGGTTCAGCTTACCGGAGGTATTAAATGAAGATAAAACGCCTGGATATCCTGGTTGCAGTGCTTGCTTCTGCCGTTTTGCCACAACATGTAATCGCCGCTGAAGATATAAACAATGGCTACGAAGATTACACGATCAATCGTAAGTTTGAAGACTTGACGGCTAAGGACAAAGCTGTGGCTAACCGGATCGTTTACGGCTGCTACCTGGGTTGCCACCGTCCTGCCAAGGAAGAAGTTCCCGAAACACTGAGTCCGAAACTGGAAGGCCTAGACCCGCAGTACCTGCTTGAGCAATGGGTTGATATGGATAACGAACGGCATGCGGGAATTTCTTCGCAAATGAAAGAAATTGTCTATGCCAATTCGATCCGGGATATGGCCTCAACAGCTATCGTGCTTGGTGAACGTACAATGAGCTGGAACCCGGATCCTGAGGTGGTAAAAAGCGAGGCTTATGCCCGTGGTAAAACCAAATATGACGGGGCCTGTAAATTTTGCCACGGTGATCAGGGGGCGAGTAGCAATCCTAAGTATCCACCGATAAAGGGCCAGATGCCAGCTTACTTATTTGAGCAGCTAACCTCCTACCGGGATGGTAAACGTACTAACCGTAATGCTCCTATCATGGTGCCTTTTGCCAAAATGCTCAGTGAGGAAGATTACAAAGATATTATTGCTTATGTTTCAGGTAAGGAATATATCCCTGTTGAACGCCGAGAGTTTATCACAGGTATCGGTATGCCTCCTGTTAAAGGGTTTGTTTTGCCGGATACTGGTCAAATCCAGAATTTTACCGACACGTTTGGTGAAGATGGTGATTACCCTCGTAACCCTCCGAGCTACACTATCAGCAAATCCGGTAAGGTTGTCTTTGATAACAACACCAAATTGATGTGGGAGCGTGAAAGTTCGAGGATTTGGATGACGGCTGTCGAAGGTCAGCAATACTGCAATAACCTTGATCTGGATGGTTATACAGATTGGCGATTCCCATTGATGAAGGAGTTGCAAAGTATTGCGGATATGGGTGAGTTTCGTCCGGCTTTGAACTCTGATGTTTTTTCAAATATGCCGCGTCTTGCCTCAGGGATCTGGACCTTCCCGATTAGTGATCACCCTGATCACGTCTGGCATATCGGTTTTCCGGATGCACATATTATGGGCCAGCATACGGCATCGACCAAATTGGTTCGCTGCGTTCGTGCAGATAATGGTGCGGCTTACCATAACATGAGCTATGTCGATAATGGCGACGGTACGGTTACAGAGCAAATCACCGACCGGATGTGGCAGCAAAAAATTGACTATCAGCGTCGAACCTGGGAAGAGTCGATTAAGTACTGTGAAAACCTTGACTATGCAGGCTACGATGACTGGCGTCTTCCCAATATCAAGGAGATGGTCTCGATTGTTAATTACAACAAGACCTCCCCGGCCATTGATGAGGAATTTTTCCCTGAGACTCCGGTGAAATACTTCTTTTGGACCAGTACTTCAGATGTTGCAGGCCCGACACTGTTTATTCGTCCGCTCTCAAAGCGGAAAAAAGATCAAACGCCTGAAATGTTGGATCTTCGCCATACCGGTGATAACGAAGGTTGGGCGATGGGGTATCAGATTGGCTCAGGCTACGGTATGCAAAAAGATAACAGGTTCTATAACCGCTGCATTCGTAATCCTTGATTGAGGTGGCCTCCGAGCTAATAACTCGGAGGCAGTCAACTATGAAAAAATACTTGTACTGGCTTTGTCTGCTCTGTTCTACTTCTGTCGCCGCTTCCGAGAGATATGTAGATGGTGCTCGTTGGGCCTTTGTGTCTGATGCTATTTCCAGCAAGATGGCAGTGATCGATACCTTCAATAATCGAAAAGTAGATGTCCTCAGTCTGAAAGCAATACCATCAGAAATGGTGGTATCTGATATTCAGGATCTGCTGGTATATATCGATGGTAAAACTGCTCAATTATACATTTATGACTTGGCAGAAAATATTCAGAGTGAAATGGCTTTGGATTTTGTACCTGACCAAATCGTTTTTCACTCTGACGGGGCGCAGCTGGCTGTTGGAGGTAAAAACAAGCTTATTTTCGTTAAGCCACTGGAGAAGCAATACCTTGATGAGATAACGGGCATCAAAAGCCCGTTTAGCCTCAACTATGACAACGGCGGTTATAACCTTTATATCACTGAACAACAAAGTGGAAAAACGCTGATTTATCGCCTTCACGATAAGCAGCGGAGATTTGTTCAGATTGGAAAGGGACAGGTTTCAGAAATCACCTTGTCACCCGATTCTCGGCTGGGGATGGTGGCGCAGTATGATAGCAATTCTGTTTATATTCGTGACTTGTTTGTTGAGCAGGACTTTGCCGTTATCAGCTTGCCATCTCTACCTTACCGTCCTTATGTCAGCTCAGATAGTGAGCATATTATTCTTGCCTCTGAAAGCGGTAAAGGAGTGGTCGTCAACGCCTGGAGCGGTGAGGTTGAGAGAGAGATTACTGCCGGGAATAACCCGATGTCATTGCGTTCAGGCTGGCTTGAAACAATCGGTATCATTGCATCTGATCATGCTTTGACCGTGTTTGATATCAAAGAAAATAAGCCTGAAACAATGATTACGCTGACAAGGCCTCTTAATGAAGTTGTTGTGGTTTCTGATTCCAAGACGTTGTTTGCCACCCAGGAAAAATCAACATCCCTATTTGTTTTCGATATTCGTAAAGCTCAGCGTTTGAAGCAGATCGAAACTAGCTTACCCCAACCTAATCATATGGTGATGGGAATAACTAACACGATTTGTCACTAAATTAAGGAGAAGAAATGCGTATAGCCAATTTTGTGTTGGGCGTGCTTTTACTGGTGCTGAACCGTGGTTTTGTAATGGCAGCTCCGCTGACATTTTCCCTTAATGAAGCTCAATTGGGCGCTGTTACTGAGAGAAATTGGCCAGGCCAATACCTTTTGATAGGTATTGGTTATACATCATGTCCGGATGTCTGCCCGACGACTGTTATGGATATGGCGTCAACGATAAACAAGTTGGGTGAAAAGGGGAGCCGTATCACGCCGATTTTTATTTCGGTCGATCCTAACCGGGATAGTCCGGAAAACATTGACAGGTATGTGAAATACTTTGGTCCCAGAATGCTTGGTCTTGTTGGTAGTGATGAGCAGACAGCACGAGTCGTCAAGTCGCTAAAAGGAACATATGGATATTCACTTGACGGTAAGCCTGTCTATCCGCCGCTTCCCAGCCAGTACGAGGTTTACCATTCCGCTTACATTTATTTATATGGGCCGGATCGTAAGCTGGTGGATGTCTTTGGTTATGGTACGGGCAGTGAACAAATGGCTAAAGCTATTTCAGAGCAAATGCAATGAAAGTAGTCATTGCAATGAGAAAACCGCTCTTGGGTTTGCATAAAGCTTGTTTGATGATTTTTATGCTGTTACCGCTGTCGGCTTTGGGTCATTCCGGTAGCTGTCCGACTCCCGGTGAATTCCGACCGGTCGTGCCCTATGAACTTCCTGATGAAATTAATGAGCGAATTGCTGGCACTTCAGCGGTTAAGGTGGTGAGCTTTTGGGCACTCTGGTGTCGTCCTTGTCTTAGGGAGTTGCCCCTGTTGGATCAACTTGCAAACCATGCTCGTTTTGATATTGACGCAATTCATATCGGAGATGAAGAGCAGAAAATCAGGGCGATGTTTGACCGCCTGAAGATCTCTCGGCTATCTACAGCACATTTCAGTGATTTTGAGCCTGTCAGGGCGTTGGGTTTTGTCGGTATTCCTTCTACTTTGGTGGCTGTAAACCGGAAAGTTCGTTATCAGACTATGGGCTATATTTCGACGTCTGAAGAGATGTTGGAACAATGGCTGGTTTGTTTGGAGAAGGAGCAACGTAATGAAACTGACTAATTTATTTATATCAGTCGCATTAGTAATCAGTTCTTATGCCGAAGCCGATAAAGGACTTGATGGTAAGGCGTTATACGATAACCCCGGTAAGGGAGGATGTATTCAGTGCCATGGCGAAGACGGGAATGGGCCTGTTATGCCTATCTATCCCAAGTTAGGCGGACAAAGTGAGCTATACCTGTTTAACCAGATGATAGATTACAAAAATGGTAAGCGGAAAAATGGATTGTATATACCGATGGAAGTAGCCATGCAGCCGTTTACTTATGAAGAAATTCAGGCCATAGCCAGTTATTTGGCTTCAGTAAAATAACTGGCTTTTGTAAAACAGCTAGCTTATATAAATCAGTGTACATTCAGGGGGGATTATTTCCCCCCTGTTTAAATAAGAGCTAACGTTATTTTTCAAAGTCTGCTTTGCTAAGGCCGAACCATAGCCTGTCATCAAACCCGTTTTCCATCCGGTAATAAGCTTTTTGTCGCCCTTCTAAGCTATAGCCAGTCTTTTCCAGCACTCGGGTTGAGCCAATATTACGGGCATAGCAGTCACCACAAAGCTTGTGGGCATCCAGCTCGTTAAATGCCAGAGCAGTGACAAAACGACAGGCTGTGGTGGCAATACCCTGTCGCCATGCATCTTCAGGTAGTTGATAGCCGATATCATAATTCCCAGTCAGCATCATCGCCTGACTCAAGCCTGCCATCCCCATAAAATTACCGTTGGTATCACGGATGATGAAAGTTGGATTTTCCGGCCATTCGCCCTCGCTTATTGCCTGTTTCGTGTTCTCGATAATAGGCATAAAGTAGGCTTCATACACTTCCACTGGCGATGGTGCAAAAAACAGGTATTGGGTAACGTTGGGATTTTCCAGCATGGCTACGATATCCGGGAAGTCGTCTTGTCGGATCAGCCGGATAGTTAGCTCCCTTGTCAATGGAAAGGTGTGGCCCTGCTTCAATTGTTGATACTGCATGATGTCCTTCGTACTTTTATTTATTCACTTTGGTTTTGGCCATAGTAACTGTATAGGATTGAACAATATTGAATAAAAGCGACAGAGCTGTGATTTTGGATTTTACGTATCTGTTATTCATTTCAGGGGGTTGATTCGAAATCACCGTAAATATCTATGATCAAATTCCGTGTGTTCAGGTAACTGCCCGGTGTGGTACCGATGTGCTTCTTCAACTCGCGGATAAGGTGAGGTTGATCGCTGAAACCAAATTTTAGGGCAATGTCGACCCAGTTAAGTGTTTTATCAGCATGCTTATACAGGTAGGTAAAAAGCAGATCCAATCGCTTCATCATTTCATGTTGCTTAATGGTCAGCCCGGTTACTTTCATTACAGCACGCTCTAGTGTTCGACGCGAACAGCTGAGCTGCTTTTCTAGCTCATCGGAGCCATGACCTTCAAGGTGACACAAAGCTTTTCGGACCAGTGAATAATGATGTTCGTTTGAGGTGTTTGGGGCTGTGCCTTCTGAGGCGATCGTCCTGATGAGAGCATCCAGCTTTTTTGCGATATCTTTTGGCTTATCTCTTAATGCTAAAAGATCGGTCAATTGCTTGCTATCCAGAAGCGGATGGACAGATTCAAGCTGGTTAAAACAGCCATTGAGCGTTTGTTTCCCATTCAGTCCCCAAAGCCGATAAGGACTGCCGGTGTGAAATTTGATACCCAGTCGAAGCACATTTTCGGTATCAAGTAGTTCGATAGAGCGGTTTGACGGCATCAGAAGGTGGGACCCGACAAAACACATTTGATCTCTATCTGACGGAGCCTGTTTGTTCTGAGCCTGTCTGTTTTGAGCTTGATCTGACTGTGCTCGGTTTGGTTTTACTCGATAATGATGAATAGCATCAGCCGGAGTGATCACTAAGTGAGCGTTGGGATTGGGAAGCAGAACCGGTGGAATTGCGTTATTTTCTCCCTGTTCATACTCAAGCAGCCAATAGCATTCAACATATTGGGCTATGACCTGGTCGAGGGGAGCTTGTTTCCACGTTTTCATGAGCAGTCTGACGATTTAGGTGACACAGCATTTTATCTTTTTAGATACTTAATGGCTCAAGATTATGTATAGAAAATTTGAGTATTCAATGCATTACCATGTTATCTGTTCATGTGAATATGGTTAATGTCGCTGCGATTTGGCGAAAATTTAAAACAATGTGTGGTCATTTTCGCTAACTTACATTAGCTTGCTATTTCTATGTCATTAAGTTATTGATTTTAAATTGATAATTAATTGGTGTGAAGCTTGCTAAGAGCTATGCAATAAGAACAAGTTAAATTAGAGGAAAGAGAAATGCATTTTACGGGTGTGACTATTGTTGCCATTGTTTTTGGTTTTTTGGCGATTCAGCGTTATCTGGGGCATCGTGCTGAGATGAAAAAGTTGGAGTGCGAAGGTAGCAGTGAAGATGTCCGGGCATTGAGGCAAGAGATCAAAGTATTACAGGAGCGTGTGTCGGTATTGGAGAAAATCGTGACAGACACTGGTTATCAGCTTAAACAGGAAATCAAAAACCTGTGATTTTGTTGGTTTGCTTAAGATGAATTGCGATGGCGGTCAGTCAATGCAGACCGCCTTGGAACCGTTACAGGAACTGTCATCCGTGATGAGCAACGTTTTTAATCAGTGATGCTTACTATGTGTGGCATCTGCTCTTTTCATGCCTTCAGGGATATAAGTCGCAGGCTCAACTGTTACTTCAACCTCCACGCGTCCTGCTTTGGCAAAGTGAAGTGTTAGCGGGAAGCGTTCGCCAAGTTCAGGGATTGTCTGTAAATCAAAGAACATAATATGGTAACCGCCCGGTTTTAGCATTTGTGAACCGTTGGCCGGGATTGTGATTTCTTTAACTTCACGCATTTTCATCATACCGTCTTCATGGATATGAGCGTGCAGCTCAGTTTTACCGGCAATTGGGGATTCTGCCCGGATCAGCATATCCTGTTCATTTCCCTGGTTAGTAATTTCAAAGAATGCTGCAGCAACAGATGAGCTTGGGGGAACTTGCTTTGACCATGGGTGATCGATATTAAGCTGACCGCTGTTAAATTCGTGGGCGCCGGCAAGGCTACTGAAAAGAAATGCGCTTCCTAAGATAACTTTATTGAATAACTTCATGACTTTACTCCATGTCCAATACGATATCGAGAGTAATGGTTAGTGCTTTATTTTAATGTGCGCATAGTATCATTGGTGAAACAATTTCGTAACGTTTGCTTTCTTTGCCTGTTTTGCTTTGAGAGGTCGCTAACGAAATTATGCTTGTGGCTTTCATTTCTGTTGATGACATTCAGTTGGATATCAGTACACTGGCGCTTTTTAATTGTGATGTGAATCACAATCGATAAGACAGATACAGGTCTAGTCAGTTCTAAACAGTTCTAAGTCAGGGCAAAAATACATTGATCCAGGATCGTGCAGGCCAGATGGTCGTTTTTTTCACTTTGGTACAGGCCGGAAGTTTTACGGCAGCAGCCCGCCAGCTGGGTGTATCGACTTCCCATGTCAGTAAACAGCTTGGTGCGCTGGAAGCAGAGCTGAATTTACAGTTGGTTCAGAGAACGACAAGGAGTTTTAACCTCACCGAAGCCGGGCAGCGCTTTCTGGGATATTGTGAGCATGTTGTCACAGCAGTCCGTGATGCTGATGCGATTATGGATGATGCTCGTGATGAAGTTGCTGGTGTGCTCAGGTTGGGGCTTTCTCAGTCATTCGGCACTATGCATGTCATCCCTGCCATTGAGCAGCTCCGCAGACAGTACCCTGAACTTCATGTTGAAGTGAGCTTGTTTGACCATAAAGCGAACATGCTGGAAGACGGCATCGATCTCTGGATCACCAACCATGAACGGATCCCTGATGGCTATGTGGCACAGCGACTGGCAGATTCTCGTTTCGTGGTGGTTGCGTCTCCGGATTACCTGATCAATCACGCTCTACCCCATCACCCTGATGATCTTGTAGAGCATAACTGCCTTACCTATCGAAGCCGTGAGCGAAATTATTGCCGCTGGTCGTTCAAAAAGCAGGAAGAAGAACTGTTTGTGACCGTGGCGGGTAATTACCGTGTCGATTTGGCTGAGGCCGTTCGTGATGCGGCGATTTCCGGTTGGGGAGTGGCTTATCTGGCCAGCTATTTGTTAACTGATGAGTTTCGTGAAGGGAAGTTGATTCAGTTACTGCCAGACTGGCAGGCGAACCAGACAATGCCGTTCTATGCGGTTTATCCGAGCCGTAAGCACCTGCCGCGAAAAATATCAGCCGTTATTGAATACTTTAAACAGCACATTGGTGATACACCGTATTGGGACTCGGCGCTTAAGCCGTTGGTAAAATTCTAAAACAGCATAAAGCGATGAATGTTTAGTCATATTCAATTCATGTTCTTTTCGCGCTGGCTAAAATATCTTTTCCATATGGCAATAATTGTTATTGCCATACATTAAAATTCTTTTAATTCAGTTTGTTATAACTCCCGCTCTAAATCCGTCCTTGTTGTTTACGCCTATGTAACAACTGGCTATTGAATGCTTTTATTTCTTACCTAGAATGCGCGCCTCTACATTATTTTGTTGTAAAGGTTCATTCATGACGTCCTTGTTAGGTATCGCAACCATTTTGCTTTTTGCATGGCTACTGTCGACAGATCGCCGTAATATTCCGCTCAGAACTGTATCACTGGCTTTTGGTCTGCAAGTGATCTTTGCGTTGTTGGTTCTGTACGTACCAGCCGGTAAAGAAGCGCTGAATGCTGTTACTGCTACCGTATCCAGTGTGATTAACTACGGTCAGGAAGGTATTTCGTTCCTGTTTGGTGGCTTGGCATCCGGCAGTGTTGGTTTTGTGTTTGCCATCAATGTCCTTGGTATCATTATTTTCTTCTCTGCATTGATCTCTGGTTTGTATCACATTGGCCTGATGCCAAAAGTGATCAACTTGATTGGCGGTTCGCTGCAAAAACTGCTGGGTACAGGACGTGCTGAATCGTTGTCTGCAACAGCCAATATTTTTGTCGGCATGATTGAAGCGCCGCTGGTAGTAAAGCCTTACCTGAAGAACATGAGTGATTCCCAGTTCTTTGCTGTGATGACTTGTGGCTTGGCTTCTGTAGCGGGTGGTACGCTGGTGGGTTATGCGTCACTGGGTGTAGAGCTGAACTTACTGATTGCTGCTGCATTTATGTCGGCTCCAGCTGGTCTTCTAATGGCTAAGATTCTGGTTCCGCCAAGCGATCAGAGCCACAATGAAGATGAAATTACTTCAGTTGAACTGCCACGAGCAGCAAACGTCGTTGAGGCATTGGCAGATGGTGCAATGTCTGGCCTACGCATTGCGGTAGCGATCGGTGCAACTCTTCTCGCTTTCGTGAGTGTCATTGCGCTGTTGAACGGCATCCTGGGTTCTGTGGGTGAGCTATTTGGCCTTCCTCTGAGTTTTGAGCTGATTCTGGGTTATCTGTTTGCCCCTGTTGCTTGGCTGGTGGGCGTGCCATGGAGTGAGGCTATTACGGCTGGTTCTCTGATTGGTAACAAGGTTGTTGTAAACGAGTTCGTTGCTTTCATTCAGATGATGGAAGTTAAAGACCAGCTGAGCGAACACTCTCTTGCGATTGTGACCTTTGCACTGTGTGGTTTTGCCAATATTTCGACTATGGCAATTCTGATTGGTGGTTTGGGGAGTCTGGTTCCTGAACGCCGTACCTTTATCTCTCAGAATGGTTTCCGTGCCATTGCAGCAGGTGTTCTAGCCAACCTGATGAGTGCAGCTATCGCCGGTGTAATTTTGTCGATTTAAAATTAATTCGAATAAAACAGAATTGATAATTGAAGGAGTCCTGATGGGCTCCTTTTTTTATTTTACAAAAATAGGAAATATTCCTAGTAGGAAGATTGATCATTCTTACGTTAAATATGGATGTATATACAAAGATATTTATATGAAGACAAAGTGGACAATGTAATTGTTGACTTGTTGGAGTGGATATGTGCAATTGAATGTCGTTCTTATGTCCCTACTGTATATTTGATTTCGTTCATTTGTGATGGTTATTTGGTTGTATTTGTTTAATATCAATGAGTTAATTAATCGTGGTTAATCTTTTTATAAATGAAATCAGACAGATTATGTCTAATTGATATAAATATTGTTGAAATATTACACTTGAGGAGTGTAGAATCAGCGACCTAAAAAAATACCGTACAAAATAACCATCCAAGATTTCAATTTTAGAAATCACTTATACTTATTAGGTTGCGTAATAATGAAGAATTTTTATTCCGTATTGCTTGTTGGTGCAATGCTGGCTATTCCGGGGTGTGGTGGGGGAGGTGGCGGTTCTTCATCTTCATCCAACATCGGTTCTCAGGCTCCTCGGCCATCTAAAGCTTATCGTGATCCCCTGATGGCGCAGGATGTGAATACGTTTTATTCTGATTCGGGGACTTATAGCCCTATCGTTAATAATCGCTTTGGTCAGTTGACGTTTCGTCTTGCAGATGGTGAGCCAACAGATGTTGTTAGTGTTGATAAGTACACGGGTGAGCTGACTCTTCTCAATCCCGGTGATGTGCGAATTTATGTTGAAGATAACAGTTCTGTTTATCAGACATCATCAGATATTTTCACTGTTCATCTGGAAAAATCGCCGAATGTTAATCTTTCTGCATCTTTATTAACGATTTCGACTCATGAAGCTCAGCCTAAGTACCTAGATATCCGTGGCACACAGGGTACGTTAAGCTACGAAGTCGCTCCCGATAGTACTCACCTTATTGATATAGACCGTAACAGCGGTGCAATTACTCCTCTTGATACTTACGGCTGGGCGACAGTTTACATTACAGACAACGGTAACCGTCGGTATGAACCTAAAACGATCAGAGCAAGTGTTAAAGTTGAGTCAGTCAGCTTAGGTGAGTTGAAATACGGAAAGATTACTCAATCGTATTCTGAAGGTCTTACTCTGATGCCACAGCAAGTAAGTGGTGGTAATAAAGGGACATTCCGTTATCAACTAGATTATCATTATGCTGACAGTGATGTGCTTACAGTCAACCCTTATAACGGGCAGATGATTGTGAATAAGCAGGGCACGGTAGTGATAAAGGTAATTAATGAGCTTGATGACAGCTATAGTGTTGATAAGCGTGAAGCATACTTCTACGTAGAGATTACGCAAGGTCTCCGTTCTGCTCTTAGTGTGAGTGATGCCAGTTTTCCGTATTCTCCTGACCACGTCATCACACCTTCAGTAAATAATGCAAAAGGTGACGTATCTTACCATGTTGAATCAGGTGATGATGTTATCGCTATCGACTATAACACCCGTAAACCTAAGATTGTGGGTGTAGGCACAGCGACATTAGTTGCGACGGATAACCGTAATGAAAATTATGAACCATCTTCTGATCGTTTTGAATATACGGTAACTGAAGCGGATCATCCAGGCCTGGGAAACAAGCATATTACTCATGTGTTTACAGAGGATTTAGTAGATCGTCAGTTGACCCCTGTTCTGGAAGGTCAGAAAGGGCGCCTGACATTTGTCGGGCCATCAAATGTCGTATCTGCACAACCGGGTAAACTCAGTATTGAACATGCAGGAACGACCAAATTAACGGTTACAGATGATGGTGGTCCAAATTACAAATCATCAACGGCGGAACTGACTGTTACGATTGAAAAAGCCCCTCATCCAGCACTGAACATGGATAACATCACTCGTAAGTATCAGGACAATCTGTGTATTGAATTGAGTGACGCAAATATTACAGGAAATAAAGGTGCGCTGAGTGTAACTCTTCGTGGTGAACCTGCTGATTCGCCTGTTACATTTGATGTAAGCAAGAGTTGCTTCAATGTTCATAAGCAAGGTTCTGCTATTTTTGATGTAGTTAGCCAGGAATCAGCAGATTATGAAGCGTCTGCGCCACAACCTCTGACTATTGTTATCAATCCGGCTGATTCCACCATTTCTGTGGATAACGGTATTGAAGCTGTTTATGCGCCAGGTAATCCAACGATTAATCCTCCAACGGTTACAGGCTACAAAGGTACTTTAAGTTATCGCTTGGCACCATCTACTAAATATAGGGATGTTGTTCAGGTTAATAGCCAGACTGGTAAAATGACAGTTTTGAATGCGGGTTCAACAACTGTAGAAGTAACGGATTCTGGTGCAGACGGTTTTAAATCAGCAACGACAACTTTTTCTGTGACAATTAATCCGGCTGAAAACCCAGTTGAGGTTTCATATCCTGCAGTCGCGTATAAGTCAGGAGAGTCGATATTTCCAACGGTCCGCAATGCAGCAACCGGGCTTAAATATTACTTGTATAACTCATCATTAACAGTTGTTGAATTGGCCAACACCTCTACTGGTGAAATGAAGGTAAAATCAGCAGGTGATTATCAAGTTAGTGTGAATGCAGAGAAAAGTCGTAACTATTTGGCTCGTCATATAACAGGTATTATAGGTCGTGTTGAAAAAGCGCCGCACCCGGGTATTGTGACCGAAAAAGAGTCATTCTATTTTGAACCAATGAAAAAAATTACGTTAGACCTTCCTAACGCGATTGGTTCTCGTAGTTTCTCTGTTGAAAGTAATAATGGCAGGGATAACCATGATTTTTCTTCCATAGACTCTAACAGTGGTGAAGTCACTCTTTTGGATTATGATCCAAGAGCTAGTGATGCACTGATGGATGTGCAGATCACTGAAGCTGAAAGCAAAAACTATTTAGCGTTAGGAGCTACTGTAGAAGCTGAGAAACAGTTTTACATCAAGCCGCCTAAACAAGGTGTAGCGGATAAAGATGTGGCTTTGGCTCCGATTTGGACTCTTGATGAAAGCAATCTTAACTTGAATACAAACTTTAAGGCTTTGGAAGGTACTTCAGTCAGGTTTGCAGGTTTGATTAGTGTATTACAGCCAACTACTGAGCAACTGAATAGACTGGGTGAAGGTGCAAATCTATTAGCATTGGTTCAACCGGTAGGTTCTACAAATGTAGCGGATAGAAGAAGCGTACAGATTTATGCTAAACGTTATGTTGGTTGTGAGTCCGAAGTTAATGTACTTAATCTTGTAAATGTTAAATCGGTTAAGATGGATAGCTCTACTTATTGCCTATTTGGTAATACAAATCGCTTCATGACATATACACTGGTAGATGATTCGAACCTTACTCCGGGTGAGTGGGAATTAGTGACACCATTTGTTGCTTACGAATACTCTGACAGGTTATTTTCGTCATCTGATAGCGGCGGGGCATATGTCAATGGAGGTGGTACACTAATTGGAGGTGCCGAGCCGACACATGTAGTTGAGTGGCATCGTTTAACACTTCGATTTACAAAAGATTAATCAGTGTCTTTAAATAAAAAATCCCGGCCTATACCGGGATTTTTTTCTTAATTTAAAATGGTTAATTCGAAGAGTGGTGAAGATCGGGAGAGTTACGATTAACTTAATCAATATTAACTAACAAACTTACCTGGAGTTTGATTAGTATGCTTTTGGAAAAAAGCAATAAATGCACTACTGCTGGAGAACTCTAACTGTTCAGCAATACGGTGGACTGGTTCTCTATCCGTCAGCATTTCCATGGCTTTCATTAGTCGCCACTGTTGTCGCCATGCTTGGTAACTAAGACCTGTTTCTCGTATAAAAATCCGCCCTATGGTTTTGCTGCTTGCTCCTATAAGTTTTTCAATGTCAATCAGCTTTGGTGGATTTTGTTCCGATTTTAGTAAGTCAAGTAAAGGATTCAGGCGACGATCTTTTGGCATCGTAATATTTAAAGGGTGCAGTAATGCAGCTTGTAATTCTTCTTGAAAAACAGTTAGTGTTGAATGCTGCTCACTGATAGGTTTATCCCATGGCCAGTGAGCCATCCTATCTGCTAGTTCGAAAAGTAATGAAGAAAAACCAATAATTAAAGGATTAGATGGAAGAGAAAGGCCGTCTTCAAAAAATAAAGAACGAAGTTCTACTTCATTATGAGTAGTTGTTTTATGAGTGGTTTTCGCTGGAACCCAGATTGCACAACTTGGTGGTACAAAATATCTGGAGTTATCAATCTCGACAATTAACCCACCGCCTTTTGCGAAGAGGAACTGATGTTTATTATGCTGGTGATAGCCAGAATTATGAAAATATACCTTTGAAACAACGCCAACGACAGGTGATGGAATAAGATCGGGATCAAAGCTATTAATAGATTTTATATACATGTAATACAGTCAGTTTTTAATAAGTTGATATTTAGAGCTTAAACAACATGATTGAATGAACGCTTTAAGCTGTGTGGCTGAATCACAAATGCAGTGAATGATTATGGTGTGTTTGAACTAATAAATTTATAGATAAAGGATGGTTATGTCTCTGTCATTTTGCGACAATTTATATGCTTTAGGCGTAAAAAAACTGAATACAATATGACTTATATCACAATGTATTCAGCCCTAACTAATCGTAATTTGAATCAGCTTAGTGAGTCAGCCTTTTTCGCCATAAAAGGCCGAGAAGAGCTAAGAGACTGAACACAGAAGTACTGCCACCAGAACCACTCGGTATCTCTGTACGAACAATATCAACGGCTCTTATTGTTGGAGCTGCCGAGTAATCCTGTGTAAAAGGGTCATGTGCAAAAGTAGACACAGGAATTGAGTTGAGATCTTTACCGATCACTTTTTCAATCCAGCCTCTATACATTGCAACCTTTGCATAATATGTAGGAGCCTGGTTAGAACCTGTTGTATAGGTATAACTGGTTACCCCAACAAGTCGTAGTCCTCTATCTTTGTCATCTTTATGATTAGGATTCTGCCAAATTAGTGGCCCACCAGAGTCTCCTTTACCAGTATCAGTAGCCAGTTCTGGATCAGGTGACATGGCACATAAAACATTATTTAACTGGCTCGAAACATCAAGCTCTAAAAATGAATTAGTCATACTAATACAATTTTGTAACGGAACACCACTTAGTAAAGTCTGTTTAAGGTGTGGATCATAGTCATCTTTAACTGCTGGATTAGTAACTCCCCATCCTGAGGCCATTAAATTCCCAGGCCGCTTTTGATTATCAACCCATTCGTTAGTAAATTGTTGCTCCATTATTTTTTGTTCTGAAGCAGTGATCAGTTTTATTGTTGAGTTTGCTGGAAATTTTGATGAGTCTGGTATTTTTACAAGAGCGATATCATTTATATTTTTGTTATAATTATAATCAGGGTGAACAAAGACTTTTTCAATTTTGTAGTAAGTAGAATCTTGTTCACCGTTTTCGATACTTATTCCATTAGCACCAACGACAAGATCAAGTATATTATCTTTTATAATTTGATCTTTGCCTGCAATGCAATGAGCTGCTGTTAACATCCAGTTTTGATCAATGATTGAACCACCACAATATCCATAGTTAAAATCAATTTGCCATGGGATGTGATCTGTTTTGGAATATATACCATTGACGATTTTAGATGTTGCTTCAAGTTGTGAACTCTGAGATGTTTTTGAATAAAAAGAAATAATTGGTATGAGTAGTGTTAAATATTTCACATTCATCTATTGTTAACCTTGTTGCTTATGATTCTGATACGCGAGTATATTTATGCGAGATTTATCAAAGATAGTATCAATATAAAAATAAACAGCCATGTCATTTTGCGACATTTGATAACGCCCTGTTATGCAGCAGGTTGAAGCTTTTAAAAGAATCAATGATGTCTGATTTTTGTTAGATACGGGCAGTTATCTCTAATGATATTATATTTCTCAAAACTGAGTCTTAATTTAATGCTTAGGAGAGGTAGCGTGTGTTTCAAATAATAAGCTTAATTGTATTTTCGATGCTCATATCAACTGTGGTTAAAGCATCGGACTACAATAATATATCTCTTGTCTCTGTATCGACCGCTTACAATGAGCAATCTATTGAATATATAAAGCAATCTTTTGAAAAAAAAGGTTATCAGGTTAGCGATAAATATCTTAATCAGATTGTTTCTGATTTGGGTTACGTAAATACTGAAAAGTCGAGAGCAGATTTATTAATAGAAGCTCTTAAAGATAAAGACAATGACATCCTTTGGTTTGTGCGCGGTGGTGGTGGGGCTATAAATCTTTTGCCATATTTAAAGCAGGCTCTACCCGATCTTAAAAAAGTAAAGCCTAAATTAATAGTTGGATTTAGTGATGTAACTGCAATTCATCAGTTTATCAATAAATATTTAGACTGGTCATCTCTTCATGCTGTCGTTGCAGGGCATAACCAAGATTTGAAGCGATTAAGTGCAAAACTTGATTTAGTAAAGACTAACGAGCGTGAATCCATCCCTGATATCAGAGAAATCATGAAAAACGGGGTCTTATATGAAAATGTTTTGCCGCTTAACCAAGAGGCTAAGAAAGGTACGTCAGGAGAATCTATAGGTGGTAACCTAACATTGGTTGCATCAACATTTGCAACAGAGTATCAGCCTGATTTTATGGGTAAAATTTTATTTATTGAAGACGTCGGCCTCAGCTATCGTCAGTTAGACAGAAGTTTGCATCAATTGCTGTACATGGGTTCGTTGAAGCATGTTAATGGGATTGTATTTGGTCAGTTTTATCCTAAAAATCCTTTAGATTCAGAACGATTGATATACAAGAAAACGATAGAAAACTTTGCTAAACAGTTCTATAAGCCTGTTTACTATTTTCCTTTCTTTGGTCATGGGTATATAAATAAGCCTATTTTACTCAACTCTCATTATAATATTAAATGTGATGGTGAAGAGTTTTGCACCCTTTCACCGCAATAGAAGTACAAGCTTGTAGCGCGCTGCTTACTTAGGGCTTTTAAAGTTAGTCGGTTCTCGGAATAATGATGGTGCCACACCATAATAAGATTTAAATGAGCGTGTGAAATTAGCAGGATCTTTATATCCAAGCCTATGAGCTATATCACTAATGGGGGTGTTATCATGTAAAAGAGAAATTGCATGTTCAAGCTTTTGTTGTTTGATAAAGTCTCGAAAGTTCACACCATCTTTTTTTAATACTCGTTGAAGAGTCCTGTTCGAACATCCAAATAGGTCAGATATTAGTGATAGGCTAAGGTCTTCATGATCAATAAAAGTATTTGTCACAAGCTTTAGCCTATCAATAATTTTGGATTCTATACTAAAATTGAAAATGCCAATTTGAGGTGAAATAGCTTCCTGCTTGAAATTTTCTATAATTGGTATTTTTGCGTATTGTTGATTTACAAAGACTCTTCTAGCCTGTGTGTTTATTATTATATCTATTGGTGGTGAATTCATTGAATTGAAGTGTAACTCTAATGGTTTCCAGTCATTACCTGTATAAAATCTAACAATTTCAATTATTGAAAGTGTCCTGAAGTACTCAGCTTGGTTCGTAAATGGCATTGAGTTTGATAAAGAACCCTGATGACATACAAAGAGAATGTTGTTTTCAACTTCAAGCCATATTTTGAAATGTGAACCAATTAAATGTTGGTTTTTTGAAAGCAGAGTAAAGAACTCAACAATATTGTCTGTTGATTCCATAAGGTTTTTGATGTTTGCAATAAATGTTGGAAGTTTCACTATTTTGTAGGCATCAATGCCGATATTTTCAGAACCAATCTTTTTTGATATTGACTTAAGAACTTCATATGCGATATAGCTTGGAATATAGTTGTATTGTTGAACAATGTTAGAGTCTAGTTTGTGATGTTTGAGAATTTTTGTTGCATCAAATCCAGCCTCAGATAGGCACTTAAGGTATGGAATAAGTGATAGCGTACTTGTGATCGGACAATCATTTAATTTATTCATCATTTATCTCTTTTTGAAAATAAAGTAGTCCGCGTTATAGTGGTTGATCAATGTTATTGTAAGTTGAGGGCGCCACGCCAAAGTATGCTTTAAATGCTCGTGTAAAATTTGCTGGTTCATTGTAGCTAATTTTGCTTGCAATCAAGTTGATTGGATGATTACTTTTCAAAAGTAATGCGGCATGTTCGAGTTTTTGAGCTTTAATATGCTCTCGGAAGTTTGTGCCATTATTCTTGAGTACTCGCTGTAAGGTTCTCGAAGAGCAGCCGAACATCTCTGATATGAACGGAAGACTCAAATCTTTACTCTCGATAAATATTCTAGTTATTAATTTTAGCCTTTCTAAGGCACTTTCCTTATTAGCAATGTCATTTATTGTGTGATTATTTAATATTTGTTCAAGATCAATTCTAACAGGGATGCATGCATATTTTTGGTTTATATAAACTTTTCCGCTTGTTGTTGAACTAATGATTTCAATTGGTGGACTTGTTGTTGCTGACATATATAGAAACTCAGGTTTCCAGTAAATTCCTAACCTTTGTTTTATCATCTCAATGATCGATAAAGTTCTTAGGTGCTCGTTTTGTTGATACTGATTCGACGCTTTAGGTATTGAGCTGAAGTGATAGATAAATAATGTCCCTTGTTCATATTTCATTTGTAAGTCGAAATGTGAACCTTGTAGCTTCCTGTTAGATTTCAATGTTAAAATAAGATCTAACAAGTTTTGTGTTTTGTTCAACTTAGCAGCGATTTGAGGGTGAACTTGTTTAAAATCTCCAGAAATAAAAGCTGCTATACCTATGTTATTAATCCCTGTATTCAATTCTATCGTAGATATGATTTTTCCTGCCAGGAATGAAGGTATGAAAACATCTTTATTTATTTGTTCTGAACTTAGGTTGAAATTCTTCAGGAGTGTCGATGAGCTATAACCACATTCTGAGTAACATTTCAAATATGGAATTAGCGTGATTGTGTTCATTATTGGTAAGTCGATGTTTCGTATAAACATAGCAATATTAAATAATGTTGGTAAATGTGAATGGTATTCAGCGTGGCGTTCATATGTCAATTTAATAATTTGCTGGAATAAACCTAGTTAAGACTATCTTATTGAATAAATAGGTTTTATCTTTCCGAAACTAATTGTTGAATCCTTTGTATGCAATGAATTGGTTATATTTTGGGTGCAGGTAAATTATTCGCTTTGTCCTTATTTTGCTATTTGTTGTCTGTTTTTTTGTGTTGTTAGAAATGTGCTGGATGTAAGATTGTGAATGAAGATTAATAATCCTCACTGTCTTTTCGCTTTTATACCTTCTAAGGATTAAATTATGAAATTAATTACCCCAGCTATAGCTCTGGTAGCCACTTTGTTGCCTTTTACATCATCCGCTCAGCCATATGTTGGTTTTGGTGTTGGACAATCACAGTTCGGTGATGCAACCGTAAAACTTACTAATAAGTTTACTGGTCAATCAAAATCTTCTACCGGTGATTTAGATGAAAGCAGTGTTGCAGGTAGTATTTATGCTGGTTATCAATTTAATCCATACTTTGCTGTTGAATTCACTGCGGGTGGAATTGATGCAATTGAAAAAAGTGTAAATGGTGTTGGCTTCTCTGTTGGCCATATGATGTATTTAGCTGCGGCACCAAAGGTAAGCTTACCAATTGGTGATTTCTTTAATATCTATGGTAAGTGGGGTTTGGTGTACTTTGGTGCTGATGTTGATGCTACCTATGATTTGAACTCTTATTCAGATGACCATACTTCTCTAAGTGGTATGGTTAGCTTAGGTGCTGAAATTACAATGAATAAACAAACATCATTACGTGTAAGTTGGGATTATTTCAGACCTGAATTTGAGGTCGACTCTCCAGTTGCTAAAGCTACTTTTGAAACGGACATTAGTACGTTTATGGTTGGTTTGAACTATAAGTATTAAAATAATTATAAATTGAGGTATCTATGAAAAAACTTGCTTTCGCAAGTTTACTCTTACCACTCCTAGTTGTTGGTTGTAATAGCAGTGATGGTGGTAATGGTAGCGAATATGTAAAGCCTGGTAACCCGGTTGATCCACAAGAATTTAAAGCAAATGGTATCTTTGTGGGTGTTAACAGTGACAGTGCCATGATTGTTGCTCCTGAGTTCGGGCCGCTAAGCTCTGTGATGATAAAATCAGAGGGGACATTAATTGCAACTGGTAGCGCTAAGACTTATGACAATAAGATGGAAGCTACAGGGGTAATCTATTACAGTTCGGGTGGAAGTGGATATGAAGCTGAATCTCGTAGCGAAATAATCTTTGATGCTAATTCCACGATATTTAAGTCTTCTTACAATGGAAACTCTATAGAAGAAAGCTTCAAAAAAATTGAGGATTCTTTAGATCTTGCTTTTATTGAAGGAACTCATACCAGCTCTTTAAATGGTGACACCATTAAAGTTGAAGCAGATGGCTCATTAACTGTTAATGGTTCTTGCACCGTTACAGGCACCCTTAAGCGTACAGGATTTTACTACAGCATAGATGATGCCGAGGCCGTGGCCTGTAGTGACTCTAAATTTAATGGTGACTACCAAGGCGCTTTAGTTACAGTTAACTTTAACGGTGAGTATATGATTGCAAGCATATTTGTCTCATCTGATTACGCTTTTGTTAGTGCTATTGCTGAAAAAAATTAATACGTTATCAGGAATTCATCTGTGACTACTCATGGATGAATTTCTGGTTTTAAAACTCTAACTAGGTTTACTCTACTCTGCTTTAAACACCTCAGTCTCAGGATAAAACGCATACCAGGCAAACCAATACAACATGGTTGTATTATGTAGTTTACCATTCTGATCTTTCATTGTTGCTGATTGATTTTGCTGATCCCAGTGAATGTTCAGCATCTCACCTTCAAACTCATAACTGAACTTTTCCTGAGCATTTTTACGAAGCTCTGATAGTGGAAATGCAATTTGTTTCTTCTTGCCCTTATAGCCTAATACGGTCTCTTTTGTCGGGTAACTGCTCGGTGCTTTATTGGCAACCGGGAAGAATAATCGGGGTGAGCGACTGTAACCTGCATATGGGTCCTGAGAGTAGTTGCGGTAATAACCTGTACGCTCCGATAACACGAGTGTTTTAGGATGATCTGATAACCACTGTTGCCAACGCGTTAGTGTTAATGGGTATTGAGTAAGAGTCTGACCTGCAGCTTTGCCGCTAATTGCCTGACCACGGATTTGCGACCATAGAGATTCGCTTTGGTGGTCATAGAGCAGGACATCAGAATTATAGAGCAGGCCGGAAACACCAAACGTAAGGGTTCTGTTATCGACTCTTGCGAGGAATGCCATACCGGAGCCGCAAAGCGGGCAGTAGGTAACGATGAATTTACGGTCATCAATTTTGTCGTTGACGATTTCATGCCAGTTGAGGATTTTGATGGGGTAAGCACGACTATGCCCATCCATCGTTAAGCCCAGTATGACGTCATGACTTTTCATGAAATTGGCTTTGTTGCCTTCTACAAACCTCGGGTTAAGAATCGCGGGTATGCCGTCTTTACCTGGTCCGCCGGACAGGATTTGCTCTGCCGGAACAGTTAGCCGATCAAGATTAAAACCGTTAAGCGATGCGCTGTGCACGCTTAACGGCAGAGTGAAGATAAGTCCGTAGAAAAGAATTAACAACAGTTTCATTATTCCCCCTTATCGCGCTCAAAGAATAAGACCGAGCTGTGATGAAGAACTTTCAATAAAATTGCTGCTAATTAGAAAAATGAATGAAAACCACCCTTGATCATCGTTCCACGTTTGAATAGAACTTTTGCCGATACTGCTCCGGTGTACATTGTGAGTAGCGCTTAAACAGAGTGATGAAAGGTGAAGCCTGATGATAGCCCAGCGTCAGGGCTATCTCTTTAATTGAAACCCCTTTGCGCAATAAATGCAGCGAGTAGATGAACTTACGACGTTGTCGCCATTCTGTGAAGCTCATCCCCAGCTTATCCTGACAGTGTCTCGCCAGTGTTCGCTCGGTGGTGTGAAGCTCTTTGGCCCAGTCGCTAAGGTTTTTGTGCGAAGTCGGGTGGCGTTCCAGTTCTGTCAGGATAGGTTTCAGCAGTTTGTGATCACTGTTCGGAAGGAACTGATCATGCTCATTGGCTTTGAGAACTTGGTCGAGCAGGACTTTCACCATCCGAAGATCTTCATCGCTTTGTGGAACGGCAATGCGCCTGTCTTTTAAGTCACCTATGATTGCTTCCATAATCGGGCTGACTTCAAGAAGGCAAGGATAATCGGGTAAGTCGTCAGCAAGAGGGGAGACAATGTTCATTGAGCAGTAGTCCAGGCTGCGGCGCATAAAGCTTTCGTGCTCGACACCGGCAGGTACCCATACCGCATACTGAGAGGGTGAAAGGAAGCGCTTACTTTCTGCTGTAAGCTCCAAAATGCCGCCCTTAATGAACTGGAGCTGGCCCCACGGGTGGCTGTGCCTCGGTGTGGTGGTGTTCGGCAGAAACACTTCATGACCAAAGAAAATCTCTCCGGGGGGATGATTATTATCAAAGAGCGGCTGATAGATTTTCTTCATTTTCAATAGATCAGGTGATGACTGGAAATTGTTAACTTAATGAGCCTGCTGTCGTTTGGCAAGAAATTGCTCAGTAAGAAATAGTTTTGTAAGTAATGTTCAGGCAAGTAATTGATGAAAATAGAACCCTGATAGCTCTGGGCGTGTAACAGCTAGACTTACTTACAGGCAAGGCGCCTCTCAGCCCGTCTCCGTAACAGGAGGGATTACTTATGGCAGCACAAGTAAAAGCGTTTTATCACCAAGATACATCAACTTTGAGTTATATCGTTTTTGATCAGATTGGAGGACATGCTGTTGTTATTGATAGCGTAAGGGATTTTGCTGTTAATTCAGGTATGGTGGGTAGCTTCTTTGCTGATCAGTTGATCGCATTTCTTAATGACAATGACCTTACCACAGACTGGATTTTAGAAACCCACGCTCATGCCGATCACCTTTCTGCGGCGAGTTATCTTAAAGAGCGGATTGGCGGAAAGATTGCTGTAGGTAAAGGGATAACTGAAGTTCAAAGCTTTTTTAAGCCGCTGCTTGCGCTCAATGATGAACTCTTTGCTGATGGTAACGACGGCTTCGATCACTTGTTTGAAGATCTGGAGTGCTTTTCCTTTGGATTATTAAGTGGAAGAGTTATCGCCACACCGGGGCATACCAACGACAGTGTGACTTATCTTATTGAAGGTAACGCTTTTGTGGGTGATACCTTGTTTATGCCTGATTTTGGTTCGGCACGTTGCGACTTTCCCGGCGGGGATGCATCACTGCTATATGACAGTATTCGAAGGATCTATGAGTTGCCGGATGAGACTAAATTGTGGATCTGTCATGATTATCAGCCAGGTGGTAGGGAGTTGGCCTATCTGACAACGGTAGCAGAAAGTAAAGCTGACAATATTCACATTAGTGGTGATATCACCAGAGATGATTTTATACAGTTCCGACAAGAGAGAGACAGCCATCTGTCTGCGCCGAAACTGCTTTATCCTTCGGTTCAGGTTAATATCAGGGCCGGGCAGCTACCGGAGAAGTTTTTTAAAATTCCGATTATGATGCCTGCTTAGCAGATAAGCCCGGAGAACTGCGTTTCCCCCGGGCTTTTGCGTTTTAGTGTGATGAACAATTAATGACTGAATTCACCGAGCAATTTCTGTTGTTGCTGAGATTGTTCCAGCAATGACTGGCTCATCTCATGGGTTTCTTGTGCGGTCTGATTCAGTGCTGATGAGGCAGCCAGAATCGCTTCCGAGTTTCGGTTGATTTCTTCTGTTGCTGAACTCTGCTGTTCCGCGGCACTGGCAATCTGCAATGTCATTCCAGATATCTGCTCGATAGCCTGACTGATCTTATCCAGAGATTCCCTTGCATGTTCGGCTTCTTCAACAGATCGACGTGCGCCAACACGGCTTGACTCGATAACTTCAACGGTTTCATTGGTCTTATCGCGTAGAACTCCAATCATATTGTTGATTTCACGGGTTGCATCCTGAGTTCTTGATGCCAGGTTACGGACCTCATCGGCCACAACGGCAAAACCTCGTCCTTGTGAGCCGGCTCGTGCTGCTTCAATTGCGGCATTGAGTGCCAGCAGGTTTGTCTGCTCAGCAATACCGCTGATCACGTCAGTAATGGACTCAATGCCTTCACTGTGTTCAGCAAGAATATTGACGGTTTGACGTGCCTGCTCCAGTTGCTCAGAAAGAGCATTAATTGCCTGCGCTGTATTCTCAACGGTTTGGTTACCTTCAATGGTGGCGCTGCTGGCATCTTCAGTGTGATGCGCTACTTGCTGGGCATTATTAGCAACTTCATGAGAAGTCATGGCCATCTCGTTGATTGAAGCGGCCAGCTGATCAATTTCTTGCTGTTGCCCAGCGATGTGCCTTGCTGAATCGCCGGCATTGGTTTGCGCTGTTTTGCTGGTTTCCAGCAGATAGCCGCCAATGTTCTGGATATCAAGGATCAGCTTTTGCAGCGACGCCATGAAGTGGTTGAAGTTTTCGGCTAATTCCTGGAATTCATCATTGCTGCTTGAATCAATACGCTGGCCAAGATTGGCTTTACCACTGGCAATTTGTCGCATGGCTTTACCGATTAACTGCATCGGCTTAAGCAGACGGCTAATGATCAGGCTATAGAAGAAACAGCAAAGCAGCGCTGTACCCAAAGTAAATACCACTATGAAAGTTTGCATCTGGTTAACAGAGGCATATGCGGCCTCATAGTTGAGGACTAAGCCGACTTTCCATTTGGCACCGTTAATTGCAACAGGCGCAAATGATAGCAACTGTTTTTGACCATTAATGGATGCAGGCTGTAATTGGTTAGTCAGTGTCGGTACGCGATCGAACAGTTGTGACAGCGGTTTGCCATTGAAGTTCGGATTCGGGTGACTGATGATGACACCGTCATTGCCGACAAGGAATGCGTAGCCGCCGCTTCCAAGCGGATGGTGTCGTAGAATATCAAGCAGGGCATCAAGTTCAATTTTGCCGTTTACAACACCATGAATGCCACGCGCGTCAGTCAGAGGGGCACCGATTGCAATCATCAGCTTTTGTGTTTTGGTGTCCGTATATGGTTTTTTGATATTGATATCACCTTTTGCTCTGGCCTCTTTGTACCATGAGCGTTTACGGGCATCGTAGGTTTTGTCATTAAACGGATGGTTGATGATGAGATTTGGTCTGTCTTCCAAACCGACATAGGCTACCGAAAACTCTTGTTTAAGAATTGGTAGGTCTATCAGCCTTTGTATGTCGTTATCGCTTGTAGCCTGAGATATTCCCTGGCGCAGCATTCGGATCTGTTTTTCTTTTCCCTGTAACCAGGTACCAATATGGTTAGCCATGGAGACTGAATAAGTTTCCATTTTATTGGTCACATTATCGGTAATGTCTTTATATGAATTGTAATAAAGAATTGCAGAAAGAGCAGCAATAGCACCGGTTGCGATCAAGGTGCTTGAAATTATTAGTTTGTGGGAAAACTTCATTGTGCAATATCCCTGATAAAATAAATGTTACTAACAATAATCACAGTAAGTGATAACTGTTGATTTATCCTTTAACTGTCACGACGAATTTAATAGGCAAACATTCTTAAGTAAGAAATATCCGCTTATGTTTTTGAGGAAATATTCACAAAGATCACCTTCTTGCCATGGTTAGAGTAAAAAAATGGCTTTCGCCATAAATGTTAGAACTGTTATTAATTGTTCATGCTTAAAATGCATGTATAAAATGCGCTTTTGAAATCTATTTGTCACTGAACATACATTTGTTTTTTGATGTTGCTCTTCTTTAGTAGGTTTTATTTTCTAATTTGATTTTATTTTGGCGTTATTGCTTCTGGGTGACAGTTTTATGACGATTGAATTCATGCGTTGATATAAGATGAGGTTGTTCAACTTTAAATTTTGCATGGCGAGTGGGCTTCACCATGCATTGTTCAGGGGTAGCTGATTATGTAGCATCAGAGTATTTATTCAGAATTGCCACAAATTCTTTTTCGCTAAAATTTACAGGGCGAGACTCAAGCAATTTACCATGATTAGAAATAATCATAATGTGAGGGAAGGCTTTGATCTTAGGGAATAGGTTGAAAAATCCTTCGTTCTCATTTTCCTCACTCCAGTTTGCTTTCATGAAAACAAACTTACTCTTAATGGTTTTATCATACCCTAATTTATGTAAATCTTTTTCGAACTTATAACACCATTTACACCAGTTTCCTCCGGCAATTACAAAGATATTTTGATGCTTGACTGTTGCTGTAGCTAATGCATTGTAATAGTCGTCAATTGCAATCCTTGTTGGGTCATAAATGTTATTCTGTTTGGCTAAAGCCTGTGATGAGACAAGAATTAAAAACAATAATAATGTTTTGATGTGTGACACGTAAAAAGCATCCTTGTTATTAGCGAAAATAGCTTATTGTATGATGATATCTGCTAGGGTAACAGCACAAAATAGCTTTATCTTCGAGGGGGGGGAATATGGGTTGCTATAATTGCACGAAACGTAAGTAATTAGTTTTAAGCAATAATGATAGTTTGAATATACTCTGAAATTGGCGTGTGTCGAAAGTTAAAGTGAGGACGTCACTGATGACAAGAGATGAAATGCTGTTGTTTGAAAAGAAGCCTTTATGTCCGATTGTGGAAGAGCTCAAAGGCCTTTTCGAAGATAACCCGGAAGTGCAGGCTGCATTCGATGAAGCGATCAGTCATGTTAAAGATTTCCCTGATGAACCGCCTCTAAAGCCAAAGGAAAATATCTGGTTTGGTAAGGATTATTTGGCATTTTGTGATTATTTTAATAATTGGCTTCACTACCTTGCCTCACCGTCAGCTTCGGGACTTGGCTTTATCATGCATTTCACGGAGTTTTACTACAACAATGAGAAAGCCGCTTATTTCCTTAACAACTTTGAATTGGATGGTCGGCCGGTAATTTACGACTGGACAGTAAAGTTTATCACTGAGCGTGGCAAGTTTATGGATACTCCTGGTCAGGAAGTCTGGCAGGTGATAAACGAGTGGGTGAGTGAACCTGACACGCATATTGAAGACTTTCAGATGCCGGCTGACGGATATCGAACATTTAATGAATTCTTTACCCGTGAGTTAAAGCCAGGCGCAAGACCTGTTTGTGCTCCTGATGATGATTCCGTTATCGTTGCTCCGGCGGACAGTGAGCTCAATATGATTGATTCAGAGTTGACAGATGAGACCGAAATCCCGACAAAAGGGTACCGCCGTCTGAATGTAAAACAATTGCTGAATGGCTATTACAGTTGGGACCGTTTTATTGGCGGAACAGCACTGTCTTGTGTGCTGTTACCTTCTGATTACCATCATTATCATTCTCCGGTAACAGGAAAGCTGGTTCATTATGAAGAAGCAGGAAAGGTGTATTTCGGACTGGAAGAGGCGCCATCCTGGTTCCATGACGGCAATGTTGGTGCCAGCGATGCAAAATTCAGTGCCTTTGAACAATTCCATCGGGCTATCTTTGTCTTTCAGACAGAGAAGTTCGGGCAGGTCGCAATGGTGGCTGTTGGGCTGAATACCATAAGTAAAATCGGCGCGGACATGAGCTCGATAAACACGGTAAATAAATACAAAAAGATCGACGAGCACAATCCGCTTATGGTTTATAAAGGCGAGCAGCTCGGGCATTTCAAATATGGTGGTTCGCTCAATATTCTTTTGTTTGAGCCGGGCGTATTTCAGGGGGTGAAAGTGCATCAGGGGCAGAGGATTGGTACCTTGAGCAAGCCATCCTGATTCGGTTGTGCTACGAGTGATCTCAGATAGGATCCGTGGCTAACTCCCAGCAGTTTCGGCCATTTGCTTTGGCTTTATAAAGTGCAGTGTCTGCCTGTCCGATGAGTTTGTCTAAATTGCTTGTTTGGGCGTGTTCGATTGCTGCGCCAAGGCTTATGGTGCACCTGACTTTTTCATGTTTGTGAGAGATGTATAGGCTCTCAACACAGCCTCGGATTTTTTCAGCTACAAGCTTAGTTTCGTTTTCATTTGTGTCGTGTAATAGCACGATGAATTCTTCACCGCCTAGTCGGGCAATATAATCATGTTTGCGCAGTATTGATTTGATTTTACATGTTATTTCTATCAGCACTTGGTCGCCGAATTGGTGGCCATATCTGTCATTAACTTGTTTGAAGTAATCAATATCCATAATGATGATGCTGATCTTTTTTTCTGAGTCATCAGCACTCTGCCTCAGGATGGCGTTGCCTTTCTCCGTAAATGCTCGTCGGTTTAACAAGCCAGTTAACGGATCGGTCTTGGCCAGTTTTTTCATTATATTTGCTTGCTCTTCATGGTGCTTCACCCAGCGAAAATTGGCGAAAATGAAGACGATGAAGCCGATAGGAGTAAAGATATCCTCCATTAAGTCTATAGCGGCAAGCTCAACAGTAATTTCGTCAATGGCATCAAGCAGGTGACCAAGAAAGAGGAAGCAGGTAGAGAGTAGTAGTAGGCGGTAGATATTCCTGAAGCAATCAGTATTCAGGCGTTCAATCCAGAACATAAGGAAAAGGCATCCTGATGCGATTCCTCCTTCTGTGAAGATCTCTATATATTCAATTTGTCCATGAGAAGGGTAAGTTGCAGATATATAAACGGTAAGCACTGATGCTAAAAGCATAATGGAAAGCTGTAAACTGTACTTAGAGATCTTACCCATGAAAGCACCTGCAACTACTATTAATACTAATATCGTAGCATAGTTATTGCTAGGTTAAAGCAAAAAGTACATTTCAAATGCGCCTTATTGCCTCGTGGTATCTGACTGAATTGGCTGATTATTATGGAGACTATTTGCCAGCAGTGGCCTTGTGGCCGTTGATACCACAAGCCTATAGTTTTAATGAGATCTCTCTGCCGTTATGCTGTTTTCACTCATATTTCCCCGGGCAATTTCAAAGCACTTTATTTGATGTTCTTTAGCCAGATTGACAATGTTCGCATCAAGTTTTCCACACTGAACAAAGTCATTGAGTATGGCAGTAATACCATCCGGCGACATTCCCTTTCGATAAGGACGATCCTGCACTAAAGCCTGAAAAATGTCAGCGACAGCTATGATTCTGGCTTCAATGCTGAGATCTTTTTCATTTGGATGGAACGGATACCCTGCGCCATTCAGCCCTTCATGATGGTAAGCAGCCCAGCGGGCTATTTCATCCATTCCTTGTATATGCCGAAGGATTTCGTAAGTCTCATAACTATGCTGGTTCATAATTGAGCGTTCAATGTCGTTGAGTGGCCCCGGTTTGTCCAGAATATGATCTGGTGTGTGTAGTTTTCCTAGGTCATGCAGCAAGCCGGCGATTTCAATTTTGTCACATTGCAGATGTGATAAGCCGTAACTTATACCAAGGTATTTTGCTAAATTGGCAACTCTGAGAGAGTGCTGAGCCGTAAATGGACTTTTCTGGTCAACGATGTATGCCATGATCATCGACAGCTGTTTGAGCTGGGGAATCGTAAGTGGTCGTTCGCTCTTGTATTTTCCCATATCCCAGGTAAAACGGGTTACATGGCGATCTTCCAGTGCTATCCAGAAGGATTCACATTTTTCTGCTTCTACAAATGCTTCGACAAGAGTTGGATCGAAGTAACTGCCAGAGTATTTCTGCAGGCTTTCGACTATTTCTTTGCGGGCCAGTAAAATGTCTGATTCGTAATGGGGAGCAGCGAGCACATCAATACGGTCTGCCAGAAAGATGAGGTTGGCCATGCGCGCATTTTGCATGCTGATATTGATGTCTTGTAGTTTTTCCCATGGTGTGTGGTGGTGAAGAACCGGAACAGCAAATGCCGAGAGGGGGGCAAAGTTATTCAGCAGGTTGTAACCAATCTGACAGTGGATATGTGAATCCTGCCAGTCAAAGTGATTTACCAGATTGGAATGCATTTGTTCTGTTGAAACGCCGCAATCGTGCAGCAGCCCTAAGTCAAATGCGAACTGAATGTCTTGTTCGCTAAACCCGAGCCGTTGTCCCAGTTGGCTGGCAATGTAGCCAACACGCTTGCCGTGATTGGTGTCATTCATACCAACCAGTGATACAGCGGTTTCGATTGCAATGATCATCTGTCGAAGATCGATTTGTAACTCAGAAAATGTACTCATTGCCTCTCCCTGATCAAAACTCAGAAAATCGCCATGTTCTTCTCTGTCTTACAGCCAGCTATCTTAAAGTAACGCGTACTACCATTATTGTTTTTGTCGCAACAATCAGGCTAGCAATATATCCAATGTGTTTTGTTGAGGAAGATCGGATAAATGAGAGTGCTAAATATAAACAGGATGTGAGTACGGTTTGGAGCTGTTTGGGATTGAAGGATCCAAACCGTTATGCTGAGGCAACTCATTCGGTAAAGCGGGTAAGGATGTATTTTCCTGATATTTACGAGTTATCGATTAGAAATGGTAAGCAACACCCACAGACATCATATTAATGTCTTCTTCATCAATTTTATAAACTTCATATTCAGCGCGGACAGAGAATTGGTGAATGTTCATAGCGATCCCAATGCCGTAAGTTGGATCAAAACCTGTCTCAAGGTCACTTTGGTGTTTAATATAATAGGCAGAAGTGTTTGATGAAACATCCACAATGGAATCTACATACCAGTACTGCATTCCGATTTTACCAAATATGTTGAAAGTTTCAGAAAGGGGAAACGAGCCAACCAGGTCAATACCAACTGATTCAATGTCATATCGAATATCAGTATTAGCCGTAATATTTTGTTTAGTAAAATCAGCGTTTACTGTGTACTGACCTAAGTTTGTATAAAAAGCTTCCAGAGAGAGGTTGTCGTTGATATTAGCGCCGCCAAAAATTTTGAAGGCTGTATCATTATCATCAATAGTAATATCAGAAAATCCTTCAGACTTAATATCATTGTGGATAGACGAAGTGCTTGCATCTAACTCTGCTTTACCTGCTGAAATGCCGAAATAATAATTGTCGAAAGCTTGAGCATTCACAACTGCAGGAAATAGTGAAACAGCCATACAAAGGCTAACCAGACCTTTTTTCATTTTGTACCTCTGAGATAAATAAGGCAGAGGATACTATCATGGGTGTACTGAATCTTTATTGTTTTAATTATTACTTGGTTAATGTTATAGCGTATATGCTATTGGGGTATTTTAAAGGTATATATTCTACCCAAAATAAAAATGCTGGTATTTAAACCAGCATTTTTGAAAGGGGGAGTAACTGAGTTTTATTTGTTCTTAAGCAAGCATAAGGTTTGCGATCATTGCAGACAGAACACTAACCAGTGTTGCACCATACAGCAGGCGCAGGCCGAAACGTGCAACCATGTTACCTTTTTCTTCGTTCACACCTTTAACTGCACCTGCAATAATACCGATAGAACTGAAGTTTGCGAAAGAAACCAGGAAGATAGACAGCGTGCCAACAGTTTGTGCAGACATAGTTGCCATCTTGTCTTGCAGAGCCATCATTGCTACGAACTCGTTAGAAACAAGCTTGGTTGCCATAATGCTGCCTGCTTGCAGTGCTTCACCAGCAGGGATACCCATTAGCCAGGCAATAGGGTAGAACAGGTAGCCAATTGCATCCTGGAAGCTGATACCAAATGCAGACGTAAAGATTTGGTTGATCATCGCAATAAGTGAAATAAAGCCAATCAGCATTGCTGCAACAATTACTGCAACTTTAAAGCCTGTGATGATGTATTCACCCAGCATTTCAAAGAAGCTCAGCTTTTCTTCACTTGAACTTTTCATCATGTCATCGAAATTGACTTCTGAGTCATGATCATAAGGGTTAATTAGTGACAGAATAATAAAGGTGCTGAACATATTCAGAATAAGTGCGGCAACCACATATTTTGGTGCAATCAGCTGCATGTATGAGCCAACAATAGACATAGATACTGTCGACATTGCTGTTGCTGCCAGTGTATACATACGGCGCTCAGACATTTTGCCAAGAATATCTTTATAAGTAATAAAGTTTTCAGATTGGCCCACCATCAATGCGCTAATAGCATTAAAGGATTCCAGTTTGCCCATGCCGTTAATTTTAGAGAGAACAAAACCAATAAACTGAATTACGACAGGAAGAACTTTAATGTGCTGAAGAATACCGATTAATGCAGAGATAAATACAATCGGCATTAATACCTGCATAAAGAAATCAAACTGGTCGATATTAACCACACCACTAAATACGAAATTTGTACCTTGTGCTGCGAACTTCATTAGGTTATTAAAGGCATCAGAAAATTGGGTGACGATACCTGTACCGGCAGAAGAGTTTAATAAGAAATACGCAAGGCCCATTTCAATAACGAGAAGCTGAATAATATAACGGATTTTTATGCTCTTTCTGTCTTTGCTGGCTAATAATGCTAAAGCGCCGACAACAGCCAGGCCAAAGATAAAATGTAGGTAAGGCATATAAAAGGTACTCTTTAGTGATGTATCTCAAAATCTATATATATCTTCGACTATTAATTTCATCAATAAAGTGATCAATACCTCATTTTGTATGAGTGTATATTTTGCCATCAGCTATGAATAGTGAATGAAATATTATCCATATGGCTTGCTGAGAATAAAATATCCCCTTTTATGCTCTTTGCTGGAATAAGAATGCAGAAAAACCTCGTTTAACCATCAATAATGCAATCTGATATCTATAAAACGAGTTGCTTAAAATAGCATCAAACTGGTTTTATATTAACTTGTGCTGTTGGTGCTTGATTTCTATTCGTATTGGCGGTTGTTGGTTAAACGATTGGGCGGAATGATGTTCACTGTGGTAATTTCTGAACCAATAACTCAATAAACCACCTTCTGAAAAGTAGGTGGTTTATTGATGCGCTGTGATCTACTTCAGTGAATTAAAAGCGATCAAGGTTCATGACTTTCGTCCAGGCACTTACAAAGTCTTCCATAAATTTCTTTTGTGCATCGTTGGCTGCATAGACTTCAGCAACAGCACGTAACTCAGAATTCGCTCCGAAAATGAGATCAACTGATGTGGCTGTCCACTTTGTATTGCCTTTCTCTCGGTCTACACCTTCGTATATGCCTTCTGATTTAGATGACTTTCGCCACTGTGTCGACATATCGAGTAGATTTACAAAGAAATCATTACTCAGTGTCCCAGGTTTGCTTGTTAATACTCCATGTGGTGACTGCTCGCTATTTGCATTCAACACACGCATTCCTCCAACAAGTACCGTCATTTCAGGCACTGTCAGTGTTAATAAATCAGCTTTATCAACAAGCCTTTCAGCCGGCGAGCGTCGATTATTGCTGGCAAAGTAGTTGCGAAAGCCATCTGCGGTTGGCTCCAGTACGGCAAATGAGTTTACGTCTGTCTGTTCTTGTGCCGCATCCATACGGCCTGGTGTAAACGGAACCAGGATTTGATGTCCTGCTTGTTTAGCCGCTTGTTCAATTGCTGCTGCACCACCAAGAACAATGAGATCGGCGAGTGAGACTTTCTTCCCACCGGGCTGCTTGTTGTTGAAGTCTTTTTGAATTGTTTTTAGTTCTTTTAATACTTTGCTCAGTTCTTTAGGGTTATTGGCTGCCCAGTTAATTTGAGGTTTAAGACTGATACGAGCCCCGTTTGCACCTCCTCGCATGTCAGTGCCGCGGAATGTTGATGCAGATGCCCATGCGGTTCTGACTAACTCAGGAACAGAGAGATCTGAAGCAAGAATTGTCTTTTTGAGGCTTGCAACGTCCTTATCATCAATCAGAGGATGGTCAACAGCCGGAATAGGGTCTTGCCATAGCATTTCTTCTTTCGGAACAAGGTCACCCAGATAGCGCGCCCTAGGCCCCATGTCACGATGAGTTAACTTGAACCAGGCTTTGGCAAAAGCAAGTTCAAACTCTTTGGGATTGTCGAGAAAACGCTTGGCAATTTTCTGATATTCCGGATCAAATTTGAGCGAAAGATCCGTTGTAAACATGATTGGAGCGTGTCTTTTAGACGGATCGTGAGCATCAGGCACCATTTGCGATGCATTATTATCATCAGGAATCCACTGAATGGCTCCTGCCGGGCTCTTGGTTTGAACCCAGTCGAAGGCAAATAAGTTTTGTAGGTAGCTGTGGGTCCATTGAACTGGGTTGACAGTCCATGCGCCTTCGAGGCCACTAGTGATGGTATCTGCTCCCTTACCGGTCTCGTAATTGTTCTTCCAGCCCAGTCCTTGTTCTTCAATGCTGGCGGCTTCTGGTTCAGGACCTACATATTTGGATGGAGCGGCGGCACCGTGAGCTTTACCAAATGTGTGCCCTCCAGCAATCAGTGCAACAGTTTCTTCATCATTCATAGCCATTCGGCCGAATGTTTCGCGAATGTCTTTTGCTGCCGCTATTGGATCTGGATTACCATTGGGCCCTTCAGGGTTCACATAAATTAACCCCATTTGAACGGCGGCAAGTGGTTGCGCCAACTCTCTGTCTCCACTATAGCGCTCGTCGGCTAAGAATTTGTTCTCAGGCCCCCAGTAAACCATATCTGGTTCCCAGGCATCTTCACGGCCACCGGCAAAGCCCAAGGTTTTGAAACCCATTGACTCCATCGCAACGGTACCGGCAAGGATCATCAGATCCCCCCAGGAAATTTTTCGTCCATATTTTTGTTTAATTGGCCAAAGCAGACGCTGGGCTTTATCAAGGTTTGTGTTGTCGGGCCAGCTATTAAGAGGGGCAAACCGCTGCATTCCTCCATAGGCACCACCCCGTCCGTCGCTGATACGGTAGGTACCGGCACTATGCCAGGCCATTCGAATGAAAAGTGGTCCATAATGGCCATAGTCTGCCGGCCACCAGTCCTGAGATGTTTTCATCAGTATTTCCAGATCTTTTTTTACCTCATCCAGATTTAAGCTTTCAAATTCTTCTGCGTAGTTGAAGTTTTCGCCCATCGGATTTGAGGCTGCCGAGTGCTGTCGAAGAGGATTGAGGTTGAGTTTTTCAGGCCACCAAAATTGATTGGACTTTGCTTGGGCCTGAGCATTTGCATCATTGGTCAGAAGTACTGGTGACAGGAAAATAGCCAAAGCAGCAAATAGAGGGATTGTCTGCTTAAACATAGGTTCACCCATTATGTTAAGGATACAAGTAAAATATACATCTGATTATTCTGGCTAAGCGGGGAAAAGGTGATGAAAAAACTGATAGCTCTAATCGAAAAATTCAATCAAATGATAACTGGCTGTTATCAATGGTGAGTTTAGGGGTAAGTATAAAAGCTGTGTTTTATTGGGATACTTTGCCATTGTCTCCATAAGTATGGGGTTGTGCCCTTTGTCGATGCTTCACTCGCCCCCGCTTTGGCTATCCGGTCACGAAATGGTATCCTTCGTGCCCAGTTTTAGCGTTGTGCCCGGAAAAGTAATGAATTTTAATCGTATTGTCTGCTTTGACCTCGAAATGTGTTGTTGGAATGATGATCGTGAGTCGAGAACCGGTGAAATTATCGAGATCGGAGTTGCCGAGCTTGATTTGGTCAGCGGCGAGATAGTGCGGCGTGCACAACATTTTGTGAAGCCGGAGCATGATGAAGTTTCACAGTTTTGTACCGAGCTGACAGGTATTAAGCCGGAAGTGATTAAGAAAAACGGTAAGCCACTGGCGACCATTCTTAAATCTATTGAAAAGAAATTCGGTGGTCGACACAAGATTTATGCTGCCTGGGGCCGCGATGATCAAATCCTGCAGGCTGAATGTGAAGAAAAAGGCATTAAGGTTCCTTTTACAGAGTATCTGAATATGGCGACTCTGTTCCGTTTGCAGCGTCATGTTAACAACAAACGTTGTGGTCAGCGTGCAGCAATGGAAATGGCAGGTGTCAAATGGGAAGGCCGTCAACACTCAGGTTACGACGATGCTTATAATTTGGCTCGTCTTGCCAAAACCATGTTTATGACGTCAGATGAAGCGCAAGAGTAAGTTTGCTCTGACAGATTAGCTACATTCAATAAAGCCAGCACTGATGCTGGCTTTGTTATTTTTCGCACAATGGTTAGCTATTATTTTTTTCGGGTTCATCTTTTTGAGCCAGTGACAGGAAGCTTGCCATTCCACGGATATCCAGATATCCGTCTGCTTTCTTATGGGTTCTGAGATATTGGTAACCGGAAACTATCTTTACCATCTTCTCTGCTGTTGCCTCATCGGCTTTATGGCCACTGACATGCTCATAAGCTGAGTTCAGCGCCATTCGGTCAACCACTTCTGCTTGTCGATATAGGTAGCCGCACCCGGTTGCCAGCCATTCAAGTGAGCAGTTAGCTTTCATCGCAATCTGGTTAGCTTTGTTCAGGCTGGGTTCGCTGCCTTTGAGGTATTTGCGCAGCAGAGCTTCACTGATATCAACGCGGCGGGCAAAGCCACTGATACTCTCTTCCCCAATTAGTGATTTAAGGCGTTGTGCAAATGACATAGTTCGTACTCCGGTTCGAGGCTATTGGGTTATAGCATTGCGCCGGTAGGTTAACAAGCCTACGATGATCGCCGTCGATAGTTGTTAGATGGAGCCTGACCAAGATGGTAAGCAAAGTTGAGATAGTGCCTAAGGGGCCGAAGTTTTCTGAATTAGTTCAAGGTTACTGGCGTCTTGCTGATTGGGATATGACCCCGGAAGAGCGGCTTGTTTTCTTAAAGCAGCATATTGAAATGGGGATCACAACCGTTGATCACGCCGATATTTATGGTGATTACCATTGTGAAGCTCTGTTTGGAGAAGCTTTAGCATTAGAGCCGAGTTTGCGCGATCAGATTGAGATCGTCACCAAATGTGATATCAAGCTATGTTCTTCAACGTTCCCGCTGCGCAGAATCAATCATTACGATACCAGCAAAGAACATATCATCGAGTCGGTGAATAATTCGCTGTCTCGTTTGAATGTTGAAAACATTGATGTGTTGCTGATCCACCGTCCGGATGTGTTGATGGATGCCGATGAAGTGGCTGAGGCGTTTGCAACGCTGAAGCAACAGGGGAAAGTGAATGATTTTGGGGTTTCGAACTTTTCACTGGCACAGTTTGATTTGTTGCAATCTCGCCTTGACGCGCCTTTGGTGACGAATCAGGTTGAGATCAACCCGCTGAATTTTGAGGTGGCCCATGACGGAACGCTGGATCAGCTGCAGATGAAACGCATTAAGCCGATGGCGTGGTCATGTCTGGCGGGCGGAGATATTTTTTCCGGCCAGTCTGAGCAACAGGTTCGGGTGAGGAATGAGCTGGAGTTGATTCGTGAGGAAGTCGGCGCTGAAAGTATTGATCAGGTGATTTATGCCTGGGTTCGTCGTCTGCCGTCGAAGCCGCTTCCGATTATTGGCTCAGGAAAGATTGAGCGGGTGCAAGCTGCGGTAAATGCGCTGGATATTGAGCTTACTCGTGAGCAGTGGTTCCGAGTCTGGGTTGCTTCTAAAGGTCACGGTGTGCCTTAGTCGGAAATATTCCTCAATGTTAAAACAAAGGCCTCATCTGAGGCCTTTGTTGTTTCTACAAGCGAATTATTTTTTCAGTACCGGCGACTCAAACTCTTCCGGTTTCAGGGTCAGAACCGAGCACTGGATTTTATCCAGCATATATTCTGAGGTATTACCCATCAGGAAGCCGGCGATACCGGTTCGGGATACCGTCCCCATGATGACAAGGTCAATGTCATGACTGTTGATGTAATCAGGCAGTACTCGTTTGGCATTCCCCTCAAGCAATGTGATTTCAATTGGGGTTTCTGAACTTTCATAGGGTGTTGTCAATGCTTCCATTCGGACAGTGCGGTCGTCGCGCATTTGTTTTGCAATAACTGCGATTTCAAGATCTGTACTGCGGTTCCACTCGCGCAGGTAACCTTCACTTTCCAGTCGCCATGCATGACAAGGGTAGAGTGCTGCATTATTGATTGCGGCAAAGTCATGGCCAACCTGAAGGATCCTTTTATTGAGTTCGGCGCATTCAGCATCGGTAACATCAATAGAGGCGGCAACTTTTTTGATTTCCGCTTTTTTGTCCGGTAATGAACGGATAGCCCAGATTGGGGTTGGTGATTTGCGCATCAGGTGACGAGTTGTCGTACCCCATTTACAGGCTGTTTCTTTGTTATCTCTATGAGCATCAATAACAATCAGATCGGTGTTGCTGCTGGCTGCCTCTTTGATGATCTCGATAAATGGAATACCGACGATTACTTTGGTTTCAAAGGTGATATGAGGATACTGGCTTTTTAGTTCCGTTACATAGTCTTCCAGTTGTCGCTCACATTGGTTGGTTTCATGATCAAGCAGATTCAGTGTCGATACCGAATACTTACTGAGCTCTTTCATTTCAGTCAGTTCGGCTATGACGGTAAAAAGTGTGACGGTTGCTTTTTGCTTGTCGGCGAACAAAAAGGCCTGGTGGAAGGCTGTGCTGACAGTCTGCTTTGGGGCGATTGGAAATAGCAGGCGTTGATATGACATGGCAATCTCCACAGTGAATGGCATTGTTATTACTAAGTTTTGCCGAAATTTCGCTATGTACCACTATTAATTGTATTTTTTTTGAAAATGACAGATTGCACTATGTATTTGAGACTACGGTCAGGGATTTAATGTAAACAGCAGGGGTCTTAGTGACCCCTGCATGTTTAAGTTAATTGCATTGCTTATTGAATTTTTTCTGTATGTGTTTATCAGTAACGTTCATTTGCCCTCTGCTCCTTCTTGATGTTACGTTGTAACTGAGATCGGTGGTTGTTGCTAATTGTTATGTCGATTAAGACCTAATCTGGGGTTGGATCTTTGTAACCTCATGCCTTCATGACCTTTCGATTTATCCTCTACTTTTATGTGGTTTATTTAACCGGGGTCTCTTTTTTGGACAAAAATCCCATAAACAGAACATGGGTATCAATTCCTCATCTAAGCTTGATACGAAAATAACGGGTTACATAGTTAGCTGTCATGTAACGGAGCAAAGAAGCAAACAAACAAAAGCAATGTACGTGGATGAGGGTTGGTTATGGACAATGAAAAATTGGCTATACGATACTGGCTTTGGATCCTGTCGGTGATGGTGCTGACCGTTGGTTTTTTCTGGTCGGCTACCGTAAATGCTGAGCCCAAAGCGTTAATAATGAAACCATTCAAACAGTTGAGTGAACAAAGTAAGGAGTGTGCAGCCTGTCATAAAAAAAATAACCCGTCTATCTACGCCCAATGGGGGCGTTCGAAACATTATGGTGCCAACGTCGGGTGTTATGAATGCCACAAAGCTGATCCTGGCGATAAAGATGCAATTAAGCACGAAGGCCATCATATTGCAGTAATTGTTTCGCCGAAGGACTGTGGTCAGTGCCACAATCAGGAAGTGGATGAGTTTGCCAAGAGCCACCACGCCAAAGCCGGGCAGATTATCGGTTCACTGGATAATTTTCTTGCGGAGGTGGTAGAAGGGGCTTTAACCCTGAATGGTGAGTCACCGGCAGCGGTTAACGGTTGCTGGCAGTGCCACGGTTCAGAGGTCAAAGTGATGGAAAACGGTGATTTGGATCCGACCACCTGGCCAAATACCGGTATTGGCCGGATTAACCCTGACGGTTCTGTTGGTGCCTGTAGCGCCTGTCACCAGCGGCATGAATTCGATATGGTGCAGGCTCGCCGTCCTGAAGCTTGTGGTAAATGTCACCTTGGACCAGACCATCCGCAAAAAGAAATCTATGAAGAATCGAAGCACGGCATTAATTTCTATGCCCATGTTGATCGGATGAACATGGATTCAGCGAAGTGGATCGTCGGTGAGGATTACGATGCCGCCCCTACCTGTGCAACCTGTCATATGTCAGCAACCCGTGAGCTGCCGGTAACCCATGATGTGGGGGATCGGATTTCATGGACTCTGCGCCCGGCTATCTCTGAGAAAATTGACGCCAAAGATATCGCCATTGGTAAAGAGACAAAAAGCTGGCAGGATCGCCGTAAAGATATGCGCAATGTATGTCAGGCCTGTCATACCAAGTCAATGATCGACAGTTTTTATATCCAGTTTGATTCATTGGTTGAGCTCTACAACGATAAGTTTGCCCGTCCGGGTAAGGCACTGATGACCACCCTGAGCAAAGAGGGCATGATCACTGAAACCGGTTTTGATGAAGAGATTGAATGGACCTGGTTCTATCTCTGGCACCATGAAGGCCGTCGGGCCCGCCACGGTGCAGCCATGCAGGCGCCGGATTATGTCCAGTGGCATGGTATGTATGAAGTTGCTGAACGCTTCTATATCGAAATGGTGCCTCAGTACCTGGAGCTGGTGGAAAAAGCAGAGCATAAAGGCAATAAAGAGGGAGCAGAGCGTGCCCGTAAGGTGCTGCAGGAAATCCTCGACAGGCCTGAACATGCCTGGTTTACCGGTAAAGAGCCTGAGTCGGTGAAAGAAGCCCGTAAGAAAGCCCAGGCTGAATTCAAGGCCCGCTATCTGAGCGAAAGTAAGGAATGATATCCGGGGAGGCCGGGAAACTGGCCTGACTCCTGAGTGAGGAACTATGGGAGAAAAATTATCTCGGACGCAACGCTTGTGGCGATGGCTGAAAAAGCCGTTGATATGGGGGATCCCGATCGGGGTCTTCGTGGCGGTATTGATGGTGGGAGCATTTCAGGGTGTGATGGTTGCGTCCAATCAAAATTCATTCTGTTTCAGCTGTCACCTGGCCATGGATACCATTGTCCAGGAATACAAGGCTTCGCCGCACTACATCAGTGATGATGAGGTATTGGCTACTTGCGCAGACTGCCATGTGCCCCAGGGCTTTGTCGATAAGATGAAAGTGAAGATTGCGGCTACAGCAGATATCTATCATATGTTCAAAGGAACGATAACCAAGGAGAATTTCGAACAGCATCGTCCGCGACTGGCAAAAATGGTGTGGGACGACATGGTGGCGAATGACTCGGAAGCCTGCCGGACTTGTCACGTCGGTGATAATTTCGACTTAAGTCGCCAGCCGCAGCGGGCTCGCCTGAACCATGAGCTGATGGAAAGCCGCGGGGAGACCTGTATCAACTGCCATACCGGCATTGCTCATAAACGGATCACGATCGAGTGATCAGTGTGGTAATACAAAAAGACGCTACCTGAAGTAGCGTCTTTTCTTTTATGTCATTTTCAATATGTCACACGATCGGTGTGACAATGAAAAAGGGTTTTATTTAGTAGGATCAATGGTCAGCGGTGCGAACGTTGCCTGTGCATTGTTGTTGGCACCCTGACGATCTTTATAGCGTTTACCCTGACGAATGGTGTAGTAAACATCAACAAAGTCGTCATCGTTGGTCATCCAGCTATCTGGGATTGCTGCAAGTACCTTGTTAGTCAGCTCAGGAATGATGGCATAGGCTTTTACTTCAGGATCCGGGTAAGCACTCAGTGCTGCTTTAGCAACATCCAACAGGGTGCTGGCCAGCTCTTTGTAGTTAGTGCCGTCGTCTTTTTCCATTAGCAGTACATCTGCCGCAGACCAGCGGTAGCGATCCCAGTAAATCATGATTTGTTCTGGGCTGTAGTCGGTTTCGCTGTAATCAAGATAAGGCATGTCGACAATATCAAGTACTGGTTCGTCACGGCTTGGATTCACACCGGTAACGATGGCATAAATTTCCGCTTTGCCTGAGATCCATGGCTCGTGATCATCTTTCAGGCGGATCTTCTTAAGTACAGTCGTTGAGATTGAAGGTGTTGCTGCATCCATGGTCATTGCCATCGCACGTGGTGCAGGAGCTGCTTCTGGTTGTTCGCCCTGAAGACGCTTGATTTCGTCATTCATGGCTTTGATACCGGCTTTAAGTTCTTCACGGCTGTTAGTGTCGACAACCAGTACCGGACGATCCGGTGCTTCGTAAACATCTAGCAGGTGAATATTACCATCAACGTCGTAGGCTTCGATGTATTGCCAGTCTTCATCATTGCCGTCCGGTTCCCAGGCAAACAGTGGTGACTGACCAGCCTGCCAGCGAGCTAGCATCTGAGGATCTGCCAGGCGCAGTTCCATGATTTCATTGGTGTAATCTGTGATGCCTTTTTTGTCCCGCAGCACCATGTCAGTTTCCATCATGTTGCGGGCGAAGGCTGCAGAGCGCTTGCTGCGCTTCAGGGTTTTCAGTGGCGCATTTAACTGATACTGGTCGATTTGTTGGTGCAGTAATGGTGCCAACTGTTTGTATTGACCGCTGAGTTTATAAGCGAGGTCCCGTTTGGCTTCAGCAGTAGAAAATTGAGAAGAATGAGTGCTGTAGCTTGTGTTATCAAATGAAGTATTAACAGCTGTTTCCGGGGCGGCCTGAGCACAAGGAACCGCAAGCATTCCCATCGCCACTGCCAGAGGTAGAATTTTATTCATACCTAAATCCTTATTGTTATTAATATTAAATCAATGCATAGGAACTTTTTGCATTTGTAATATTTATCTCACCGGGGTTGTATTTGTACAACGAATACTTCTGCGTCTTGTGATGCTTGTTCAGTAATAACAGGTGGGCTAATCGGAAATAATAAAAGCGGTACTTATTTATAAAATAGCGGCAATTGGTGAGCTATCTGACTGATATTAAATGGTGGGAGAATATGAAGGAATGTCACACTTGCTATTATTCTAATCGATTGGTATTTTATTTTTTGCGATTTTGATCCTAAAAAAATACGGCTGTAATTAACTAATAGCTACAGTCTGTCATGCTATTGTCCTTAATATTACTTTCCACTGATACAGTTAATGATATGAAGACGCTAATCAATGAATGGAGTGCAAGGTTACTCACTGCAATCATTATGGGCCTGCTGGTCACTCCGGTTATTTATATTATCTTAGGCGCCATATTGGATTTTCCATATGCCTTCGATACTGTATCTATACCGCTGGTGCTGATTTCACAGGGCGTACTGATTTACTTTTATCTGTTCTCCCGGGTGAAGTTCACCTTCAAGCGCCTTGCAGTGGAAGCGGTATGTTGGTTTTCGGTATTAATATATAATTTTATAGCTTCCGGTTTTAATTTTTTCATCGCCGGTGAAAAGTTTGGTGCTTTTAGCTGTATGTTCTTACTGGCGGTATTTATTAGCTGGCAGTTATTTAATGGTTATCACGGTGAATTAGAGCGTCGTGTAATGAGAATAAAGCCGGCACTGACATGTGCAATATCGACGTCGGTTATTCTTGTCAGTATGTTCGGTGTAATGATTTTTGCGTTGAGCCCGGCCAGATTTATATAACAGAACAATTTGATTTATTTCATTGAAAAGGCTGCATTTTTGCAGCCTTTTTTAGTTTTGAACGGAATCGATTTAGGGAATTAACCGATGATTTACTCGGCTGTTGCCAGGTATTTCTCCATCTCGGCCGCCGGAACCATGCCGCCCCCGGTAGCCCAAACCAGGTGCGTGGCATTTCGCAATTTCTCTGGTGTCAGATCCATGCGTGTAAGGTATTCGCTGTTTTGTTCAACATGTACCGCGCCAACCATTCCGGCCAGTGCTGACGGCTCAAGCTGAACATCTTCAGTTTTGCTCAGCAGCCCCAGCAGGTTGTACATTTCCTGATCTTCAATAGAGTAATAACCGTCCAGCAGACGCTCCATTGCCCGGCCGACAAAACCGGAAGCTCGTCCTACTGCCAGACCGTCAGCAGCGGTAATGTTGTCGATACCCAGATCCTGTACCGCAATCTTATCGTGCAGGCCAGTGTACACACCCAGCATCATGCAAGGTGAATGTGTCGGTTCGGCAAAGATACAATGAACGTTATCACCAAAAGCCAGTTTCAGGCCAAAGGCCACACCGCCCGGACCACCGCCGACACCGCAAGGCAGGTAGACAAACAGTGGGTTGTCATTGTCGACTGTGATGTTCATATCAGCAAATTGCTTTTTCAGTCGCTCTCCGGCAACGGAATAGCCCAGGAACAGGTTCTTCGAGTTTTCATCATCGATAAAGAAGCACATAGGATCGTGAGCGGCTTCCTCGCGGCCTTTCTCAACGGCGACACCATAGTCTGACTGGTATTCAATAACGTTAACGCCGTGGGAGCGTAGTTTGTTTTTCTTCCACTCACGGGCATCGGCCGACATGTGAACACTGACGTTAAAGCCCAGCTTGGCGCTCATGATGCCAATCGACATGCCAAGGTTACCGGTTGAGCCGACAGCGATATTGTACTGGCTGAAGAACTGTTTAAATTCGTCTGAGCCCAGCTTTTCATAGTTCTCATCTTCAGACAGCAGGCCGGCATCCAGCGCCAGTTTTTCAGCATGTTTGAGCACTTCGTAGATCCCGCCACGGGCTTTGATTGAGCCTGAAATTGGCAGGTGACTGTCTTTTTTCAGCAGCATTTTACCTTTGATATCTGTGCTGTAACGAGCACCTAGCTCTGCCTGCATGGTCGGGATTGGCTGGATTTCAGATTCAATGATCCCTTTTGATACCGCCGTTTCCGGGAATGCTTTGCACAGGTAAGGTGCGAAACGCTTCAGACGATCACTGGCATCTTTAACATCCTCAGCCGTCAGGCCAACATATGGCAGACCTTCTTCGAGTGTGGTGATGTTCGGGTTAAACCATACCAGCTCTTTTAAATCGATCAGCTGTTGAACCAGAGGGTATTGTTCGATGAGTTTGGCGATTTGTTCTTTATTCACAGTATTTCTCTTTTTCTAATCAGATGATGTAAGACAGCAGGAATGTTCCGCCCAGAGCGATAACGGAGGCGATGGCGGTTGCTGTTGTGTAATATTTGAACGTGTCATTCAGGCTCGCTCCGGAATACTGTTTGACCAGCCAGAACAGCGAATCAGTCACGATTGTACAGCCAATTGCACCGGAGCCGATGGCAAGAGTGATAATTTCCGGGGATACGTCCGGGTACAGAGCCAGCATTGGTGACACGATGGCAGTTGAGCCCATCATGGCTACTGTGGCTGAACCGACTGCTGCGTGCATTACTAGGGCAACCAGCCATGCCAAAAGAATCGGATGCATGTGCCAGCCCGCCAGAATAGTTGCCAGGCCATCACCCAGTCCGCTTGCATTTAGCACGCCGTTAAACGCACCGCCCGCGCCGATGATCAGCAGGATGTTGGCAATTGATGAGAAACAGTTTTCAGTTTTATCCAGCAACTGAGTCATCTTCATATTTTGCTTCAGGCCCAGCAGGTAATAGGCGTTCAGCGCGGCAATGAACATCGCAGTAATTGGGTTACCGATAAACTCGATAACTGTATACAGCGTAGTGCCTTCTTCCAGTCGTAGTTCTGCACCGGTTTTCAGCAGCATCAGTGCAATAGGCAGCAAAATGGTGAACAGGGTTGCACCCAGCGACGGCAGATCTTTTTCGTCGATTTCGTTGTTTGATGCCAGTTCGGCCGGAACTTCAGTAAACGGCAGGCGGTTACCGACAAACTTGAGAAACAGTGGGCCGCCAATCAGTGCGGTTGGCAGGCCAAGCAGGAAGCCGTAAAGGATAACTGTACCTACATCAGCACCCAGGGCATTGGTGACATACAGCGCAGCAGGATGCGGAGGCATGATGCAGTGAACCGTCATTAGTGCGGTTCCCAGTGGGATTGCCAGCTTCAGTAGTGAGGTATTGGTTTTCTTGGCGATAGAGAAAGCAAGAGGGATCAGCAGAACCACACCGACTTCAACAAAAAGGGTGATACCGCAAACCAGGCCTATCAGCACCATGACCACATCTGCCGATACATAAGGAAGGCGCTGCAGGGCAATACCGATCCGTTCGGCGGCACCGGAGATTTCCATCATTTTACCCAGGATAGTCCCGAGACCAATAACGATGGCAAGGAAGCCCAACGTACCGCCAACTCCGCTTTCAACAGCATTGATCATTTCGACGGGGTTCATTCCCATCACACTGCCGACAAAAAAACTGGAGAAGAGTAACGCCAGGAAAGGGTGAATTTTGAGTTTGATTATGGTGAACACAATTAATGCAATCGAGCTGATTAATGTGCCGAATATCCACATGTCTGAGTACATATACTTGTCCTTGTCTGTCTTGTAGCTTTTGTTTCTGGCTCTTGTTTCGGTTGCTATTAAATCCGGCGGGTAAATGACTGACAAACGATCAATATTCAGCTCTTGGTTGAGCTCAGTTCATACAAAAAGGTGATGAGATTCAAAAATGGGGTGTTTGTGACGATATGCTTCACACAAATAAATATGAAACCGCGACAGAGATTGATGTAGGACGTACTGTTAGTGCCACTTAACAGGGCCTGATTGTTAATACCATGTATACGAAAAACCTCCCTTTAACAGGAAATATGCTGTTAAACGGCTACCAATTATCTAAGTTGCATACCTTTGAAGTTGCGGCTCGCCACCTTTCTTTTTCAATGGCGGCAGAAGAGTTGTCATTAAGTCCAAGCGCTATCAGCCATAGGATCGCCGGGCTTGAAGAGGAGCTCGGTTTTAAGCTGTTTGAACGCTTTCATCGTCGAATAAAGCTGACTAGTGAAGGAGAACGGATTTACACCGCATTGCAGTCATCGCTGGCATTGATCAATCAGGAAGTTGCTGAGATCCGCAACAATGAGATCTCCGGTGCTTTGACGGTGTATTCCCGTCCTTCCATAGCTCAATGCTGGCTGGTACCCAAGCTGGCTGATTTTCATCGTCGCCATCCCTCGATCACCCTGGATATCCTGACTGGGAACGAGAACATCAACTTTAGTAACTACAATATCGATCTCGCGATTTACTACGATAACCAGCCTCCGGAAGGTCTGAATTGTGAGCCTTTGATGAGTGAATCCATTGTGCCGGTATGCAGCCGAGAATATGCCGAGCAGCATGAGTTGTTTGATAACCCTTCCGCACTGCAAAATTGCACTTTGCTGCACGATAAGCAGGCATGGGATTATCGCTCTGGTTTTGACGAATGGCAGTTCTGGTTCAGAGCATTCGGACTGGAGAACATGGAATGCCATGCCGGGATCGGGTTTGATCGTTCAGATCTGTCTATCGTAGCGGCTATTCATCATGCAGGTGTCGCTATGGGGCGAAGCACATTGATCGGTAAGCGGCTACAGAGCGGGGAGTTGGTGAAGCCTTTCCCTGAGCTGGAGATAGATTGCCAGCATAATTACTATCTGGTCACACCAAACCGGGACTATAACCCGAGGGTGAAAGTGTTTGTTGAGTGGCTCAGGGACATGTCAGGTGCTTGCTGATTAGTAATAAAGTGAACATTAATCCTTAAACTATGACCGTCGCCAAATCTGATGGGACAAATGTCCTCATTGGTGCCTTGTGGCTTTTCTTACAATGGCTGCAACTTCTGGCAATCATGTCAACAACTACAAGAAAAGGACAACGGGATGGACTTTGCAGCTTGGTTTGATATCAACAACACCCTGGTAAATATTCCGATCGGCGACGGTTACGCAATGTCGTGGATCGAGGCTATCGGTACTGCGTTTGGCTTACTGTGTATCTGGTATGCCAGCCAGGAAAAAACAATTAACTATCTGTTCGGCCTGATTAACGTCACGCTGTTTGCTGTGATCTTCTTCCAGATCCAGCTGTACGGTCTGCTGTTGCTGCAGCTGTTCTTCTTCTGCGCTAACGTTTATGGCTGGTACGCCTGGACACGGCCGACATCGGACTCGGGCGATATGCTTGAAGTGCGCTGGCTAAATAAGCAGAAGCTGGCGTTCACCGCTGCTGTCAGTGTGTTGGCAATCGGCCTGATGACAATCTACATCGACCCGTTCTTCTTTGCTCTGGCGAATATTGCCGTTGATGGTCTGAATATGTTCGGAGCCGAGCTGGCAAGCCCTGCACTTGAACCGGATGCATTCCCGTTCTGGGATTCAACAATGACGGTATTGTCTGTGGTTGCTCAGATCCTGATGACCCGTAAATATGTAGAAAACTGGATTCTTTGGGTTGTTATTAATGTAATCAGTGTCGGTGTTTATGCTGCGCAGGGCGTGTATGCGCTTTCTATCGAGTATGCAATTCTGCTGTTCATTGCTGCTAACGGTACACGTCAGTGGATGAACACAGCCAAGAGCAACAAAGCAAAGCAGAGCCAGGCTGACGTAATTGCTGAAGAGGTAACAGCATGAGTGGTAACGGTATGAACAAGCAGCCTCACATTGCGGTCAGTGCTGAACAAGTTACGGAGCGAGTGATTGTTTGTGGTGAGCCTGATCGTGTAAACCGCATTGCTGCTCTGCTGGAACAACCTGAGCTTTTAGCTGATAACCGTGAATACCGTGTAATGCACGGCCGCTTCCACGACAAGGAAATCACTGTTTGCAGTACCGGTATCGGTTCACCATCGGCGATCATTGCCTTGGAAGAACTGGCACAGTGTGGTGCTAAATACATGGTACGTGTTGGCTCTGCCGGTGCACTTCAGGCAGAAGTTGCTCTGGGTGAGCTAATTGTAGCTGAGGCGGCAGTGCGCGATGAGGGTGGCTCGAAAGCTTATGTTGAAACAGCTTTCCCTGCGGTAGCGAGTCATCAGCTGGTGGCAGGAATGGAAGCTTACCTGAATGAGCACAATTATCCGGCTCACTACGGTATTGTTCGCTCCCATGACAGCTTCTATACCGATGAAGAAGATCAGCTCTGTCAGTACTGGAATAAGAAAGGTGTACTGGGTGCCGATATGGAAACTTCTGCGCTGCTGACTGTCGGTAAGTTGCGTGGCGTTAAAGTGGCATCGGTGCTGAATAACGTTGTGCTGTACCAGCAGGATGTTCAGGACGGTGTTAACCAGTACGTCAATGCAGATGATGTCATGATGCAGGGTGAGATCACTGCGGCCAAAGCGGCGCTTCATGCTCTTTGTATTCAACCGTAGCAATATTTGATAGCAGTATAAGTACTGTTTTACTTGTATCTAAGCCCGGCTTTGGCCGGGCTTTGTACTATTTGTGACTTCTGTTTATTGCTGGATGTTGTTCTGCGAGCAGTGTTTAGCTAGGATTTGCCACTTACCAGACTGCTATTGACTCTTTTATGCAATTAAAACCTTATCAGACCGGCCGGTTCACTGCGCATCTTAATGCCTTGTATGAAGAATTTCGTCAGGCGTTTTATCAGTGTCAGCTTCACAGCAAGTTCTTTCAGGCCGGAGAAGAAATATTGCGTCAGGGGCAGGTGGTTGACCATCTTTATCTGGTCTCCGTGGGTCGGGTATCAATGAATATCTCGGCTGTTAACGGGCGTCGTTTTCAACTGGGAGAGGTCGACTGTGATCACCATATCTTCGGTGAGATGGAGTTCTTTAACGATACGTTTTGCCAGTGGAGTGTGGTTGCCGAAGAGCAGATCGAAGTCGACGTCATCTGCCTGAAAGCAGTCGCAGATTTGTTACTTGAACGGCCTGAGTTTACCTTGTTTTTTGCCAGCGCGCTGGCTTATGACTATCAGGATTCGCTGGATATTTACACTTATCGTTTGCTGCATCCCATCACTTACAATATTGCTTATGACCTGTGGCACCGAAACCAGGAGCAAGTCATGCTGGGCTCATTCGGTAAAGCCGGGCAGGAGGCTGAACGTTTCGGTACTTCAAGCAGAGTGTACCGCCGTGCGGTCAAAGAATTGGTTGATAAAGGATTGATTGAAAAGCAGGGTAATGAGATCCGGATTGTTGAGATGGACAATCTTAAAGCCTTTATTGATCAGTTTGAGTAATGACCTAGCTAAGACTGTCTGGAGCAGATGTTTCCCTTCATTATCAGTCAGTGTATGAGGTGTAAGTCGTTTTGATGGACGGTGATATATGCTTAGTTTATGAGTGAACAGTCCTTCTTTATTACAGTCCTTACAGTGGAACTGGTGATCCCTTCGGCTCAGTCTCTTAAAGAAAAGCGGCGTGAGATACAGAGTCTGATACAGAAGATCAGACACAGGTTTAACGCTTCTGTGGCAGAGGTCGGGTATCGCGATAAATGGCAGCGAAGCGTGTTGGCAATCAGTCTAGTTGGCGCGGAAAAAAAGCAGTTGGTACGGGATACAACCTGTATTCGAAGCCTGTTATTGGAAAACGCAAATATAGAAATTTCAGACGTTTTTCAGGATTGGTTATAATTGTGAGCTTTGTAGAATATCGGGCTTTGGCGAGAACTATACTTAGTGTGAATGGTTTATCATACAATTCACATAATAAGGAATGATTATGAAAGTGATGCAAATTGGATGGGCAGATGTTTGCGGTTACGGTGACTGGCTGACTCCGGCGGCAGCGAAAAAATACGCGCAGGGTGGTTATACCCATGTGGAATTTCAGGGCGAAGTCGTGAAGAGTGAACTCAGCTACGGTGATGACGGTTCACCAATGGTTGGTTTGGGTAAAGACTAAAAAGAGTCTAAAGCTCTTAATGTTTATAGAATTCAAATGTAGAAGGTCGGCTTTTTTGCCGACCTTTTGTGTTTATTTATCTTTTGTTGTTCTGATTCTTCTGTTGCGCGAAATACTCACTAGTCAGTTTAAATACAACCGGGCTGAGTAGTACCAGGGCAATCAGATTTGGGATTGCCATCATGGCATTTAAGGTATCGGCCAGCAGCCAGATAAACTCCAGTGAGCTGGTGGCACCAATCGGAACAGCAATAATCCAGAGTACACGGAAGGGGATAATGGCTTTGACACCGAACAGGTATTGGATACATTTCTCGCTGTAAAAACTCCAGCCTAGCACTGTGGTGAAAGCAAATATGGACAGCGCTATCGCAACAACATAGTTTCCTAAGCCGGGTAAAACAGAGGCAAAGGCGGCAGAGGTTAATGCAGCGCCAGTCTCACCGCTTTGCCAGGCACCAGAAACGACAATCGCCAGCCCGGTAATGCTACAAACGATAATTGTATCGATAAATGTTCCCAGCATGGCAACCAGCCCTTGGGCTACGGGGTTTTTGGTTTGCGCTGCGGCATGGGCGATAGGGGCACTGCCAAGACCGGCTTCGTTGGAAAAAATGCCGCGCGCGACACCGAATCGAATAGCGGCCCACACTGCGGCACCGGCAAAACCTCCTTGGGCAGCTACCGGTGTAAAGGCACTGGTGACGATTAAACTAAAGGCCGCTGGTATTTCGCTAATATTGACGCCCAGTACCAGCAGACCCGATGCAATATAGAAAGCTGCCATGAGTGGTACCAGCTTACCGGCGACATCGGCAATTCGTTTGATCCCGCCCATCAGAACCAGCCCGACAAGAATCATCATGATGAGTCCTGTTGCCATTGGCGGTAGGCCAAAACTAGACTCCATGGCCGCAGATACAGAATTGGACTGGACGGTATTACCAATACCAAAACCAGCAATAGCGCCGAAGATGGCAAAGGCAGTGCCGAGCCAAGCCCATTTATGGCTGAGGCCGTTTTTGATGTAATACATGGGGCCGCCAACATGGTTTCCCTTCACGTCAGTTTCCCGATATTTTACCGCGCAGACCGCTTCGGCATATTTTGTTGCCATGCCAACCAGAGCTGTACACCACATCCAGAACAGAGCCCCCGGTCCTCCGAGAAAGATTGCTGTGGCGACTCCGGCAATATTACCTGTGCCGATAGTGGCAGACAGTGAGGTCATCAGGGCGTTGAATGGGCTGATCTCACCCTGAATATCTTCGTCTTTCTCGGGAATGCGGCCTGACCAGAGCAACCTGAAACCGGCTCCGAGTTTGATGATTGGCATAAGTTTGAGACCGACAGTCAAAAATAAGCCGACACCAAGGATCATTATCAGCATGGGAATGCCCCATACCTGGGTGTTAATTGTTGTAATCAGGCTGGTTAGAAATTCCATTTGGAACACTCACTTACTTTTTACCCGTGTCTGCAAAAACATAGGTCGACTTTTGCATAATTACAACTTCTGCATCAGAGCAATTTGTTATGCTTTGTTACATTTTTGTGATTCTTTATGGCTTTGTGAATTGAGCCGGGAAAATGCATTTTTTATGGGTTATTCAATGACATTAGTTGATACACATGTACTAGTTGACAGAAATCAAAATTAAACAGAAAAGTCATCTTGGCAGGTGTCGGGAAGCTACAATTAATATTGATGTCTAAACATCTCCGTTGGTTGTTGTTGAGTGATATGAAGGCGCAACGGATACCAAAGGGGAGTTTGCTGTGAAAGGCTCCTCATCGAGGAGGAGTGAAAAAGCATAGCTGGGGGTTAGGAAAGTCATGCGACATTGGAGCCGCAAGAATAAACAACGATTAACACGTCAGTTCAGAGTAGAGCATTTTGCCGAGAAAATGATTAATGATTTTCTGGCAAGGAGAGGAGCAGGAAGAGAACACTTGTGGCATAGCTAATGCCTTTCCTCTCGTTTAATCAATATGTTGGCGATCGATAAGTCGGTCGCTTTTTTATTTTTTAATAAGATAGAAATTATTTTCATACCGTTTAGGCCATTTTATTGATCTGCATAATATTTTAAATCATCTATATTTGATTTGAGTTGTATTTTGTGGGGATCAGTATCATATTGTTTCATATATTAGTGATACGTTACTGATTGGTGTTTGGACGTTGTTTGGGATTGTGCTTATGGTAAAGCAGTACGCTGTCTTCTCAAGTAAACACCCTGTATTACATTGGATGTTTATGCTCACTTTTTTACTAACTATGGTTGTCAGTTCTTATCTGTTGCTGGAAACAGAACAGTTGGCCTATATCGGAGGAATGGCGTTGCCAGTTTTACCGTTTATCCTTTTTGCCAGAGCTTCGAATTATAAAAAGAAATATCTGTAGGTTAGTTCGGATAGTAGAGAGTAAAGAAAAGGCAGTACAGCTTATTCGCTGTACTGCCTTTTTTGTTAGACGGTGAATCTGTCGACTAGGGTATAAAGCTCATTAGCACTTCGATTGAGTTCTTGGCTTCCTGCGCGGTTTTCGTTGGCAAGCTGTGCTGATTGGTTGCTTTGATCGGATATCACCACAATACGTTGGGAGATTTCCTGGCCGACAATGCTTTGCTCTTCAGTTGCAGTTGCGATCAGTGAGTTCATGTCCATGATGGTATTGATTGACTCCTGAATCTGGATCAGTGCCTCACTGGCTGCGTTGGCTTCTTCTACCGTGCTGACGCTTCTCGCCTGGCTGGAGTTCATGGCGTTGACCGCTTCATCTGATGCAGATTTCAGTTGATTAATCATTTTGTGAATGTCACCGGTGCTGGCCTGAGTGCGGCTTGCCAGCTGGCGAACTTCATCGGCAACAACAGCAAACCCGCGACCTTGTTCACCGGCTCGCGCTGCTTCAATGGCTGCGTTCAGTGCCAGCAGGTTGGTTTGCTCGGCAATGTCCTGAATTACTTCCAGTGACGAAGAGATATTCTTCACATCTCCTTCCAGTTTCGAGATAACTTCGTTCGCTTCGGCGACTTCATTAGCCAGTGCAGTTACTGAGTCTGCCGCAGAGGATACGATACCGTGTGCGTCTTTGGCATTGTCATCGGCTTCTTTCGCTGCTTGTGCCGCCTGGCTGGCGTTGTTGGAGATCTCATTTGCCGTAGTGGTCATTTCGGTCATTGCAGTGGCAACCTGATCGGTTTCTTCACGCTGACCCGAAGCCAGCTTATCCACACGCATGGTGCGTTGAGACATGTTGTTGGTTTCATCTACGACCTGACGACCCACCTGGCTGACATTTTGGATGATGTTCTGCAGGCTGGCTACAAAGGTATTGAAGTTGTCGCTGAGTTTCGCAAATTCAGGCACGCTGAATTTTTCCATTCGCGCAGTTAGATCGGCGTCGCCGTTGGCAAAGGAACGAATAGAAGCATCAAAGACATCCAGCGGGCGCATGATGCTACGGCTGACAAGTACACCAAAGGCAACGACAACCGCTGTGATAATCAGGAAGATAATAGCAATGGTAGTAAGGCTCTGACTCAACATGTCAGCGGAGTGATCTTCCATTTGAGCAATCACCGCATCGACATCATCGGTGTAAAAACCGGTACCTATCATCAGATCCCACTGTGGCAGGTATACAGAGTAGCTTAGTTTTGGCTGAGGGTTACTCTCTCCCGGTTTGGGAAAATAATAGGTCGTGAAATCACCGGTTTTGGCATTATTTACTAGATCCTGGATCAGGTAATTGCCGTGGCTATCCTGAAGGTTCCAGTAGTTTTTACCTATTCCATTGGTATTTTGGCCCATCACTAGCCGGGTACCGTCAGAGCTGTAACCGAAAATATACCCACTGGTACCAAACTTAATTTGGCTGAGGGTGTTTAATGCTTCTTCTAAAGGAGCGTTTGATTGCATTAAAGGTTTCAGTGCTGACTCAGCAATCTGCATATAAGATTTAAGCTCAGCGCGTTTCATCTCCATCATGCTGGAGCGGGTGGTGTTCATCTGCTCCTGGTTTAGCTTATGCGACTCTGAGTAAGTGAAGAACATCATACCCAAGGCTACAACTAATAAGGGGACGATCGACAGCACATATAGTCGGTTACGAATAGTAAGGCTCATACTTTATACTACCTGGTTTGCATATAATGATTATTTTATTTGGAATGTGAATAATTCTCTGTCCGAAGAATACTCAAAACCAGGTTACAGAATTGTGACTTTTGACCGTTTTGTGACAAAAAAATGCGTGGTCGGATGTTGTGAATGTCAGTAAAAATGCGGGCTGAAAAGGAAGTGGTTGATTTTTAATGAAGTGTTAAAGGTTTGGCGTGGGATTATTTTTTAGATTATTTTGCTCTAACTTTTTCTGTAAGGTTTGGGGAGATTTGACTCTCCCCAAATTGCTGATATGAACTTAGCAGCTGTGCTCCATTAAGAACTGAATATCATCATCGGCATTGAAGTACTCTGCTTCCTGCTGGTTGCGGAACAGCTTCAGTGGTTTGCCGTTGGCTGTGTAGTAGTGGAGGTGGCCGTCATGTACGTGCAGCATTGTACCTTCTGGAATACCCACCACAATTTCGTGAGGGTTAACTAACAGGAACTCTTCAATGCGTTCATCACGGGTTTCACCCATATGACCATCAATCGACGCTTCGATGTAATGCGGATTGATCTGGAACGGGATCAGGTTCAGTGAAGGCAGTACCGCGGCAGTAACAATCGGCATGTCGTTAGTAGTGCGGATAGTTGGTGAACTGATGTTGGTACCGGCACTCCAGCCAATATACAGTTTGTTCTGTTTCAGTACGGCTTTACGAATCGGACCGATCAGCCCTTTGTCGTGCAGGGTTTTGTTCAGTACCCAGGTGTTGCCGCCGCTGACCAGAATGCCGTCCGCTTCTTCAATGGCTTTAACCGGATCTTCAGCCTGATGGATACCCACAACTTCACAGCCGAAGCGGCCCAGGCTTTCTTGTACCATTTTGGTTCGATCGTCATGGCTTGCACGGATCACTGCATATGGAATGAAGACCAGCTTTTTCACGCCGGTGCGCTCAACCACCCCTTCAATCCAATCAAGGCCGTATTCTAACGGTTTGGTGTTTCCAGGTAGCTGACCATTACTAAACAGCATAATGTCCATGAACAATACTCCTTTGCATGTGCTAAATCACATGGATTGGTTAATTAACAAGACGTACTTCAGTACGTAAAACGTTGTGAACGTTTTATAAATCAAAAACTCATGATGCTGACGATAACGGAGATCACGATCCCGCCCAGCATCGGGATGGCAGTGCGTTTGGCTAGATCAAACGGTGAGGTATCAGCCACACCGGCAATTGCTACCATGTTTGGCGCAATTGGCGAGATGTTACGGCTCATACCTGCCACGAACTGCATCGGTAACAGCATCATTACTGGGGCGATGCCCATTTTGCCCGCAATATCAGGCACCAGGTTGGCGAACGAGAAGAAGGCAGCGTTGCCCGAACCCATCAGGATCGCAGAAGTCATGATGATCAATACCATAACTATGGTCATCAGAACTGGGCTGAATCCGGCATTTTCGGCAGCAATAACAATGACATTGATCGCACCGATGGCTTTCAGCCCCTGAGCGAACGTTTGGCCGGCAACAATAAAGGTGACGACGTTGGCAAACTGACGGCCCATACCATCGAAGAAGTGCTGGATGGAGTCAACGACAGCCATTGCACTATGTCGTCGGAAAAATTCGAATACCAGAGTGATAACCAGAGAGACAAACATCGCTGTGGTAACGTCCATCTTAATCGAGGTGATCACTAACTTACTGAAGGTAAAAATCAGCACCAGCGGGATAACCGGAAGAATGGCGTAAATGGCCGGAGCTTCTTCTTTAGTTTCATCCGAGTTGATCTTCATTTCTTCTGATTCGCCTAAGTGGCGGTGTTCACTGGCAATATGGCCGTTTTTCAAGTCGAAATGTTTCTGGATGATAATGTGTAGAATTGCTACCACAGCCAGTGCTGCCAGTGCGACATAGATTTGATAGTCAACAACATAGTCGACAACATCAATGCCGATGATATCGGCAGCAAAGTTAACGTTACCCTGGCCCGGTCCCATTTCAACAGCCACGGCGGTTGCAATTGGCGCACAGGCAGAAAGACGGCTCAGGCCGACGCTGCGCATCAGTGGGTACAAGGTAACCATCAGCAATACACCCAACCCGGAAGCACTGGTGATGAAAATTGACAGGAATTCGCCAATGATGAAACACATTGCCATGAACATGTAAGGCATGTGTTTGATTCGCGCCAGTGGACGGGTTAATACTTTTACCAGAGCTTCAGAAGCACCGATTTCATGCATGTAAACCGCAAAGCCTGCGATGGCCATGATCTTCAGGCCCAGACCGGCGCTTTGGCTGGAGAAGGTGTTCTTAATGAACTGGAAAATATCCAGCCATTTTGAACCGGTTGAAGATGCTTCCGGCAGCGGAAGATCCTGACCGATCAGGATAGCGGCAATCATCAGAACGATACCACCGGCCAAAAGGACAGCCTGTGCTTTGTAGCCTTTAAGGACAAATCTGGCGACAAAAATGGTGACCACCAGAGCAATTAATATAGATAGCATGTTACCTCGACATTAAGAATGACCAAGAAAGAACAATTGATTGAATGTTTATATTGGGTGAGCAAAGTTTTGCCAGTTATATATTTTGGTTATCTGGCTTAAAGCAGAGCGATCGGATGATATTGCTGGGTGCGGGAGAGAATTGTGACGCAGTGTTCAAATTGATAAAAATCTTGATAAATCTAAGATTTCAAAGAAAAGAACAACTTACGAAAGGCAGTCGGCGGTCAATTGACCGCCGCAATTCGTTACAGAGGAGGGCATGAGTACAAAAACAGGATTTCAACAGGTCTGAATATGATTTCTAATTTAAGCTGTGCAAAAGCGTATTAGCTTTGCTGCTCAGGTGCTCCCTCAGAGCCTGAATTGCCGGACTTAATTGTCTTCGGCTGGCACAAATCAGATTGAGTGGTGCGGTCTCTCCCTGCCATTCAGGACATACCCGAACAAGCTTTCCTTCTTCCAGATCTTCAGCAATATCAAGTAATGACTTATAGGCAATGCCATGTCCGGCGATTGCCCAGCGTCTAACGGCATCACCGTCATTGGCCATTCTGTTACCGGATACATGAACAGACTCTTCAATAGTATCCCGATAAAAGTGCCAGCGGGCATGAAGACTGTCGCTTAAGGCGAAGCACAAACAGTTGTGTCGGGTCAGCTGGCCGGGATGCGTCGGAGCACCGAATTTCTCAAGGTATTCAGGGGAAGCGCACAATACTCGCTGGTTTTTTGCGGCAACAGGTAAGGCTATCAGGCTGGAATCCGGCGGATTGCCGTAACGCAGTGCTATATCGACAGGTTGTCGGTACATATCTGCAATACTGTCTGACAGATGCAACCGCACCGAGAGTTTCGGATTTTGCTCAATAAACTCATCTATCCATCTGAGCATGAGTCGACGCCCCAAATCTGAGGGCAGAGCGATTTGCAGTAATCCGGTAAGTTCTGACTGACCGCTTTTTACTGAAGCAAAACCGTCTTCAATAGCTTCAACGGCCTGTTCGCAGTGGGAGAGAAAAAGCTCTCCGTGCGGTGTCAGCCGCAGATTTCGGGTTGAACGGAGAAACAGCGCGGTGCCGACTTCGGCTTCCAGTCGTTTCACTGCTGCGCTGGTGGCGGCTGGTGTTAAGTCCATCTGGCGTGCAGCTTCTGAAAGGCTGCCGAGCCGGGCTGTTTTAATGAAAATCCTGAAGTCTTGAAGTGCTTTCATTTTCAAATTTTTTTTGAAAGTAATTTTTGTCAATCCTAGTTTTTCAAATGATTGCCGTCAAATAGACTGAGCTCATTCTTAAAACAGTCATTGAAGGGACTAAAAATGGATTTGCTCAACACTTATCAATTAGCCGATCACAAGTTGGATAATCGCATTGTGATGGCACCGATGACACGCAGTCGTACAACTCAACCAGGCAATATTCCTAATCAAATGATGGCGGACTACTACGCCCAGCGCGCAGGTGCCGGGATGATCATTACCGAAGCAACACAGATTTCACCTCAGGGACAGGGATACAGTTTTACCCCGGGCATTCATACCCAGGCACAAATAGAAGGTTGGAAATTGGTTACTGATGCTGTCCATCAAAAAGGCGGAGTGATCTATCTTCAGCTCTGGCATGTCGGTCGAATGTCCCATTCTTCATTCCACGGAGGTGAAGCCCCGGTAGCTCCTTCTGCCATTTTGCCTCAGGCACAAGTTTGGGTATCGGATGAGTCCGGCAATGGTTCCATGGTGGATTGCCCAATGCCACGAGCACTGACCCTGGAAGAAATCGAAGACATTATTGAAGATTATCGCCAGGCTGCCATCAATGCCATGGAAGCTGGTTTTGACGGGGTGGAAATCCATGCCGCTAACGGTTATCTGCTGGATCAGTTTCTGCGCTCTACTTCTAACATTCGTACCGATCAATATGGCGGTAGCATCGAAAACCGCTCTCGCTTACTGATTCAAGTAGCCAAGGCGGTTTGTGAAGCAATTGGTTCGGAGCGTACCGGCGTGCGTCTTGCTCCCTATATTACAGCCCGTGGCATGAATTGCCCGGAAATCATACCGACGATTTTGCATTGTGCTAATGAACTGGATGAGCAGGGTGTCGGCTATCTGCATTTATCTGAAGCAGATTGGGATGATGCTCCACAAGTGCCGCTTCATTTCCGTAGTCAGCTGAGGGCGCACTTTTCCGGCACTCTGATTGTTGCAGGCCGTTATGACAAAGAAAAAGCCAATCAGATCCTGGCTGAAGATTATGCTGATTTGATTGCCTTCGGCAGGCCGTTTATCGCTAACCCGGACTTTCCGGATCGAATCAGGCACAACTACCCATTGAGCCAATTTGATGGCACGACCCTTTTTGGCGGCACTGAAAAAGGCTACAGCGATTATCCGGCCTATATCGGTAGCCAGAGCAGCGGTAGTTAAAGCACCTGCGAGTGAATCATCGAACAGACAACAGATTAATGAATATTTGGGGAGATTAACTAATGAAAGCGATTGGTTATAAGCAGGCACTAGCGATCACCGAGCCGGCATCATTACAGGATATTGAGTTGCCAATTCCGCAAGCAACAGGCCGTGACGTATTAGTTAATGTAAAAGCGGTATCGGTTAACCCGGTTGATACGAAAATTCGCGCCAATGTTTCTGCAGAAAATGATGAGTGGAAAGTGATCGGTTGGGATGCCGCCGGTGTGGTTGAATCTGTCGGCCCGGAAGTCACCCTGTTTAAACCGGGCGATCGGGTTTGGTATGCAGGTGATATCTCCCGTTCGGGCAGTAATGCTGAATATCAGTTAGTGGATGAGCGTATCGTCGGCAGTATGCCGGAATCGCTGAGCTTTGCTGAAGCGGCTGCGATGCCTCTGACGGCGATTACTGCCTGGGAAATGCTGTTTGAAAGGCTACAGGTGAAACCGGGTAAGCACGCAACAAAAGATACATTGCTGATTGTTGGTGCGGCTGGTGGTGTCGGCTCTGTGATGGTTCAACTGGCCAGACGCCTGACAGGAATGAAAGTTATCGGTACAGCCTCTCGTCCTGAAACTCAAGCCTGGCTGAAAGAGCTAGGTGTTCACGCAGTGATTGATCATAGCAAGCCGTTAAGTCAGGAACTGAAACGAATTGGGGTAGAAGAAGTGACACATCTGGTCAGCCTGAATAATACCGAAGAGCATTTCGGAGAAATAGTGGAATCGCTGGCGCCTCAGGGCAAATTTGGTTTGATTGATGATCCGTCGCAGTTGGATGTTATGGGATTGAAGAGAAAGAGTATTTCTCTTCACTGGGAGTTTATGTACACCCGCTCGCTATACCAGACTGAAGATATGATTGGACAGCATTACTTGCTTAATGAGGTCGCAAAACTGATAGATGCTGGTGTCATCAAAACCACCCTTGGCAATCACTATGGAAAGCTGAATGCCGAAAACTTGCGCTGTGCCCACGAGCATATTGAGTCACAAAAAGCGAAGGGTAAGCTTGTTCTTGAGTGGTAAATTTCAGGGTGACTTTAGCCCAGTTTAACATCTAGAAAAATAGACACGGAGTGGAGGTGTTTAAATGTTTCCACCCGTGTTTTTTATTTCTCTTGTTGAAATGGTTTGTAACAAATTTACAGTTGCGAAATTGCGATTGAAACAAAATCGCTTTTTTTGGTTGTATTTGTGAACTGGTCGGAGTGGTTTTGTAAATTTATTTCAATATTATTCCCTCACCACATAAAGTGGATATAACAAATAACAAGAGGAAATAAGTCATGTCTCAAGTAACATTCCAAGGAAATCCTGTTGCCATTTCTGGACAGCTACCTGTAGCTGGTTCTATTGCTCCGAGCTTCTCTCTGACTGCTGGCGATCTTTCTGCGCTTGAATTGTCATCTCTGGCTGGCAAGAAAGTTGTACTGAATATCTTCCCAAGTATCGATACGCCAGTGTGTGCGCAAAGTGTTCGCACTTTCAACCAGAAAGCGGCTGAGCTTGATAATGTGGTTGTGGTTTGTATTTCTGCTGACCTGCCTTTTGCGACTGGTCGTTTCTGCGAAATCGAAAATATTGCCAATGTTCAGCATGCATCAACGTTCCGTTCTCCTGAGTTTGCTGAAGCTTACGGTGTAGCAATCCCTGAAGGCGCACTAAAAGGCCTGACGACTCGCGCTGTTGTCTGCCTGGATGAAAGCGGTGTTGTTCTGCACAGCGAACTGGTTGCAGAAATCACTGATGAGCCAAATTACAACGCTGCGCTGGCTGCAATTTCGTAATCGGTCTGTTTAAGGAAGTAACAACGATGAAAAAACTACTTGTTGCAGCGGCTATCATGCTGGCGGCGAATACTTCAATGGCTCGTGACTTTGCAACTACTCAGGCAAACTCTGCGTTGGGTGAGGGAAATGTGATTACCCTGAATAAGGAAAACACATTCAACTTGAGTGGGCATGAGGTGAAAGTTGGTGATTATTTTCCGTCAATGATCCTGATGGATGAATCACTGGCAAATTTTGATACTTCAAAAAATGCGGGCAAGGTAAGGGTATATAACGTTCTTGCTTCGGTTGATACACCTGTTTGTGTTCAGCAGGTAAAAGATCTGAGCCAGTACATTGCGCAGCACAATGAAGAGCTTGCCGGCATTGAGATGCTTGCAATCAGTGCAGATACGGCTTTTGCCCAAATGCGTTTCCGCCAGCAGGAAAACCTGGAAAAGAACTTCCTGTTCCTGTCAGATTCCATTAATCATGAATTTGGCAAGAAGACTGGCGTTCAGATCCGTGAGTTGGGTCTGCTGGCACGAAGCATCATCGTTGTTGATAAGAACAATAAGATTATTCACATCCAGCGTGTTCCGGAACTGACAACAATTCCGGATCTGGAAAAAGCCGTTTCTATTGCCAAAAGCAAAGTATAAATATCAGTTCAATTGATAATTTGCTCTATATTAAGCCGGGTTATACCCGGCTTTTTTACGGTACGAATATACTTAATATTTAGATCAGATAAAAATAATCAATATTCATCAGCATCCTTTTTGATTGACAATTAATACTTTTTTATTCTTGAAATCCATCACATAAATAAATTTCATCCACTTTAGACGGCTTGCTAATATAAACATGATCTTTCGCCTTTTTATTGTCGGAGATTCTGATGCGTTTGCCCGAGTCAAATTTATTGAATATAAAGCCAGTATTGTTTTTTTTACTATTTTCAATACTGTTGATAATCAGTGCTTTTCTTTATTTAGATAAATCTATATTTTATTCATCGATGGAATTTTACTATGAGCTCACCAGTGTCGTAGTGATTAGCGCTATAGCCATTGCTAGCTATTCAGTGTTTCGGTTGGAACCGTTTGCTTTGGTTGGTATGTCATTGTTTATATTTCAAAAGTCTTATCGCGCGCTTGTGGAGGTGAAAGTTGTTCGGGAAAAAATAGAATCATTGCCTGAGCTTTTTCTTGTGCTGATTGATGACGGTTCATTACTGCTGGGTATTGTGTTTCTTGCTGTTGGGGTAAAACACATTCTTCATTTTTATGAAATGTCGGAATGTATTGATGAGCTGACCACGGTTTTTAATCGTAAAGCGTTTAATAAAATCAAAATGATGCGTTTTGATTTGGTGTTTTTTGATTTGGATGATTTCAAAAGGCTGAATGATAATCAGGGTCATAAGTTTGGTGATAGTGTATTGATTTTATTTAGTCATCATCTCAATAAGCAATGTGTAAATAATGAAATGATTATCCGCTTTGGTGGCGATGAATTTATTGCCGTTATAAGGCCATCAAGAACGGAAGAGTTTCTTAAACAGATATCAAAAGAGCTGGAAGCGACAAAAATAAAGTACAGTTATGGTATTGCTCGAAATGTTGACAGGCGTGAGCTGAGAGAAGGGATATCCCGAGCTGATGCGTCGCTTTATCAGATGAAGTTAGAAAAGAAGAGCAAGAAGCCTGTAAATCAGGTGGTGACTTATTCTGCGAGCAATGTATAAGAAAAAGCTCCTAAAAAAGCCCGGTTTCCCGGGCCTTTGATCTTAGCATTATCAGTTTTTTGAGTTTGCCGCTAAGGGGTTGGGGCTCCCCTTAATTTACTGCCAGCGGCTCGGCAGTAAAATCGTCTTGTTCTGTACCCGGCGCTTTCACCGTCAGTGAGATAGCCAGTGACACAATCAGCAGGCCCAGCATCAGGTAGAAGGTCGCCGCAAAGCCACCGAACAGAGAGGCAACAATCGAACCGATGAAGCTGCCGATACCAAAGTTCAGATAGATGAAACCATAGTTTTTGGTCAGGTTGTTCAGGCCGAAGAAATCACTTACCAGTGACGGGTAAACCGTGATTGTACCGCCGAAACAGAAAGCGATGCAGGCTACAGCAAAGTAGAAGCTCATTGCACTTGCCGGAGCAAACAGCAGGGCGCAAACGCCAAGCAGGCAGACAAACAGAGCAAGGGCGATTGCTTTGGTTCGGGCGATACGGTCAGACAGCACACCAAGTACCAGACGGCCACCCAGGTTACCCACTGCGATAATCGCAACAGACGCTGCAGCTGTTGTCATTGATAGGTGAACATAGTTTTCACCGATATCTTTTGCAACACCAATTACGTACAGGCCACTCATACATACCGTCAGGAACATTACTGCTAGCATCCAGAACTGAGGGCATTTCATCGCTTCAGCAAGGGTGTAATCGCGACTGCCTGCGGCATTGTTGTTTTTAACTTCCTGCTTAGGGGCATCTGTCATCATCATGCCGCCGATGATCACCATCACCATACAAATGAAGCCCCAGATTTCGAAGGTCATTTCCAGGCCGGTAGTGGTCAGCAGGTACATCAGGATGTATTTGAAAGCGAGTGCGCCAAGGCCGTAAGCACCAATAGCACAAGCTGAAGCCAGCCCCTTGCGTTCAGGGAAGAATTTCACACAGTTCGATAGCACCATCAGGTAGCCGGTACCGTCGGCGAAACCTACCAGCAGGCCGGCGAAGATGTACAGCATGATCAGGTTGGTTGCGTGACCTGTCAGATACAGGCTGATACCAATCATCAGACCTGAAGCGATAGTCACTTTACGGATACCAAAACGTTCCTGCATTTTGCCTGAAAGGGAAGAAGCCACCGCCAGTGCCAGACTCAGAATACCAAATGAGAAAGCAACACGGCTTACCGGCTCAGAAAGTTTGTCGGCAAGTTGAGCATTGAACAGGCTCCATGTGTACACAGAGCCCAGAGCGAACTGGGTAATAATGGTTCCCAGCAGGGTAAAGGCACGAGTTCGGCTAGCTACCGGATTGGCCATAAGGTTAATCTCCAACGAATTAAAAATCTTTAAGATGGCGTTTTGGCCATCCCTTTATGCCCTCCAAAATACGGAGCTCGTTGGCGATAACAATAGGTTGCAAAAACTATAAAATGAGATGTATCAATAGCGGAATGAAATGCAATATATCGGCATGAATTACAATTGCATCAGTTCACGGAAACGCTTGATATTACTCCGGCTGACAGGGACTTCCCCGTCAAGGTCGCAAATTTTAAGCATATAGGTGCTATTCATCCAAGGGATTATTTCTTTTATTTTTTCCAGCTGGACGCAGTAGGAGCGATGAGAACGGAAAAAGCGCTCTTCCGGCAGGCGCTCCATCAGTTCACTGATACTGTATGGCGCGATGAATACACCGTCAGTGGTGTAGACATTGGTGACTTTCTCACAGGCTTCGGCGTAGTAAATTTCATCTACCGGTGTTATCCGGATGCGGTTGTTTTTGGTTAGATTGACTGTTTTCGGTCGCGTTGTTTCCTGTCCCACTGACGTCTGGCTCTGATGAGCGGCTTCCAGCTTGTTGAGCAGTCCGATCACCCGTTGCTCATTAAGTGGCTTAAGGATGTAGTCGAACGCCTCAAGCTCAAAAGCATCCACAGCAAACTCTTTATAAGCCGTAGTGAAAACAATATGCGGTTTTTGTGCAAACTGGTGGATGTTTCGCGCCAGCAACATGCCGTCAATAGACGGGATTTGGATATCCAGGAACGCAATATCAACCTTATTACTTTGCAGGTACTTAAAGGCGTCCAGACCGTCTTCGAAAGCCGCGACAATTGTTATATTGCTGTAGGTTTCGATCAGGTAGGTCAGTTCTTCCCTTGCCAGATACTCATCTTCGACGATCAGCGCTTTTAGCATTGTTGTTCCTGCTTGTTTGATTCATTAATATAAAACGACATTTCGGTGCCTTGTTCAAGGCGCTTAATATTCAGCCCTTCCCCATACAGCATGGTCAGGCGTTGGTGCACATTGGTCAGCCCGATATGACGGGAGTCCATTGCGCCGCTGTAGAGTTTGTCGATCACTTCCTGGCTGATCCCCACACCCGTATCGCGAATAATGACTTTCACTCGCTCTTCTGCCTGCCTGACCGTGATAAAGACTTTACCCGGCGTACGTGAAGGCTGGATGCCGTGCAGAATTGCATTTTCAACCAGTGGCTGTATCAGCAGGCAAGGGATCATAGAATGGACGTCATCAATATCGAATTCAACGGTCAGTTTGTTGCCGAAGCGGGCTTGCTCAATGGCGACATAGTCCCTGACCTGTTGCAGGGCAACATGGATGTCGATTAATTCCTCTGTACGCTCAAGGTTATAGCGCAGAATATCAGCCAGCTTGGCAATCAGCTGACGGGCCTGATCCGGACGGATCCGGATCAGGGTTGAAATCGCATTTAAGGCGTTGAACAAAAAATGTGGATTGATTCTGCTCTGCAAGGCTGAATATTCTGCTTTGCTTGCCATTGTCTTGAGGTGCTCAACCCGCGACACTTCCATCTGAGTGGAAATCAGGTGTGAAAGACCAATCGCCATTTCCCGTAGTGAAGGGCGAATTCGGTGAGGCTGGTGGTAGAAAATCTTCAAGGTGCCGCTGACTTTGCCATTCTCCCACAGCGGAATGATCAGCAGAGAATGGAAGTCATGGACATTAAGGCTGTTGCTGATGATCTGCTGTCCGGTGCGAACCGCCTGTTGGGTCATATCGCTGATTTGATGCGCTTCAAGATAGTTTTCCTGCCCGGCACCGGCATAAGCCAGCACATCATTAGTATCGGTGATGGCAACGGCATCTGCTTTGGTTTCTTCCCGGATAATATTACAGACAGTTGCCAGCGACTCCCGGCTGTTCTTACGAAAATGTGGCAGGGTTCGGTTGGCAATATCCAGTGCCAGTTTTGCCTGTTCTGCTGCGACAAGGTCTTTTTCTTTCTCCAGCCCCTGAACAAGGCGGATGATCAGACCGATACATACCGCGCCGGAAATCATCGGCATACTGATATGGGAGACAATGTTATAGGCCTGCGTTTTATCTTCAGACAGTGCAACGATCAGTACCATGGTCAGCATTTCACAGAAAACACCAGCCATGATGCCGAGGCGGGCATAGCTTTTCTTCGGACATTTTCTGTGGATCCAGGTTGCCAGAAGACCGGCAATAATACTGGTGATCAGACAGGCAACTGAGGTCGGGCCGTCGACATCAATCAGGTAACGGTGGACACCGGCAATCAGCCCGGCAGAGATACCAGTCCAGGGGCCAAATAAGATGCCGCCGGATAAAACGGCAATGATCCGAACGTTCACCAAGGAGCCGTCAACCTTGATCCCCGTATAAGTACTGAAAACGGCAAACAGTATAAACAGTATGGAAATCATCGCGATTTCGACCGGACGGCGGTGGCGCTTTTTCACTATGTGCTGGAAAGGGTGGGTCAGGGTGAGCAGGAAAAGAGCCATCAGCAATAATGCCGCCCGCTCAAATACAGCCAGCAGCATCATCAGTTGTTCGGTATACACAGCTTGCCTCGAATGGATCGTCAGGAAAAAACGGGCTGGGATTGTACGCGGAAGCGCAGCAGAGTTACAGGTCAATTACCGGCTGAAAAGATAGATTACGCAGAAGAAAAGCATGTCGCTGTGTGTTGGGGAGCTTTACTCAAGAATAGACACTCACGTTGGTATATAAAAAATTCTTATTTTTCTTATATAAGAGATAAATTATCCTTAATTGGTTTTTGTTGCTGGCTGATTACTCGGTGAGCAAAAATATGACATGTTCAAAAATCAAAGTATGAAAATCGATGAATCTGAAAATTCTGTCTGCTTCTATATTGGTTATGGCAAGCTCTGTTTTTGCTGCTGATTTACCAGTCTGTGAAGAAAGCACGCGAGTCACTGATATTCTGGGTCAGCGGTATGTCGCCTTTAATAAAACTCCAGAGAAAGATAGATTTGTAAAAGGCTGTGAGGGATGTTTCAACGATTCTGTTATTGAGTTCGATAAGGACGGAAGAATGGCAGAGTTTAATATTGCCGATATGGTTTTCTATGAGCCTTACACTTTTTGTGGGGATATAATCAAAGTGAAAGGGATCGGAGGTGGCCTTACATATGAACTTTCCGATGATGGCCATCAGCTGACAGATGGCTATGGTGTTGTATATACCCTGCAGAGTAAATGACGACATCTTTTGACGTCATGAGAATGCAACGGCACTAATCCATGGACTAGTGCCGTGTTCTTATTCACCATGCAGACGACGAATAATACTCAAGAATAACTTACTGGCGGTTGCGATAAGTTCATCAGGGAAGTCGTAGTCGGGGTTGTGCAGCTCAGGATGAGCTTCCCCACTGCCGAGACAGAACAGGGCACCGGGCCACTTCAGAAGAAATTCTGCGACATATTCCGACCAGCGCATAGGCGCATCAATGTCCTCTATATCAAGGCCAATGTGTTTAGCTTGTTGGCAGACGATTTCGTATGGTTCTGTTGCATTAACGGCAGCATTAAATGACTCCTGCCAGCTGACACTACACTCAAGCCCTTTTTTGGCCGAAATAGCTGAAACCATTTCGCATAAGTCCTGCTTCATATTGTTGAATACATTATTGTTATCGCTTCTCAGGGTAGCGAGGATTTTTGCATAACCCGGTGAGGTGCCAAATGCTTCTTCGCCTAATGTTGCGTGGATCACCGTGACTAAAGTGAAGGCTTCAGCATACCTTTCAGGCATGGCTTGTAAGTAGCGAATGATCTCCAGCATAGCAGTGGTTGGGCTGATGCCGTTTTCCGGTCTGGCGGCATGGGAGGTTTTGCCTTCTAACTCAATGGTTACACCGGTTGAAGCACAGGTAAAGGTGCCGGGTTTGATGATGACAGAATTGAGCGGATAACCAGGAAGGTTATGGTAGGCGAAGACCTGATCAACATTCTGCTCTGACAGCCAGCTGTTCTCAAGCATATTGGCAGCGCCGGTTCCAATTTCTTCCGCGGGCTGGAACAGCAACAGGACTTTACCTGATGCTGGTGGATTCAAAGATAGCTGTTCAGCAACAGCCATCAGGCTCGCCGTATGGCCGTCATGACCACAGGCATGCATCACGCCGTCATGCTTTGAACAGTGACTATGGCTGTTTTTTTCGTGGATAGGCAACGCATCGAAGTCGGCACGAAACAGGGTAGTGACGCCGGGATTGCCACTGTCGATTGTGCAGACAATACCATGCCCGCCGATATCGGTTTTCGGCTCCAGGCCAAAGGTGCATAACTGTTTATTGATCAGGGCTGCGGTGTCGGCTTCATGCAATGACAGCTCTGGATACTGGTGAAGATGCCGACGAAATTGAGTGGCATCAAATTGCTGAGGGTGCTCAGATACTTTGTCCATAACTAACTGACAAATAAGCTATTAAAGGGGCCGAATAGGGTAGCGCGCTTCGCCCGGTTGAATTGTGATGATAATCTCAAGTTGATTGAGATGTGATTCAAAATAACAATGCAGTTAATAATGAACTCAGTAGGGGATATTAATGGTTAAGTCTAAGCGGATTTTATTTACTTTTATTTTGGTCGTCTGTGCTTTTTATGCCGGTATGAAGTTTGAGCAGTTTTTATATCTCGATAAGTGTTTAGATCTTGGCGGCGGGCAAAACCCGGGGAATTATTCGATTTGCGTGGTTGAAGTGAATGAGCAACAAGCTGAAGGTTAATATTTTCATGACGAGCAATCCCCTCATTTTTGTCTTCCTTTTGTTTTAGGTTTTATGAAATTTCGATACATAGTGGCAAAGATGAAAGAAGCTTTTTCGGTGTATCGAAGAGGGTGGGGTAATTGTTTTAAGTCCTATCTCGCTTATGCCCCATAACGGGTGATCTCTCTCATACCTCAAATAGGTGATGTATATCTAATTACTATTGCATCGAGATAAGTACTATATATAATACATATACGTTTTGTATATGCGGTGTATCTATGGGTATTGTAAAAATTTCAGAAGATCTACATGAGGAGATCAGAAAAGCTAGCGGTGCTATGCATCGTTCAATCAACTCTCAGGCAGAGTTTTGGATAAAAATCGGCATGATGGCTGAGCTGAACCCACACCTTACATTCAATCAGTTAGTGTCTGAACTAATGTCGTCTGCTTCGGTATCAGAAGCAAATATTAAATGTAATGAAGAGGCCCCAGTTGAATAATTCCGTTAGCATAAAAAGTAACGATGAAATTGAATTGATGAGAGAGTCAGGAAAGCTTCTTGCACAAGTGTTTCAAGCTTTAGACTCTTACATTAAACCTGGTATATCAACGATGGACATCAACGACTTCGTTGAGAAATATATTGTGGATGAGTTGAAAGCTCGTCCTGCCAGTAAAGGTCAGTATGACTACGAATTTGTATTAAACTCATCAATCAACGATGTTGTATGCCATGGTGTTCCAAAGAAATCACAAATTCTAAAATCTCAAGATATTATCAACTTAGATATAACTTTAGAAAAGAATGGTTTTATCGCTGACTCAAGTAAAACCTATGTTATGCCTGATACATCTCCGATTGCGAGAAAGCTTGTGAAAGTGACGTATGAGGCCATGTGGGAAGGGATAAAACAGGTAAAACCTGGAGCTAAGCTAGGTGATATTGGGAGCGCTATACAACGCTATGCTGAATCCCACGGTTATAGCATCGTGAGAGAGTATTGCGGGCATGGTATAGGAAAAGAAATGCACGAAGAGCCTCAAGTTCTCCATTACGGTAAATCCAATCAAGGACTTACCCTAAAAGAAGGTATGACTTTCACTATTGAGCCAATGGTAAATCAGGGCTCGGCGAAAGTTAAAACCAAAAAAGATGGCTGGACTGTGGTAACAAGAGATAAAAAACTATCGGCTCAGTCTGAACATACTATTCTAGTTACAAAAACTGGTTACGAAGTTTTAACTCTTCGAGGTGAAGAATCAATATGACAAAATTGATAGTGTTGGATTTTCTGCTCTAACACTTTTCTTCCCCAAACTGCGCTGAATAGCAAAAAATAATTGTGGGCTAGAAGAGAACACATAAAGGTATCTTTGCGTCAGTGCTCTTCATCAGCCTGAAAAGACATTGGCAAAGCACGTGTTACATAATGATAGACTTCCCACGCTTTGGTAAACTGCCGGAAAGAGTACCGTCAGATTAGATTATGAGCCAAAACGATATTCAACAAACTATCGCGAGTTTTACTTCAATAGAGCAGGCGTTGGACTATTTTGAAATAGACTTCGACAGCAAATTTATTGATGAATACCGTACACAGTTAGTGAAACGCTTTAACGGTTATTTGTTGATTTCAAAGCCGGATGACTGGTTTTCTGCTCGCCGCGCGCTTAAAAATGCGTATTGCAAAGTACAGCGTAGCCGTTTGGATCGCCATACTCGTTCGGCTTGCCGTGGGTGTACTTCGTGTCAGCGTCGGTAAAACATCAAATACATACCTTTTTGATGGCGATTGCAGATGACTGCCGGAATAGTTGTCAGCTCATTTCTCTTCAGAACGACTCTTGAGATCGTCTGTAAACTGCCAGAAATTCCGGTTAATCATGTGAATATTTTAAGGTTGGTTCATTGCGACTACTGCGCGGCGGTGAACGTCTGCACACCAGTTATGGCGGTGTGACTCATCATGATCGTCAATCGACGATGTTACAACCCCTTCAGGTAAATCTGTGTTAAGCGATAATGAGTAATCGATGTAATGGTGTTTGATTGCTTTGTAGCCTAGTGCAAAAAAGACACAAACAAGTAAAGCCCATTTAAGCATGCTTCGTGATTTTGTTATGTTTTGTTGGAATCAATGGAAGCATTATAACGCATCTATTGCTGGTGCATGGTCGGATGACAATTAATTAAAATATTATTCTGTTGTTTTAAAACTTATGAAGAATGATTTTTAAGTTACTCTCATAGGTGTGATTTTTAGAGTATTAGCTTAAATCGAATGGTGTATATTTAAATCAACTTTAGTGAGTTGAATTTAGTTATAGGGGCTGGTTTACTAAATTTAATATCATTTCTAAATGAGAGTTAGAGAATAAAAAGAGCCACTTTTAGTCTTAATACTGAAAGTGGCTCTTTGGTTCAATGAAGCGAAAACGTTATTGATTAAACCAGCTCAGCTTATGGTGAAGAGAGGTGACACTGCCTATAACAATAAGCGACGGGCTGACTGCATCCTTGGCAACCGTTGGTAACTCAGCCAGTGATGAGGTGAATACACGCTGTTCCGGCGTGGTTCCTTTTTCAATAATGGCGCAAGCCGTACTGGCATCGAGGCCATGCTCTAACAGCTTTTGGCTGATAACCGACGACTGCTTTAACCCCATATAAAACACCAGAGTATGGTTTGCTTTTGCCAGAGATGCCCAGTCGATATTCTCGCCATCTTTTTTTACATGGCCAGTAATGAACTGCACGCTCTGCGAGTGCTCCCTGTGCGTCAGGGGGATACCTGAATAGGCGGTACACCCGGCAGCGGCGGTTATTCCCGGCACGACTTCATAATTGATATTGCGTTCAGCCAGCAGGTCAAGCTCTTCACCGCCGCGGCCAAAGATAAAAGGGTCGCCGCCTTTAAGGCGCACAACATGCTTACCTTGTTCGGCTTGTTCCGCTAGGATCTGATTTATCTGCTCTTGCGGTACACAGTGGTAATCCAGCTGTTTGCCGACGTAAATGCGTTCGGCATCAGCGTCAACCAGAGCTAAGATTTCATTTGAAACCAGTCGGTCGTACACTACGACATCAGCTTGCTGGAGCAAGCGAAATGCCTTGACGGTGAGCAGGTCTGGATCGCCCGGACCTGCGCCAACCAGTGAAACAAATCCCTGCTTGTTGGTGTCGATATCAATATGTTCGGATGACAAAAACGGTGACATTGATTTGCTCCACTCTTCGTTGGTCGTTCTTGATGTATTAAGCGTTAACTGCGGCTGCTTCAGTCGCTTCTGAAGTCTGGCTGTTTACCACAGGGCGTTCAGCTTTTGGTGTTGAGTACCAGTAACCCAGCCCCATGAATACCGCACCGGAAACGGCGTTACCCAGAGAAACCCAAAGCAGGTTGTGGCCAATACCGCCCAGGGTATAAGCCTCAGTGCTGTTACCGAACCAGGACAGGGCAAAGATAGTCATATTGGCAATGGAGTGTTCATAGCCGCAGCCGATGAATGCCAGCAGACACCACCAGATAGCGATAAAACGACCGGTACCTTCAACGCGCTGACACATCCAGATAGCCAGACAAACCAGCCAGTTACACAGAATGCCTTTAAAGAAAAGCACCATTGCCGGAGCAGAGGTTTTCGCCAATGCTACTTTGTGAACCAGGCTGGTGGCATCCGGAAGCAGCTTACCGCCACCGGCATACATGAACAGCGCAGCAACAGCAATCGAGCCAAGTAGGTTGCCAAGCCAGGTTTGCGGAAGGATTTTCAGGTTATCCATCCAGGTGATCTGACCGGTTTTTGCGCCGAAAGCCAGGAACATGGTGTGACCGGTATAAAGCTCAGAGCCCGCCATGATCACCAAGGTCAGTGCAACACCGAATGTGGAACCCATAACGATAGGGCGAATTGACGGATCAACCAGGTTGCCAAAAGTGAAGATTAAAATGATACCCAGTCCGACATAAGCTCCTGCCATGGCTGAACTAATCCAGAATCCTACTGGATTATCTTCAGCTAACCGCTTAATACGTGCTGCGGTGTCCCCACATTTTTTAATTGGATCTGCAAACATTGTTATTTCCTTAAAACAGTGAAATTAAGACATGAATAAGGGCTTGCTTCCGGCGATGATCCGGAAACCGCTATTGATGTTTTAACTTTGGTGCTTGTCGCTGAAGGTGTTGCCCCCGAAAGAGGGGGGCAACAGGCGATTTATACCGCCGGCATTTCAACCATGCCCTGATGGATGCGAACCTCGAAGGCTTTCACGCTGAAGCGTTCATCCTCAAGGCAGCGGCCGTCTTTCAGGTTGAAGCGCTGTTTTTTAAGCGGGCTGGCGACCCAGAGTTCACCTTGGTGTTCGCAAATCAGACCGCGGGACAGCACGTTAGATTTAGCGAACGGATCCATGTTGTGAATAGCGAAAACTTGCTCATCTTTGTTAGGGCGGAACAGGGCTATTTGCTCACCATTAACTAACGCGCAGACGCCGGTACCGGGAATAATGTCTTCCAGCGTGCAGATTGTTTGCCATTTGCTCATCATCAGTTCTCCAGTTCTACGTGCAGAATGTCGCCTTTGGCGGCAGGGTGTTTCTCTGTGAAAGTTGCCGGACGGTGTTGTTCACGTTCAGGTACGAACACCACGTTATCGTCTCGCTGATCACTGTTAATGAAGTGGGCAAAGCGCTTCAGTTGATCTTCGTCTTTGATGGTGTCATTCCACTCGCAGCTGTAGTTGTCGATAAGATTACTGATATCGGCTTCAAGCTGTTCATTGATACCCAGCTTGTTATCAACAATGACTTCTCGCAGGTAGTCGACGCCGCCTTCCATATTGTCCAGCCAGACAGAGGTACGCTGTAGCTTGTCGGCGGTGCGGATGTAGAACATCATGAAGCGGTCGATGTACTTAAGCAGAGTCTTCTGATCCAGATCCGAGGCCAGCAGGTCTGCATGGCGAGGTTTCATTCCGCCGTTACCACAAACATACATGTTCCAGCCTGCATCGGTGGCGATAATACCCAGATCTTTGCCCTGTGCTTCGGCACACTCGCGGGTACAACCGGAAACACCGAACTTCATCTTGTGCGGGGTACGTATGCCTTTGTAGCGATTCTCGATCATTGCGCCGAGGCCTACACTGTCCTGAACACCGTAGCGGCACCAGGTGCTGCCGACACAGGTTTTAGCCATACGCAGTGCTTTGGCGTAGGCCTGACCGGATTCGAAACCGGCAGCAATCAGTTTTTCCCAGATAACAGGCAGGTCATCTTTCTGTGCACCAAACAGGCCGATCCGCTGAGCACCGGTGACCTTGGTATACAGGTTGTATTCTTCGGCTACTTTCGCCAGAGCTCCCAGTGCCTGTGGTGTTACCTCACCACCGGCCATACGAGGGATCACTGAGTAAGTGCCGTCTTTTTGCATGTTGCCGAGGAAGTTATCGTTGGTGTCCTGAAGGCTGACATGTTGCGGTTTCAGGACATGGTCACCCCAGCATGATGCCAGAACAGAACCGATAGCCGGTTTACAGACTTCACAACCGTAACCTTTACCGTGTTTTTCCAGCATCTCATCGAAGCTCTTGATGCCTTCAATGCGGATCAGGTGGAACAGCTCCTGGCGGGAATAAGCGAAGTGTTCACAGATATCGTTGCTGACTTCGACACCGGCTTTCTCCAGCTCGGCATTCAACACGGAAGTTACCAGCGGGATACAACCGCCACAGCCGGTACCAGCACCTGTCGCGGCTTTGATATCTGCCAGCGTGTGGTGACCGTCGGCAACAGCCTGAGCAATTTTGCCTTTGGTGACATCAAAACAAGAACAGATCACCGCAGATTCCGGCAGGGAATCAGCACCCAGCGACGGCTTTTCGGCACCTGCGTGAGCTGGCAGGATCAGTGCATCCGGATGTTCAGGCAGATCGATTTCATTCAGCTTCAGTTGCAGTAGGTCGCCATAGTCAGAGGTGTCACCGACTAAGACGGCACCCAGCAGTTTCTTACCGTCTTCAGAAACAATCAGGCGTTTGTAAACATCTTCTTCCTCATTGAGATAGACATAGCTCTTACAACCCGGAGTGCGGCCATTGGCATCACCAATACTGCCGACTTTAACACCCAGCAGTTTCAGTTTGGCGCTCATATCAGCCCCTTCAAACTGACTCTCATTGCCCAGCAGGTGGTCGACGGCAACGGTCGCCATTTTGTAGCCCGGCGCAACTAGGCCGAAGAAGGTTTCATTCCATGAAGCACACTCACCGATTGCGTAAATGTTTTCATCGGAAGTCTGACAGTGGTCGTTAATGGCAATACCGCCGCGAGGCGCAATGTCGAGCTGAGCCTGACGAGCCAGTTTATCCTGCGGGCGGATACCGGTTGAGAACACGATGAAGTCAACTTCCAGTTCAGTATCGTCGGCAAACTTCATTGTGTTTCGGGCCGAGGTTCCCTCTGCAACAATTTCCTGTGTGTTCTTGCTGGTGTGAACCTGAACGCCCATACGCTCAATTTTGTTACGCAGTTGCAGGCCGCCGTGTAGGTCAAGCTGCTCAGCCATCAGCACTGGTGCAAATTCGATAACGTGAGTTTCAACACCCAGCGCTTTCAGTGCACCTGCGGCTTCAAGACCCAGCAGGCCGCCGCCGACAACAACACCGCTCTTGCTTTTCTTCGCAGTATTTTCAATGGCTTTAAGATCTTCAATGGTGCGGTAAACAAAACAGTCTTTGTTTTCAGAACCTTTGATTGGTGGTACCCAAGGGTAAGAACCTGTTGCCAGGATCAACTTGTCGTAGGCGATTTCACGACCTGAGTTGGAATAAACGATGCGATTTTTGCGGTTGATGTTGATAGCACGCTCGCCGATTAAAACGTTGATACCGTGCTTTTCATAGAAACCGGTTTTGACAAGAGAAAGCTCATCAGCGGTATGGTGGGAGAAATAGGAAGAGAGGTGAACGCGGTCGTAGGCGACCCGAGGCTCTTCACAAAAAACGGTGATCTCGAAATTGGAGACATCCGTTTTCTCGACTAAATCTTCGATATAACGATGGCCAACCATACCGTTTCCGATGATGACCAACTTCATCTTGCTACTCATAGAAAATCCTGACCGAAAGCAAAAAACTGTCAGAGATTTTCAGTTGTGAAGGAAAGTTAATACATGATGTAAATCAATTACAGATAAATACTACCCTAAAGGGGTAGTTGTATGATTTTGATGGTGTTTGTTAACGAATGGTTGGTTTGGCTGGCTGCTGTAAAGGAATAAACAGGCGAAAAATAACAGCTTTTCACCTGTTTAAATTAATGCAAGTTTCAGGTTGTTGCATCGCTTGCCGACACGAAAATCGGCTCATTGGATAATGGCGATGCTGCTTGCATCATCTCCTTCGTCGGGAGGGCTGAAGTGAGTACACAGGCTCTGATATCCTGTTTGGCAAGGTCTACCGCTTTTTCAATTAGCTCATGCGATTGAACTAACTCACGCTCGGCATCACGACGGCATAGATCGACAAAAATATCAGGGCAGTCATGGCTGTAGAGAACATACTCTGTCTGCTGCATCAGACGCAGTGCTTTTAATGTCAGTAGCTCCGGATCTCGACCGATGTAGACTATGGTGATTGTCTGGTTTGTTTCTTCCGGTGATGCAAGCAAATGGCAGAAGGCGCTCTCAAGCTCTTCCACTTGTTTGGCGTGTTCAACTTCCGGCAGTCGGAAAAAACGCTCCCAGAATTTTCTTCGTTCATCAACGGTATTAAAGTGCTCTTTAATGCGATCTCGTTGTTTTCCTGCATAATCTGCAAGCATAGCCAGATTCTGAGGCAGCATGGTTTCAAAACGTTCACGCAGGTAACGGACTAAAACCGGGGAAGCGCCTCCACTGGAAATGGCGATCTGAATCGGGGAACGATCCACCATAGAAGGTGTAATAAAATGACAAAATTTTGGATCATCAACCACATTTACCCATAAACCCTGAGCTGTGGCATCTCGATATATCTGATGATTTAATTCCCTTTGGTCTGTGGTTGCCCATACCTGATCAAAGCCTGCCAGATCGCCTTCTTCATAGTTTTTGCAGAGGTAAGCCAGCCTGCCTTTATCAGCATAATTAGCAAGAAATGGATGTAGCTCAGGGGAGAGCACTGTAACGTTGGCGTTAGCGCGAAGTAATAAATCGACCTTTCGGCAGGCTACATCGCCACCGCCGACAACGAGCACTTGCCTGTCTGTCAGGCGCAAAAAGGCTGGGAAAAAATCCATCTTAGTTAAAATCTCAGGCTGAATGATTGTTGGTAACTCAAGTATCTTGAGTCATTTTTATAAGCATAATACGTGATCCTTGCGACAGATTGGAATGCTGTGAAATTTCTATCGCCTCCAACTTGTATCTGTTTGCGCTACCTCCTACCATGAGTGTCGCACCTTTGCTGGTGGCGATTTCATTCATATTTAACTGGCGATTAAATGACTTTTCTTCTCCGATTTATCCATAAATACTGGGCTGCGATAACATTACTCATCCTGTTTTCCATTACGTTTTTATCTTTGACGCCAATGGCTGAATTGCCTGAAGTTCCGGGTACTGACAAAACTCACCATTTCATCGCTTATGCCGCATTAATGTTTCCGGTTGCTTTGAGAAAACCGAAAAAATGGCCGCTGTTCGGACTGTTATTTATTGGCTGGAGCGGGATGATTGAGCTTATACAACCCTATGTTAACCGTTATGGTGAATGGCTGGATATGGCAGCCAATACCGGTGGCCTGATCTGCGGTTCTGTTCTGGCTTGGGTTATCAGCCAAATGGTTTCAATAGAAGCTAATTAATATGGAGCATCGCTTGTTGTCTGGCTGGCCTTTTTCCTATCTGCTTATTTTATTCAGTAAGCATTACTTTCGATAAATACACAATCGAGGGAAACAAGAATAAAGTTTGCCTCGGCTGTGTACTCTTTCTATTAACTTCCTTTCTTTAAACTCCGTATTTTGCTGTAAAAACTCCCGTTTTTAATATTTGCATTTGATGATAATGGTTATCATTTTCCTGTTGTGGATAATCATATTGCAAAGGATCTCAAATGCCGACTCGTATAACACTGCTCGCTGCATCAGTGGTGTTCGCTCTATCATCAAATGTGCAAGCTTCAGTGGAAAATGACTCCCCAAACAGTTCATCTTCAGATCATGGTGAATTAGAAGTCATGACTGTAACTGCAACAAAAATGGAAGAAAACGTTCGAAATATCCCGGTTTCGATACAAGTGACAACAGGGGAGGTGCTTGAGCAAAAGAGAATTTACAGCCTTGAACCATTTCTGAAGACATTGCCAAATGTAGCAATTTCAAATAACTATGGTGTTTTTTCGTCGCCTAATTATCGAGGCTTGGCAACATCTGCTTTTGCGCAAGAGTCCCCTATTACTGTCTATATTGATGGTGTTCCACATTCTTCTGTCTATGGTATGGATTTAGGGCTGTTGAATGTTGAACGCGTTGAGTTCTTACGTGGCTCTCAGAGTACTCTTTATGGTCAGAGTAGCTTGGGTGGCGTAATTAATGTGATCACCCGTCAACCGGATGGTATGCCTGAAGGCAAATTAGTCGCAGAAGCTGCCGAGTATGATGGCCGAATGATTTACGGTTCATATGGTCAGGCAATAATTGAAGATGTTCTGAGCTTTAATATAGCTGGCAGATATCGTGAAAGTTCAGGGTACTTAACAAATAAATACCCTGGTTCCCGCTCAGACTATGATGAGAAAGAAGCGTACCAGTATAACGGTAATTTCAGATGGAATATCTCTGATAGAACGCATGCAATATTGAGCTTGAATGGTGAAGATCGTGATAATGGTGGTTTACCGTTTTATGCAGAAAATGATGGATCTTTGATTACTCGTCAGGAAATTAATGCTAAAAATCGCGTTAAAGTTTCTGACCAGGCATTAAAAATCGAGCATGAGCGAGAGAGTTTTGCTGTTACTTACTTAATTGCTAACCAAAAAACTTCAGCGGATCATATTTCAGATATGGACCGTACTAATGGCTCAATATCTCCTGTTATAGGTAGTTTTGAAGGTGCAAAATTTATTGATGACTCTGAAGTCAGCACCCAAACTCATGAACTGAGATTTAATTCGAATAATAGTGATATTCGATGGGTCACTGGTGTTTTTTACCAAGATCATTTATATGACGCAAAAGATAATGGCACGGTTGTCCCAAATTCAAAATTTGGTTACATGGAAGCGCACAATATGTCTGATGTGTCTGGTGAACAATTTACAATCTTTGGCCAGGGCATCTTTCCGGTGACAGACAGGCTTGAAACTACGCTGGGTCTAAGGTGGCAAAAAGATGATAAAGAAATTGATTCATCAAATCGAAACGTAATGATGGGGAACGATACCACTACTAATTACAAACGAGAGGCTTCTTGGGATGTCTGGTTGCCAAAATTAGCTTTTGGTTATCAGTTGGAAGGGGAACACTTGCTTTATGGTAGTGTGTCAAAAGGTTATCAATCCGGAGGTTTTAACTTTACTGAATTAAATCCGGATAACGCAAAATATGAACCGCAAAGAACAATTGATTATGAACTTGGAATTAAATCTTCATGGTTAGATAACCAGCTTAATTTAGACCTAAATCTTTTCTATCTGGATATTAAAGATGCTCACGGACGGAGTATCAGCGCATTGAATAACATTACTTTCTTCAATGTAGATAAGGCTCGCAGTTATGGGGCTGAATTCGATCTGAACTGGTTCATTAATATGAATTGGTCACTGAGCGGCGCACTAGGCCTGAATAAAGCTGAGTACAGAACGAATGAATTTGCCGGAAACAGAATGGCTAATTCACCGGAGTTTACGTCATCGGTAACGCTGAATTATGGTGGTTATGAAGGGCTTTATGGGCACCTGACTTATAGCTATCGTTCATCAACTTATACAGATGCTGAGAATACCCTAAAAATCGATGGTTATGGTTTGATTGATGCACATCTGGGTTACCGAGTGGACGACTACACGGTTTATGTCTTTGGTACCAACCTGTTTGATGAAGACTACATCACTAATTACTACGCCTTGCCTTTCCCTGGGCCAGCGCCTATTGCGGGTGCTGGCCAGCCACGGACATTGGGCTTGGGTGTGTCTGTTGATTTTTGATATCTGCTTGAACTCAAAGAGAGGGGAAAAGTTATGCCTAAAATAACGACCTGGATACTTTTGTGCGGGCTGGCAACAGTAGGGGCCGGACAGTCAGTTATTTTTTCAGTGTTGCCCCCGCTTGGGCGGCAAATCGGAATGCCGGATTATCAAGTCGCTTTGATTTTTACCTTAGCCGCCATCGCTTTTATGGTTTCAGCCCCATACTGGGGGAGAAAAAGTGATGAGTGGGGGCGCAAGAAAATGATTGCGTTCGGTTTTCTCGGTTACGCGGTGTCGACCGGGTTTTTTGGTCTGTTTGGTGATCTTGGACGGTTTAGTGTCATTACGGCGACGTCGGCTTTCTTGCTTATGACATTTGCCCGGCTTTGCTATGCATTGCTGTCCAGCGGAGTATTTCCTGCAGTACAGGCGGCAATTGCAGAGTCGACCGGTGATGAGAATCGCTCGTCAGCCATGGCTTCAATTCAGGCTGCGTATGGCATCGGAATGATCGGTGGTCCTGGAATTGCGTCATTGCTGGTGGTGATATCTATAACTTTACCCTTGTATGTTTCTGCGGCCATTTCAGCTGTCGCTGGCATACTGGTTCTGGCGATTATGCCTGAAACGCCAAAAGTAAAATCAGCCGATAAAGCCAAGATAAAATTGAAATTAACTGATCCGCGGATCTTCTTTTTATTGCTCACCGGCTTTGCGTATTTTATTGCGTTATCCGGGTTGTTTCAGCTTGCTGCGTTCCGGTATCAGGATTTGTTTGAGTTAACTCCTGAGCTTGCCGCGGCACAAACCAGCATTGGCTTTGTCTGTTCGGCAGTTGCAACTATTCTGACCCAATTGTTGATTATTGGTCGTTTGCGTCTAGCTCCCGCTAACCAGATTGTGATTGGTCTTATTACCGGCGCCAGTACTTTCTTCTTGATGACTTTGCCTGAGTATGTATGGCAAATGCATGCTCTGTTTGTATTGTTTGGTTTATCGACCGGATTGATGACAACTGGCTTTAATACGGCTGTGACTCTGGCTGTCGATAATGATGAGTTAGGTGCGGTATCCGGCCTTGCTGCGGGTACTCAGGCTGCTGGTTATGTGGTTGGACCTCTGTTGTCAGCCTTGCTTTATCAGATGGCGGCAGAAATGCCTTTCCAGCTGTTTGCATTGTTACTGGGGCTGTTCTGTGTTTTTGTCATGCTTTGTTGGAAACGCATACCAGAGCAACCGCAGCACTCAGCCGCACAATAAAAGAAAGCGACTGTTATATTCTCCAACTTCTTTACTGAGCGCCATGTACTTTTTTATTAGTGGGAAAGTGCATGGCCTGGTACACAGGTATTGAAACAAGCGGGGAATAGTCTCTTAATCTTTAAGAGCGGATAACTCTGAGCCATTTATGGTCGTCTCCCCTTGTTTACGCAGATGCTTCACGTCTCTTGGCTTTACCCCGTAGTGTTTAAAAAAAGTCGATGAAAAATGACTGGCGTTGTTATAGCCAAGGTTTTGGGCAATGATGGTAATAGGCATGTCACTATTGATAATTGACTGATACGCCTTCTCCATGCGGCGCCGAATGACATAAGCATGTGGGCTGGTATTAAAGACGGACTTGAAGTCTTTTTTCAGTTGAAAATCATTCGTACCGATTAAGCGGGCAAGAACTGGCAGCTTAGGCGGGTTCAGAAGAGAGTTTTCAAGAATGTCCCTTGCTTTGTAGATCCTGTGTTTTTCTTTTTCGCTGACGCCTGAAGTTGGTATCGATTGGCTGAACATTGACTGCACGCTTAAAGAAATAAGTTCATAGGCTTTACCTTTGAGGAACACCTGCTTTACCTGTCCGGTAACAGGTGGGGTAAATAACATATCAACACATTCTTGCATGGGAATATTGTTAGCCATCGGAATATGCATATAACCATGTGCTTTAAGACTGTTACCGTGTGTAAGAAGCGTTTTAAATTCAGTCAGGTAACCTTTAGGTAAGCATATCGCAGCTATTTGTAACTTTTCAGTTGGGGAGAAGTAGGCTGTTCCTTCAAAGCAATGGTGGTGGCACAGATTAGCGGTTCCTGCTGTGGCGATATTTTCAAAATCACACAAGGTGGAGATTGTCTTAATCGTCCCTTTTTTGACAAAAGCCAGTGATAAATATTCGCCATTATCTTTGATAGGGATTTCAATCTCCTTATCTATAAAGCCTTCAAAAATAACGATTTGAATTTCAGAAAAACAATATGTTGTTATGTTTAGTACTGACTGACCAATTTCAATAATTTCATGATATTCAGCTCCTGTATTGAAAACACTTTCCGGCAGGCTGTGATGCTTATCAATATTCAATAATGGGCTAATGCTGTCATAGGGCTTTTTTCCTGCGTTGGAGCGAATTGTCGAATCTGTCATATTTTTGTGGCTCAGCATTATTGAATGAGATTACATGGTTTAATCTGGCTTGTTGATAAGGATTCTCATTTTAGTGTTGGCCTTTTTCTTTTTCAATAGCTTGTACTCACAGTTGTTGAGCAAAAATCAGACACCCTTTTCAGCTGAAATCAAACAATAGGAAGGGTTGTTGGTGAGTAGGTATAACTTCGATTTGGTATGAAGAGCGACCTCTGGATGTATCACTGCCATGTTATCGAGTATATAAAGATCAGCCTGATAGGTTATATTGAGGTCAAATAATTGCCATTATGCACAGCTACTCATAATGGTAAGTTCGAGATCACAAATTGTTAGAGGCGAATGAGGTATGTTATGCCGCTTTGTTCGTCGACGCAGTGATTTGTGTTCTCATTTATAGTAGAACCGCAGGGCTCCCCCTTATTGCTGTCGTCTTGAGTTAGTAAGGAACCCGCTGATGCAGATGGATGATTTTATCCGCGAGTATCTGATTTCCCTTGGTGCTTCCGAAGATGATCTCCGGCCTTATCCTTATCTTTTCTATAAACTGACTGGTTACAAGGGTAAACCGCGTGTTTTTGAACATCCACTCAAACTGTTTGTGCTTCAATTTATTCTTGGGACATTACTCTGGGGGGCCGGAATGTACATTTTTGTCTGGCATTTTCAGGGGCCGATGATCGCTCAGTTTTATTCCGCTATTGCCTTCGGTGTTGGTTCCGGTGCTATTTTGGCGGTTCAGGTTCGCAACAGAGCTCAGCGCCTGAAATTATACCAATGGGAAAAGTGGCTGAAAGATAATGGATTCGGTGAGGAGCACCATACCGCGCATTAATTGCCTTTTTGTTAATATTTTACAATCCCGGTGCTGTGTTTTATGTCATGCTTAGCGAATGATTGATGCAACAAGATAAGGATATCCCGGGATGATCGATTTTCGCTCTGATACTGTGACCCAGCCAACGGCTGAAATGCGAACTGCAATGGCGAATGCGCCTGTCGGTGATGATGTTTTTTCCGATGACCCGACAGTAAATGATCTGGAGCAATGGGCTGCTGAGCGCCACGGATTTGAAGCTGCTATTTTTACCAGCTCCGGCACTCAGGCAAATTTGCTGGCACTGATGAGTCACTGTGAGCGAGGTGATGAATACCTTTGCGGCCAGCAGGCTCACAACTATAAATATGAAGCGGGTGGTGCGGCGGTATTGGGTTCCATCCAGCCACAACCAGTTGAAAATGAAAAAGATGGCACCCTGAGCTTCGCCAAGCTCAAAGCTGCTATCAAGCCGGATGATTTTCATTTTGCCCGTACAAAATTGCTCAGCCTCGAAAACACTATCAATGGTAAGGTGCTACCTCTGGAATATTTGGCTCAGGCCCGTCATTTCGTTGATGAGCATGGCCTGAAACTGCATCTGGATGGTGCCCGTGTCTACAATGCTGCGGTGGCTCTGAATGTTGATATCCGAGAAATCGCCTGTCACTTTGATTCTATGACCATTTGTCTGTCGAAAGGGCTGGGGGCGCCGGTTGGTTCACTACTATTAGGTGATGCTGAGTTCATCCACAAAGCTCGTCGTATCCGAAAAATGCTCGGAGGTGGTATGCGGCAGGCGGGCATTCTGGCAGCAGCTGGCAAGATGGTACTGACCGAAAATGTCGAGCGTTTGGCTGAAGACCATTCCAACGCTAAATATCTTGCTGAGCAGCTAAATCAGGTTGATGGTTTTAGTGTCCGTACTGAACTGGTTCAGACTAATATGCTGTTCGCCAAAGTTGATCCGGCCATTGATCAACAAATGTTGTGTGCAGAACTTAAGAAGAAAGAGATCCTTCTTCTGCCTGGCAACCCGATGCGCTTGGTTACTCATTTAGGCATCAGCCGTGAAGATATTGATGTTTTTGTATCTGAGTTAAAAGCTGTGCTGGCGCAGAGCCTGTGATTCAACTTGTCTTCCCCTGACAGTGGTCAGGGGGAAGCGGGTTATCAATTGATATGTGCTGAGTGGATAATTTCTTCATCAACCCAATGTAGTAGCTGTTTGATTGCTCTTGATAACACCTGGTTTTGCCGCACGATATAACCCAAGCTGGCAGTCGGAAATTCCGGTAACGGGGTAATTGTGGTTTGCAGGTTTAGCTTCGGATGAAGAGAAAAGTCAGGGACAATAGCGACCCCGAACCCTGCTTCAGCCCAGTCAATCTGGGCATCAACACTGCCTACTTCCATAATCCTGTATTTGGGTAATTTCAGTTCCGGTAGAGCTGAATCGATTAGATCTCGGGTTCGGGTATCGTGACCTAGCAGGATCAGGGTCGGCTCTTCATTGCTATCATCAGCAGTGCCTTGCTGCCACTCTTTCAGCCCGTCGCCAAGAGCACACCATTTCACCTGTTTTAGCTCAGTAAAGTGCAGGGGCTGACTTTCTTTTTGCGCCATAACGAAACCGAGATCGGCCTTTGCACTTTTAACAAGCTCTGCCGCCTGTGAAGAGGTGGTATTTAGCAGCGACAGGTCAATGCCGGGAAACTCTGTCTTAAATGACTGGAATGGACTGATCAACAGCCACCTTGAAATAATATCGCTGGCGGCGATTGTTAATGTTCCCTGGCAAAGATCATTGATGGCATTGAGGTCCGCCTGGCAGACCTGTAACTCCATCAGGGTGTTTTTAGCACTTTGCAGTAATCGTTCACCCGCCTGAGTCAGCCGGAAGGGATTGCGTTCAATAAGCTTTACCCGTGTTGCTTGTTCCAGCTGCTTTATATGTAGGCTGACATTCGGTTGGGTCATATGAAGCTCATTGGCTGTTTTGCCAAAATGTTCAAGCCGGGCAAGGGTGACAAAGGTATTAAGCCAGTGGATATCGAGCATGGCAGTCCTTTTAGTAAGTCGCTGATTACAGGAAAAGAGGGGAATACTGTCTCGCGTCATTCTACGCTTTTGGCAAAATAATCCTATATGAGATTCTTATCAACCCTATAATGATTATTAATTTTTCTTATTCGCTGGCCGGGCATAGGATATGGGCATTGCTTTTAAGGAGATTAAATTATGTCGTCTATCGTTGTTGTTGGTGCAAACTGGGGTGATGAAGGTAAAGGCCGTATTGTGGACTATCTGGCAGATAGCGCGTCGGCAAGTATTCGTTTTCAGGGCGGTAACAATGCCGGTCACACCGTAGTTAATGATTTCGGTACTTTTAAACTGCACCAGCTTCCAAGCGGCGTATTTAATCCAGATTGTATTGCGGTGCTAGGCCCTGGCATGGTGATCAGCCCGGCTCCATTGTCTGAAGAAATTGCTGAAGTTAAAGCCGCTGGCGTTGACGTTAAACTGCGAATTTCAGACCGCGCGACACTTTGTCTTCCACTCCACGCTATTGAAGACACCCTTGAAGAAGAGCGCTTAGGCGATGGTGCTTACGGTTCGACACGTCAGGGCATTGCACCTGCATACGGCGACCGCGTAATGAAAAAAGGTATTCTGGTTGGTTGGTTGAAACAACCTGAAGTATTGCGCGAACGTATTCAGTTCATGATGGACTGGAAACTGCCTCAGCTTAAAGCGCTTTATCCATCATTTGAATTTACTCAAACTGCTGAAGAGATGACTCAGTGGCTGCTGGAAGTATCAGAACCATGGCGTGATGCTATCTGCAATGTGAGTGAGCCGCTAAAAGCGCTTCAGGCAAAAGATGAAAACCTACTGTTTGAAGCTCAGCTGGGTGCTGGTCGTGACTTGGTTTATGGTGAATATCCATGGACAACATCGTCTAACGTAACAGCTGCTTATGCTGGTTTGGGTAGTGGCTTGCCGGCTCTGCGTCCTGAGCGTGTTATTGCGGTAGCTAAATCTTTCAGTTCATCAGTGGGCACAGGTACATTGATTACTGCAATGGAAGAGCAGGACAGCTTCCGTGAAGCTGCGAATGAATACGGCGCAGTAACAGGTCGTCCGCGTGATATGGGCTACTTCGATGCGATTGCGACACGTAACGGTGTTGAGCTGCAGGCTGCAACTGAAGTGGCACTGACTAAGCTGGATTGCCTGAGTGGTATGACAGATCTGAAGATCTGTGTTAGCTACGACGGCGAGCACAGCGAAAACCCAATCTGGCCACAAACGGCTGAACTGGCACCTGTTTACGAGCAGATGGAAGGTTGGGACGAAGATATTACTGGCTGTCGTACTTTTGAAAGCCTGCCTGTAGCAGCGCAGAAGTACGTACAGCGTATTGAAGAACTCATGGGTGTACCGGTGAAAATGATTTCGGTAGGCCCTGAGCGTGAGCAAATGATTTTACGTTAATTGCTCACAAAACCCAGGGAAGCAATCAGGCTGGCCAGCAATGGTCAGCCTGTTTGTCTATTTATAACCTGGTAAAAATGGCTACCAGAGCAATATTTTGGTCGAAAGCATACTTAGTTAAAGAAAAACCTAAAAAATGGTTGTATATTGAGCGGTTGAGTAAATTAAGTATTTACATCATCAGAAACGCCGAGTAGTATACACCGCACTTACGGAGAGATGGCTGAGTGGTTGAAAGCACCGGTCTTGAAAACCGGCATACGTTTGTAGCGTATCTAGGGTTCAAATCCCTATCTCTCCGCCACATTCTAGAAGTTGGGCGCAAGCCGGGCTTCATACAGAATTGGAGCGGTAGTTCAGTTGGTTAGAATACCGGCCTGTCACGCCGGGGGTCGCGGGTTCGAGTCCCGTCCGCTCCGCCACTGATTAAAGCCCTTGTCGAAAGACAAGGGCTTTTTCGTATGTGTTAACTCTGTGTCTGTCCTGCGGACTGATGAGTCCCGCAGGAAGGCCTGTCTGTCGTGCGACCTCAGTGGAGCGCCATCCGGCCGTACCGCCACTGATTAAAGCCTCTTCAACAACTATACTCAGTAGTTAGCCGCTGTAATTGATTCGCGGAGGCAGTTTGTGCCCGTTCTGACTGAGTATCCTCAAACTAAGCAGCAGCCACATCCGGTAAAAGTCTGGACTGATGATATTGATGAGCAGACCGCCGAACAGCTCAGGCGAACGGCATCATTACCTTTTATTTTTCACCATGTTGCAGGGATGCCGGATGTACACCTTGGCAAAGGTGCGACAATTGGTAGTGTTATTGCCACCGTGAAAGCTATCATTCCGGCCGCCGTAGGGGTTGATATTGGCTGTGGGATTAATGCTGTTCGTTTGTCACTTGATGCTTCGCAACTACCAGACAATTTGAGGAAGATCCGCTATGCCATAGAAGATGTCATCCCCTTGGGGCCTGGGCAGGAGCACAGTGTTGCTAAAATCCGGGGAGACTCTCCGTTAGCCAAAAGGCTAAATAAAATTTATCAGGCCAATCCTGGCCTGAAAAAAATGGTTAAACCTGATCGCTGGGTTTATCAGGCTGGCACACTTGGTGGCGGAAATCACTTTTTTGAGTTGTGTCTGGATGAGTCGGATAATTTGTGGGTTATGTTGCACTCTGGCAGCCGTGGGATTGGTAATGCGATCGGACGTTATTTTATATCCCAGGCCAAACAGGATATGGAAAGGCACCACATTCACCTTCCGGATAAAGATTTGGCTTATTTTCAGGAAGGATCGAAAAATTATCACGGCTACATCGAGGGGGTTGAATGGGCACAGGAGTATGCCCGAATGAATCGTGAATTGATGATGAAGGCCGCGCTTGAGGTATTAGTGGACTATTTGCCTTCGTTTGAAATAACTCAGGAAGCGATTAACTGTCATCACAATTATATTGAGCGGGAAATGCACTTTGGGCAGGAAGTCTGGTTAACCCGCAAAGGTGCAATTCGGGCTATGAAAGGAGATTTAGGGGTGATCCCCGGCAGTATGGGTGCCAGTTCTTTTATTGTTCGTGGTCTGGGAAATCCCGAGTCATTCTTTAGTTGCAGCCATGGTGCCGGGCGACGACTTTCCCGCACTCAGGCGAAGAAACAATATACGGTGAAAGATCTGATTGCGCAGACTTCCGGGGTTGAATGTCGCAAGGACAGAGGTGTGCTGGATGAATTACCTAAGGCATACAAAGACATCAATAAGGTTATGCAAAATCAGAATGATCTTGTCGAAGTTGTCCACACCTTACGGCAGATCGTAAATATTAAGGGATGAATGTGGTGGAACTCTTTTTATTTTGTTGCTTGGGTATTATGTCTATTTGAAAAAGGGGATGAACGCATCCCCATTGTTGATCAACCCAATTCTTACCTATTGCCATTACGTAAAGAATAGAGTCGGCTGCCTATCCCCTGTCCTTCATATTTACCCTGATCAAAATCTCTCAGGTAGTGGTAGTTCAAGAGGTGGCCCGGTCCGCTTTTTTCGTAGACTTTACCTGAAGTCTTATTCACATTTTTTAGTACGCCTACTTCCGCGACGTAATCTCTGTCGTTGGCAAAGTGTTCTGTAAAGGGGACTTTTGTCGATTGGCTTTTGGTCAAGGATGAAGGGTATTCATCATGCGCTGATGCAAAAGTGTATATTTCTAGATGCTTCAGCAGGGAGTTGCAACGTGGATCATGAATCAGCATTTTGACCACATTTGAAATAATAATCCCACCTTGGGAGTGAGCAATGACGACAACTTTGTGTCTTTTCTTTTCATACTCACTGGAATTTGCAGTTCTTTTTGCGATTTTGAGCAGTTCGCACTTAATGTGAATCTTTGCTGATCTGGCAATAGATGTCGGGGTATTGAAGTTTCTGCCTTTGGTGACTTCAATCAAATCACGTGCAAACCCGTTGGTTGGATTATGGAGCGGTGTGATAGGGCGTTTGAATATTTTGTTGAGCATTTGCGCATTGACCCTGGCCATATCCTCATTGGTGCCGATCCCATTCAAAAAAAACCACTTTTCATTAGGCGTATGGTCAATTGTTTCGTTTACTGTTGGTAGTGCTTTGATTTTTCTATTGTTCCTAAGCGGGGTGATATCAACAAAGAAGCTTAGGATCGCTTGGTAATAACGAAACCTGCTGGGGTAGTATTTCTTGCTCAATTCACTGTCATCTGCACCAAATGATTCTAGAGGGTTATCACCCAGCACTTTAGCCAGAGAGCCGAGTTCCTCCAGATCGGTTAACAGGTTTTGAACTAACTGCTCGGGCATCGGCCCTCGGTAATCAAAAATGGATAAAGCTTTGTCTAATCCATTCCACCACAGCAGTTTTGCGACGCTCTTTCCAAGGGTTAACACCATGATTTTTCACCTTTTTGTTATTAACTACCAATGTCCTTTTGAATGCAGTCATCAGCATCAGTGGTGCAAAAAACTTCAATGTAATTCAGGAGGTTAATGGTTCCTTTAGTGCAGTTATGAGCATATATCTAAGTTTCAACAGTTTTTTGAAAATAGTTAATAAAAATGGAGAAACCTGTGTCATTGGTGAGATTTTGACGATAAAAAAAGACAAATTGATTATTTGTGAGCTAAGTAATAGATAGTCATTTGTAAATTAGTTTGACCTTACCCTTGGGGGAAGCTTTAACTTAAAGTTCTGTTTTTCTGAAAGGCCTGCTATGCGCTTATCTCCTGTTCGCACAATCTGGATCTCCGTTATCAGCATTTTCGCTATGCTGATGTCCGGCTTTGTTGCCAGCGCGCCTCTGATGACCTTTCAGATGCTGAGCGACAGCTATGCTGTGGCTCAGACTCAGGCGTCCCAAGCTCAGGACAAGACACTGTCGGTACATGTGAAATCTTCAAGTGGAAGTTCTGGTTCGGCAGTCATTCATTGCGGGGGGCTGATGTTACAGGACAAGGCACATGCGATGCACGATTTAGCAATGCCAGAATCAGTAGCACCAGAGCAAACACCAGTTAACTGTGATTCAGAACAGAGTACGCCCCATACTTGTTGTTCAGCAAGTTGCGCCACTGTAATTGCGTTTCTGCCACCTATAAACACAACCATTTCAAATCAGACTCAGCCTGTTCTCATTCCGATTGAGAAGCAGGGTGCGATCATTGAACGATCTCAATCCCTTTATCGCCCTCCGATAGCTTAAATCCAACTTCTGTTTATTTGATTTACAGCACCTTTGCGTGTTGTGAACTGTGGTTTTTGTCTGAGTTCAGACATATACAGATTGGATTTAATTGTGAATATCAAACCAGGTTTATTAGCACTTGCTGTTAGTGCTTCGACTATGGTTGCGACGCCGCTATTTGCTGCCTCCCACTTAGAGGGAAATAAGGTTGGTCAAAGTCTGAATGTCGCAGCTACGTCAGAATTCTTAACAAGAACAGACCCTTTAACACGCCTTATCGAGCAGGCGTTAAATAATGATGCCTCCCGCAGGCAGTTTTTCGCCCAATCTCAGGCGATGCGAGAAACCGGGATAGCTAGCTCAACGCTGATGGATCCAAAACTGAAAGTCGGCTTTGGCGGTTTGCCGGTCGATAGCCTGAGATTTGACGAAGATCCAATGACCAATATTTCTGTTGGTTTAATGCAGCAGTTTGAGCGGGGGGACACGCTTAACCTGCAAAAGAAGAAAGCTAATCAACAGGCTGATGGAATTGCGTTGCGAATCGCCGCGCGTGAATTGGAAATTGCAAACAGCATGACTCTATTCTGGTTGGAATTGGGCTATCAGCAGAAAGCAGAACAAGTGCTGCGTGAGAATCGACGCCTGATGAAAGAGATGGAAAATTTCCTTCAGACCAACTATTCCATCGGCAAGAACGAAGCGCAGGATCTGTTGAATGCACAGCTTCAGGTCAGCAAGTTGGATGAAAAGCTGCAGGCCAACGCACAGGTTCAGCGGCGTATTATTTCTCAGCTATCAGAATGGTTGGGCGCAGACTGGATAGCGTCCGGACAGCACATTCAGGCCAGCAATCAGCTTAACTGGACGCTACTGGATAGCAAACTTCAGAATGCTTCCTCTACTCAGCATTACTCACTACTGAACCTCCATCCAATGGTGAAAATCGCGGATAGCGCCATTTCGGTATCTCAAACTCAGGTAGAGATCGCCGAACAGGCTTATACGCCGCAGTTTGGCGTAGAGGTGATGTACGGCTACCGTCAGGCAAACAATATGAAAGGCGAACCTGCATCAGATCTGGTGAGTGCTTTTGTGACGATGGATATCCCGTTGTTCACCGGTAACCGTCAGGACAGAAACCATGCCGCGGCCCAGTATCAGGTTGGGGCGGCCAAATCTCAGAAAGATGTTTTGCTTGCACAGATGAATGCCAAAGTGAACGCCTTGCTGGTTGATAAAAGCAATCTGGAACAGCGTCTGCAACGCTATCAGAACACCTTGCTTGAACAGTCTAGGGCGCGCACTAAAGCCGTTGAGCGGGGATACCAGAATAACACTGCGCAGTTTAATGACGTGATTAATGCCGCCAGCGATGAGCTCAGCCTCGAGCTTGAGCAACAGCGTTTGATTACTGATTTGAATATCGTCAAAAGCAATCTGGCAGCCTTGCTGGGTGGCTTTGAATACAGTGCGGTATCACCAGATGCTTCAACGCTGACTAATAACCAAAACTCATCTGCAAGGTAAGAGAACACAATGAAAACATTACAAGTAGCCACGATTGCTTTGCTGGTGGGCGGTGCAATCGGATTTGGAGCCAATCAATACCTCAACCTTCATACTATGTCGGTAACGTCTGAGACGGAGTCTGCGCAGCAGGCGAATGAACCTCTTTACTGGGTGGCACCGATGGACCCGAATTATAAGCGTGATAAGCCGGGTAAGTCGCCGATGGGGATGGATTTGATCCCGGTTTATGCCGAAGACCTGGCTGGTTCTGATGACAAACCCGGTACGGTGAAAATCGATCCGGCAGTAGAGAACAACCTTGGTGTAAAAACTGCGCCTGTTGAGTGGACGAAGCTGGAGCCCCGCATTGAAACCGTTGGCTATATTGCTTTTGACGAAAGCCAGTTATGGCAAACCAACGTCCGTGTTGCGGGGTGGGTTGAGAAGCTGCTTATCAATGCCGTCGGTGAAAAAGTAAAGAAGGGCGATGTTCTGTTTACTCTTTATTCACCGGATTTGGTTAAAGCACAGGAAGAGTTGCTTAATGCGTATCGTACCGGACGTAACGGATTGGTAAAGGGGGCAACGGAGAGGCTGATCTCGCTTGGTGTCGATCGTCAGCAAATCAAACGCATCGTTAAGCGTGGCCGGGCTTCGCAGTCGATTGAAGTAAAAGCGGTTGCTGACGGTGTTATCGCCAGCCTGAATATTCGTGAAGGCGGTTATCTGTCTCCGGCTCAGGCGGTGATTAGTGCCGGGCCGTTAAATGAAGTCTGGGTTGATGCAGAAGTTTTTGAGCGCCAGGCCCACTGGGTAAAAGCTGGCAGCAGTGCTTCCATGACGTTGGACGCGATCCCCGGAAAAGAATGGCAGGGTGAAGTAGATTATGTCTACCCGATCCTGGACCCGAAAACCCGTACCCTGCGGGTTCGCTTGAAGTTCGCGAACCCTGAAGCTGAACTCAAGCCGAATATGTTTGCCAACATCGCCTTGCAGCCCGTCAGTGAACTGGCGGTGCTGACTGTGCCTAAAGCCTCGGTGATCCGCTCCGGTGGCATGACACGTGTTGTGCTTGCCGAAGGGGACGGTAAATTCCGCTCAGCACGTATCGAGGTTGGCCGTGAAGCGGGCGATAAGATTGAGGTACTCCAAGGACTTACCGATCAGGAGCGTGTTGTTACCTCTGCACACTTTATGCTTGATTCTGAATCCAGCCAGACGGCGGATCTGTCCCGGATAAATTCATCTAATGATGAGGAGGCCGCATTGCAGGCAGCAATGGTTTGGGCCAAAGGTGAAATTACCGATGTCATGCTGGGGCACCGCATGTTGACCATCAACCATCAACCGGTTCCTGAATGGAGCTGGCCGGGTATGGTGATGAATTTTATTTTTGCTGACGATATGGAAATGGGAGATATACAAAAAGGTCAGGCGATCGAGTTTGAAATTCGTAAAACGGAATCCGGACAATATGAGATTGTCGATTACAAAGTTGATAACAACATGATCGCGACAGAAGTATGGGTAAACGGTGAAATTTCAATGCTGATGGCAGATTTTGGCATGATCACCCTTAACCATCAATCAGTTACTGAGTGGAATTGGGAACGTGGTGAGATGAATTTCTCAGTGGGAGATGATGTCGATTTGTCCGCTTTTGCTGAAGGGCAAAAGGTTCGTTGTCTGGTGGCGAAAGACGGCTCTGAGTATGTGCTCAAAAAGCTCAATGTTGTTGAGAATGAACAGGCGGGAGACGAGCAATGATTGGCGCTATTATCCGCTGGTCGATCAACAACCGTTTCCTGGTGTTGGTTGCGACCCTGTTCCTGACCCTGGGCGGTTTGTACAGCGTAACAAAGACCCCTGTCGATGCCTTGCCGGATCTGTCTGATGTTCAGGTGATCATCAAAACTTCCTATCCGGGACAGGCGCCTCAGGTGGTGGAAGATCAGGTTACCTATCCGCTTACCACTGCTATGCTGGCGGTGCCGGGGGCAGAAACCGTTCGCGGTTATTCATTCTTCGGTGATTCCTACGTTTATATCATTTTTAACGATGATACCGACATGTACTGGGCACGTTCGCGGGTGCTGGAGTATTTGAGCCAGGTGGCTCCTAACCTGCCGTCTGATGCTAAACCTACTCTAGGGCCTGATGCGACCGGGGTTGGCTGGATCTACAGTTATGTCTTGCAGGACAAAACGGGTCAGCATGATTTGGCAGAGCTGCGAAGCCTGCAGGACTGGTTCCTGAAGTATGAGCTGCAAACTGTCGATGGGGTGTCGGAAGTGGCGACTGTCGGTGGGATGGTGAAGCAGTATCAGGTGCAAATCGATCCGGCGAAACTGCGTGCTTATGACCTGACATTGCAACAGGTGAACAACGCGATAAAGAACGGTAATCAGGAGACCGGTGCTTCGGTGATTGAAGTGGCTGAAGCTGAGCATATGGTGCGTACCACTGGTTACCTGACCGGCATCAAAGACATTGAGTCCCTGCCTCTGAAAGTAACAGAAAGAGGTACGCCATTACTGTTGGGTGATATCGCCGACATTAACCTTGGCCCGCAGATGCGTCGTGGTATTTCTGAGTTCAATGGCGAAGGAGAGGCTGTCGGTGGCGTGATTGTGATGCGCTTTGGCGAGAACGCCAGCGAAGTGATTGATAACGTCAAAAACAAGCTGAAAGAGCTTCAGCGCAGTTTGCCAGATGGGGTAGAAATCGTTGCTACATACGACCGCTCAACCCTGATTAATGCCGCTGTCGAAAATCTATGGAGCAAATTGGCGGAAGAATTCATCGTTGTGGCGATAGTCTGTGCGCTGTTCCTGTTCCACATCCGTTCGTCACTGGTTATTGCACTCAGCCTACCGGTCGGCATCCTTGTTGCCTTTGTAGTAATGCACTGGCAGGGCATTAACGCCAATATCATGTCGCTCGGTGGGATAGCCATTGCTATCGGGGCCATGGTAGATGGTGCGATTGTCATGATAGAAAACGTCCACAAGCACATTGAACGTACGCCGCTTACTGATAAAAATCGCTGGCAGGTAATCGGTAAGGCGGCAGAGGAAGTCGGGGCTCCGCTGTTCTTCTCGCTGTTGATTATTACGCTTAGTTTTGTACCGGTATTCGCACTGGAAGGGCAGGAAGGCAAGATGTTCTCGCCGCTGGCCTTCACGAAAACCTACGCCATGGCAGCCGCTGCAGGTTTGGCGATCACTTTGGTTCCGGTGCTGATGGGGTACTTTATTCGCGGGAAAGTGCTGCCGGAACATAAAAACCCAGTGAACAAAGCTCTGGTCGCATTGTATCGTCCTCTGCTGAGCATCAGCTTGAAATATCCTAAAGCCATGATTGTAGTGGCGCTGGCCTTGATGGCATCGGCTTATTACCCGACTAGCAAACTGGGCAGCGAGTTCATTCCGCCGCTGGATGAAGGTGATTTGATGTACATGCCGACGACTTATCCCGGTATTTCGATCGGTAAGGCCCGTGAATTGTTGCAACAGACCAACAAGCTGATCAAAACCGTACCGGAAGTGGAAACCGTGTGGGGCAAAATCGGACGCGCGGAGACTGCTACCGATCCGGCTCCCCTAACCATGATTGAAACCGTGATCCAACTGAAACCACAGGATCAGTGGCGAGACGGTATAACCACAGAATCATTGCGGAAAGAGTTCGATGATTTAGTGCAGTTCCCCGGCTTAACCAATGCTTGGGTGATGCCAATTAAAACCCGTATCGACATGCTGGCAACCGGGATAAAAACGCCTATTGGCATCAAGATCGCAGGGCCTGACCTTAAGGAGATTGAGAAGATTGGGGCTGATCTGGAACCGATCCTCAGCCAGATCCCGGGTACAGCTTCTGTCTATGCCGAGCGTGTAGCTGGTGGGCGTTATGTCACTATTGATATCAAGCGTCGCGCTGCCGCACGTTATGGCCTTAGCATCAAGGATGTTCAGCAGGTTATCTCAACAGCAGTTGGTGGCATGACGGTAGGGGAAACCGTCGAAGGTCTGGAACGTTACCCGATTAATGTGCGCTACCCGCAGGATTATCGCGATTCGGTAGTTAAATTGCAGAATCTACCGCTGGTTACATCTGGTGGTGCGCGGATCGCGCTGGCTGATGTTGCGGATATTCGTTATGAAGACGGCCCGCCGATGATTAAAACAGAGAACGCGCGTCCGAATGGTTGGGTATTTGTAGATATTGATGGTCGGGATTTGGGCTCTTATGTTACAGAAGCACAGCAAATAGTCGCGGAGCAGTTGCAACTGCCGTCCGGCTATTCACTGGCATGGTCTGGTCAGTATGAATATATGGAGCGAGCAAAAGCGCGTCTAAGTGTTGTGGTGCCTATTACCATATCCATCATTATGCTGCTGCTTTACTTCAGTTTCCGCCGTGTTGGTGAAGTGCTGATTATTATGGCTACACTGCCATTGGCAATGGTCGGCGGCTTATGGCTGATGCATATCTTGGGCTATAACTTCTCGATTGCGGTTGGTGTTGGCTTTATTGCTCTTGCCGGTGTCGCTGTTGAAATTGGGGTGATCATGCTGGTTTATCTCAATCAGGCATGGCACGACAAAAAACACGAAGCGACCGAGAACCATTATGCTCTCAGCGCCGAAGACCTGAGTAACGCCATTCGTGAAGGTGCTGGTTTGCGTGTGCGCCCGGTCATGATGACGGTCCTGACGGTTATTATCGGCCTTATCCCGATCATGTATGGAGAGGGAACAGGTTCGGAAGTGATGCAGCGTATTGCCGCGCCGATGATTGGCGGCATGGCTTCGGCGTTGTTGCTCACCCTGTTGGTACTGCCAGCTATCTTCAAGCTGTGGAAACAAAAAGATATCGCTAGTCCTCTTTAACGTACGGCACCTCTTCTGGCTTGTATAAGAAGAGGTGACGCTACCCCAAAAACATAAATAGACCTTGAAAACAAACGTAATAACAAGGACCGGATAATGAAAAAAACATTGATTGCTGTGGCACTAACCCTGACGACTTCTGTAGCTATGGCTGGTGGTAATGATCATCATACTCACGCGCAACACGCAGATATGGATCATTCTAAAATGGATCACTCAGGTATGAGCATGGAAGGCATGTCGGCGGTGGGAATGCCTGCTAAGGGCGCAAAGCCAGATAAGGTTGTTCACGTCATTCTGAGTGACGACATGAAAATTACTTTTAAGAAAGAGCTGAACATTGAGCCAAATGATGTTGTTCAGTTTGTAGTGATGAACACTGGCAAGATCGATCACGAGTTTTCTATTGGTTCAGCAGAAGAACAGCTGAAGCACCGCGAAATGATGCGAAACATGCCAGCCGGTCATGCTCATGATAGCGGCAGCACAGTAACCGTTAAACCGGGGAAAGCAAAACAGTTATTGTGGCATTTCCATGGCGACAACAATGTCGAATTTGCTTGTAATATACCAGGGCACGCTGAAGCCGGGATGGTTAAGAAGATTAAGCTCTAATATAAATAAACAAAGCCACCTGTATTGGTCGGTGGCTTTAAACTTTCTTAGAAACAACCACATGTTGATATATTTGTGATAGTTGATCGTGATAATTTTGAACTGTCTAAGAAAAAATACTTATAAATTAGTGTGCTGTGGTTGTTTGGAAGGATATTAGTCCAAATACTCGCGCTTATGCGCCGGTTTGCGCTCAGTTTCTGCTAACGGTAAGCGCAGCTCATAATTATTTCAAATGTCATCACTGAACCATCGATTTTGATGGTGATGCTTCCCATTGGCTATTGCTCATATCTTTGTTTCATGACCATTTCGTATAATCAAGGCTTATTTGAATATAGCAAATTATAATGTTGCGTATGATTGCCTCATTGTAAAATAAGCATCTATGTATGCTGTTGTTTGTAGGTGATCAAATGACTATTCTAAATTTTTCCGAGAGTGGATTGCTTTATAGCACTTAAATTGTCGACTCTGATAGAGCCCCATGTGAATAATATGAATTTTATAGGGGTAAGTTCAAGTGGTATAGGTTAAAAATGATCTGTTGTTTGATGCTAGACAGGCTTTAAAAGAAAAAGTAATTAATTATAGCCTAAAGTTCCGGGAATACAGTATTTCTGTTCCAGATGGCGGGAGTTCATATATTACCATTAAACATTGTCCTTGGTGTGCATTCAGGGTTCCTTCATCTTTAAGAGATATGTGGTTTGATATCTTAGATGAAATGGGGTGTGTGCTTAAAATTAGGAGGGAATATGAACTTTCGAAAGTACTTTATTTTGGATTTTAAGTCTTATCTAGCCAATGGAATGATTTTGGGCTTTTTTACAGGTTTGATTGATGCCGTAATAGATGTTGCCCACTATATTAATATTGGGGCTAGTATTGGTACCGTGATTATGCCTGTTATTTATTTGCCATCTGATGCGATTAATTTTTTATTGATTTGTATGGTGACAGACATGGCCGCTGTATGAAAAATTTAAAGTTCCACCTGTTTATGATGAATCTGATGATGTTGATAGACAGTTATAAAATAGATGGTTTTAATTTTAGAGCACTATCAAAATACAGGTTGTAAATATGAGAGTCAAAGTTAAATGATTTGAAATTCTGCTTTATGCGGTACTTATGTTATCTATATTGTCTGCTTTTCGTGGGGGGATGGAATCATTTGACCTAAAGTGTTCTCATTTGTATTTACTTGTATCTTTAATGTCAAGCCATAACTTGTTGTTTTTAGCAATTTATTTTTGAAACAATGCCTCGTTTTTTGTGTTGCCCCCTAGTGGCAAAGCACCTAAATGCTACCCTGTTAACTTATTTAATACTTAGGTAATTATTGATGAATAAATTAAAGTTTTTATTATTTGCAGCGACGCTGTGCTCGTCCTTCCAATCCTTTGCTCATTATGACAATGGTTATTATCATGATTCAACTGACTTACCGTCTAAGAAAACTTGGATGAAAGGATTGAATGATAGTCTGCCAATTCGAAAGATTTCTATTCCTGGTACACATGATTCTGGTTCATTCTATGGTGGGGATGCAGTACAAACTCAGAGCCTAAGTATTAGCCAGCAGTTAAATGCTGGGGTGCGTTTCCTTGATGTCCGTTTGCGTCATATCGGAGATTCATTTTCTATCCATCATGGACCTGTATATCAGCACCAACGATTTGGCCATATTCTAAATGATGTTGCTGCGTTTCTTGCTGAAAACCCGTCAGAAACTGTCCTGATGCGCGTGAAAAAAGAGCATACTGAAGAAGGAAATACACGTCGTTTTGAAGACACATTCAACGATTATTACAATCGATATAGTAATATTATTTGGACCCCAACGTCTTGGCGGCCAACTTTGGGTGATACCCGGGGCAAAATAGTCTTTTTGCAAAACTTCGGTAGTGGAGGTTATCCAAATTTTGGCCTTTCATATAATAGCTTTGATATTCAAGATAAATATTCAGTAACGACCAATTGGGATCTATATTCAAAGTGGACGGCGGTAAAATCGCACCTAAATAAGGCCATTAATTCTGCAAATAATTATCACAGAGGCTTTATTAATTACCTTACTGCTTCTGGTGGTAGTTTTCCCTATTTTATCGCTAGCGGTCACTCTTCTCCGGGAACAGGGGCTCCGCGCTTGTTGACAGGACAAACAACGCCAGGATGGAAATATTCTTATCCTGACTTTCCTCGTGTTGGTTGTTTTATCGGTATTTGTTCAATAGTTTTTGAAGGAACAAATACACTAACTAAAAATTTTATAAATCAACATCCTTCAAGTTATGTTGGTATTGTAGTAGCTGATTTTCCTGGCACTGGTTTGATTGAATCTGTAATAAAGGCCAATTACTGATAGTTTGTATATCATTAAACGGTGGAAAATAAAAGTTGATTCAAAGGGCCAAAAATTTATTTGGCCCTTTGGATTGAAATGTTTGATTCCCACTCCTAAACTACCACCGATGGTGGTGGCGATTGTTTTTATGGTGTAGCTCTTCTGCTCTTTAAGGTTCCTATGTTCTTTGGTGATATCTCTCTTATTAGGTGGCTAATTTAACTATGCCACTTCAGTTGGTTGAAGTAGGATATAAACGGTTAAAATTGGTTTTAAATGAAAAATTAGAGTGTGTTTATTTAAGCAGATGAGACCTTTGAAATTTTATTGCAGGCTATTCAATGTTTTATTAATGAATAATGTTTAATCGATTAGCCCGCATATTCAAATTACGTATTTATCTGTTCAAAGTTAGATATTTGATCACGAAGATCTAATGGATTGGGTTTTTCAACGAATCCAGTTCATGAGCATTCCTTGTTTCCACATGGCTAGCCCCGAAAGTGTAAGTATAGGAACACCTCCCCACATAATGATGTTTTCAAAGATCAGATTTGAGCTCCAAGGGGAGTAAATATAACTTCCTACTAATGCAGTACTGATGAAGTGGATGACTCTCAATAATTTTCTTAAAGTTGTTCCTTTCATTTTTATCTCTTTGTTTATGGACGTGTTAACTGAAGATATTGAACTTCAGTGAGACTTATATGCCGTACACTATACAGATATTATTGTTTATTTTTTGCCAGATAAAATACTAGAGGTTGGCTGGAATTAGACTACTTTCTCCATACTAGGCGACCAGATTAATCCTAACATTGGAATACCGTCTTCTTCGTAGGGGTGAGTCGCTGTCATAAATCCGTATTGGCCGTAGAATGAAGCAAGGTGTGCTTGGGCGGATATGAATATCGACTTGTATGGCCATTTTTCTTTTGCTGTTTTAACACTGAAAGCCATTAGTTGATGGCCGAATCCTTGACCTCGGTATGTGTGATTGGTGACAACTCGTCCAATGGCAATATCGCAGGCATTGACCGGGATTTGATCATGAACTTCATGAGGATAACCAAGCCCTGGCGGTAAAATTCGGCTATAGGCGACTAGCTTATCATCATGATAGCCAAGCACATGAAGAGTATTGGAATCAGTGTCTTTGTTATCTAAATCACTATAAGGGCAATGTTGTTCTGTGATAAATACATCAACACGCAACTTAAGTATATCGTACAGTTCAAAAACCGTTAATGAAGCAAAATCAGTAACTTTCCAGTGCAGCATTCTTATTCTCCTTGTTGAATTGACAATAATGTAAGGCACTGGAAACATAAGATCATTTACAAATGTTAATGAACAGCGATTAATTTCTTCGTGATACGCTTACTTTAAATAACGAGGGGACGGTTATTATAAATAGAAGGAAGATTAAGTTACTTTCGCTTATCTAGTGCCAACTACCGAGCTCACTGCTCGCGCTACGCCAATCTGATGCATTCTTTCGTGACCACGTCCTGACGGTTTTTGGGGTAACCATCGGCTTTTGTGCCAGTGTAGAACTGCTAAGAAAGTATAACCTTTATACTCAAACCCAACCAAACCACACTGTGATTGTGTAGGTTTCGGCCCAGCTCAATCGTAACCCATCACCTTTGCAGATGATGCTGATGTTCAGGTTAGTTGTTACTTTCATAGTATGAAGTAATAGAAAAGCACAACCACTACTTATCATCAATGACAGTAATTTAGAATGTACTAAAGTCCATTAAAACAAATTTTATTTAGATTAAATACCATTCAATGCTGGGCTGCATATTGTGTTTAAAACGTCATAGAAGAATACATAATCAAATAATTGTCATGTACTCTTCTAAGCGTCTCGATATTTCTAAATTTTTAACTTTATATTAGAGTTATTAGTAGCTTTACCTTTCACATCTGCACCAGAACCAAAAATAAAATGTGGCGCCGCAGTAATTCTACTGCTTCCAGTTTGGTGTCCACGGGCTTTAAGCATACCAACACCACCCTTGTAGCAAACCAGGTTACCGCTAAATCCCCTAGCTCTTAATTTCTTAGCTAATTTTTTCCCAAAGGATTTTGAGAAGAAAGTGATGTTGTTGCCACTGAAACAAGCAAGCACATGAATAGTAAGATTATAATTTTTTGCATGTGTTAAATTATAAGCAAGTCTATCGGCTAACTCAGATGCTGTCCAAGTTACATGCTCTGCATCATTAAGTTTCCAACTGATCATATTTGTTGAAAACTTATGTCCATGTCCCACAACAAAGAGGTGGTCGTTCAAAGTTATATCTTTCCAATTCGCATTTCGACGATTTGCCCCGGTGCGAGTACGCCCTGCAGGCGAACAATCATCAAAAGGAAGTATTGAATCAGCTCTGTCCATCCTACTTATTGTATCTAGATGCCAGTTTTCATTTCTAAACGGTAACCAATAATAACTAATTACTTCGCAATACTCCGTTAATTGCCATCAAAACGTTATCTTTTTAGCGTCGAACCTAAATTCAATGTTATTATCACTTCCCTATAACTCTTCGCTTAAGTAGATATTTTATATTCTCTTGAATGTATGAAAAAAATCCATGTTTTTCGCTCAATACCTAACATCGTTAAGGTTGACATGTCATAGCTTGGCATAAACCGCAATCGTATTGATAAACGTTGGCAATAATAACGACATTAATAACAATAACCACGTCATAAATCAGACAAATACAGGCATCATTATGTCAATATTCTAATTTTGAGTGTTTAAAGCTATTTTATTCCAAATGTCAGTCAAAATGACAATGTATATGAAATCTGATAACTACAGAAGGTATCAGATTTTTTCATTGCCATAATTTGGTAATAATCAGATAAAAATCTAGAAACAATCACTCTGAGATCACAATAATCCCCTACGGCTTTAAATTGGTCGTGATTATCAACAGATGATGCTGTTCAGTCTTCAGCTGAAGTAGTATTATAGATGATATTTATATTAATAAGAGTTAATCTAAAACGTGTGGACATTCAACCCAATGTCATATCATCAACTGACGAACCCGTTAAAACAGCGAGCACGGAGACTCAAATCAACTGAGTGTGAAATTCTTCAGATGCTTATCCAACATGAGGGAGAGTACGTCAGCAGAGAAACGCTACTTAATGAAGTTTGGCGAGGCAGGGTTGTTTCTCATGAAAATATCGCGCAATCAATATCTCAACTTCGTATAGCACTTGATGATAACGGAAAAGAGCAGAAAGTCATAAAGACAAAACCTAAAGCTGGCTATATGTTGCTACCTGACCACATAGAGGTTCAACATACCCGACCTGCCCCAGAACTACCGGAGGCCACCGTTCCTTCATCAACAATAGATGACAAAGATGTTGAATTAACGCTGCAACAAAAAGTCATTATAGCTTTACTGTCAGCAAAGGTAGTAAAAGATTGGCCATTTTACGCGCTGTTTATAATAGCAAGCGTGAATATTTTTTATACTCACGACCTATTCTTGAATGCAACGAATCCGCCTGAATATAACACCACTACATACCAAACTAATGGTGTCATGTTTATCCTTGATCACCACACTGCAAGTCTGAATCTTTATCAACATATAGAGAAACAACTACCTGAAAATATTCACAATGTAATGATATCCAAGAATCCTGACAGTTTTTACGTATCCTGTATCTTTACGAATAAAAAAACCGGTGAGAGAAACACAAAAAACCTATCATTTTCCGTTGAGTTAAATTTTGATTACATTCAGGAGAAGATTGTTGAAAAGTGCAACTAAAGTATGTGTTGGTTTATATGCAACCATCTCACTATGTGTATTACTATATCTTACATATACAAATAATATCCATACCCCCAAGACTATAGGGCAATTTTCTGCTAAAACTCTTTATTCCGATAAGTTTATATATTCCACAGATGAAAATGATTACTATAAAGAAATTAACAAGATAAAAGAAAATATACTTGGTTTCCGCACGATTACAGCCTCAATTGCAACACTTGAGACTGATACGATTTTTCATACAGCCTATTTCGTTTTATTCACAAAAAACAATACATTTCTGTCTTATCCTCGTGATGACGACAAATACAAGGAGATGATTGAAACTGATATTGTAGAAGCCGCACAGCAACAATACCCTAAGCTAGAATTTTTCAAAGTTATTTATGAAGATGGTAAGTTTGTATGTACGTCCAGTATCGACTCTCATACCACTACATGTAGAGAAATTATCCGGTAGTAAAATATCATGGCATCAGATCCATTAAAGAAAGAAATCATCCCACAGTCTATAATGTCACCTCTTTTAAAATCTTGGAGTGTTGATTTCTGTAGTAAGTATGAATGGCTTAGGTTCTATGTATGGCGAAGTCACAAAAATGCTAATTACAATATACTGCAAATAGATATGTGAAAATAAGCATAAGATATATGCCCAGTAAGCTAATAGCCACGCCACCGAAAGCTACCAAGTGCAGATCTAAATTTGCAGCATAGGGCGCAATTGCTTTTTTTATAGCTTAAAATGGTTTAGTTTTAATCGCATTAGGATATTGGTTTATGATGTTCTCAAAAACAACTATCGCCTTTTCGTAAAGGCCTAAGCTTCTGTACGTACCAGCAAGTCCAAATAAGGAGTCAGAAATCTCAGTCTCTGTTAAAGGGCCCTTAAGCGCCTTTAGATAATGCTCAATTCTCCTGATTATCAAATGACAAGGCTATATGTAAATGAACCCGACCTTTTATCGCTGGAGTTGTCATCAGTGGCATCAGCAAGGCGCGGCGTGTCTCAAAGCACCTTGCTTTCGAAGTTCAATGGCCTGCTCTAGATATTTTTCATATTTATATACCCTTTTTTCTACTTGGTTACACCAATACCACTTAGACTGATCAGAAAAGCAAGGAGTTTCAATGAGTGGCAAGCCACTATTAGCGCATAAACTGAAAACACTGAACGGAATCTGTTGAAATATTTGTACTACAAATAAAGTTGCCTTGATTATAAATAATTTGGTAAAACTCCTCATGCTCATGATTTAAAAGGTGTGCTTCACTAAAATCATGCTCAAAGTCATCACCTGTTACATGCTCATGTGATTTAGTCTTAAGTGAATATATATCGTCATTCCAAAAAAACAGGGATGACGTTTTATGCGACCTTCTTTTAAGCGTACTTCCCATGATTGATGATTCCACATCGTAATAACCGAAAAGCTTCTCTTCAAACGTTGTCATATACTTATACTTCTCCATCCCTTTGGGATAGTGCACACGCTTTTCAGAGTAAATGGTTTGATTTTCCTTATCCCCTAACGCTATCTCTGAGTAATCGTTGTTCTTGCAAATAATTACTGCCAAAAGGATAAACGCAGCCAAGATTTAGATCTTAATTAGAATTTTTATTATACACGTCACTAATTAATGCAACTGCATTAAACTACAACTCATAAGTGACCTCTCTCACAAGCACTGCAACATAGTCGTTTTCACCCTAAGAGGAAGCAAATATGCAATTATGGGCACTTATGCCATTATTGTCATTTACCCAACAGCGAGAGGACAAATGACTTCTTTTTTTGTTTTATTCTATCATGTAGTAGAAATAAGGCTGTAATTGAAAGATCCAAAACTTTTGGCAAACACGATATTCCTTGCCAAAATCACAACCTGCCACAACTACTCTTTTTAGAACAAGGGTTTAACAGAAGGCATAAATGCCCCTACTAGTTGGGAACTAACTAAAGAATTTCTTACTGTGAGGTATCAGCCTTTATTGCCAGTTAACCATTATCTTAGCTACTTATTCCTATTGAATAATTCACGCCAATAGCTGGCATAACTATAAGATCCAGTCAGTCAATCTTTGATGATACGGTAAGGCTGAAGAATACAAGTGAATGTAAGCCTTTTCTCATGGTTGCAGGATAAACGTAGCAAGCCTTAGATAACAGGTTTCGTCTATGGTAAGTTTCTTTATCAAGATACTGAATATCAAATTTTGTAGTGAAATTTCATTACCTACGGACGGATTAGTGAGCGTAATAATGAGTTTAGAGAACGACATGGAAAAGAAACACGCCTGGCAAAACACTATGCCACATGAGCAATTCGAATTTATGAAGAAGGTACTTGCATCACCTTCACCAATTGGTTTTGAAGCTGCAATGAGCTATGGCGTGATCAAACCTGAATTTGAATCTTTTATGCCTTCCGATTGGGGGATCCATCAATTCAAAGGAAATGCGGGGCTGGTTTTCGATTCTCATCCTGGTCGTGACGACCTGGTTAGTGTGATGATTGTTGGCCACGCTGACAAAATTCGCATGCAGGTGCGTAAAATAGATGACGATGGCAAAGTATGGATTAACACGGATTCTTTCCTGCCTACAACGTTAATTGGCCATGAAGTTAAAGTCTTTTGCCAGCACCCTGATGAGGCCGGTAAATTCAAAATGATTGAAGGGTGCACTGTTGAGGCTCTTGGCGCAATTCACTTCTCCACGCCTGCTCAGCGCAGTGGTGAACAGGGTATTAAGCCAGAATCTATTTATCTTGAGCTGCATACTCATGGCAATGATCGTAAAGCACAAGTTGAAGCTTTAGGATTACGTGCGGGAGATCCAATTCTTTTAGACCGTCCAATTAAGCATGGTGTTTCTCCCGATACTTTTTATGGTGCGTATTTAGATAACGGTTTGGGTTGTTTCTCTGTCACAGAGATTGCTCGTCTAGTGGCAGATGAAGGCCTTGATAACGTCCGTGTTCTTTATACCATTGCAACTCATGAAGAAATTGGCAGATTTGGTTCTACCCAGTTAGTGGGTGAGCTTAAGCCAGACGTATTAATTGCAACTGATGTAAACCACGACTACGAAGCAGCGCCTGGAATTGGTAACCGTAAAATGAACCCTCTTAAGATGGGTGACGGCTTTACCATTGGTCGTGGCTCTGTTACCTCAGAATATTTGGTTCAATCTTTAGAGAACGTTTGCCGAGAGCAAGACATACCTTATCAGTTAGATTTCTCCGGTCGTGACATGGGCACAGACGGTATGGCAGCTGCGTTAGCCGGTGTTGATAGTGCTGCAATCACCATTGGTTACCCAATTCGTAACATGCACACATCATCAGAGTCTGCACACACAGGTGATCTGTTGGGCTCTATTCATGCTCTCGCCGGATTATTACGTCATTTTAATGCGCTGAATGATGGCAAAGGCATAACGCGTGATGACCTGAAAAATAGTCATATCCGCCTAGATCACATCTAACTTGCTACTACTTATAATATACCTGTCAGAGGCGCGATAATGTGCCTCTGATTGTTTCTTGCTTCTCCCGGACGTCACTCTGGATGTCAAAAAGCGAGAATATTTGAGTACTCATTAGCACGGGTTAAGCGACAGGCTTTAGGGTAAGCTTCGAGTGCTGAGCGATACCTCGATCGACTCATCTTGGATAGTTTTATCTTCATGGCGAGGAAGATGCTTTTAACATAAGTGTTGTCTCAACGAGAAGGCTTTTGTTTTGGAGCTAAGATCCTGATTTACCGCTGTGTTAGGTATAATATAGCCATCATCAATAGTGGTATAACTTTTACTGAATGATATATGGAAGAGCATAGTAACCCCCTCAAACTCACTGAATTTACCGACTCCATCCTTGAGAGCATCTCGGATGGTGTGTTTACGGTAGACAACCAGTGGCGGATCAGCTTTTTTAATCGGGCTGCAGAAGATATTACCGGGATCCCAAGGAATGAAGCTTTGGGAAAACGTTGCTCCGAGGTTTTTAAGTCCAGTATGTGTGAGGCCGACTGCGCCTTACGACAGACGCTCAACAATACCACTCCGATAATCAATAAATCCTGCTATATCATCAATGCTGAAGGTGAGCGCATTCCGGTCTCTGTATCAACGGCAGTTCTTAAAAATAGTGAAGGCCAGGTTATCGGTGGCGCAGAGACGTTTCGCGATCTAAGTGAGGTGGAGGCGCTGAGAAATGCGCTTAAGGGGCGCTCCCAAGTAGGGGGCTTTGTCAGTCACAGTCCACTTATGCGCAACCTGTTTGAGCTGCTGCCGGCAGTGTCTGCAAGCAGCAGCAATGTTCTGATCCAAGGGGAGACCGGTACCGGAAAGGAGCTATTGGCTCGAGCCGTGCATGATATGGGGCCTCGCGCAGATAAACCTTTTATCGCCATCAACTGCGGAGCACTGCCGGATAACCTGCTTGAGTCTGAGCTTTTTGGCTATAAAAAGGGGGCCTTCACCGGGGCGACCCAGGACAAGCCAGGCCGCTTTGCCCTAGCCGAGGGCGGTACCTTGTTTCTTGATGAGATCGGTGAGATCAACCCAGCCCTTCAGGTGCGCCTACTGCGTGTTCTTCAGGAACACTGCTATGAGCCGCTCGGCGCGGTTAAGTCGGAACAAAGTGATGTGCGGATCATTGCAGCCACTCACAAAGATCTGGCTGCAATGGTTGCCAACGGCGAATTCAGGCAGGATTTGTACTACCGAATCCATGTGGTGGACTTGAAACTTCCACCACTTCGAAGCCGTAAGGAAGATATCCCGCTGCTGGTTGATCAGTTTGTACGCAACTTTAACCGCCTGCAGAACCGTGAGGTGTCTGGTCTCTCCCCTGAAGCCATTTCATTTTTGCTGGATCATGACTGGCCGGGAAACGTGCGTGAACTGGAAAACGTTATTGAAAGAGCCTTTGTGCTCTGTCCAAATGGGCAGATTGGCCCGGCCTATCTGCCGCCTGAGCTAGGCGCAAGAGTGATGCCGAAAGACCAGCCAGAAGCTATCGGCTCTGCGCGTCAGCTGGCAGAAAAGCAGTCGATACAAGAGGCACTAAAGCGTAATAGGTTCAACCGGGCTGCAACGGCTCGTGAGTTGGGTATCCACAAAACCACCCTTTATCGCAAGATGAAGTCCCTACAGATCCCTTTTCCTAAGCAGAATGGTCGCAACCGATAGTTGCAATGGTTTCATGGCTGCAACCACCTGAGTCCATAATGGTTGCACAAATGCAGCCATTGTAATTTCCCTGCATTCTTTTTCTTTTATTCATTCCCTTTAAAAACATGTAGATACAAAGATTTTGGCTCGGTTTCAAAAACTGGAATGCCAATTGCTCTATCTAAGATATCAATGATGGAGCCTTTGTATGAAAGCAGCATTTACAACCTGGAACGACCGGATATCTCCGGTGTTTGATGTCGCGGGACAGATTTTGCTCGTTGAGTCAGACAGCAAGGGGGCTGTGCATAAGGAAAACCTCGCCTTACCAGTCGGTTGTGTCATGGATAAGCTGACTTTTCTTGATAATCAAAAAGTTGAATTGTTGGTCTGTGGTGCCATCTCTCACTCGCTGCAGTGCGCCGTAGAAGCGCGAGGTATCAAGGTATATCCGTTTTGTGCTGGGGAGACCAGCAAGCTAATAGACGCTTGGATGAACGGCGGCCTGGATAAGGCATCGTTTTCCATGCCCGGCTGCTGCAAAAGACGCCGCCGTATGGGTGCAGGAAATAGCTGCAAGCGTAACGATCTTCCGCGTGGAAGATTTAATCAGAGAAACAGGAGGCAATGATGCCTGGATGTGATGGAACCGGCCCAATGGGTAACGAAATGAAAAAAGGTCGCGGTAAAAAAGCTGTAAAAGGCCGTAATGCCAGAGCAGGGAGAGGCTGCGCTTGTGGCCAGCGTCAGGATTCCTGCGCCAGACGTGGTTTTGGCAGGGGGCGACGGGGTATGGGGTTTGACCGTACTCAGCTAAGCCAAAGCGAATAAGTAGTAACGGTGTCGGCGGTATCCGCCGGCACCTGCATAAGGATAAATAAAATGAAAATTGCACTGACAACTTCCTCACAGACACTGGATGGTGAGCTGGATAAACGCTTTGGCCGTGCTCCTGGTTTTCTTATCTACGATACCGAGCGCAATATTTGTGAGTTTGTAGATAACAAGCAGAATCTGAACGCTGCCCAGGGCGCAGGTATTCAGGCTGCACAAAATATTATCGCCACTGGGGCAGAGTGTTTAATCACCGGCAACTGCGGTCCTAAAGCTTTTAAGGTGCTGCAGAGCGCTGGAGTTAAAATCTTTAGCTGTGATATGGATTCACTAAAAGCGTGTGTTGAGCAGTTTATTTCTGGCGGGCTTACCGAGATCAGCGACGCGACTGTTGAGTCACACTGGAGCTAAGGATGAGAAGTAGTCTCGAATGTATTCCCTGCTTTATGCGCCAGGCTTTAGAGGCCGGGCGCAGGATCAGTGATGATGAGCAGCTGATCGGCAATGCTCTGCGTCGTATCTCACGGCAGATAGCAGACTTTGATCTCAGCCTCTCTCCGCCTGAAATGGGGCAGCGAATTCACCGCATCTTGCGCCAAGAAGTGGGTTGCGATGACCCCTATTTAGAGATTAAGCAACAATCAACCCAAGTGGCGCTGTCACTGGTTCCTCGCGTAACCGAGCTGTTGCAAGCATCTGAAGACCCGTTTGAGCTGGCGCTACGTTTTGCGATTGCCGGAAATATCCTGGATTTTGCCTTGTTGTCGGTCTGGGATGATGAGCGAATTAACGACTCGTTTGAAAAGGCCAACAGTCATCCCATCGATACCAAGATGGTTAACCAGTTAAAGCAGAAGATGCAGCAGGCAGGTAATGTAATGATACTGGCAGATAACGCCGGTGAGACCGTATTAGATCGCTTTTTGATCGAGCAGTTGCCAAAGCACCTTAAGGTAACCTATGTCGTTAAGGGTTCTCCAGTCATCAATGATGCCGTCGAGGCCGATGCTATCGAAGCGGGAATAGACCAACTGGCAAGCATTATTGATAACGGCACTGATGGACCGGGGACCATACTGCATCACTGCTCGGACTCATTCAAAGCTGCTTTTGACGCGGCCGATGTCATTATCGCAAAGGGGCAAGCCAACTTTGAAACCCTCAATACCGCCGATAGAGAGGTGTTCTTGCTTACCCAGATCAAGTGCGGGGTGATTGCCGACGCCTACAACTACCAGGTGGGTGACTGGATAGTTACCAGTACAACAGAGCTGGCTATAAGCGCTGGAAGAGGGGTATGAAGATAGCGATTGCCTCTGGTAAAGGAGGAACGGGGAAAACCACTGTGTCTGTAGCCCTGGCACTCGCAGCAGAGCAGACTGTGCACTACCTCGACTGCGACGTTGAAGAGCCCAACGGAAAGCTATTTCTTGCCCCGGAGATTGATTCAGTTGAAACGGTTTCGGTGGCGGTCCCTATGGTACATCGTGATCTTTGCAGCGGCTGTGGCGATTGCGCTGAGATCTGTCAGTTCAATGCCATCATCACCCAGGGTGAATATGCGATTGTCTTCCCAGAGCTGTGCCATAGCTGTGGCGGGTGTACTCGACTCTGCCCTGATGAGGCACTCACCGAGGTGATGCACCCTGTCGGCACCCTGAGACAAGGTAAGAGCGGTCGGGTTCGCTTTACTGAGGGGATGATAGATGTGGGGATTGCGATGGCCACCCCGGTTATTCGTGCTGTCAAACAGAAGACCTCTCCTAATGAGCTATCAATTATCGATTCGCCGCCGGGCACTTCATGCTCGATGGTCACTACGGTTCGTGATGCTGACTTTATCCTGTTGGTCACCGAGCCAACCCCTTTTGGTCTCCACGACCTGAGAATAGCGGTTGAGACCGTCCGTGAACTGCAGCGGCCCTTTGCCGTGGTTATAAATCGGTTTGATCAAGTGGATAACTGTGTCGATGCCTACTGCGACGAGCAAGGTATTGAGGTGATGCTGCGCATCCCGGAAAGTCGCGAGGTGGCTAAGGCGTATTCTCGCGGAGAGGCTTTGCTCTCAGCGATTCCCGGGCTTAAACCTGAACTGCAACAACTGCTGTCAGCAATTGAGTCAAGGGTGGGCGAAGTACAATGAAAGAGATTGTCATTCTTAGCGGTAAGGGGGGGACAGGCAAAACCAGCCTGACGGCCTCCTTTGCTGCACTGTCACAGCAGGCAGTACTGGCCGACTGCGATGTGGATGCTGCAGATCTGCATCTGGTATTAAACCCGGAGATACAGCAGAAACACACCTTCTACAGCGGCAATGAGGCCTCTATCCGCAGTGATGAGTGCTCCTCCTGCAATATGTGCAAAGAGTATTGTCGGTTTGACGCGGTTATCTACGATAAAGAAAACGACAGCTATAGCATCGACCAGACAGCCTGTGAAGGGTGTGGTGTTTGTGTTTATTTCTGCCCAGATAACTGTATCGACTTCCCTGAGCGAGAGTGTGGTGAGTGGTATCGCTCGGATACCCGCTTTGGCCCTATGGTTCACGCCCATTTGGGTATCGCCGCCGAAAACTCCGGAAAGCTGGTCAGTTTGGTAAGGAGTGAGGCCCGAAAAGTGGCAACAGAGCAAGGTGCCCAACTGCTTCTGGTTGATGGCCCTCCGGGTATCGGCTGTCCGGTTATCGCTTCGATCACTGGTGCGGACCATCTGGTGTTGGTAACCGAGCCCACTCAGTCCGGCATGCATGATATTGAGCGGGTTCTGAGATTGGCCAGACACTTTGGTTTGCCTACTTCTCTGTGCGTTAACAAGTGGGATATCAACCCCAATATGACTGAGCAGATCGAGGCGCTTGGTGAAGAACTCGGCGCTTATCTTCTTGGTCGTATCGACTACGACAAGCTGGTTACCCAGGCTCAAGTCGCTGGAAAGAGCGTGGTAGAGATGGGTGAAAGCCAGATTGGATACCAGATCCGCGCGATTTGGGAAAAAGTTCTACAGATAACCTGTAAATAAAAGGAAAACACATGAAAATTGCAATACCGGTCGCTAACGGCCTGCTTAACTTACATTTCGGCCACTGCAAAAGCTTCGCTATTATGGATGTGGATCAACAAGCCAAGAAGATCACCGGCCGAAATGACATCGATGCGCCGCCGCACGAGCCGGGCTTGCTGCCTCGCTGGCTTGGCGAGAGAGAGGTTAATCTGGTGATTTCTGGCGGAATGGGACAGAAAGCTAAGCAGCTGTTTGGCCAGCAGGCTATCGAGGTGATTGTCGGTGCGCCGGCTGAAACGCCTGAATCTCTGGTTAACGCCTATCTGGACGGAACGCTAGTATCTGGCGCAAATGCCTGTGATCACTAACTAGGGGGGGGGATTGACGTTTCATTCAAGGGCCTGGCTGTGGTAAAGCATCTTACATTTCGAATCCTTGTTGATAACACCGATGACAATAACATCCTGTTCTCTAATGCCAGGGCGATGGGATGCGATCTTACCTGGGGCGATTATCTAGTGCTCACTCATGGGCACTATGGCCATCCAGGCAATATCAGCTGACTTTTGCTACTCAGGCCAGATAAGAACACTGCAGCATATATGTCGGGTAAGCGGTGAATCCAGAATCGCCGGTATTATTATTGGCGTGCTGCATCTAAACGGGTCTCTAAGCAGCGTATGCAGGCAACGATTGCTGCGCTGATTGACCTAAACCCCAGGTTTATTATTCCTGTGCCACTGCACGGAAGACGAGGCATCTAAACAGCTAAAGATGGCTCTGTCGGATAAGGTAGCGAAGGCGGCAGTGGTCGGATCATTTGAGCAGTTTAAGCTCGGGAGTATCAGATTAAATGCCACAATATCAGGTAGCAAAACAGGCCCATACCTACTGTATGGTATGCGGCGAGCAGGCTAGTAACCCTGATTCTCTACAATTGAGCTTTGAACTCGATGGTGAGAAGGGCGTGACGGCTGTATTTGATGTAACACCTCGGCATCAGGGGTATAACGGCTTGCTGCACGGCGGCATGACCAGCACCTTGATGGATGCGGCGATGACACACTGCCTTTTTACCCAAGGGATAAAGGCCCTGACTGCGGAACTGCTAGTACGCTTTATGAAACCGATTCAGATTGGTGACCTGATAAAGGTCTCAGCCTCTCTGTCCGGGAAAAGACACGGTATCTATCAACTGGAAGCCCAAATTAGCAAGGGGCAGCGGACGTTAGCGCGGGCAAGCGGCAAATTTATCGACCCAAAGTAACTGATTTTAATTTTCTTATAACAACACAATGTGCTGTGTTTGATGTTTTCTTTTCCGGAGCCGAACTCGATACGTTTTTTCTTGAAGATATTTATCGTTGAGATTGAATAACAAGAGTGATGGGAGTGCTCTAGTATGACCATCATATCTTGATGTGAGAGAGTATCTGTCGCCACTTGCCGATTTTGGGGATGAAAAAGGCCGCTAAAAAGCGGCCTTAAATTATTAGATTTTTTTTATATCGGTGAAATTCCGAGTTTACTCTTTACCGAAAACGTTGTTTTCTTGCTCCTGAACACGGACGAAAGTAGTGCGTTTTGTTGTCATCCCTAAACCACCTTCTATGGTGTTGGTGATTGCTCCTAGGCCTAGGGGCTATTGCCCGTAGAAGGAAAACTCTTATTCACTACAAGTAAGAGGGATCAACTAACATGGGCGATTATCGAAGTTCATCACATTTTTACTGGTGTTGTAAATATCATATTGTTTGGACGCCAAAATACCGATTTAAGATTTTGAAAAGGAATGTAGGTAAAGAGCTTTATCGTTCAATATACATTCTCTGCAACATGAAGGATTGCGAGGTTTTGGAGCTAAATATCCAACCTGATCATGTTCATCTTGTTACGATAATCCCTCCAAAGGTATCGATTTCAACTTTGATGGGTGTATTGAAAGGCCGAACGGCAATACTGCTTTTTTATAAATTTCCGCACATCAGCAAGAAGTTATGGGGAAATCATTTTTGTGCGAGAGGATACTTTATCGACTCCGTTGGAGTTAATGAAGAAATAATTAGAAGGTATGTGAGGCACCAAGACAAACAAGAGCTTGAGCAACAGTTAAAGTTGTTAAAGAATTAACAGCGTCGTCGCCCCCTTTTAGGGGGCTGATATTAAGACCGCCTTCTAAGAAGGCGGGGTTTTATTTACGACGAGAGCACAGGTAGTGATCATACTTATTGATATCAACTTCTGGCATCGATTGGTAACTCAATAATTTCAGTGTGGAATCAAATGTTATGTGATCAACGTTTCTATTATTATATGCCGAAATGGTTTTGTTGCTGTATTGTATGTTGTTTTGTTTGTATCTGATTGTTTTGTTGTTAAGGTGTAAAACGATTCCCTTTTGATCCTTTTTAACTTGTATTATTGCTTGTTCCTGCACTTGTGATAGATGATTGCAATCCCAAAAGCCAACAGCCTCATCATTGTAGGGCTTACTTATTTTTTTCCACTCTTCTAATGTATGTGATTCTTTTTGTGATAGTTCTGAGGCGAATGACGATGCTGCGTGAAATGTCAAGATAAAACTTATAAATTTTGCAAAAACAAATTTCATTAAGTTATCCTTCCCTTGAAATGTTAAACGTAAATATTTGAGGCGGTTTAAATACTCATTCAAAAAACACAACCGCCGAGATTTTACTGCTATATTTGATCTTTATATTGGAAATTAAAGTTAGTCGCTTTGCAATAAAAGGAACAAAAGTTATGAGCAAGGTTGAATACAATGAAGTGATTCTAGGTGAATCATTACATTAACGAAATGATACACTATTGATTTTTGCTGTGTGGTGGTGGAAGAGACAAATTAAGGGGGAAGATGTGTCAATTAAGGTTTGATGTTTGATATTTTGAACTTTATAAATTAGATTCTGTGTCGTTTTTGACTCTTTTGACTCTTTTGACTCTTTTGACTCTTTTGACTCTTTTGACTCTTTTGACTCTTTTGATGTGGTTATGGTTCGCAGTTGCGCCATCTTTTCATTGAGAAATAAACGTACACATGTTTTTATAATGCTGGTGTTAATGTTAGTTTTTAGCACACTTAATTGGTATGTATTTTTAATACTCCCGTTAATTATCATAGCTAAGGCTTCCAACCACGAAAAATACCTGAATGATTAAAGATCTTGGATGGGGTATATTCCAATTGTGGTGATTCTTTAGGAAGCCTTAATTATATAAAATTAACAGCTAATCTAATTGAGTGTTAAATTTAAAGTTCAACTGCTTTGAAGTTTCCGGGGCTGAATTCACTTCATCCACTATCATTTCACAAACTGGAATGATTTCATCGCGGGCATATTCACAGCCTACTTTTTCTGGGTCACCAAAATTCGCCATTCCCTGCGGAATCATGCCGCCTTTACCTGGTGGGAACCTGTGGCCGACAAGAATACCCTGGGCGGTAATGTTTTTGATTCGTTCAAATTCATCTTAGGTGGCAATGTCACCCACAGGAATTAGCTGAATGCCTTTCTCATGGCCGCCGGGGATATTCACAAACATACAGCGGAAGTTACCCACGCCTTTGCTGCTGACAATGGATTTCTTCATCTTCTTCGCTCTTGTGTGGGGCGGTCGCGTAGAAAATAAAGCCCATGTGCGCACCGTTCTTGTGATACCTGCGGCGGAATAAGGTGGCATATTGATTCAATAGGCTGCTTTGAATGCAGCCTAAATAATCTGGTATGCCATAAATCTGCTGCTGCGGGTCGTACTGTGGCAGCCAGATAATGTCGTTCTTGTTGTAGACCTTATGCTTTTCTTCTTTCTGCAGGTAAACCCACTTTCCGTTTTTACGCCTGCGAAGGTACATAGACGAAATATGAGTCAGGCCGATCACTCGGTTGAAGTAATCTCTGTTTTTCAGAAAAGCGCCATTTCCAAACGTAAAATAATCACGACAAAATGATTGAAGCTCTCGTTTTCGGATATTGCCGCCACTAACGAATCGGCTGGCAACATAGTTCGACCGGGCGATCAGGGCACTGGAATGGTAAGCGTTGGCCCGAGCAATTTGCGCCAGTCCGGCAGGAGAAATCGGCGGCTCCCAGTATTCGTTCATGTCGTTGTAAAACAGGTCGTTGTATTGCGTAAGCCAGCGACTTGAATCTACCGGCTCGGCGCTGCCTTCAATGCTGTAACAGGACTCGGGCTGCTTTTCGGTTTCTTGAGTGAGTTGTTGTTCTGTCATGCTGCGGTTTTCCAAGTCGATTTAGGTTTGTTGGTGTGGTCGAGTGGTTCATTGATGATGGCGTGGGAAATCGCCCAGAAGCCATCGGCATGGCCTGTCAGCCTCTGGATGTCATGTTGTTGTCGCTGTTGGTTGCCGTTCGCTTAATTGCCATGAAGGCCATTGCCAAGTCTTTGTGCTCGGCATCGAACTGCAGGCGATTAGATTCAATAACATCAATCATCGTCATTACCAGGCGGTTTTTGTTGTCTGAGCTGTAGTGAATCGCCACTGCTTCACGCGGGTGTTGCTTGCTGATTAAATCCCACACCCCGGCACCAATGCCTGTGGTATCAATACCGATGTAACTAACGTTGAAGCGTTTAAATACTTTGTCGATTTGTGATGCCTGGTACTGGAAGTTGAGTCCGCGTCAGTAGTACTTATCCAGTACACGGAATTTTTCTGAGGCAAGAATCGGCGGAGCGATAACAACCAGGTAGGCATTATCTTCCGCCTCTTCCCTGAAATGACAGGCCGCTGGCATCTGCCAAGGTGGGGCAAGGTGGTTGCATTGCCAGAGCTGCCCCAAGAAGGGGATTTGTCCGACCGTTTCTATCCGCACTATGCGGTGGATGTTTTGCTGCTTGATGAAAAGGGCATGGAATATCAAGACAAGCCACCATTGCAGGCAGTACCGCTGCCTGTGCCGGGATTGGGTGATTACGCCGGAAGGTTAGAACCGCCCGCCATTGGCAGCATTGTTGAACTGGGCTTTATGTTCGGCCAGCCGGATAAGCCCTTTATTCGCTGCGTATTACCACTGGGCTTTAAGTTACCGGCTATCAAGGAAGGTGAAAGCCGATACCAGCAGCGTGAAGGTGTTTACCAGCTGGTTGATCAGGAAGGCAACATTGAGCGCAAGACGGACAAGGACGATATCATTGAATGCCTGAACCAACGCATCAAGGTATTAGAGGATCGGGTAACCGAAATCACTGGCAGCGACCGTCTGACCATATCTAAAGATCTCATCATCAAGACCAAGACCAAGACCAAGACCAAGACCAAGAACATCACTGAAGATGCCGACACCATCAAACTCAACGGCGGCAAAGGTGTTTGCACCGGCGCAAGTATTTGCCCATTCATGGGTAAGCCGCATGTTGACGTATCCAAAACCGTATTTGCAGGGAAAAACTAATGGCACTAAGCAAAGCATCATTGAAAGAGAAACTGGAAAAGGAACTGGAAGCTCAGGGCTTTGTGCTTACTGGTGAGTTCGCAATGGCGGGGAAGATGGCCGAAGCAATTGCCAATGCCGTCGTGGATGAAATCACCCAGAACGCATAGGTCGAAGTCGAACAAGGCAGTTCATCCGGAACGTATGAAGTATCTTAAATTGGCGAAGAAGCAGAATTAAACTTTTAGTCACGATTATAACGCTGCATACATATGCATTTTTAGTTTAGGTCTGTGATATAAGGAAATGATGGTGTAGACACTTTGTAGTCATTTCCCTTTAGATATAAAAAAGCCGCTAAAAAGCGGCCTTAAATTATTAGATTGTTTTTATATCGGTGAAATTCCGAGTTTACTCTTTACCGAAAACGTTGTTTTCTTGTTCCTGAACTCGGATGAAAGTAGTGCGTTTTGTTAGCTCTTTAAGCTTCGCCGCGCCAACGTACGTGCAGGTTGAGCGTACACCGCCAAGGATATCTTGGATGGTGTTTTCAACTGGGCCGCGGAATGGCAATAGTACGGTTTTTCCTTCAGCAGCACGGTACTTGGCAACACCGCCTGAGTGCTTGTCCATCGCGCTCTGGCTAGACATGCCGTAGAACTTCATGAACATTTCGCCGTCTTTTTCAATTAACTCGCCGCCGCTTTCTTCGTGGCCCGCCAGCATTCCGCCAAGCATGACGAAATCTGCGCCGCCACCGAAGGCTTTTGATACGTCACCGGCACAGGCACAGCCGCCGTCACCGATGATGCGACCGCCAAGGCCGTGTGCAGCGTCGGCACACTCGATGATTGCTGAAAGCTGAGGGTAACCAACACCTGTCTTAACGCGGGTCGTACATACAGAGCCCGGGCCAATACCCACTTTAACGATATCCGCACCAGCTAGGATTAGTTCTTCAACCATATCACCGGTAACAACGTTACCAGCACTGATTACTTTATCCGGGAACTCTGCGCGCACCTTTTGAACGTACTCGACAAGGTGTTCAGAATAACCGTTAGCGATGTCGATGCAGATGAAGATGATGTCGCTGCTCATCTCCATGATTTCTTTTGTTTTCTGGAAGTCGGCATCAGACGTGCCGGTAGATACCATTGCATTGTTCAGCACGCTGGTATCGTTATTTTTAATGAACTCAGCCCAGTCAGCAACAGTGTAGTGCTTGTGGATTGCAGTCATTACACCGTGCTTAGCCAAGGCTTTAGCCATAGCGAAGCTACCAACAGAATCCATATTAGCTGCAATAACAGGTACACCAGACCATTGACGACCGCTATGCTTGAATGTAAAATCGCGGGTTAATTCAACTTGAGAGCGGCTCTTTAGAGTTGAACGTTTTGGACGAAACAGTACATCTTTAAAACCCAGTTTCAAGTCTTGTTCGATACGCATTAGTCTTTCCTTAATCTATCGAATTTTGCTTTTCGGTATGCAGCTATTGGCAGATAGCATTTATGTCACCGAAGAGCAGGCAAAAAAAAACCGGAGCGTTGGCAGACGCTCCGGTTTTCAGCATTATAGGAATAGAAAAATAATTAACAAGCCTGATAATTCAAATTTTTTTGTGTTACGCTCACGAAGATAGCAACCACGCACTCCGTCAATTTTGTCAAAATTGCGTCTTTTCCTCGCTAATCACTTCCATTCTGCTCGAATCGTTGCATAATCAATTTGTCATGCTGGCTATGTGGAAAGTTTACCTTGTTAAGCAAAAGAAAAATAAAAAAGACATTTCCGCTCGACTTCTATGGAGAAGAGGGGAGCTGGCGCTTCATTATCCGGGCTGACCACCCAGGGGAAGTGCTGGATGCTATGTACTGGCGAGCATATATATCATGTCACCGAAAAGATTTTGATTTGCTGCATATGGCTGTTGGTATGTTTAACTACAAGCATAACTACTCAAGTTCTGAAGCATCCGAAATCCATTATGGGATATCTGGCTCGCCGTTGACGATCAATATGATGGGGCCGATTGTGCCGATATCTGCGATCCTGGAAAAAATGTCTTCCAAGCAACGTGAAAGTTAATAGGCAATAACGAGGGAACGTTAGAAAAGAGCTGGTGACAGCTCTTTTTTTATGCCTGTTATATATAAAAATGTCGTTATTCCTTATTGGCACTGGGGAGATGTTAAGTTATTGTTGTCGTAACCATGATGATAAACCGGAGAGACAAATGAATCGCTTGGTAAATGGATTTGTATTGGTAGCAGGTATAGCCCTCTCGGGCATGGCCGCTGCATCGTCATTGCCGGCCGTCGATGGTAAGTGGCAGTGTGTTCCTGAACAGGAAAAAAACCATGAGCAAAGCTGGGTCACCTATGACTTTAAGCCCGATGGGACTATGTCCTCCCAGGAGTGGGTGCGTTATGAGGAGAATGACCAGACTCAACTGGAGTTCAACCTGTTTATCGATTACCGCTATGTGGCTAAAGATGATGATTACATGCTCAAGCCAGTGAAACTAAGTCGGGAGATCATTACCGATCCGTCTAATGCTAATCCTTTTGACTATGCGACCCGCCGCGATCTCACCGGTTACCGAATTTTCTTCAAGCCTGTTTTTCAGGGCAAAAACGAGGCGCTGTTTGATATGTGGTATCACATCGATCCTGATACTCACTTCAAGATGAATTGCAAGCGCCAACTAACTCTGGCTTCGCTCAAGTAACCTGTCTTTATACTGCGTCGGCGTGAGACCGCGCTGACGCTGAAATGCCTTACTGAAACTCTGCACGTTGTTATAGCCAAGTTCTCTGGCTATATCTTTGATTTCCATATCATCAAGCATGTACTTAATCGCCTGATTACAAAGTACATAGTTGGTGATATTGGTGAAATTCCACCCGAGGGCATGGAGCCGCCGCTGAAGTTGCTGGCGGGAAACCTGAAAACGTCCGGCAACAAAATCTATGTTCGGGAATCCGTAGTAGCGGGCGTAGTTGACCATCTCGTACATGATTTTCGCCGTGTCATGAGGTTGCGGCATGTTGAGAAACTCATCCAGCTGAAAGTTGGACACCAGCATTGGCCGTCTTGGTATGAAGGGTTTGGCACTGCCATGTTCGAGTATTGAGATATCAAGCCATACTTTGGTCATCGGAGCGTTCCATTGGACATCACAACCGAAAAAGGCTTCGACTCGTCCATCACCGCAGCGAGGGCCGCTGATTTCTACATGTTTCGGGTTATAGTCATCACCCATGAAATGCTTCAGTGTGTTGTAGAACATGGCGGCGACACGCAGGCTGTCATGAAGCCGTCCGCGACCTTGACTAAAGTGATTTTCGTAGGTCCATTTGATGATCTTGCCCGACTGCTCACCGTGAAAACTGATGCCGGATTGCAGACAAGAGGTACCATAGTTGATACGCCTGAAAGCCAGTGCCAAATCAGGACTGGAGAGGAACCAGTCACCGAAATAACCCATATTGTCGAACTTCAGGTATTCAGCAATTTCCACCATGTAGGCGGGATCACCGATTCGATCTTCAAGTACTTCCATCCAGCCTTGTACATCAATAAAAGGCACCAGACACATCGGCTCTGAAACAATTTTTGCTGGAATGCTTAACTCTTCCGGCACTATGCCATAGCGTTTTTTCAGCCCAGCCGAGACAGGCTTCATAAAGATTGAGCGAATAAAAGAGATATCCAGTTTTGGTGTGGTGCTTTTCATGCTGTGGCACATTGTTTTTTGTGTATATGGATAGATTATTTCATATTATTGGTTAAATTGATTAAATCAAACCTGAATTCTGACGCGATTCACAGTTTTCCTGCACACTCTGACGCAACAAAAACACAATTATAAATCCTTAGAACGGAGTTGATTACGATGAGTCTCGTCAGCATGCCTTTTGTCGATAGCGGTGTCGACACAGCGTTGCACGTCATGGCTGCCGTGGTCCTTGTGGGAACCATTGCGGCGGCAATTTACGGCTTCTGGAGAATACACGAGCTGCCTATTCAGAAAGCCCACAGTAAAGAGCATCATCAGCTCGGGCTGATAACAGCGCTCACCTGGATTGGCTTTATCTGGCACTGGGTGTGGGTAATTGCGGTGGTGATTGCCTTTGTTGACGGTGAGCAAGCATTACGCCGTATTCGCGATATCTGGAAAGGAACGGAAGAGGGTACCGTGTCGAACAGCTTGCCTCAGCAAGAGGCGGTTATTGCTGATGAAGTAAATGCTGATAAGGAGGCAGAACATGCTTGAGGGTCTAGCGGTATGGACGCTTTTCATTTATCTGCTTCGAATGGTAGGGATGCCTTGGAATAAGTTCACTCAGGGCTTTGCGTTTCTGGGTGGTGCCGGATGGTTGCTGTTCGTTTGGGTCGGTTTGATTACCTTCAGTCCGATGGATTTGTCTGGTGGCTCTGTCGTGCAGTCTCCGCATATTCAGCTTCGTCCTGCTTCAACCAACATTAAGGGTCATGTTGATAGCATCTACGTCAGACCAAATGAGCAGGTGACCAAAGGCCAGCTGATTTACACGCTGGACGATGAGCCGTATCAGATTGCGCTGAACAAGGCGGAGTCGAAACTGGATGCGGCAGAGGTGTCACTTTCTATCGCTGAGGAAGATGTACGAATTGCCAAAGAGAATTACAACGCGTCGCTTAAAGATATCGAGATCTCAAAAAACCAGCTGGTGGCTGCGAAAGAAGATCTTAAGCTCAAGCAGACCACGCTGAAGCGTTATATCGATCAGAATAAGGTCGTGAATCACACCATTACGGAAAGCAAGATGGATGAACAGCGAACGGCTGTTGAAGTGGCTAAAGCGAAAGTGATCTCTCTTGAATCACAGTTGGAAAAAGACAAGCTTTCTGCCAATAAGAGTAAGCTGGCGATGGAGAAGTCTGGGCTTACTGTAAACAGCCGTATGGTGGATGTTGCTAGTGAGCAGGAAAATCTGGCTCAGGCGCAGTGGAATCTTGATCACACGAAAGTATACGCACCGGCAGATGGTTACCTTACAAACTACATCATGCGTGAGGGGCAGTATGTAGGTCTGATGCCGCGAATTCAGATGTACACCAATGAGAAGTATGTACTGATGCGTGTTAACCACCAGGCGATTCGTAATGTCAAAGTGGGTCAGCGTGCTGAATTTACCTCAGCAGTGTACCCGGGCAAGATTTTCAATGCGGAAGTAGAAGGCATTGTTGAGGCGACGGGTGAAGCTCAGGGGAACCTACTGGGCCGTGATGACAACGTTCGCCAGATCACCGGTCAGAATGCGATGAACAAACATCACTTTGTTCGCCTGAAGCTGGATGAGCATGAAGGGTATGACATTCCGGTCGGTTCAGTTGGCCTTGCCTGGATTAGTGCAGAAAAGCCAATTGCGTTCCTGAACTTCCTGGATGTGATCCGTGGCATCATTATTCGTATGAAGTCCCAGATCTTCTTCATCTGGTCAATGTAACCGGAAGGGATGCTCTAATAAAAACAATAAGCACGAAGCAAAAAAAGGATAAAGCTGGATTTAAATGAAAACCGCTCTCGGGTGCCGAAGGACAGTGATAGGCCATCATCACCCGAGCTTTTTAACTACGTTAATGCTGACTGTAGTTTAGCTGTAATTCTTTGAGGCTTAGAGTTACAGCTTTTTTTTACTTGTTGCTTGGGATGTACAATCAGTGCACAGATTGTGGTTCCAGAGCTTGTGGCCGACCTAGCAAGAATCCCTGATACATATCTATGTTCAGGTGCGAAATCTTATCCAGTTGATCTTGTGTTTCAATGCCTTCCAGAATAACTTTAGCTCCGATTTGTCGACATACGGATAGTGATTCCTCTAGGCTTTTACTTTGGTGAGCAACAAAGTCATCCAACAGGGATTTGTCTATTTTGATGATATCCGGCAACAAGATTTTAGCTCTGGCTTTATTCGAAGCGCAGATACCAAAATCATCCATCGCAATGGTGATGCCATAGCGATTAAGCACTTTGATGCCAGAAAAAACTTCTGCCATATCCCCCTCATCGAACTCCATGATCTCATAGACCACCTGTTCCGGTGACAAGCCAAGATAATGCAGCAGGTTTGTCAGTGCCAGAATGGCTCTTTCATCATGGGATAAAATCTGAAAAACGGAAGGAGATGCATTGATAAACAGCTTCTTCGCTCTGTGTTCCGATTGAGCAAAATTTCTCAGGTGAATGCTGGCGCAAAGTAATGAGAGATTAATGGTATCGACAAAGCTTAATTCTGATGAGCTAAAGAACAAATCCGGGCGCACCGGTTCGTTGTTTTCATCCTTAATACGAACCAGTCCTTCAAAAGCAAAAAGATCAATGTCTGATAGAAAAATAGGCTGAAAGACACTACGGAATGTGTAACCGTTATACGTGGCAAAAAAGTGTCCGTCCTCATCCATTAATATGTGCCTTTGGAAATCTTCAGGCTGAATAAGATACATGAATATACCTCTGGAAAGCGTTATTTATATTTTTATTGTTTGACTTTTTTTCGCATCTTATGTTGCTTTCTGGATTGTTGCAATGAAAAACTATAAGGGGTTTTTACGTGCAATAAAGAGATGTTTCGGTAAAAACAGACGATTTAAGTTCCTGTTCTAATTATTTAAAGATAACTACTTTAGAGGCTTTAAACTAAAGCCGAATTCTTTTTTCTAATATCGTCAGTTATTTACCATAGAGTAAAGTTTCTAATTTAATAGATTTGAAATCATATTGATATCATTGACTTGTGTGCTTAGGAAGCACTGTTTAGCAATTCAATAAGTACTTTTATGCAATTGATGGAGTTAAAGTTTCAGATGTTTTTTTGAAGTGAAATTTGAATTCAAAATTCACATAGATGGTAAATGTGTCAATAATGACTCGCAATTCCTCTGTGGAATGTTATGGATGATTAATTTATGTCAGGTTAGACCAGTGTCCGTATTGTGAATTATGGCTTGTAACTCGATTTGTGTTATTTATAATGCCACGCCATCCGAATGATAACCGTTTCACAGTAGATCTTGATTACGCCATTAATAGCTTAATCTTTGTTGTTATTTCAGACGTTGCTTAAATACTCTAATCAATTTCAATTGCTCATGAAAGGCAAAAATTAGAGATATTTATTGTTACAGTATACATTCTCTAATAAATCTAAAATAAAGAATCGTATTCTGTAATCGTGATTTCACGGTTTAAATGATAATTATATTTTGAGGGTAAAGTAAAAGTGGATAGTTTCGTACAAGAACACTTGAACTGGCTTAAAACACTGGGTGTGAAGTTTGATGAGGATAACTTGAAGTCTTGCCTCGATAATCATTTGCGCCGGGAAAAAGTATGCACTGCAATTCTTAAGGCCAAAGAGCTTGGTGTATCATTAGAAGATGAATTAAACCGAGCTGTTGTGGCCGCAATGATTTTAAGTAACTCTGAACATAAGTGTTTTGTTTCAGAGTTGGATAAAGTCAGGAGTATTCCGCCGTTATTTCTGGAAGCGATAAAGAGTACAGATGTGTATTCAGAAATACTGTATGTTCTTGAGCAGCAAAGCTGTTGCGATTCGGAGCTTATTCCACTCCCGTAATGTATAAATCGGATAAAGCCGTAGGTATTGATTGTGAGGCTTTAGCAGTGGAATCGGTATTGTTAGAACATTGATGTTTTATGTAACTAGGTGTACAACAGTTCGGATTTACTGATGTGGAGCGCAATGTGCCTTTTTGTTTTACAAATGTTTTCAGGCGCTTTATCGCCTATATGTCATTTTCTGGAGGGGCTGTCGCCCTGGCTTCTTTCACTTTGGCTGGTAAGGCTCTCGCCTACAATCCACCATTGATGGGGGAGTTCAGTTTTGGTGATGATGCTGAGTATGTACGCTCGCTTCCGGATGCTTTTGATTGCTCGGCGTTGTATAACGATCAGCCGGTAATTTGTTTTGATCAGCGCAAGGATTTCAATGTTGCTGGTGGAATGGCCGCGGTGTTTTTACCGGACGGTAAAGCGAAGCATGTTGTGTTTAACGCACCGCTGACCCAAACCAATTACAATGCCATTCTGGCTGGGCTGAGAAGGCAGGGGATGGTGTTTGCGCATCTTAATGTTAGCGGTGAGGCGTTAGATGTACTTGCCGGTATCCGGACTCTGGACAGGCAGACGCTGGATGATCAGATGTTTGCGTTGGTGAATCGTTATGATTTTCTGGTTCGGCGAGAATATCTGTTTATGGATAAGAATGCTTTTCAACGCGCTTATCAACTTGGATATCGCGATATAGAGCATTGGTTGTCAGCCGATTTAAGTAAAGATCCACAGCAAAGAGCAGAAGAACGTGTTGTGACCATGACGGTTTATGAAGATCAGATCACCTTGAACTTTGCTTTTCCTTTTGCGGGGGGAAAAACATCTTCGCCTTAGGGGAAGATTTCAGCCCTGACATCAGACCTTAATCTTGTCGCAGATGGCTGGCGATAGAGATTGGTGTCGGGAAGCGTTTCACCACCCAGTAAGTGGATATGATGAAGGTGGTCATCGTCGCAGTTTGGATGAACATGCTGGCTTGTGTTGAAAGTAGGTTGGCATTCAGGGCTGCATAGACCACCAAGAATGAAAACTCACTGGCCTGGCTCAGTCTGGCGCTCAATTCCCTTATCATTGTCGGCTTTTCATTGGCCAGGCGAAATGCTTTTGAAAATCCCCATGCCTTGATGGCTACTAACATTACTCCAAACAGAACTCCCAGCAAGCTGTAGAAATCACTTCCTGACAGATCCATTCTGGCGCCGATAGCAAAAAAGAACAGGATCAGGAAGAATTCCCGCAGCGGTTTAAGGTGAACAGATATCGCCTGTGAAACCCGGCTAACCGCAATTGAAATCCCGGCAATAAAAGCGCCGCTCTCATAAGATAACCCCACCTGGTGACTCAACTCGGCCCAGAACAGGCACCAGCCCAGAGTCGTGATAAAACTGTACTCCTGAATGACATCGAAACGTCGGAACAGCGGAAGGATAAGGTGACGTACGCCAAGGAAAGCAAGGGTACATAACGCAGCAAACTTCAGCAGCATCATTACAAACGCCAGCAGGAGGCTGTTTCCGCCGTCGCCGATGTTGAGGAAAATGATCACGCTGATAGCCAGAATGTCTTGCACCAGCAGAATACTGGTCATCATTTCCCCGACCCGTTGGTGGTGTAGGGTGGTGGTTGGTATCAGTTTCAGGCCAATCACGGTACTGGAAAACATCAAAGCAGCGGCAATGATCAGGGCATCAATCAGAGGCAATTGGATCGCTAGTGCGAAAATCAGTGTCCCGGTAAAGAAAAAGCAGCAGGTTCCCAGAGTGATAAACGCACTTTCCTTAAACAGGCTAATGAGTTTCTTCGGTTGCAGGTTAAGCCCGATGAGAAACAGCAGCAGGATAACGCCGAGATTACCGATTTGCGTGATGTCTTCTGAGCTGCGGATCCAGGCCAATCCGGATGGGCCGATCAGCATCCCTGAAGCAATATAAGCCAGAATAATCGGTTGGCGGGCATAGAGGAAAAGCGTCCCCAGAACTGCGGCACTGATGACAATAGTGCAGAGCTCGAATATCAGGGGAGCCAGGTCGACCTGCATAGAAGAACTTCCTAAGGAACAAGCCCGAGAGAAAATGTGTCGAATGCAGCAGATCTTATACCAAACTGAATAATAATCTGATCCAATCAGAGCATTCCATGGTCTTGATATAAGAATAATACATCTGACTTGTTATACATAAGCAATAGGCTGCTATGCATTGGGTGTTATTTGAGCTACGAGGAAATGATGGTTTATGTGAAATGAATTGTAGTGAGAAGTTGGTCACAATTTCGTATAAAGGCATCTATGCGGTATTTAAACAGAATGCTATTCTCTATCATGTAATGGTTCTCAGCAATATGGATGTTGCTTGATTAGGCTTAATTTTTCGAAGCGAGCAGAGGCTCGCTTTTTTTTGCCTGTCCGCTTTGCTTTACAGTCTGTGTTCCCTCCTGCTTTATATCTACTTATAAATCAATATGATAGATTTTGGTATCTGTCAATGTGTTTCTATGTGACCTCGTTAAATGATTTACTATTCCGTTTTCATTCTTTCTGCATGTAGCACAGAATAGTTGAAATTTAGAGCTATTACTCTAGAATTTATTTTAGACCACTAAATAAAGGCTTAATGGAAAGAATAATGAAGATAAAGCCTGTTGCGGCAATGATGTGTTATGCCGCTTTTCTTTCGATACCGCTTTGCGGTGCCGCTTCTGATCTCAGAGTGTCAGGAGGTGTTGAAGGGGATGTTGTGACTGTAAGTCCACAGGCACAGCAGAGGGTAAGTTTTACTGATGCCTGGCGCGCGGTTGTGATGAGCAACGACGCCCTGGCTGCTGAACGTGCCAATGTCGAACGAACTGAGCACTTGCAGGATGCCGCCAGTGATTTGTTCTTCCCGCAAATCACAGCGAAAGCCAATTACACTCGTTTGGACAAGCCGGTAGAGATCAAGCCTTCAGATGTGATTGGCAGTATGCCAGCAGGAGATTCAATAGCTGGTTTAGCTCAGATGTTGGGCATTAATCCCGCCAAAATCGATAGCATGTTTACATCACAGCTGACTAAGCGTGACATCTTTACCAGCTCTATCCGTGCGGTGTGGCCGATTTTTACCGGTGGCCGGATTATGGCGGCGCAGGATATCGCTAAAGGGCAGAATGAAGAAGCGCGCTATCTGTTGGCAATGAAGCAACAGGCCAAATTCGAAGACCTGTCCAAATTCTACTTTGGTGTGGCTATGACCCAGCAGGTACTCATGACCCGCATTGATGTTGAAAAAGGCTTGAAGAAGCATTATGAACATGCCGTGAAGCTGGAGCAGCAAGGCCAGATTGCTAAGGTTGAACGCCTGCAGGCAGAAGCATCCTACGATAAAGCGCGTGTTGAACGTCAGAAAGCGGAACGTGACATGGAGATCGCTCAGGTTGCTTTGACCAGGCTGTTGAAGCTGGATATCCCGGCATTGCCGTCAACGCCATTGTTTATCAATGAATCACTGCCACCGATGGCAGCTTTTATTGAGAAGACGCTGGTTGACTATCCTGGTCTGCACATCCTTGACGCCAAGAAGAAACAGGCCAGTGGCCTGATTGATGCCGAAAAGGGTAAATACTACCCGGAAGTTTACCTGTACGGTAATTACAGCCTTCATGAAGATGATACGCTGGCGGCGAAAACTGCACCTGACTGGGCGGTTGGCGTCGGCGTTAATATACCGTTGATGGATAATTCCGGCCGCTCTGGCAAAGTTAAAGCCGCACACAGTATGGTGACTCAGGTGAATTACCTGCGGGCTCAGGCCGAACAGGATTTATCGGTTTTGGTTGAGAAAACCTATCGTGAAGCAATGCAGGCGCTCGAAGAGTACAACGGTTTGTCATCAAGCCTGCAACTGGCCGAGGAAAATGTTCGCCTGCGTGAAAAAGCATTTAGTCAGGGGCTGTCGACTTCTCTGGATGTTGTCGATGCCGAGTTGTATCAGGCCAGTGTCAGAACTCAGCGTTCAGCCGCTGCCTTCCAATATGTCATTTCTCTGTCGCGCTTGCTGGCTGTCAGCGGCGAGATGGAAAGTTTTAATCAGTATCAGCAGTACCAAGGTTTAGAGGTTAAGTCATGAGCAAGTTTAAGTCTTTAGCAGCAGTTGTACCGGCAGCCGCGCTGGTAGGTTGGCTGGGCTATACCTTCTGGCAGGCTTACCAACCTCAGCCTGAACGTATGCAGGGGCAGATTGAAGCTCAGCAATACAACATTTCTTCCAAAGTACCGGGCCGTATTGAGCAAGTCATGGTTCGTAAGGGGGATATGGTTGAACGCGGTGATTTGATTTTCACTTTGTTAAGCCCTGAGCTGGATGCAAAACTGGAGCAGGCAAAAGCCGGTCAGGAAGCTGCTGGGGCGATGGCTGAGCAGGCCGAGAAAGGTGCTCGTAGTCAGGAAATTGAAGCCGCGCGCGATCAATGGCGTAAAGCCAAAGCTGCTGCTCAGTTAATGGAAAAAACCTATCAGCGTGTCGACAACCTGTACAAAGATGGCGTGATTGCCGAGCAGAAACGTGATGAGGCTTATACCCAGTGGCAGGCTGCACGCTACACCGAACGTGCTGCGCTTCAGATGTTCGAAATGGCGAAAGAAGGTGCCCGTGATGAAACTAAGCGTGCGGCAGCGGAAAAAGCACGTATGGCAGCCGGTGCGGTTGCCGAGGTTGAAGCGTATGCAGCCGATACTCAGATTTCAAGCTGGCATAACGGTGAAGTAACTCAGATTCTGTTGCATGAAGGCGAACTGGCTCCTCAGGGCTTCCCGGTTGTGAGTGTGGTTGATATCAGTGATGCCTGGGCTGTTTTCCATGTTCGTGAAGACAAGCTCAAAGACTACAACAAAGGCGCAGAGTTTCAGGCCAGCATTCCGGCTCTTGGCAGTCAGAAATACAGCTTTAAAGTTAGCCATGTTGCCGTAATGGGTGATTTCGCTACCTGGCGTACCACAGATCCGGCGCAAGGTTTTGATATGCGTACTTTTGAAGTGGAAGCTCGTCCGGTTGAGCCTGTTGAAGGGCTGCGAGTCGGTATGAGTGTGATTGTTGAGTGATCAGCATGAGTTTTAATTCTCTGTTACGTCGCGAATGGCAGTTGCTCTGGAGTGACGGCTGGCTCAGGGCCATGGTGACATGGCTCCCTGTGGTGCTGTTTCTGATCATGTGGGGGATCTTCTCTGCGGGGATTGCCCGGGATCTTCCAATCGGTGTGGTCGATCTTGACCATAGTCGTCTGTCGCGTCAGTTGATCAGAAATCTGGATGCCAGCCCGACCATTGAAGTCTCGCAGTCATTTGTTTCCGTTGAGCAGGGTAGTCATGCTTTGCGGGGAACTGATGTTTACGCGCTGGTGGTGATCCCAGAACATTTGGAGAAAAACACCTTGCTGGGATATGCGCCGGAAGTCACCACCTTTAATAACAGTCAGTTTATACTGATTGCCAAACTGGTGAACTCTGCCATTGTACAGGCGCATGGCACACTGAATGCTTCGATTGATACCCTGAAAAAAATGGCTGGAGGAGCGACGGTTCCAGTTCAGGCTCTGGGGCAGGCGGTATCGATACGATCGCAGATAACACCACTTTATAACCGTAATAATCACTATGGTCAGTTTATTGTTTCAGCCGCCGTTCCAGCGATCTGGCAGATTATGATGGTAGTTACAACTATTCTGTCGTTGGCTGCGGTGATGCGTTGGCAGGGCCTAAGCTGCTGGTTAGGTGATGCACCGGTACGTAATCTGTTGGCGAAATTTGTTCCGTACACTTGTATGTTCTGGCTCCAGGGCATGCTGTTCTTATGGTTTATGTATGGCTACCTTGGCTGGCCTATGAATGGCAGCTGGACAATCCTGTTGCTTGCGCAGTTGCTGACTGTCATTGCCTGCCAGGGAATTGGCGCGCTGTTCCTTCTGTTGACGTTGGATCCAACCAAAGCGATGAGCTTTGCTGCCGGCTTTACCGCTCCGGCATTTGCTTTTGTCGGGGTAACGTTTCCTGCAACGGACATGCCTGCATTTGCTCAGTTTTGGCGCTCAATGTTGCCGGTGACGCATTACCTTGAAGTGCAGGTTCATCAGGTTAACCACGGTCAGTCTCTGGCTGTGGCATGGCCGCAACTAGCAGTCCTCTTTGTCTTTATCCTGCCGCTACTATTAGCGTTCTGGCGTGCCGCTATGTTGGCTGGTAAACACAATCAAGAAGAGGTAATCCAATGAGTTGGCGAAGCCTGTTTAAATTTGAACTGAGTGCGATTTTTTCTAACCAATCGATTCTGTTTACTGTGTTCGGTGGGGTGCTGATTTATTCGTTCCTGTACCCCTTGCCATATTCGCAACAGCTACCGCGAGAGCAGAAGGTGGCGGTGGTGAACCTGGATAACAGTCAGCTCAGTCGTCAGTTGGAACGCATGGTTGATGCAACACCACAGATAAAACTGGTTGCTCACCCGGCAAGTGAGGATGAGGCTAAGACATTGCTGAACAATGGTCATGTTGAAGGCCTGTTGGTGATACCTGAGCATTTCGCCCGTGATTTACTGTTGGGTAAAAGTCCTACGCTGGCTTATGCCGGTGATGCGGCGTATTTCCTGATTTATGGTTCAGTGGTAGAAGGGCTGGCAACGGCAGGCGGAACATTAGGTGCAAAGGCCAAAGTCACTCGTATGGTGACATCCGGCGAAAATATTGCACTGGCTTCACAGCAGTATTCGGCGATTAAACTGAGTATGCAGCCTGTATTTAACCCGACAATGGGTTACATCAATTATGTTGTCCCGGCTGTGTTTATCCTGATTCTTCATCAGACATTGTTGATTGCGGTGGCTTTGTTGGGCGGCGGACAGAATGAATACTACCGTGCGGGTAAGACAGGCTACTGGTTACAGTTTTCAGCCTGGAAGGTTATGGTGGTCCGTGGCTGCTTGTTTTTGCTGATCTATCTGCCATTGGTGATGTATTACTTTGGTTTTAGTTATAGCTACTACCAGATTAATCGTTTAGCTGCGATCTCTGATCTGTTGGCAATGACAGTCCCATTCTTGCTGGCGGTTATTTTCCTGGGGATGATAATCGGTCAGTTGATTCCGCGTCGTGAACTGGCAACGGTGGTGGTACTGATGAGTTCGTTCCCGCTAGTCTTTTCTGCCGGATTTATCTGGCCAACCTCGGCGATACCGGCTCCGATTAATGCTTTAGCTCAGTTGGTTCCGGCTGCTCCGGCAATCAATGGCTTCTTGCGTTTAAACCAAATGGGGGCTGATTTCAGTCAGGTAGGTCATTACTGGCTGCAATTGTGGGTTCAGGCGGTGATCTATGGTTTGTTGGCTACGTTTATGCTGCTGAGAAATCAGAGAAAACCAAAGCCGTCAGTTGTGAAGCTGTAGTTAGTCGTTACATTTCAGAGCTTCTTCATAAATATAGAAAAGCGCCCGAGGGCGCTTTTTTGTGGGATTATTTCTGCTCTGGTGCCGGTGGTGTCTTATAGGCCTTGGTACCCCATAGCGGTACTGTTGACAGGCTATGCTTGTAGCTACCGGAGGTTTCTTTGGTTGAGTAAGAAACATACATCAGAGTCTGTGAGTCCTGATCTAGGATTCGGCGGATTTTCATGGTCTTGAAGAAAATACTCTTGGACTTCTTAAATACCACTTCACCGGATTTTGATTTATCGATTTCTGCAATCATTTCAGGGGTAATTTCACCGGTTTGACGACAGGAAATAGAAGAGTCGGAAGGATCTGCCAGGCTCAAATCTGCCTCAATACTGGCTACGTGGCAAGTTACGCCGGGTACTTTCGGATCGATAAGAGTATTTAGCTTAATATCCTTAGTGGTGAAAACCCCCAGGCTGACGTCACCCACTTCATTTTTGTCACAACCGCTGAGCAGTGCTGCTAGCGTCATTGCGAATAGAATTTTTTTCATATCGGAAAGCCCCTGTAAATCGAAAACTAAAGTGAAGAATGCACTGGTTTGCGAGTAATAGTGCAGCCTCAGAACATTGTTCACTTAAGAATGCTAACTGTATTTATCTGACTGATTGTAGGGCAATAGCAGGCTTAAAGAAACAGCAGAGGTATATCCAGATGACCTCAGATGCTGGCTCAGCAAGAATTTAGTTCAGCTTAAGCAAGTCGCTGATTTGAACGCAGAGTGGTAATGGTTGAATAATTTTTATTGTTCGGATTCTTCTTCAGGAGAATGATCTGTTGGCAGAAAGGTCAGAATGTGCAGTTCAGATGTTAAGGTTAGTATCTGGTTTTCCAGCGCAACGTTGTTCCATTTTTGCAGTGATTTTGTCATCACTTTTTCTACATGAGCTTCGTCTTCCTGTATGCAGGCCATTTTTGTTGCGCCCATCGCGACAACACGCAGTTTGTAACCTTTTGCTAGTTCAACCTGACCGAAGAATCGGTTACAACCACTGAATCCGGCCACTTTGAGGTCAGAATCTATTGCCATACTCGGTACAGAGCGGGGTTCGGAAATTGAGACATCCTTGCCATCAATCTTGGTGAGAATCCAATGTCCGTGAAGTTGTTTCTGAGAGAACCCTGGCTTTACGTCAGGATCACATCCCATCAGAAAGAGTGGAAAAATGATTAGAGTAAGCAGCCACTTTTTCATAGCAAAGCCTCATCACTACGACATAAGTTACCGAATGATAATAATAGTATATGTAATAGTGAGATGATCTCGCTAAGACGAGACAGGATCAGCTATTGCTGTGAATGAATTTGTTAATCTCTCCCGGTTTATGACGGAAGCCTTCATCCGGGTCTTGCTTGTAAGCCTGGAGTGCATGCTGCGCATCACAATAGCTTTGATTTTCTTTAAAGGCTTTGCGAGTAATATCAATCGCGCGTTCTGCCGCTCGGCGAATTTCTGGTGTTGATTTTGTGTCGCTGAAAATAACATGTTGCTTAGTCAGCAGTCTGCTGACTGTTTGCATGCAGAGCTTTTCATTATCAGGAAGTGCGTTGTGTGTGTGTGAGTAGCTATGCGGACCTGCAAGGCTATACCCAGAAATGAGAGTGATCAGGAGAAACAGGTAATGGTTTTTTTTCATTGGCTCATCATTATTTATTTTATAAGTCAGAGATTATATTTATCAGACAAATTTTCTCAATGATTAGTCTGTATTTTTTAGAATGATTTTGAAAATTAGAAAACAGATCTCATATTTATTAAAGAATATAAATCAATTCGTATTTTTGAGTTGGTGAAAGTATTTGTCTTAACCTTACTTTTCAATTAAGTATTTGAATGTAATGGTTTTTATTGCTGCTGCATCTAGTGGGAGCAAAAGATGGGCAGAGAGTGAAGTAAAAAGGTCAGGTTAATTTTAGAAATTGGTGTTTTTGGGTTGTTAAATTATTTTTTAATTCATAAGGTTCAAAACCAGTTTCAAAAAAAATTAAGAGCAAATTTGGAAAAAGTGTGATTTTAATTCAAAATAAATCCGCAATGTTATTTTTGCTTATTAAATGATGGAGTTTGCAAAATTTATCTCTTATATGAGTTTTATCGTCATTGCTCAGAGCCTTGACGCTGGTAATGCTGTTCAGCTTTAATCGCAATCTGTTTCAAGACACCTGTTAGACTTCATCATGATTCACTAATCTATTGCTCGTTTATTACTGAGTAACGGCAACTTACTTAAACACTCGCGGCACAGGCAGTCTGGAGATTCGATCCCCGATGTATCCCGTTTTTCAATTTCAAAACACCAGCAGGTAGATTTTCCGGCGCTGATATCGCAAAAGGCTGGTTTGCCGCATAGGCTACAGGTATGAGTTGAACGTTTACCCTGAATCTCTTCGATAGTATTGCATTGTTTTACTTCATCCATATCACGCCACTCGGTAATTTCTGCCATGGTGCGAAAGCACCCGCTGCATATCCCGTCCTGATTTTTACATTTTGCGATGCAAGGTGTTTTCATTTCCAAATGCTCTGTACTGCCCGTTTCAGGCAGTACAGTAGCATGTCAGTTATCCTTGAGTATAGCTTTCAAAATTCTTGTGTCTTCAGCGTTTGCGCCAGATGGTCATTTCAGAAATGCTGTGCTGATACTTACGCTTGGTTTCGCGGATCACAAAAGGAATTTCCTTTACAGCGACTAGTTCGAAGTGAGGGATGAGGGTTTCTGTTAGTCCGTCTAGTGTAGTGAAGTTCTCTCCATGAACCTTTATGCCACCAAGCCAATTGGCTTTGTCAGTATATTCTTCCAGCCAGGTATAAGGGGAGGCAATAATTAGGTAGCCGCCTTCATTGATACGTTCGTGAATGGTCGACAGGAATCGCTTTGGTTCACTGAGTCGGTCGATCAGATTTGAGGCATAGATAAGATCATAGCCGTTGAACTGGGGTTTCAGGTTGCAGGCATCGCCCTGAACAAAGTTTATTTTTTCAGCGACATCCTGATAGCCAAGCTGCTTCAGCGTGACACTCTTGAAGTCGACTAAATCCCCCTCGGTGCGAATGGTGTAACGCTTCTCACCTTGTTCAGTTAGGCTGTAAGCTTGCTGAATGAAACGAGCGGAGAAGTCGATGGCATCAACATGGTCGAAAGTTTTGGCCAATTCGAAAGAAGCGCGACCTACCGAACAGCCGATATCAAGTACTTTGGCTGTTTGGTGAGGTTGGATTTCATTCAGGCACTGCCGGACGCCGTTGACGCAAAAGTTGGGTACATCGAAGTATTCGTCGCCATAATGGAATTCAAGATACTGGGAAATCAGCTCGTCAGTTTCATAGACGTTGAGTGACGTCATGCTGTCTGGATCTTGGTGTGATTCGACATAGCGGAAACCGGCATGTTGATAGAAGTGGCGGCGGAAAGCATAACGGGATGACAGAATGGATTCATTGCCGGTCGATATCCATGAGCCGCCTTTGATCAAATTGTGCTTACCGTCAAAAGTGGGGGTAGAGAAGTCATCATAAAGAGGGTGAACCTGAAAGCCCTGGAAACCGTCGATGCTGGTTTCCGTCCACTGCCATACGTTTCCTAAAATGTCGCATAGCCCTTCATGTTCGAACCGATCGACGGGACAGGAAGATGCGTAGTATTCCAGTTCAATGTTACCCGGTGCTTCATGCCAGTTAGGGGAGTCTTCCGGGATATTCCGGCGTAACAGATACCATTCAGCTTCGGTAGGTAGGCGAATGCTGGCTTGGAGTTGCTCTGCTTTCCAGTTACAGAATGCTTTGGCTTCAAGTTGGTTTACTTCCACTGGCCAGTTCAAAGGCAGTGGTATTTCTTCTGCAAGGTTGCGCTGAAACCAGCAGTCATCCCGGAGTCGCCAGAACCGTGGCATCTTAGCCTTGGTATATTCGAGCCAGGCTTTTCCTTCATCATTCCAAAATCGTGGTTTGAGATAGCCTTCGTCTTTTACAAACCCCATATATTCCTTGTTTGAAACAAGATATTTCGAAGCTTTGAAATCAATGACTCTAAAGGTTTGCTGACCGTATTCGTTATCCCAGCCATAGGTATTTGCATCTTTACTCTTTCCTAAAGTGACGGTGTCACCTCCAATTGAGAGCAGACGGTTGTCAGACGGGATACCGACATCAGGACAGGGCTGCCAATCCGGATGTGGACTGACGTCAGAAAGCGGAAGTTGTCGAATGATCACTGAGGAGGTTTCAAGATGGATCCGCTCATGCTCAATACCCATTAAAATCACCCACGCGGGATCATCCTGGCCGATGGGAAGAGTTATCGGCATCGAATCAATCACATCGTTAACTAGGGCATTAACCTGTTGCCGATAGTGCCTTACCTCGTCAACTGTCGGCCAGTCATAGTTGGCTTCATCCAAATCATCCCAGGACATCTCGTCGACGCCAATGGCAAACATGGATTCGAAATGTTCATTAATTCTGTTGTCGATGTATTTTCCAAGTTTGAGCTTATTGATGAAGAAAACTGCGGTGTGGCCAAAGTAAAAAATCAGAGGGTGGCGAAGCGGTTCAGCTTTGAGATAGTAAGCCTGGTCGCTATTAATGACTTCGAACAGTGATTCATAGAGCGCCCAAGTTTGATTGTAAGCCTCTTTGATTTCCTGTCGTTTAATTATGTCATTGTCTCCGGTTAGTACGAGGGTGCGGGTAGCATCAGTGAGATTATCATTCATCTTTTCTAATCCTTTTGAAACTTATGAAAAGGTAGACAGATTTAAACGTAGACAGTGACAGGAGGGATCACAAAAATGTTCAGTGACACTTTTGTGACTTATATGGATGATCAAGCTCTGCACTCGCATATCTGTTTGAATGTAAGGATAGAAATTTATCTTCAGCCAGTGTGTTTGCCATACTCAATATTGAGTAACAAGTTGAAGGTTTATAAAAAATGCGCAGGCGTAGATGGACAATACATACGTGGATGTTGGTCGCAGCCGGATTGATCTTGAATATAATCTCGGCATTAATGACGAATTTCTTTATTGATGATGTTACCAGACAGGCGAATGAATTAGTTCAACAACAGCAAAATAACGATAAATTAATCACTTTAATCTGGCAGCAGGTAGAGACAGTCGAAAGGAAAAAAGAATATGTGCTGGAATTAATATTAACCAGTGAATATCAGGAAAAACCGATCCCAACAAAAATAAAAGACCAAGTAATAAACGAAATTAATTATTGGTTAGATCAGGAGGTTAAAGAATTGTCCATAGACGGCATACCAACATTAATGGCATTGCTAAATAAAGTTCAGGATGGCAGGCGAGAGAAAATAAACCAGCTTTATCTGGATAATTTGCAATTGATTGAAGAGCATGCTGGTAAAATGAAATCAGTTTCCCAGTTGAGAAACCTTGCGCTTTTTTTGCAGATTATAGGGTTGGCATTGGTATTAGCCAGAGATTTGAACTGGCATGAACATCGGCTTGAGGAAAGATAGAGTAAATAGAAATGACTGTCATAATGACCGGAGATTTAAGGCCCTGTTGTAGGGGAACAGGGCCTTGGATTCATTACTTGTTAGTAGAGTGGAAAGCGTAACGTGAAGATTCACGGCCACTTTCAGTTTTCGCTTTATATTTGATAGAACGAGAGTTTTCGAGTGTCAGAGGAATAAATACACGACCTTTTTCATCAGTGGTGTATGACTTTTTCTGTTGCGGTACGTTAGCAACTGTAACTTGTGCATTAGCTGCAGGCTGACCATTCTCAGTTACTGTAACCCAGGCACCATTGTGTGTATCTGCAACGCGGATATCAGCAAAAGCAGAAGACGACATTAAAATCACAGCTGTAGCAGTTAGTACTTTCAAGCTAGACATAATCTTCACCTCATTAGTCTGTGGCATCAGCCATTTTTATATGTGCATATTTTTCCACATTCAAAATATAAGACCTGCCATCAAAACTTATCTTTCAACAAATTTAACTTTTCTTATATTAATATAAGTAACAATTAGTTAAGCCCTTGTTGCTGCTTCAGGTTGAATATTAATAGCAATTGGTTTCAGCCTGCTGTTGAGTAGGAACATCACCTTGTTTGTCACTCATCAATTTCAGTATAGCCTTAACTAAAAAAGTCAGATTGTTTTTTTCATTAGTCTGATTTTTAACACGTTGTTTTATTATGAGTAAATTAGCATAGTTGATATTTTTATATCTTGAAACAGGAATGGTTAATTGCTAAATGATAAAATTGTCATGTTAATTCATCATAAAATGTGTGTGTTTGTGGTACCTGCTGTTTTGTTTACCTTTCAAAAGAAAATAATGTTATTGATTGAATCTTAGTCTTGTGTTTTTAACGATTACGCATTAACAAAATTACATGCCTCATATTTAAGTTTGAAAGCAAATGATTGTTTTGTATCAATTTTTATGAGATATCTTGGGGTTAGATAACTCGTGAAAATAGAAAGGAGGCTGAAATGAAAGTAACAGTGCGCCATGTTGAAGACAAGGATATAGAGGCGATTAAAGAGTTGTATGCCGGTAAGAAGGCTTATAGCGGTACATTACAGCTTCCTTTTCCGTCGTTATCGTTGTGGGAGAAGCGTTTGTCTGATTTACCGGATAATGTATATAGCTTGTTAGCGGAGGTTGATGGTGAGGTTGTCGGACAAATAGGTTTTGAAGTTATCACACGGCCCAGGCGTAGGCATGTTGCCACTTTTGGTATGGCTGTCAGTGATTTTCATCAGGGGAAGGGGATTGGTAGTAAATTACTGTCAGCTATGCTGGATATGGCTGATAACTGGCTGAATGTAAGGCGTATAGAGCTAACTGTTTATACTGATAATCATGCTGCGATCGCGCTTTATGAAAAGCATGGTTTTGCCATTGAAGGTGAAGCGATGGATTACGCCTTTCGCAACGGCGAATACGTCAATACCTACTATATGGCAAGGATGAGTAGCTAACCATAACAGTTATGGTTAGCTGTTGGCTTCAGCCATCGCCCAGATTTCGTAATATTCAAGATCTTCACTGATCATGTTAATCCGGGTTGCGTTGGATTTGGTTTTTACATGCTCCATACCGATCTTTTGTAAAATCCTGCCTGGTGATGGATCGCGACTAAAATGTTGTCCGTAGATGAGGTCAAGATTTAATCGTTTGAAACCGAACTCTGTCAGTCGTTTGGCTGCTTCGGTGCCATACCCCTGTCCCCAGTAGGGAACACCAAGCCAATAACCCAGTTGGGCTTTGCTGCTGTCGAAGTTATTGTATTCGATATTATGAAGTCCAACACAGCCCATCAGGCTTGCATTTGATTTAAGGGTGATGGCATAAATAGCTGAAGTACGGCTTTGCCAGCCAGCTAAGTGCTTGCCGATCCATTGTCCGGCCATCCCGTCATTGTAGGGATGAGGAATATTAACTGTGCCGTTGGCAACATGTACGTCACCAGCCAGCTTTTGTATCTTTCCGGCATCAGAGAGTTGAAAAGGCCTCAGAATCAGCCTTTCAGTTGTTAGCAAAGGTTGCTGTCCCATAGGTCCACCTTATTTGCAATGAAAAACTGAAGAAACAGATATTAATCAGCATGAGTTTTTGATGCTAAGTAACTGATAAAAACTCTTTATGATTTGGTTTTTGCTGTTAATCTAAGCGGCTGCAAAAATCCAATCTTACTTGTGGCGTTCTCCTCAGTGCCTGAGCAGTATTCCCCCTACATGCTGAACACTTACTTATCCTGATCTGTTTTATTTAATCGCGCTTAAAAACAACGCGCAATTGTTTTGGATTAATAACGAGTAGTACTTCTCATTGTTCAATATTCAACCAGTTTAATTGCCGCCATCTTATGGAATTAGTTTGACACTACTATGTCAGTTGCTTAAAAACTATAAAGCAGGATCCGTCTCAATCCTGCTTAGTGGTAGAAGGGCTTAAGAAGGGCTGAATTTGGTGGTAAAGCTGATAACTTGCAGGTTTGTACACTTTGGCATTTAATGCGAAGCATTGTGTTTCCACTTGGTTTCACTGAACTGGGCAATATTGTGAAGTGCCCGTTTAATGTTTTTTTCCAGAAGTAACTTTATTAGCCATCCTGTACCGCGTATTCGGGGAGTAAAATTGATTCGGTAGAGGATAAGGCTACGGCTGGCATTGATGGTTTTGAAGCGGATCCAACCGCCATGTTCTTCAATCGGTGACCCATCGATAATTTTGTATTGGAGATGCTCATTTTCTTTGTAATCAATGATTTGTTCCTGAAAAGTAAACGGTCCGTTTGTTACTTTTCTGATGGCTCCAATTCCATTGATTTCTGGCTTTCCATGCTTGACTAATGAATACTTTGCATCAAAGAAACGTCCGAGATTGTCATGATCAGAAAGTAACTGAAAGAGTACTTTTCTAGGCACATTAGCAGCCTGCTCTAAAGTGATAGTATGCATACCCATGTTTCGACCCCGAGTCAAGGTTTGAACTGATGTTATCAGAGTGTAAATTTGTGTCAATGGGACATAGTTGAGATGCATGACTCATTTTTGAGACACCATTCAATTTCTGTGACGACGAATTATGGTTAGTGCGTTGTTTTATAATGATTAGTTAAAAATTAGCCGTAAAGGGGTAATGAATAATAATTGAAGGATGACTTTTGTCACATAAAGACACGCAAATAATAGTTGCAATAGAGAACATTGGCTTTTATATTGGACGAGTTGATATAAATAGCAGGGTGTCGAAACAGAGAGAAAGTGGATAGCCTTAGTCCGTTAAATAAGGTCACTTCAAACGTAAAATCCTGAAAAAATATCAAATTAATTACTCCCTGGGCTTATGAATGAACAATATTAGATTGCTTGTTCTATTGTTTAAGCTAATTTGTCAGGGATTACATGTAGCTTCAAATACATCAGATTGTCATATGGATGTCATATCCGGATGTTTTATTGAAGCTGTTTCAATGAGTAAGAACGGTATAAAGTAAAAAGAGATATCAACCTTACTCGTTTTGGAAGATGAGAGGTTAATTATGATTAATAGAAATCGTAGGCAATGGTATTACCATCAGTCTCAAACGACAAATACTCGCGGAAAATCAAAGTCATAGGTTTTGGGTGTTGAACCAGCCATAAGCCGATGTAATAGTCGTTAAAACACCAGAACAGCCAGAAACTCGAATTCAATGGACAGATGTTTCTGGCTTACAACACTCCGCCTGATAATAGTGATATCGTGATCAATAAAGTGATTTCAATAAACCATCTGAATTCGTTATTGTGAATGTAATCGTTTTATTAGCCGGTGATGTTATCTGAATTAGACTTAAATAGAGCTGTTATTTAAGTTTGATAGTTACTTTTAGTGTCATTTTTAAGTTAGTTTGTAGACAGCAATATCGAACTGACGATAGGGTAATTATAATCACTTATAACTTATATGGTTTTTCTCTTTTTAAGTATACTTGTTGATGATATATCAATAAGACTTACATAATTGAAGGAATTAGTTATTAGTTTGAATAATGTCTTATTTGTAGATTTTTCCACCAATATTCATTTCTTTGGGAAATACCGTGATCGGTATCCCGCCTAAATAGACATTTCCTTTTACAACCAAAAACTTAGGTAACTCTCTTATCTGTGTGTTGGCAAGATATAAATGACCGCCAACATAAAGGTAGGGTGGAAGCTGGGTAATTTTGGTTCCCATTAAACTTAAATCGCCTTTTACCTGTAATCCATTATTCAGGTACGTGATTTGTGAATGAGCCAGATTAATATAGCCGTGTACCACCAGTTGAAGTGGAAGCTGGGTAACTGCACTGTAGGCAAGATTCAGGTTTCCTTCAACTGTTAGCTGGCGTGGTAGCCGTTCAATGCTGCTATTTTCCAGATTCAGGTTGCCCTTAACCGTTAAAGGATCCGGTAATTCTATATTTCGGGCATTTCGCAGAAAAACGTTGCCGTATGAGTCGGTGTAGTTCAGCAACTTAAGCTCTGAAACATACTGGTTGGCATCTGTGACTGGAGAAAACAGACATGAAGAAAGCGCTATCGTCACGGCTGACGTTAACTGTCGATAATAGCGATTAGGGAACTGAGCTTTAGCCATCATGACCTGCTTTCTTATAAGTATGCAGCGATTATGCCTTGCTGCTTTTAATAGTCAATTCTATCCGGGATATATCCAGAGTAAGCCTTAACGGAGTTTGAACTCTGTTCATATTTATCAACCACTCTAAGAACTGTTCAGCGTAAATTCAGTTATAAAACGTTGTTTTATATTTTAAGGTTCGGTTCAGTTTGCAGGTGTAAATTAGTCTTCAACAACAGAGGGATAGCAGCTTAAGCCTGCTTCCATTACCGAATTATTCTGGAGTGATACGATGAAAAAATTAACGATTATCTCAACGCTTGCCCTGGCGACTGTTGCCGCTTCTCCTGCATTTGCTGCTGATACAGAGTGGTTTGTTGGTGCCGGTGTCGGTTACCAGGATGACAGCATCAAAGGTGAGGCGAGCCAGAACGGTGAAGATGTCACTTACCAGTTGCGAGGCGGTGCAATCGTTAATGACCACCATCGCCTGATGGGTACTTACAGCTACATGGATAAATCATCTCAGGATATGTTCCTGGCTTCTTATGATTACCTTCTGCCTGTTGCCCAGAAAGTAAACCTGTTTGCAGGTGTGTCAGCTGGTGTGGCTGATAGTGAGGTTGCGGGTAACAGCTCGACAGATTTTGTCTGGGGGGGCCAGGTTGGTGCTATGTACAAGATTAACGATAACTGGTCGACAGATCTGACATACCGTTATTTGGATCAGGACTACAGTGAAAACAGCACTAAACTTGAAGACTCTCAGCAAGTCGTGTTGTCAGTAGACTACAAATTCTAAGCCCGTTGATACAGGCTGCTTATGATTGAAGAGGGAAGCCATTTCCCTCTTTTGTCCTTATTTGACCCATTTGGAGGTAAAAATAAACTCGCATTTATTATTTTTGTTTATTTCTTGTTCAACTAAACCCTGATCACAAAAAAAATCCCGAAGGGGCTTGTTAATGTGATCCATATCTCTATATACTCCGCATCCGGCCAGAACCACTGAGTTCAGCCACCTTAGTTACAAGCTGTCACCATGGAATGTGAACGACCCACGGAGTTGGACCGGCGTTAATTTAGCTTGTTATCAAGGTGACTTGTATGTTGTACATATGGACGGACAAACACATATTTTCTGAACGTTTCAGTTCAGAGCCCTCCTGTTTCGCTTTTTCTCCAAAAGCAGTTGTTCTCCTATTGCAGCACGCAGTAATACCTTCATTTTTCGACAATCGATTTAATCAACGCAGCAGGACGAAATAATGCAGTTGTTAATTAGTTTGGCCGGTATTTTTGTGCTGGTAGTATGCGCTTGGGCGTTATCTGAGAACCGTAAAGCGATCAACTGGCGTACAGTTGGCGGGGCCTTATTCTTACAGGCCGGTTTTGCCGCTTTGGTTCTTTATGTTCCGTTGGGGCAGAAGATGCTGGGAGCCATGAGTAGTGGTGTTGCCAGCGTATTGGGTTTTGCTGATGAAGGTATTAAATTCTTATTCGGTGACCTAGCTACTTCCGGTTTTATTTTTGCCATCCGCGTTCTTCCCCTCGTTATTTTCATTAGTGCTCTTATCTCCCTTCTTTATTATCTTGGCGTGATGCAATGGGTCATCAAAGTGATCGGTGGCGGTATTCAGAAAGCACTGAAAACCAGCCGTGCAGAATCATTGGTAGCCACAGGTAATATTTTCTTGTCTCAGGGCGAATCTCCACTATTGGTGAAACCATTCCTACCACAGATGACGCGTTCAGAACTGTTCGCTGTGATGACGGGTGGTATGGCATCTGTAGCGGGTAGTGTACTAGGTGGTTACGCTGGCCTGGGTGTTGAGCTTAAGTACCTGATTGCCGCAAGCTTCATGGCTGCTCCGGGTAGTTTGATGATGGCGAAGATTCTGGTTCCTGAGCAAAGCGTTGCTGTGGAACAGACCGACATTGAAATGGCAAAGAGTGAGCACAGTAATGCGATCGATGCACTGGCTGCGGGTGCAATGAACGGTATGAAAGTTGCGGTGGCTATCGGTACTATGCTGATTGCTTTCGTGAGTGTGATTGCTATGGCAAACGCTGGTCTGGAAACTGTAGGTGAATGGTTTGGAATGCAAAGCCTGACTATGCAGTCAATTCTTGGCTACGTATTCTCTCCACTGGCGTTTGTTATTGGTGTACCAGCATCGGAAATGCTTCAGGCTGGTTCTTTCATCGGTCAGAAACTGATTCTGAATGAGTTCGTTGCTTTCCTTGATTTCGTGAATGTGAAAGAAGCACTGACAGCTCAAAGCCAGGTTATCATTACTTTTGCACTGTGTGGTTTTGCAAATATCGGTTCAATCGCTATCCAGATTGGTTCAATCGGTATAATGGCTCCAGAGCGTCGCGGTGATGTAGCAAGCCTGGGTATCAAAGCAGTTCTGGCTGCAACTTTGGCTAACCTGATGAGTGCGGCGCTGGCAGGTATTTTCGTAGGCCTGTAACAAGATGCTTCATACAGATTGATTCAATGAAAAACCGCCACGAGAGTGGCGGTTTTTTTTATGAAATGCCGTAAGCTACCGCCAGATTATTACATAATACTCACTGTAGCCTGAGTTTGTATAAAGCGTTGTTTTATTCTGTTAAGGTACCTGTCTCAATCCGCTTGAGCTGATGGTTAAGAAGGGTGTTTATGTGCAGGATTCTGATTTTGTCTTTTGTTTGCTTTGTGTCGGTTAATGTCAATGCAGACACATTCTTAAATGATAAGACATTAGCGAATAGTAACTTAGTGTCGGAGTATTCCGGAGAGATGATGGGGAGCGATAATTCGGGAACACGTTTATCAGAGTCGACCGAGCCTTCATTTTACATATCACCTGATATTTACTCATCACCAACAGTGACACCATACGATCCTGGTTTTGAGCCTACAAGCGAAGCTATGCGAGAGAATGAAGCAAAACAAGAAGCTGATGACAGACTTTGGCAGGCTATTTTTTCACTTTTTTGACCATCTATGTATGCAGATAAGTACAAGTTCATTTCCGACATGTAGCATAAAAAAGACACATTCACATCTTTATTATTAAGACGCAAACCCTCTACTACAATTATGAAAAATAACAGTAGCAGAGGTATTCACGTGTCCAGTCAATCATTCTCAGTCCATCCTTTTTTGCGCTCAGGGTTGTGCTTTTTTGCTCTGACCACAGCGTTTACAGTGCATGCAGAACCGAACTTTCGTGCTGGTCAGGTACTTGTTCAGGCTTTGCCGGAAGAACTCGGTGATGCCAAAGTGCTGCGCTACTATCCCGGATCCGGGGTCTCGATTGTTAAAGTTGAGCCGGGCAAGGAAAACGGTCAGCTAACGGCATTCAAAGCCAAAGGAAAGCGAGCCAGTAAGAACTATATTGCCAGCCACTTTGTGGATGACCCTTATTACAATACCTATCAATGGCATTTTAATCATATTGAATCTGATTTGGCCTGGGGAACAAGTGATGGTTATGGTGTAACTGTTGCTGTTCTGGATACCGGTCTGCGCGAAGGCGGTAATGATGGCATTGGTTGTATCGATACAAATGACAGTGGCCAGAAAACAGGGGTGGATATCGTCAATAATGACAACGATCCGACTGATGGCGATGGTCACGGGACTCACGTATCGGGCACTATTGCTCAAGCGACCGGTAATAAAGTGGGGGTTGCCGGTTTGGCTTATGCCAGCTGTGTGATGCCAGTAAAAGTATTGAGTGATACCGGTTCGGGAACTTTTGCGGATATCGCTGAGGGGATTTATTACGCTGTTGATAACGGGGCTGGTGTAATCAATATGAGCCTAGGGGTAAGTGCTCGCTCCGGGCTGACAAATGATCCAATCATGGATGCTGCTCTTGATTATGCTGAAAGTAATGGGGTTATCGTTGTCGCTGCGGCGGGTAATGATGGCTTTAGAAAAAATGTAAGTTATCCTGCTATTTATCCGAGTGTAATAGCGGTCGGAGCTACGGATTTTAATAATTCGCTGGCATCCTATTCAAACCGGGGTAAAGGGCTTGATGTCGTGGCACCCGGAGGAAATACCAGTGCTGATGAAAACGGTGATGGTTTTGCAGATGGTGTCTTACAGGAAACTTTTGGCAGTGACGGAGTCTGGGGGTATTACTTTTTCCAGGGAACGTCTATGGCGGCACCGCATGTGAGTGCGCTGGCGGCTATGCTACTGGCAAATGGTGTTGTTCCGGCTGATGTAAAGCAGGCGATTACTTCCAGCGCCATGGACTTAGGTAGTACCGGTTATGACAGTACCTACGGTCATGGGCTTATTCAGGGTTATCAGGCATTGAACTGGACTGCAGGTGACTCATCATCCGGTGGAGGTGATTCAGGTGGAGATGATAGTAACAGCGGAGAAGCAACCTGTACGGATATGGATGGTGACGGTTATTGCGTAGAGCAGGGCGATTGCGACGACAATAATGCAGATGTTTATCCAGGACGCAATGAGAAAGGTCCTCGAAGCAGAGACGGGCTGGATAATAACTGCGACGGCCAGGTTGATAATAAATAGGGCAGTTTGAATTTACTAAGCTGCGAACAAAAAAGCGGCCGGTAAATCGGCCGCTTTTTTACGTCTGAATTACAGATGCTCGAATAACAGCTCGGTGCAAAAGCTCTTGTTTTTTACTTGTCGAACTGTTTGATCAGCACTGAAGTATCGGCACGACTAAATCCACGTTGTTGCAGTTCAGCATATTTTTCATCAACCTGCTTTGCCAAAGGTAGCTCAACACCAAGCTTTTCAGCCGCTTCAAAACAAATTCCGAGGTCTTTGCGCATCCAGTCGAGTGCAAAGCCGAAATCAAATTTATCTTCAGCCATAGTTACAGCGCGGTTTTCCAGTTGCCATGAACCGGCAGCACCATGCTTCAGCACTTCCGTCATTTGTTCAATATCCAGTCCGGCAGATTTCGCCAGCGTAATAGCTTCCGAAAGACCTTGCAGAATACCTGCAATACAGAGCTGATTCGCCATCTTGGTTATTTGTCCGTAACCCACATCGCCCATCAGTGTTGCTGCTTTGGCAAAGCAGTCGATAACTGGCTTGGCTTTTTCGAACACCTCAGGTTTGCCGCCGACCATGACTGTCAGGCAGCCATTGATGGCTCCGGCTTCACCACCGGATACTGGCGCATCCAGAAACTCTGCCCCTTGTTCCAGAGCTGCTTTGGCAATCTCTCGTGAGACTTCAGCAGAGGCTGTTGTATTGTCGATCAGAACCACGCCGTTTGTGACGGTAGTAAGAATACCGTTTTCTCCTTTATATACTTCGCGCAGATCGTCATCGTTACCGACGCAGCTAAAGACGAAGTCGGCATCTTTTGCGGCTTCGGCTGGTGTAAGCGCTACCTTACCTGAGTATTGTTCTGTCCATTGTTCTGCTTTAGCGGTGGTTCGGTTATAGACAGTGACATGATGGCCTGCATTAGCAAGGTGCCCGGCCATAGGGAAGCCCATTGTCCCTAATCCGATGAATGCTATTTTGTGTACAGTCATTGTGTTGCTTCCCTCTCTAACTGTGTTGTATCCAAGCTCATTTTTTCAGAGCCTTGTTTTCTTTGTGTCCAGTGTTCTATTAGAGCAATATAACTCTCGCTCTGCAAAAAGATGGGAGCTCACGATTGATATTGGATGAACAACGAAAAAAATGTGATTCAGTGCAAGTTTTTTCTTGTGAATGATCTCAGCTGGTCATATTATGCCTTTGATTCTCTTTGGTGATATTGAGTTATGTTGATCAGGTTTATACGAACACTGCTGTTGATGATCTGCTTGGGGGCGGCTTCGTTTTCCCATGCGGAAACTCATGGTTCCGATCCTGTATCGGTCGTGCCTGTTGACCTGGCTCAGCAAGTCGTCAGCATGGCTAAGTCTGATTCTGCGTTGGCACAGTTAGATGTTTATTCTAATTCTGACAGTATTTTGAAGAGTGTTGATGTTGAGCCTCCGGTTTGGAACTTCCCTTTGCAGTCATCACCAAAGTCTAAGAAGCAACATTCCAACTCGTCTCACGACTATGATCTTGCCCTGACTAATTCCACGCGAATGGCGAATCTGATGCGCCATGATCCGGAAGAAGTCCAACCGTATTACCAACTTGCTATTGAGCTGCCAGTAGAGCCTGTCCCGAGTTTCGAGAAAGGATACAGTGTCGATTTTTGCGATAACCTGAATTGGGTACTCAATACCAACCCTACGGTAAGCAGGGTATCCGGTTGGAAAGAAAGTAACCTCACCTTTACCATCTATCATCATCGCCTGTTGCGCGCCTGATCCGGTGAATTGCTGTTAAATCGGCAAGGCACTGACTTCCCTGAAAGAAATCCCGACATAAGGACTCTGGTTATAACCAGTACTCCCGCATGTTCGTTTCAGACCGGTTCTCAGTATCAACATTTATTAGCTTATAGCTTTTGGTGTTGATGTGGCCGGAGATCTATTCCATTACCTTCAGGTGCTAAAAACTGAGGGTGAATATGGCGCGTAATAAGATGAGAAAGACCAAAAATCAACGAATACTCAATCACTACCCGACGTGGAAATATGTCGTACTGGTGGTGACTCTGTTTGTCATGTTGCTCAGTGCGATTCCGACCTGGTACGGCGAAGATGCTTCGGTGCAGATTGCGGCGAAAGGTGAAACTGTTCCGTCTGTGGTTGTCTTGCAGCAACACCTCAAAAATAACGGCATTACAGCTAAGCGCATTGAGCAGCAGGGCGACAAAACCGTGGTTGTTCTGGAAGACGAGGGCCAGCAGACGTCGGCCAGAGCTTCATTGGCTGAGGTTGTCAGTGATAAGTCACAGTTGACACTGGCATTAGAACCTGCCGCTCCTTCCTGGCTTCAGAACCTTGGTTTTGAACCGATTAAGCTGGGACTTGATTTGCGAGGGGGTGTTCAGTTCCTGCTGGATGTCGATGTGGATCAGGTTTTCAAGGCTCAAGGCGAACAGTTGACTGATGAATTACGTCAGCAGTTCCGTCAGGATGGCATTCGTGGTGCTCGTGTTGAAACTTCGGGTGTCGATGCACTTTATGTGCGCCTTGCTGATGCAGAAGCTAACAGCAAAGTACGTCACTTTATCCGTACAAATTATCCGCAGTGGCAGGTTACCAATGCTTCGGGTCATGGGGTGAAACTGACTCTGAAAGAGAGTGAGAAAACAGCACTTCGTAATCTGACTGTGCAGCAAAATCTGCAAACCATGCGTAGCCGTATTGAAGAGCTGGGTATCACTGAAGCGCTGGTTCAGCGTCAGGGTGAAAACCGTATCCGTATTGAGTTGCCAGGTGTTCAGGATCCTGCTGCAGCAAAAAATGTTATCGGTGCAACTGCCAGCCTTGCTTTTTATGCGGTTAAGCAACCGGGTACCGGAAGCACAATGGAAATTCCGGATAAGTCCGGCAAGCCGGTTCGTGTTGCCCGTAAACCGGTTTTAGGCGGTGATCATATTGTCGATGCTCGCGCCAGCTTTGGCCAGATGGGTATGGCTGAAGTAAATATTACTCTGGATCATGCCGGCGGTAATATCATGTCCGATTTTTCCCGTCAGAATATTGGTAAGCCGATGGCAACGGCATTCAGTGAATACAGCCGTGACAGTGAAGGTAACGCTAAACAAACCAGCGAAATCATTAGCGTAGCGACAATTCAGAGCCAGTTGGGTAACCGCTTCCGTATCACAGGTGCCGGATCAATTCAGGATGCTCAGGAGCTGGCATTGTTGCTTCGAGCAGGTTCATTGACAGCGCCGGTAACTATCGTTGAGGAACGAACAATCGGCCCGACACTGGGGGCAGAAAATATCCAGAATGGTTTTGCAGCGCTTGGATTAGGTTTGGGAATGACCCTGCTGTTTATGGCTTTCTGGTATCGCCGTCTGGGCTGGGTGGCGAATGTTGCTTTGGTAATGAACATGGTGATGCTGTTCGGTTTGTTGGCAATGATCCCTGGGGCTGTGCTGACACTACCGGGTATTGCCGGATTAGTACTGACCGTGGGTATGGCTGTTGATACTAATGTGCTGATCTTCGAGCGGATTAAGGACAAGCTCAAAGAAGGTCGCAGTTTTGCTCAGTCGATTGACCGTGGTTTCAGCAGCGCATTCAGCACCATTTTCGATGCTAACTTCACCACAATGATCACAGCTGTGGTGCTCTATGCCATTGGTAATGGCCCGATTCAGGGGTTTGCCATGACATTGGGGCTGGGCCTGTTAACCAGTATGTTTACCGGTATTTTTGCTTCCCGAGCCATGATTAATCTGGTTTGGGGACGTGACGCATCTCGTGAAGTGAGGATTTAAAGCCATGTTTATTAATAAGAAAAATGCAACCAAGTGGCGCCATTTTACCAGTGTTGTCTCTGTTCTACTGATGGTGGGCTCTATTCTGATGATTTCAGTCAGAGGGCTAAACTGGGGACTGGATTTTACCGGAGGTGTTGTCAGTGAAATTCGCCTTGATTCTGTGATCACCAGCAGTGAAATTACGCCACTGCTTGATGCCGGATTACATCAGGATGTTAGCGTTATTTCGGCGGGTGAACCGGGCCGCTGGGTACTGCGTTATGCAATGCCGGAAAATGGAGAGGCGATGCCTTCAATTGAGCAGTTACTTACGCCATTGAAAACTGATGTTACGGTTCTCAATACCAGTATTGTCGGCCCGCAAGTTGGTCAAGAACTGGCGGAGCAGGGAGGACTGGCCTTGCTGGTGGCTGTGCTTTGTATTCTGGGTTATCTGAGTTATCGTTTTGAGTGGCGTCTGGCATCTGGTGCTTTGTTTGCATTGGCGCATGATGTGATTTTTGCGTTGGGTTTTTTTGCTGCAACCCAGATGGAATTCAACCTGACGGTTTTGGCGGCAATTCTGGCAATTCTGGGATATTCACTGAATGACTCGATCATCATTGCAGATCGTATTCGTGAGTTGCTGATTGCTAAACCGCATAAGCAAATTCACGAAATCAACAATGAAGCGATACAGGCTACCATTTCGCGAACATTGGTGACTTCTGGTACCACTTTGATCACCGTCGGTGCGTTGTGGCTGCTGGGTGGTGGTCCGCTGCAAGGTTTTGCTATTGCTATGTTTATCGGCATCATTACCGGTACTTGGTCATCCGTTTCTGTTGGTACATCGCTGCCGGAAATGTTCGGCTTACGTGCTGAGCACTACATGAAACAACCCGTGACAGAAGAACCATAAGTTGTTCTCTTTCCAGCAATAAAGGCCGCTCATGCGGCCTTTATTGTTATTAATACATCCATTAATTGGAAGAGTTGAGATTTTGTTGCAATACTTTGTGTGATGTAAATATTTTGAGTAAGCAAATTTTAAACAATTTGTCATCAAAAAAATGAAAGATTGCTAACGAGATGAGATCGCAATCACAAGCATGCCTTCTGTGGCAGGGATGTTAAGTAGAAAATGGTAGGCGTTGTTATTGCATTTATCTTCAGTTGGAGCAAAGCATCAACTTCATACACTGGTAAATGACAAGGGCAGTATTATGTACGATACAGAAATGAAGCTTAACCATCAGATCCTTCAATTTTTGGAATTTCAGGTGCAGGCTTTGCTTCCTTCTTCTGAAGAGCGCAAGGAAACGTCTTCTGTAACTGATGAAAATCAGGACAGTCCCGAGGTGATAATTCCTGAAATGATGTTGTCGTTGTTAGTGCAGTATCTTTCCGGGTTGAAAGCGATTAATTGTTTGTTAAACCGTGGCTATGTTTCTCAAACCAGAGGTATCTTTCAAACACTGGGTGATGATTACGAAGACATTATCTTTTTGAGTTTACCAAGTCAGGAAGGGGTTGTTTCGCCTTTGCATCAGTCTTACCTGAACAATAGCGCTGATGATAGTTGCAGTAACCCGGTTAACCGACGCGAAATCCGCAATATGATCCGCCGGGCGAAAAAAATAAATCAAAATGTTTTTCAGCTGCATTCAAATCAGCAGGTCTTTCAGGTGCTGCGTACTCAAGGGGCTAAACATAGCTCGGTTGATGTGGCAATTGATCTGCATCGTCATTTTGCTTACAAGGCTATTTTGTTGGCGGTATTGACCGCGAAGGTGAGCGAAAATATGGAAGTGATGCGGGCCTGTCTGAACTATCGTGCGCATCTCGAGATGATTGCACCTAATGCAGTTGAGTTTAAGATGCCAGAGCCTCGTCGGCATCAACCAATCACAGCTGCTCCCCGTGTTGCTGCTATTACGCCATGATTTTCCCCCGCTACCCAGGTCTCCAATAATTATGTTAACTTCATAGCATGCAGTGAAAAAAGGAAGTTTGGGTAGAGTATGGAAAAGAAATTAGATACGAAAATTGTTACTGCCGGGCGTTCGAAGAAATGGACTCAGCATCTGGTTAATCCACCGGTTAGCCGTGCATCAACCATTGTTTTTGACTCTGTTGAGGAGATGAAACATGCCACGGCAAACCGGGCCAACAAGGCGCTGTTTTATGGTCGCCGTGGTACGAATACCCACTTTGCTTTTCAGGAAGCCATGGTGGAGCTTGAGGGTGGGGTGGGATGTGCGTTGTATCCCTGCGGTACAGCCGCTATTTCTAACGCTATTTTGTCTTTCGTCAAAGCCGGTGATCATATTCTGATGGTCGATGGTGTCTATGAACCGACTCGTGATTTCTGCGATAAGATTCTGGACAAAATGGGGGTAGAAACGACCTATTACGATCCCATGATTGGTGAAGAGATCAGAGAGCTGATTCGTCCTAATACCACTGTCCTTTTCCTTGAGTCGCCATGCTCTATTACAATGGAGGTTCAGGATGTTCCCACACTTGCCCGTATTGCCCATGAACACGACTTAGTTGTGATGCTGGATAACACCTGGGCTTCGCCAATCAATTTCCAACCGTTTGAGCATGGTGTTGATATTTCGATTCAGGCTGCGACGAAATATATTGTTGGCCACTCTGATGTGATGCTGGGCACGGCAACGGCGAATGAACGTTGCTGGGATCAGCTGCGAGAATACAGTTACCTGATGGGGCAGTGTACCTCACCGGATGATGTTTATCTCGCAATGCGAGGCCTGCGTACATTGGGTGTTCGTTTGAAACAGCATGAAGAAAACAGCTTGAAAGTTGCGCGCTGGCTTGCTGAACGTCAGGAGGTTGATCATGTTCGCCATCCTGCAATGGAAAGCTGTGAAGGACATGAGTTCTATAAGCGGGATTTTAAAGGGTGTAATGGTTTGTTTTCAGCTGTACTGAACCGTGGAAATACCGAAGCCCTGACCGCTCTCCTGGATGGCATGGAGCATTTCAGCATGGGTTACTCCTGGGGAGGTTTTGAAAGCCTGATCCTTGCTAATCAAAATATAAACTCAATACGGACAGCTAAGAAAAAAGACTTTGCTGGTCCGTTGCTGCGTCTCCACATTGGTTTGGAAGATCCTGATGATTTGATCCGTGATCTGGAGAAGGGCTTTGAGCGCTTTAACGCTGCTCTCAATAAGTAGCTTTGTTTGTATACAAGAAGGCCGCAGCAATGCGGCCTTTTTGCTTTTTGTTGCAGGTTACAGTTGAACACGACCTTCTCGTTAATGGGAACGGAAGAGTTTTGTTGCCATTCTCACAGGATTTCAAAAGAGTTGGGAAAGAGTCAGTATTGGTTCAACTTGTTGTCTAGACTTGATGTATTAAAGAAGTTTTCTGAACTTTTCTGAACATTCTTATGTAAGTTCTGTATCGGGTATGGTGAAAGGAGCCGGAAAGAATGAATAGCAGACTGATTGTAATTGTAATGCTGACGTTTGGTGTATTTGGTTGCAGCAGTTCAGACTATGAAAATTATCAGCTGTTTCCTGAAGAGTATGTCAGTGATGTGGAATATGACAGTATTTACCATTATGGCTACAACCAGGGATGTGAAAGCGCCTTAAGCACCAAAGGTGTGCCTGACATGGTTTATATGCGAGATACAACGCTGGATAAACAGGGAACCCGATTTGAACAAGGATGGGAAGATGGTAACTCAGCCTGTAAAGATGGGGAAAGAAGAATAATGCCTATATTGATTATTGAAAAGAATTAATCAAAATTAACTCATTTAATGAATTACAATAAGATACTTGTTTTATATGCTGTGTTAAATTACATTGCGATTTGATTAAGTAAGCATTTTAATTTTTGCATGTAATAGATTTCATCAAAAAAAAACAGACCGTTCCTGGTCTGTTTTTATTATTTAAAGTTAATTTATCGGTAAATGAGGGAATAAACCTAGCCGGATTAGTTCTTGATCATTCTTAGGTCGATAAATTTGACTACAGGTGATTATGCTGCAGCCGGTCCTGTCAGTGAGTATACTTTGCCTTCACGGAAAGTGACTGGTACAACCGCATGTACTTCAGGCAGCAAAAGAAATGCATCATCATTTTTATCATCATCCATTTCAATGACGATTTGAAGATGCTTTTCCAGAGCCTTGTAAAGTTTAGGCGCACGCAGTTTATTTCCCTGATTGCCAAACTGACTGTAGTGACCGTTACTGGAATAAACCCAGATATTGAAAGGATCCTTACCCCTTTCAAGCTGCTCGATAAAATCGGCAATATGTCTCATAAAAGTCCTTTTTTTACTTTCATCAATAACGCTGTATTGATGGTTCCTATTATGAAATGAAGGCAGGATTTTTCAATTTTAATTCAGTGATTTTCTTTAATTAATGTGATCTCTGTTGGGTTTTATTCGAGATTTATAAAGGCAAAAAATATCATTTCATTTGTTCAGTGATGTATGACAAATATTTTTTAACGATTGCATTCACAATAAACATAAAATTGAAATGTTATTAAGCTCTAATGCAATTGGCTTCAAAAAATATAATGTTAAATTGACTAAGCTGTTTATTGTTAAATTAATGGGAAATTTAGTTCTCTTCTTTGTGATATGAAATACTTGAAATGCATTTTTTGTGCTTATAATGGCCATTTTTAAACTTATATTTAACTGCACAGTTGGCATAAAAATAGAGTACAAGTGATGATTAATTCGGAAATAAAAACCTGCGCTTGGGCGATGAATCAGCCGTTAGAAAGGGAATACCATGATAAGGAGTGGGGTATTGTCAATCGGGATGATAATTATCTTTTTGAGTTTCTGACTCTTGAAGGAGCGCAGGCTGGCCTGAGTTGGTACACAATATTGAAGCGTAGAGATGCTTACAGACTGGCTTTTGATAATTATGACCTGGTTAGGCTGGCAGGACATGATGATGAAAGAGTAGAAGAGATCATCAAGAATTTTGATGTTATTAAGCACCGAGGAAAAATCAGTTCTGTGTTTAGCAATGCCAAAGCCGCTTTGGCATTGCAAGAAGAGTACGGCAGTCTGGCGACGGCATTGTGGCAGTTTGTTGAGCACCGGCCTGTAAACAATGAGTGGCAGGAAATGTCACAGATCCCGGTTTCGACGCCAGAATCGAAAGCGATGAGCAAGTTTCTGAAAAAGAAAGGTTTCAAGTTTGTCGGTGAAACTATCTGCTATGCCTTCATGCAGGCAGTGGGTATGGTAAATGATCATCTGACAGACTGCCCCTGTTACAGCAAATCGGTAGCTAGTCAGGCTGAATAGTTCATGTCACAGGCATTATTCAGGTATCATATTCGCAAATGAAATAGCGAGTTAGGAAGATGTCAGAGGCACCGGTAAAGGTTATTCAGAAAGCAACATGGGTCGGTTCTATAGCTAACGTTGGTTTGGCCCTGTTAAAAATTACTGTCGGGAAAATTACTGGAAGTCAGGCTCTGGTTGCCGATGGTGTTCACAGTTTTTCGGATCTGGTAACAGATACCGCGATTTTGATTGGTTCTCGATACTGGACTGCGCCTGCAGATAAAGAGCATCCTTATGGTCACGGCCGCTTTGAAACTCTGACAAACATATTTATTGGTGTATTGTTGGCGATTGTCGGTGTTGGTATTGGCTGGGATTCAATTAATTCGATTGGACATGTTTCTACCACTACACCAGGAATGCTGGCTTTTGCTGCTGCATTGGCTTCGATCCTGGTTAAAGAAGTGTTGTATCGCTGGACAGTGGTTCAGGCTAAGAAGATTAATAGCCGGGCCCTGCATGCCAATGCCTGGCACCATCGCTCGGATGCGCTGAGTTCATTACCTGTTGCTGTGGCTGTGATTGCAAACTTTATCATCCCAGATCTGCACTATCTTGATCAGGTTGCGGCACTGATTGTAACTGCGATGATCCTCAAGGCGGCGTTTGAAATTTTGTGGCCGGCTTTACTGGAGTTAACTGAAGCGGAAGCTGACAGTGAAATTGAAGCTAAGATTCAGCAATATGCCGATGAGGACAAGGATATCCGTGAAGTGCATGCGATTCGTAGCCGTCGTACCGGCAGTACTATTTTGCTGGATTTTCATTTACTGGTAGATCCGGCGATGAGTGTCGATCATGCTCATACCATCAGTGAGAATTTCAAATCACATATTCTGGCGCAAATTGATGAAGTGGTGGATGTGATTATCCACATTGAGCCTTATACATGTGCAGAACGAGTGGTCAATCCTTGTTGTGAGGACAAGAGCTGCAATTAGTTGACTTTAGCGATACGTATAAACACCTGCAATAGCAGGTGTTTTTTTATGTCTCACTTTCTCGAATGAGTGTGATTGTTCTTAGTTATGAGATATCCAAACGGTTGGCTCTTTCACTAGGCTAATAACAGAAATGATGTTGAAGCTATTTAGTGCCCGCTTATTGTGGTGAAAGGGAGGAAGCGAAGGATGCCTTTAGTTCGTATTAAATCACTGCCGTTTGAACAAGATGTCGCTGTTAATCAGGCACTTTCTGCGTTGTCTGAGGCGATCTCGAATGCCGGAAACATTGAAGAACGACATGTCATGGTTACCTGGGAATACCTCTCTAACTCTCACTATATCCACAATGGAAAGTTGGCAGACTATCAATCTGAAACAACTCATCCATTATTGGTCGATTTGGTTGCACCCAACTTCAATACTGAAGAGGAAATTGCTCTGATGCTGGAGTTGATAGCAAATACCATTGCTGGCTCAATACCGATCAGTAAGGAAAACATCTTTATTAACTTCACTCCTGCATACAGTGATGGTGTCTACGATGAAGGGCATGTTATTGAGTGGGATATCTAGCTTTCAAAAACTCTGATTGTTGATAAAGGACACAGAATCAAAAAAAGCCAGTCAGTAATCGATTGGCTTTCTTTGATTTTAAGGTGGGTAAAAATGTATTTGAGTTCGGTGTTCATTACCGCTGATAGATAGGTCAACGTTTTGTGTCCTATCGGTGCTATAAGCGATTAGCTCAGGAAGGTCATCAGTAATCTGTAAGTTGGTGTTTGCATAGGCATGCGGAACCTGCATGACTAAAGCCTACCATTACTATGGGCTTGGCTATTTGTACTACGCTTGTTGAAAATGTAAAGGTAATGTTACCTGTGGCGAAGTACAAACATGGAATGTCTATGAAAGCACTTGAAGCAAACTTTGATGGGTTGGTTGGCCCGACTCATAATTACAGTGGATTATCATTTGGTAATGTCGCTTCTGAGATTAACAAAGATGCCCCGTCAAATCCGAAGCAGGCTGCAAAGCAAGGACTGGCCAAAATGAAGGCGCTGGCTGACATGGGGATGGTGCAGGGCGTACTGGCTCCTCAAGAGCGGCCTGACATAAAAACGCTGCGTCAGCTTGGTTTTACCGGAAGTGACCAATCTGTTATTGAGCAGGCTGCTAAACAGGCGCCTAAGGTACTGGCTGCATGTTGTTCTGCCTCCAGTATGTGGACTGCGAATGCCGCGACAGTATCGCCGTCTGCTGATACCTCTGATGAAAGAGTCCATTTTACCCCGGCAAACCTGACCAATAAGTTTCATCGCTCGATAGAGCATGAAGTTACCGGGCGGATCCTTAAAGCCACTTTTGCTGATTCAAAGCATTTTGTTCACCATCCAGCCTTGCCATCAGTTGAACATTTTGGTGATGAAGGTGCCGCTAACCATACTCGTTTTTGCCGGGAATATGCTGAACAGGGGGTAGAGTTCTTTGTATACGGTCGGCATGCGTTTGATAGTCGTTTTCCGTCACCGAAAAAGTTTCCGGCCCGACATACCTATGAAGCGTGTGAAGCTGTTATTCGCTTGCACCATTTGGATCGCAATAATGTGGTGTTGGCACAGCAGAACCCGGATGTCATCGATCAAGGTGTCTTTCACAACGATGTTATTGCAGTGGGGAACAGGGACATCCTATTTTGTCATGAGCAGGCATTTTTAAACCGGCACGGAGTTTATGAAGAGCTGACAGATAAAATGGGCGATGATTTTAATATCATTGAAGTGCCGACCAGTGCCGTTTCTGTTGATGATACAGTATCAAGTTATCTGTTTAATTCTCAGCTATTGTATCTGCCGTCCGGAGAGACCATTTTGGTCTTGCCTGATGAATGCCGGGAAAATGGCAAAGTCTGGACGTATGTGCAGCAATTAGTTGCTGAGAATCGAGGTGTTGATCGGGTTGAGGTTTTCGACCTTAAACAAAGCATGGCTAATGGTGGCGGTCCAGCATGTCTTCGCTTACGTGTCGTTTTGACTGATGAAGAACGCCAGGCGGTTAATCCGGCAACATTAATGAATGACAGGCTTTTTGATCGCTTGAATCAGTGGGTTGATAAGCATTATAGGGATAAGCTGACAGAAGCTGATTTGGCCGATCCAAAGCTGGTTGATGAATCCCGCTCCGCACTTGATGATCTGACACAAATCCTTTCCCTTGGTGCTATTTATCCTTTCCAGCGTTAAAAATATCCTATGGCGGCACAGCCTAATGTGCCGCTTATCCTATGCAAAGTCGTCGCGATTTTAAGCCACAATTCCGCTTGAGTGTTTGCTTAAGTGCATGAAAAATTAGGCTGATTCTTAGCGGCAAGACATATCAAAATGCTATTTGGCTTGCAAAATCAGTATTCAATTGCGACAAAAAAATGAAAATTCATCATAAGTTTTTGACTTATAAAGTTAAAATTATCTGGCATAAAACATGGTTAGTTTCTCCTAATACACAAGAAAGGGAGAGCAACTATGAAGCATTTCTTCCTGGCCTCAATGCTGTTCGGTGTGGCCAGTTGCGGCGGTGGTGGTGGCGGTGAGGATGGAACAACTGTTACTGGTAACCCGTCAAGCTCCTTATTGAACGATAATCCGGCTCCGGCTAATGCCCGTTTTCAACAATACCAGAATCACCTTTTTGAACTGCAGCCAGATGAATTGAATATGGCGGGAAACACCCTTTTTCTTAAGGTTTACCTCGATTCAGGTAGTGTTCTTTTTCTTGGTCAGATAGATAAAAACTCAACATTTTCCCTGCCGGTTTCGGTTCCGACCCGGGAAAAGGTACTGAAATATGATTTGTTCAGTGACTTTGCCGGTGATGAGCGTATATCAGGGGAGGTGGCTTTATGAACATGAGATCGTTGTTCAAATTACTATTATTAGTGCAGTTATTACTGATACCTTCAGTCGCTTCAGCGGTGGAATCAGTGATGCTTCAAGATACGATTACATCCAAAGGTGTAGGAAATATTGATTTATTTAATCTTAAGCAAGGAACATTGACAGCCTCCGATCTAGAAGCCATAAGAGATGATAACAATGGTGCTCTGGCATTAGCTGTTGATGTTAACGAAGCCTCTGACGGGACAGAAAAAGCTTCGACTCAAGGAGTCACGATAGAGTCTCTGAGTCTTACTATTGAATCCGATGGAAATACTTATACGTTTACTGATTTTTCTACGCCTACCCAGTCTGTGGTGGCTAAGGCTGGGGAAACAAATCGTTCCACTTATTACACATTAATTGGAAGGACCGGTTCTTCATCATTGACACCAAATAGCGGTTGGAGCGGAACTTCTTTTGATGCCGTGATAACGATTCCGGTGAGTATGTCCCTTGCTAATGCTTCTTCTGCTGTCCTATCGATCACTTTTCTTGAAACAAATACATCTCTTGGTGATCCTGAGGCATTTTATGACTTTACAAATGGTCCGGAAGATGTGGCACTGCTCAGTAAGAGTGATGCAGATACACTGACTGCAGAAGCGCCGGGACAGAGCGAGGCACCACTGGTTATTACTCAAGGTCAGATAGAAAACACCACAGACAGTTGGGTTTATTACCCTTCATCAGTTGAATATTACATTGCCGCGTATGAGGACAATTATCCTGCCAAAAGTGACTATGATTTTAATGATTTAGTGGTTGGTTATCGTGTTGGCTACGGCATGCAGGACGATAAAGTCAGTTCACTGATTGTCTATGGCTATATGATTGCACGCGGTTCAGGTTATACCCATGATTGGTATCTGCACATAGGGCTTCCGGCCGGGACCTCTGGTTCAGGAACGCTTAACTTGTTTAAGCCGGGTTCGACGGTGCAGGAGAGTGGTTACCCTAAATCTTTCTCGCAAACAGGGAGTTTTGATCAGCGCTTACTGCAAGGGACGAAATCCCTGATGCAAATTCCCGGCAAAGAGTTTGTAAATACTGAGTCTGACACCAGTCTCGCTCAGGGACACAAATTCAGTGTCGCGTTTGATTTCGATACTCCGGTTGCTTTGTCCGACATCGCGCTGCCACCTTATGACCCTTATCTGTATGTAAACAATACCGGGTATGAAATTCACCTTCCTGAACATTCGTCGAGAATGGGAACCTCGGTAAATAATTCAGAAACAGCCGGTGGTTTTAAAAATGCTCAGGGGTATCCGTTTGCCGTTATCATTCCTGATGACTGGGAGCCACCATTGGAGAGGGTTGATCTGGGTGAGGCTTATACAACGTTTCTTGGATACGTAGGCAGCGATGGTGATGAGCAGACATCCTGGTATACAGCTCCTTCACAAAGCAAGATTAAAGGGATCGGAAAATCATTCTGGAAGTGGGACTGATTTCAACGGGATGAGCCGGATATTTTAAACGAGCGACCGAATTCGGTCGCTTTTGTCTTTTCAGTTCCAAATGATTCAGCTCCACACCTTGACCTGTTTCTTGGTGCAAAGTGATAATACATGCATAAATTGAATCATCTGATTATCATTCGCTGAGTGATGTTAGTTGATTCATTATTTTTATGACATAGCACCGCTACGGAGTTGAAATGGCAAAGCTAACCTTACAAGAGCAGATGCTGAAAGCTGGTCTTATTGATAAAAAGAAGATGAAAAAGGCCGGTAAATCATCAAAGAAATCACGCACCATAGCCAAGGAAGCGAAAGCGGCTGTTGAAGAGAAACGTGCTGCTCAGGTTGCACAGGATCAAGAGCTAAACCGCCAGAAACAGGCTGAAGCCGAGAAGAAAGCCATTGCTTCTCAGGTTAAGCAGCTGATCGAAATGAACAAGATTGAGATTAAAGACGGTGAGATCGGTTATAACTTTACCGATGGCACCCTGGTTAAGAAAATCTATGTCGATAAGAAAACGCAGGACCAGCTGATCAGCGGTGTGTTAGCGATTGCTCGTTATCTTGAAGGATATGCGATTGTACCTGGCGTTGTCGCCGATAAAATTAGCCAGCGTGATGAGGAATCTATTGTCCTGAACAATACCGTTTCTGAAGATACTGTAGATGAAGATGATCCATATGCAGATTTCAAGATCCCTGATGATCTGATGTGGTAATCTCAATTGAATCGGAGTGCTTTTCAGCGCTCCGTTTTTTTATGGCTAATATAACGCACTCTAACCAGAGTCTAGGTTCTGCATCTTTCCTTTGAAATGGCTCACTTTGCTATTCCCTCTATACTTCAATCATCGACCTTTTATCGACGCGAAAGGAACAGGTTAATCATTCTTCCGTTCAGATGAGTATTAACAGGTTATTCTTTGCGCGCTTGGTGTATCAGGCACTCGAATTAACAAATAAGTTAATGCGAATGAATATCATTTGTAGTAGGTTGTGAGTGTAATCTATGGAGTAGGAATATTAATAATGAATACAGACATCACTCGCTGGCTGGAGCGAGACCCTGACCCGAAAACTCGTGAAGAACTACAACAACTTATTGATTCCAATGCAGAGTCTGAGCTGGCGGATCGTTTTTCCGGTCGTCTGGCCTTTGGTACGGCGGGACTGCGCGGTATCGTCGGTGCTGGCCCGAATCGAATGAATCGGCTGGTGATTCAAGAAACAGCGACAGGTTTGGGCAAGTATTTGTTGGAAGCTGTTGAGGATGCAGCAGAGCGTGGTGTGATCATCGGATTTGACGGTCGTCCTGATTCTAAGCGCTTCGCTCATGACACAGCCGCGGTTTTAGCTTCGCAGGGAATCAAAGCTTATATCACTACGCACGAAGCCCCGACACCAATGGTGGCATTCGGTGTAAAACATTTTGGAGCTGCAGCCGGTGTGGTGGTTACAGCCAGCCATAACCCGCCTGCCTATAACGGCTTTAAGGTTTACTGGGGTAACGGCGCGCAGATTATTCCGCCTCATGATTCCGGTATTGCCGCGAAAATTGATATTGCAGCAAAAGAAGACATTAAGCACCTGGAGCTGGAGCAAGCCAAGCAGCAAGGCTTGTTGATCATGCTGAGTGAGCCGTTTTATCACACCTACCGTGAGACCATCGGCCAGAGTAAGCTGCTGTCCAATCATACTAAACCCGGATCCGTCAGCCTGGCGTACACAGCTATGCACGGCGTAGGTGCGAACCTGGCGGAAGGGATGCTGGCAGATGCCGGATTTACTCAGGTGTACTCTGTTGCCGAGCAGCGTGAACCGGACGGTACTTTCCCGACAGTGAACTTCCCGAACCCGGAAGAGCCGGGGGCAATGGACATGGTGATCGCAGAGGCCAAGAAACACAATGCCACACTGGCTTGTGCTAACGACCCGGATGCGGATCGCTTTGCAGTAGCCGTAAGAACCGATGATGGTGATTACCGGATGCTGACCGGAGATCAGGTGGGTGTGCTGTTGGGCCATTACCTGTTGAATCACACCGAGCAGGGACAAAACCTGGTCGGGACGACCATTGTCTCTTCTAGCTTACTGGGCAAAGTGGCTGGTTCAGCAGGGGCGAATTACTATCAGACACTGACCGGATTTAAGTGGTTGACCAATGTTGCGATGCAAAAGCAGACTGACGACAGCCGTTTTCTGTTCGCTTATGAAGAAGCACTGGGTTACACCGTGGGTAGTGAAGTGTGGGATAAAGACGGTTTATCCGCACTGGTGACGTTTGCCCAGCTGACAGCAGAACTGGCTGCGGAAGGAAAAACGGTCTGGGATCAGCTTGAGGCGATCTATCGTCAGCATGGTTTACATTTTAACGCTCAGAAGAGCATTGCATTACAACCGGATACACCGCCGATTGGTGATGCGTTGAGAGCGACACCGCCGGAATCTATCGCCGGACGTCAAGTACTGATCACCGATGACTTGAAAACATCGCAGAAGCTGTATGCTGACGGTAAAGTAGAGAACATCGATCTGCCTGCCAGTGATGTGCTGATTTATCATCTGGATGGTGGTGCAAGAGTTGTGGTTCGCCCTTCAGGGACTGAGCCGAAGATCAAGTGTTACTACGAGGTCATTGAGAATATGACTGACGACGATACCCTTGCGACAGCGCAGCAACGTGCACAAGCAGCTATGGATGATTTGATCAGCCGTCATCAGGCATCGCTGTAACTCGCGGAAAAAAGACTAGCTCTTTAAGAGCGAAAGATAGTTAAAATAAAACCGCCGGATAAACAGTTTATCCGGCGGTTTTCTATGTTTTTGTGCTGGCGAGTATGATGTCTTTATTCTGTGACTAGATAGGTTATCCCAGTCAATCAGTGCTGCGCTTATTTCTCACTTAATTCAGCGTAAGTGTGTAGTAGTTCCGTCAGAACTTTTACCCAGCCGAATGCATCCGTTGGTGCTTTTTCCAGGATTTTTTCAACTTGCTCACAGTGCTGCTCCAGAGTTACTGCTTCTTCCAGATTGAATGACATGGCGTAGAAGTGCCAAAGGATAAGACGTGTCATTCGCTCTGAGTTTTGTCGGGCGTTTTCAGACTCAGAAAAAGCCAGTTTAACTTCACCAAGGGCAATGGCGGTCATGCGAAGCATGGCATCAAACTGTGCTGACTTCATGCGATCTTCGCTGTCGACTTCTTCCTGTTCGAAAGTAAACAGCTCCTGCATGACATCTTCAGGAACCATACGGCCAATGACTCGCAGGCTGAACTCTTCCAGTTCATGGCGTGGCATTGTCATCAGGCATTCAAGTTTGTAATCACGTTCCATTTTCTTTCTCTGTTGCAGCCAAATCAGAATTGGATTCTGTCTGACATATACTAAAATCGGTCGCGTATTCTGAGTGATTTTCAGCTGAAAAGCCAGACAGCATTTTTGTGTTAATGGGTGGAGGAAGCGGTATTGCAGGTGTGGTGGTTGCAAGTTTGTTTGACAGTTGCATGACATATCAAGGTGTCTGTTTCGATATTGTCGGCACCCAAATAGCTCCATTCACATCCGGCAAACTTCGTTATGACCACACCAGAGAAACAACCGCGATCGCAGCAAGGACAGCCATCGTCGCCGAATAAAAACGCAGGCGGAGAGCCGAGTACTAATCCCCAAAAACGTAACAGGCTGAAGTCAGCTTGTATTGGCGGCGTTATGCTGGCTGGTATAGGCGTGGTCGGGCTGGGTGTCTCTCTGAATCAGACTGTAACTGAAAAATTTGAAGGCCAGTTATGGCAGCTGCCTTCTGTCGTTTATGCCCGTGAGCTTACGCTTCATCCTGGCGCACCAATACGCTATGAAGATCTGATTAATGAACTGGAAGTTCTGAAATACCGTAAAGTCGATAACTCGAAAAAAAGCGGTGAGTATTCAACCAGTCGTCTCCGGGTGGAGTTTATTCGTCGTTCATTTGAATTTAGGGATGGTGAGCAGGACAAACGCCATGTCGTGGTTGAATTCGGTTATTCCAAAGTCAAACGGATTTATGAAGTCGGTAGTGGCAGGGAGCTGGGTATTCTCCGTGTTGAACCGAAAATGCTCGGTATGCTTGAGGATAAAACTGACGAGCAGCGCATCTATCTGCCGAAAGAAGAAATGCCGGAGCCTCTGATTGATGCTCTGATTGCTACCGAAGACCGGAACTTTTACCAGCATGATGGGATTTCACCAGTCGCTATTGCTCGGGCATTTGTTGCTAACCTCAAAGCCGGAAGAACCGTTCAGGGTGGCAGTACGTTGACTCAGCAACTGGCCAAGAATCTGTTTTTGAGTAGTGAGCGAAGCCTGTGGCGTAAGATGAAAGAAGCCTATATGGCGCTTATCATTGATTACCGTTACAGCAAAGATCAGATTCTGGATGCCTACCTTAATCAGGTGTATTTGGCGCAAAGCGGCGCGGATGCTGTTCATGGTTTCGAGTTAGGGGCTCGGTTCTACTTTGGTTTGCCACTGTCTGAGCTGAGAATTGATCAGCAAGCATTGCTGGTGGGTCTGGTAAAAGGGCCTTCTTATTATAATCCATGGCGTTATCCTGAACGTGCAGAGCGCCGTCGTAATCTTGTGCTTAGGCTCATGGCTGAAAATGGTGAACTGGATGAGGCGGACTACCACCAGGCGATTAAGCAACCATTGGATTTACAGGAAAAAGGGCAAATTGCCAGACGCCAGCCAGCCTATTTTGGCCAGCTTCAGAATGAGCTGAAACAGTATGTAGACAATTACCAGCCAGGTTTGGGATTGCGACTGTTTACCACCTTAGATCCGGCTTCACAGGAGCAGGCAGAAAAGGCAGTACGCCAGATGGTTCCTAAGCTGGAAAAACAGGCTGGCAAAGAGCTGGAGACCGCTGTGGTTGTGGCTGATCGTTTAACCGGTGAGATCCGGGCTATGGTTGGTGGCAGCCGTCCGGGATACGACGGCTTTAACCGTGCAGTGGATGCGAGGCGTCCTATTGGTTCAGTCGTCAAGCCCGCTGTTTATCTGGCAGCACTGGAACAACCGGGCAGGTTTTCGCTGGCAACAAATCTTCAGGATCGTCCGCTGACGTTGAAAGCGGAAAACGGTGAGAGTTGGTCGCCACGAAATTATGATCGTCAATACCGCGGAGAAGTGCCGCTCTATCTGTCTCTGGCGAAGTCTTACAACATCCCGACGGTTAACCTCGGTATGGCTGTTGGGTTGGATGAAGTCATCAATGTGATGGAAAAACTCGGCGTGGATCGCAATGAGATCCCGAAATTACCGTCTATGTTGCTGGGCGCCTTTACCTTAACGCCGGTTGAGGTCACTCAGATGTATCAGACCATCGCCAGCGGCGGTCGCAAAAGTAACCTGACAGCCCTGAGTGCGATTGTCGATAATGATGGTCAGGTTATTTATCAGAGCATGCCGAAATCCGCACAAGCTGTAAGTGAGCAGGCATCGTGGCTGACTTTATACGGTATGCAGAAAGTGGTCACCGAAGGCACCGGGCGTTACCTGAACCGTATTTTGCCGTCTTCGAGGCTGGCAGGAAAAACCGGTACTTCCGATAAAGGTCGTGACAGTTGGTATGTCGGCGTTGATGGGCGGGAAGTGGTAACCGTCTGGATGGGGCGGGATGATAACCAGCCCGTGAAGTTGACAGGTTCTTCGGGCCCGCTTCGTTTATATGCAGACTATATTCAGCGCCGGGATCCGGAACCTTTGGTGATGCCTACTCCGGCTGGGGTAAGTGATTTTACTTATCATCAGGATCAACGCGGCAGGTTGAGTCAGGCTTGTATTGGACAGGTGGCGTTACCGGCTTGGGATCCGAACGGAACGTTAAAACAGGGATGTGTGAAGAACGTTGAGAAGTTCTTCAAGCGGTTGTTTGATTGGTGATCCTCTGAAAGGGCAAATTGGAGCTATTCTGGCTCCAATTTGCTATGCAATAAGCGAAATATAAAACCTGTTTACTTGTTCTCTTATAATAATCATTTATTTTCAATGGCTTAATTAATGCTTTGGGTTGGTCTGTAATTTGCCTTACTTAGTAGGTGGAAATGACAGGAGCAGACTATGAGCATTATCGCCGGAATCTTTACTCCTCGCTGGACGCCGGAACTGCAGGCGATTCAAAAGCAGATAACCAGCCATATTTCGCGTAATCCTGACGATGAACGAATGTGTTATCACGACAAGCATTTGTTTTTCTGTCAGGTTGATTACCAAAGTTATGGCGGGCAGTCTCAGGCTGAAAATGAGCAGATGCTGGCAGCTGTTACTGGTCATCCACTTCTGTCATCTTCCATAACGCATGATCTTAACACTCTACTTACTGCCAATGACTGGAAATCAGTTCTGGAGCAGGCTCAGGGGACATATTGCGCTTTTCAATACCGTAAAACCCGCAATGAACTTCGGGTTTACTGCGATACTTTGGCGCTGAGGCCTTACTATTATGCGGTTTATAAGGGAGCTGTTATTTTCAGCTCATGTCTTCGTCTTTTCCCTCACCTTGAGATATCTCTCGACACTAACCTTGATGCTGTTGCAGAGCTGGCAACGCTGGCTTACACCTTGGGCGACAAAACGCGCTATCAGCAAGTCAGGGTTGCAAGGCCCGGTGAAATGATGACGATAACCTCAAAAGGAATGAAGCGTGAGCGCATTTTCCGTTGGGCTGATGCACCGTACGGAGATTGCTCGCTGGATGATGGTATTAAAAGGCTGGATCGCAATTTCAAACATACCGTTAGTCTTTATCTAGGGGATGACAGGAATACAGTTAGTACGTTATCCGGCGGCCTGGACTCCAGATTAATTGCGACTGAGTTGAAGCGGCAGGGCGTGGGACTGGAGTGCCTTAACTTTTCTCGAGGTGAAAGTCAGGATGAGTTATTGAGCCAGAGTTTTGCTGATGCTCAGAAAATTCCGTTGCACAGAATTTATGTTTCAGATACTCAAATGCTGACGGTGGAGCAGCGGCTTGGTATCAACTGGACTGCTGATAATTTTGATTATTACGCAGAACTTAATCGGCCGCGTTTGTTTTGGTCCGGTAACGGAGGCAGTGTTTGCGTTGGCCAGATTTATACGTCTCAAAAAGTTGTTGATGCCTGTCATTCGGGCAACCCGGAGTTACTGGCTGATAGTTATATAGAACAGCAGATGGCATATATACCAGCTCGGCTTGTCAGGGAGGGAGATGAACTCCAGAAAAGGTTACGAAATACGATTCTTGAATCTCTGGCAGAATATGACCATTTACCGCTTCTGAAAGCTTATCAACTTTTTTTGTGGGAGAACGACCAGCATCATCACCTTGCTTTACCATTTGAGGAAATGGATCGTTTCCGGTTGGATTTTTGTCTGCCGTTTTACAGCCGGGGTGTGCTTGAAGCCATGTTTTCTATGAAAACAGAATCGGCTTTGTGGCACGGCATTTATATGAATTGGCTAGAGCGTTGCTATCCTCAGGCCCTGACAACACCTTGGCAAACCTATCCGGATCATATTCCTTGTCCTTTACCTGTTGAAGAGCGATACCAGAATCAGTGGCAATTCAGAACGCCATTTAGTACTAAAGCCCGATTGCTCAAAGAAGGGCTTCAGACCGTCTTTAATCACAGTGGCCAAGTATTCAATCGTCGTTTTTTAGGTGCGCAGTGTGTGGCGACAGCACTGGGAATATATGATTGTACGCCGAGCCTGAGGCTGGTAGAGAGAATGAATCGGCACATGGTATAACACGGCTCCTCTATAGGTGTTAATCATCACGTTTTAAGATAGAATGCACGGCTTTGACGTACAGATGTAAATGAGCAAAGCCATGCGATTACTTAAATCAACCGTACACCCTGACATTGAAGCGCTTGAGGGCAGCATGTTTCACCGCAAGGCGGCAAGGGGCATTATCCTGAACGGTGAAGACATTTTGATGCTCTACACCGAGCGTTATCACGACTACACCTTGCCGGGTGGTGGTATTGACGAAGGTGAAGATGCGGTTGAAGGTTTGGTCCGTGAGCTTGAAGAAGAAACCGGTGCCCGCAATATTCGCGATATTACGTCTTTTGGTATTTATGAAGAATATCGCCCGTGGTACAAGCCTGATTTCGACATCATGCATATGGAATCTTACTGCTATGTTTGCACCATTGATGCTGAGCTTGGTGAAACTCGCCTGGAAGACTATGAAATCAAAAATGGTATGAGGCCGGTTTGGATCAATATCTTTGATGCCATTGCTCATAACGAAGAAACTATTGCTAACAGCGATAAGAAAGGTATGTCTATTGAACGTGAGACTTTCCTTCTTAAGCAGATTGCTGCTGAACTGCTGCCAGAGAGTCTTCAGAAAGCATCGTAATACCTTTTTCAGCAGAGAGCTCTTTTCTGTTATCGAACTCAGCCCTTCAGAGTCCTTTGAGCGGGCTGAGTAACTAGAATGATTCCCTTTATATCCTCCCAACCCCCTTGGTTTTTATAAGGTTTATTTACTTTTTGTTCTTGGTCATAGTTTGAGCAAGTTCAAATTTTATAAATATTCCGTTTAATAATGAGCGAATACTCTAATATTGCTGCCTAGTATGTATGTAATTACATATAAAAAGCTTTTGAAATAGCAATCAGTTGGCTAAGAGATGGGCACAGAATTTCAAATGAACATTGGCACAAATCCCGCGATGCCGTATTGGATGGCTTGTGCTGTTGAAGAGGTAGCATTATTTAATCCTCCCTAGGTTCACTGCCTGGGGTTCTGACCGGATCTGACTAGCCATAAAAATAACAGAGGGAATATTGTTATGACTAGCAGGTTATCAAGACTGAGTATTTCTGCTCGGGTATGGGCGATTTTGGTTTTATTTGCCATCGGGTTAGTCGCCAGTACTCTAATGAATGCCGCAAAAAGCCGTGAGCATATGCGAGCCAATTATGAAAGAGGTGTCCGGACGCTTGTGGAGAGTGCTGTCGGAGTAGTCAGCCACTATTATGATTTGAGTGTTTCCGGCGAATTGACTGAACAACAGGCGAAACGGGCGGCACTGGATATAGTGTCTGCTATGCGTTTTGATAATGGTAATTATATTTTTATCGGCGATGAACATGGGGTGCAGTTAGCTCATGGTGCCAAATCGTTACTGGGTAAAAATGTGATGGCGCTGAAAGATCCCAGTGGTGTGCCTTTTGTTCGTGAGCTTTATCAACAGGCACGTAATGGCGGTGGTTTTGTTGATTATGTTTGGGTAAACAGTTCAAACAAAGATCAATTGGATCCTAAAACCAGCTATGCGATCGAATTTGGCCCCTGGAAGTGGCTGGTCGGCAGCGGAATGAATATGGAAGCTCTGCAAGCAGATATTTACCGCGCAGAAATGACCTCACTTGTGAATGCTGGATTGATTCTTGCCGTACTTGCGCTCATTGTGACTTATTTCATTCGTTCAATAACCCGGCCTTTGCAGCGAACGGTTGATGCGATGGAAGAGCTTTCAAAAGGGGAAGGCGATCTGACCCAAAGGCTTGAAGAAGACGGTGCAAGTGAGTTGACTGAGCTTGCACGGCACTTCAATCAGTTTGTTTGCTCTATTCAGACCATGATGCAGAATATCAGTAATGCCGGGATGCAGGTTGCAACCTCCGCAAATCAGATGTCTTCCTCGATCAGTACTGTAGACAGCAATCTGGGTCAGCAACAGAAAGATGTGGAACAGTTAGCGACGGCAATGACTGAGATGTTAGCCACTGTTGAAGAAGTTAGCCGCAGGACAGTGGAAGCCAGTGATGCCAGCACATCTGCCGCTAAAGAAACACAGGAAAGTAAAGTCACCATTGCTCGAAACATCAATGAAGCTCACCTATTGGCACAGGATATCGGTAATGCCAGTGAGGTGGTCGCTCAGCTGGCGGCTGATAGCCGCAATGTCGATACCGTCCTTGAAGTGATACGTGGAATAGCCGAGCAGACCAATTTGCTGGCACTGAATGCTGCGATTGAAGCTGCTCGAGCTGGCGATGCGGGCAGGGGATTTGCTGTTGTTGCGGATGAGGTCAGAACCCTTTCGCAGCGAACTCAGGAATCCACCTTGGAAATACAGAAGATTATCGAAAAGCTGCAAAATGGTGCTGAAAATGCAGTGAAAGTGATGAGTAAGGGGGCGAGTAAAGCTGAAAATGCATCAGAAATATCGGCTTCAGCTGGTGAGGCATTGAATCGGATAGACAGTGAAGTGCAGACAATTGAAGAGATGAATCAACATATTGCTACGGCAACGGAAGAGCAGAGTCTCACTGTAAATGATATCAATCAGAATGTGGTCAGCTTAAGAGATATGTCGCTTTCTGTTGCTCAGGAATCCGAGCAAATGGCTAGTGCCAGTGATAACCTGAAGCAGGTATCAGGTGAATTAATCGGGATGATTAACAGGTTTAAGTTGAATTAACGTTTTCAGGCATTTGGCTCAAGAATAATAATCCTGACAGCAAAATTGTGTCCTATATTGATAAAATTATGACATCAATATAGGACTTTTTTATGCGTTGGATTGATGGGGTATGGCTTTTTTTTGCACTGGTTTTAGGGATGGGAGTCAGTACGGGAGCGATAGCAGACTGGCGGCTCGATAATACTCAGTCGAGTGTAAATTATTCGACGGTCAAGAACGGTTCTGTGATTGAATATAATCAGTTCCGAAATATTGGCGGCTCGATCACTAAGGCTGGGGAAGTCAGTGTCACTATCGACTTAACCAGTGTCGATACTCGAATCCCGATCCGGGATGAGCGTATGAAAAAGGAGCTGTTCGTTACCGAGAAATACCCTTTAACTACTCTGTCTGCCAATGTTGACCCGGTAATGCTAAGTAATATGACGGCAGGCAAAACACAGGCAATAGAGGTTGTGTTTTCTCTTGAACTTCATGGCATGAAACAGGAGTTAAAGGCGCAAATGCAAGTCACGGGCTTAGAAAACGGCGGCCTTTTAGTTTCGACAATCTGGCCAGTAAATATAGGCGCTGAGCAGTTCGGTCTGGAAAAAGGCGTTGAAGCGCTGCGGGAAATCGCTAAGTTAAATTCAATTCTTCTGAGCGTGCCTGTTAACGTCAATATGGTTTTCGTGAAATAAACTTTTGCTATTTTATAGAGTTGATTGCAGGTGCTCATTCGAGCGAAAAGTTAAAAAAAACAGGCTGCCCATAGCAGCCTGTTGAAAATTTAAGAGCAATGGGAATAATTACTTATTCCGATTCTAATCTAAAGTACGGGGCTGTATATTCATAAGAGTCATCACCATCAGCGTCAACATGCAGTGATGTTACATAGTTATCAATTTCAACTTTAACTTTACTATTATTGTTGCCTGTTAATACAAATGAACCAGATTCCAGCAGGTTAGGAGAGCTAAAGATTAGTGGTTTTACTGTACTTACATTAACCTTACCTTGTGTAGCATCATAAAATTCACCTGACATACTATATTCTTTTTGATTAATGCTATTAGTTTTCTCAATAACAGTGAAACTTTGAACCATTACATTTTCATTGTCACTTGCATTTTGAGATGATGCCATACTGTTAACGAGGTTTGTAATAGACTTACGTCCTTCGTTTTCTCTTACGACTTTATTTTCTCCATGAATGAATGTGGAGGCATTTTCAAAGGTTGAATTATCATTAACCTGAACTGCAAAGTTGCTAAAAATTGAAGAGTATGTATATGGGGCACCATACGCATCTAAACTGTTGATTTTTAGCTGCATTTTGCCGTTGATTTTTTGAGTGTTGTTACTGGATTGTGTTTGGCAATTATTGAATGTAATCGATAGAGAGCCAAGGCCGTTGGTAAGGCTATTTTCTATATTTAAAGAACCAAGATCACAGTTCTGAGACATGCTTGGAATTTGATCGAGTGAACCAATTAAATTAGAAATACTAAGTTGGTTACTAAATAAATCATCTTTATCAGCAAATTCACTTGTTATGCTATAGGCACTATTTGCAAAATCAGCTGCATTATCACGGTTTAGGTTTGCAAGTTTCGTATTTCCAGTGTATTTGCTTGTTACACTTTCTGCTGTGAAAGCATTGTTAGTTACACCACTACCACCATCACTGCCACCACCACAGGCAACAAGGGCTGAAGTCATAATTAAAGCCGATATAGCCTTTAGTCCGGTTTTCGTTTTCATTTTTATTCCTTGGAAATAAATGTAAATAGCCAACATTTAAGAAATGTGTGATTTTATACGAAAAGCAAGAAAAAAACACTTCTTCGTTGCATTTGAATATTATTGTTTTATGCCAAGAAGGAATTTATGGTTAAGTTTTTTACTAAGTTGTCGTTCGGTTCTGTATGTTGGGATAGATTTTATTTGATAGAGCCCAAAATTGATGGGCTCCTTTGTTAATTGTTTTTTAAACTTTAAAGAACAGTAATTCCTTTTGGACTTTTTCTGTCAGCTTAGCTATTTCGCTATTCGCATTACTTGTTTCATGCGCATTGTTAAGGTTCTGGTGCACATTGCTGTTAATGCCTCCCATTCTCTGCGAAATATCCTGAGTTACCGATGACTGCTCTTCAGATGCAGTGGCAACCATAGCGTTAATTTTGGAGATAGACTCAACGTGGTGTGAGATTTCCTTAAATGCGTCATTCAGTTCATTGGAGATGGCTTTTGCTTCTCCAACCAGATTTGCGCTATTTACCATGAATGAATCAGCTTTTTCAGACTGCTCCTGAAGTTTGGTAATCAGTTCATGGATATCGACAGTTGAGCTTTGAGTCTTAGCGGCAAGTGCGCGAACTTCATCTGCAACCACAGCAAAACCGCGGCCATGAGCACCGGCACGGGCAGCTTCAATGGCGGCATTCAATGCCAGCAAGTTGGTTTGATCGGAAATTGAGTTAATGACATCGACGACTGAGCTGATTTGAGTCGAGTATTCTTTCAATTCATTCACAACAGTTGCTGACTCTTGAATTGACTGGTTGACTTGGTTAGAAATGGTTTCTGAGTGTGATAATACCGTGGCACTGTTATTGATAACTTGAAGTGTTGCACTTGTGGCTGTTTCTGCATCGACAGCATTTTGAGCGACTTCTGATGCCGTGGCTGATAATTCAGTCGCTGCAGCGACTACCTGCTCAATATCAGCAACTTCTTTATCTGCATTATCCGTATTTTGCTGGATGATGAGGTTAATCTGATCCTGATTCTGGTAAAGATCAGCCATGGCATTGTTTGCAGAGGTGACAATATTGAGGATGTTACTCTGCATTTCACCAAGTGATTTCGAAATCAAACCATTGTTATTGAACTTTACCGATGTGATGTTGCCATCTGCAAACATCTGAATTTTACCAGCAAGAGCTTCTGGTTCTTCCCCGAGGTTATTGTTTACTTCACGGCGAACAACAATAAATACGATTGCAGAAAGTAAAGCACCAACAAAGATCAAGAGTGAGATCAGCCCGGTAAACAGACTTTTTTGCATGGCTATTGCGTCGTTTTGTAGTGTAAAGGCATACAAGTCAAAATGCTTACTAATAGACTGTTTAGAAACGCTGAAAGCATCTCCCTTCGGGGTTTTATAAAGGTAAGGCTTATGGTCTACGTGTTTAAATTCGGGTCTTAACTCAAAAATGTTTTTCTCTAGCCAATCATGCGTGGTTGCATCTGTCAGCAGAACCTGTCCGCGCTTATCTGTAATTGCGTACTCCTGGTTCAGTTCAGGCATAATTTTGCTGAGGTTAATATCGATAGATAAGGTGCCGGCGAGTTGACCATTCTCATAGAGAGGGGCAGCCAGCACAGAAATCAAGTCACCTGAAATATTGACTCGTGGGTCGGACATATAAAAAGAGTGGTGGTTTTCCACAATAGCGAAATACCATTTCTTATTCATCTGTTTGGGATCATAAACATCTTTGTTGACGTAACCGCCTTCTTGTCCGCTGAAAACCTGCCCGGTCAGATCCGTAATGTACAGATCTTTGATCGCCGGGTTGATGGCAATGGTTTTCTTAAATCTTTTCAGCATATCTGAAGAACTGATTCCCCATTGCTTAACCGGTAGCATGAAAGCCAGTTGTGTAGTCAGACGTTGCATTTCAGTAAGCTTAGAATCGAACGTTTCCGTAACAATTTTTACTGTTTCATCATTTGCTTTCTGGATGTTATTGTTTTTCCAGCTATCTAGGAAATTAAAAGAAATAACACTTGAGATAACCAGTAGTACAGCCAACGTAACGGCAAAGAAGATATTAATTTTCTTTATCATAATTATGTTTTATTTGGATATTTTGCGAGAGTATAAGTGCTCGAATGAATATTCACACGACTTATTCAATGTATTCAATTAATTCACTAGCTTTCTGGTTTTGATTTCGACAAACCGTGGGATTTTTGTTCGCAGCTATCTTCAATAGCTCCAAATACAACTCTGCTATTCTTCTTGTAATACTCACTTATAAAGGAGCCAGTCCTGACTTATCGTATCCTGGCTGATCTTGTTGTTGTTGCACACCTGCTGTTTATTATTTTTGCTTTGCTGGGCGGTTTGCTGGTGATGTGGCGACGTCTGTTTGTTTTTCTCCATATTCCTGCTGCGGTATGGGTTGCTTTGATCAGCTTTAAAGGATGGATTTGTCCGTTAACACCGCTGGAAATCCGGCTCAGAAGGGCTGCCGGTGAGCAAGGCTATTCCGGCGGATTCGTTGAGCACTACATTATTCCTGTTATCTATCCGGAGCAGCTGAACTTCAATGTACAGATTGTGTTGGGCATAGCCGCCGTGGCGATTAATTTTGTCATCTATGTTTTGGTTTATTATCAGTTGAAGAGCAGGTAACAAGGCGATAGAGATGAAAAGTTTTTTGATTGCTTTGATGGCTATTTATGTGGTTTTTTCGCTGACCTTCTGTTCTTTGCAGCGAAAGTTCCTCTATTTCCCGCAACCGGTACGACAGTCATATGGGGCGGATAGTATCAGTTTTTTGGTGAATGGCATGAAGCTGAAGGGCTGGGTGCTCAATGCGGACTTGCCGAAGGCGCTGATTTACTACGGTGGTAATGCCGAAAACATTGAAGACAATATTCCCTTTTTTGAGCAGGTCTTGCCGCAATACAGTATCTATCTTATCCCTTACCGTGGTTATGGTGATAATGCCGGAGAGCCCACAGAGCAGGCGTTGTATAGTGATGCTAAAGAGATATTTCAGCAGATCAGTAAGCAGCATGAATCTGTATCTCTGATGGGGCGGAGTCTGGGATCCGGCGTTGCAACATATGTAGCGGCGAACCGGAAGGTGGATAAGCTGATTTTGGTGACGCCGTTCGACAGTATTGAAAATGTCGCGAAAGATCATTACTGGATGTTTCCGGTATCCATGCTGATAAAAGACAAATATCTTTCTTCCGAGAGGGTAAAAGATATCACCGCCGATACGTATATTTTTATTGCTGAAGATGACCGGGTTATCCCTCGAACCAGAAGTGAGAAGTTGGTTGAACGTTTTGGTGAGCAGTTGGAGGCGGTATTTGTAATAAAAGGAGCGGGGCATAATACCATCTCGGCATACCCCGCTTATGTGGAAGGTTTAAAACAGGCTTTAGACTGAAGCGTATGAATTCATGAACTGTGTATTCAGTTGTTACACCGTCAGTGCTTCTTCTTCGGTTTCTTCAATCAGTAATGAATGAAGTAGCTGTTCACACTGCTTCTGGCTTAAATAACCGGGAACCGGATATGTGCCGTGCGCTTCTTCCAAAGCTCGTTTGGCTATCATCGGAATATCTTCGGCTTTTAGTTCCTTAAAACCTTCAGGGATATTTAGTTGTTTATTGAGATTGCTTACCGCCTCAATAAATGCGTCGCCTCCAGTTAGGCCAATAATATCAGCCAGGTTATCTAATCTTTGCCTGCAATAAGGTTGCAGGAGGCGAAGTACGCCCGGCAATAGTACAGCATTAGCTTGTCCGTGAGCGATGTGATATATCCCGCCAAGTTGGTGAGCTATAGCATGGACATAGCCGACAAACGCCCGGGTAAAAGCACAGCCAGCCTCGTAAGATGCCCACGCCATTTCTTCTCTGGCTTTAAGGTCCTGACCATTTTCATAAGCTATTGGCAGGTTGGTGAAAATCTTTTGTATTGCCTCTGTGGCGTAGTTATCACTTAGTGTTGTGTGGTAAGTGCCGATGTAAGCTTCGATGGCATGGGTAAGGGCATCCATTCCGGTTGCGGCTGTCATCGCCGGTGGCAGGCTTGTCATTAGCTTGGGGTCAAGGATAGCAAAATTTGGCAGAAGCACAGGATCTATGATAGCTAATTTCTGTTGTGCTGAAGGATCGGTAATAACCGCGGCGACAGTAGCTTCAGAGCCTGTTCCGGCCGTTGTTGGAATCGCCAGGAATGGTGGCAGCTTTCTTCTGATTTTCAGTTTACCGGCCATAGTTCGCACCGGTCTGTCTTTGACCACTTTGGCACCGATGACTTTGGCGCAGTCAATTGGCGATCCTCCACCGATGGCGATAATTGAGTCACACTCAAATTGTTTATAGAAGTCTGCACCATTTGCCACAGTAGCAATAGTCGGATCCGGCATGACCTGATTGAAAATTGCATAATCAATATCATGCGCTTTCAGTGATTCGCACAGTTGCGGCATGATAGCCATTGAGCTGGATCGCCCTGTTACGATCATGGCTTTTTTCGCACCGACCGATGACATTAACTCTCCGGCTTTTGTCAAACTATCTGCGCCTGATTCCAGTTGAGTAAACGGGATATTGACTAGTTTATTGAGCTGTTTGTTGATGCCTATGATTGTTTTGTATAGCAACATATTAAAATCCTTTTAAACAGATGTTTGATTATATGAGTTGAAGTGGCTCATGTATTCGACATGCTTCATATTTTAATGAGATCGCACCGACGTTTCTTGCATTGTCTTTTTTGCTCAACAGTGCATGGTAATTTCCGAACTACACTCAATACATTGCGAATATGACAAGGGGAAGCCTCGGTGGATATCGGTGTCATCAAGGAGATAAAAAACAGAGAAAACCGGGTCGCGCTGACGCCTCTGGGTGCCGAACAATTGGTCGGTGCCGGGCATATTGTGAAAATGCAGTCGGGTGCCGGTGTGGGTTCCGGCTTTTCTGATAAGGCATACCAGGAGGTCGGTTGTCAGGTTACCAATGTTGCACAGGCCTGGGACAGCGAGCTGGTGGTTAAAATCAAAGAGCCGCTTGAAAGTGAATATCCTTACCTGAAATCACAAATGCTCTTCACCTATCTGCACTTAGCTGGTGTAGCCCCTTCTTTGACAGAAGCTCTTTTAAAGGCAGGTACCACTGCGATTGGTTACGAAACCGTTGAGGACGAAAACGGCAGGTTGCCATTGCTTGCTCCCATGAGTGCAGTTGCCGGCAATATGGCCGTCACAATCGGTAGTTATTACCTGGCGAAGTTTGCCGATGGCAAAGGGATGCAGTTGGGGACGGTTTTAGGTCAGCGTTACGGTAAGGTTGTCGTTTTGGGTGACGGTGTTGTTGGCCGTCATGCGGCAAAAGTTGCTGACGGAATCGGTAGTGAAGTAGTGATTTTTACCCGTCATAAAGAGCGTTTTAGTGCTTTGCAGCAGGGCCGTTCGGAAAATCACAGAGTGGCTCTATCATCACCGGAGGCTATTGCCAGCGAATTGCCTGATACTGATCTGCTGGTTGGCGGTGTATTGCATCCAGGGGGCAGGGCACCGCACCTTGTGACAAAAGAGATGGTAGCTTCAATGCAGCCGGGGAGTGTGATTGTCGACGTCAGTATCGATCAGGGAGGCTGTATTGAAACTTCAAAACCAACCTCGCACTCAAAGCCAGTCTATAAAGAACATGGAGTGACTCATTACTGTGTCACGAATATGCCCGGCGCTTACCCGCGAACATCAACTATCGCTCTGACCAACGCGACGTTAGGTTATATAACTCGCATAGCATCAGAGGGCCTTACCGCTCTCAGGACTGATAAAGGATTTGCTAAGGGAGTAAATATTTACTGCGGGTATATTACCTATCGTCCGGTAGCTGAAGGATTGCAGATGTTGCCCCGATATAAGGCATTTAATGAGTTGACAGAGTAACTGTATTGGTCGAGGAATTGCTGTCGGTATTGTTCAAATATGGCCATCAAACCGACAGCATAAAAGGCTCTAAGTAGACTTAATTGTCAGTTACTTAACTGTTATTCAGCCGGTTTAAAATGCGTATCTATGAATGCCTTGATTAGGTGAATGAAATCGGCTTCCGCAATTTTTGCGCATTTTAGCGTTTGTTTGTGAGACAACTTAACATCGCTCAGTCCTTCCGCCATGTTGGTGATCGCGCAGATTGCCAGTACCGGTAAGCTGCAATGCGCGGCTGAGATCACCTCCGGTACAACGGACATTCCGACAACATCACCGCCCATGATCTGCATCATGCGGATTTCGGCAGCGGTTTCGAAATTCGGGCCTGTATAAGAAACAAAGACGCCCGGGTTGACGTTAATTCCTTCTGTTTCGGCGACGCTGAATGCTTCTTTGCGTAGCTCTTTGTCATAAGCATTAGCCAGGCTGAAGAAGCGCGGCCCGTATTCGTCATCGTTTGCGCCTGTCATCGGTGATTCCGGCATGGTGTTGATGTGGTCATGGAAGATCACCAGAGAGCCAACATCAATTTTATCAGGACGAAGGGAGCCAGCCGCATTGGTTACCAGCAGGAATTCACAGCCCAGTTTTTTAAACGTGCGAACCGGTGTAGTCATTACTTTCATTGTCTGGTGTTCGTAGTAGTGTCCGCGACCTTTCATGCAAACCACATCCACGCCATTCATGGTGCCAAGTACCAGCTCGCCTGAGTGACCTTCAACCGTGCTTACCGGGAAACCATCCAGCTCCTCATAAGGGATGACTGTTTTGCCTTTCAGCTCGTCGGCCAACATCCCTAGGCCGGAACCTAAAATAAAAGCAGCCTTTGGCTGGAAGCCGGGTTTACGAGCCTGAATGGTGGCAAGGGCGTTTTTAACTGGATCGTTATGCATGTCTGTTACCTTCTGATACTTCTTTGGGTCAGGCCTTCACTTTAGCTTCACTATTGTTCGCGAAAAATCGCTAAAAAAAGCATGTTTGTCAGCAAAAACAGAACAGTTACTTGGCGAGAATGTGAGCACTCTGGTTGAATTGGGCAAATAGCAACAAAGGCTGTTATTCAGGTCACATTGTCTATAACAAGAATATGCAAAATAGCGGTAAACCTAACCATAGTGCAGGACTGCAAAAATGGTGAAGAACGAGATAACAGAAAGCTTTGTGTCGAAAGGGCGTATTTCACTGAAAATGCTGCGCTATTTTTATGAAGTCGCTCAGCATGAGCATTTTGGTCAGGCAGCCGAACGCTTAAACATTACTAAGTCACCGCTCAGTGCGAAAATCAAAGAACTTGAAGCACTGCTCGGCTATGACTTGTTTATTCGTGATTCGCGCAATGTGGAACTGACCAAAGTCGGTTTGCAGCTGAAAAAAGAGTGTGTGCGGATTTTCGATACCATCGACAGCGCGTTAAACAATGCGATTAAGGTCGGACGGGAGCAAAATAACGTTATCAATATCGGGCTTGTGAGCTCCGTGTTTTACGCTGGTTTTGGTTCGGTGCTGAAACGGTTTAAAAACCAATATCCCAACTATCATTTTAATTTTGTGGAACTTTCTCCGCGGCAACAGAAAAAGCGTTTACTCGATAAGAGTATTGATGTTGGCCTGTCTCGCTATGCCGATTCTTTCAATATCCATCCGCTTTGTTTTGAAACCGTGTTTCGGGAAAACTTATGTGTTGTCGTATCAGATGATCACTCGTTGAGCGGGCGGCAGGTTATCTCTGTTGCTGAGTTGGATAATGAGGAATTTGTTTTTCTCGATACGCATAATTCAGCTTCGGCAGAAATGTTCATTCATGCTTGTCAGGAAAAAGGGTGCCACCCACAGGTTGTGCAGGAGGTGATTGAACCCGGCACGATTATGGCGGTAGTGGCTACCAGCGAGTTGATCTCTGTTGTGCCAGAGAGTTTCAGTAGCAATAAATGGGATAACGTGAAGTTTATTCGGTTGAAAGAGTCACTTCCGGCTGATTTGTGTGCGCTTTATGACCGAAGAAATAACTCGCTGATTGTGGCGCATTTCATAGAGATGATCCGCAGCCAGTATTCAGCGCTTTAAGGAAAAAACACATTGGAGTCTAAGGTGAGTCGAATTTTAATTTTGGGAAATTCAGGTTCCGGGAAAACATGGTTGGCAGCGGCTTTGGCAGAAAACAATGGTTCAGATGTTGTGAATCTCGATTCTGTTTTCTGGATGCCAGGCGGTTATAACCAGAAACGTAGTGAAGAACAGGTAGCTATTGCCATCGAAGAGATTAAACAGGCATCCGACTGGGTTGTTGAAGGTGTTTTCGGTGCCTTAATCGAACCTCTAGTGGAATGCGCAGATATGATGATTTATCTCGATTTCCAATGGCAGGATTGCTATGAAGCTTTATTAAGCAGAGGCTCTGAAAGCTCAAAACAACTGGATCCTGAGGCGGCAGATGCAAACTTTCAGGCCTTGCTGACCTGGGCGTCACAATACGAGCACCGCCATAATAAGAACTCACGCGAGTTTCATCAGAGGCTCTATCAAAGTTTTGAAAAAGATAAATACAGATTGCTGAACAGAAATGACGTGAATCAGTTCGTGAAGGATTTTGGAGCATCAATATGATTTTGATTACAGGGGCAAGTAGCGGCCTTGGCGCGGCACTTGCGAAGTTATATAACGCGGACGGGGAGACGTTGCTGCTTAGTGGACGTAATCAGCAACGCTTGTCAGGTGTGGTCGGAAAAATGAGCGGTGACGTGCAGAGTCATCCTGCTGATTTGGACGATCCTGCCGCTGTTGCTGCATTACTGGATGGTTTGGAACAAGTGCCGGATACGGTTATCCATTGCGCAGGTAGCGGGTATTTTGGTTCGATTGAGGAGCAAGACCCTCAGGCTATCAATGACTTAATTCAGAATAATGTCATATCGACTATCTATTTGTTGCGTGAGCTGGTCGCTCGTTATCGTACTCATAAAGTTAATGTTGTGATTGTGATGTCTACTGCTGCTCAGGTTGCTAAGGCGGGTGAATCAACTTATTGTGCCGCGAAGTGGGCGGTCAAAGGGCTGGTGGAGTCTGTGCGATTGGAACTGAAAGGGAGTCCGATGAAGCTTATTGCTGTTTATCCGGGTGGGATGGCAACTGATTTCTGGACAACCAGCGGCAAAGAAATGGACACCTCAAGTTTTATGACAGCGGATGAAGCAGCCATGATGTTAAAACAGGCTTTGATAGCAACAGAACACGGTTTCGTCTCTGATATTACGATTAACCGGAATTAGTCCCTTACTGACTGAGCGTATTTCTAAATGCCTGTGCAGCGGCATCTTTTCCGGAGGATAAAACGGGTACGGAGGTTGTTGTGCAGGCTTTTTTATTTTTCTATTAGGCGTATCATGCGCGCGGTTAGTATTTAAGTAAGAAGCAGTTCAACGGAGCAGCAAATGAATATCGAGTTTGTTTGGAAAGAGTATCAGGCGGCAATCAGGGCTTTTTTACATTCACGGGTATCTGATGCCGATGATGTTGATGATTTGCTCCAGGATATTCTGATAAAACCTACCAAAACCTGCATGCGATTAAAGAGCAGGACAGTATTAAGTCTTGGCTTTTCCAGGTTTCAAGTAATGCCATCATTGATTTTTATCGGGGTAAAGCAAAAACACGTGGACTAAGTTCTGACGACCTTTGGTATGAACAGAAAGATTCTGATATCAAAGAAGCTCTGTCTCCGTGCCTGCTTCCTTTTATTCAGGCGTTGCCAGCAGATGTGTCTGAATTGATCTCTGCAATTGATGTGCATGGCCTGTCTCAAAAAGAGTATGCGGAAAAGCAGGGGATCAGCTATTCCACGTTGAAATCCCGGGTGCAGAAAGGTCGGATGTTATTGCGTAAATCCTTTGAAGATTGCTGCCACCTCTCTCTTGATCAGCACGGCAACGTCATAGATTGTGATTTAAAATCAAACTCTTGCAATAAATGCTGAAAAAAGCATGATTTTTTTTCGTCTTTTTCAATTCCTCTTCGTCTTATAAGTACTTTTGAAAACAATGAGAGAAAAAGATGATCAAAGTAATTAGTTTTAAAATCTGTCCATTTGTTCAACGTGTAACAGCTTTACTGGAAGCGAAGAATATTGCCTATGATATTGAGTACATCAGCCTGAAAGATAAGCCGCAATGGTTTCTTGATTTGTCTCCTAATGGACAGGTGCCTGTTCTGGTCACCGAAAATGGTACTGCGTTATTTGAGTCAGAAGCCATCGTTGAGTATATCAATGAGGTTTATGGTTTGCTTGAGAGCGATGTGTCGCCAGAACAGCGAGCAATCGATCGGGCATGGAGTTACCAGGGTGCGAAGCAGTATCTTGTTCAGTGCGGCGCAATGAGAAGCCCGGATTGTGAAACCCTGGCAGAAAGATCGGCTAACCTCAGCAAAGCTTTTGCAAAGGCAGAGAAAGTATTCGGTGACGGCCCATACTTTAAAGGTGAATCACTGAGCAATGTTGATATTGCCTGGCTGCCTTTACTTCATCGTGCTGACATTATTGAGAAGCATACCAAGTATGATTTTCTGTCTGATTTTCCGAAAGTGAAGGCATGGCAGCAGGCGTTAATGGCAACAGGATTGGCAGAGCGTTCTGTATCTGCTGATTTTGAAGATGTGTTTAGCGGTTTCTACCTGTCTGAAGCGACTTATCTCGGCAACAGTGACGAAGGTTTGGGTAACCGTGGCGAAAGTTGCAGTAGCCAGTCTGCTTCACGTTGTAGCAGTAGCAGCTGTTGTTGATATCGGAAGGAAATACGATATTCGATTGTAATTATATTATTTTGCATCGTATTGCGTTAAAACACTGAGTGCTCAGGCTATCCGTACGTCCTGATTGACCGGTATGGATAGCCTTTCTTTTAACTGCTTCGCTGGATTTCGTTTTTGATAATCTCCAGTCCGGTTTTAAGTTCATTGCGGCTTGATGGTCCTGTCAGGGATATCCTGATTGCGGCAGGAGCCGGATAACGTCCCACGGTAAACATTTCGGCCTCTCTTACCACAACGCCTTTGTCACTTAGTTGCTTGCTGAAGCTGTATCCGGTCAAAGGCACCGGCAGCTTCAGCCAACAGTTGAATCCCGGAACAGTTGCCGGATTGGGCTGGTGGAAATACTGATTAAAAAGTCGATGACGGGCTTTCAGTTCCATTGCAATTTCATTATCGACAGCCTCCATCGCCCCGTTTCTCAGCCAGCGACAAACCAGATCTGTCATTAGCGGGCTGATATTCATACAACTGGCACGAAGGGCTTTCTCTATGGTGTTTTTAAAGTGTAGGGGCATGACGATATAGCCGACCCGAAGCCCTCCAGCAAAGTACTTGGAAAAGCTGCCGACATAAAAGGTAATATCCGGCGCTATAGTGACAATCGGCGTAGTACGGTTTTCTGGCGGGCAGTAAAGTACATCATCCTCAATAATCATTACCTTGTAACGTCGGCAGATTTCAATCACCTTCAGGCGGCGACTGTCGTTGAGCTGAATACCGGTCGGGTTTTGGATTGCCGGTGTCAGGTAAAGCAGCCGTGGTTTGTGTCTTTTGCAGTGCAGCTCCAGATCGTCAGGATCAATACCCTGGTCATCCATTCGGACTGGCACCAGTTTGCGTTCGGAATGCTGGCAAGTGCGGATAAATTCAGTATAGGTCAGCCCTTCAACAAGAATGGTATCGCTCGGGCGGGTCAGGGCTTGAATTATGGTTGTCAGACTGTGCTGGCCGCCGTATGTCCAGAGCAGCCGACGGTTGTCTATTTCGCTCCGCATCTTTTTGCTTAGCCATTGCTGAAGGATTTGGTTATGGCCCAGCAAACCATCGGCACTGTAATAATCAAGCACGGCTTTCTGAGCGACCGGTTCAAGAGACAGTTCTTGCAATGCGGTTGAGAGATGGTGTTGTTGGCTGAGGAGTAGCGGACGGCAGACCGCAAGATCAATACCGCTACGGGTGGTGATGGGATTGTAGAAGCTCTGCTGTTCAGCCTCACGATCTTTCACATAGGTACCACTGCCGACTTTAGGTTCTGTTAATCCCCGGCGTTCAAGCTCCTGATAAGCTCGAGTAATGGTGCCGACAGTAACCCCTAGCCGGTAAGACAAAATGCGTTGTGGAGGTAGTTTGGAATTAGCTTTCAGCTCGCTACTTTCGATGGCTTCAGCCAGTGCATCGGCCAAAGCCTGAAATTTAGGCCCCGGCCGGCCGGAGATGTCGGGAATAAACATTGTCACCTTTGTATGGGGTACATTTTGTTCTTGATTAAAGAATAAATAAGGGAGAGGCAGAAGGAAACAGAAGAATTGTCATGGTGACGAATAAACAATAGGTGTTGGTCGTTTCCCATGGTTACGCTGTGTTGGAAACAGGTATCAGCATTTCAGGGAATCAGGATGAAAACAGTATGGGATTTAATGCCAGCAATGAGTTTGTTTGCTTTTATTACCGCAATAACACCGGGGCCGAATAACTTTCTGCTGGCCAGTTCCGGCGCTCAGTTTGGTATAAGGCAGTCTTTGAAGCATCTTGTCGGGATTCGCTTCGGTATTGTTTGCCTGCTTCTGTTTTGTGCTGGTGGACTGGCGGTGGCTCTGGAGCAGCATCCCGTAGTTTATAAGTCACTTCGTTATGCTGGTTTGGGCTATATGCTTTGGCTGGTGGCAAAACTGATTTTTCTCAGTGGCATGTCTGGTTCAAAGAGCAGGGGAGCGCCGCTTTCGTTTTTGCAAGCAATTGTTTTCCAGCTTGGTAATATCAAGGCGTGGATGGCAAGCCTGGCTTTGGTCACCAGTTATAGTGTGCCGGAGCAATATTGGTTATCTGTGTTGAATATTGTTGTGGTGTTTACGGTGTTCGGCTTCTTTGCGAACAGTTGCTGGGCATGCTTGGGAAGCTGGATTAAAGCTCATTTAAACACGGCTGAAAAGCAGCGGATGTTTAATTTATGCTTGGGTGCCCTGACGTTGCTTTCATTGATTCCGGCATTTGAAGTGTAAGATCTTTTAATAAAAAACCGCTGACTGTTCAGCGGTTTTTATGCAAGGGCGGTTTGTTTCAGTGTTACTGTTTGTGCGCTTACTGCAACTTAAATTTGCTTACCAGAGCACTTAGCTGGGAGTTCGCAGCAGACAGGTTTTGCGTGCTGTCGACAGTCGCCTGGCTGTTTTGAGTCAGTTCGAAAACCATCTCGCGAATGTTGCTCATGTTACGGCTGATTTCTTCAGTCACAGAGCTTTGCTCTTCTGAGGCTGTAGCGATTTGAGAGCTCAGATCGTTGATTTCAACAATTGAGCTGGTCATTGCATCCAGGCTGTCAGACACTTTTGCCGTGCTTTCTGCTGTGCTTTCACAGCTGGTCTTTGTTACTTCCATAGCAGCTACAGCACTTGAGGCATCATCACGTAGTTTTGCCAGGATCTCGTTGATCTCAGCGGTACTGGTCTGGGTGCGAGCTGCCAGTGAACGGACTTCATCAGCAACAACTGCAAAGCCTCGGCCTTGTTCGCCGGCACGGGCTGCTTCAATCGCTGCATTCAGTGCCAGCAGGTTGGTTTGCTCGGCAATTTCACCAATCACGCCCAGCACGCTAACGATTTGCTGTGTGCTCTCGTTCATGGTGTTAATGCTGGTAGAAGCCGTGCTGACTTCATCAACCAGAGCAATAACGCTGCTAGATGCCTCAGAAACGATAGTCTTTGATGACATTGCTTCGTCGTTGGCTTTTTGAGTGTTAGATGCTGTATCTGTCGCACTCTGGGCAACGGTTTCTGCGGTCGAGCTCATTTCAGTAATGGCGGTGACAACCTGATCAGTTTCTGATGCGTGGTTAGCCAGTGCCTGATTGTTTCGTTCAGACTGCTGGTTAAGCTCTTTGATGCCTTCTGTGATATGAGTTGAAGCCTGAGAGATCTCCAAAATCATGGACTGAAGGTACTTGATGAAGTTGTTGACTGAATTACCGATATCACCCAGTTCGTCGTCTGAAGTGACATCAATACGAGAAGTCAGGTCAGCTTCGCCGGTTGAAAGGGTATCGATACGTTCTTTCAGGATCACCAGACGCTTAATAATTACATTCAGAATGGCTACAGCAATGATCACTGCCAGAATTAGCAGAATTGCGGTAATAGTGATGCTCATGTTGACATTTTCATCAAAGATTTCCTGAGTAGCGTCAGTCAGACCTTTCTGAATAGTCAGGATGTCACTTTCATAAGCGCCAGTCGCAATGGTCCACCCCCACTCAGGGAATACCTTTTTGGCGTAGACCATTTTGTTTTCTGTTTGTTTGGTTGTTGGGTTTTCAAATGCAATTTTGACGAAAACATCTGATTTGCCCTGAATCTGATTAGCAATCAGAGATGTCGTTGAAGGAATGACAGTACCGATAATTTCTTTTTTCGGGTGAGCCAGGATTTTTCCATCTTTATCCTGTACCCAGAAGTAACCGTTCTGACCATATTTACTGGAGCTGATGGTGTCTAGTGCAGCCTGAAGTTTGCTCTGCTTCAGGGTACTGATGTATTCACCGGTAGCAATAACGAGATTGAGTGGTTCAAAGTAGACAGATGCGGTGATCTTTGCTTCAACTTTGTTGGTAGTAGGGTTAAGGAAGTAATATTGGCTGAAGCCAATTTCATTATTTTTAGCAGCATTAACGATATCGCGGGCGTAGTAGTTACCTTTTTTATCGGTTTTGTCATAAGAACTGGTACCGATAATGGCGGTATTAACACCGTTAGCAACGTTAACAATGGTTTCTGCATCATATGCAAGGATATAGCGACCATTGTCCCAGCGATACTCATTAATAAAAGCGTTAATGTTGTTTTTGGCATCATATACAGAATTGCTATTCTGATACATATGCTTAATTGTATTACGAAATGTTGTGATCTCTGTGCCTAGATCTTTTTTAATATTTTCCAGCTTTGATTGCTCGTAATAACCCGTAATGGAGCGGCTGACTGTGTCAACCTGACCCATTAAATTGTCATTCATTAATGTAGCAACCTGGCGCTTTACATTATTACTTTCAACTTCCAGGACGTTTTTTTCTGTATTTAATTGACTTGCAATAAAAAATCCCCCCAGAACGAGTAGGGGAATACACAAGAGTGCAGTTAGTTTCGTCTTTATTGTTAACTTCATGGCCTTCAAATCCCTGAATAATAAGGGGTGCAATATTTAATGAGTGTCGTTGCTTATGTTTTGGGTATGGTGAAACAGACTAATTATAAAATGCTCAATTCGCGCAAATCCAGATTTTAAATGATACATGTTGCGGAAATAATGTGATCTTGCTCTAAAGAAATGCTTAATGGAAATACCGTTTGTATTATAAATATATTGTTCAGCAATGCATTGTCTATTATTTGTTATTTTCATACTGATATTAATCTGTAGTAATTCTTCATATTCGCCTTTATTGTGTCTTATTTGCTTCATGTAAATTAACAGTATTCTGCGGTACGATTTTATGAAATTAGTTGATTCACCTCGTGCATTTATCGTGAAACATAACTTTTATATGTTATTTTTATTAATTGCGGTGAAACTATAACCAAGTTGACTGCTTTAACCTTGCTTTTTATCTCGTCTTAATTAGAATTCTCGCCCTTCTATGGTGGAAGACTATGCGAACTTTTTGCATACATAGCCAATAAGAACAATCAAAGGCGTGTAGTTATTAATATTGAGTTGTTATGAGTTGCTTTAGGGTATGAGTGACATACAGCTTTAAGCTTTTCTTCCCTATAAAGTTATATCCATTATTAAAGGGTCTGAATAAATGAACTCGCTTGGGTTTAAAAAAACAATAATAATATCTGTTGCATTATTAGTAGCGGCAAGCCTACTTGCTTCTAATTGGCTTGCTTATCTTTCATTGAAAGAAAGTACGATTAATGCAGTGAATGATAAATCAATGTCGACTATGTCTTATGAAGCAGACAGAATCGAAACCTGGTTCAGTAATAAGGCTAACTCTGTTCAGTCTGTTGCTGATAATTACGATCCGAACTTGACTCCGGAGAGTTTTGTTAAGCTGGCGAAATTAACGGCTGAGGGCTCTGGATTCAGTTATGTTGTTTTCGGGCTGGATGACGGCCGTGCTTTCATGAATGAAAGCGATGATGTCTGGATTAACGGTATTGCAGATACAGATAAATACGACCCTCGTGTGCGTCCTTGGTATAAGCAGGGAATGACGGCTAACAGCTTGGCTCTAGCAGACATTTATACCGACTCTGGAACAGGTGAGCAGCTTATCTCGCTTGTGAAACGTGTAAGTAACGGGGTAATTCTTGGGGATATTGAGCTGTCGATTCTTTCTGAAACCGTCCAGAATGTGAACTTTCCCGGTGCTGTGACCTCGATTGTAGACGAGTCGGGAATGGCGCTGGCATCCAACTCTCCAGCCCTGAAGGTTGGTGTTCGTCTGGATAGTCTGGGCATGGCGAATGTGTGGCAGGCTGTGGCTGCAAATCATGATCTGACGATGCCTTATACACTGAATGGTGTAAACAAGGTGGCTTTTTCCCGTGAAATTAGACTGGTTAACGGTAAGCGTTGGTATCTGTTTATCGGTGTCGATGAGTCAGTTGCTTATTCTGAAGTGGATAAGGCGCTGACAAATGCTATTTTCACCTCGTTGCTGATGTTAGCTGTTGGGATCGTATTGGTTGTGGCTATGCTGAACTTCCTGTACCGCCCGATCTTGTCATTGAAAGAAATGGTGACGGATTTATCTCAGGGGAATGGTGACCTTACCCGTCGTTTGCCTGTGACCAGTGATGATGATCTTGGTCAGATTTCACAGGGAATAAATATCTTTATTGCGAACCTGCAAACAATGATGCGTGATGTTTCTCAGGCTTCACAACATATCTCTCACAGTGTTGATGAGCTTAAAAAACAGACTGAAGTTAATCATCAGGTACTCATTGCTCATACCTCTGAAACCGATCAGGTTGTTGCTGCAGTGGAAGAAATGAGTGCGACCGCTAGCGATGTGGCAAGTAATGCGGCAGAGGCATCTGAGTTTACACATAAGACAAACTCGCAGGTTGTTGAATCTAAAGACGTGGTCACACAGGCGACAACCACGGTTTCGCAGTTGGTTGATGAAGTAGGAAAAACATCCGACAGCATTACTGCTATTGAAAAAGACACCCAGGAAATCACCAATGTTCTGAAAGTGATTGGTGAAATCGCTGAGCAGACTAACCTGCTGGCATTAAACGCTGCGATTGAAGCTGCCCGTGCCGGTGAGCAAGGCCGAGGTTTTGCGGTTGTTGCTGACGAAGTACGTGCTCTTGCGGCCAGAACACAGGAAAGTACTGGTGAAATTGAGCAGACTCTGAGCAATCTCCGTAACGGTTCTAATGACGCGATTACAGCAATGGATACGACGAAATCGACGTGTGAGAAGTCTGCTGAAACGACATCCCTTGTAGCTCGCGATCTTGATACCATCTCAGAATCGGTCAACCATATGAATGACCTTAATACTCAAATTGCGACAGCTGCAGAGCAGCAAAGCTCTGTTGCCGGAGAAATTACCCAGAATATGAATGAGATACGAGGCATTGTGAGTCAATTATCTCAAAATGAAGAAGCGACACTGAATGAAACACTAAGCCTTGCGGCGGCAAACAGTCAGCTGATATCAGTGGTGGGTAAGTTTAAACTGTAATATTAACAATATGTTATAAGGCCTGATGTCACATTTTCCTGTGGTGTCGGGCCTTTTTTATATCAACAATTGTATTCCTATCAGTAAATTTAGGTGTGTAAGCTGTTTATGTTTAGAGAATAATATTTAAAACAATACCTTATTAATATAATAAAAAATGTGAGTCTGATTCTGAAATCTCTTATTTATAGTAGTGTTATTCGTGTTTTGAGTCGCTCTTCCTTTTTAAGAAACTTGTAATTGTACCAAGCCTAGCGGCGATGTATTATGCAGGTCTGTTAAATGGCGACGGTTTAACAGTACGAGATAAATGATTTGTCCAGAAATTACCTACCCTGCATTATTTACGTAATTTCTTGATAAATAATAATTAAAAGAGATTTATTGCTATATGAATATAAAACAGCTATCGATAAAAACCAAACTCCTTTTTCTGGTTTTTCTCATTTCTTTCATTTTCATTTTTTCCTCACTATTTATAAAGTCAGCAAACAATCGAGTAGCCAGTAATTTTAATCAGTTTTATAGCCACACTTTTTCTGCGACTATCTCTTTTGAAAATATTAAAAGCCTGCAAACTGATATTATGTTGAATGTCAGAGGCTTACAGATTTCTTATCTGTTGAATTTAACCAATCAGGTTGATGGTTATATTACGAACATTGATCGTTCAACAAAGAAAACGCCAGAGTTGATGACTAAGCTGAGACGCGAGTTTGATGGTGACATGGCACTGGTCGAAAAGCTGGAGCGTCAAATTCGGACTTTTCAGGATAAGACCAATGCCTTTGTAAAAGCGATGCAGGCCAGCGAGAATCACAAAGCTCCGTTTCCTGTGTTTGCCGCATTTCGTGATTCTTACACCGAGCTGGATAAGCAATTCAAAGAGCTGACAGAAATAAATAAGCAGGCGGCTGATTTTTCGTATAAAGATGCGACTGATGCTATCGATAATGCCACCTGGATGTACTATATCTCAATGGTCATTGCCCTTGCTGTAGCCGGCATCGTTGCTGTCTGGTTCTCGAATAAAATGATCCGCAACATCAATAAGGTAAAAGATGCAGCAAATGACCTTGCGAAAGGCAAGCTGACGACCCATTGTGATGTTGAAGGTGGTGATGAGATTGCGCAGCTTAGCGATGCCCTGAACATCACCATCAAGAACTTGAACAAGACTCTGGCGGCAATCAGCAGTTCAACCACGGTTGTAACGAATAACAGCCAGACATTGCTTGAAGCAAATAATCATATCCAAAGTGTTGCGACAGAGGTTTCTGATAATACAGTTCAGGCTGCGACAGCAATTGAAGAGCTGACTATCACTAGTAAAGATATCGCTAATAATACTTCTGAAACCGCGCATACTTCTGACAGCATGACTGCACTGGCTCATAAAGGTATTGAATCATCTCATGAAACTAAAGATGCGGTGATGGGGCTGGTGAGCAACCTTGATAAGGCTTCGGCTGTAGTGGGGCAACTTCGCGATGAGTCCAGCCGGATCGAAAGTATTCTTGATGTGATCCGTGGCATTTCTGAGCAGACTAACCTGCTGGCATTGAATGCAGCCATTGAAGCCGCGCGTGCTGGCGAGCAGGGTCGCGGTTTTGCCGTTGTTGCTGATGAGGTTCGTAGCCTGGCTCAGCGATCTCAGTCTTCAGTGAATGAAATTGAGACCATGCTGACTCAACTGAGTTCTGCCTGTGAGCATGCGGTGAGTATGATGGCTGAGAGTACTGAAATTGCGACGTCTGCAGAAGGCAGGGTTGTTGAAAGTAATGAGATGATCGAAGAGATCCTGGCGATGATCCAGCAAGTAAATGCTCAGACTCAGCAAATCGCAACGGCAGCGGAAGAGCAGAGCTCGGTAGCCGCTGAAATCAGTACCAATATGCATGTGGTACAGGATCTGTCTAACAGAGCTGCCCAGATTTCTTCAGATACCGTTGCCAGCAGTAACGAGATGAATCATGTCAGCCAGCAGGTAGAAGAGCAGGTGCGTTTCTTCGAACTGCGATGATGATTTGTTGCTGAATAAATTAGTTATAAAAAGCCCCGGCATTGCTAGCCGGGGCTTTTTCATTTCATATTACTGTCTAACAGCAGAATCGATATTTAATGATTCAGTAAATCATCATCCAGTGTTGCTTTCGTGTTATACACTGGCAGGTTTTCCAGGCTTTGCTTCTGGTACAGATATTGTTTTAGCATCTGAACTTTCTTAGCCGGATCCTGATAGTCAGTCAGAGCAACAGCATTGAGTGCTACCTTTGACAGATCTTTTCCTGCCTTTTCGGCGTTATATAAGGCGTCCATGTCCTTGGTGAACAGAATCATATCCTGAGCATAGGCGTTGTCCGGCGCTGCATAATAGGTTTTTCCATTGTTGCGAACATAGCTTAGGGTATTTTGTTGCCAGCCCGGCTCGCTCCGCATTGTGATGGAGCGGGCAAATGCTTCGTCTTTCTGGTTAACCATATTGCCGGCTGAATGTTTCACCATTGCAGTTAGAATTGCCTTGTTTAGCGGAACCTGTTCGTACTTTGGCAAACCGTAGTAATCACGAATTGAGTAACTGCCATAAAGAGGCATGCGCTCAATTTTCTGATCCCATGACCATGCAGTAAAGTCACCTTTAACCTGATAGTAGTTGCCTTCAGCATCTCGGAACGGATAGCTTGATGACCCACTTCCTTTGATGATGGTATCAAGGACAGCTTGCTTCGTGTTATAGATGCGAGGTGTGCCATTAATTACTTTCACTGTTGGCAAATCAAACAGAGCCATAGTTGAACGCTCTGTCGAGTTTCTCATTCCGATACGGTCAACCAGTGTGGCAGCTGCGGCCAATCGATCTGGCCAGTGGCCGATATAGTCGATGTAATTGCTATAGTTGTTAACCGGTGCCGGGCGAGGTGCACTGCCGCTGTTTAGATACTTACCGCTTTCGCCGGTGACAACCAGATTCGGATCTGATTGTGCAAGGGTTTTGATAACGCCTTTATCAAAGCAGGATTCCGGAACATGGTTGATCGGGAAGTTGTCACGATATTTATACTCGCCAATGATTTTAGCCAGGCTGCGGTAGCTGTAAGTTTCGTCTGCTTTATTTTTCAGTTCACAAGTGTGTTCAGGGGTCAGCAATATATCGACTAACTTATCGCGAACACTGTCTACAGCTTTTGGTGAGCCACAGAACATTTCATAACTGAACTCAGTTACCTTGCTGTCATCATTGCAGTAGGGATCAGCTTGATACGCATATAGCCGCATCAAATCATCCTGAAAATTAGCAGACATGAATTCTCTCCAGCGATCGAAGTTCTGAATGCTGTTGCGCCAATCCATAAAGGTTGAAATTCTGCTGTTAGCGTAAGACATGATGGTATCTTCGCTGAAGTTCTTTTTCATGCCACGGGTAGTACGCTGATAGTATTCATCATCGTATTGTTCCTGTTTGAATGCAGCAATTTCCCCACGGTTCCGACCTTCATCATGTCGGTTACAGTCTTCATTCAGAGAAACATTTTCGTCAGTACAGAACTTGAATTCCCTTAGTTTTACACCATTGGCAAGTTTTTGGTTCAGCCCTTTGATAACACCGTCATAAATGTCATCTGAAAGTTGAGGACTGTCGCTCAACACTTCATTTCTCAACTTTTCATCCAGTTGTGAAACGTCGAGATAGTTCGATTGCACGCCTGATTTAGCGTCACCAGATCCCGCTGTGTTATCTGTTGTGCTACTTGCTGTTTGGTTAGTTTCTACTTTACGAGAATAGCCAAAGCGCAGTGCCGCCAGGTCATACGGACCGTAAACCGGCAGGGCATTCAGCATGGACGGGTTATAGTCCATGATAGAAGAGTAACCCGGAACTGTTTTCAGGCCATGAGCTGCCAATTCACTTTCTTTAAAGTAGTTACTTTCATCATTACTACCTTTAAAGTTATGGCGAAGACCCAGGTTATGCCCAAGTTCATGAACCAGAGTTTTCGTGTAATAGGCTCCGGCAAGGAATTTACTGAGTTTAGCTTTTTGGCTCTCAGGTAGTTCATCCCATTTTTTAAGGTAACCCGGTTCACCTATTTTACTTTCATCACGCCATAGTGTTTTATCTCTGTAGTCGAACGTAATGTCACCTACACGGGTTGGTAATGTTTTGAGCGTTGCACCGGCACGAAGATTATTTACTGAATACATATTGTTTTCAGACCAAAGACGTGCTTCCAGGTCGCGCAGTGCCGCTAGTTGTTTCACCGTTGGCTGGTTACTGTCAATTTGAGACAGCTCTTCGCCATAGGCTTTAATTGCCTGTTCTTTGGTTTCCTGAGCCATTTGCATTGAGCTGAGCTGCTCTTCCAGCGTCGGGTTTATCTCAATGGGTGAAGCTGCAATATTCAGCTCATTGCTTGTGGTTTCTGAACCGGTTACATTTGCTTCAGTGTTTATTTTAGGAGCTGATATTTTCTCTGCAATTCGTCCCTGGTTGTAGTCCGTAGCGATTCGGTTCCAAAGTCTGTCTGCGATGGAGCGCAAAACGCCGGCATATTGGTTAACGTGGGCGTGGACAATTTCCCCTGTTAGCGGGTTAACTGCCGTCGGACCATATCCGGCCAGTCCGTTGTCTAGAGGCTCATCAATTAAGTTGATAACGTTATAACGTAAATCGCCCGGTTGCTTGCCTGATGGCTCAATCAGCCTGATTGGCGGTACTCCAACACGTTTCAGTTGAGGGTTAATTTTGGCGATCACTTCTTTCGTTATTTGTTTGAAGAAAAGGGTATCTTCATTCAGGTTGAAGCTGTCTGATAAGTGATAGTCGAGAGATTTCAGCTTCGGATTGAATCGGTGCAGGTATTCAAAAGACTGATCAAATTGTCCGCCGACATAAGCCACATCAGGTCTGCCTCGCTTATTGGCAAAGAAGCCGAATGTATCTTCATCACCTCTCTGGTAAACAATTGGTTCATAGGCATCGGATTTACCTGTACTTAGTGATGGTGAGCGAACAAGATCAAGCGGTACCAGGGAATAGAACCGAGAGACGGTGAATGACAGGTCTTCCATATCTAGATTGGAATCACCTAAAGCATCGAACAGACATTTTTCGTCATTCGTAATTGAATACTCTTGTTCAATTTCAAAGTTGATTACGCCGTCTTTGGTAACTTCATAGCCTTTCCAGTTTGATTTTGGATCTTTGGCAAGGTGCGGATCACCGGATTTGGTATAACAGGATGACTGGAAATCGTCCCAGCTTTTTTCGTGAATGGTGGCATTGACGAAGTCGGGCACAAAAAATTTACGTTCCTGCCAGGACACTTCGTTATTATCAACTTCTTCTTCTTTGTTGGTGCAATCGCCGTAATCGTCTTCTTCACACTGGTAATCAACGAAATCGCCGGGAATGCTGAGAATCGGACGCTGGTTGCTTTGAACGTCTGTCCAGCGACCAAGCTCTTTATGATCGATTTCATCCTGGCTGATCACATCCGGGCTTAGCATTCTGATTTGTAGCTCGCCGCTCTCGCTGCTGTCTGTATTGCCCGCGAACTGTAACGTCACCAGTTTTTCCTGGCCTTGAGTAAATGGTGCCATACTTACGGCATAGTCCGGAGCTTTTGCCATTGATGGCATATACAGATAAACCTGATCGGTTTTGATCTGACTTTTCTGGATTAGTGCACTTGGCTTTTCTAGTGTGTCATAAGCCTGATTGTCAGCACCACAACCTGCTAGTGCGGTGGTGATGGCGGTAACCAGAGCCAGTTTATTAAATACGTTGTTGTGTTCCATTCTTATTATTTGTCCTTAAAAAGTGAAGCTAACACTCGCGTTGAAAACGGCTTTATCTGCATCAAATAAATCGAGATCGCCTAATGTGCCTCGCTCGGCATCGGTATAGAATCCAGATGAGGAGGCTCCGAGTTCACCTGAAATAACATTTGTAAATTGGTATGAAATGTAGGCTGATGCTCCGTAGTCAAAAGTATTGCGTCGTGTTCCCTGATAACTCACGGTATTAGCGCCAAGGAATGAAATACCGGTTGCCAGTTTTTCCCACGAATAATCTGCTGCCAGATACAGGCTGTAGATCCATTCTGTTAGTGAACGGCCTCCTGCTGTTTTATAACGGTGAAAGTTCTTTCTGAGTCTCGGAGACAGTGATAAATCGGCACCCCACAGTTCAATACTGACCGGAACAGATATCCGTACTGCTGTTATGAGATCATCATCCTGCGATGCTTCAGACGTTGGAAGAGTTAACTGACCTCCAAGACCAATTTGTCCTGTTTCGCCAAAGGAATAAATCGAGTCATGGCTTAATCCAATGATTGAGTCATTCCAAAAATCACCTGTTTTATCTTCTAATGCTCGGTAAGCGCTGGTCGCAAAATATAATTTGTACTTGTCGTCAATTTTATAATTGAGTGACATATCCCATGATAAATTACGTTCTGAACGATAGTCGTTTTTATCATAAAGATTTGAGTCATACCCAAAAGTTAAACTGCCACTAAGATCAGATAAAAAGCATTCTGAACGGGTGGTTTCTTCTTTTGTATTCGTACTTTCTATATTTTCATTAGCTATTGCTGATATGGATGCTAACGAAGAAATAGCGAGCGCAATTAACCGAACACGAGCTGCTACAGTGTTCTGCATTAATTTTCCTGTAAATGTAATTCAACTCTGTTGCCAGTTGCAACTGAGGGCTTTAATATTTTTGTTTAATTTAATCAGTGTCTTATCTTTGGTTTTGTTAGGTGCTCTTCGTTGTTCTCCTTGGTTAAAGGTACAATAATCCCGGACCATAAAAGATTAACCGAACTGAAGTTGACTATGTGCATTTAGCAATAGTAAATACAAGCCAACATTAATTAACGGTTTGCTTGTTAATGGTATTGTTGATGATTGTTTGTGAATAAATAAAAGAAGTCTGGTTCTTAAAGGTTATCCCGATAAGACTATTATTGTTGTTCAGTTATTTGTGCCTTTCACATTATCCACTTTATTAAAGTGGTGAGTGATTAAGGTGAGTTATAAAGCATGTTCTCATAAATCCTTTTATGTTTCGTCCTACAATTAAGTATTGAATATAAATCCAAGTGAATTAAAAAATCAACAATATATAATGATTTTATGGAATAAATTTTAAGGATAATATTTCAGGTAATTTATTTTATACAAACCTGACAGTAGGAATTAAGAATATATGTCTGAATAGACAACATATTGCAGAGTTATTTTTTAGAGTTAATGCTCAATTCGTGATTAATGCATAGCGCTTTGTTGCTTATTCTTTTTGTTGGTTATTGATAGCTATTCTCATTTGTTGTGAGCAGTGGTGTTTGAGTCAGGCGCTGATGATGGCGGATTTTACGGATGAAAGTAACGAAAGAAACATTATTGCAGTGGAAACTAAGCTACCCACAAACAAACCATGAGTTGGCAGCGGCGGTAATGTAGGCCAGTCGGTGCCACTCTACTTCTTCCAATACCGGGGCTGTTCGAATATCGCCTCTCAATTTAGTGGTTGCGGCGACTTTCACCATTCCGTTGCCGACACTGTGAACCGTTCCCCGATAGGTGTAACCAATATTAGTATCTTCAGGTCGGTTATAGAGGCAGACTACAGCGCCGATTTGGGTGTAGATATATTCACTCTCTTCGTTCCAGAATTCTGTTGCCACTGGCTCCTTAGGAGCATCGTAGAGGTGTCCGTGTGTTGAGTCAGGTACAACTAATCTGCGGTTGGAAGAGTAGGGCTGATAGCCCAGAATCTGAGCTGCTTCAAACCACTGATCCCGGCTTGCTTCAGTATTTTCTATGACTTTCAGAGTGACAAAAGGGCCATCCAGACATAAATCTGCCCATAATTCAGTCCTTGAAATTTTGGCATAGAACAAAGGGTATTCTTGTACTGTATTGGCATCATCAACACACCATGTTCCTGTTTGTTGGTGGATTAGTTGGCCATGGTTAGCATCACAGACCCTTTTAGCCAGAAGATCGAACTCTTCTATATCAGCGGCTGCACTCTGTGTGTTTTTTGCGCAATAACGGTAGGTAAATGAGAAGGCGCTTTTAGGGTAGAAAAGGCCTTTATCGACAATTGCACCGTTAATGCGAGTGTCATTAAGGCTAATAAAGCCTTTGGCTGAATCGTGGAAGCGGTAAGTGTGCATGTTGTAATCTGAGTCTGAAAATGAACTGCAGCCTGTCAGCACAATGGCTGTGATTGTTGTTGACAGTATTGATGAGATATTTAGTCGGGCAGTCAAGATTTGCTGGACAGACATACGCAACACACCTGTAACCGTGATAATAAATATTTTTAATTATATAAGCTCAGAGTATGGCAGCTTTTGGGAATTCAGGGAGTGTGATCACCGAGCAATAAACCATGATATCGATAAGGTAATATATGCCATCAATTTTATATTTGGCGGTTTATTATGTTAAAAAACAGACTGTTAATGTTGTCTTCTGTTGCAATTTTTTCTTATCCGGCGATGTCTGCAAGCTTCAATGATTTGGCCGAACTGAGTTCGAGTGACTATCAGGTCATTGATTGCCGTTCCAGTAATCATTACAACGGTTGGCCGGAAGCAGACAAGAGTCGTGGAGGCCATTATCCGGGCGCGTTCAATATTGATGCTGATTGGCTGGATTCACTCAATACAGACGATTTTGCCACTTTGCTTGATAAGCATGGTATTCAAATGGATAAGAGCACTTTTCTGTATTGCGAAGCCGATAAAGCACAGCAGCTGCAACAGAGATTGGCTCAGGCGGGAATGAAGAATATCGGGCTCATCGAAGAGGATGTAACCGCCTATAAAGGCGAACTTGAAGCATTGGAAAACTATCAGCAACTGGTTCCTGCATCATGGTTGAAGCAACTGGTTGACGGTCAGGAAGTCAGTTTTTCACCGGATAAAGGCTATGCAATTGTGGAAGTGGCATATGGTCCGCCGACAAAATATCTGGTCTCACATATCCCTTCTGCTCAGTACCTCAATACCAACGATATCGAATCAGAACCATTGTGGAATAAGGTTGATGATAAAAAGCTGGCAGAAACGATCAGAAACCTGGGTATTCGCTTTGATACAACCGTAATTTTGTATGGCCGAGATAATATTCCGGCAGCTCGCGCAGCTAATATTCTGATGTACGCAGGGGTTAAGGATGTGCGGTTACTCAATGGCGGCTGGACTGCCTGGGTTGATGCTGGCTATCAGACAGAACCGATGCGCAACCATGCTGAACCGGTTGATTTTGGTAAACAGATTCCGGCAAATCCTCAGTACATCATTGATGTGCCGGAAGCGAGAGATATTCTGGCTGATCCTGAGCATAAATCACTGGTGAGTATCCGTACCTGGGATGAGTATATCGGTAAGATCAGCGGTTATACCTACATCAAGCCGAAAGGTCGGATTGTCGGTTCTAAATGGGGGCATGCTGGTTCTGACTCATTGCACCTGGAGGATTTTCGAAATCCGGATCAGACTATGGTCAGCCCAAGTGTCATGATGCGTTATTGGCAGCCATGGGGAATCAATAAAGATCAGAAAGTCTCTTTCTACTGCGGTACCGGATGGCGAGCTTCTGAAACTTTCTTCTACACCTATGTGATGGGCTGGAAAGACATCAGTGTGTTTGATGGTGGCTGGTATGAATGGAGCGGTGATCCTGCCAATCCGACTGCCACTGGTGAGCCGAAGAAAAACATTTAACTCATTCAAGCGAAAAGATAACTGGAAGGAGCGCAAAGCGCTCCTTTTTTCGTATTGCTCAAAAATGGATTAGCTATTGAGAGAGCTGCCAACTGATGGCTGAGCGTTCCATGGCCTGCATCAGGACCAGCAGTTGGGCGAAGGCTTGTGCCGAGTCGGTATTATTGTTTGCGTCAGCGGTTAGCTGTTGGCTAAGGGGAAGAACTTCGACAAGACCCAATAGTTCAGCATCCCGCTGCCAGCGTTTTAGCTGGGTGCGGATTGATGGTGTCAGGTTGTCGGTTCCCTGCAGGCAAATAATTTGGGCGATTTGGTGCCACTGGCTGAAAAAGGTGCTGAGATTATGGTTGTGCATGGCTTTTTGCCTTTGTATTGAAGTTCGTTGCAGTGAATATATCCAATACATGGAATCCCACCGCTGATACGCTGGGCGCCCAACGCCCGAATAAGAGTTTGGGGCCCTTGTATCCTGCGTTCCTTTGGCTATTTGTGCCAAGGGTCACGGCGAGCGTTTGACCGCATAGGGTCTCTACGGTGCAGCTGCCGTATGCTTGGTGTGAGTGCCAAGTTATTGTCATATCGCTGTCAGTGAGCATCCAGCCTAATGCATCGGTCAGTGGGTCGAAAAAAGGCTGACTGTACTGGTTTCCCAGTCGTTGCCACTGTGCATGGACCGACAAGGACGGGTCGTTCACCAAATTGTCCCAACTGATAGTTTGCGGGGTTGAAAGCAGGCGGTCTATTTTCAACGACTGGTTATCGCTCACTTGGCCCTTAAAATCGACACTTTGCAAGGTCAGTTCAGGTAGGGAAACTGTCTGATTGTCTGCCGTGATCATCCGTTGTCCCTTGAGTGCGGCACGGTGGTCCCAACTGCGATCCATATGGGCTTTGCGACCTTCACTAATGCAGTACCAGCGAGCGGCTTGTCGTTCATACAGGTAGAAACGGTAGCCTCTGGCATCGTCTTCGTTATGCCAGTATTCAGCGCTGACAGCCATGACATCCTGTAAGGTGACAGGGGTATATTGCCTTTTGTGTCGACCTGCCAGTTGGTAAAGGGGGAGCTGGCTTGGTGCGGCCTGAATTGCTCGCAGATAAAGCAGCAACTGTCCAATTTGTTCAAGGGCAATATCAGCCGTTGCGGTGAGATGCCGTTTGGTCACACCATCAAGGGTTCGCAGCAGTTTTTCCAGCAAGGTGGCGATTTTCGGTAGGTCGTGCTGACCCAGTTCGGTAACGAAGCTCTCTCCTTGCGTTAGCTGGATCGGTAAGACGTTCTTCAGTCCATAGCCCAGTATTTGGTTGAGCCAGTGTTCGACCTCCTTAATTTTCTCTTGCTGAGGCTCTTTTAATTGTGTTTGTTGTTGCTCAGAAGGCAAGGTGAAACGTGATTCCAGCACCGATAGTCCTATTATTGCCAAGGCTTGGTGTTGGCAACGAGTTTCCTGACAGGAGCAAACGAGGCGGCTCCAGTCAACTTGGGCGGGCAAATATACTTGATAGGTTTTTTTGCCAATCTGGCAGTCGATCAGTGCGTGATCGGGATGAGTACTCAGTTTTATGGTTGCGCCTTTATGCCAGCTTGTCAGTGCTTTCTGGCTTTTGGTCTTGCCAAAAATAGCTTCCAGCTCTGCATAGTTTTCGACAAGCCATGGGGCTATTTCGAATGCTACGGGGCTTGCTGCGGGTTGCGATGCAGGCAGGGATTGCAGAGCAAGTATAAAGGCTATTTTATGGCTGCAAGGCTCAAGGGCTCCGCAATCGCATTGTAAGGCAGTCAGTTCGGGTGTTGCCAGAGTGATCTGAAAACTATCAATGTGGCCGCTAATTGTATTTTCTTCGATCTGCCATTGAGTGATATCTGCATTGGTCGCTTGCTTTTTAGCACGGCGGAGCAGGCCTCGGTTGGTCCAGGTCAGTAGGAATTCATCGGTAATTTGTTGGGTCCAGGCTAGCAGCGTCATTTTTTTATCACCTCGGCAATCCATTGACTCAAATTTTCCGGTGTCATTGATGCGATGGGCATACCTTTCACGAGCAAATGTTCGGTTACATGGTTGTTGTACTGGGCATTGCCCTGTTGATCCAATGCTGTCAGGCCGAGGAGGGTAATGCCATCTTGCTGCATCTTGTCGACAGTTTGATAGAGTGGCTGTGGCGATCCGCCTTCGGCAAAGTCGCTGACAAGGACAACGATAGAACGTTGCGGGTGCTCGATTTGGCTGTGGGTAAAGGCAAGTGCACTACCGATGTCTGTTCCGCCACCCATCTGCACGTTTAGCAGGACATTGAGTGGTGAATCGGCCTGTTCGGTAAAATCGACAACCCGGGTATCGAAGAGGTAGAGCCGGATGTTGAGCATCGGCAAGCGGCAGAATATCGCAGCAATTACTGAAGCGTGGATCAGGGCGCTGAGCATTGACCCGCTCTGATCTATCACCAGATAGATATCCCACGGAATCTGGTTGTGTTGAGTCTGGTAGAAAAATGGTCTTTCCAGAATAAACGTGTCGTCTTCCGGCTGGTAATGCTTCAAATTGCGCGTTATCGTGCGTTGCCAGTCGGTATAGGGCATGGGACGAGCCTGTGTCAGCGGGATCCGTTGGCGGCTGAACATGCTGCGAACCGGCTGTGATAACACTTGTTCAAGCTCTTCACATACAGTGCTGATAATACGCTCGATCTCTGGCGACAGGCTTTCTGGTAGTTTGTCCTTGAAGGCCAGTAAGGTTTGTAGCAGTGCCATATCCGGCTTTTGTTGACGCAGTAGTTCTTCGTCCATCAGCAATTCAGTCAAACCGTAATGGTCTAATCCGTGACGCTGCAAGATATCGGCCGTTGCTTTCGGGAAGGCTCGGCGCACTTTGTGCAGCCAATCGACCGGGCAGGGCGAGCCGGAGTGTCTTCCGCCGATGTGGTGCCATGGCACCCTTGCCTGATACTCCCTGTCATAAAGCTCATCCAGACATTCATCTCTGCGCATGTCGTCTTCGCCGAGTGTCTGTGGAAATCGGTTACCGAGGATCAGACGCCAGCGGCGGGAAAGTTCGTGATTATTCATAGTCGATCCCCCAAAACTCTAAACCTTGTAGTGCGTGCTGTCTGATTTGTTGCATCAATGCAATGTCACAGGCGTCGGGTTGTCTTTCAGATGCGATCTGAACGGGATTTTGCTGGCAAAGTTCACTAATTTTCGCAAAAGCATCGTAATTGAGTTGCAGGAATCCCCGTCGCATGGCTGGCAGAACTTGCAGGAATAGCGTTTCGTCGCACGAGGTTAGAAATTGATCTAATTGTTGTTTCAGGTTGGCTTGCTGGTATAGCAAATAGTCAGCTGCGATGGCGATACCATAGCAAAAATCACCCAAAGCATCTGGCTCTCGGTGGCACTGTTCGATGACGGTTTGCAGAGCGTCGCCCAGAATCGGACTGTTATCTGCTTGGGATAGTACTGTTGCGATGGCTGCACAAGCACCATGAAGGGCGTGGGTGTACTGGCTGGCTGGGATAGCGATTAATGCATCTTGCAGGTAGCTCGGTTGGCAAATATCGGCACGTTGTTGCGTCAGCTTCAGAAGCTCAGCCAGAAGCGGTAATAGTTCTTTTTCATGGCGCGGATCGACCAGTCTTGGCAGGCGGGCACAGAGCCGAACGAAACTGTGCTGTATTACCTGCTCAAACTCATGCTGGTGGCTGTGAGCAAGCAGCCGGTTGCCCGACAGGCACTGGAAAAGTAATGACAGTGAGGGATAGAGTTGTGTCAGATCCGTTTCGCTGTCGATTTGGCGTTTGACCAGTGTAAGTAACGGCGATAACCAGTTTGGCATGCCCATTTGCAGGGCCGCGAGCAGTAACGTGACGCTCTGGTAGCTTGTTATATCGCTGCGGTTAAGTCGCTGGCGGAGGGTATTGTGGATCACTTCTTCTATCGTGCTACCAAGGTGACTCTGTTCGACAAGAGCACTTTCGGTTTCCGGGCTGAATCGGATTAACCATTGTTCCCGTACCCGCTGTAATTCAGATTGGTCAGCGAAATTAGGGCCACCCAATTGTGTCGCGTAGGGAACACTCAGGAACGCCAACTGGTGCAAAAAATGTGATTGCCGAAGGTGGTTGGCCTGTCGGTAGATAGCTAGTTCCTTGCGGGTTTCACCGTCGATCAGCTGTGAAGGTAGCTTCAATTGGCTACTGCGTTCACGAAAATCGATGACAATCGGCGCAGTTGGTAAATTTTTGGCAAGGCTTCCTGCTTTTGACTCAGTAAAGAACTCATCAATCCAGGCATGGAATGCGTGTTGGGTTTCTTTGATAAAAGTCAGTTGCGCAGCTTCGATGAATTCGCTTCGTCCCGGGGCAATATCACGCAGCTGTGCCAGTTGTTCAGCGGCCACAACCAAGTCTACGCATTGCGGCATGGCAACGTTGTGGCCTTTGCTGGTAAGGAAGCTCATTAGTTCAGTGGCCAGTTCAGTGTGAACATGACGGGTTAGAGTCCCGAGCTTTTTGAGTGGAGCCGTTTTCAGCTTTTTCCACCAGTGCGCATAGTAACCACTGTGGCTGAGGCTGGCTCCATAATGGCGGTGACTTAGCCGTGACAGCGGATAAGGGACTAGGTGGCAGCCGGATCGCTGGTCGCGTTCTGGCTCAAGATTAAGAGGTTGTTCCTGCTGGAGGAAATGCCAAATTCCCTGACAGTGGAATGCGCCACATACGACCAGAACTTTTTGTCCGGCGGCGAGGCATGGCGCGATACGGCTTGCCATGTACTGTTCGCGCAGCAGGGTATGTGGCTCGGCATCGGTTTGGTGCTGACGCATCTGGCTGCCAAACAACTGCATTTGTTCGAAGAAGGATTCAGCTGAAGCAGAGTATTGATGCTCAAAGTAGCGGTCCCACCATTGGTCAAATGACTCACAACGACTTTGGGCAAGCAATGCCTCGATATAGGTTTGGCTGAAAGTAGCTTCGCTATCGTAGAGCAGCGGATCTGTGTTTGAAATTTCCTCGTCTTCGTCTTCACCCAACTGTATAGGCCAGTGGGTATATGGTAGATCGATAAACTGGCAGGGTATGTTGTGTAGTTTCCCTGCTTGCAGGGCATTCCATTCGGGTGACATTGGGGCGAACGGGATAAAACCACGTCGAGCTTGGGTGTCTTTGGCGATGCTGTACATGTACGCGGCCACGGGCGGTTTTGTCTCGCTGGATTGCAAGTAGGCGATTAGCGACTGCGCATCGGCAGGGGTTTCAATCAAAATCACATCGGGCTTGTGCCGTTTGATCAGTCGAAGCAACTGCCAGCTACAGATTGGACTATGGTGACGAACCGGTGCCCAGATCAGGCTGGGGTTGCCGTTGAGTGCCTCCAAAGCCATTTTGTTAGCGTCCGGCATCTTGGCTGCCTTCGAGGAATGAACACCACAGCGGATCATTGCTACGCTTGCGTTTGATTACACGCAGATAATCATGCAGGCAGGCTTCGTCTTTGTGGTTGTCTTTGATCACGGCACCTTGCAGGTAGGTGGCAAGGTGAGCTGGGGTGATGGCTTGTTCACCGAAGTAATGACATTGCATTGCGGCATGGTAGGCGAGATTGATAGCCTCCGGCACAGACAACAAGGTTGATGGCGACTCAATGGCGATACCGGCAACCGTGCCAGCTTTGAGTTCGTCGAACACGGTCACCAACAGGGTCGCGGTATCTTGATCCAGGCGCAGACCGATGTCGTCATATTGCAGCCTGTCGTTGACTTGGCTTAGTACCAGTTCAATACGGTCCTTGCGCTGTGCCAGCGGTTTTAGTGTCTCGAAGTTGAAACGGCGCTTGAGGGCAGAGGAAATTTGGTTTACACCGCGGTCATTGAGGTTGGCTGTGGCGATGATGTTGAATCCCGGTTGCGACAGCAGGTAGTTCTGCTCATGCTGGATTTCGGGAATATGCAAAATACGGTCAGAAAGAACCGGGATCAGGCTGTCCTGCACTTCAGTCGGGCAGCGGGTGAGTTCTTCGAAGCGCATGATGGCTCCGTTCTTCATCGCTTGGTAGAGCGGACCCGGTACCATGGCATCAAGCGTCGGCCCTGATTTTAACAGGGCGGCATAGTTCCAGCTGTAGCGGATATTTTCCTCAAACAAGCCGGCACTGCCTTGTACCGTGAGGGTGCTGTTACCGCAGATTGCTGCTGTCAGTAACTCAGAAAGCAAGGATTTGGCCGTACCGGGTTCGCCGACCAGTAACAGGCCTTGCTGTCCCAGCAGGGTAACAATGGCGCGTTCGACGGCACTATCGTTACCGTAGATCTTGCGGGTAATGGCTTGGCCCGCAATCGACTGTTCACTGCCAAGAATGAAGGTGCGAACCATTTTCGGGCTTAACTGCCAGCCTGCGGGTTTGGCAAAAGTATCGGCTTCGCGAAGGGCGTTAAGTTGGTTCTGGTATTGCTGCTCTGCGGGCAGGCGCTGTACGTTCATGATATTGCTCTATGCAATACAGGCAAAGCGGAAATCGCTTTGGCTGTTAATTAAAAAGTTCCCGTTTCAGGCCGCGGGAGCGATGCCATAAACGGGGTGGAATCGATTATTGATACCCTTTGACGGCTTCGCGAACCAGTTCCTGTACCAGTCGCAGTGGCAGTTGCTCGATATCTTTTTTGAGCTTTTTGTATTCAGGCTCATCGAGTTCTGCATAGCAGTAGCTGCCGCGAGGCAGGGCTCCGGTTTGGTAGAATTCAATCTTGTCAATGGCGATGTCACTCTCGTCTGATTCATAGCCATAACCGCCGTGCCATACTGCTTCGTCGAAGGTGATTTCGATACCCAGTTCGCCTTCGTCGATTTCCTTGTACAGCTCATCGAAGCTGCCGGCATCGCGTACTGAGCCAATAGCCCAGCCTTTTTTGCGCAGGCGGTTGATCACAGTAGATGGCGACTTGCGGAAAGTCAGGTTCGTGACATAGGCCAGCGGATCTTTTTCGGTTGGTGTCAGAGTCAGCATCGGGCGTGATAGCTGATCGAACAGTACCGAAATTTCCCAGTCAGCGAAGTAATCTAGCCACTCGGCCAGTTGTTCCGCTGTCAGCTCACTTGGATGAACCAGGCCGATATGGCTGTTCGGAGCGATATCTAGTGCTTCGTCATCTACGGTAATAACAGCCGGGTTGACGGTGAAGGTTTGTGTCAGCGTATTTTGTTCGTAGATCCCCCATACAAGCTGGCTGGCGAGCTTATTCATGACAGGGTTGGCAAGGAACAGCTCTGCCCATTTGTCGTATTGCCATTGGCGCCATACGACAAAGGCGTCTTCCAGGCGGTGGGTTTGCAGTGTCACCATATCCTTGAGCATCTTCTTCAGATCGGTGAAGTGCTTGCTGACTGCCGCCGCGGCTTGCGCATCGTCATCGACTTTCGGCTTCGGAAGGGATTTGACAATTTTCCCGTCTGGTTTGCGGATAGAGAACTTCAGCTCCTTGTTGAGGATCAGAGCAAAGTCCTGACCGCAGTATGATAACGGAATGGTATTGTCGACAAAGCCGATGTTGTCGACCAAGCTATCACCCAGTTCACCTTTAGTAATGCCTTTTTGGCTGGCGCCGATGGCAAAGGCTTCTTGGATCGCTTCTTTTACACTCTGTTTCTTGGTATTGCGGCTCAGACGATCCAGCCCCATGTAGACCTGAGTTAGTCCGCTGCCACCCATCTGTTTGATGAGATGGGCTGCCAACTGGTGTTTCGAGCCATTCGCCCAGCGCTCAATAAGCGGCATTAGCAGTTTGACGGTGTTGACGCTGGCGTGAAGGGTCGGGATTGTCAGCAACCAACGGTTCTTGGCTGTGATGCTATCCGCGTATTGGCTGATCAGGTGGCACATGAAGGTATCGAGCGAGTCTTCGGTGATTTGTGACAGAATTGCTTCGCCTTCTGAACTTGGCACGAAGGCTTCATGATGCTGGTAAACCTGCAGTAGCTGAATGGCCGCTTCGTAACCGTTGCTGCCGTCCTTGGTTTCGATGAGATTAAGGATCTCCTCGCTGACAGGCAGTTTTTTCGGTGCTTGATAGCTTTCGGCAAGGTAAGCTGCCAAATCAAAACTACCATCGGCGGTTTTGTAGAGATGGACAAAGTTGATATTACCATGCTGGATTAGCAGGGTACGAGACTGGGTCTCGCTGACTTTATTCAGCAGGTCAAGGGCGGTTTCTTCGCTAAGGGAGGCTTGGCACAGACACTCAACCGCATTGATTTCCTTCTGGCCGCTGAAATCTTCCAACTGTTCTGCGATGGTTGATAGTACGGCTTGTTTTAGTGCGTCCGGCAGTGAACTAATACAGGCTTGCAAATTGGCATTCAGGCCCTTTTGCTTTTCTTTGAGCATGTCGATGAGCAGTAATGCCTGATCGTGATCGGTAATGGTGCCTTTCAGGCAGATCAGCAGCAGAGCCTTGACGGATGCCGAGCCGGCAGCAATGTGTTTGACACAAGGAATATTATGTTGCTGCAAGTAGGCTAATTCAGTTTTCGACATTATCTCCGGGTAGTAGATCCCTTCGTAATAGCAAACTTTGCTATCAATATCGAGTTTACATTGCTTGTTAATGTTTTGAGTGTAGCCAATCAGCCCCTTCATGTAACTCGCTTCACAGTGCGGGTACTTGATTGCAACATCGCTCAGCTGGCGAAGAGGGTTTGACTGGTATTGGTTGGCGGCATTATCAACAAAGTCGACAACCAGTTTGTTGTTTTTGCCATTAAAGAAGACTGTCGCTAAGCGCTCAAAATAAGGTTGGGAGAGCCAAGATAGGTATTCAATGTTGCTGTTATCGAGTGCGACTTTTGCAACGCTATCTGCATTTTCCCCTGTAAGGATGAAATGTAGCAGGACGTCATTGTCTTGCTCTTTTTTAGTGATACAAGGAATGCATTTACGCAGCAAGGCTTGGTCGAAAAGGTTCTTGCGTTCTGCCAATTCTGGCGCATCTGAAATTTGAGCTAATAGCCCATGGATAATTTCGTATTCTGGCTTGGTTGGGTTGTCGTTGTAATACCAATCCCAAATATTGGTAGCGTCGAATCGTTCACATAATAATTTCAGCAGTTGCAGGTGTGGATTGTTGGTGAAGTGTTCTGCTTTGGGGGTTTCGTAATTTCTCAGGCAACAGTGATAGTGTTGACTAATATAATTCATCAGGTACTGGATGAAGCTTGTCTGGAGAGCAGGGTACAACTTTATGGCATCGTCCAGTTCTTCCATTAATGTATTTGCATTTTTGAATGCACAGTAGTGGTAGGAAGAGAAGAAACGTAATTGATCAATCCATGTTTCGATATCCAGTCCGAGGATAATTTTCGAGAAGTTATATACGTATTTGGAATTGCCAAATCGATGGAATAGATCCAAATCAAGGATGAAATGAATCAACTCCTTGAATTCTTCATCGTGGAGAAGGGTGAATTCTTCTTTTTCGCTGGATGAATAGCGATCTTTGTCTGTCGCTAGTTGAGAGGCAACGAACTCGAGATCCGTTTCCCAGTTTCCTGTACCGTCAAAAAGCGCTACGAAGCGGTCAAAGGCTTCCTGCGGCAATGCGGTGCGGTACAAGGCGCCATTGAACTTATCGCGACGGTTGTGGATTTTTTTGTTGTGATCCTGAAGACAAGCGATAAAGTACTCGCGGAAAATGGCATCAAACTCAGCACAGTCTTTTTTATCATAGGCTTCCCTCATCTTTGGTTGAAGGTATAGCTTTAGGTAAAGGTGGTGCGAGTAGTTATAGAAACCTTCCGATTTGTGCTTGTCATGTTGGAGAAAGTCACTCACTTCCTGTTCTGGGAAGCTGATTTTTGATAGTTTGAAGAAGGCTTTTTTGATGTCATCCCATTCATCAAGAGTGAATACTTTGTCGAGAATTTCTTCTGTGTTGTTACCTAGCAACGTATAAAAATCTGGATAGAATGCTATTAACTCATCAATATCTACTGCTTCTAGCCAGTCAAAATTTGATGCTGAGCTTAGAAGTGCGGCTAGAAAACGCTGGATATAAAGCGCATCGTCGTCGACAGACTTTAACTCACGGATGATATTTCTAATGTAAAAACCAGCGAAATGATCTTTAGAGCCAGAATATATTGCGGACTGTTCTTGATTGAATACAAATTCACTAATGTCATCCGCGATTTTATCCGAAATATAGTAACTCTGTTTTATCTCTGTAATGAGATCACTGATTTTCATTATTAAATTCCATTGTCATTATACTTAACAAGATATTTACGTAGTGGTACGTAAACTCTCAATAGGATTCCACAAGTTAATGGCTACTTGATTCTGAATCAATAATCAGCAGTTGAAAAATGCATCTTGCTATAGTTTTGTGAGATGTTCGTCGATAACTTATGCTGTAAGCGTTATATGACTGAGTGCTTTTTCAATTGCAATTTATATTAATTAGCGTCAGTTATGTGGTTTTATTAATATTTAAGTGATGATTTTATTTTCTGATAATTTTTAATCAGATGTAGTAGGTGTTTGCTCGTAATTCCTAAGCCACAGGCTTCAGTTCATGACTATTACTGTGGTTTAGGAGCATATTGTTTGCTCTGTATTAAATGTTGTCTGTCGGTTTGGTTCGGTTAGGGTGAAAACGGCGAACCAGATATTTTTCCAGTTCCACCAGAAACAGCACTGATGAGGCGATCAAAGTAATGTTAAACCAAGTGTTTGCATCAATTGCTGTCGTTGAAAACAGAAGCTGGAAAGGCAGCAGATAAGTAAAGCCTAGCTGAAAAACAATCAGTACAGCGATAGCCAGAAGAATAAAGCGATTACCGGTGAATCCTTCCCATGAAAAAACAGAGCCGGTGATATAGCGCGAATTAAATAGGTAGAAGATTTCAAACATCACCAGAGTATTCACGGCAGCAGTTCTTGCGTAATCCACGCTTTGTCCGTTCCCTGTCTCCCAAAGAAAAATACCTAATGTTCCGCACATAAGAATGAATGATACAAAGATAATCCGCCAGGTCAGCAGGGTATCAAGCATAGGTTCATCAGCATCACGTGGCGGACGTTTCATAACCTCGCTCTCCGGAGGCTCAAAACCAAGTGACAGGGCAAGGGTGACGGTAGTAATCATATTGATCCAGAGAATTTGCACTGGGGTCAGCGGGAGCTGGTGAAAGCCGTAGGCGACAGCCGCAATGATACAAAGTGAAACGCCGCCGCTGGTCGGTAGGATAAACAAAATCGCTTTTTTCAGGTTGTCGTATACCGTCCGTCCTTCTTCGACGGCATAGGCAATGGAGGCAAAGTTATCATCGGCAAGTACCATTTCTGCAGCTTCTTTTGCCGCTTCCGTCCCATTTTTGCCCATGGCTGTGCCAACATCACAGCGCCTTAGTGCCGGGGCATCGTTAACGCCGTCACCGGTCATAGCAACGATAGCTCTTTTTTGCTTGAGAGCGTTAATCAGGCGGACTTTATGCTCAGGACTGACTCTGGCATAAACATCAACGTTATCGACTTCGTTCTGAAGTTGTTGGTCTGTGAGGTGCTGAAGTTGTTGTCCGGTCAGGACATCATCAGGATTTAGTAATTTTAATCGTTGGGCGATTGCTTTTGCTGTCATCGCATGATCCCCGGTGATCATTTTGACTCTGATCCCTGCTTGCTTGCACTTATTGACTGCTCTTATGGCTTCTTCCCTTGGCGGGTCAATCAACCCGAACAAACCCAGCATGATGAAATCTTCCTCGACATCAGCAAACCTCAGTTCTTTCTGGCCTTTACGTGCCAGTTTGTAGGCAACAGCCAGTACACGCTGTCCCTGCGAGGCTAATTGCTCGATTTGTTGTTGCCAGAACTGGTGATCTACTTGCTCAAGTGAGGAGTCGTTTTTTTGCTGTTCACACATTTCCAGTACCCGTTCAGGGGCACCTTTGACGAAGATAAAGCTATCTTTGCTGTGATCGTGATTATGACTGTGGTGCAGGGTTGCCATAAATCGGTGTTCTGACTCGAACGGGATTAGATCATCCCGAGGGTATTGCTTAGTTTCTGTGTCCTGCTCCTGTCCGGTTTTCAATCCGGCAACCAGAAGCGCTCCCTCCATTGGATCGCCATGCACGCACCAGCCATGGCTGTTTTGCTCTAGTGAGGCGTCGTTACACAAAACGGCAGCGCGTATTATTTCAGTTAGCAAAGGTTGTTCGTCGGCTGGAACGGTTTGCTCTCCAACCATAACAACACCATGAGGGTCATATCCGGTACCGGTGAGCGTGTAGAGAGTATTTGTTGTGACAATGGAACGTGCAGTCATTTCATTGCGGGTGATGGTGCCGGTTTTATCGGTACAGATAACACTGACAGAGCCCAGCGTCTCAACCGCTGGCAGACGGCGGATAATGGCATTACGGCGTGCCATGCGCTGTACACCAATAGCCAGTGTGATGGTCATAATGGCTGGTAAGCCTTCTGGAATGGCGGCAACCGCAATACTGACAGCTGCGAGGAACATTTGAGTGGCTGAATAATCACGAAGAAAGACTCCGATAGCGAAAGTTGCCAGTGCGATGGCAAGGATCCATGCGGTCAGCCAGCGGGCAAAGCGACTCATTTGAATTAACAGCGGTGTGGTTTCATGCTCGATTTCTGAGACCAGAGTGCTGATTCTGCCAATTTCAGTATCAGAGGCGGTAGCAACGACAATGCCGCTTGCCTGACCATGAGTAACTAAGGTGCCGGAAAACGCCATGCAGAAACGATCACCAAGAATCGCATCTGATTTGACTGTATCTGTGTGCTTTTCCACAGTGACAGATTCCCCTGTCAGTACTGCTTCGTTGATCTGGAAACTTTTGACTTTAAACAGTCGGAGATCAGCCGGTACTTTATCTCCGGATTGGAGCATAACAACATCGCCGCAGACCAGTTCTTCCGCGGGAATTGTCATTTGGCGGTTATTTCTGATCACTAACGCATTAGGTGACAGCATTTGCCGTATTGCTTTGAGTGCATCTTCAGCTTTGCCTTCCTGAATGAAACCGATAACAGCATTAACCAGAACGACGCCAAGGATTACTCCGGCATCAAGCCAATGACCGAGAATAGCTGTGGTAAAACAAGCAATAAGCAGTACATAAACCAGAACATTATGGAATTGGTAAAGGAAGCGAACTAAGGGACTTCGCCGTTTAGCCTCAGGGAGTTTATTCGGGCCATCACGATTCAGCCTCTCCTGAGCTTGTGGTTCGCTCAGGCCTTCAAATGATGATTTTAAGTTTTCAGTTATATGCTCTGGCGTTTCAGCATGCCATGGCGGAAACGAAGAGGTTGACTGCTGGTGGTGGCCGTCTTTCATCCATGTTCTCCTTAATCCAACATCTAACCCCTTAAGAACTAAAACTAAGTTAAGCACACAGCATAAAATAATCAGGATGGAATCGGGATTGTTGAGAGCTTTGACACATTTATCGGAGTTGTTTATCAGCAATGTGAAAGCAAAATCATCCACATTTATTAGGGCTTTATATTGATAAAACAGCAATCTGGACTAGCTTAAGAAGCAGATTTCCCCCGTTGCTTTTTATTTTTGTCACGGGGACTTGTCAGATTTGATACCAAGGAGTTGGCATGGCTGATCTTTACGGTTTTGATGCGTTTTCTCCCAAACAAATTGCTGAGAAAGTCGATACGCTCGGAGTCACGAAAGCAAGGTTACCACTGCTCTCTATGGTGATGCTGGGGGTGTTGGCCGGCGCATTCATTGGTCTCGGTGCTTTGTATTTCACTCTGATTAAATCTGACGCCTCTTTCAGTTATGCCACCGGGCAGGTTCTTGGTGGCATGATGTTTTCGATGGGCTTGCTGCTGGTCATTGTGGCCGGGGCTGAACTCTTTACCGGGAATAATTTGCTAGCAATGGCTTGGGCGGATAACAAAATTACTACCGCAGAGCTGCTGAAAAACTGGCTGGTTGTCTGTGTGTCTAATTTTGTCGGTGCGACAGGGCTGGCGATTTTGGTTTTCCTTTCCGGTCATACCGACCTTAATAACGGGGCGATTGCTGCGGTTTATCTCAAGATTGCGGAAGCGAAGTGTGACATGCCATTTTGGATCGCTTTCTTTCGCGGTGTGCTCTGTAATGTGCTGGTGTGTATGGCGGTGTGGATGGCACTGGCTGGGCGCAGTGTGATTGATAAAGCGGTGGCGATTATCTTCCCGATTTCAGCTTTCGTTGCCGCCGGTTTTGAGCACAGTATCGCTAATATGTATTTCATCCCGTTGGCGATGCTGCTGAAATTATCCGGTGATGCCGGGATTGCGGCGGAGTCGGTCACCATGATGGGATTTATCGGCAACCTGATTCCTGTGATTCTAGGGAACCTTGTCGGTGGTAGTGTGCTGGTGGGCCTTGTTTATCATGTTATTTACCTCAGAGGGGCGAACCCGACTAAGCCGAAGGATTAATCTTACTGATTTTATGGCGCTATTCTCATGCCTGCTTCTATTGAGGTTCGGCATGATTGCTATACTCAGACCAATACTCGACATAGGCTGTGTATGACGATGACTTCCTCAATTGTTAAAACTGTCTGTCCGTTTTGCGGTGTAGGTTGCGGGATTAACCTGAAAGTCGATGAAAAGGGAATGCTCACGGGTGTTGAGCCTTTGCCCAACCATCCGATGAGCCACGGTAAACTCTGTGAAAAAGGCTGGAGCACAGCCTATGCCATTAATCCGGACAACCGGATCACTGAACCTCTCAAACGTATCAAAGATCATTTCGAGCCAATCACCTGGGATGAAGCGCTGGACACTATCAGTAGTTCACTGAAGGATGTGCTGGAAGAGTCTGGCCCCGCTGCTGTTGGGGTGATCAGTAGTGCTCGTGCCACCAATGAAGATAACTACGCCGCTCAGAAGCTTGCCCGAGCGGTGCTCAGAACTAACAATGTCGACCACTGCGCTCGAATTTGTCACAGCCCGACAGTAGCCGGGTTAAAGCAAACATTAGGTTCAGGAGCGATGACCAATAGTGCCAAAGACATCTTTGCCACTGATCTTATTCTCGTTATCGGCGCAGATCCGACAGAAAATCACAGCGTGTTTGGCGGGCAGATATTCGAAGCGCAGCAAAAAGGGGCGAAGTTGATTGTCATCGACCCCAGAGTTACTCGTCTTGCCAAGGTCGCTGATATGCATGTTCAGCTCAGGCCGGGCAGTAATATCGCTCTGCTCAATGCGATGTTGCATGTCATCATCAAAGAGAACTGGCACAACCGGGATTTTATCAGCCAGCGTTGTGAAGGTTTTGATGAACTGGCGAAGAACGTTGAGGATGTCACGCCCGAGTCAGTTGAGAGGTCAACGTGTGTCAGTGCCGAACAGATACGACAGGTAGCTAAGGCTTACAGTCAGGCGAAAAGCGCCATGATCCTCTACGGTATGGGGATCACCCAGTTTGTCAGCGGGACACAGAGTGTGATTGGTCTTTCTAACCTGGCGTTGGCTTGTGGTCATATAGGCAGGCCGGGAACCGGGATTAACCCGCTGCGGGGACAAAACAACGTGCAGGGAGCCTGTGATATGGGCTGTCTGCCCAATGTCTATCCCGGTTATCAGGGGGCGGACAGCACCGATACTCAGGCAAAGTTCTCTCAGGCATGGGAAGGGGACGTTGCTGATCAACCGGGGCTGACGTCACTGGGAATGACAAAAGCGACGTTAGCCGGTGATTTTCGTGCGCTTATTCTTTTTGGTGAAGATCCCGTAGTGACAGATCCGGATCAGAACCATGTCCGGGCGGCGCTTAAGGAATTGGATTTACTGGTAGTTGCCGAGTTGAGTATGACCGAAACTGCCAAAATGGCTGACATTATTCTTCCTGCCGCGTCATTCGCCGAAAAAGAGGGCACCTTTACCAACTGTGAGCGCCGCGTACAGCATATCACTCCGGCACTCAGTCCTCCCGGCTCTGCAATGGGGGACTGGCAATGGATGAGGGCGCTGGCAGAGCGTCTTGGCAGTAATCAACTTAGTTGGTTAAACAGTGAAGAAGTGTTCAATGAAATGACATCCCTGACGCCTTCTTATCAGGGAATGAGTTATGAAGCGATTGATCGAGAGCAGGGGTTGCAGTGGCCATGCAATCAGGATGCGCCGGAAGGGACAGACATTCTCCATCGCAACAGTTTCCCGATAGGCAAAGCGAAGCTGATACCGGTTCATTACACTGAAATTGATGAACCGGCAGATGATCAGTATCCGTTGCTGCTGACCACCAACCGGCTCCATTTTCATTATGGCTGCGGTTCTATGACCCGAAAATCCCCTTTGCTTGAACGGGAAATCCCGCCGGGTGTGCTGTTTATCAATCCCGATGACGCCCGTTCGCTGAAAATTACCCGCTATGCGCCTGTAGGTGTCCGTTCCCGACGTGGCTATATCGAGACACGCGCCATGATCACTGATGATGTGCCGCCGGGGCTGGTAAGCATGCCATACCATTTCAAAGAAGCACCTTCTAACCAACTAACGAATACGGCGCAGGATCCGATTACTAAAATGCCTGAGCTGAAGGCGTGTGCTGTGGCGGTATTCCCGCTGCCATCAGGGCAAGACCCTAAGGACGTCCGGCGTTTATGGGAGGAAGAATAACGATGCAGCAATATTTGCTAGAGTCGATCGGTGAGTTACAACGTCACTTGTTTGATTCTCACCGTTTCTATCAGGTGGTGGAAACCGCTGAAGGTGAAGCTCACTGGCAGCAGGTCGAGTCGGATATCTTTCCGCCGCTTACAAACCAACAGCCCATGAGTTCAGCTAAGGGTTTCTTCTTTGCTGAAAGGGAGCCGCTGTATGTCTTTGACGGTCAGTTTTTCCGCGAAACATTGCCCGAGCCGGAGCCTTTTGTTTTGTTCGGGGTGCATAGCTGTGATTTAACCGCCATCCATTATCAGGATACGTTTTTTGAACAAGACCCGTATTATCAGGCTCGCCGCAAACAGGCGCTGCTGGTGGGTATTGACTGTACCCACCCGTGCAAAAACGGGTTTTGTTATATGGTCAATGCCGGTCCCGGCGTGCGCGACGAAACGGCTGATTTGATCCTTCATCCATTGGAGGAAGGACACTGGCTGCTGGTCGCGGTTACCACACGGGGGAAAGATGCCATTCATGGTATGTCGCTGACTCCGGCATCTTCTCATGACATGAATCAGCGCTGGGATCGCTTGAGTCATTGTGAACATGAATTTGAGGATCATTCTTATATCCAGCAGGGAATTGAACTGATTAACCGGGATGAACCGTCGGAAACTTTTTGGAATAAGGTCGGGGTTCAGTGCCTTGCCTGTTCGGGTTGTACAACTTTGTGTCCCACCTGTTCCTGTTATGGGACCCAGACTCACAAATTGATTGATGAAAATGCTGATGTGACCCCCGAATCCAGTGAGCAGGTTAGGTTCTGGGATTCTTGCCTGTATGAAGGATTTCAGCGGGAAGCCAGTTTCCATAACCCGAGCGAGCAGGCCGGAGAGCGGGTAAAGCGCTTCTGGTATCACAAGTTCAGTGATGATTTTTTACCTGAGTTCGGCCGTTATGGATGCGTGGGTTGTGGTCGGTGCGAGCAGGCGTGTCCAGGGGTAATAGGGGTTCATTCGATAATGAAAAGGATAGTCAACGATGCATAGCCTAACTCCAACCGCGATTCAGTTGATTGACTTTTATGATGACGGCGAACTGGCCCGGCATTTTCACTTTCGCCTGATGCCGGGCGCAGATATAGATCAATGGCAGAAAGCCAAAACCGGACAGTACTTCATGTTGTGTCTGCCGAACGCGGGGGAAGCGCCTTTCACTTTTACCCGGCTCCCTGATGAAGAGGGTAATTTTCATGGTCTGGTCCGGAAAATGGGAACAGTGACATCAGAGTTGTTCCGGCAGGAAGCCGGGCAGGTCCTAGGCGCGCGTGGGCCATATGGTGTCGGCTGGCCGATGAAGAAGATCGCCGATAAACGCGTGTTGGTTGTTGGTGGTGGTTGTGGGCTTGCGCCTTTAGTTGGTGTAGTTGATGAATTGATTCAACAGCAAAACTATACTCAGTTGACTGTGGTGTACGGCGCTCGTAATCGCCAGGCTAAGATGCTCAATAGAGAAAGGACGCGTTGGCAGCAGTTTATTCCGGTGTTCAATATGATTGAGAACGGTGACACCAATGGTGACGAAAGTGAATACAGTGGTACACCTTCCGATATCATGCCGACGGTTCTCGACAGTTTCGGGGAGCTGCCGGATGTTGTATTGCTTGCCGGACCTGAGGGAATGATGTTTAGCCTGGCTGAATATCTGGTTGCTTATGGGGTTTCTGATCATTCAATTTATATGTCGGTCGAACGTCGAATGCATTGTGGTGTCGGCACCTGTGGGCATTGCTACGCGAAAAGTAAGTATGTTTGTACAGACGGTCCGACGTTTAGTTGGGATGAGTTGCAGCAATACCTGCCTGCCGAGCGTTAGGATTCTTGCGAATAGTTCTTTATTGAACTAAATGGCTGTGAAGGTATTTGATTATGCCGCTAAGCGTTCTGACTTTCGGGTAATCCTGTTCGGGGATATTAACTCCGCATGCCTTTTTGATAGCAGTGAGTAGGTTGAGGAAGTCCATTGAATCAAGATCGCACTCGTCACGAAGAGCTTCGTCCGGATCGATATCTCCCTCTTCTATTTCCGGGGCAATACCTTGTATTGCTGTCATAATAATCATTCTGATTTCATCAATATTCATAATGCTTCCGGTTTTTGTAAGTTATTTGACAACGCACGGAGAAACTTCGCGCCTAAGGTGCCGTCACTCACTCGATGATCGGCACTGAGGGTAACAGTGATAGTGTCGGCGATCACAAGCTCCCCGTTTTTGACGATGGCTGCCTGGCGCAGGCGGCCGAAACCGACAATGGCAACCTGTGGCGGATAAATAACCCCGAAGACACTGTCGGAACCACGATCGCCGATGCTGGTGACGGTAATGGTGGCATCTGTCAGCTCCGAGGTTCGCAAGTGACCTGTTCGGCTACGTTCGGTAACATCGCGTAGTGCTTGCATGATAGCGTCAGCTGAAAGTTGATCGACATCGTGAATAGCCGGAATTACCAGACCGCCGTCTCGCAGGCTGATGGCGTTACCGATGTGAATGCCTTTGCCCGGTTCAAACTGATGTTGCTGATAAAAGCCATTGAGAGTCGGAAATCTAGCCAGTGCTTGCGCCGTTGCCTTCAGTAGCAGGGCGAGCAGCAAAATGCGTCCATCAGGCTCACGCTTATCATTTTCTGCCTGAAGCCACTTAACGGTTTTAGTGACATCAATATCGAGCGACAGATAATAATGGGGGATTTCCCGTTTCGATAGCTCCATTGCTGAGGCGATAGCTGTTCGCATGGCTTCCGGGTTGTAATGTTTGCGTTTTTTGCTTTCCGGTCCAGTGATGCCGGCTGCCAGCGGAGTCGAAAATGCTTTTTTTCTAGGTGCTGGCTGTTTAGGGGCGGATTGGCCGGGGTCTGGTAATGTAGAGGCTGGTTTTGCGGCAATTCCTTCAACATCTCTCAACAATATGGCACCGTCCGGCCCGCTGCCTTTTATGGCTGTCAGATCCCATCGGTTTTTTGCGGTTAGCTTCCTGACGACAGGGGAAGCAAGTATCCTTGAAGTCGGCTTCTGACTGGAAGGTTTGGCAAGGTTCTTTTCTGATAAGTCATACTGGGCCGGCTGTTTGGTTATTACTTCTGCTGCCTGTGCTTCTGTTGTTAGCATTTCTTCCTTTGGTAAAGCCTGACTGAGGCTTTCTGCTGATTGCGGAGCTGAGGGGGAACTCGGTGTGATATCGCTCAGCTCTCCTTCAACTTCGAGGCGGGCTAAGACTGTACCGACTGGCAGGGAAACAACCGGCTGGACAAGGATCTGGCTGATTGTTCCGGAATGGTAGCATTCCATGTCTATTGCCCCTTTGTTGGTTTCAATTACGGCAATAATGTCGCCTTTACTGACCTTGTCACCTTCGACAACCTGCCATTCAACCAGTGTTCCGTCGCGCATATCAGCACCCAGTGACGGCATGGTGATATCAATCGTTGTTTTGCCCATCAGCGGCCTTCCATTAATGCTTTGGCGGTGGCAACAATCTGCGGAATTTGCGGAAGAGCGGCCTGCTCCAGGTGGCTCGGGTAGGGGATAGGCACTTCTGCGGTACATATCCGCTTTACCGGAGCGTCCAGGTGCCAGAAGCCTTCCTCCATGATGATGGCACTGATTTCTCCGGCAAGGCTCCCTGTGTACCAGCCTTCATCAATAATGATGGCGCGGTGGGTTTTCGCCACACTGGTCAGCAGCGTCGGTTTATCCAGCGGTCGCAGGCAGCGCAGATCGATCACTTCTGCAGAAATTCCGATTTCCTGAAGTTGTCCGGCTGCTGTCAGGGCTTTTTTCAGGTTTCCACCGTAGCTGATCAGGCTGATATCTGTGCCTTCTTTTCTGACAATTGCCTGCTCCATTGATGCTTCAGGGATGTCGGGGACATCTCCGGATTCATTGAGCAGCATGACATGTTCGAAAATCAGCACCGGATCCGGATTGGCCAGCGCCTGTCCAAGCATGTATCGCGCGTCACAATGGGTCGCCGGACTGAGGACTTTTAGGCCGGGAATATGGGCGTAGAAATTTTCCCAGCTGTGCGAATGTTGGGCGGCAAGCTGTTTTCCGGCTCCGCAGGTCATACGGATCACCAGCGGAACATGAAACTGTCCGCCGGACATATGCCTGAGGGTGGCGGCTGTATTGACGATTTGATCCATTGCCAGCAGGCTGAAATTGACGGTCATGACTTCTACCACCGGACGCATTCCGCCAAGGGCGGCACCAATGCCGACACCGACAAAGCCGGACTCGCAAAGTGGGGTGTCGATAATTCGCTCCGGTCCGAACTGATCCAACAAGCCTTTGCTGACGGCATAACAGCCGCCGTAATGACCGACATCTTCCCCCATCAGAAAAACACGCGGATCCTGACTCAGGGCTTCTTCCAGACCTTCACGAAGTGCTTCCCGGTAGCTTAACGTTCTCGAACCCATGAGCTTGCCCTGTTTATTTTTGTTGAGAATCTGGTTGTGACAAATCTGATTGTGATGAATTTCGGCGCGAAGAGTCGAGTGGTGGTGTGTAGACGTCCCGGTGTAAGTCTTCGATCGGCTCCCAGTCGCTTTCTTCGGCAAAGTGAACGGCGGCGGCGATTTCTGTTTCTATTTCTTTTTCAATCGTTTCCAGTTCGCTGTCTTCAAAGTGACTGTTGTTTCTCAGCCATTTAATAAGCTGGCGAACCGGTCCTTTTTCTTCCCACAGGGTGATTTCTTCTTTGTCACGGTATAGTTGACTGTCAAAGCTGGAATGGCCGCGAAAACGGTAGGTCTGGCATTCAAGCAGGTAAGGTTTTTGCTGCTCCTGAATATAAGCGACGGCATCCAGAGCGGCGGCTTCGACATCAACCACATTCATGCCGTCGACCTGCTCAGAAGCTATACCGTAGCTATTGGCTTTTTTGGCAATGTTGGTTTCGGATTCAGATATTGCCAGTGCTGTTCCCATGGCGTAGCGGTTGTTTTCGCAGATAAACAACACCGGAAGCTGCCATAAAGCAGCAAGGTTTAGGCTTTCGTGGAATTCGCCTTCGGCTACAGCGCCTTCACCAAAAAAACAGGCTGCAATGGCCGGGCGTTGCAGCTTTTTGTTTGCCAGTGCCAGCCCGGTAGCCAAGGGTAATCCGCCGCCGACAATCGCGTTACCGCCGTAAAACTGCATCGGTCTGTCGAACAGGTGCATAGAGCCGCCACGACCACGGCTGCAACCAGTGGTTTTGCCGTACATTTCAGCCATGACACTGCCCATAGTCAGTCCTCGCGCCAGTGCATGGCCGTGCTCCCGGTAGGTGGCGACAATCTGATCTTCGCCGCTGAGCGCACTCATGACACCGACCGCGATGGCCTCTTCTCCGATATAGAGGTGGAGGAATCCGCGGATCTTCTCCTGGGCATAAAGTTCGGCGCATTTTTCTTCAAAGCGGCGGATGCGCAGCATTTGTCTTAGTTGGTGCAGTAGGTGATTTCGGTTGATATGAAGTCGTTCGGTCATTATTCGTCACTCACTATTTTTCGTCACTTTCCAGCGTCGAAATGTCACCTTCAGGCAGGCCGAGTTCACGGGCTTTGAGCAGGCGGCGCATAATTTTGCCGCTGCGTGTTTTAGGCAAATTGCTGCGAAAGACGATTTCTTTCGGGGCAACCGCGGCACCGAGCCGTTTGCGGGCAAAGCCGGTTAATGATTTGAGCAGGGCTTCATCCGGCTCGAATCCCGGCTTGAGAGCCACAAAAGCTTTTACGATTTCTCCGGCGACAGGATCCGGTTTTCCGATCACGCCTGCCTCGGCTACTGCTTCGTGCTCCATCAGGGCACTTTCGACCTCAAACGGGCCAATCAGGTGCCCGGAAGATTTGATCAGATCGTCTTTACGGCCGACGAACCAGAAATAGCCATCTTTATCCTGCATTGCCAGATCGCCGCTTAAATACCAGCCGCCCTCAAAGCAACTGCGATACTTTTCCTCTTGGTTGAGGTAACCACGGAACATGGATGGCAAGCCCGGTTTGAGGGCGAGTTCACCGGCCTGCATCGGTGATGAGATAATATTGATATTACCGTCCTGATCATGCTCGACGATGACGGCCTCAATGCCAGGTAATGGTTGGCCCATCGAACCGGGTTTTACGTCTTCACTGGCAAAATTGGCAATCATGATCCCGCCTGTTTCGGTTTGCCACCAGTTGTCGTGGAAGGGAATGCCGAAGGTTTTATATCCCCAGACCACGGCTTCGGGATTGAGTGGCTCGCCAACGCTGGAAATAAAGCGCAGCGTTGACAGATCATATGGCTGGCAGAGTTCACTTCCGGCTTTCATCAGCATCCGAATCGCTGTAGGGGCGGTGTACCAGACCGTTACTTTGTGTTGCTGCAATAGGCTGTACCAGCGTTCGGCCTCGAATTCGGCCTCATCAATTAGCATGGTGACGCCCAGGCACAACGGGGCGATGATCCCGTAGGATGTTCCGGTAACCCATCCCGGATCGGCGGTGCACCAGTAAACATCGTCAGGCTTAAGATCCAGTGCGTAATAAGCAGATAACATGTGATGGCTAACGGCCTGATGGACATGGACAACTCCTTTCGGTTTGCCGGTCGTACCGCTGGTGAAGTGCAGCAGTGCCATGTCTTCTGGTTTGGTTTGAACACAGGAGAAGTTTGGATCGGCTTCGTCCATTAAAGCCGAAAGGTCGTGGCAGCCGTCATCTTCCACGTTACCGTCAATGATTAAAATAGCCTTTAATTCTGGTAGTTTGTGCCACCAGTCCTTGATCTTTTTGCGATAGAGGCTTTTGGTTGTCAGCAACACATTAGCTGTGCCTATTTCCATTCTTGAGCGGATTGGTTCTGGCCCGAACGCGGAAAATAGCGGAGTAAAAACACAACCGGCTTTGAGAGTGCCGAGGGCGGCGATGTAAAGTTCTGGTTTTCTTCCTGCTAGGCTGAATATGCGAGCTCCGGGTTGCAGCCCTAATGTATTCAGCACGCTGGCAAATCGGCTGGTTAGCTCACTGAGATCACGATAGGTGAAGTCGCGAACCTGATCATCTTTGCTTATCCAACGAATCGCGATTTTATCAGCAGTCTCTGTATTCAGGTGGCAATCAATGGCTTCATAGCAGATATTGAGGCCGTTCTTTGCTGGCAGTCCTTTGGGGGAGGGACCGTTTAGGTTTGAACTGTCAAACTCGCGATAGCAACGGCGGTAATCATCCAGATTTGCTTTAACATCTGAATGTGGCTTTTTTATGATTGAATTCGCCATTGAGCCTCCCAGTGCTAAGCATGATGACAAACGCCGTACCCGCCATAGATTCTGGTATAAGCGTTGCGCTTCTGCTTTCGCAGAGTTGAGAGGCGTATTAATCCCTTTTTTGTTCAAAAACCTCACTGATTTTATCGCGGATCCATTTATGAACAGGATGGTTTTGATGACGCTCGTGCCAGATGCTCCGGATCATGATATCTGGTAGGGGAAACGGGCTAGGCTTTATCGCCAGTCCGTAAAATTGTTCTCCTTGACCAGCAAGTGATTCCGGCAAAAAGCCAATGAACTCCGTGCCGGATATGAGGGGAAGTTGTTGGCTAAGTGTTTCGGTGTACAAGCCGATATTGCGGCGGGGTACTTTTCTGTTCTCGGAATCTTTAGTAGATCCAACTTCAGTGTTGGCATACTGACTGACAGGATCATCTCTCTCCGGAATAAGGCTGGATTTGATATGGGGAGATTGGAAAACGGAAGCTGAATTCCAGTTGTTGAGTGCAGGGTGGTGCTTATCCAGCAGACAGACAAGCTTTTCTTCAGCAAGGCGTTTTTGGCGTAACTTGGGTTTTGCCTGTAAACCTGTTCCGATGATCATATCGAGTTCACCGTTATCAAGCTTTTGGTAGCCGTTGTTGTCTAAGGTCTGAATATCAAAAACGATATCAGGTGCCAGTTTATTGATGGTCCTGAATGCATCAGATAAATAAGCGGCGACCAGAAAATCATGGGTCTGTATTCTGAAGCGGTATTGCACTCGGGATATATCAAAGTCTGGTGGAGTTAGCAAAATATCAATTTCATCCAGAATGAAGCGTAGCTTTCCATCCAGTTCCAGAGCCCTGTCGGTTGGCTCCAGTCCTTTAGCTGTGCGAACAAACAGCGGGTCGTCGAAGACTTTTCTCAACCTGGTAAGGGTATGGCTCATGGCTGATTGGGAGACATTCATTTTTTCAGCTGCTCGACCGACATGATTCTCTTCAAGCAAAGCTCTTAATGATTTCAACAAGTTGAGATCAATTTTAGCAATATTATTCTCATTCATAACTGATATTAACCTTAATCACTATCGCTCATGATGGTGGCCGATTAGGCTTATTTCAAGATTCAATCGTGTTATTGAGAGATTTAAAAATGCTAACTGTCGTAATCGGGCTTTTGTCCGCATTTTTCTTATTTGCTAGCTCCATAAAACTGTTTGGCTGGCAGAAGATGATCTTTGAGAAACAACTGGAATTTTTTTATTCCTACGGACTTAACCGTCAGATAATGGCTTTGGTTGGTACGGTTGAAATGTTTGGTGCAATTACGATCTGGTTTCAGGGAAGCTGGCTTGGGTTGCTGGGGGCGTTGGCATTGTGTGGGACATCGGCTGGTGCGATATTTTTCCATCTGCGTTTTGATACCTGGAAAGACGGTATTCCTGCGATGGTGACACTAACGCTTTCAGTGTATGTGGCTGCAATGTCGATTTACTGGTAGTCAGGACATTTTTTGAAGTTGTCTTGTGAAGAGTGAAGAGTGAAGAGTGAAGAGGAGAGGAGGCAGATAAAATCTCGATGGTGACAGGTACTATGGCTGTCACCATCGCGCAATAGTGATATAGCGTTATGCTTTCGTCAGTGCTTGATTCAGCCACTGATCAAACTGCGACTTCGGTAGCGCACCGTTCAGGGTATCGATCATCTGGCCGTTTTTGAACACCATAATGGTTGGGATACTGCGGATGCGGTATTGAGCGGCCAGTGCTTGCTGGGCTTCGGTATCAATCTTCACAAATCGTGCTGTGCCATCGCGCTCGGTGGCAACATCTTCGAAAACAGGCGCAAAGCCAACACATGGGTTACACCACGGAGCCCAGAAATCGACAACGACAGGTTGTTCACCTTGAATTAAAGAAAGGAAGTTGTCGGCTGTACCTTCTACAGGTTTACCATCAAGAAGTTTTTCTTTGCATGCGCCGCAGGAAGCAACATCTTTTACGCGATCAATAGGAAGGCGGTTCATTGCTTTGCAATGAGGACATCGGGTAGTCATTGTGGTCATTATTGCGTTCCTTTCATATTCGTTTGGCAATAATGTAACGACTACCCCAGTATTATCAAAGTCGGAATAACCGATGAGTTTAATAGGTTATTTCTATTAATATAGTTAATTCTGTAATTTCAGACAGTTATTGGTTAATACGAGTCAGCGTAACGGCAGGTTACCGAACGGTGACGTTTTTTATTGTTTGTTTATATTGGTCTTTGGTTGATTAGTGAATTAGTCCCAGTTCTTTCGCTTCTGCGATGGTTAGGCCGCTTTCACGAATGTCGCGAAGCATTTCAATACGACGTCTTGCTTCTGCCTGTTGACGCTTTGATGGCGAAAGGTTTGAAGCAGTTTCGTCTTTGTAATCCCACTTAGAAGCAACGTCAGCAATCTCAGTGTGGTCGATAGAATTGATAGACACAATTACCTCCTATAGAAACCTTGCGTCGAAATCAACTTATCTTTATCAGACGATTTTGCCGGAGTTAAGATGATAAAATCCAGATTGTGATATATCGCATAATTGTGCAAATTCCATGAAAACATGCTTTGCACCGGAGCCGTTCAAAGGTATCTTTGACAGTTCCCCCCCAGAAGAAATGAAGGGGTTCAGATCAAATTTCCCGCTTACAAATGTTCCGTTTTTGACCTACCGTGAATGAGTCGCTTTTTCTCTCAGATTTAGAGAATAACTGAACTTAAAAATTCTTTATTTTCAGCACCTTGCAAGCTTTGTTGAAATTATTGAGTGAAAGGTAATCAGTTGATTCAATTCGCTATTTTCAAGCTCAATCCTTGGTAGTATCATTCACTGTTCTTATGAAGCAAGAGTCAATCGAACACTGACATTCGTGCATGGAAATTATTCATGTTCCGCCTCATAACCGAATTTAAAAGCCCTGCCATTTTTGGCGGGGCTTTGTTGCTTTTGAGGCTAAAAAACTCAAGCTTTTCCTTTCTCAATTTTACCGAACATTGGCTGTTTTACATTCAGCGGTCCCCCTGCCTCAAGAAACAGAATGAGTAACACAGTGAAAATCGGCATATGACCAACCAGCTCCTCCGTACCTGATAGCAGGAATGTCAGCATAAAGATCATAAGTAGCAATCCATAGATGAGTCTGTTTGCGAGGTTAGTGATCAGCAGTAAACCAAGGATGGCTTCGCTAAGGCCAACGAAAAGTACAAAGTGAAGGTTGCTGACCTGAGGTAAATTCAGAAGCGGGAAGAAGTTGTAGTAGGCATTTTGATCGATAAAGGCCAGAGCCATACCCGGCAGCATGAGTTTGTTGTGGATGCCAAGCTCAAGTAGTTGAAGGCCGAGTCCGATACGGATCAGGTTTACTGCAATGCTGCGCCACTGTTTTTTATGCTGTCCGAGTGATATACAAAATTTGTTGTCGTTATTGTTCAGGCTTGGGCCAATAAAAATCATAGCCAGGCCGACAAATAAGAATTCAAATACATAGTCGAGGGCAATGAAAAACGGGAAGAAAACAAAGAGTCCTAAAGAGGTGAGCACAATCGCAAAGCCAGTCAGGCTGACGGAAACCGCCATCAATACTATTGCAGCCGCCTGAATTAATACGCCATAGATAGCGACCTGAGGTGATAAGTACAGGTTTGGCGCGAGAAACTCACCCATTAACAGGTTGACGGCGAGATAGCAGTTAATGACAAGGATCAACAGATACCACATCCAGGGGTAATCAGAGATAACAGGATGTGTTAATCCTGTTTTCAGGCGATTTGGCAGTAATGGCAGATAACTGACAGTTGTCGCAAACAGAAGCAGGCTTATAGTTGCAAAAACGATAGCAAGGCTGACGGTGTCATAAGGCAATGTGGTTTCAGGGTTGGTGCCATCGGCGATGAACCAGCGCACATGAGCAAAACAATTGCTGCTCAGGCAAAGCGCTATTGGGATCAGTGTGATGGGAAGCCAGCGCCAAATGTTAGTTGTTTGGTTTCTGATCATAAGAGAGCTCCTGATTTCTTATTTGGTGGCTGCCGACGTTTCTTGCTGTTGTTGTATCGGACTGTCATATTCAGTCAGTGTTAACAGGAATGCTTCGAGCTGGTTGAGTTGATAAGGCAATAGTTTTAAAGGCTCTAAGTCTGAGTGTGCGCCGAAAGGGGTTGCTGCCCGGTTATAGTAATGAAGCACTTCATTGAGGGTGGTTAACTGCCCTGAGTGCATGTATGGAGCAGTTTTACCGATATTTCTCAGGCTCGGTACTTTGGTGGCGCTATTAAGTTCATCTCCGTATCTCTTGCTGTAAATGAGTTCTTTACACTCCGATGGATTACTGTCACTGAATATGCCTAGACAATTGAACGGATCAGCAACAGCGAGTTCGATGCCTTTCAGCCGGCCTTTTTCTGCTGAAGGGTGAGGGGTGGGAACCGTTGTGGCCTGAAAGTCGCCATTAGTTAAAAGCGGACCGTTATGGCAGCGTAGGCACTTACCCTGATCACTGATAAACAGTTTCAGACCGGCTACTTCATCAGATGTCAGGAGACTTATGGCTTCGCCGATAGTTCTGTTGGTTGCTGTGCTGATTTGATCGACAAAGCGATCAAATCGGGATTCAGTGGGCCACAATGTTGCCTGGTAAGCGGCCAGTAGTTTTCCGATATTGCTGAAAACACGATTAATGGCTTGCTGTATATGAGGCGGTATCTGTTGCCATGTTTGTTGCTCTTGCGGGTACTGACTTAAAGGTGAGGCTTGCGCGGGTAAATCTGCGCTTATCAGCTCATAGGGGAAGCCTCCGAAGACCTCCTGATAGAGTTCAGGGTAACGGCTCAGTACATACTGGACATATTGGGTGCGTGTACCGCCATGCTCGATATGGTTTTCAAGTGGAAGTAGCGCCTGTGCCCATAGACTATCTGCTCGACCATCCATCATAAACCAGCTGAAACTGGCGACGCCGAGTAACGTCGGAACTTGTTTATCCAGTGTGATCTCACTGTCTGAAGGCAGAGAGAAGTAATGCTCAGGTTGATGACAGCTCACACAGGCAATCTGTTTAGAGCGGCTTAATCCGGTATCAAAAAAAAGAAACTTTCCCAGTATTTCAGCTTTGGGGTTGTGTAACAGTTTGTTTGAATCATCCTGAACTATGTTTCGAGGTGGTAGGCGTAAGTTGTTAATTATCGCCCGCTCTGTTTCCGTTAAGCTAACGGTGCTTGTTTTTTGATTGTATAAAACGACATAAACAAAAGTTACGCCGATAAATAAGCTAAGACATAAGATAATTTTATTGGCTGTTGGCATGGTCTAACTCAAACTCTATTCGATACGTTATCGGAGTATCCGAATCGATTAGCTCAAGTAGCCATTTCCCGGTCATATTAAATTTAACGCCATCAATGATATATTGCCCCGGCTGACCTTCACTGATTAGTTTAGGTTTGGTCGGCAGCCCATGTCGATGTTCAGGCATCCCACCTTTAACGTCGAAACGTAATCCTTGGACGGGGGTGCCATTTGTATCATTGATGGAAACAAACCATTGGTGAATCTTATTGAGAACTATTGGTTTTTCGGCTGGTTCGGCTGTGATTGTATAAGAGGCGTGTTGTACGGTTACTGGAAACTGTGTTGAAGCCTCCGAAAGTAAAGGTATCAAAAAAATAAATAACGACGAAACACCCTTACTTGTACTAATCACGACAGCCTAGCCTTTTTATTATTAATAATTGAAGTATTGTCTTATGAGGGGCTGGATCAAGTTCATTATCAAGAATTAGCGGAAGATTCATACTAACGAAAGATTTATATAAAGGTACAGAACATAACTCTGTTGTTTTCAATGAGTATTGTTTTTACTTTCAATATGAAATGGATTTATTTCTCATCGTTATTTGGTGAATGAATCCAATTTAGGTAACAGAAATAATAACGGCGACAACGATGTCGCCGTAGAAAAAACAAAATGTTCTGATTAGCAGCCCCACCTCAGTGCCGGAGTGTGAACCGGTTTATCCCAGAGAGACAACATTTCATCATCGGCGTTAAGTATTGTTATTGATACCCCTTGCATATCCAGTGATGTACAGTAAGCGCCAATCAGGTTGCGCTCTATGCTTAGTCCATTCTTTTCCACAATTTCGGCGACTTTACGGTAAACACAATACAGTTCAGAAAGGGGGGTGCCACCAAGGCTATTGACCAGAACGATTACATTATCGCCTTGAATCAGCGGTGAGGTTGTCCACTTTTCTTCAAGCCACTCGCCCTTGTCATTATCCCAGCGGCGGACATCTCTTTCATAGGGCGTGTTATCAAGCAGGCGTTCCATCATTTGAGTTACCATGCTGTCACTGTCTGTGAAGGGCATTCGTTTGATGCCGGGTTCACCATGGATTCCGATACCAAATTCAACTTCGTTATCAGCCAGCGTGAAGCCGGGGATGCCTGCTGCCGGAACCGTGCATGCCGCAAGGGATATTCCGATAGAACGCGTGTGATTGGTGATTCTTTTGGCAAGCTTGCTGCATTCATCAAGGCTGTAACCTTGCTCTGTTGCAGTCCCGAGTATTTTTTCAGCCAGAACGGTCCCTGCAACGCCACGGCGCCCGGCGGTATAGAGGCTATCTTTTACCGCGACGTCATCATCAATTAGTGCAGCCTGGACTTTAAAACCGTCTCCGTGAAGCAGTTCGGCGGCGGTTTCAAAGTTCATGACATCCCCGGTGTAGTTTTTGACCAGAAACAGTATGCCTTTACCGCTCTCGACCTGTTTGGCACATTCATACATTTGATCCGGTGTCGGTGAGGTAAAAACTTCACCCGGGCAGGCTCCGTCTAGCATTCCGAGGCCGACAAAGCCGCCGTGCATTGGCTCGTGACCGCTTCCGCCGCCGGAGATGAGTGCAACTTTGGGATTGGCTGGTTTTTGTCTGGAGATATAGAAAGGATCCAGGCTGACGATAAGATCCGGATTTGCTTTGGCAAAACCTTTAAGTTGATCTGAAACGACATCATCAACCCGGTTGATCATTTTTTTCATGGCAAGGGCCTTCATCTGTCCAAACGTTTGTCTGTTTATGTTAGTAGACGGTGGCTGATTTTCCGTATCAGGCTTTGTTATGTGAGCCAATAGTGGTTAAAGCTTCCGAACATAAATGGGATCTCATTATTACTGAATGTTCTCATCAGTAATATTTTTACTTTGTTTTCTTCTGCTTGTGGTATCTGAATGAATGGTTTTGGCTACGCTATGACTATGTGATGAATAATCCCAACGGAGTAGCGCTGGCTGTGCTGAATGAAACAGTATTAATAGCGAAGAAGGTATGTTGAATGTGCTGCTGAGAAGTGCCGTTATCATGCCGCTGTTTGTATCACTCCTTGGGGGTGGAAGTGTTTCTTGCGTGGCGGCTGAAGCAGGACAGAGTCATTATTGGCCGGGAAGTATTGCTTCGGTGATTGATCGTGCTTCGCCTTCAGAGTCTTTGGTTATAAATGTTTCTACAAGACGTCATGAGGGCAGAGTGAGCCATAATGGAACACCTGTGCCTCTTGGCAGGTTTCTAGCAACGGATGTTGATATTGAATCTGAAATGCTGGCTGTTGCAGTGAATTGGAATCCGGGGCGGGAGATTGCCGAAGATTGGATGTATTCAGCAGGGATGAAGATCCCTTATATTTCGCAACAGGTAACAGCAACGATAGGGAGTGGAAATTCAGGCGTTCGAAAGAGTGATAAAGATAGCGGAGCCGGGGATATTCTTTTGTCACCCTTGATGTTGTCATACGCTGTCAACAGAACGTGGTGGGGGGATGTTCGCTTTAATATTTATGCTCCGACCGGACGTTATGATGCCGAAAGCCTGGCTAATACCGGCACTAATTATTGGACGTTCGAGCCCATTGTTGGCCTGGTTCATATTGAGCCTGCGGTTGGCCGGGAGTTTTCGTTGTTTAGCGGTATGGCAGTTAATACCAGGAATACGGATACGGATTATCACACCGGTGCTCAGTTTCATCTGGCGTCGACTTATGTCCAATACGCTATCTTACTTGGTGGTTTTACCGGAATCGGTGTGAGTGGTTACTTGTTTCGCCAGCTTAGCGGAGACAGTGGTTCCGGTGCCAGTGCAGGCGACTTTAAAAGCCACGGAGTTGGGCTCGGTCCTGTACTTAGCTACCGAAGCTGGTGGGGGGGGGCAGCTATTATGGCTGAGCTGAAATGCTTTTACAGTGTTGAAAACACCAGATCGCCGGATGGTAATCATTTCTCATTGAAGTTCAGCATGACCTATTAAGATTGCAGGTAGTCAGCTCTAAGAAAAAGTAGTGGTGATGATTTGCTGCCTGCAATCTTCCCTATATATCTAAGTAACCTAAATTTCTTTCTGTATATATCTGAAAATCGCAGTGTGAAGCGGTTATTACTTCTGATATTTGAAGCACTTCAGATTTATATAAGTTGAATTATTTCAATAAAACTTTCTGTTGCTAGTCTGGATAGTAGATGCATTCATTATTTGGGTCGAAATACATAAGGTCAGTTTTTATTGGGGTGGAAGCAGATTAATAAATCAAGGAGATAAGATGAACGGAATCTCGGGGCTACAGGTCGATCTTCGCCAATTGATAATTGCTATGGAGGCGGCGGTTTCATTGGTCGGTATGGATGACAGGAACCATGGTAAACGGGTAGGCTATATTGCCAGTCAGTTAGGAAAACAGCTGGAATATAGTGATGAGGCTATAGCATTTGCATTTGAACTTGGTTTATTGCACGACTGTGGTGTATCGACTGCACAAATGCATTCCTACCTTGTTAATAATTTCAACGGAAATGATGCTCAAATACACTGCGAAAATGGTCACCGTTTATTAAATGGTTTCAAACCATTAGCTAAATTTGCCACGCCTGTGCTTTACCACCATACGCCATGGGAAGATCTTGAGAGAACAGATGTCAGTGCTCAAGTTGCTTTAATGGCAAACCTGATATTTATTTCCGATCGGATTGACGTTCTAGCGGCTACTCACAGTGAAACAGATTCATCCCCGGTGAGTGAAAAAGTCGTCAGTTCTATTGCCAAATATTCCGGAACTTATTTTGAACCGTCATTTGTGTGGGCGTTTAAACAAGTCGCCAAATCAGAGGTCTTCTGGACAGCATTGGAGGAGCGCCATGTCACTTGTTATACAAGGGATATGGGGCAATTTGATAATAGTCGAACTTTAAATATCCCTCAGCTTAAACAGTTCGCATTACTTATGGCTGATATTGTTGCTCAGAGAAGTCCGTTTACTGATCTCCATTCCGTGAGGGTAGCAAATTTGGCGAAATACTTGGCGGTCTCCCTTGGGTTGGTTAAAGAACGGTGTGAAAAGATTGAAATTGCCTGTCTGCTACATGATCTCGGAAAGCGTTATATACCTGATACCATTGTTGAGCAGCCGGGAACCTTAACCGACAGCGAATGCGCTTTCATGAAACAATGCAGCTACGAAACCTATGAAATTTTAAGGCATGTAAATGGGCTTGAAGATATAGCTAGCTGGTCTGCATTTCACCATGTCGGACTGGATGGAGTTGGACACCCGTTTTACCCCTATGAAAAAGATTCAAGTATTGAAGCCCGGATTATTGCGGTCGCAGATGTTTTTCAGGAATTGGTACAGGACAGGATGTATCAGGAAGGCATGTCATTAAATCTGGCTATTGATAAGCTGGACGACTTAGTTATCAAAGACAAGCTTGATAGCAAAATTGTAATTTTACTCAAGCAACATGCAGATGAATGTTTTGACCTTGCTAAGGGGCAGGAGTTGGCTCAGTGTGAAGGTTAATACGTTATTGAGAGTTTTAACATTATCCATTGAGGAGCCAGTCATTCATTTTGAATGAGTTTGGTAGTTCAACATCTAATAAGGGCCGTAATTGGATGTACGGCCCTTATTTTTAATGGTGTGCTCTATGTTCTCTATCAGAGCGAATGACAGAGGTTTGTCAGCTCTTGAGGTGAGTGAATAACATAATCCGGTTTTACCGACCATCTGTCAGGATTGGCTCCGCTATAGGCCGCTGCGACTGAAATAACATTGGCATTCTGGCCTAGAGCTGCATGAAGGTTGCGAGCGAACTGAACATCCGCTTCATGATCACCGATATACATTAATGTTTTATTTGCTGGGGTATCGAATATTTGTTCCAGGCAAATAAGGCCACCTTCCGGTGATGGCTTTTGGCTATGGCTTGGGACATCATCGTATCCCACAACGGCTTTAAAAAAGTGTTCAACCTGAGAGTCGGCTAATACGTTATAGATGTTTTTTGACGAGTTCTGAGAGCAGATCCCATGGGGAACGTCAGCAAGGCCGCGAACAGCATCGTCGATACCAGTGAACAACCTTACTGGTGTGGTATTCGCTAACTGATGCTCTGCCCATAATGAACCGGCAGTCAGCATTTCCTGCTCGGTCATGCCGTAGTATTTAATATAGAGTTCCTGCCAGTTTTTGGCTGCGTGATTTGCTTGATGGTAAGCCGTTTCACTGCGTAAATAATGAGGAAGGTTATCACCGGTTAAATGCGGGGCAACAATCGATAAAATATTTTTGGTGATATCAATATTTTTAGGCACCGAGTTAACTATAGTTCCATCATAATCCCAAAGGATTGCATCCAGTTTCATTATTCCCTCGTTTTATTTGTTCTGATAGCTCTAAAAAATAAAGAAGATTGAACCTGTTGAACAGCCTAAAAGTGTTCATCAGTGGAAACAGTGAATCCTCATTGAATATGCGCAATAGGACTATTGGCTGGATTAATTGAGACAGGTTCAGTTTCAGGTTCGATATTTACCATTTTTTGGCGTACCTGCACCGTGTGGTGACAGGGGGCTCAGAGCTACACTGATTGCGTTATCAGAAACGGATTCAGAGAGAGCCGAGCTATGTATACCTTCAGAAAACAAACTGTCGCAGTAATTGGTGCAACCGGGCAGGTTGGTACGCCTTTAACAAAGAATTTATTGTCATTAGGCCATGATGTGCTTGTTCTTACCCGAAGCCTAAACACTGAAAAGATAAGTGAATTTCAGGCTTTGGGTGCCAGAGTGGTAGAAGTGAAGGACATGATGGATGTCGATCTGATGGCGACAACATTGGCAGGTGTCGAGACTCTGATCTGCGCCGTTCCCGGTTCAAAATATATTGTTACCCAAGCAGAGCCGTTATGGTTAGATGCTGCGGTAAAAGCTGGTGTGAAGCGTTTTGTACCGACTGAATTTGGTGCTCATACCCGTGGTTTAGAACTGGGCGATGGGGTTATCTTTGACCATAAGAAAGCCCTGCATCAGAAGATCTTTGAGTCTGGCCTAAGCTGGACATTCTTTTACACCGGCGGGATTTTTGATTACTTCCTGCCTAACCTGCGCTTTTTCAGGAAGATCACAACGTTTGGTGATCTCGATATTCCAATTTACACCCACCACATCAATGATATCGGCGCAGTTGCGGCTATGGCATTAACTGACGACCGGACAGTAAACCGCTGTGTTCAGCTGGATTTTAATGTGCTTAGCCAAAATGAAATGCTGGAGCAGATTGAAGCTAATTTTCCTGACTATGATTTTGAGTATGAACACTTCTCATCTGAGTTTATTACTGAGGCCCGTAATACTGCTGGTGATGAAGTGACTGCGAAGAAGGGCGCGGAAACCGATCGTGAACGTTGGGGTATTAATTACGTCATTTATGTGATCGGTAAGCTGGCCTCTTTCACCGATGAAACCCTTGGTACAGCAGAATTGTATCCGGAATATCAGGTGAGTATGACGCCGGAGCAGGCTTTGGCCGATCCTGACTTTGTTTTTGAGAAATAATCAGAGTCATTATTCCGCTTATCTATTTTTATACTCCTTTGACCATGGGGGATTCAGCTTCATGGTCAAACTAATCCCGCCCATATATTGAAGTACCAGTCATGAACACTTGGGTTTGCTTATTACCCCCAATTATTGCTATTACTCTTGCTATTACGACACGACAGGCTCTGTTATCCATCTATTCTGGTGTGTTAATCGGAGCGATTTTATTAAAAAGGGATTTACTGACAGGCATCACCATGAGCTTTGATGCGGTGGCTCAGACTTTTAGCTCAGAAAGTACAGTAAAAAGTCTGATCTTTATTTTGGTGATCGGTGCCATTATTAACGTTCTTCGCCAGTCGGGGGCGGTTAGTCAGGCCATCCTGATGCTGACTGAGCAGAAAAAGTGGGTTAACACACAGCAGGGAGCTCAGATCCTGACTTTTCTGATGGGCTTTCTGATGTGTCTTGAAGGGATTGGTTCGATGATGATGGTCGGTTTAGTTGGTCGGCCGTTGTTTGCCCAACAGCATTTGTCGAAGGAAAAACTCGCTTATGTGGCTAACAGTACCGGTGCTCCTTTAGCCTGGTTGCTGCCTGTTAGCGGGGCTGGAGTGTTTTTAGCCAGTCTGCTTAATGCGCAGGTTGAACAAGGTGTCCTTTCGGGGCAGTCAATGGCCTACTTGTTTGACGCTATTCATTATCAGTTTTATACCATCCTGGTTTTGTTGTCTGTTCCGGTATTAGCGATATTCAGGCATGACTTTTCGTTAAACATTAACAGGGAAAGAACTCAGAAAGAACGGGAAAGCACCGACGCTGAAAAAGCAACTATTAGTGTTGTTACGGTGATGATGTTAATGATGCCGATTGCAATTCTGCTGGGTTCTATATTCTTGATAATGACAACGACCGGAAACGGGAATCCGCTCAAAGGAACTATTAGTGATGCTATTTATTGGAGTGGTTTCATCACATTGATTGGTTCAGGCTTTATATATCGCTTAGCGGGTGTTGTGTTCGGTAAGTATATGGCATGGGTAATGGAGGGGTTTAAACAAATATTGCCAGCTGTTGTCATTCTGGTTCTGGCTTTTACCCTAAGCCATATCATAGGGCTGTTAGGTACAGGGCATTACCTCGCTGGTATGCTGGCGACTAATTTTCCATTTTGGTTTATGCCTGCCGTCATATTCCTGGCTGGAATTGTGATTTCATTTTCTACCGGAAGCTCAGGTGCGACAGTGAGTATTTTGACGCCAATTGTTATTCCGATGGCAATGAGCCTTGGACTTGAAGTGGCGCTAGTGATTGGTGCATTAGTATCGGGAGCCGTTTTCGGTGATCAAAGCTCGCCGATTTCAGATTCGGTTATTGTGGCTGCATCGGCGGCTGATTGTGAGCCAGAGCGGCACTTTAGAACGCAACTTCCGCTGACACTGAGTTTTGCGGTACTGTCATTCACCGGATACATCATTGTCGGTTCAATGGGCTAGGGACACCTTAATAACTTGATGCTCATCAGTTCCATCCTTTACACTGCGTTTTCGTGTCTTGGATGGAGCGGTGAATGGACATTCCACATATTGGTTTTAACCATGAGAAAACCAATCAGGCTGAGTTAGAAATTTTCGATCTTTCATCACTGTACCAGAGACAAAACTTGTCTCATGATCCTCAAACTCCGCATCGGGTAAACTTCTTCATGTTGGTTTACATTGAGCAGGGTGAAGGTGTGCACATGGTCGACTTCATCAACTATGCTTTCTCACCCGGTTCGCTCATTTTTGTCCAGCGAGAACAGGTTCATGCCTTTGATTTTTCCTCGAAGCCGCAAGGTAAAGTTATGCTCTTTACTCAGGCATTTCTTGATCAGGTGCATGCTAATATGCGCTTGCCGAACTTTACTCCGACACACCTGAATCACCAGCATAACCCTTTATTGCATTTAGATGGGCTAAATTCTCAGCGAGTACCTTCATTGATTAATGAAATGATCACTGAGATTGGATTGGATCAATCCGATCCTCTGATTGTGATGTATCTGTTCTCTGCGCTGACCCTGATATTGCACCGACTGCGTCCTGAGCTTCGTTATGACCAACTGACACAGGCGCAAAGCGTTAAGCTCGCTCGTTTTTTTGAACTGATGCAAGCTCACTTCCAGCACAGTCGAGATGCCAGCTGGTATGCCAGTCAAATTAATACAACCTATAAGACGCTCAACCAAGTGTGTAAGTTAGCAACAGGCTTAACCGCAAAACAGATGGTTGATGCCTTTACCATCATTGAAATGAAACGTCGTTTAGTCGTAACAAATACTACTTCCCAGCAAATGGCTTACGACTTCGGTTTCGAGGATGCCAGTAACTTTGTGAAGTACTTTAAAAAACAAACTCAGTTAACACCGCTCCAGTTTCAAAAACAGTATGCGACGCCGGAGTTATAGATAGGAGGTGAGTTGTTCTAAGTTATTATTTTATAAAGAAAAATAGTTGTATAAATGTTGCTTGTGATGTTTACTTATGTTGGTTCGAACGAAGAATAAGCGTTAGCAACTGAATGCTTATGGCTTTAAATATCCGACTTCCAAAATTAGATTTATTAAGTATGAGTATGACTAATAAGAAAGTTCGTTGGGGTATTGCCGGGTTAGGTAAAATCGCACATCGATTTGCAAAAGATCTTACCCAGCATGTTGAAAATGGAGAACTATATGCTGTCGCGGCAAGAGACCTGCAGCGGTCCGAGGCGTTCTCCAGTGAATACAACTGTCAAAATAGTTATGGTTCATATCAGGCATTAGCAGAAGACCCAAATGTTGATGTTGTCTACATTGCTACAATTCATCCTTTTCATAAAAGCATGACTGAGCTGTTTTTAACTCACGGTAAACACGTTTTGGTTGAAAAGCCTGCTTTTACTAATACAGAAGACTGGGATGAAATGTCTTCGCTCGCTAAAGAGAAGGGCTTACTTTTAGTCGAAGCAATGAAGTCAGTTGCCTTTCCTGCTTATCGTGAATTGCGACAGTTTATTAAAGATAACAATGTGAAAATTGACTCTGTTGAGGCTGCGTTTGGCAACTGGCATGAGTTCGATACCAGTCAGCAAATATTCAACCCTGATTTATGTGGTGGGGCTACATTAGATGTGGGTGTGTATGCTTTATGGTTGTACACTGATTTATGCCAACTCATGAAAACTTCAGTATTAGAACCCTCAGCGAAACATAGTAAAGACAATGCTAAATCTGAAGTAGACGAAAATGTAGAGTTACTTTTTGAGGGAGAGATCAAAGGAAAAATTTGCGCCTCTATTACTCGTAACCTAAAGCGTGAAGCCATAATTAGAGGTCCTGAACTTGAAATAACCATCCATGAAAAGTGGTGGAACCCAAGAACCATTGACATTTTATATCAGGGAAAGAAGCAACAAATTACTACACTCGTGAGAGGTGGGGGATTTGAATACGAGATTGAGCATATTTCTTCACTTATACTTGATGGAAAATATCAATCTGATGTCATGCGTTCTGAGACTAGCCGACAAGTCATTTCAATAATGGAAGCCAGCTTAACAGCGAATGGCTTTCAGCATTTAGTTCGTTCAATGGGGTAAGGTAGCTTCAAAACCGTTAGTAACGCTTTATCTCATAGCAAATGGTTATTTATCTTCGTGAGATCAGTTCAAATAGGCATTTTTGCACACTACGGAGAGTAGCTAATGAACAAGCGATATTGCTGAGACCAAAATTTTTTGCAAACCATTGAGCATGGCAATATGAAAAGAGTAGATGTTTGAAACGGTTATCTTTCTAAGAGAGGTATGAATAATTTTAGAATGGTAGGTTATAATTGGCGTAAATGGTGATAGTACCACTTACGCCAACTTGTCAAATTACAGCTTAACTACGTTAGCTGCTTGAGGGCCTTTTTGACCTTGTTCTACATCGAAAGATACTTTTTGGCCTTCAGACAGTGTTTTGAAACCTTCTGAAGCAATTGCACGGAAGTGAACGAAAACGTCAGCGCCGCCGTTGTCTTGAGTAATGAAACCAAAACCTTTATCTTCGTTAAACCACTTTACAATACCAGTTGTTTTGTTAGACATGTCGTGTCCCTTATATATAAATTCATAATGTAATCGCGATGATGCGATGCGCTGAAGTTCTGAAGTATTGAATGTGACGATGAAGCTAAGGGAAACACTAAGGATAACAACAATAACGAAGGAATTCTGAGGTTTTACTTTGACTTGAGTTTCATTAATAAATCTGAACAACAGAGCGAGGTGAATGATACCTTAGTGTTGAACGTTGTAAAGATTTATTTTCATTTTTTTTTAACACCAATTCAGGCTCTGACTTTGAGGTGTGACAATCTCTTTTATTCCAAACTTTTATCAATTTCACAGTCATGCCAATGCGTTCTCATTCACCAGGTGCCTAGTAACGAGCTGAATGTTCTTTTCCAAAGCCATTTCAGCTAACTGCTCTAGTGTGATGTGTAAGGTCTCATTAGAAAAATGCGTTGCTAATGAGTGGGAAATATCGCCAAAATGATCTATTAATGTGCGTTTTCTAGTGAGGATGGACGCAAAGGAACACATTTCTAGTTAGGTCTTATACCTTTAATTTTGTTCACGCGGTTAATTACAGTTACATAACCAACTAAAGCTGTGATAATAGCCGACCACAATGTATGGTGACTAAATTACCATAGGCATCAGTACTTATAAGAAGTGCAATATTCATATCAATAGGACAATCATCTATGCGCGCCTTTGTATTACGAGCCAGATCCGCTCCTACCGACAGTCAGCAATTATTGGCATCAGTAGGTCAGGAGGCCCACACCGAAATTCTGGCCCACACTCTGATGAACTCTATCTTTGTGGCACAATCGCACCGCGAAGATGTCGTGGTTTACTTAGTGCTGGAAAGCACTCAAGACTTTTCCCGTACCATTTGCTTCAGAGCTAATGAGATTAGTAATATCGGTGGTTTTCATGAGCAAGCGCTTATGAATAAGGTTGCCCGGGCATTAGACCTATCCAAAGGTATGAGCAAGGAGCAAAAGCGTGAAGTAGAAGCCGGGATTACCGTTCAGACTATTAGTTTTGAAAAACTGGTGCAGGAGTTAGCTGAGGATTATCAGCTGTTCATGATGGATAAAAAAGGAACTTTTATTCGTGAGCAGGAATTTAACGGCAACCCTTGTTTTATACTTACAGATCATATCCCTATGCCGAAGAAGAGTTTCAACAGTTTGAAGCGATTAGGAGCAACAAAAATCAGTTTAGGGCCAAAGATGTTGTTTGCCTCCCAGTGTGTGGTATTGATTCACAATGAATTGGATCTCTGTCAATAGACCTATCAATTCACATGAGAGTTACCGCTTTTGTTTTTTCAATTAAGATTCAGATCTTTAACCCAAATGGGTAACTCTCTTTGTTCAAACTGAAGTACCAGATCTGGTACTTCAGTTTGTGTTTGCCAGGCAATCTGACTCAATTATCTCTTCTTATGAACGACACAAAAGTTGCCACGTCTTGTGCGGCATTTTGAGCATCTTTCACAGTCTACTGGTGCTCTGTTACCTTCTTTCCAGCGCTTGAGTAAATGAGGTTCAGCAAGCAAAGGTCGTGATAGGGCAAAGTATTGAATGTTGGTTCTATCTGCGATCTCTTCAATAGCATCAATATCACTCAGGCCACCAACAGTAATTACAGGCACATTCACATCCTGGCTAATTATATCGCCGTATTCATGAAAATAGCCTTCTTCCTGCAGGGTATGACCATCAAAAGATTCACCAATCATGGTGTTTGCTTTGCCATGAATGTTGCCCGAAATGATGATCGCATCTACACCAATGGCTTCTAATTTTTTACAGATGGTGCGTGTTTCATCGAAGGTTAAGCCACCCTCAAAAAACTCCGATGCAGTCAGTTTAACCAATATCGGGTATTCATCACCGACCAGCTTTCTGATCTCTGTGTAGATCTCCAATAGGAATCGCATGCGATTATCGAGACTGCCGCCGTATTCATCTTCTCGACGGTTGTAATACGGGCTCAGAAACTGGTTGATCAAATAGGTGTGCGCTGCGTGAATTTCAACGCCATCAAAGCCTGACTCCTGGGCTCTCCGGCTTGCTTGTGCGAATGCCTGAATGATGTAGTTGATTTCGTCTTTAGTCATCGCTTTGCCAAGTGTTCCTGTACCTCGCTCTGGTACCTCACTCGGTGCATAAATTACCCTTTCGCCGACGTTGTGAGTGGTTTTAGTACCACCGTAGGCAAGCTGCATCACGATTTTGGAATCATTGGAGTGCACTAATTCGGTCAGCTTTTTGTACTCATCGATAAAGGAATCATTGTACATTCCCATCATGCCAGCATTGGGCTTCTCTTCTTCTACAATATTGGCATAACCCGTTACAATCAGACCGACTTCACCTTTGGCAAGTTCTTCGTAGATAGCGTATAGCTTATCCGTCATATGACCATCTTCTGTGGCAAGGTTTTCCCATGTAGCGCTTCTGATAAAGCGGTTTTTAAGCGTCATGTTGCCAAGACGGGCTTCTGAAAACAAAGTGCTCAAATCCAATCCTCTTTAAATCGGTTTAGTGCTATTCATCAGTGTTACAAAGAACCAGAAAAGAACAGCTATACAATATTTTATGTATGTGTAGTGAGTTTGATGAGTAACTGCACAATAACGACAATACGGATGAAGATCCTTAATCTGGATTAAAGTCGAGACATTTTCATGTTGAAAGATCATGTTTGGTTGAATTTGAATCAGCTGCATTCAACCTTGGTTTTATGCCGTAAGAACCGGGTTCGTTTTGATTTTTTCTTCTATGAAGTCCATAAAACATTTTGTTTTAAGTGGGATGTTACGGTTTAGCGGATAAACGGCATTGATTGGGTACCTTTTATAGTAGTCTTTGAGTATATGAACCAGTTGCCCAGACTCGATATAGGGTGCCACCAGCCAGGTGGGCATAAACGAGATGCCGGTATCTGCCAGCAGCATTTCCATCAGACCACATCCGGTATCACATTGAAAATTACCTGAAACCTGAACGGCGCTATCTTCCTTTTGGTTTGAGAAGTTCCAGATATTTCCCTTGGCACCCAGACTATAAACGAGGCAGTTGTGTTGCTTTAACTCAAGTGGGTGCTGAGGTATTGAGTGTTTCTCCAGATAACCGGGGGAGGCGACAATAATGAGATCGTCCGAGCCTAAACGTCGGGCTATCATTGAAGAGTCTTTTAAGTCACCCAGTCGAATGGCAACATCAATGCCTTCTTCAACCAGATCAACCATCTTCTCACTAAATTTCAGATCGAGTTGGATTTCAGGATAAGTGGCTAAAAAATCAGGAATTACTGGCGCAATATAGAGGGTTCCAAACATGACTGGAACCGTGACCCTAAGTTTTCCTCTTGGTGTCGTTGTTAACGATCTGGCTTCACTCTCGGCCTGCTCAATTTCACGTAATATATTAATCACACGCTCATAATAGCTTTGTCCCGTCTCAGTCAGTGTGTGAGTTCGGCTTCCTCTTACCAGCAACTGTGTGCCCAGATTTGATTCCAGCGCAGCTACGCGTTTGCTGATTGTTGCCTGGGTGGTGTTCTCCTCTCTGGCAACAGTGGAAAAGCTCCCGGTTTCAACAACCCGTACAAATGAGCGCATAGCAATTAGTGTATCCATTGATCTTCATTATTCCGATTGGGAATACCTTGTATTCATAAAAGCCTGAATGTAGTTATTACAAGCATAGATTACACTAAAAAACTGTTGAGTAGGCTATTGTTGAAATTTATTTTACATTGCTTCGTTAAAATTCCAGCAAGGAAATAACGCATCGTTCTGCAGTTGAAAATGGCACTTAAATTAAAATTGAAGAGCTTATTTGAGAAGTGGAAAGCCTCTCGTTATATGAGAATTACGTGGAGTGTTGTTTTTAGTAGTAAAGTTTTTTTAAAATCCATTGCATTATTTATATGTCTAAGGTTACCGATTAAAAACGCTCAGATCTTGGTCGTGATTGATTTTTCATAGGTATATATAACTTTGAAGTTGAATATTATGAAAGAGAATATTATTGAAATTATTTGTTATACAGATCCTTATTGTACTTGGTGTTGGGGATCAGAGCCAATACTTCGAAAGTTAAAAGAACAGTATGGTGAACAGATTCATATTCGTTATGTTATGGGGGGCTTAGTTGAGGACATCAGGCAATTTCATGACCCGGCCAACGGTATTGGTGGCGAATATTGGTATAAAGAAGTTGCGGCACATTGGTTGGAAGCTTCAAGCCGCCATAAAATGCCTGTAGATGAGCGCGTCTTCTATGATATGAAAAATGAGCATTTTTCAACACATCCGGCTTGCATTGCTTATGAAGTCGCCACATTTCAAGGGGAAATAAAGGCACATCGCTATTTGAGAAGGTTGCGGGAAGCGGCATCTATTGAACGACAAATCATTCAGCATAGAGAAGTTCAGGAAGCTCTTGCACTAGAGGTGGGGTTGGATGTCGATCTGTTCAGAGATAGCATTGAAAGTGGAGCTGCTATCAAAGCATTTCACCGTGATCGCCTAGAGTGTCGACAAAAAGCTATTCATGGCTTTCCTAGTTATATTGTGAAGGGAAATAACGATGAATTTATATTAAATGGCTACATTCCATATCAAACTTTTGATTTTTGTTTGCGAGAGTTGTCCGGTAATCGAATAAACCAAAAAGAAATTAAGGTCAGTAAGGGGCAAGTATTAGACTTTATTAGTCGTCACCAAAGTATTGCTCTTATCGAAGTGACAACTGTTTTTAATATTTCAGAACAAAGAGCGAATGAAATATTAGCGGAACTTACAAATCAAGGGTTAATAAAAGAGAAGAACCTGGGTAATGGTGTAATGTATTCAATAACTCCAAGTATATTATCGTGTAATCCTCTAAGTGGTACGTGTTCTTTATAACCAAAAACTAGCCAGTTTATCCACAGTTATCACTATTCCTGAAGAGAATACTAAGTATTCAAATTAACACAGATTTAATTGTTTCAGGAATGGATTATCTTTATTTACAAGCCCGCAACACAAGAGCCTTTAACTAAACTCAATTAAATTTGCGGGCGATTTCTACAATTAAAGGCTCGGAATGGAGAATAAAGTTATGAATGCTCAGCCTCTTCGCATTATCCATCGGAATGATCTACCTGTCGGTGGTTTCGCCGGAATAGTTGAAACCCATATGGTGAAGAATCCGGCCATTTGGAAGGACGCGGGTCAGCGTCAGGACATCAGTCATGGCCTTGGAGATTTCATCTATCTCGCTAGTGGTTATTTCAAACCTAATGATGGCGCACCGCTACATCCTCACAATGATGTAGACATTGTGAGTGTGATTCTGAATGGTGCTGTCGGTCATAAAGGCTCGATTGGTGACGGAACCGTCATTGAAGGGCCAGGCGTTCAGGTTCAGCGGGCGGGAACCGGAATGCAACACGCAGAGTTCAGCATGAACGATGCCAAGGCTGAAATCATTCAAATTTGGTTTTTGCCTCCGGAAAACGGCCTGCAGCCGGATTACCAGAATTTCAGCCTTAAAGAAGGTGAGCTGACAACCGTACTGGGTGGAAAGGGAGCCGAGAGCTTTCATAGCAGTATGACTTGTCAGGTTGGTTTTATCCCAAAAGGCCAGTCTGTCAGTTGTGAACAGCCTTTCGTCGCCATGATTACTAAGGGGGCTGCGGTAGCTAATGGACAGCCAGTGAAAGTGGGAGATCTCATGGAGGGTGAAGCATTGAAACTTACCTCAGATGAAGATTTTGGATTGGTGCTGATTCAAGGCACTGAGAAATTTCAATAAATCATAAAAAGATTACTCACAGTATTGGAGAAAAATTAATGAAAGTTGTTGCCTTTGGAGCAAGTACCAGTAACTCGTCGATAAATAAGACGTTAGCTGCTTATGCTGCCTCTTTGGTTCCTGGAGCCGAAACGGAAATTCTGGATCTCAATGACTATGAAATGCCTCTGTTTAATGAAGATAGAGAGGCGATGTTCGGGCAGCCTCAGCCGGCTTTTGATTTTATTGAAAAACTTGAATCTTCAGATGCCATTGTTGTTTCTTTTGCTGAACATAATGGCACTTATACGGCTGCCTTTAAGAATATTTTCGATTGGGCCAGCCGGATTAAACGTGAAGTCTTCCAGCATAAGCCTGTCGTCTTCCTTTCGACATCTCCGGGGCCTGGAGGAGCGGCGAGTGTTTTGATGTCGGCTAATCAGTCTGCACAGTTTTTTGGTGCAGATGTAAAAGCGAGTCTTTCTATACCCAGCTTCTTTGAAAATTTTGATATGGGAGCAGGGGAGCTGAGTAATCCCGAGATCAAACAACAGTTAATTCTGACTATGAACAAGCTTTTACCGAGCGTGTAAAGAAGAGGTTATTATGAAGAAGTCAAAAGTATTTGCACTTAATGCCATTGCTGCTCTTTCACTTGGAACTGCAAGCCTGACAGTAAATGCCGGGGCACAACCCGTATCAGCGACCATTCTTGAATTTGCAGATAAAAATACACTTTTTGTTGCGGATTCAGACGGCGGGCAAATTCTGGCGTATGAATTGCCAACAGTGAAACCAGCGAAAACGTCAGCCAGTTATAACCTGGAAGGTGCCGGTAGCAAGATTGCAAAACTTCTCGGTGTTGACAGCCATTCAATTAACTATCATGACATTGCGATCCACCCGGTAAGTAAAGAAGCCTTTATTTCTTTGTCCACTCAGGTAAAAGGAAAACGGACGCCAGTTATCATCCGTGCGAACCAGAACGGTGATTTAGCTAAGGTCGATTTAAAGTCGTTACCTAAAACGGTTAAGAAGCTGACTGATACCGCGACGGATGGGGTCAAATTCTGGCGCGACATTCCTGCATCTACGCTGGGCATTACTGATTTGGATTACGTTAATGGCACTCTTTATGTTTCCAGTCTATCGACCGGCGAGTTTGCATCAACCTTGCGTAAGATTACGTATCCGTTTGATAAATCCTCCACGACTTCACATGTGGAAATTTACCATACGGTTCATAACCAGACGGAAACCCGAGCTCCTATTCGGGCTATGACTGTACTGGATCTGGATGGAGAGGAAACCTTGGTGGCGGCTTATACCTGTACTCCGTTAGTAACTATTCCAACCAGCCAATTAAAAAACGATGCCCATGTGAAAGGAAAAACCATTGCCGAGCTTGGTTACGGTAACACGCCATTGGATGTCATTCATTTCACAGCCCAGAATCAACAGCAGAAAATGGAAGACTACGTGTTGGTTCTTCATAAAGAGCGAAGTGCGGATTTAATTCGTGTCTCGGACATTGTTAATGCTAATAAGCAGAAGGGACTGTCTACGCCGGAAATGTGGGCGAAAGCAGGTGTAGCAACTCGTCCGGTACCATTGGCGGGGGTTCTACAGGCTGCGGATCAGGATGAGCAGTTCATTGCAACCTTGAAAAGAAACATGGTAACCGGAGATATGGATTTGGTCTCGTTCCGTAAAGGAGCATATTTCCGCCTGAATGATTTTATCAGTGAATATAACTTCTCTAATTACAAGTATGTTCCAGAGCAGGATATGTTCCGGTCATTCCAGAATCTACTGAAAACTGATTCTGGTTATAGCGATCTGGTTCGTTAAGGAGAGCAAGTATGAAAGCAGCTTATCTGTTCAGCATAGCAATGGGATTAATGATTTGTTCTTCAACAGTGTTAGCTTCTCAATGCGATTCAATGGCAGACAAAGCTCAGGTGTCAGCAGTCTATCCGACTGCTGATGTTCTGCCTGAGAATTTACTTCGGTTTTACGTCTATTTTTCAAAACCGATGCAACGTCAGGATATTTTGTCCTCGGTTTATCTAGTGGATCAAGATGGGAACAGGCTAGATGGTGTATTCCTTGATAATAAATTTGATCTTTGGAGTCCGGACAGTTCGCGTTTGACACTTCTATTTGACCCCGGACGGGTTAAAACAGGGCTGGTTGCACATAATGCGATGGGACGGGCACTTAAGCCTGGTGAAGAGTATCAGTTAGTTATTGATACATCGGCGGCGGACGTAGATGGCTGCTACTTGAACCGCACATTTCGGAAAACTTTTACAGCGACAGAAGCTGATTACGAAGTGCCAGATATTCATGAATGGAAGATCCATCAGCCTGAGCAAGGGTCTAATGAGCCGCTAAGGATAGATTTGAACGGAAAAATGGATCACGTTTCGCTGGCATATCGTATTCGGGTGAAAGATGAAGTCGGAAACACAGTAGCTGGAAGCATCGCGCTTTCAAAGCATGAGCAGCAGTGGATTTTCACACCGGAGCAGCTATGGGAGAGCAGCCAGTATCAGGTAGTTGTTGACCCTGTATTGGAAGATGTAGCCGGCAACAGGCTGACAGGTTTATTTGATCAACCCTCTCTTGCGAGGGAAAGTGCAGGCCAGCAGTGGATTTCCATCCCTATAAAGCTTGATGAGAAGTGAGCTTGGTGTGAAGGGGAGCTAATTTATTCAGGCAGAAACAACTTTAACAAGGTTATTTCTGCCTGATTTTATATGAGATAAGCCGTTACTTATTCAGGATAAAGGTTTCAATTACCTGAGCCACACCATCATCATCGTTAGTAGCCGTGATGTGATCAGCAAGCGCTTTGGTATCTTCGGTTGCGTTACCCATCGCAACACCAAGACCTGCGTATTTCAGCATGTGGTGATCATTACCGGCATCACCCATGCAGATCACTTCGCTGGCATCAATGTTCAGATGTTCGGCCAGTTTTGCAACACCAGCACCTTTGTTGCTGTTAGGGTTCATTAGCTCAAGGAAGAATGGTGCGCTTTGTACAATGGTGTACTGCTCGTAAAGCGAAGCCGGTAGTTTTTCAATGGCTGCGGATAGAATTTCCGGATCCGCAACCATCATCACTTTGATGATTTCTTCATTGCAGTCCAGTTCAGCGAAGTCGATTTCGGTTACCGGAACACCGTTAATGGTTGACTCGTGTTGAGTGTAGGTGTTGTTCTCTGGCGTGATCAGGCCGCGCGTCGGAGAGAAAGCGTGTACATAAGCACCTAAATCACGACCCAGGCTGGCGATATTTTTTGCATCACTGCCCAGCATGATTTGTCTGTGAATGATTTCTTTGCTTTCAACTCGCTGTACCAGTGAAGCATTGTAGCTCAGTGCGTAATCTTCATTGCTGGTCATGCCCAGTTCAGTGAGATAATTTGTAAGGCCTTCTAGAGGACGTCCTGAAGCCAGTACGACCTGAACACCTTTTTCTCGTGCCTGTTTGATTGCCTGCTTGGTACGTTCAGAAATTTCTTTCTGCGAGTTTAGCAGGGTGCCATCCATATCAAGTGCAACCAGTTTGTACATGTTGTGTATCCGCATCCATAAAATTTTAGAACGCGCATAATACTCAATTTTTGTGACCAGCTCGACATCGAATAATGACGAAACTGTGATCATCTGTGGTTGATTTGATTTCAGATAAAAAAGCAGCTCGCGAGGAGCTGCTAAACAGGAGGGAGTGGCGGATAGAAGTAATTACAGTGCCGCTTCCAAAATTGCTCTGCTGTCAGCAATGGTGATGTTGCCGTTTTCGCCCAATGCCTTCATTCCGTGTTTCTCCAGACTGTCGACCAGAATGTCAACGGCTGATTTATCTAGTTCCACATCGCTCAGGCTGGTCGGCACTTCCATCTGTTTGAAGAAGGCAATTGTTTGAGCGATGGTGGCATCAATACGCTCATCTGTGCTGCCATCTTTGATGCCGAAAATACGTTCACCATACTGAAGCAACTTGGCTTCCTTATCGGCACGGCGTTCTTTCATTACAGCCGGAAGAACGATACTCAAGGTACGCGCATGGTCGATGCCGTAGTTACCTGTCAGTTCGTGACCAATCATATGGGTTGTCCAGTCTTGTGGAACACCGACACCGATCAGGCCATTCAGCGCCTGAGTTGCTGCCCACATGATGTTTGAACGTACGTCCATATCACTCGGCGCAGCCAGAGCTTTCGGCCCTTCTTCCATCAGTGTCAGCAACAGGCCTTCTGCGAAGCGATCCTGAACTTTAGCGTCAGCCGGGAAGGTCAGGTACTGCTCCATCACGTGAACAAAAGCATCGACAACACCGTTCGCAACCTGGCGAGGCGACAGAGTTAGGGTCGTTTTTGGATCAAGAACCGCAAATGCAGGCTGAACCAGAGGCGACATAAATGCCAGCTTGTCTTTACCTCGGGAGACAACCGAACCCATGTTGCTTTCAGAGCCGGTTGCAGGCAGCGTCAGCACACAGGCTAGTGGAACGGCAGACTGAACTGCTTCATTACGGGCCAGGATATTCCAGGGATCTTCGCCTTCATAGTTTGCAGCGGCAGCGATGAACTTGGTGCCGTCGATCACAGAGCCACCACCAACGGCAAGCAGGAAGTCATATCCCTCAGCTTTAATCATATCAACGGCTTTCATCAGGGTGTCATATTGAGGATTGGGCTCAATACCTTGGAACTCTCCCCATTGATGGTCTTTAAGAGCAGCCGCAACCTGATCGTAAACACCGTTTTTCTTTATTGAACCACCACCATAGATCACCAGCACTTTTTTGTCGGCAGGAATTTCAGCGGTGATGTTAGCAATCTGGCCTTCGCCGAAATGAATGCGGGTAGGGTTGTGGTAAGTAAATTTGTTCATCATTGCTCTCCAGTGTGAAACTGTATGGCTTAACCTGTAAAAGTCGAGCTCTGATACAGCTCGGTTTGATCCATTCTGATGACATTGCTCAGGATTGATGTTCATTACGTGTTAACCAATGTGATTGTTTATACGCAATGAAACTTTATGGACTTAGTCTAGAAGAGAAAGACCTGCGGTTTAATACACAATCCTGTCAGAAATTTGCCTGTTCCTGCTATTTGAGATGAAAGGCTTGCTTTAAACATTATGATGGTGATGATGGGAGTGTGAGGAGGATTAGGCATGAAGAGTAACGAGCGTTTAGCTGAGTCATTGTGTGCAGAATATGGGTTGGCCCAACAGTCCGGAGTGGTTCAAACTGGCTTACCTGGTGTACGTTTGTTTCGTATTACTAAGTACCATAAGGTGACGCCGCAGATGTATCAGCAAGGTGTTGTCGTCATTTTCCAGGGCAACAAAGTGGGGCACCTGAATGACTATCGCTTTGAATACGATACTGAACGATGCCTCATCGTTGCTACACCATATCCTATTGCTTGTGAAACATTTGCTTCTGAAGACTCTCCGTTGATTGGTATTGATATAGAGTTCGATTTACCAGTGATACAGCAGCTGGTGGAGATGGTTGAGCAGTTCGGGGATTCGCAGGTGTTCAAGGAAGATCCTAACGGACGCGGGGTTGCGGTTTCACGGATCACTCCGTCAATATCAGACTGCCTGTCCAGGTTGTTGCAGATCATGCACAGCCCTATGGATTCCAAAGTGCTTGGTCCACAACTTTTGAGAGAGTTTTTCTATCTTTTACTACAAGGGCCGCAGGGCTGTTTGCTTGCCCAATACTGCCGTCAGGATAGTGCTTTGTCTCGAGTTTCTAAAGTGATCAATCATGTTCAGTCTCATTATGAACAGAAGCTGGCCATTGATGATCTTGCCAGTATGGCGGGCATGAGTGTTTCGGCATTTCACCGGGCCTTCAAGCAGGTAGTGACAGATCCGCCTTTGCAGTACATCAAGAAAATTCGTTTGAATAAGGCGAAGTCTTTTATGGTTCAGGACGGCTTGCCTGCCAATGTGGCAGCAAGAAAAGTGGGCTATGAAAGTGCAACTCAGTTCAGTCGTGAGTTTAAACGTTACTTTGGTTTGCCGCCGAGTAAGGTGGGGGAGCTGATTTCGCTGTAATACTCACAATTTGGTAACGATAACTTTCCACTTCATATAGTTTTTAAATGGTTTTATTGCACGTTGTTTTATTGTTGTGTAATATTTCGCTCGTTCAATTTGAACGGTGTTTTATTTTGTGGGGTGGACGTTTTGAACCGTTTCCTGATTTCATCTGTATTGTTACTGACTATGCTGCTGGGCTGTGTGGCATATCCGACGACAAGATCTTACTTTGAACCGAATTCGGAAGATGGCGTTTTAACAGCGACGAGTGGATGCGGTTACCACACTACAAAACTGGACTCTTTGGTTAGGGAAATTGGAGATATCAGTATTCAGGTGATCCCAGAATACTTAGAAGCAGATAATCTCAAGGTTACCGTTTTTATAAAACGTGAGAATGACTACGTCTCTTTTGAACCAGAGTTAGTAGTGTTAGATGCGAAGTCAGTAACTACTTCGGGTGATGAAAATCAGACTCTGCTTAAAGCTTCTGATATTACTTCCAGCCTTCAGGTGCCAACAAAGAGTACGCCATACTATGGCCAATGGTATGTGCTGACGTTCCCGGTAGCAGCAGATGAATTGAATGGAATATCAATTACGCTTTCAGCAGAAAGTTTAGCGCTGGGTGAAAATAGTACCAATGACCTTGTCTTCAGATTCAAAAAGATTGCCAAACAAGATTTTTATTACAATTCAATCAATTGCTGAATTCACTCAGATTGGTTGCAAATATTTGCTTTGCTCGGTTGGGTTTGTACAATGAGCGTGATTTTCGAGGGAATGGTTGATTGGTTTTCGAACCATTGGTTGGCGACTACACTGATCAAGAGAGACTTTTTTGCGGAGGTTTTCATGAGTAAATGTTCTCGTAACTGGGTTGTACGGCGGTTATGCGAGACACTTTTGTTATGTACTTTCGGTTTTGCCACTCATGCAACCTTAGCTGATACAATTGATGTCAGGTGTGATATTTACCCTAAAGGGGCTGATAAGCCTTCTGGGCGGTATTTTTGTGTTTATTCTCAGCGTCAGGGCTATATCACTATCGATCGTGCGGATGGTGTTTATTATGACTTTATGCCGGCTGGGGATGAAGTAGGAAATTACACTGATCGGTATGGTAATCCTGTGTACAGACAATCCGGTTTGGGGAAAGATGGATATATCTTCAAAACCAAAAGTGAGTCTGTGTATGTGTACTGGAACACAGCAGGTTTAGAGCAATAACGACACCGTGATTTTGCTCATCAGATGTAATTATTTGCAGTTATTCCCTTTGCTAAACACAATCCGGATGATAAGAAAGCGGGATGGCCTCTGGGCTGTCCCGCTTTAGGTTTTTCTGCATCAGATAGTTATTTATCAAGAAAGCTTATTCAATCTGTCCCCTGATTTCTCCATCAGGATTAGCCGGAGTATGAACGTTAATATAATGACCGCCACTAAGCAGTGTATTAGCTGTTTCTTCATCCAGAACAACACTATCTGGTGTTTCCCAGACGGTGACATCCGCTTCGGACTGATCAAGAGGAACAATCACACCACCATTTTCGCCGGTTTCACCTTCATGGATATGTGCTTCATCCGCATCATCAATACCTGTTGTGACTATTCTGGCAACCAGTTCTTTGGTCATTTGATTAAAGGTGGCGTAGCCGCTGCCACTGGCTTCGGTATCTACAGGAGGTACTTCTTGAGTGCCATCCAGCGGGAACGTGAATAGAACAAAATCTTTACTCAGTACCTGTCCGCGTATTTCTCCGCTCTCATTAGCCGGAGTATGTACATTGACATAGTGACCTCCGGCTAAAAGCCTGGTGACAGTCTCTGTATCAAGAGTTGTTCCGTTAGGGCTTGTCCAGATTGTGACATCGTCAGGATCCTGTTCCAGGCCAACAATTACCGAACCATTCTGTCCAATAAAGCCTTCATGCAGATGGGCTGCTTCAGCATCATCAACGCCAGATGTCAGCACTTTGAGATCCAGTGCTTCAGTTGTGCTGTTGTAGGTAGCATAACCGGATCCGGATGCTTCTGTTTCAACGGCTGGCACTTCTTGCTCACCATCGAGGGAGAAAGTCAGCAGGGTAAAGTCATCGGTCAGTATTTGTCCCCGGATTTCTCCGCTTTCATTAGCAGGAGTATGGACGTTGACGTAATGTCCACCATTGATCAGACGATTAGCCGTTTCTTCATCCAGAGTGGTGTTTTCCGGTGTCATCCAGGTACCGCTGGTATCTCCGGCAACCAAATCCACAATAACGCCCCCATTTTCGCCGATAAAGCCTTCATGAATATGGGCGGCAGTTGCATCATCTGCATTTTCAGTGATAACGGTAAGGTCTACGGCATAATTTTCTGTATTAAGTGTGGCGTATCCGTTACCGGAAGCTTCGCTATCCACTGGCGGTACTTCTTGTTCGCCTTCAAGAACAAAAGTCACTATTGCAGTATTGCTGTCGACAATCTGCCCCCTTACTTCGCCTGATGGGTTGAGTAGGGTATGAACATTGATATACCACTTGCCGGATTGTAGCTCTTCTGCCTGCTCTTGAGTTATTTCGGTTTCGGCCAGTGACATGGTTCCGTTGTTGTTATTTGTAAATTCAAATGCGACAGGTCCGTTAACTCCAATTTTCCCCTGATGGATATGTGCAGCCTGGACATCAGTGAGCATGCTGATATCAAGCTCAGCGCTTAGTGTCCAAGTGTCATCATCGGAATAATCAGGGGAATCGTCGTGGTAATCTTTATCGTAATCTTTGTCATAGTCTGAGCCATCGCCAGAATCATAATCAGAATCTGAGTCGACCAGATGAGATGCGCTGTGCTGGATAGTCAAAGTCACAACAGCATCGGCTTTGGATTCAGCTGCAACGGGTGGGACTTCTTGGTTGCCAGAGAGACTGACGTTAAATGTCAGCTCTTCTTCGTGACAGCCGAGCAGTGAAAACAAAGCTAACAACACAGCAAAACAAAATTTTCTACTCATGATTTGCTACTCCAGGTTGTATTGCGATTGATACGACCCACAGAGTTTAGACAGAGTATTGATTCTTGGATTTAAGACAGAGTCTTACGCTTGGGAGTTTTACGTATGTGGGAAAGGAACTCTTTGTAAATGGGAGGTTAATGAGAATGTTTTATAGTTTTGTTATCAGATATTTTAAAGCCTCCATATCGGAGGCTTTTTCATCTTCGTCTATTTCTTAGATTTCACTTCTTTCAGTATTTCTTTGATACGTTTATTTGAGATACGCTTAGCCATATAAACTCCTTTTTAAGGTTATAAACACCACGGACTAAAGTCGTTCCTGCGGCTTCCGAATAGCGACTTAGTTTATAGCGCTCTAACTACCGGAGTGGTTCATCCCCTAGAGCGTTAATGCCGCAGGCATGAATTCAATATACCCCTCTGACGGTTGAAAGGAATCCCTCTATTACCTTGAATCATAAGGGCGTGTAGTGTGACGGAGGCATCGTTTTGGTGTTTTATATAACACTTGATGCTTATTGTGGTGGTTTGTGTTAACAAGCTAAGGCCGTGAGATATTTTTTCATTAACCTCGCTATATAAGTGATATTTTATCTCATTTGAAAAAGTGTGATGAATGTCAAACTAAATCTGGATTGGGATGCAAATTGTTTCGGTTGTTATCTTGCCGATCAGAACAATTACTGTTCAAATAAATACTTGCTGACAAAAAAGACTTTACACAATAACGGCCGCTATGTACTATTCGCCGCACTTACGGAGAGATGGCTGAGTGGTTGAAAGCACCGGTCTTGAAAACCGGCATACGTTTGTAGCGTATCTAGGGTTCAAATCCCTATCTCTCCGCCACATTCAAGAAAACCGCTGCATTATCAGCGGTTTTTTTATGTCTGAATTTTATATTGTAGGGATAGGGCGCAGAATCCTAGAAAGGGTTCAGCCGAGCGCAGCGAGACAACGTTGCTAGCCGAAGGCGTTTTAAAGCAACGGCCCGAAGGGCGAAGTAAATCTCTATCTCTCCGCCACATTCTAAGCCCCGGCAGAAATGCCGGGGCTTTTTCTTTGTAGCAATAATCTCAATTACCCAATCTTATAGCGCTCAATTTCTTGCTGCATAGATTCAGCAAGGTTAGCGAGCTCAGATGTGGCTGCGCTGCTTTGTTCTGCTCCGGCTGCGGTTTGATCTGAAATATCGCTAATGCTGAGGATGTTTTTATTAACCTCTTCAGTGACAGAGCTTTGTTCCTCGGCTGCTGTGGCTATTTGGGTATTCATTGAGTTGATTTCATCTACACAGGTGATGATTTGCTGTAGGGCATCGCCTGCCAGCTGTGCTTTTTCAACGCTGAGTTTGGCTTGTTCTGTACCTTGTTCCATCATCGACATGGCTTCACGGCTACCATGTTGTAAACGCTGGATCATCTGTTGGATTTCTTCGGTAGAATCCTGTGTTCGTTTCGCCAGAGTCCGGACTTCATCTGCCACGACGGCAAAACCGCGGCCTTGATCTCCGGCGCGAGCAGCTTCAATGGCTGCGTTCAGAGCGAGCAGATTGGTCTGTTCTGAAATACCCTGAATGACGTCAACAACACTGCCAATCTCATCTGAGTGATGGCGAAGCTGGTTCATGGCTTCAGTTGTTTTGTTGAGCTCCATGGATAGCTTTTCAATCATGGCAATGCTATCACTGACAATTGACTGGCCGTCGACGGCGGTTGTATCTGCCTGCTGAGAAGCACTGGCTGCTGCTGAAGCATTCTGTGCAACTTCATGAACAGTGGAGTTGAACTGGTTAATGGCAGTGGCGATTAATTGGGTTTGCTGTTGTTGTTCAATCACGTTACGTTGAGTCTGGCCTGAAACAACGGCATTTTCCTCGGCCGAGCTTGCCAGTTTAGATACTGACTGTTGCGAGTTTTGCACCACATTCTGAAAATCAGAAACAATCCGGTTCACATACTCAGCAATTCTCGTGAACTCATCATTGCCCTGAAGGTGGATTCGCTTAGTTAAATCACCACTAGCGATGTCTTGGGCAGTATTTTCCAGTTGATCGGAAGCACTGTTAACTCTTTTGATAATAAAACCGCAGAGTAAAGAGATGATAATCAGGCTGGCAACGGACAAAACGCCGACAGTAACGATAAAGTGATTAATGTTTTGATTGGCCTGCTTGAAATTGTTCTCTCCTTCCTGAGTTTGTAACGCGAGGAAAGCCTGAATTTTTGTTGTGATTCCTTTGAACTGCGGGTTAATAGCTCGAAGTAAGATCGTATTAGCACGATTGTAGTTTTGTTGCTTCAGGGCACTGATTGCTGGCTCAAATCCTTGATTGACGACTTGGCTTATCTGTTCAAGTAATTGTGTGACCTGAACTACTTCTTCGGGCTCCAGTGGCGAGGTGAGGATTTCGTTTTTCACGATTTGATGAGCAAGTTTAATCGATGATTCAGCCTGATTGATATGCAAATCCACCGGGTGGTTGTGCATACTGGCAAATTTACTGGTCGGATCATGTTGGAATGCCAACATCAGGGCGCTTCTTGCCTGACTCAGTTCATCAATTACTTTTCCTGCTCTGATCGTGTGTTGCATCCCCTGGCTATAAAGCTCCTCAATGGAGTTGGCTGCTTCTTGCATACCGGTTATACCTTTATATCCAAGAACACAAAACGAAAAGATAATCAGCAAAATTATGCTTTTTAGTTGGAATTTTACTGACTGTACTCGCTGGAAAAAGTGATTGCTATCGGAGTGATTTTTCTTATGGGGGTCAGTAATTGATCCCTCTGCTTTAAATACGTCGTTAGGCATATTCATTCCTTATTGTTTTAATGCTCCTATCTATAACTATAAGCAACAAGGGTGTATTTAAAATTCATGTTTAGTGATGAAGATCTGTGTTTGAAGAAAATTAATGTCGACGGTAGACCTGAAAACAAAAAGTAATCGTTATTATTTAACGGAATATTTATTGATGGATTTGTCATTCTAGTTGGTCAGTCACTTCATATGGTGAGCTAAATCCCAAGCTTTAATGATGAAATCATTTTTTTCTGGTAGTGATATGTCCGTTATTGCATCTTGTTTGCGCTTATCTTTATTTCATAAAAGATAAGTGAAATGAATCAAGAGTATTAGTGGAGAAATAATGAAAGCGGTTGTGAATAAAGGTGCTACTCAAGGTGCTGTTCATTCTTCAAATAGTTTTTGTTTACTCTCAGAGCTTATGCTCTCACCACGCCATCATGAGTTGGTCATTGCAGATAAAGGCGGTTGTGACATTGCCTGGCATCAGTTTCGATATGACGTTGAAGTCGTTGCCAGCCATATAAAAAAAAGTCAGCAATTACGCTGGGCACTTTGTTTTGATGACAGCTACTATTTTGCTGTGGCGTTCTTTGCAGCGGCTTATGCCGGGAAGGAGATTATTTTACCTGGTAATTATCAGTCTGCGGCATTGGCTGAATTGGCTGAGCATTATGATGCCATTATTCATGACCGAACTGAGCTACAACAGTTGGATTGTTATCAAAAGTATTTGCCGGAAACACTAAATCGGAATTCTGAAGCAGAGCTGTTTTCGTCTTCACTATCAAAAGATACCTCTGTTACTTTATTTACTTCTGGTTCGAGTGGAACACCGAAAGCGGTAAGGAAAAAGCTTCTGCATCTTGAAGCTGAGATTGCCGAGCTTGAAAAGACATGGGGAGATAAAGTTAAAGGGACTCGTGTCGTCAGCACTGTTTCGCATCAACATATTTATGGTTTGCTGTTTCGTGTTTTATGGCCACTGTGCGGTGGTCGGGCATTTGATCGATATATGTTGAATTACCCTGAACAGGTGATGGGGTGTGCTGATGCTGACATTGTTTTAATAACCAGTCCGGCACTGTTAAAGCGTCTTGTTCAGGAACAGAAGACACAACCTTACCGTGCTATTTTTTCTTCTGGTGGTCCGTTATCAGAACAGGCCGCTCACCAGTGTCAGGAGTTGTTTAACCAACTTCCGTTTGAAGTGTTGGGTAGTTCGGAAACCGGAGGGATCGGTTTTCGTCAGCAATATAGCTGTGAAACACCCTGGCAATTGTTTGGTGTTATCGAGATGGCGCTTAATGAGGAGAGTTGTCTTCGGGTTCGTTCTCCCTTTATCGACTATGATACTTGGTATCAGACCAGCGATCAGTGCCGATTGATGCCGGGCAATCAGTTTATGTTACTGGGGCGTACGGATCGGGTTGTTAAGGTTGAAGAAAAGCGCATTTCATTACCTGAAGTTGAGCAACGACTTTGTCAGCTTAACTGGGTTGATGAAGCTGCTGTTATTACCGTAAATGAAGAGAGCAGGTTGATTCTGGCGGCGGTTTTAACATTATCGATGGATGGTGAAAAGCAAAGGCAGACTGTCGGTAAAGGTCGTTTCGGTCTTGAAATTCGCCGTGAATTAAGAAAATGGCTTGAGCCTGTTGGTATTCCCCGTCGGTTCCGGTTTGTTGATGAAATTCCGTTAAATAGTCAGGGTAAACGTCAGGTGCGAGAATTAGAACAGTTTTTCTAATTAGCTTTAAGACATAAATAATTAAATGACATTGATGGCAGAAAGTTTTGAGAAAACTAAATCCGACGGTTATATCTAAATGCCGCACTGGCAATAATGTTGAACTTATTTTGAAAGTGGATGATGACATCGCTTTTTTCCAAGGGCATTTCCCTTTACATCCCATATTGCCCGGTGTGACACAAATTCACTGGGCTGTTCAACTGGCTAGTGAGTTATTAAATACGCCGACAGCTTTTTCATGTATGGAGGCGGTCAAGTTCGTAGAGCCAGTATTCCCTGGCTGTATTATGACACTGAAAATAAGGTGGGATCCTGCAAGGGAAAAATTAACCTTTAATTACTATTCACACCCTGAAAATAAATCAGAACCTGTTGTCCATTCATCGGGGCGAATTCAGCTTAATAAGAGTTGATACTGGGCGAAAGGGAACGCTATGAATACAAATAAACAACATTCCGGGTTTATCCCCGTCTTCATCCATGACTGTGGTATGAATTCCGCATTGGGTGTTGAGCATTCAGTTATTCATGAACGGCTGAAACAAGGTTATTCGCCGGATATGCAGTCAACACAGCACTGGCTTAATAATGGTGGGGAGACTGTGGTCGGGAAAGTCTCCGATCAACTTCCGGCATTACCGGAAGGATTCGAAATCTACGATAATGCAACGAACAGGCTGGTGTTGTCCGTGTTAGAGCAGATTGCGGATACGGTCAAAAAGGCAATTGAGAAGTATGGCCGTGATCGGGTTGCTGTTGTTGTCGGAACCAGTGTTTATGGTATTACAGACGCTGAGAAAGCGCTGGCAACGCAAATTGAAACCGGTGAATTCCCGGATGGGTATCATTATCGTTGTCAGGAAGTGGCTAATGTTAGTGATTTTGTCGCTGAGTACTTTGATATAAAAGGTCCTGTATATACTTTATCGACGGCATGTTCATCGAGTGGACGGGTGTTTTTATCGGCGAAGAGACTGCTAAAGGCAGGAATTGTTGATGCCGTTGTTGTTGGTGGTGCCGATTCACTTTGCCTTTTGACGCTGAATGGCTTTAAAGGGCTGGAAGCTTTGTCAGATTCGCTTTGTAATCCGTTCAGTGAAAATAGAAAGGGGATCAATATTGGTGAGGCGGCGGCATTTATGTTGTTGTCGTTGAATGTTGAAGACTCAGAGGTAGCAAAAGAACATCCGCCCGTTGCGCTGCTTGGGGCTGGCGACAGCTCTGATGCCCACCATATATCGGCACCACATCCGGAAGGAAACGGAGCAGAAGAAGCCATGTGTAAAGCGCTCAGCGATGCCGGACTATCAGTTGCAGATATCGGTTATATCAATGCGCATGGCACGGCGACACCGCTGAATGATGAGATGGAAGCAAAAGCAATTTACCGGGTTTTTGGTGATGAGGTTCCGGTAAGCTCAACCAAACCCCTGACAGGGCATACCCTTGGCGCAGCCAGTGCGGTAGAAGCGGCGATTTGCTGGCATATCCTGAGTTATAAGCTGCCGTTACCCGTTCAGGTCAATGATGGTGAAATCGATAGTTCACTGGCTCCGGTGAAGTTGGTCGACGCGGAAACAGAGTTATCCCGACCAGCAATTCTGAGCAACTCCTTTGCGTTTGGTGGTAATAACGTCAGCTTGATTTTCGGGTATGCTCATGACTGAACTCCCTTTACTGCAGGAACTATTGCCTCATGATGTACCTATGGTGCTGATTGATGAACTGGTTGATGTCGGAGGTAAGCATGTCCACTGCCGGGTTACGCCAACAGCTGATAACTTATTTTTCGATTGCGTAGCTAGAGCCGTGCCGGGATATATTGGAATCGAATTTATGGCGCAGTCCGTTGCAGCTTGGGCCGGTTATCATGCTCGGATGCGTGGTGAAACGCCGTCGGTTGGCTTTTTGCTGGGCTGTCGCCGTTATAAAGCAGAAGTCTGTTCTTTCAGAGAAAATGAATTATTAGATATTCATGCTGAGTTGGTAATGGAAAACAATGGTATGTCGATTTTTTCCTGTCAGATTGAGCATGAAGGTAAAGCTATTGCCGCCAGTCAGATCAGCACTTATGCGCCAACGAACAATTTATTCGACAACAAGTTAAACAAGGATGATGTATGAGTCGACAGGTATTAGTTACCGGAGCCAGCAAAGGAATAGGGCGTGCTGTCGCAGTTCAGCTGGCACAGGATGGTTTTACCATTATCGTTCATTATATGAGTGATGGGGTTGGTGCAGAGCAGACTCTTTCTGAAATTGAACAAGCTGGTGGTCACGGGCGAGTGATCCAGTTTGATATCAGTGAGCGTCAACAGTGCCGTGAACGCATTGAAGCTGATATTGCGGAATATGGTGCTTATTACGGTGTGGTCAGTAATGCCGGAATCACCAGGGATACGGCTTTTCCTGCCATGAGTGAAGAGGAATGGGATGGAGTGATTCATACCAATCTAGACAGCTTTTATAACGTGCTTCACCCGTGTGTTATGCCAATGATCAAACTGCGCAAAGGCGGGCGTATTGTTACCCTTGCTTCTGTGTCTGGAATGATGGGGAACCGTGGCCAGACTAACTACAGTGCGGCTAAAGCCGGTGTTATCGGTGCGACTAAAGCATTGGCGCTTGAGTTGGCGAAACGCAAGATCACTGTTAACTGTGTGGCACCGGGGCTGATTGATACCGGAATGGTTGATGAGTATGTTAAAGCGCAGGCGTTACCACAGATCCCGCTGCAACGTATGGGAGAGCCGCAGGAAGTCGCCGGGCTGGTGAGCTATCTGATGTCAGATATCGCCGGATATGTGACGCGTCAGGTGATATCTGTTAACGGGGGCCTGATTTAACCTGAGTTATCTTTGGTGGCATTACGATGATATTGTCACCAAAGGTAAACTAACTCTCTTTATTTCCACGTTTTTTCACTCCTGAGGTTTATCCGCTCACAGTTATTCCTTAAACTTGCATTTTATTTGTTTGAATAGCTGGCTGGCGCATGTTCGCTGGTCGGCAATAATGAAGAAGCAAGGTTTGAGCCTGAGGGATAACAAATGACAAAAGCAAAAATCGGTATTGTTACGGTAAGCGACCGTGCGAGCGCTGGTGTGTACGACGATATTTCTGGTAAGGCAATCATTGAAACTCTAAATGATTACCTTACCTCTGAGTGGGAGCCGGTTTACGAAGTGATCCCTGATGAGCAGGATGTTATCGAAGCCACGCTGATTAAAATGGCCGATGAGCTGGACTGTAGTCTGATCGTAACAACCGGTGGTACAGGTCCGGCAAAACGCGATGTAACACCAGAAGCTACAGAAGCCGTATGTGATCGCATGATGCCTGGTTTCGGTGAACTGATGCGTGCAGAGTCGCTAAAATTTGTTCCGACGGCCATTCTGTCTCGTCAGACTGCTGGTCTTCGTGACGACAGCCTGATTGTAAACCTTCCGGGTAAGCCTAAGTCTATCCGCGAATGCCTGGATGCTGTTTTCCCTGCTATACCTTATTGTATCGACCTGATGGAAGGTCCGTACCTTGAGTGTAATGAAGACGTTATGAAGCCTTTCCGTCCGAAGAAAAAATAACGGATATAGCTTTAAGGACACAAAATTAGACTGAAAACCGGCAACTGATAAGTTGCCGGTTTTATATGGAGAGTAGACAATGAAGTTGAAGCTAATTGTAGTCGCGTTATGCCTTGCGGTGGCTCCGGCTCATGCCAGTTGGGAAGAGATTAAGAAAGCGGCATCAGATCTTGGGCAAAAGGTTAGTGAAGGCTCGAAAAAAGCCTGGGAGGATGTTTCTGATTTTTCCAAAGAGACCTGGGATTCGGTTTCTGAGTGGGGTGAAGATGCATTTAATACCGCTGGTGAATGGACTGATGCCTCGATAGAAAAGGGTAAGGAGTGGCTGGAAGCCGGTGAAGCCAAGCTAAATGAAATGCTGGAACCGGAAACTCCGGAAGAAGCGCGCTTGGCGCTGGATACAATGTCAGATACAGCACTTGTACGTTTGTTTAATGAAGAGCCGTCTGCAAAGTTGTTGTTTGATACTGCTTATGGTTACGCCGTGTTCGATTCACGTAAATTCTCTCTGATGCTTCATACCAATCAGGGCGCGGGTGTAGCGGTTGACCGTAAAACAGGAAAGCGTACATACATGAAAATGTTTGGCGCAGGTCTGGCACTTGGACTCGGAGGTAAGTTCTACCAGCAGTTGATCTTTTTTGAAGATAAGAAAACGTTCGACAGTTTCGTTAAAGATGGTTGGGAAGCAACGTCAGAAGCCGGTGCTGTCGCCGGAACAGACAGTGCAGAGTTGACCGCAAAGTATAATGGTGGGATGGCAATTTATCAGATCGGTGAGAAGGGTTTACTGCTCGACGCTAATATTTCCGGTTCGAAATACTGGGTTGATGAGGATCTGACTCAGTAGTCATGCTGTTTGCCGTCACTGTTACTCAATACAAAAAAATACGCCTATCAAATAGCGATAGGCGTGGAATAAAGTATAAGGAACAACATATTTGTTTAAAGCATGAGCAGTTTATCGCTTGAACAAAAAATGCTCAACGATCGGTTTTGTAAAGATTGTATGTTGTTATGTTAAATGTCTTTTGTGGTAAAAACTTAATCGATGAAAAAAATTTCATCGATTAGCGCGTTTTTTTCTGGTTTAGTCTTTCTGTACCTTTAATCATGCAGTGCCCAATAATTGCTTTACTCAGAAAACCAGAAGGAATATGGTGCCGAAGTTTGGTTTAACTCCTTTTAAATAAGCGTTTTAGCTGATTTTTAATTGTTAACAAAACGGAGGTGTCACGATCGTTCTGACGATAAGCTTCAATGCCAGCATAATAGGCCTTCATGAACAATGAACGGTAATGTTCACTGTCATTCATATTTTCTTCGTGTTCTACCTCTGCTTGATTTTCGGTTAGCAGGTTCGCTGTTTCTGCTGCTTTGTCATTGGCATAACTGAAGTCAATGCCGGTATAACCTTGAACCATAAACCAAAGTGATGAGATAACAACAAGTTCGGCCTGATTGAGCGTTGAGAACTTACCTGCATGCTCGGTGCCGACACTATCGGTAAACATAGTCTTGAGTTCAGCAATTTTTGGTTGCGTCGCCAGATAGTTGTTGAATGCTTCTTCATGAGCCTTGGTCAGTAAGCCCAGAGCCATATCATGGTGTGGCTTGTCCGGTTTCTGCTGACAAACATGCTCAAAGAACGTAGAGCTGTGTTCGATAAACTGCTCCAGCAGCGTGGATTCCTGTTCTGTGAAGCTCAGAGAATTAAGCCCCATTCTTTCCAGTTCTTTGAGGAAGTTAGTCATTCTTTCATATCACCTTTAAAGCTTTGCAGCATTATACTCGGGTGTCAGAACATGAAAACAGTATAGGGCAGTGGTTTCTGTTGAAAATAATGAGCTCCGGGTTAGCAATAGGAGCTCATTGAGTTACAGCATTGGAACACTCTTTGTTTTAAAGCGTGTTAACGGCGGTTAGCCATGCGCTTGAACTGGTGACGTCTGCCTCGGATAGTTATCCCCATTCGCATGATGTTTTCCGGAATTGCAATACCACCATACCCACCGTCACCGATGTGAACAATATCAGCTCCAGCGCCTTTAGACTCAAAGGCAACTTTTTCGATAAAGCTCTCTGATGCCCCTTCCTGAGATGTACCAATTGCCAGCAGACCTAGCATGCCTGCTTCATGAACAGTATTCATGATGGTTGATGCTAGCGTTGGATTCATTCCTGGAGTGGTGTAAGGAGCTGGGAACATCATAATGTCAGCGCCGGCTTCGGCAAACTGAGGAATGATATCCAGATTATAGTCGTTGCCAACACCGCCGCCGTGCATCTTACCGGCAATAATCATGATGTCTTTAGAAACTTCGCGTGTTAGAGAAATAGCATCCAAGATTGTTTCTTGTGACACCATTTTGCCGGGATTTCCTGTCAGCATGACGTAATCCAAACCCAGTTCAACTGCTTTTTGAACCGTTTCTTTTGTCAGGGAGCGGCCGATTTTGATATCGGTAAAACCAGCAGGAATAGGTTCCAGGTTACAACCGATAATACGTCCGGATAGCTGCTTGAGTTCTGTTACTGTGAAATGATCTGCACTACCATGATCGGCTGCACCATTAACTTCAGCACGAGGTTCCAGCAGATCCAGGCAGTTTAGAGTGATCATATCAGCGCCGAAGGCCGCTGCTATTTCCGCACCCGAGACAAGATCAAGAGGTGGAGCCATAGCAACCACATTCTCAACCATCATAGTACGACCTTCTGAGCGACGAATACAGTCAACAAAATCGACTCGCGTCATTGCTTCAATATCATGACGAGTTAAATCAAATATACGTTTTTTCATTTTCCGGTAATTCCTTCTTATTTGCGATGAGTGAGTGGATCGCAATAATTTCGGTTGCCAAGTCACGACAAAGCATGGTGGTCATAATATGATCTTGAATATGAGTAAGGATTAAAGTCATTGTGACTTTGCCTTCACCTTCATCAAAACCAATCAGGCCAGTTTGAGTCCTGTGGACGTCTGCCAAGGCTTCGTCAGCAATAGTTATCATTTCTTCAGATTGAGTGAAATCACCTTTTCTGGCTAAAGTAATTGCATTCATTAATGACGCTCTGGCTTCTCCAACTTTGCAAAGTAAGGTCATTAGAAATTCTTCGGTGATGTCTTCTTGCTTATTAATTACAAATGTCATGATTATGCCTTTGATGGTTTTAATTCCATTTCCTGCTCTTCATTTGCTTTTTCCTCAGCAAGGAGTTGCTTTTCATGGATCTTAAAGAATGGGTAATAAATAATGACACTAACTACAACACAAAGGACGACAACAAATGCAGCAGTACTAGAGTTGGTTGCAATAATAGCACCGATAGGAGCAGGCATTGTCCATGGTGGCAAGGCAATGATTTTTGAAATTATTTCAGTTTTAAATGCAGCCCAAACAATACATGTGTTTATTATTGGAGATAACATCCAAGGAATAAAGTAGTTTGGGTTCATAACAATAGGTGTGCCGAAAATAACAGGTTCATTAATGTTAAATGTACTTGGGATAATTGACATTTTTCCAATAGTACGAAGATGGGTTGATTTAGAACGCATCATTAATACCACAAATCCCCATGTGCCACCGGCACCACCAACAAATATAAAGAAATCAAGAATCGGGTTTACAAATATTTTCGGTAGATCTTCTCCAGCTGCCAGCGCTTCTTGATTTAATCCCAGGTTGATAATTAATACTGGGTACAATATTCCGGTAACTACGACAGATGAACCATGGATACCACCAAACCACAGTAACTGAATCATTATTACTGCTAACAAACAGGCAAAGAATGAATCAGAGGCTGAAACTAAAGGTTTGAAAATTTCCATAATGGCTGTTGGAATATTCAGATCATAGTTTGCCAACATAGCGTTGATAGAAACTACGACAATACTCACAATAACAACCGGGATGAGAAGATCAAAAGATGCGGAAATTTTCGGCGGTACGGCATCTGGCATCTTCAGTCGAATGTTTTTGTCACGTAGGAAGCGCTGAAGTTCTGGAACAAGTAAACCAGTCAGGATGGCTGTGAACGCACCGGTACCTCCCATGTTAGCAATAGGCATAATGCCGCCCATATCGATAAACTGTACCGGAGCTACTGCCAGCAGGAAGGAGAATAAGGATAGCAGACCAGAGTTAAGTGAACGGAGCCCATACGATTCTGCTAGGTTATAACCGATGCTGAAAGCAGCATAGACAGCAAAAATGCCCATACTGATTTGGAAAGAAGCTAGAATATTTTGTTGGCCGATTATTTCTATTAGCGAGTGCCAGCCATCAAGAAAGAAATTTCCTTTTCCTGGTGGGAAAGCTAATACAAGTAATAAGGAGCCGACTATTAAAAACGGCATTGTTGCAACGAAGCCATCTTTAATAGCATTAATATGCCGCTGACAGGAAACTTTCGCTGCCATTGGAGCAACAATTGCTTCAACAAACTGTAGAACCTTATTAAAGATACTCATGATGTATTCCTTATTTTATAGAGTTATAAAGCTCTACAGCTTGTTTCAGAATGACATCACCTTTCATCATGCCGTAATCCATCATATCAATTAGCCCACAAGCTTTACCTTTTTGTTCTGCTCTTGATTTAAAGCTTTCATATTGGAACTTAACTTGTGGTGCAACAAGGCATACATCATTTTCTGCAAGGGCGGGTTCAAATTCAGAAATGGAATAAGCATTTATAGAACATTCGAGACCTTGGTTATTGGCGGCGTCTTGCATTTTTTTTACAAGCATGCTGGTGGACATACCAGCGGAACAGCATAGGAATATCTTCATGGTGATCATCCTTGTTTATTTTTTTGGGTTAGGGTATTGATTAAAGGTTAATGTTCAATATATTGAAAATAAATGTTTGTGCTCACATATTTTTATTCTAAAAAATTGAAAATATCACTGTGTGAATTAAACTCCATCGTTTGATTAGTGGTTGTATCTGTTACATTGTTATTTTTGTTGTTGGCTTTAAATTAGTCTCTTGATTTTTAGATGCTATTAAGTAAATGGCCGCAATTTTTGTTGTGGCCATTTTATTAATCAAATTAAAGCAAGATAATTAACAGCTGCTAACTGGCTTCCATGGGCCACCAAGATCGGGTTTGTTTCCTTTTGTCCACCAACTGGCTTCATAGACTTTTCCTTGGTATGTCACTCGATCACCTCCTACATATACTGTATTGCTATCCCATGATGCAGGGCAGGATGAACCTTTCTCGAAGCTGACAACCAGTTTGTGATTGCCTTTAACCGTGGAGAAAGTGAATGAATTCGCTGCTGGGTGAGTGATGCCGTCGACAATAATTGATTTCACTCGGTATCCGGTATCCGGAACAAAATTAACAATGAAGTCAGTCCCGCCTTTAGCTTGCAGGATGCCGTCGTTGCCTGGAGTTGGTGAAATAGAACCACCGTTACCTTCAACTGAGACGCTGATGTCGAACATTACAGGAATGTCGATAGTGACTTCATCGTAGTTACCGGAGAAGCCAGAGAAGTTTTTTGCGCTTAGTTGTTTTACATCGGTGTTATGAAGGGTGATTTTCTTCTTATCACCTTTGGAGTAAGGTTCCAGTAAAGTAATAACGACATTTGTACCTTCTTGTGACAGTTTCAGAGCAGAGAAAGGAACAGGTTGATTGCTCGGAACTGTCAGCACTGTTTTATTTACATCGAAGGACTTAACAGACAAAGTCATGTTCCAGCCCCAGTTGATGTGGTTTAGTGGCACAATATACCCAAGACGATCATAACCGCCAGTAATATTGATAAACATTTCTGGAGTTAGATCTGCAAGGCTCAGGCCTGTCAGCTCATAAGACGCGTAAATACCGCCATCTTCGGCTTGAGGACCAATGATGACTGAGTTTTCAGTTTCATAAGCTTTCAGGTGTTTGAATCCGATACCTGCACTGCCCTCAATTTTATCAACTGCTGGGTTGAAACCATTAACTACTTGTTTGCCTGTATTCCAGGCCAGTGTATAGACATCTGATTTTTCGATAACGGCTGATGGGTCTATCAGTATATCTTTAGCTGCAATTCCTTTGAGTACAACAGATTGTCCTGCAAACTGTAATTCACTGTTACCGTTAACATCACTTATGGTTAGTGATGCTAGTGGATCTGCTGCTTTCCAGCCACGTAAAATGATTAGATCTTTGTTTAGCTCGAAATCGTTAATGGTTGTTGTTGAACCATTTTGCTCGTTCAACAGTATTTGGTTACTGCCGCCGCCAGTAATAACAGTATCATTCCCCCAACCAGCAGTAAGTACTTCATCATAGATAGAGCCGTGAGTCGTACTGTTTCCCGGAACATCAAAGAGGGTATCGTAGCCACCGAATTTATCTACATACTTAGTAATACAAGTGCCTAGCTCATCGCAAGTGATTTTGTCTTTGGTCAGAAGAGCGCCTGTTCCCCATGCTCCGCGTAAGTGAGCTGCCGCAAGGATACCTGACATCGTAGCCTGCACTTGAATTGGCTTTCCGTTGTCATCGCTGTCTTGCCAGCTTTTTGCCAGAGCTTGCTCCCAGGTCATGTTGGCATCGGCAAGCAATTTTGAAATGATCTTATAGTTGAAGTGCATTGCATCGCGGATCACCAACTCTTGTTTTTCCGGACGCAATAAATCGCTGAAACTATTTACACCGTTTTTCCCGACAAACTTACCTTCCCAGCGGTTGTTGTCTGTGACATAAACCTGATTGCCGCCAGATCCCGGAATTTCTGCCAGTGCTTCTGTTTTACAACCGATCCAGGTTGAATCTGGCACAAACATATAAAAGCTATCGTATTCCTTACCATCGATCATGACGGTTTTAGGGCTGTAGTAACCGGCATCAATTAATACGGCTTCTCCCAGCTGATAACCAACAAAGCCCCATGCGTTCATAGAGTTATACTGCATTGAACGGAACATGTCTTTGTTATGTGGTGTTGCCGGATTATAGATATCGTCAATGCCTAACTTCTGGAAGAACTGCTTGATGGTTGTAGGTTCTGACACCATAACACCTGTAGAACAGTCACGAACTAAACGTCCCGGTTTGGTCACTTTTGCATAGGTGTATACAGGGTTATCGAGGTTGTCGTGATAGAAAGTGCTAAGGTTCGGGTTTATACCTGATTCAAAGTCTCTCAGGCTATCAAGAAAGTCTTGCATACCGCCGTTAGAAGCATAGGCTGAAGGGGCTATAGCCAGTGTAATTGCGACAGCTAGGGTTTTACGGAACGTCATTGTTATCTCCTTGATTGAGTACAGTCGATAAAACGCTTAAATGTGGGCACTTGTCTTTTAATGTTGGGGGGAACCATGCAAATGCCCGTTAGTTATCTTTGTTATGTCAATGCATGCTTGGCGTGCGGGATTATTCCTCTTAGTTGTTGATAGATAGTTGGCTCCCCGAATTCCGGTGACAGGGCTTTGAAATAAGCACAAGCGCTGGCTCCTACATCAGCAAGTGTTTCGCAGGTGCCAAGTTGAATGCCTTCAATGCCAGATCTGTAGATCATGAGCGGGACTTGTTCGCGAGTGTGTTTGGTATGGCCGATGAAAGGATCGTTGCCGTGATCTGCCATCACCACTAAAATGTCTTCCTGTTTCATTTCATCAATGATGGTGTTCAGTCCTTTGTCAGCTTTTTCCAGAATGGTCCAGTAACGTTTGGGATCCTGTTGGTGTCCGGAGAGATCTGTTTCTTGTACGTTGGCACAGAAGAAACCTTGATCATGTTGGCGAAGGTCATTGATTAACAGTTCGAAAACCTTGCCGGTATCGACGATTGAGGTATAAGAAGTACCAGTTTCGTTTTGCACTATGTCGGCAACTTTGCCATAGAGGTAAGTGTGAATTCCTGCCTGGTTCAGTTGGTAGGGAACCTGAGTTTGGGCATTGACCCCGTAACCCAGATGAATGACCTGAAAACCGTTGTCATAGGCTCCTGAGTCCGGTGCATTAACGCCGATATAGCATGGATTGCCGTATTTATCAGTCTTGGTTTCAATTGCGTTGAGGATGTTATTAATTGAAGGTACAAAGCCTCCGAAAGCAATGTTGCGGCTAACGGCATTAGCTGAGCGGACGACATATCCGATCTTTTTAACTTCTTCAAAACTGATCTGGCTGAAATTCGCCGTAAGGTTATAGACTTGTCCTAAGTCTGCTTCAAGGTTGTCGCCAACAACGACACTGTTGTTAACCATCAGTAGTTGCAATGAATCTCTGGTAATCCGGTCTACGGAATAACCTGCTTGTAACAGTGCTTTTTCAATATTATCAATAGATTCCTGAAAAGGTCTTATCATCGGCGGTTTAGGGTGGGTGCCCATGATTTCCTGGTGCCCCATAAATGTATCGCAACCATAATGAGCCAGTTTGGCTTTACCCCAGTTTGCAATGGCAGAAAGTGCCATGACAGAGTTAGCCTGTCCGACAATATTGATAAGCCCCAGCTTTTCTAGTATCGGAAGCTTTTTAAGTGGGAAATGGTTGAGTAATTTACCTGCAGTATTGGCACCGAGATCTTGTGGGCGAACAGATGCAACGTCAGGCATTTCACCAACTCCGAATCCATCTAATACCACGATAATAAATTTAGCCATGTGTCACCTCGTTTCCTTGTGCATCGAATAAACCAAGCAATCTTGGGGAATTGCCTGATAGTCCCTCGACAAGTGCGACATCACTTCGTGTAACAAAAATTTGGGTACGAAAGGCCATGACAACAGGGGTGCCGATAGCACAGGGGTAATCAAATTTCAGGTAGTAGTCGATATTGGATTCATCTTCGTTACTGATATTGACTATTTTGTCTCTGGCTATGATTTCCGAGGTGTTGGCCTTTGTTGTTTCTCTTATAAGTGCATTCGATAACTGGCTGCGGCGGTAATAGCCGCCTCCGTAGCAGTAACTTTTGCCGTCAAAATGGTGGGAGACTTCGCTGATATACAGCATGGCGATTTTTTCAGGTTGGTTGCCATCTTGATTGGCGGGTGTTGTCCCCGTCAGGGCATGCCCCGGTTCGCCATGTGTCCCGCCGAACTGTTTAATTGTTTCAATCGTCTCGCAACTTGTAGCTGACGGGCAGTTAATTTGGGAAAGTTGATAGCCAAGTTCGCTGGCCTGTCTATGTGCGACATTGACAGTCTCAATATTGGCTGTCGCTTCAGTTGATTGCGTTTTGCTGTTGAATAAGAAGCAAGGGAAGTGTGTCAGGCCTTCAATGTGGATATTCGGCAGGGCGGCAACCTGAGCAAAAATATCTTCTAGTGACTCAATTGGAAAGCCGGCTTCCTGGTTGGTATATAGCTGGTCATTGCTACGGAAGAATTTCAACAAAACACTTTGTTCCCGGTTAGCTTTCTGAGCAGCAACTGAAATTTCGCGTGCTTTTTCGATAGAGTAGACAGTGATAACTTCGGGGCGAATTTTGGAAACAATAAAAGGGATATAGTGGCTGGGGGGCTGAACTAAATGACCGACATGGCCTATTTTAGTCCCGGCCTGATGAAGTTGTCGGGCTTCTTTGTAGTCGACACAGACAATACCGTCATATCCCAGCTCATTAACCAGCATTCTGGCTAAAACAGGATTACGACCGAACTGTTTGGTCATGGCATAAAGTCTGATGCCATGTTCATCAGCTTTCGCTTTTATTAATCGGGCATTTTCTTTGAACTGGTCGACATCGATGACATAGGTATCGGGCAGGATCAAGCCATCCTGAAGTAGCTTAATTGCTCCGTCAATCAGTGCCGGATTTTGTTTTGTTAATGCATTGAGAAACATAAAAGCACCTTTTTAAGGACGACAAGAGCCAGTCCACAAGGGCACCTTATAGGTTAACCATGATGTGGAACTCTGTGAGACTGACTCTGTTTACACGAGATCTAGACTGCGAACAGACCGAATACGAACAACACGTTTAATGCAATACCCGTCAGGATGGCGGCAACGGCTGGTGCTGCGATCTTGAGGATCGGACGTCCCATAACCTCATTGAGGAAGAATAAAATGGTAAAGATGGTCAGACCGGTGGTAGAGCCCATCTTCATAACAGCCAGAACACCACCAATCAATAGTGCAAACTCCATAAGGGTATTCATGGAATCACGGATGTTATCAGAGGCATTACGGATAGACGGGAATTGTTCCAGGAAATGACCAATTTTGCGGAGCAGGAATATTTCCAGGCAGATAGTGATTGCCCCGAGTAGAGCTGCAACCGGAATGTTCGGTGACAGGTAACCGACAACGAAAACGAATGTCATACCTACAACGCCGTATACCCCGGTAGCTAATGCTGTGGTTGCGATGAGCGGAACGAAGCCCAGACCGCGCATAAATTCAGACAGGGCGACTTGCTGGATAGCTGCATCTTGCGCCGCCTGATCGGTAATTTTGTAGGCTTCAGCAAGAGAATAAATGGATACTTCAGAGCCGGCGAAGATCCCAGCATTAGCAACAATGGCAATTAGGGCCCCTGTCGCAGCAAGGAATGGCATGTTTTTCATAATTCGTTTGGTTCGCTCTTCAAACAAGCTATGCATACCGGACATGTCGGGAGGGGTGATGCCTTTTTTCTTGTTATCAATATCTTTGTAAATGGCGATGCCAACCAGCATGACCATGCCGACAAAGATCTGGATTGATTCTGGGTAGATGCTGGTGTATTTGATGACAAGTAGGCGGGAGATCAGGACAACACCGCCGGCCAGGGCTCCAGCTTTCCAGCCAAACTGATTGAAAATCGCTAGTAGCGGGAACAGAGCAAAAGCTGTCATTACCGGTGTACCCAGTTCGCCTAAAGCGCCGAGTGCATCAACAGGTAAGCCAGTCAGTACCGCATTTACGCCGTGTAGTGAGGTGATTACTAGAATTCCCCACAGACCGCCAGCAAGTGCCGCCAGTAAACGGCTTCCCAGCATAACGCCTATGATGTCTGTAGGCAGGAATAATAGCCACGGATTAAGTAATCCGGTGGAAAGAGTAAATGAAATCCCCACGGAGGCCACGAAACCAATCGACAGGCCGAATGCAACAGAGCCGGCATCTCGTCGTGTCATGTTTCCTTCGACCAACTGGGGCAATATGGGTCGGATCCCATCGTGAAAGACTGAGGCGCTCATGTTGGCAATTAATGCTGTCATAGCGCAGAGTAGGGCGACTAAGCCGGTATTGATAATATCCATGTCTGTGCCTTATTTGTTAGCCAGTGTAGTGATGAGCATTGGGATCGCGTGTTCGACATGCTCGACAGAGAGGCCAAAAGCTACTTTGCCTTCTTCAATAAAGCGTTTTACTTCATCTGGTTTGGCCTGAATTGCAGGTTTGGCAATGGTGCAGCTTTGGGCAAAACCGATGATAGCGATAGCAATGGACAGGGCAGCACCGGCACCTGTGTTACAGCAGCCGATATAGTAGTCGAGCTCCCCGGTTTTCACTTTCATTGCGGCATCCATGTCGTTGAGGATGTGGCATTCAAAGTGACCAGGCAGCGTTTTTTCGATCTGATCTTTAATCTTCTCTCGTTGTAAGCCTGCAATACCAATCTTTTTCATAACGGGAACCTTTTGTCTTACTGTTTTTATTGGAAAAGTGTGTAGGGGGTGTACTTGAGCATGGTGTCGACTTCTCTCTGATTGATACCCGCATCCAACATCATTGGAACAAAGGTATCGACTAGATAACAAAAGCCGGGGCCGCCATTTTTCTTTAGGTGCGAGCGACGGGTGATGTCCATAGAAAGCATCACTCGATCGAGTAAGTTACGTTCGGACAAAGCCTTAAGCATGTCCACTCGCTTGGAATCCGGGTAATAGGAATTTTTGCCGATAGTGTCAAACTGGACGTAACATCCCTGATCGATCAGCCAGAGGATGTCTTCAAGGTTATCTTTCAGATCACAATGGCCGATAGTGACTCGCTCCAGGTTAACTGCAAACTTTTTGAATAATTCGATCTGGTGCCGTCCCATAGTGCTCATGGACTGATGAGTAGAGATAGGGCGGCCGGTTTCGTAGTGCGCCATGGCAGCTGCTTCAAAGACTTTTTTCTCTGTATCAGTAAAAGTATTTTCGCTGCTGCCAATTTCACCGATAACGCTGGCTTTGAATTTACTGTCGTCTAAGCCGACTATGATTTCTTTGATCATTTCCTGGCTAATGTCATGGGCTGACTTGTTATAAAGTTCGTCCGGGAAGAAGCCTTCAATGTAATATCCAGTTGAAAGCAAAATGTTTATTCCTGTGTCGCATGCTAAACTTTCAATAAATTGAGGATTTCTTGCCATAAAGGAATTAGTTACTTCTACGATGTTATATACACCACGCTCAACAAGGGCATCCATTTCATCCTTGATGAGATCGTATTGATCCAATCGACAATCGATGTTTCCTTTTTGGGGAGAAAGGTCGATATGCAGGTGCTCATGGCAATAGGTATAGCCGCTTTTGTCAATTAACATATCGCCTCCTTTGCTTGGCATGCGTAATGAAGTGAGAAAAGGTTACTGAGTAAAAAGGAGTTTTCCGTATCCGGAGTGTTATCAAGCTCAAGTGAATCCAAGATCAACTGGTTTAGAGCGCTGATTCGTCCGAATTCGTCGTCAGAGCTTATTTCATCAAAAATTTCCGAATCCAGACCTTCAGCAATCGTGTCGCCATTTTTGATGCGGTCATAGGCTCTTGCCAGGTGTGTCATGGCCATTTGGAATTGTTCGCTGTTTTCATCAACATTGTAATGACGACTTATGAGATCTATTGCCATTAATGTTGCCTGGCAGGCATCTTTTGTGATCACATTGGCCTGCTGTAATAGGGTAAGACGATCCTTCATAGCACACTCCTGTTGCTTGGATTCTATTTTAATAACTTGGCGTTATTTCGCCCTTGACGACTTTCTGTTGATGCTCGAGTAATGCAGGAATATTGATTAGTTTTCGAAGCAAAATATTAATATGTGGCGCATCACCGCTAACTAGTATGACGGCTTCTGAGGCAAGTACGCATTGCTTTATATGATCAAGAGGTCGCTCAGAAAGGCCATATTTTTCCATTTCTATCGCTTCAGGAAGCCAGACAACAGCATCGATTTTGCCTTGTAATAATTGCGCAAGACTGTCTGCATAATTGATTTCAACAATATCGATGGATTTATCTTCAAACGCCAACTCAGTTAGTATTTTTTGGTCGGGAGAGTCCGGGTCGACTCCGACTTTTTTTATTTGCTCATATTCACCATTCCGGTAAATCAGGCGGTGCTCATGAGAGTATGTATTTCGTCCTAAGTCTATTGCAGTGACAAAACCGTCTGAATATGTCTGAGCAGCGAGCTTAGACATAATAGCAATATCGTATGTTCCTTCTTTAAGGCATTCTGCCCTGACACCCGCACCGCGCATATGGGCAAAATATAATGGTAAGCTGCCAATTTGCTGTTTCAGACCACTGGCCAGACCCTCGTAGTGCTTGGTATAAGGCAGGGGCATAGCACATACCACATGGGAAAAACCGGCCAGTTTTACTAACCCCTGATAATCCAGCTTAGAGATAAAAGTACCGTTTCGGCCTTGTTTAGACAGTGTAACGGCACCTTGTTGTTCTACGGTACTCAGCGCTTTCTGAATAAAGCCGACAGAAACCCCAATATCCTCAGATAAAGAATCAATTGTTCTCAGTCTGTCGTTGACTGAGGTTGTCATTAAATAGCGCGCAATATTAATAATGGCTGCGCCTTCTTTGCTGATGTATTGAGCTTTCATAGTCTGATTTTTAATCTTCAATATTTTGAATGTTTAAATTAGCAACGTTTGTGGGTTGTTTATAGCTCACTTTGTGGAATGTGAGATCTGGGTCATATTGGAGGGAGTAATACGTGACTGAGCTGGCAAATATGATGTTTGCGTTTCATAAGCAGCTTAAAAGAACTGAACCCAATAAAGTATTTTCATTACTTTATGAGGTTTTCTTTTTAACGTTTTGAAATTTAAGGCTTTATATTTTGTTTTGGGTTTTCGGTAAGAGAGGAGAGTGAACTAAATAGAATAACCATTCTAATTCTATTTGCTAAATTCACTGTGTGCGCTTCGGAAACAGTTTTTATTCCGTATATGGAGAAAGGTAATGATGACGTTTTATGATCTCTCAGCGAACAGTATTCGCGGGGAGGAAATCGCAATGAGTGACTTTGCCGGAAAAGTTGTTTTGGTGGTTAATACGGCCAGTGAATGTGGTTTTACTCCACAGTATAAAGGGCTGCAGGAACTCTACGCGAAACATAAAGATGAGGGATTGGTTATTTTGGGATTCCCTTGTAACCAGTTTGGAGGCCAGGAGCCGGGAGAGAACCAGCAGATTGCGGAAGCCTGCCAGATCAACTATGGCGTTGATTTTCCAATGTTTGAAAAGGTGGATGTCAACGGCCCGGACAGCCATGAAGTGTTCCAATATCTGAAAAAGGCTCTACCAGGGCTTTTCGGCCAAAATATTAAATGGAACTTTACCAAGTTTCTTATTGGTCGTAACGGCAAACCGATTAAGCGCTACGCGCCAAACAAAGCGCCAGAGTCTATTGAGCAGGATATTGCTCGTGCATTGAAAGCTTAGATAAGTTGTTCTGAGGTAAACGCGGTGAAAAGCCTGATTTGTTCAGGCTTTTTTTTCGACTAGGTAAAGTTTTTTGTAGCTCGCAATATTGTCCGGATGGGTGAATTGGGTTAACTGAGTGATGACATGCTGCTTTGCAGCCTGGTGTTCACTTTGGGCTATTGCTTTCAGCTGAGTGATCGCAGCGAAGGTTGTTGATGATGTCTCTTTGCCCTTCAGGTAGTGTTCAAGAAATAACTGCTGAACTGATGAGTCATTAAACTCACCGAGTTGATCCTGAAGTTGTTTGAGACGCTGTATCTGCTCCTTATTGATTTTTGCCGGAAATATCGGTGTAAAGAACTCTAAAAGATAACGGAGTTTTTTACAGCAAATTCTGAGTTCATGAACAGATTCATCCGGGCTGTTAATTGTGAGTCCATTACAATGCGTCAGAACCTGCTCAAAGTGCTGCCAGATCATTTCGCGCCCGAAGTCTTTACTTTTGCTACGTCCTTTGGAGGTCGGACAGTATTCGAGTTCAGCAATAAGTCCTTTTACAAGCTGGCATTGCTGTTCGTAACTTTCTGTTTTCAGCCATCGTTTTAACTCTTTGTGCGTGTTTCGCCTCATGTACTGTAATTCGTCAAAGAAGCAGATAAGTCCTTGGTGATACTGATGCTCCAAAGCAGAGAAATAATCTTCCATCTTTAGCAGAAACACATCCAGATCCCTTAGGTGGTTGCTTTTCTGCATCATGGTTTTGAGTTCGACTTTGAGCATTTGCTTTTGTTCTGCTTTAAACAGTGATTTAAGCAGGCTGATCAGCGCCCGACACCTTCGCAGAGCAACACGGTACTGGTGAAGAAATTCAATGTCATCATCGCGATTGATGCCTTTTTCATGTTGCCTGGCATGGTTGAATTCGGTTTTCAGGAAATGAAATACGGGCTGATGAATTTCGGCATCGGCTTTTAATAATACGTCCGGCTTTTTTCGTTTTGGTAATTTGAGCTTATCGCGCTTATTTACATTCATTTTTTCACCTCTTCAAATAATCTTAGTCGCAGACTGAGAGGTATGTAATTAAGCTTCGGAAACTGATAACTCGGTAGCAAAGATTTGAATAGTTTGAACAAAGCGGTTTAGCCTGCACGGAAAATAAGGCTTGGTGAGTTGCCTTTCATTTTGATGGCAATTGGAGTTTACGAGCAGCGTTTACAATCAAGTAACAGTTTTTACCTGCTTAATGTCTCAACCCTCGGTGTAACTGCTAATCCTATTAATAAGATTGAAGTGATCACGCTTGGTGAGGAATAAAGTGAGGATCATGAGGATGAGCAAAAAGATTGAAAACCCCTTGGGTACTGACGGTTTTGAGTTTGTTGAATACACCGCGCCGACACCGGAAGGAATTGCAAACCTGAAGAACCTGTTTCACCTGATGGGCTTTGCTGAGGTAGCAAAGCACAAGCACAAAGCGGTGTGGTTGTTCCGTCAGGGTGATATCAATTTTATCGTAAATGGTGAGGCTCACTCGCAAGCTGCTGGTTTTGCCGGAGTGCATGGGGCCAGTGTGAATGCGATGGCATTTCGGGTTTATGACTCGGCGAAGGCACTGGAGTATGCGACAGAGCAGGGCGCGACAGCCTGCGCGGCTCAGGCTGGTCCGATGGAGCTTAATATACCGGCAATTTATGGCATCGGTGACTCGCTGATTTATCTTGTCGACCGTTATGGTGAGCATGATATTTATGAAATCGACTTTGACTATTATCCTGACTATAAAGCCAGAATGGCGCAGTTAGATGCCGGGCTGGAAGTGATCGACCATCTGACACATAACGTGCAACGCGGGAATATGGATGTTTGGGCCGGTTTTTATGAACGTATTGCTAATTTCAGGGAAATCCGTCACTTCGATATCAAAGGTAAGATGACTGGTTTGCTGTCACGAGCCATGACTTCTCCGTGTGGAAGAATACGGATTCCGATAAATGAGTCGAGCGATGATAAATCCCAGATCGCTGAGTATCTGGATCAATACAATGGCGAAGGTATACAGCATATAGCGCTGAGTACCAAAGATATTTATGCCACAGTTCAAAAGCTCAAAGATGGAGGTCTGGCGTTTATGGATACGCCCGATACCTACTATGAAAACGTCGATAAACGCCTTCCCGGCCATAATGAGGATGTGGCCAGGCTTAATGGGTTAAAGATCCTGATAGATGGTGATGAAACCGGTATTTTGCTGCAGATATTTACCGATACCGTTATCGGGCCGGTGTTCTTTGAAATCATTCAGCGTAAGGGTAATCAGGGCTTTGGTGAAGGTAACTTCCAGGCGTTGTTTGAATCCATCGAACTGGATCAGATCCGCCGGGGCGTATTGGATACGGAAGATTAGTAATTCTGTACAGCAACATGAAGTTTATGATTATGACATGTGATTAAAGTGATGTGGCTGGTATTGATAAGGGCGGGCAAAGATAATTTTCCGCCTTTTTGTTAGGGCTGAGAAATGTATTCGGATTATAGCTGGCTTTCTATTGGCAATATGCCGGAAAACCATGCACCAAGCCGTGACCAGAATCCGGCATAAGGCTCAGACGTATAGCGTCGACCTGTATGATCATCATTCCATACGATTTCGCCGTTATCGAGTTCGAGGCGATATGTGTTTTTGAGCAGTCCTTTATCCATTTTTTGATAGATATTTTCGACAAATTCTGGCGTATCTAGGAAAACGCCCATTTCCGTATTGATATAGGCCGAACGGGGATCAAAGTTAAACGAACCGACGAAGATTTTATGGCGATCAATGATAAAGGTCTTAGCGTGAAGGCTGGTGCGGGAACTGCCTAGCCAGGAGCGATCTTTTTTAAACGCAGGATCAATCTTTACTTCATAAAGTTTGACACCACCTTCCAGTAAGGTCTGGCGGTATTTTGCATACCAGCCATGAACGGCAAAGACATCATTGGAAGCCAAAGAGTTGGTAATAATGGTGACATTAATTCCTTCACTGGCAGCTTGAGCAAGGGCTTTTGCGCCCCCTTCAGTTGGGACAAAATAGGGGGAAATCAGCAGAAAATCAGATTTCGTTTGTTCAAGAACAGCAGAAATTTGGTGCAGTAACAGGGCGTTGGTATCTTGAGCATAGACTTTGGCTGGGAGGTCATAAACAACTTCAGCTTCTGCCAGATAAATGCCAAGGTTTTGATTTCTAAGTTGCCGGGCTAACGGCAGGTCAGCCAGAGAATTTATGTAGGCAGAGTTTTTGAAGTAATCCTCTAACGATTTTTCCCATTGAGTCAATTGTTTCTGTGTAGGGGAGTGAATATTATCGACAAGGTGCTCTATTGGAGTAGACGGGCGGCTGTTCCAATATAAGTCGAATTGTCTGGCTATATCGGGAACGGCAGGCCCAAGCAGGAGCAGGTCGAAATCACCAAAATCGACCGTATCATTAGCGGCGAAGTATTCATTGCCAATATTTCTGCCTCCGGTGATGGCAAAAGCACCATCGGCGACCAGTGCTTTATTGTGCATGCGACGGTTGAGGCGGCTGAAGTCACCGACAAAGCCCATCATTCGGAAAGTCCGTTGAGTAAAGGCATTAAACAACCTCAGTTCGATATTAGGGTGACTGGAAAGAGCCGCCAGTGTGCTGTCATCCCGTGTCTGCATATCATCAAGTAAGACACGAACTCGTACATCTCGCTCTGCGGCTTGGTAGAGTGCCCAGGTCATGAGTGAGCTTGTCTGATCATCGCGGTAAATATAATACTGGAGGTCAATGCTGTCCTCGGCGCTTTGGATCAGAGCAAGTCTTGCCAGTAGAGCTTCTTGCCCGTCATCGAGCGGATAAAAACCGGAAAGCCCGTTAGCGTCAGCAAGGTAAGTTTGGCTATAACCCGCCAGCAAAGTATCAGGACTAGCTGCAATAGCTCTGCTGGATTCTTTATCTTGGGGAATTTTTTGTGCGCAACTGAGTTGAGCTCCAATCAGACAAAGGAACAGCAGACGGGGAACATAAGAAATGAACAAAGCAAACAGGGGAGATCTTGAGTTCTTAACCATCTATGCCACATCACGAAATGCTGAAAATTATTCTATGGCACTAATTGTATTCCTGATATGTAGTGCTTGCGTAGGATAACTTTTCTGAATATTGACGTGGTTATATTAAGAGTCAATCAAATAACAATTTTGCTTTGACATTTAATTAGTCGGAAAAAGAAAACCCGCTCAACCTGATGGCGGAGCGGGCTATATTGTCTTGTAAGGTATCTTAACCTTGAGGCTTGTTGAAACTTAGTTTTCAGTTACTCCGTGCCACTGGTAGTGATTGTTGGGTTTTTTACTGACAATGCCTTCTTCTAGTAGCTGTTTGAAGATATCGTCGACTTCTTCACTGCTGATTTTCAAAAAGCGGGTCACAGCACGTTTTGTACAGTTAACCTGATTGCTGCTTAGCGCTTTAATCACCATTTCGTATGGTGTTTTGGGCTCTTCTGCTTTCTGGGGGGCCAGCTCTGGCGATTCACTTTCAGTTACGTCGTAATCATCCATTTGGTTTGTCAGTAATTCAGGCTCTTTAGGCTCGGCATTAAACGCATCAATGGTTATTGGATTCAGGCGGTGGAACTGATTACGGAAACGGATTTCTTCACCAATCAAGCCAACAAAGAATGCGGCGAAAAAGTCCAGCAGTACAGAAAGGAAAATGACTAGCCCTAGCTGTGCGGTTTGAGTCTGAATATTCAGCGATTTGGCCAGGCTGTCAATCAGGCCGATCACTGATCCCTGGGCGGCTACTGGCAGGCTGTCACGTTCGGCTGCCAGTTTTAATTGCTGCTGGCGGAGTTTATCGTTCTCTTTCTGGATACGGGTTACGCCAGTTGCGATTCGTTCCATCTGAATATATTTCTCGGCAGCAACATTATTAAGCTCGATCTGTTTATCGATAGCTGCGATTTGCATGTTATAGCTGTTAACTTTGCTCTGGTGAACACTAATGTGACTTTGTGCCTTGTTAGTTGCACTGTTGATACCACCGACAGAGCCACCGATAGAGATAGCAGCCAAAACCGCATAGAAAGCAAATGCCGAAAATGCTCCGGTGTAATTACGGCGTGCGCGGCGCTCACCGAATTCATACCACGCAAAAAACTTACCTAGTTCGAAAATCACGGCCAGTCCGCCGAAGAGTACCTGCATCATCGGGTTTTCATCGATCGACAAAAATAGCAGCAGGGAGAAAATGATCGAAGCCAGAATGGATGCACCGGTAAAACTGTACACGGTAAACATCGCAAATGTCCCTTTCGGGAAGCGTACGGGTAGGTTGTCGTTGTAAAGCATAAATGTTGTTCTTTCGCTATGAGCACGCTGGCTCATAATTTTAGCCCTTCGGTTTGTGCCGCAGGGCAATAAAAAAAGGTGGCTAAGGATACCGTAAAATATGCGGTTAGCCCTTATAAATTAAGGCATTCAGTATTTTTACGACGGATTTTTACACTGCGCTTTCATAACTGAAGAAAAGTTAGTCAAACAGAACGGAGTGAATGTTAGCCGCACGTATAAGCGGGGCTACAAATGGTTAGTGATTGCTAAATAAAAATCATACTGATTCATATGAATTTGGTACTTTAGCGTCAGTAATATAAGGTTAGAACGAATGCTCTATTACTGTTTGCCATAATCTGATCTGACTATATCTCCGGACAGGAAGTATGAGCCGGCGATAATAAAATATTACTGACTGCAAGGAGTGCAAATGAACGAACTATTGAAAGAATACCCGGTCATTACAGAAATTCCGGTCGCCTGGGGAGAAATGGATGCCTTCCAACATGTTAACAATGTGGTTTATTTCCGATATTTCGAAACGGCCAGGATCGACTACTTCCGCGAAGTGGCATTGATGGATGAAATGTACAAAACCGGCATAGGCCCGGTGCTGAGCGAAACCAGCTGCCGTTATAAGCTGCCGGTGACCTACCCGGACATTTTATATATCGGCAGTCGGGTATCTGAACTTCATGATGACAGGTTTACTATGGAGTACGCTGTGGTCAGCAAGAAGCATGGAGCGGTAGTGACAACCGGGACGGCAGAAGTCGTGATGTACGATTTCAACAATAAACAGAAAGCAAATATGTCACCGTTACTGGTCGACAGTATTCAGGGAATTGAGTCTCGAACTTTGGTGCAACAGGAAACATTCTGATTCAGCGTAAGCGGCAGCCGGAGTAATGTTGTGTTGCTTTAGCTGCCGTAGACTATGTGTTGCTGAGCAATATGTGCTCGGGAAGAACCAAGTTTTTTGGCGGATATAGTAAATTGTTCAGTAAAACAATGGCGCAAAGCATTTGATATCAGAAAGCGATAGATTGTTGTTCATTAGGTAATAGTGATTTGTGTAGTGATATATATATCACAAATGATAACGTGATTATTATTCACCGCTTCATTAAACCTCAATGCTTTATTTTGTAGCCCTTGTGGGTTTGAAGTGTATTTTTTGATTTGAGATAAAAATCAGGAAGTTATACATCAGGCTTATATTCGAGGGTATATTGAATGTGCTTTAGTTCATATCATAGTTAATGTTATTACGTTATAAATCATACTGTCCGGGTATATATCCATTCTTAATAATCAGGCGGGAGTATTTTTGTTTTTTATTTAATTGCAAATAAAACCTTCAGCTTGAATGAATAAATGCGTGAAAATTGACTCAAAAGTGCTGCAAAGTAAAGTGTGAGAAAAATAATTAAGCTTAAGATAATAAATTATGAAATATATTAAATTATTAGCGGTGTTAAGTGCTTTGTGTGTGGCCTCATTCTCTTATGCTAAGGATGCAAGAGGTTTTTATGTCGGTGTCGGCGCAGGTACTGTGGAGTTGAATGATCTTGATGATTCACTGAATGGCCCTTATGAGGATGATTCAGGTTTTACACATCAAGTTAGTACAAAGGTGGATGGTACGGCAATAAAGCTAATTGCTGGTTATCAGATTAACCGAGTTCTTGCGTTTGAAGCTCAGTATACAAAATATGGCGATGTTAATTCTACAGATACAACAAATGTTTTTGGTCATCAGGTAAAAGGTACTAAGACGATTTTGGCTCCTGAAGCATTTTCATTTTCGCTTAATGCCGGTTATACATTTAATAACGGATTGCGTCCTTTCGGCATTCTAGGTATGTCAGCAGTTGATATTAACCAATCTTTGAAACTATATGCTGACGACCTTAACCCTGGTATGCGTTACGGTGTCGGCCTTGAATATACACCACCAGCGATGAACAGACTAAGTATACGTACTGCTTATGAAGCTGATATGTTCTATCTTGATCCAAAAGAAGCAATTGAATTTGAAGACTATATTCTGTCTTCTGTTTATGTAAGCCTTTCATATAAGTTCTAAAGCTGACTAAGAATTTATCCTGGTAAAAAGCTGCGTTTATGACGCAGCTTTTTGATTTTATATACTTGCTCACTCACTATGCTGCCTGAATTAATACCCGCAAGTAATGCAAATAGGTGATTATTTAAGTGGTCTTAGTCGCTATAGAAATTCCTGTCGTCCGGTGAGAAAGGATACTATCCGAGCTGTCTACAGTGTGGGTGGCCTGATACTAACTTCTGAGAAATCTGCTCTGTTTAAATCATTTTTTGACTAAACCAGTCACAAAGAAAGTTGATCAACACTTTTACCCGTTCAGGTTGGTAGTGAAGTTTGTTATAGATTATGTGAACCGGAATCGGGGTGATATCCCATCCTTTTATGGCTGGGACTAGGGTTTTCTCCTCTAGCTCGCGCTTCAAATAGAAAGATGGAAGTCGTGTAATGCCTGAACCCTCAAGTGCAAACTGGCGCAGTACCCGGCTGTTATTACAGTTCATCACTGTTGGGATAAGGATGTCTCTTTGTTCGCCGAAAGAGTTTTGAAACTGCCATTTTACAATTGGGCCCGCAAGGCACCTGTGCCGAATCAGTTCGTCAGGGTGTTCGACAGTTCCGTACGTTTTAAGATACTCAGGCGAAGCAAACAACCCCATTTGCATGGTCATTAAAGGGCGGCAGATCAGTCTTGAATCTGCAGGTTCACCGGCACGAATAACAAAGTCATACTGCTCATCAATCAGGTTAACGTGTCGGCTTTCAAAAGACAGGTTTGTTTGGATATCGGGATACTGTAGTGAGAACTCAGCCAGGGCCTTTGCCAGATAATCCTCACCAAAAACGCCACCCAGGCTGTTTATATTTATTTTACCCGTCATCGCATTAGTCATCTCTAATACGTTAGCTGCGGCTTTTTCAATAGCTTCAAGAGATGTCTGGCAGGTTTGATAAAAAAATTCACCGGCATCAGTCAGCTTTTGAGTACGGGTTGTTCGGGTGAGCAACTGTACACCCATGTCTTTTTCCAGTTGACTTAGCTGTCGGGAAACATGTGCTCGGGAAGAGCCAAGCTTATCGGCGGCTTTCGTTAAATTACCCATTGAAACAATGGCGACAAAAGTTTTGATATCAGACAGAGATAGATTGTTGCTCATCCGGTAATAGTGATTTGTGTGGTGATATATATATCATCAATAATAACAAGTTTATTATTTAATTTCTCGTTAATTCTTAACATTTCAACCTACAGTCCATTTGATGTATGTTTAGCTTTATACTTATTTGATTATTAAGTGATTAATAGCTATAGGGTTATTAATCAGACATATAAAGTTAGAGATATATTAGTGGTGAACTGAAATCAGTTCAGTTCATATAGCAATCATAGTGGCTGTCATTGAATTATAAAATATGTCTTTTGGGAATAATGCTTTGATTGTAAAAATAACACTTTAGCATTATTGGTCTAGTTCTATTTGGATATAACTTTTTGATTCTATCTAAATGAATTAAGTATGCCGGAAATGATAGATGTAATTTTTTGACTTAATTGGTTGTGGGTTGAAATAAACTTCAATAATCAATCACAATATTATAAATTATGAAATTTTTTAAAATAATTGCTGTTTTTAGTTCATTACTAGTAGCCTCATTTTCTCATGCTAAGGATGTAAGAGGTTTTTATGTCGGTGCCGGTGTTGGTACAATCGGTGTTGATGATCAAGATGGCTTTTTTGATGTATTTGAAGATCTTCCTTTTGATGTGGCTGGAGAGGGAAATACCTATAAACTAATTGCTGGTTATCAGGTTAACCATATTCTTGCTCTTGAAGCTCAGTACACGAAGTATGGTGATGTTAAGATTGCATCTAAACCTGTGACGGTACAAAGCTGGGAGCCAGAAGCGTTGTCTTTTACCGCAAATGCGGGTTACACCTTTAACAATGGTTTACGTCCGTTCGGTATTTTGGGGTTGTCAATGCTCGAACTGAATGAATCTAGTAATGTGGATTTCCTAAAATTAGATGAAGATAAATATTTAGGTCTTCGTTATGGTTTGGGTATTGAATATATGCCACCAGCATTTAATGCACTAAGTGTCAGACTTGCCTATGAAGCTGATTTCTTCTATGCCGAGAAGAAAGAGACTCGTCATGGAGCTTACTCAGATTACACGATTACTGAGCTTTACGACTTTACTCTTGATTCAGTCTATCTGAGCGTTTCTTACCGCTTCTGATTGATTCATAAATGAGATATACGAAAAGGCTGTGATTAATCACAGCCTTTTTTGTTACATATTTTTATCCCCTCACTATACTTTCTTATGAACATAGGGGAGGGACCATGTTTATCGCGATTGAGCACGAAATCACAGATCCTGAATTGTTCTGGCAGAAAGCCAGTGGCGCGATGAGTCATCCGCCAGCGGGAATGCGGTTGCACTCCACTATGGTCAGTGAGCATCAGAAGATGTGTCAGTGCATGTGGGAAGCTGAATCGATCGACATAGTACGCGAGTTTCTCGAACCGGAACTGGCTAATTCCTGTGTAAATACTTACTATCAGATAGATCCTGATAAGGCGATAGGGTAGCGGTAGTTTCGAGTTGAAAGGAGAGTGGTGAGAGGTTGATACTGCCAGTTAAGTGAGTAACTTCCCTTCCGGAATCCAGATAAAAGAACGGCGAGCTTAATAGCTCGCCGTTTGTATTATTAGTTTCTTTTAACGCTAGTTTCTAGATATTTCTATCTCGACTCTAAACTTTGTCTTCTACTTCCCGGCAATGTTCAGTTTGCTGAAGCGGATTTTTGGCGCAAAGAAATCACGTTCGTAATCGTGAGTCAGTGTATTACCCACAGCATCAATTTCTTTGATCATCTGGTAGAAGTTACCGGCCACTGTAATACCGCGTACCGGCTTGATGCGTTTGCCGTCGCGACACAGGAAGCCGCTGGCACCGAATGAGAAGTCGCCGCTGATAGCATCAGCCCCGGAGTGAACGCCTTGAAGTTCAACTAGTTCCAGGTATTCGCCTGCTGTGATTTCAGCATCCGAGCTGGTTCCGGTTGCAATCGTAGTATGGCGGGATGATACGCCTAAGCCACCTTTAGCTGAACGGGCAGCGTTGGCTGTGTTCTCAATACCAAAGAAGCTGGCAGTGTGGCTGTTGTGCAGCAAGCTTTGCAGCTGACCCTCACCGATCAAGATGGTATCGCGGGTGGCATAACCTTCACTGTCGAACGCCTTAATCGCAGAACCGCCTTCAATAAATGCGATATCCGATACAGTAAGCAGCGGGCTGGCAACCTGGGAATGAAGTGAATCACGCCACGGGTTGATCCCTTTCATTGCCGACTGGCCAGATAAGCACATGCCAAATGCGCCGAACAGGCTGCTCAGGCAGCTCAGATCGAAGATAACGGAGTAGTTACCGGTATTAACAGGCTCACCGTCAAGCAGGGCTTTAGCGATTTCGTAACCATGATTAATACAGTAGGCGGAATCCAGTTCGTCAAAACGACGACCGGATGACATACCTCCGTGCATTGACTGCTTGTCGTCCTGCTCATACAAGGTATAAGCATAACAGTAAGTTGAGCGTTCCTGATGCTGACACAATGTACCTTTAGTATTGGCCAGAATTACTTTGCTATCCGATTCACCAAAGCCGTTATATGGCGATGCTTTAGCATGTGGCAGGGCAACAACACCACTTTCCAGCGCCAGAGCAAGCTCGATCTTGTCGTCAACAGTGGCTTCATCTTGCTGGTAGATTTCAGCCACATCTGTTGTCAGGCGGCTGTCTGCGCAGCTGATGGTCTGATGCTCGTCTTGCTTGGTGTATTTCGCATTCAGCAGGGCTTGCTCAACAATGCTGTCCAGGCTGGAAGGTTCCAGAGATTCGGAATAGCTGGTGGCGACACGCTGATCTTTGATGACACGAACACCAATAACCTGACCGGATGTTACCTTGTATTCGTCCAGTTCGCCGCCGTTGGCTTTCAGGGAGAAGTTATTGCTGCAGTTAGCGATAACATCAGCTTCGGCACCGGCTGCTTTTACGCGATCCAGAACCTGATCAATTGCCTGTTGAAGTTTGTTTTGATCGGCCATTAGTTACCACCTCCCACAAGAATGTTGTCTACCTTCAGTGCCGGTTGTCCGACGGTAGTCGGTACTGAACCACTCACTGAACCACACATACCGGCAGCCAGTTCGAAGTCTTTACCGACCATACTGATCTCTTTCAACACCTTAGGTCCGGTGCTGATCAGCGTGGCGGATTTCAGTGGCTTGGTTATTTGGCCGTTCTCAACCAGATAAGCTTCTTGTACTGCGAAGTTGAATTCACCAGTTCCCGGCTGAACAGAGCCCCCGCCCATCTTCTTGGCGTAGATGCCGCGCTCGACGCTGCTGATCATTTCATCCAGTGAGCTGTCACCCGGTTCGATGAAGGTATTACGCATACGGGAAGTCGGTGCGTACTTGTATGATTCACGACGGCCGGAACCTGTGCGGGAGTAGCCAGTTTTCAGTGAACCCATATGGTCAACCATAAAGCTTGTAAGCTTACCGTCTTTGATCAGTTGGGTACGCTGGGTTTCCATCCCTTCGTCATCGATATTGATTGAGCCCCACTCGTTTGCCATGGTGCCGTCATCAACTGCATTGACGACTGTATTGGCAATCATCTCACCCATTTTGTCGTGGAATACAGATGCCTTTTTAGCAACAGATGTGGTTTCCAGCAGGTGACCACAGGCTTCATGGAAAATAACACCGCCGAAGCCGTTACCGATGATCACCGGCATTTCACCTGAAGGGCAATTTTCTGCGAACAGCTTAACCATGGCCTGTTTGGCAACGTCATGACCAAGCTCACGTGGATTCAGGCGGGTATTGAATTCCCAGCCGGTCAAAGCGCCAGGAGCTTCATACCCGATAGATTGCTCGCTACCGTTTTGGGCAATAGCTGTAGCTGCAACACGAGTGTAATGGCGGGTGTCGCCGATATGCAGGCCGTTGGAGTTGAAGATTTCAACCTGTTGTTCACGTTGCGCGATACGACCGATGAACTGAGAGATTTTTTCATCTTCAGCACGGGCTGCCAGATCAGCTTCTCTCAGGAAGGCGATTTTTTCTTCCAGGTTAGCATTCTGGCTCAGCGGAAGCTGGCACGAGTGGATACTGTTATAACGGCTGAGGTTCAATGCACCCGCGGTAGCAATCTGGTCGCGCTTGTCTTTGGCGGCCAGCAGGCTGGTAACACGTTTCAGTTCTTCTTCGTCGGTGCTGTTGGTGTAGCCATAAAGGACTTTATGGCCGAAGAAAAGGCGAACACCGATACCGAAGTCGATACCTGAGTTTACTTTGTCGATCTCGCCAGAGTTCAGCTCGACAGAGCCTGACTGGTGGTGCTCGACAAACAATTCTGCAAAGTCAGCGCCCAGGAAGAGTGCATGATCAATGACCGCTTTCGCAGTAGCAGGGTTTAGCATAGTTGCTCCTTGCTTGAATTAGCCCATGGTTAACCGGATTGAACCATGGGCGATATTTTCTTTTCCTACCTATTCATATTTAGCATGAAATCAGCAGGTTGAGTCTTTTTCTCAGTTTTTAATCGTGGTCAGTGAGCACAGGATTTCTTCCAGCTCACCCCATGGCAGCAGCTCGTTGTCAATGACTTCAATGCGGGACTCGAAGCCTTCAAGTGACAACTCGTTTACAGTAACTACCTGATTTACAACATTGAAAGCGTAACAACCGCGTTCAGTGTTAACCACTGCTTTTACGCGCTGGGCATTGATATTGGAAAATAGGCTGAACAGCTTAGAGAAATCGAAAATCTGATCGGCTGCAAAGAACCAGCCACAGCTATGGTAACCCTGTCCGTTGTTTTCTTTACGTACATAAGTCTGACCCGGTGCCAGTTCAAAGCCCGGTAGCGGTGCCGCTTCTTCGTCACTATGGTGGTGATGATGGTGGCTGTGCTCAGCTTTGCGCTCAGTACGTTCAACATCCAGCCAGCTCAGTTCCAGCTCACCCTGTTGCACTTGGCCGATAATTTTCTTCTTTGGCTCGCACTGGTCGATATAGGTTTCGAAAGCCAGAATGTCGTAATCCACACACTGGTCAATCTTGTTGGCGACCACAACATCAGCCAGCGCAATCTGGTCCTGGAAGTTCTGGTTTTCGGTATATAGTGGATCCGCAAACTGACGAGGATCTACCAAGGTAATGGTTGCCTTCAGGTCGATATAGTTACGGAAAGTATCGGAAGTCAGCTTGTTGATGATTTCCTTCGGATGACCTAGTCCGGTTGGTTCCAGCAGCAGTCGGTCCGGTTTTTGTGCCAGTAGTGCATTGATGCCGACAGACATTGGCAAACCTGCCACACAGCACATACAGCCGCCCGGAACTTCTTTAACAATGGCACCTTGCTGATCAAGGATGGCACCGTCTACGCCGACGTTGCCGAACTCGTTGATCAGGATCGCCCATTTTTCATTTTCTGGCTTACGCGCCAGCAGAGAGAGGATTGAAGTGGTTTTCCCAGCACCCAGAAAGCCGGTGATGATATTGGTTGGGATGCGCTTCATGTTGGTCACAGTTCTCCTTCATTAATACCAAACGGAACAATGGGTTGCTGTTATTCGACCATGATTCCGTTTGGTATGAAAACAGCTATCATAACACTCAATAACAGCAAGCGAATTGCTTCAGACGATTTATTTGAGGGTTATTTCGTAACAACTTGTAGTTCAGGTCGATTTTTGAACTGTTCCAGCGCCTGAGGGTTGGCTAATGCCCCGACATTCTTTACCGGTTGGTGATGAACAATATTGCGAACAGCCAGTTCTACCAATTTGCCTGATTTGGTTCGTGGGATGTCACTGACTTCGAGGATAACAGCCGGTACGTGGCGGGGCGAGCAGTGCTCGCGGATCTGTTGGCGGATCCTGGCTTTGAGTTCATCACCCAGCTCATAACCTTCAGACATTTGTACAAAGAGTATGATCCGGACATCATTTTCCTGATTCTGACTGATAACGACAGAGTCGGTAATTTCTTTTAGCGGATTAACCTGACGGTAGATTTCCGAGGTGCCTATCCTGACGCCGCCCGGATTAAGTACTGCGTCTGAGCGGCCATAGAAAATCATACCGCCTGTTTCGCTTAGCTCGACATAGTCGCCGTGATGCCAGACACCCTTGAACCGACTCCAGTAGGCGCTGTGATAGCGACTGTCGTCCGGGTCGTTCCAGAACCCGATTGGTTGATTGGGAAAACTATTGCAGCAAACCAGTTCGCCTTGCTGTTTAAACAAGGCATGCCTGTTGTCATCGAATACCTGCACATCCATGCCAAGTGCGCGTCCTTGACATTCACCTCGATAGACAGGGTTGAGCGGGTTCCCGATAGCAAAACAGCCGCAAATGTCCGTACCGCCTGAAATTGAAGCCAGTTGTATGTCGGATTTAACAGAGTTGTAGACATAGTCGAATTGCTCCGGTGCCAGAACCGAACCTGTAGAGCATAAGGTGTTAAGCGATGTCAGGTTGTGGCTTTGTGCTGGCTGACAGCCTTGTTTTTCCAATGCTTCCAGGTATTTTGCTGATGTGCCGAACAGGCTGATTTGTTCTTGTTCTGCCATGTCCCACAACACTTTATCGTCAGGGTAGAAAGGTGAGCCGTCATACAGGACAAGTGTCGCTCCGGAAGCTAGCCCGCTGACCATCCAGTTCCACATCATCCAGCCACAGGTGGTGAAATAGAACAGCCGCTCACCGGGTTTGATATTGCAGTGGAGCTGGTGTTCTTTGAGGTGGTTGAGCAAGGTTCCGCCGGTGTTGTGAATAATACATTTGGGCTTTCCCGTGGTTCCCGACGAATAAAGGATGTAAAGCGGGTGATTAAAAGGTACTGGCTGGAAATTAATGGTCTGTGCCGGGTATTGCTCAAGTAGATCCGGCCATAAAGTGATTTCGTATCGCCCACTGTCTGAACTAAGGTTTCCCGTAAGTTCAGTTTTTTTATTTTCTCGCTCGGTAAAAGGAATGACGAGAAGCTGTTCAATAGAAGGAAGCTTTTCTAATATCGCCTTCGTGTTGTTTAGGCCTGAGTGAACGTTACCGTTATAGAAGTAGCCGTCTGCGCAAATGAATACCTTGGGGGCGGTTTGACCGAAACGCTCGACAACGCTGTCGACGCCGAAATCCGGTGATGTGGATGTCCATATTGCTCCCAGTGAAGTTGTCGCCAGCATGGCAACGATGGCCTGAGGAATATTGGGTATATAAGCGGCGACTACATCGCCTTGTTTAATACCTTTGTCTGCAAGGAAAGCTGCTACCTGAGAAGTCTGGCGGTACAGTCGTTGCCAGCTCAGATGTTGCCTACGATGCGGATCCCCTTCACAATGGAAAATGATGGCATCAGCTGCGGCATGCCGGTTCCAGCCTTTCAGTAGGTTTTCAGCAAAGTTAAGCGTCGAGTGGGGAAACCACTGGGTTTCTTTGGCCGGTAATTTGCTGTGCGGTGGACAGAAAGTCAGAGGCGGGCATTTATTCCCAATGACCTGACTGAAATCCCACACCATATCCCAAAACTCTTCGCTGTTTTCGACAGACCAACGGTGGAGCTGGTTGTAGTCGTGGAACAGGGTATCTTTTTTCTCACTCAGTTCGACCATGAACTGGTACAGCAGGCTGTCATGGATGCGATCTTTCTCCGGCATCCACATGATTTGTGCTGGTTCACTGGCTTGTGCCTGAAATACCAATTTGTCACCGTTCTCTGCCATAGCGGGATCCTTGCTATTTTTGGTTATCCGGATGAGCTTTTACAAAGGCGTCCAATTGTTGGCAATGTGACTCGATCGCCAACAGGGTCGGGTAAGGACTGACATCAAAATGAAAGCGTCTTGCATTGTAGAGTTGCGGGATCAGGCAGATATCGGCCATTGTTGGTGTACTGCCGAAGCAAAACGGATGACTGTGGCCGCGAAGCAGACCCTCAAGGGCATGAAATCCCCGATTGAGCCAGTGGTGATACCAGATCATTTTCTCGTTCTGGTTCACACCGAATTCACTGTCTAGGTAGTTCAGCACTCGCAGGTTGTTAAGCGGGTGAATATCACAGCTCACCGTTAGGGCGACTTCCCGGCATTTTGCTTTGTCCCAGTGGGATTCCGGGAGAATCGGCGGTGATGGATAAACTTCCTCCAGGTACTCCATAATTGCCAGCGACTGGCCGAGCAGGCCGAGCTCTGTTTCCAGCCCCGGTACTTGGCAGCTCGGGTTGAGCGCGGAATAGCGGGCGCTGTTTTGTTCGTCATCAGCCAGAGAAATATTGCATTTCTCGTAGGTCAGTCCTTTAAGGTTTAATGCAATCCGCACCCGGTAAGAGGCTGAAGAGCGGTAGTAATCGTATAGTTTCATCAGTCACCGCCTGTTTTAATGTGGTTTATGGTGATCCAGGTCTTCATTGTGGTAACGGTGTTCATAGCGCACGACCTGCTGGTCAATGGCGCCGAAAATTGAGTGGCCGTTGTCATCAAACATTTCGATTCTTACTTTGTCGCCAAAGCGCATAAACGGTGTCTGAGCTTCTCCGTGATCAATCGTTTCCAGCATTCGTCGTTCAGCAAGGCAACAGGAGCCAACGCTTTTGTCTTTGTTGGAAACGGTGCCTGAGCCAATGATGGTGCCGGCATTCAGTTTCCGGCTTTTAGCTGCATGCTGGATAAGTTCGGCAAAATTAAAAGTCATATCGGTGCCGGCATGGGGCTGGCCGAACAAAGTTTCGTTGTAATGGACGGTCAGGCGGTGATGTACCCGATAGTCGTACCAGCGGTCACCCAGTTCGTCAGGGGTGACGGCTACCGGAGAGAAAGATGACGCCGGTTTCGACTGGAAGAAACCAAAACCTTTCGCCAGTTCGGCCGGGATCAGGTTGCGCAGCGAAACATCATTGACAAGCATCAGTAGCTTGATATGGCCGTGGACTTCTTCGGTGCGGATGCCCATGTCTATGTCATCAGTGATAACGGCAATTTCCGCTTCAAAGTCGATTCCCCAATTCTCATCGGCAACTTCGATATTCTGTGTCGGTGAAAGAAAAGCATCAGACATACCTTGGTACATCAGCGGATCGGTCCAAAAGGATTCCGGCATTTCAGCGCCGCGGGCTTTGCGAACCAACTCAACGTGATTAACGTAAGCACTGCCGTCGGCCCATTGATAGGCGCGTGGTAGGGGAGAAGCGCAAAGTTTCGGGTTGAACGGGAATACATCATGGGCAACACCGTCGTTAAGGTTGCGGTACAAGTGCTGCAAGTCACCTTCAACCTGATCCCAGTTATCAAGGGCGAACTGCAGAGTCGGTGCAATGTCATGGGCATGAACGGCTTGGGTGAGATTTCTTGAGACAACAATAAGTTGTCCATCACGGCCGTGATTCAGGGAAGCAAGTTTCACGCTCGACTCCTTATTTACAATGTAAATTTTTTCGGCGGTTCTTATTCCATTTGGGACTACTTAATCTTTCTGTCGCCATGAATAAACATAGTCTTTGTTTTCAGCGTCTTCAGGTAAATCGGCAATTTCCAACGGCCAGCGGGTATCAATCATCACAGCCACTTCGTCAGTCTCTTTTTTGGGATTTTCCATGCTGGTTGCCAGTGCTTTCGGGTGTGGGCCATGCGAGAAGCCACATGGGTGGTGGGTGATCATACCGGCTTCAATATTGTCACGGCTGAAGAAATTCCCCTTGTGGTAGAACAGCACTTCATCGTAGTCGTCATTGTTATGGTAGAAAGGCACTTTCAGCGCCTGAGGATCGCTTTCGATCGGACGCGGTACAAAAGTGCAAATGACGAAACCGTCAGCGACAAACGTTGTATGTGCTGATGGCGGTAAGTGATAGCGGTGGCTCATTAGTGGCCTGATATCCCGCCAGTTGAGTTTGAATGCCGTCAGGTTGCCTTTCCATCCCTGAGCATCAAGTGGGTTGTAGGGATAGGTGATGGTATTCATGGTATTGCGGGCTTTCAGCATAACCTGCCATTGCTGGTTGTTATTCTGCTGAGCTAAGAAGGCATCATCTATACGGGCATAATCGAGGATTGCGGGGTCATAAACGGCATGCTGACCGACAAGGCCACGTTCGGCCATCTGATAACTGCTGTTTGTTGCTTCAATCAGCAGGAGTGTCACCGGTGAGTTCACTTCAATTCGCCAGCTGGTTGCTCTGGGAAGAACAACATAATCGCCATCGCGGAACTGCAGATGACCGTAATCGCAAAACAGCTGACCGTTGCCTTTATGTACAAAAAGTATTTCGTCACCATCTCCGTTTCGGACTAGGTGAACCATATCCTGCGAACAGTTCCACACCCGCATTTTCAGATTGTTGTTATACAGAATCAGAGAGGCATCCCAGGGGGATTCGCCTGGCTGATTGAGTTTGGTTGTGTCTATTGCCCGCGGTCGCAGCGGACCTTCCCATGCTGTCCATCCGGTCGGTGGATTTGCATGGTACATATGGCTGGCTGGGCCGAAGAAACCTTCCTTTCCGCATTCCCGCTCATAAGTTCCTTCTGGCAAATCACAGTGAGCCTGCCGTGACGCTTCTCCTTCAATTATCGGAAACTGAAACCAGTGCCGCATAACCTGATCCTCGGTTATCGCTGACCTGCGTTCATGCAGGTTAACTTTATGTTAACTCGATACGTAAAATCTGGTCGAGCACAGCCAAACAGGCAACTTATAAGAGAGTTTATTGTTGTTTTTTGTGTGCCGATAATTTTACAAATTCGCTGGGTTCACAAGAATATTCAGGCCGTCAGAGGCAGATGTGAGTTGGCGTGGATAACACCGTTGAGATTCTCAATATTAAAAAGCGATGTAAAAATAATGTTACATTCGGCTTTTGCCAGATCGAAAGCCGAAGGTTCATACTTTGTCAGTGTTGCTCCTAACCTTAATAAAGACAGTGACTTTTCTTTGTTTCTGTTTGAGGAAAGAATCGAATAACGCCATGGAAAGGCTTACTGACAGCAAAAAATGTAAAGTGGGTTTTTTATGGGTACTGCGACGAAATACGTATCAAAAAAGCCGGATGAAAACGGCTTTATTCACTGGTCTGAAGAAGAGAACCGGGTTTGGCATGATCTGGTAACCCGTCAGCTAAGTGTCATTGAAGGACGGGCGTGTGAAGAATATATCAACGGATTACGCCTGCTGGATTTACCTCGGGATCGGGTTCCGCAGTTGGAAGAAATTAACTGCGTGCTAAGGAAGACGACAGGCTGGGAGTGCGTTGAGGTGCCGGCATTGATCGACTTCGATCGTTTCTTCAGTTTGCTTGCGGCCAAGCGTTTTCCGGTTGCGACGTTCCTGCGTCGGCGGGAAGAATTTGACTACTTGCAGGAGCCGGACTTTTTCCATGAGGTCTTCGGGCACTGCGCGATGCTGACTAATCCGGCGTTTGCTGAATTTACTCATACGTATGGTCGTTTGGGGTACGAGGCCAGTAAGGAAGACAGGGTATATCTTGCGCGTTTGTACTGGTTTACCGTTGAGTTTGGTTTGCTTCGTCATAACGGGGATATCAGGATTTACGGTGGCGGGATTTTATCGTCACCGGGTGAGACCGAATATGCGGTAACCAGTGATAAGCCGGAATATCGCGAGTTTGACACGGTTGATATTATGCGCACGCCTTACCGGATAGACATCATGCAGCCTATATACTTTGTCATTGATGATATCGGGCAGCTTTATGAGCTGGCCCGACAGGACATTATGGGCATGGTGCAGCAGGCGAAATCCCTGGGGTTACATGCACCTGTATTTCCACCGAAAAACAACAAGGAGACAACGGGAGATTATGTCTGAATTACATCAACTCAAGTGTGAGGCCTGCCATGTCGGGGCACCGATGCTGACTGACAGGGAAGTGATTGAGCTTTCTCAGAGTGTGCCTGAGTGGGACGTATATAACCGGGATGGAATCAACCAGCTGGAGCGGGAGTATAAGTTCAAGAATTTTAAACAGGCTTGGATGTTTACTGACAAAGTAGCCGAGCTGGCAGAGGAGGAATTTCACCACCCGGCGATAACTCTGGAGTGGGGCAAAGTGACGGTATGCTGGTGGAGTCATTCTGTAAAAGGCTTGCACCGAAATGACTTTATCTGTGCCGCTAAAACGGATATTGCTTACCTGTCATTGAATAATCAGGATTTGGCGAAGGAGTAGATCGGAGTCGCAACGAATGAGATAAGTACCCATATTATCAATATGGGAATGCGTTTATTAACTATACTGATTATTAGTGGCGCTTGTGCTTATTTCCTTTCAGGTTATTGATATCAGTTGTTTGTTTCATCGGAAAAGTTAAAGTTTGCTTATTTGTGCATATCAAAAACTAGACGTTCACTTTATCTTGTTGACTTAGCCTCCTGTTCCGGGAGGTTTTTTATTTCATACTGCCTATCATCTTATTACAAGCTTAATGACAGGCCATGACTGTACTGAAAACGTGATAAACAGCGGCTATTCAATAACTTTGTCTCACCTTGCCTGATGGTATTTCGCAGACTTTTCCTATACTGATTTGAAAAGGCGGAGCGAAGACCGATCATGAGTGAACCTGCTGTATCTCAAATATATATTGCTTGCGAAGAGTGTGGCCTGGTCACTGAGCTTCCGCCGTTAGGTGACGGGCAAAAAGCATCGTGTCCCCGTTGTGGTCACACGCTGGCTAAGCATATCAGTTTGCCGCTTAAGCGCCCGCTGTCGTACGGTATTGCTTGCCTTATCATGCTGGTTCTTAGTATCAGCTTTCCGTTTATGTCCTTCAGTGTTCAGGGGATCCGGCAGGAAATTACCCTGCTGAATGCGGCTGAAATGCTTAATAACTTTGAGAATAGTCTGTTGGCTGTCTTGCTGCTGTTGACTGTGGTGATTTTGCCTGCGCTGTACATTTCTCTTGTGCTTTATCTGTATTGGCTGGCGAGACAGCGTCAAAGGGCAGGGATGCCTGAAGGGGAAAGTCTTCATAACAAACGCCTGTTTCGCACTATGTGTAGGATGGAGCCCTGGCTGATGGTCGATGTATTCCTTATAGGAGTGCTGGTCAGCTTGATCAAAATCGCTTCAATGGCAGATATCGGACTGGGTATGTCATTCTGGGCGTTTTGTATTTATACCATGCTGGTGGTTAAGTGCGTCTCCATGGTGGATCGGACCTGGCTCTGGTTGCAAATTGTGCCCATGCATCCGTTGGAAGGGGTGATGCCGGGTGACAGTCATCATTCAGTCAATCATGTCAGTTGTCATACTTGTGCTCAGCTCAATCCGTTGCCGGAAAAAGATCATGCCTTTTGTGTTCGGTGCGGGGGGCTTTTACATCCGTTCAGCCCGCAGCAAAGCTTGCAACGGTCATGGGCACTGCTGATTGCTTCGGCGATCTTTTTCATTCCTGCCAACCTGTATCCCATGATGTATACCGTCAGTCTTGGTCGATCAGAGGGTTCTACCATTATTGGCGGCATTGTCTTGCTTTGGCAGTTGGGCTCTTATCCTATTGCCGCTGTGATTTTCCTTGCCAGTGTGGTTATTCCGTTAGCTAAGATTTTTGCCCTGGGTTGGTTATATACCAATGCCCGGCGCTCAGGAGATATTGATTCCCGCCAGGCCATTCAGCGTCTGCGACTTTATCGGATGACCGAACTGATCGGGCGCTGGTCAATGATTGATATTTTTGTGGTCGCCATTCTGGTGGCGTTGGTTCAGTTACAAAACCTGATGGCTATCTATCCTGGTCCGGCGGCGCTGTCTTTTGCCTGTGTCGTGGTGTTGACCATGATATCGGCAATGGTGTTTGACCCCCGGGTATTCTGGACTGAATCAGAATCTCTCCCTCGAACGGAAGCGACTTAAGGGAATATGTTTGGCCGTAAATAATAAAGAAAAGGCTGATTATGAGTGATGGTAAGTTTGAAAAAGCAGATGTGCAGTCGATAAAGCAGATATCGTCTATCTGGCTGGTTCCGCTGATTGCTGTGGGAATCGGTATCTGGATGCTGGTTCAGTTTGCCACCAGTAAAGGGCCGGAAGTCACGCTGTACCTGAATACTGCCGAAGGGCTGGAAGTTGGCAAAACCGAAGTTAAAGCGCTGAATGTCAGGGTTGGGGTGATTAGCGATGTGCGACTTAATGACGATTATAGTGCCATCATTGCTACCGCTCAGATCGATAAAGATGCTGCTCGGATGCTGAGGGAAGATACCCTGTTCTGGGTGGTAAAACCCCGTATTGGTAAAGAAGGTGTGTCTGGGCTTGAAACCTTGTTATCCGGGGCTTATGTCCAGCTTCAGCCGGGGGTAGCCAAAGAGGAGAAGTATGAGTTTGATGTACTGGAGGTTCCGCCAGTAGCGCCTCCTGACGCTAAAGGCTTACGCTTGATGCTTTATCACAAGGAAGCCGGAAAACTTGGAGTCGGCGACCCTGTATTGTATGAAGGATTTACTGTCGGCCGGGTTGAGAAAGTCACTTTTGATCCTGAAGCGAAAAAGGCCAATTATCAGCTGTTTATTTTTGAGCCTTATGACAGCTTAATTCGTAAGAAAACCCGTTTCTGGCTGACATCCGGCGTTGATTTAAAAATGTCTGCTGAAGGGTTCAGTATGCAAATTGGCTCTATTGAATCGTTGATCACCGGCGGTGTTAGTTTTCGGGTGCCCAGAGGAAATGAGCCCGGAGAGCTGATCACCAAAGATTTTTCTCGCTTTCGGCTTTATAACAATCTCAAACAGGTACGTGAACGTTTTTTCGATGAGTATCTGGAATATGTCATGTTGTTTGATGAATCGGTACGGGGACTGAATCCGGGAGCGCCGGTGGAGTATCGCGGGATCCGGATCGGAACGGTCAGGAAAGTGCCTCTTGAGTTACCGAGCGACAGGGATGGTTTCTCCAATCGTCAGATCCCTGTTTTAGTCAGAATCGAGCTTGGACGAATATATGGTGAGGTTGAAGAGGAAGCTTTGCCAAGGCTCAAGGAAAGCCTGGAGAAGGAGTTCAGGTTGGGTCTGCGAGCGTCTCTGAAAACCGGAAGCTTATTAACCGGTGCCTTACTGATAGATACCGAGGTATACCCGGAAGAACCAATGCCGGAATTAAGGCAATATCGAAAGTACGATATCTTCCCGACTAAAGCTGGTGGTTTTGCTCAGATTCAAAAACAGCTAACAGCAATATTGACCAAAATCGAAAAACTTCCGGTTGAAGATACTATTAGCAGTCTGAATAAGAGCCTTAATGCGTCGCAAAGGTCATTGCTGGCTGCTGAAAGAACGGCCAATGAGCTTACTAAGGTATTAGCGCAGAGAGAGACAAGAGCATTGCCCGGTGACATTCGTCAGACTTTGCAGCAAATTCAGGAAACTCTGAAAGGCTTTAGCCCTGATGCGGAGCCTTATCGAAATCTTGAGCAAGCTCTGGGGCGCTTTGAGCAGGTGATGTTGGAGTTACAACCGGTTCTTAGGCAGCTTAATGAAAAGCCGAATTCATTAATATTTACCGGGGAGAAGCCGAAAGATCCGATTCCGGTTAAGGGGGCTCAGTAATGTGCAAGGGATTTATTTTTTCGTTGATGATAGCTGGGATGCTGGTTGGTTGTAGTAGTCAACCTGAAGCTGTCAGTACCTCTTATCTGCTGCCGCCTTCAGCTCAGAGTGTAAATGTACAGGAAGCGAACATGCAGCAGTTTGTTACTCGTGGTAAACATCAGCCTCTGCTGGTGGTTCGTCCGGTTGAAATGGCAGAGCACTTGTCGGGAACTGGTCTTGTCTATCAGATGAGTGAAACCGAGGTGGTACAAGCACAACAAAATTTATGGGCTGAGTCGATCAGCAGGCAACTTACTCGCAGGATAAATAAAGACTTACGCTATAAGCAGAGCCGTTATTGGTCGACTGAGTTGACACCAGCGTTAACAGTATCGGACTCGCCGCGTTTGCAGGTGAAGCTCAGTCAATTTAATGGTCACTATACAGGTATGGCGAAACTGGCCGGAGAATGGTTGTTGCTGGACAGTGACGGTGAGCTGAAGGGCGTTTATCCGTTTGCTTTTCAGGTTCCGCTTGATCAGGAGGGTTACGACGCACAGGTTAAAGCGTTGTCTGAAGGTGTGGATCGACTAACGACCCAGATAGCACAGCGATTGTCCATTAATGCGTTATGAGCTAAGGCATTGTGAATTGATAAGGATTATACGCTTTGAAAACATAGAGCCCGCTATATTGGAACAGGAAGTCGAATAGCGGGCCTTTTGTGAATGGGGTATTTGTTGCTCTGCTTATTTTTGCTGGAGACGGTAGTAGCCGTTGACCCAGCATTCGGGCAGGTTTTCTCCTGATGGGAAGGAAAGGTTATGCTTGTCGACAGTCACAGGCTCAGCGAGATCTTCACCTGATTGGTATTGAACAGTCACATGTTGTGAGAAAGGATTGACCAGCGATGCCATATCGACAACATCGACCAGATCTCCAGTGCGCGCTTCTTTTAAAAACATACCAGAAATCTCCACCGTTAAATAATGATTGATTGGTTAACGGTTTAAGTATGGTCGATTTTGCTTTCTTTGCGGGCAAATGCCTTGCTGTATACCGTGAATACTTATAGCTCAATTACTTGTATCTCAATAATTCGCTCTAGTTAACTGAATGAGTTGTATCCGGTGTTTATGATGTTATGTCATAACTTTGGCAAAACAGTGGAGACAAGATGAGCCGTTATTATTGGGGGGTAGACCTAGGTGGCACCAAAATCGAGTGTGCTGTGATGTCCCGTGATGATGATCAGTGCATCGTACGCGAACGGATTGCGACTGAAGGTGAGCACGGTTATGAACATGTGCTGCAGCGGATTAAGTCACTGATCGACATATGTGCGGAGAAGGTTGGGGAATATCCTGAACGAGTTGGTTTTGGTACTCCGGGAGTGTTGGATCCGCAAACCGGCGTCATGAAGAACTGTAACTCCACTTCGCTCAATGGCAAGGCACTTGATAAACATTTGGCTAGCTTGTTAGGTGTTCCGGTAAAACTGGCTAATGATGCGAATTGTTTTGCTTTGGCTGAAACGCATCTTGGCGTTGTTAAACAGGTTAAGCCGGATGCCGAGGTGGTCTTCGGTATTATCATGGGCACAGGCGTGGGCTCCGGTATCGTCGTGAACGGTAAGGTGCTTTACGGATGCCATGGTATTGCCGGAGAGTGGGGGCACAACGTACTGGAAGCGAACGGCGAGCCTTGTTACTGCGGAAAGCATGGTTGTCTGGAAACTGTTATTTCTGGCAAAGGGCTGGAAGCCCATTATCAAAAACTGGCGCAACGCACATTAAGTTTGCCGGAAATTGTTGAACAGGCTGAATTGGGTGAGAGTTTTGCGCAACATACAGTTACCCGTTTAATTGAAAAGTTCGGTCTTGCAGTTGCGCAAATCATTAACGTGATTGACCCGGATGTGATTGTTGTTGGTGGCGGTGTCGGTAATATCGATGCGCTGTATGAATACGGCCCCAAAGCAATAGAACGACACCTGTTTAATCCTGTTTTGAACACCCTAATCGTAAAACCTGCATTGGGTGACAGCGCTGGCGTATTTGGTGCGGCTATGTTAGTGAAATAGCGGTTGATGAAATAACTGCCTGTAAAATAATGTCTTATGGAATGGCTCTGTAGTTGAAAGAAAAAAGAAGAGGCATTTGGCCTCTTCTTTTTTGTTTGCTGTAATGATGAATATGTCCTAGAAGACAAAGTTCAACATGAGGGTATAAAGCTGTGCATCTTTATCTTCACCGATGGCTTTCGCCGGAATGACAAACTGTCCAGTGTTAAACCGATTGTAATCATCGCTATCCATATAGACACCCTGCCACTCAGCATTCAGTGAGATGGAGTAGGTTATGTCGTAGCGAACACCGGCGGTGATGCTGCTGGATTTACGCCTGTGGTGGCTTTCACCATAGACGAGGTACGGTGTGAATTCACCTATGTGATACGCTCCGCTCAGATACCAGTTAGCCTGTGTGTTGTCGGCCTGAATTTCAGCCATAAAGTGCCAGTTGTCAGGCGCGTATTCAGCTCCAAGGGTATAGATATTTAATTTGCTGAATGGCTCCGTCCGCGGAATCATCTCAAATTGAGTATGCATAAAACCGAAATGAACCCGGTAATTAAATCCACTGACATCAAGCGCTATACCAGCAACCAGATCGGTATCAAATGTAATCTTGTCCGGACCAATTTCAGTGGTGTTGTCTCTTTCGAAACCATAGTAAGGTGACACTGTCACAGCAGTGTCATCCGAAATGTCAGTTTCCCACCTGACAGAAAGTCCGTCATAGAAGGTAAAGCCCAGAATTGAGTCATATACTTCCTGAGGCGGGCGGCTCCATGTATAGGCTTGTCCGACATAATAGTATTGTGATGCAAGGAACAATGGGATCCTTAATCTTCCGCCTTCGAAAGTCAGATCATCATATTGATAAGCAAGATAAGCCCATTCCAACTCGGGATCTGACCAGTTATCCTGAGGACGTTTCACCAGTTGAATTGAAGCATTCAGCTCATCAGTTATTAACCAATCAGCTTGTAAGCCGAAAATGGTATCGCAGTCGTAGCAGGTCTCGTCACTGATTTCCCGATGAACAAACAACGGTGTGCTGTTATCAGATTTTGTTATCGATGTTGAGCCAAAGCCGCTGACAGAAAAGTTATCGGTGATTTCAATAGCCGCGAAAGATGTGCTGGTGAAGCTGAAAAGAATGAGCGTGAATATTTGAGAAAGTTTCATCATCTTACTCTCCCTGTAAGATTGTGATGAGGATATTGGCATTTTCCGGAACGGTACTGACAGGCGCATAGGCTATGCCATTAGGATGGTCATTTAACCATTCCAGAATATCTTTTATGTCATCACTATTGAGTTCTTCTGGCGGTGTGCCTTTACCCGAGAATGAGAGACTGGCCCAATACCCATTCATTTGTGAAATAGATTTCCCGAGTAACATACTGTAGAAATCTTCCCGTAAGATTGATGTTTCCGGCAAATCCACCAATACAATCTTAATGCTGCCATTTAACTTTTTTGTTCTCCCCTTGTAGAGCATTCGGGCTTTACTTTTTGTGAGCTGAGGTAATTCCTTATTCATTGAGAACACGGCAAACTCAACATACTTGTCATTACTTGTAGCCGATGATGCAGAAAAGGATGGAAACAAAAAAGCTCCCAACATGGAAAGTAAGGCGATCAAAGTATTATTTTTCAGTCCATTGCACATCGAAAAATCCAATTTGATAAATATATCCTGCTATAAATAATAGTATACAAATATGCACAGACAAATAGGCAAAATAGGTTCGAGTTCAAGGAGAAGATATGAGCCTGTTAAACAGAATATCGATAAAAACAAGGCTTTTGTTATTAGTTGTGGTACCGCTCACATTTTCTTCGTTATTTACCGGTGTTGAACTAAAAGAACTTTATGGGAAATTGCAGTCATTAAATATAATGTCTGCTCAAATCCAACTTCTCGATGAAACTTTAATATTTGCATCATCAATTCATGAACTGAGAACAGATAAACTTCACAATATTGAAAATAAAGAAGCACAGCTGCAAGCAAGAGAAGCAGCAACTCATTATTTGGATATAAGTAAGAAGTCATTGGCTCAACCCGGCAAAGACAGTGCAATTGCTGTCTCACACGATATGTTTAATGCGCTGGATGACTATGGCAATGTCAGTTTTAATGAGGTTTACGACTGGTCTAACTGGGCCGGTGATGTTGTTGAGCAGTCGCTTAAAAACCTTGAAAAGAACGCTGTGGAGACTGGTGTCCGTGAAATTGAGCAAAAACTGCAAGTGTTATATCAGTTACAGTGGTTGAAATTCTGGGCGCAGCAGGAAAACTGGTATGTACATTTATTGATAGATCGTGTGTCTGTAGATGAAAGTGAAGTAAAACCACTGATAGCAACTATTATTGAGAACCAACAACTTTTCATTGAGCGTTATTTGTCGATCAGCGCAAGTCCTGAGCAGATTGAGTTGCTTAGTAAGACCTTTATTCACCCGGCCTTTGCAAATAGTTATAGATTACGTAATGCGATTTTAAATGGTGAAGTGACTGAAGAAGTGCATCAATTCGGAATGAATGCTTTTAATGAGCGATTCAGGTTAATTCAGTTCGTAGTATATGAGGTCAGCAATCAATTAGTTTCTGAAATAAAACAAACCACAGCAAAAACCAAGAATATGATGTGGATCTATGTCGGCATTTTGTCATTGTCTTTGGTTTTTATTTGTTTTCTTGGTGTTAGCCTTTCAAGACGGATCATTACTTACCTGATTCATGTTCTTAATGTTATGGCGCGAATAGAAAATGAGCCTGAACGACATATTAAGGTGAGGGAAGACGGCCGCGATGAATTTACAATTTTCTCTAAACAGCTGAACTTGTTGATTGAAGAGCGTTGCCGAAACCGGGATATTCTTCTTAATGCTAAAGAGGAAGCGGAACAAGCTAATATAGCCAAGAGTTCCTTTCTGGCTAATATGTCTCATGAAATTCGTACACCACTCAATGGCATTATCGGGATGTCCGGCATTCTAGCTGATACAAAGTTGACTGCTGCACAGTTCGAATATCTGCAAACGATCGAAACTTCATCTCAGACGCTGCTACTGCTGATTAATGACATTCTGGACTTATCGAAAATTGAGTCAGGAAATCTGGTTCTGGCTCCGAACGAATGTAATATCAGGGAAGTTGCTTATGACACAACAAGTATCGTTTTGACTAAAGCAGCAGATGCTCATAACGATCTTAGGCTAATGCTTGATCCTGATATTCCTGAGCAGGTGATGCTGGATGAGCATCGGCTACGTCAGGTATTGATGAACTTAATGTCTAATGCGGTTAAATTCACTGAAAATGGTATGGTGACGCTAGCCATAGACTGTCAGCTTAAAGGTAATCATAAAGCTGACCTAACTTTTTCTGTCATGGATACCGGAGTTGGTATTGCCGGGGATAAGCAGAACCAGATTTTTGCGCCGTTTGTTCAGGAAGATGGCTCGATTACCCGACAGTTTGGCGGAACAGGGCTTGGACTGACGATTTGTCGTCAGTTAGTTGAACTTATGGGAAGTGAGATTCAATTATTCTCCGAGAAAGATGTTGGCAGTAATTTTTACTTCTCAATGGAGGTTGACGTTGTAGAGGAAAGTGCTGAACCAGCTTCAGACTTAGTTGGATACCGTTGTCTTTTGATAACAGATGACCGCCATGGCGGTGCTTGTGATATTGCCCTTGAATGTGAAAAATGGGGCATGAGCTGCGATAACATTAAATCCACAACTCAACTTGAACCTAACTCTGATGATTACGATTTTGTCCTGTATTGCCCTCATGAACGATCACTGGTAACAGCAGAGCTGTCTGCCATTCGTCAGCGATTAACTCATTCCGCATTAATCCTGTGTTGCCATCATTACCGTGAGAGTCATGATTTTGGTTCAGATGTTGACGGTATCGTAATGCTACCTTTGTTGGGAAGCCGTTTTTACAATGCACTGAAGTCGGCAAAAACTGTTCGGGCAATGCCGGACGGAGTGAAAGTTGATGCGGTGATGAAATCTGAAACTATGGTTCCCACAGGCACTGTAGAAAACGTGATAGAAGAAATATCAGATATCCCTCAAAGTGATCTTGTTCTGGTTGTTGAAGATAATCTGGTAAATCAGAAAGTGGCTTCTCTGTTTCTTAAAAAAGCCGGATATCAGTACGAGGTTGCTAATAATGGTCAGGAAGCTCTGGATGCGGTTAAGCAGGGTAAACGCTATGGTGCTATTTTGATGGATTGTATGATGCCTGTAATGGATGGTTTCACTGCAACACAAGAGATCCGGCGCTGGGAGCATGAGGCTAAAACTGGCTATCGGTTACCAATTATTGCGCTTACAGCCAGCGTTTTGGATGAAGACATTAATAGGTGTTTTGATGTCGGTATGGATGATTACGTCGCGAAACCCTTTAAGAAAGAGGTGTTGTTACAGAAACTGGAGCAGTGTACACAGCTTGTTTAGTAACGATTTCGGCTTTTTAGATGAGTAGTGGCTAATACATACCTAGGAAGTGCTTGTGGTGTTTGGGGGAAACAGAGGCAGAGTTCGTATCCGCTTGTGAGAGATCTCTTACAAACATGTGGGAGAATAGAATGAATATGACCAGGTTTTAACTGTCATTAAATTCAATGTTATTTAAAATCAGTTGCTTATGTTTGTTTCTTGGTTTGTTTCATTTGTTGGCAGAAAAAATTTGAGCTTGAGCCGTTGCTTAGATTCTCAATTCCCGTAATCTAAACCTTGTCGGAAGGAACTGACGGAACGGAACAGGAAAGCTGCCAGGGATTATGGCGACCTCAGGATGAGGACGGTAGATCAGGATGATTTATCGAACATGGACTGTGAAGGGACAATCGGAAGGAACCGATATGACAAGCAGGAAGTTTGTCAGTCAGGAAGACAAAACGGACCTCTTCAGGATGAAGTAAGGGACACCTCCAGGAAGGAGAAGAGAGTCGAAACAGGATGCTTCGACGGGTCAAGGTTAGACCGAAAGGATATCTCCGGGATGGGGACTAAAGGACTAAGCTGAAGGAAACAGCATAATCAAGGAATGATGCAGGGAGCACCATAGTAGCTGGATTGCTGCGAGTAAGACCTAAGGGCGCGACGAAAGTCGCGCCCGCTCTTTTTTGAGCGCTTAGAATTTTTGAGTTTCAAGATGTAAAAAACGCCGCAGATTTTGCGGCGTTTTTCGTTTTCAGGCATTTTTGTAGTTGCATTTGACTACAGGTGACTGTGAACCTACAAAAGCACAACAGCCTGTTTAGCTAGCCAGTACAGTAGTTTTGCGACGAATACTGGCAAACAGCATGTAGATTGCTGTAGCAAGCAGTACGATGAAAAAGAAATTCATCAATCCATTACTTTCTTTCATAAACTGGCTGGCACCAACAGGCCCTAATGCCGAACCGATACTGTAACTGAATAGCATTACCTGAGTTGCTGCGACAATGAACGAAGAGTCCAGGTGATCGCAAGCCAGAGTAATAGCAATTGGGTAGAGGGCAAAAGCCGACATTCCCAGCATTGCCAGAGCAATGACCATAACCAGATAATGATCTGAAACATAAGTCAGGCCGATTGCAAATACACCCAGTAAAGACATCATACCCAGCAACAATGTTTTGCTCATTTTTACGGATACTTTTCCAATTACCGGTTGGATAAGCATACCTCCCATAATAATGGCTGCCATCAATACGCTAATCTGCTCGGCATCAAGATGGTTCTGGCGTAAAGACAGTGGCATCAAGCCATAAATGCTCCCCATTACCACGCCGGAGATCAAGCAGCCAATCATAGCTGGCTTACTCAGACGGCTGATTTGTTTCAGCGACAGGCTTTGATGCTGACAGGCAGCAGGTTGTCCCTGACGAACCATTAGCGGTGGAAGTAGCGCTGTCAGCAATAGCATCAGAACCGCAATAAAAGGGCCAAAACCCTGAGTACCGATTACACCTACACCAAATTGTCCGATGGTCGTACCGCCGTAAAGGGAGGTCATGTAGATCCCAAGGCGTTTAGCTCGCTCTTCGGCACTGTCGCCAATCAACAACCAGGATTCAACCACAACAAAAATCCCGGCTACAGCCATACCTGCTATCAATCGCATTAAAAGCCAGGCATCTTTGTTAGGGAAAATTGGCTGCATTGCAACAGTAATTGCTAATAGTACAAGGAAACTGATGAATGCAAAGCGATGACCAATTTTGGCAATGACAGGCTCAATCATCATCGAACCCACTAATAAGCCAAGATAATATGTGCTGGCTAACCAACTCGCATAGTCAGTATCGATCCTAAAACTCGACAGGGACAATGGGATCAGGCTCATCAAATAGCCAGAGGCTACGGCGAATAGGGTTAGGCCCGCAACAGGTACAAAAATGCCTTCGCTTTTGCGACAAGTAGTGGAAAGTGTCACTACCTTAGTCTCCACGTAAAAATAAAAATTAATAAAAATTTGTTTACTACCAGTGATTTATGAAAGGCAGAGCAAGGCTGCCCAAAGAGCTGTAAAGCACTTCAGGGATGGTAGTAAAGCAATGTTAGAATTTGTTTTCGAACGAAAACGGGGGGAATATGAGGCTTTATTTCGCTGACGTAAAATGAGAAATTCTAATCCGATGTCGCTGTTTTATTTATCCGAGTAAAAGGCGATAAATAATCATTAGAGTTGTTTGGATTGATTCAATTTTATTGTTGAAGTTCGAGGTGAAAATCATAATAAAATTAGTGGTATATTTTGCTTTGATATCTTTTTTGAGCTCGATGTTTAAGTGAAATGCTTAGTGTTGTAAAAGATTGGATTTATGTACTTGAAAGTTTCAGCAGATTTTTGATTGAAAAAAAGATGATTTATTGAAAGTAAGGTATGTAAGTAAGACAAATAAGTATTTTTTAGCCTTCGCCACTTTTCCATTCTTATCAACAATACGTATCGTCGTGGTGCACATTTTCCTCTATATGGTGCGCTGCTGGGATGAGGTGATTGTAACTTACTGATTTTTAGTTGTGAGAAAGTTGGCACGTTACTTTCATAAAGTAAATTGCGATGGGGCTTCATCTTTTACCTGACCTCTCTCAAATTTCAGGCTGAAAGATAAGTCACCGTTGTTAGTAGGTACATAGTCACTTTGTCTAATGACGTTTCAAGTGCGGCTCCCCAGTAGCGGGGGGAGCTGCACTCTCTTTTTAGTCGGGATTTGTCTCAGTTCTTCAGTATCACAGTTTAGTTCTAAATCGCCGCCACCATCTTCTGTAGTAAACGAATCATTTCTAGTTGCTCATCTTCATCTAGTGAATCTAAGAGAGACTGGTTAACGGCAATAGGAACAGGTAGCAGTGTTTCTTTCAGATCACGCCCTTTATTAGTGAGATAAATACGAAATGAACGGCGACTATTGGGATCCGTTTGTCTTTCGACTAATCCCATTTTTTCCAGCTTATCTAGGGTACGGGTTGTCGTTGAATTTTCCACCTTGGACTTTTGCGCAATTTCGCGCTGGGTGATCCCTTCCTCTTCCCATAAGCACATCATTGTCGGCCAGAGTGCTACTGTCAGTCCGTGCTTTTTCAGCTCGGTGTCAAATTGTTTGGATGCCTTATTTGCAACAACATTAATCATCCATCCAAAACTTTTCTGGCGGTCAAACTCTACGCTCATCTATCCATCTCACATTAGGGAAACTGCAATAATTGCAATAGTAACTAATACGGAGGGAACAAGCACTAATAGTGCTCGGCTATTTTGTGCCATTTCAACATCCTGGCCTGCAAGTTGGTTTTGTACACCACTGACCATTGCCCATACCAAAGGTTTAGAGCAAAGCTTATAGACCAGTATGGCTAAAAGATGGATTGCAATAAGTACAGGTAACAGACGAGCCAGTACTAGGTGAATAGCAAATATGGCATCAAAGACAGGGTCGTCGAGTAAGGATTCAATCAAAGGAACAGTATCGAAAAATCCTGCAATGATGAGACCGGAAACACATTGAAGCAATAACATTGAAATCATGAGCATCACCATCCATCCGCCTGCAGGATTATGGCCGGGACGAGCAGGAAACTTTCCACGTAGATAAAGGATGACCTGTTTCGGTGAGCGTAAAAATTGACGAAAACGGCTTGTTTCGCTACCGATAACCCCCCAGCCTAACCGCCAGATAACCAAGGTAAAAAGTATTAATCCCAGATAAATATGTGGTCCGTTATTGCTAAAACCGCTGGCAAGCAATCCGATAAATAAGATGGCTTGAAGCCAGTGGTATATACGAGTTGGTAAGTCCCAGACTTTCATGATTTGAGCTCCAATAGTTCGATTCAGCGTAAAATAAAGATTGCACAAATTTACACAGCAATAGTTGCTATCGCAACTATTGCTGTGTAAATTTGTTGGGTAGAAGTCAATAAGGAATGATTGGAGAACAAGTGAAAAGACTAGCTACGACAATCTTGTTGATCATGCCGCTTACCAGTATGGCTCAGGATTTCGCCAATGAAATTCAGGCCAGACAGCAGGCGTTTTCAGCTATAGAAACAAAACTCGAGCAGGCAGAAGAGAAACTGGATAGTAATCAGAAAGACTGGCTGAGTATCAAATTGATTGGAGCTGAGTTAATGGAACATAGCCAGGTTTTGATGTCTTCGTTTCCTGAAGGGAGTGAAGAGGGCAGTAAAGCAAAGCCTGCAATATGGGATAACCCGGATAAATTCCAGCGTTTGCTGAAGCAAATGGAACAGGGTTTCAAGGCCTTATACAAGGCAAGCACTTCACTGAATAAATCAGATGCTGAAGCCGGTTTGGAAATGGCTTCGGACACCTGCAGGAGCTGTCACCGAAGCTACCGTTCACGTTGGTAAATATTCAATCGCGGTTTAGTTGCTCAACAAAATCGTATTGCACAACACGAATATAACTATTAGCCGAGCTCAATAAGAGAAGGAAAAGATAATGAAAGTAAACCAGAGAACTTCAATGGTAATTGCGGCAGCATTGGGCTTTTTCAGTGCATCCGTATCAGCGGCAGATTTTGGCGTTGCTTTGGAGTGGAACACCAACAATGCAGAGGAAGTATTGGATACCATGGCTGAGCAGCGTGCTGCATTTGGTGAACTGATTCAAAAGGGCGAAGTAAAGGATATGTACTTGGTTGAGAGCCAGTTAGATGGAAAGCCAATTCAGATATTACGCTTTGTTCTCGAAGCAGATAGCGAGAAAGCTGTTAAAGAGAAACTCGCCGATTTACCAATGTATAAAAAAGAATTGGTGAAAATCTCCAATATCAAACCATTGGGTGCCAAGTGGCTGGATAACACACCAATAAATAATAATTATGGTGTGACCTTCACCTGGAACCAGAATGTCAGCAGCCTTGAGATGGATCGTGTACTGGGGATCGATTTGCAGCGAGTCATCAGTCTGAATCAGGCCGGTGTTGTGACTTCTTCATACCTGCATACCCAAACATTGAGAGATGGTCAGGTTCGTCCGATTTATTTAGTATCTATGCTGGCGAAAGACGCTCAGCATGCTCGTGAGCTGAGTAAGCAGTTTGAAGCGGTAAACCTGGGCTATGCAACAGTTGATGTTCAGTACCTTGGCCACAAGCTTAATATGGAACAACTTAAAATTAAGTAAGGGCATCCTTGTCGTAGTGCCCAACGTAAAAAGCCAGTCACAATGACTGGCTTTCGGCTATTTTGTGTGAGGCGACTTGCGATTAGCGCTTATTACGTAGATAACGCTTACGACGCTCTTCTTTGTTACGCGCTTTTTCTTCAGCTTTTCGCTCTGCTTCAATAGCAACGTCGATTAGTTCCTGAGTGATCATCTCTGGACGTTCCATCGTGATGTGGCCCAGAGTACCGTTACGAAGCTCGTTGATCAGAATTTCAGACGCTTTATGCATGTCTACACGGCCACCGGCTTTCAGACAGCCACGCTTGCGGCCAATCTCTTCCATCAGCTCAATTTCAGTTTCCGGTAGTTCGTCGTCCAGGTTGTAACGGGCTTTGATCAGTTCCGGATAAGCCTCTTTCAGGTATTCGACAGTAAAGAAGGCCACATCTATGTAATCCATCGCAGTATCTTTAACTGCACCGGTAGCGGCCAGGCGGAAACCACTGTGCGGGTTTTCAACTTTCGGCCATAGAATCCCCGGAGTATCAGACAGCACAATACCGTTTTGCAGGTTAATACGTTGCTGTTGACGGGTTACCGCAGGCTGGTTGCCAGTTACCGCAACAGTACGACCAGCAAGGGTATTAATGATGGTAGATTTACCTACGTTTGGGATACCCATGATCATGGTACGAATGTTTTTGCCCATTTCTTCACGGTGAGGGGCAAGCTTACGACAAAGATCCATGATCTTATGAACTTCATTAACATTTTCAGTGGTGATCGCAATTGCTTTAACACCTTGCTCTTTTTCAAGGTGTTCAATCCACATTTGTGTCATTTCCGGATCGGCCAGATCGCGTTTATTCAGTACTTTAACAACTGGCTTATCATTTTTTTCACGGAAGGTTTTGATCAGCGGGTTTTCACTACTGAAAGGAATACGTGCATCAAGTACCTCAATAATCACATCGATCTTTGGCAGTACTTCTTCGATCTCTTTACGAGCTTTATGCATGTGGCCCGGGAACCACTGAATTGTGTTACTCATCTGATTTATAACTCTTTCTTTGTCAAAGCCTCGCTATATGAGATACCCCTTGGGGGCATTGAAAGCGCAGGCTAACGAAACAGGGTTAATCACCGGTGACGGATTAAGGCATATTGTGCGTGCTGTAAAAGGCATCGTGTCACCAGTGTTACGAATAGTTAGATTAAGAATTTGGAGTTGAGTTTAACGTACTGAGAGTGAGACATAAATCACTTTAATTGTTAGATCACGTTACAACGGCTTGCTCAGGTGACGTTAGATATATCGGATGATAGAACGAAAACTTTTCTGTTGTTATAACTCTGATTATTTATCGACCATCACGATGTGTTTTTTGCGGGTTTAATATCTGGCTTATCAGTAACTTTCTCATATTGTGATAGTCAATCAAGCTCATAAATTGTTTCAATGGTCACGATAAAAAAACTGATTAGTCTGTAAGCATTGCACCTGATTTAATAACGGCCGATAAATTCGTCTTTGTTTTTTGAATTCAAGGTACTTACATGTTCGAAGTTGATGATCAAGTAGTTGCTACAAAAGGTGCGGATTTAGGTCCAATGGTGGTTACTGGCTTAAGCGGTGGTGGCTTTTATGTGCATGTAAAAACGAGTGACCAACACACCCTGACTTATCCAGCTAAATACCTTAAAAAAGCCTAACTATTACTGCAGAAAATCACAAAAAGGTAGCTATGAGCTACCTTTTTGTTTTTCAGCCCTAAACCACCATCTATGGCGGTGGTGATTGTTTTGGGGATGAAGGTTATTACTTTTTGGATTGGATAAGTTTTATAGTCCTTTACTATCATTCAAGTCTTAGTGGTTACTAATAATGCCCAAATAAATAGTTGCTTTTAATGAGGCGCATAAGCTTGAGTAAAAAAGGGAGAGTCAGTTATGGCCGGGATAACTGAATTAGATGAACTGTTGCAGTCTATGTCACCAGCCCTTCAGGATGGCGAGTATGTGTTTTGTACCGTTGCTGGCTCGTGTTCTGAGTACTCTCATTTAGAACCATTGGCGACTTTTCACGAACAGGAAGGATTAACGTTAGTTCTGGACAAGGACGTGGCAAAGAAAGCAAAGCTTGAGTTTGAGGCTTCGTTTAAATTAATCACATTAACTGTCCATTCTAGTCTGGAGGCTGTTGGCTTGACCGCTGCTGTGGCTACTAAGTTAGCATCAAAAGGTATAAGTGCGAATGTTATTGCTGCCTATTACCATGATCATATTTTTGTTCAGAGTAAGAAAGCAGAACAAGCATTAGCTGCACTGGAAGAGTTTAGGCAGTGAATTTTGAATGTAAGCTTGAGATATTTAATAAAAGGATAGCTTAAACCTCAGCCATCCTTTTTTATAGCAAACTGATGTCAATAATTTATATCGACTGTACAGCTCCTACATTTTTATACTCAGTTGCGAACGAAAGGCTATCTTCCTGCTGATTTTGGTGACTATCCTGTCTCAGCTCTTGCATCAGGTGTTTCACAAGAATGGCGTAAATAAACATCATAGGCAGCCCGGCTACAACACATAGCGATTTAATTGTATTAATCCCGCCACCACATAGGAAAACGCTGAAACTGATCAGGGCGATAGCTCCTGCCCACAAGAGTTTGACCTTATTATCCGGATCACCATTTAATGCCAATTCGTTAGTAGTCAGCATTGCAGTTGCGACACTGGCACTGGACATGGTGGTCAGCATCAGAAAGAACTGAATGACTAAGAACACTGTGAGTATTGCAGATTTGGCTGGTAGCGTTTTTATTAAAGCGACGACCGCAAAGGTTAATCCACCCTCCGACATCCAGGTTTGCACCGGGAATCCGCCGATCAGTTGAGCCCAAACGGCATAGCCGCCAAAAATGGAAATAAAGAAAGCACAGCCCAGAGCCCCCATAGAAATAGTGTACAAGATGACTTCACGGATCGTTCTGCCACGCGATATTCGCGTGATGAACAAGCCCATCATGATGAGGTAGGCGTAGTACCAGAACCAGTAATATTGAGTCCAGCTTTGCGGGAAACCACTTTGTTGTACCGGATCTGTCCATAACGACATTCTGAAGAAGCTATCAAGCATGACACCGATAGCGTCGGTGAAGTTATTCAGAATGAATTGTGCATTAGACGAAAACAGAACAAAGAGGGCAAAGCCGATGGCAACAGCAACTGTATAGTCAGAAACCTTATTGATCCCGCGATTGAATCCCACCAGCATGACGCACAGTAAGGCCGCAACAAACAGCAGGATTATGCCGCCTTGTAGCAAAAGGTCGTTTTCAATACCGAACAACTCAGAAGCTCCGGTACTCAGTAAGGTTACGGTCAGCGCGAGTGAACTTGCAAAAGCTGCTAGAGTGCCAAAGATAGCCAGTAAATCGATGGCTTTTGCCATGACAGGATGATGGCCTGTTACGGATGAACACAGGGTGGACAGTTTCAGAGTTCGCTTTTTTTGAACATAAAAAGCGTAAGCGAACGGAATCGCAGGAAAGCAATAAATCGCCCAGCCGGTGATCCCCCAATGGAAGATAGAATAGGTAACAGCCCATGCCGCAGCCGGATAGCTGTTGTGTTCAGCAAACAGCGGGGGATACTGTAAGTAATACATTGGCTCACCAATCCCCCAGTAAATCAGAGAAGCACCTACTCCGGCAGTAAAAATCATGCCGCCATAAGAAAAATTGTTGTATTCCGGTTTGTCTTCTCCGAGCTTGATATCTCCATATTTGGAGAAAGCGAGCCAGAGTAAAAAGCCGACTAGTGCAAGGCTGCCTATTTCAACTAACCAGCCAAACCAACTGGTTACATATGTCATTGCAGCGTTTGCCATCGTTTGTGACTGCACCGGGTAGAGGGAAGAGACGACGAGCAGAATCAGTACCAGCCCGATTGCCGGTAATGCCAGTCCATAATTAAGATTCTTCAATGGTCTCTCTCCATTCTTTCAGTGCCTGAATATGACAAGGTTGTATGCCACAGCATCCGCCGATAACACTGGCTCCAAGTGCATGCCAGCGTTTTGCAAAGTTCAAATAGTCTTCCGGGGTTAGTTCACGCATCGATTGCAGCGTGTCATTGGCTTTATGATCCGATTGGATAGGGGTGAAGTTATTTGCAAACACGCCGATTTCCACATCACTATTAGAGCCATAGCTGTCAATCGTTGCTTTTGCATCTTTAATAGCCTGCTCCATTACTTCAGGTACTGAGCAATTAAAGAAGATGCCTTTTCCGCCACTGTAACAAACCAATGCTGTGGCGGTTTTCACTGTTTGTCCTGATCTCAGTCTGGCTATATCTGTGACTTCATCTTCTAGAGTGAAGGAGTAATAACAATCCTTACGGGTGTTTTTTAGGACTGACTGAATTACCTCGAACTCTTGAAGGCTGGATATGGTTTCAGCTATCCACAAATCAACATGTGGTTCCTGGGCATAAAAAAGCGCGGTTGCAATTTCTTTTGCTTCTGGTGCTTTGAACAAGTCAGGGCGATAACTGCCGAATGCAGGAGGAATAGAACCCGCCACATAAACGGTATTGTGATGATAGGCGCGTTCATTTAATGCGATGGATTCTGCGATCTTTGCTGCTTTCCGGGCCAGTTTTGCACCATCTGTTTTGTAAAGCTCTTCACCTAAATGAAAAGGCACGCAAGCATAGCTGTTAGCAGTAATGATTTGTGCGCCGCTATCAATAAAATTTTGATGTGCTTTACGAACGTGTTCGGGAGATTCAATAAGTGCCTGTGCACTCCAAAGTGGTTGTGAAAATGGTGCGCCAATGCGTTTCAGCTCTCGGCCCATACCACCATCGAGAATGGTCAATTTCTTCATTATGTAGTTTCCATACAACTTAAATGGCGGATTTCATTGAAACATATTGTGATCGTTATCAAAGTGAAACCTGTTCAAAATGAACATGAAAGAAATTCAAGTATGAAAAATAAGGCTTTATAGACGAGGTACATATTCGGTGGTTAACGACACGGGATGATTAACTTTGTTAGGTACACCGACTAAGGCACTCCGAATTGCGGAGTGCCTGATGATTCAGCCTGATTTGGCTCAGAGCAGATCGAAACGATCGGTATTCATCACTTTTACCCAGGCTTTGACAAAGTCGTTGACGAACTTTTCTTGCCCATCGTCAGCGGCATAAACCTCTGAAAGGGCTCTTAGCTGAGAGTTAGAACCGAATACCAGGTCAACACGTGTTGCGGTCCATTTTACTTTACCAGTTTTGCGATCATGACCTTCAAACTCTTGTTCATCTTCCGAACTCGGTTTCCATTCAGTGTCCATGTCGAGAAGGTTGACGAAGAAGTCATTGGTCAGGATACCCGGATTGTCTGTCAGTACTCCGTGCGTTGACTGTCCAAAATTGGCATTCAGTACCCGCATGCCGCCAACAAGTACCGTCATTTCCGGGGCTGTTAGCGTCAACAATTGCGCACGATCAACCAACATTTCTTCTGCTGAAACGGAGTAGTTCTTTTTCAAGTAGTTACGAAAACCGTCTGCAATCGGTTCAAGCACATTGAACGAGTCGGCGTCGGTTTGCTTGTTAGTTGTATCAGTACGTCCCGGCGCAAAAGGAACTGTAATATTAATTCCTGCATCATTAGCTGCTTTTTCTATCGCGGCAGATCCGCCAAGTACAATCAGATCAGCAAGCGAGACGGCTTTATTGCCAGATTGTGATGCGTTGAAATCTTTTTGGATGCCTAAATAAGTGTTGAGAACTTTCTGTAACTGGGCTGGCTGGTTAACTTCCCAGTCTTTTTGAGGTATCAGGCGAATGCGAGCACCGTTAGCTCCACCACGGTGATCAGAACCACGGAATGTTGATGCTGAAGACCAGGCGGTGTAAACCAATTCAGAAATGCTCAAGCCTGATGTCAGAATCGTTTTCTTTAATTCAGCGATGTCGTTAGTGTCGACAAGGTCATGATCAACTGATGGTAGCGGGTCTTGCCATATCAAGTCTTCAGACGGTACTTCGGGACCGAGATAGCGAGATTTAGGTCCCATATCACGGTGGGTTAGTTTAAACCATGCCCGGGCAAAAGCGTCGGCGAATTCAGTTGGGTTATCACGAAAATGCTCGGAGATTTTCCGATATTCCGGATCCTCTCGCAGTGACATATCTGCTGTGGTCATCATGAGCCCTACGCGCTTAGAGGCATCTTCCGGATCCGGGGCATGATTGTTTTCAGCCAGGTTTTTAGGTGCCCACTGGTAAGCTCCGGCTGGGCTTTTAGTCAGTTCCCACTCATAGCCGAGCAACATGTCAAAATAGCTGTTGTCCCATTGCGTTGGCGTCGGTGTCCACGCACCTTCCAGCCCACTGGTAATAGCATCGCGACCCTTACCACTGCCATATCTGCTTTTCCAACCCAGTCCCATTTCTTCCAGCGATGCGGCTTCCGGTTCAGGGCCAACGAGGGCTGCATCACCTGCTCCGTGACATTTCCCAAAGGTGTGGCCGCCAGCCGTTAATGCAACAGTCTCATAGTCGTTCATTGCCATTCGGGCGAAAGTTTCACGGATATCTTTACCCGATGCGACCGGATCTGGGTTGCCATCCGGACCTTCAGGGTTTACGTAAATCAACCCCATCTGGACAGCTGCGAGAGGATGATCGAGCTCACGTTCACCACTGTAACGGTTGCTACCAAGCCATTCGTCTTCAGCTCCCCAATATACGTCTTCTTCTGGCTCCCAGATATCTTCCCGCCCGCCACCGAAACCAAAGGTTTTAAAGCCCATGGATTCAAGAGCGACGTTGCCGGAAAGAATGAATAAATCGGCCCAGGATAGCTTGTCGCCATATTTTTGTTTAACTGGCCACAGCAGACGACGGGCTTTGTCGAGGTTTGCGTTATCCGGCCAACTGTTTAAGGGAGCAAAGCGCTGGTTGCCGGTAGAGGCGCCACCACGCCCGTCACTTGTTCGGTAAGTCCCCGCAGCATGCCATGCCATACGAATGATCAAAGGGCCGTAGTGACCGTAATCTGCCGGCCACCAGTCTTTTGAATCAGTCATGACTTGTGTGAGATCCTTTTTAACTTCATTTAGATCAAGTTTTTTAAATTCTTGCCTATAGTTGAAATTTTCACCCATCGGGTTCGACTTTCTATCGTTTTGGTGGAGGATTCTTAAGTTCAGTTGATCAGGCCACCAATCCATATTTTTGGTACCACCACCGCCAAGGCGAGTGTTACCACCATGCATGACAGGGCATTTGCCTGATGACGTACCTTTACCATTGCTCATGTCTTACTCCTCATGATGCTTTTGTTGGATGTAACGGCAGGTTCTACCCTGAAAATATAGGCAGGTTGGTCATGATTGGTTGGTGGTTTTATCAATAGTGTTGATTGGTTTTTTCTATAACGGTGTTGCTTCGATTTTCAAAAATTAATTGAAAATCATTAAAGCTAAGTCGTGTTTTTCCTTTTTAAACAGAGGCGTATTGTATGACTTAAAGAAAAGTTGTGAACAACAAGTCAGCGCTTATTTATTCAAAAGGAAAAACCATGAATCAAAAACAAATTTCTCTGGGTGTCACCGATTTATCGTTTCATCGGGTAACCGGCTCTTTGCTAGCACATGTCTTAACTGATATGGGGTTTGAAGTGTCTCGCCACTATGCACCGCACCAGGAAAACTTCATGCATCTTGAACAAGGCAAGGTTGATTTGCTCACTTCAGCCTGGTTGCCATCAAGCCATGGTGAGTATAAAGCTCAGGTTGAGAAAGTTGTTCCTCTTATTGAGTTAGGGTTGCATTATCAGCCATATGCACTTTGGGGTGCGCCAGATTATGTACCGGCTGAAGACGTCGAGCAGGTTTCTGATTTGTTGAAACCAGAAGTTAAAGCAAAGATGAATCCGACAATTCAAGGGATTGGTCCTGGTGCCGGTATTACTCGTTTTTCTATCGAGATGATGGATGCTTATGGTTTGAATTCGGCTGGGTATTGTTTTCTTACGGGCACACAGGATGATTGTATACAAGCTTTTGAACAGGCTGTAAATAATGGTGATTGGGCAGTTGTTCCTCTTTGGCAACCACAGTTTTTGCACCATCAATATAAGATCAGAGAGATCCGTGAACCTAAAGGTTTGTTAGGTGTTGTTGATCGAGCGGTTCTATTGTTACGAGGAGATAAGAAACACCTGTTTACTGAGCCGCAGCTGAATGTGTTGGATAATCTTCAATTTTCGAATGAAATTATCTCCAAGTTGGATTATCTGGTTTCCCAGCGTGGCGAAGCGTTGGATTTGGTTACTAGAAACTGGTTGGATACAGTTTATTATCCAAATCAGAGTATGGAAACGGTCAATGAATGAGCTGTCTTCATCTCAGATACTTGATGCGATTGATAAGTTTGCGTGTGATATTCAGTCAGATCTCGATGCTATCTTCTCGAGTTCAGTGATTAAAGCGGTTGTGAGTTTATATTATCAGCATGAAGAGGTTCATGGAGAAAAAGTCAGTGAAGAGAGCTGTAATCGAGAGAGTTGATAGCATATGCCGCCTTGCTAACAGGTTTAGCTAAGCCATACCATACCTGTTGTCGCTGGTATGGCTTTGGTTATCGGCGGTACTATTTCACCGTTTTTTCGTCTGAGCTGATTACTCTTCCGGACGCCAGCTCAACGCACTGGCAATGGTCGCTACCGCCAGTAAGTCTTTTTCGTTGTCAGACAGATCCGGCAGCATCTGCAGGGTGATCATGCCGTTAGTCTGAGCTGCGCCAACTTCCTGATTACCACGTTTGAAGCTGTAACCGAGGGCTTTTTCTACTGGCATTATCATCCCTTCGCCAGTATGAACCGTTTCAATGTTGAAATGGGTTGAGCCAATTCGAACTGACCCGTTTTCAGATTGCGCCAGTCCAATGTTGATCATGCTGTTTTGGGGCTCAATGCGGTATTCACCGACTTTTTTGTCGTTCTGGTGGATATCGCAAACATATGGATCGTTACCCCCTAAGCTGACTCCCATGTAATTTACTGAAACGCCGCCGCCGGAGCAGACCAGTTTCCAGGTTTCATTATTGTCATTGCGGGTAATGGTTGCACCCATTGCTCCATCTTTGAATGACAGAGTATTGAACCAGGTGGAATTTGAGGCACTACGGGTATATTGACCATGGTACTGACCGGCCATATTGAATGTCCCTTCTTTACCTAGTCCCCAAAAATCACCATCAGTTTTTACCATTATTTCGGGTTGAGCTTTAACTGCATCTGATTTGTTCATGATAGCGACAGTGCCGCAGCCAGTTAGTGACATAGCGGTCAGGAGGAGTAGGGCTGTTGTGGTCTTTTTCATTGTTATATCCGGAGCTGATTAATATTTTGAGCTTGCGTGTTGTTGGTTTGGCACACAGGTTCAGTCAGGCGGGTAGCCATGTTTTGTGGGATCGTAATCAGTTGGATAAATAAGGTCATTAATGCAATTGATTTACTATTGATGTGAATAAAGAAATGTAAGCGAGATTAAAAGCAACAAAAACTACACTGCCTTAGTGGTTTATGCTGAAATCAGGGTTTTACTTGAGTTTTATTTTGAATAAATTACTCATGATGGTGGCATTAACTTCCATATGATGGTTTGTCTGATAATAAATTCTGTATGTAAGCTCGTGTAAGGGTTAGCAGTTAATTTGCTGTTAAAACAGACTGTATTGTGAGGATTTAATTACATATTTCAGATTATTATCAGAAAATCATAAGCTTGATAAAATAGTATCTAAATTACCCATTTTGAAGGTGATGAGTTAATATTGACTCGATTTATAGATAGTCTCTTATCAAAGAAAAATAAATATGATTGAGTCGGAAAATAAAATACTCATTATCGAAGATGATAGTGAGATAGCTCGCCTGACAAAGATGTATCTTGAAACAGAAGGTTATGAAACAAAGGTCATTGACGGTGGAGATGTTGCACTTGATGGTATAAAAGAGTTCAGCCCCGATGTTGTTCTGCTGGATTTAATGTTGCCTGGTTTGGATGGTGCTGAAATTTGCCGAAGAGCCCGGGAGTTTTATACCGGAATGATTTTAGTGCTGACAGCCTCTGCTGATGAAATGAGTGAAGTTACATTATTTAAGCTCGGCGCGGACGATTATGTCACCAAGCCTGTTCGTGGGCATATTTTATTGGCGAGGATTGAAGCTCTGCTGAGACGAGCGCGTCCCAAGAATTTTAAGTTACCGGAAGGTGTTGTTGAAAAATTCGGCATATCGTTACATAACTCTAGCCAAAGGGCTTTTTTTGAGAATAAACAGTTAGACTTAACGATATCTGAATATGAAGTGCTGCAGTTGCTGTTTGAACATAGTGGTGAAGTTGTCTCCCGTGAAGAGTGTTGTAAGCATATTCGCGGCATTGACTATAACGTGAATGACCGTTCCATTGACATGCGGATTTCAGGCTTAAGAAGAAAATTGGCTAATCACAATGTTAATACGGCGGTGGTCAGAACAATCCGAAATAAAGGTTATATGCTTTCTGATGCGTAAATTTGGATCGTCAATGTTTCTTCGGTTATATGCTGGGATTATTGCTGCGCTTATTTTAGCGCTTTATAGCTTTATCACTTTAGGTGATGGTTATATGCGCAGAACTGAAGCGAGTATATTTCTCAATGACGGTCGTTACTTTTTTAAACAGTATCTGGAACAGTATGAAAACCCAGATTCTTTGTATAAAGAGTTAACAACAAGTAATAAACAAAAATTTTATATTTTCGATCTTTCATTAGAGAAAAGCACCGTAGAAGCTTTTTCCTGTGATGAATGTGAATTTTTATATGAAATAGATTCTTCACCGGTTTATTTGAAAGACGGACAACTCTACGTTACCGTTTTTCCGCTTCCTGATAGTGGTCAGTTGTTTGTATTCAGTGAGAACCGGGACTTTTTCAGTCCAGAAGTCGAATGGTATCAACATACTGAAAATCTGTTTTTAATGGGGTTAGTACTCTTTGTATGTTTGTCTCTGTCTTTGCCTGTTTATATTTTATTACGGAAATTACAGGGCCAGATAAAGACTCTACAGCATACTCAGGTGGAGTTTGGTCAGGGCAAGTTGCAGGTAAGGGCACAAACGAATATACCTGAGCCGGTAGCCTCTCTGGCAAGGAGCTTCAATGATATGGCGAGTGATATCGAAACTCGTGTACAACAAAGTCAGATCTTTGCCCACGCAATTCCTCATGAAATTCGCACTCCTTTAAGTCGTATTCAGTTGGCGTCAGATCTGGCCAGGCTTAACGCAAGGAAAGAAGAGCAACCATTGTTCGATGATATTGATGGTTATATCGACGATGTTAATGGCTTAGCATCCGACATTATCACTCTTTACCGGTTAGCTCCGGAAAATAACCCTCAGGAGTTATTGAACAGAGAATCTGTCGATATTGAGAGATTTTTCCATAAACGCTTGGCAGCAATGGCGCCAGAAAAAGGAAGATTTAATTCAGCTTTGGCTGACTCAAAGCGTGCATTGTTTGATCGTACGTTAGCAAGATTGGTTATCGACAACTTAGTTAAAAATGCCGACAAGTATGCGGTTGAGCAGGTATGGGTGAACCTGTCTGATAATGGTGAGCAATGGCAGATTGATGTTGAAGATGACGGGCCAGGGATCCCTGAAGATAAATATGATGAGATCTTTTATGCATTTTCTCGTCTGGATAAAAGCCGAACTGCAAGTACCGGTGGTTTTGGGCTTGGGTTAGCGATAGCCGGAAGCGCTGCGGGTTTGCAGAGTTGGACGATTGACGTCTCTGACAGTCAGTATGGTGGTGCGCGTTTTACTGTGTCTATACCTAAACCTGTATAAATGGTTCACAGTTAAACGCCGGCAGTCCGAAGGCCCGAAGGGCATCAATGTAGCAAAAGAGTTTGGTTTGATCAGTTGGAAATAACGTAGTCATCAGTCCGTCATTAACTGCACAATGGTTGAACTTTAGTGATGGTCTGTCTGTTTTTGATTGCAGGATTTCAAACAGAATTTGTGAGCGGTGGACGTGATTTGAACCGCTGATAATCGTTGCGTTAGAAACCTTTTTGTCATGTAAAATATCAAGGCTGAAACGGGCGTTCTCAATGGTGTTAATGGCCTTACTTTCCTCAATAATTCGATCGCTATTAATCCCATTATTAGCCAGCCATTGAAGCATCTGCTGGGATTCAGTGGTTCCTTTTTTAGCCAGTCCGCCTGTTACTATCAGCTGACTGTCAGGCAACAGTCGGGCAAGCTTTATAGCGACTTTAAGACGTTGAACTAGCCTGTCTGCCATTGAACCATCCTCATTCAATATGTACCCCATAATAACAATTGCATGGTTATTTCGTGTATAGCTACCTCGTACATAGTTACCTCGCAAAGATTTGAAATATCCGCAGTTTTTGTTCGGGTTAATACAGAGCGGAGTTGCCATAATGGCATCTATGCTATGAAGAAGGTTTTCGACTTCGCGCGCTTGTTTTTCATTGAATTTCTTTAATAGCGCAATGCTTTCATTTCTTTGAGCTATGTCGTCATTCATAGCTTGGCTGTAGTGGTGCCATACAGCTAAGTAGGTAAGCGCAATGATTTTGTCATTATCGTCAGTCGTTGATCTGAAACACTGTTGAAAAACCTGAAGTGCAGCCGGGATATTTCCTCGAAATGTTTCCATGTTGGCTATGGTCAGAGGCAAGCCGAAATGATCGGGTAATTGCGTTATTGCCTGTCGCAAGAAGTGCTCGACCGCATCCAGATTGCTGACTGTTTTACCGTCCAGCGGATACTGATCCCTATTTGGACTATTGTAGGCAGAAAGTGCATGTTGCAGGTTATCCGTAACCATCGCAGATGCTCCTAATTAGTACGAAATCTGTAGAGTTCAGGATGATGCTACAGTATGTATATGAAATCAAATATATCCGCTCATGGGGCAAAGGTCAGAAACTAGGTATGGCTGAATGCTTGTGTTGGATGTGTGCCGTTTCTGATTCTGAAGGCGTTATTGTTTCGTTGATTAGTTACGAAGAACTTACTAAGAAAAAGAACAAATAGAATAAAACCGATATAAAAAGAAGCCGCCTGAATTTTCAGGCGGCTTTTTGAGTGGTGCTTGTTTATGATTCTTTTACCGAATCAGCTTTTCTTCGGTAAGTCTTTTTCCCAGAGAATCAGCTTGTCTTTCGGCCAGTTAGCGCCGATATCGTGGTATTTCTTTTCCAAAAGATGACGTTTGATTTTCAGGGTTGGGGTCAGCAAGTTGTTCTCAATGCTCCATGGATCCTCAATCATCAACACACCTTTGATCCTGGCGTGAGACTCTACCTCTACGTTAATGGTATTGATGATATCAGTGATTTTGCGCTCATAACGTTCATAGTCAAAGTCAGGGAACTCATGTGGTACCGCCAGAAGAATAGGCCCCGGCATACCTGAACCGACAACACACATCATTTCGATATTACTCAGCTCGAACAGGCGTTTTTCAATCGGAACCGGTGCGACAAACTTACCTTTGGCCGTTTTGAAGGTATCGTTCTTACGCCCCTGGATAGTGAGGTAGCCTTCATCATCCAGGAAGCCGATATCACCAGTGTGCAACCATCCATCATCGTCCAGACACTCTTTGGATGCCTCTTCGTTTTTGTAATAACCGGAGAACAGACCGGCACAGCGAACCAGAATTTCTTCATCGTCAGCAATCTTAATCTCAATACCAGGTCCGGCATTACCTACCGTACCAATTTTTTCACTGCGGAACGGATGGTTAATGGTGCTGTAGGCGAAAGACTCAGTCATCCCCCAAGCTTCAGTGATATGCAGGCCGATACTTTCATACCAGCGCAGCAGGGCAGCGGATACCGGTGCCGAACCACAACCCAGTACGCGTGCTTTGTTCAATCCCAGTCCGTCGGCAAGTTTGCGCTTGATAACACCTGAGATGAACGGGATTTTCAGAAGAATGTTTAGTTTGCCTTGTGGCAGCTTTTCCAGGATTCGCTGTTGGAACAGGGTCCATAGGCGAGGAACCGAGATAAACAGCGTCGGGCGGTGCATCTTCACATCGTCAATAAAGGTATCGAGAGACTCAGGGAAAGCCACCTGCATACCAGCCATGACAGATGAACCGAAGATATAAACTCGTTCAGTGATGTGAGCCAGTGGCAGGTAGGAGAACAGACGCTCATCATCCTGCATGCCAATATGGTCAATCAGACGCTGAGTTGTCCAGGCAAAAGCACCATAGGTCAGCATGGCTCCTTTAGGTAACCCGGAAGTACCGGATGTGTAAACAATCGACATCAGATCTTCAGGCTTATGCTGTGGGTAATCCTTGAACGGTTCATGCTGTGAAAGCAGGGTATTGAACTCGTATTTACAAGGTGGAGCACTTGAATATGGGAACGAAATCGTCGGTAAGTCCTGATGATTTTCCAGGACTGAATTGACGGCTTTACTGTCATCCAGTTTACCAATCAACAGCACTTTCGACTCACTGTGAGTAACACAGTGCTCGATGGTTTCCGGACCAGCTGTCGGGAAGATTGGCACGCTGATATAGCTGCCCAGCATTAATGCGAGATCGGTAATGAACCATTCTGCACAGTTTTTAGACATAAGTGCGACGCGATCTCCGGGTTCAACACCCATACTGCGTAGTGCACTTACAAGGCGCAGTGCCTTATCGGCTACCTGAGCATAAGTAAAATCAACAAACTGTCGGTTAATGATTTGACGCAGATAAACATCATCTGGGCGTTCTTCTGCCCATTTCAGAATCATTTCATTTGGGAGTGGCTGGCTCATCATTGTGTCTCGTACGCGTTCCGTGGGCAGAGGTAAAGTCATAAATCCGTCCTTGTTTATGTTACTACCTTGTTAATTTAGTGCTGTCGTGGTTTCGCAGTCAAGTATCTGTTTTTCATAAAACTCCTGAAACCAAGTATGAAAAAATAGTGACCAAAGTCAAATTTTTTTGGCTTTGTGTTAAGTTTTTGTTTCTTTGTTCTAAACAAGTGTTTGATTTTACAAAGGTCAGGGAAGTGCTTGTGAAGGGATTAATTTTTGATGAATTAGTTTAAAAGCGTATATGTTTCAGTGTTTTTATTATGAAATTGGATGAGTTTGATTTGTTATTTGTTATGCATCGAGGTTATTAATAATTTGATGTTTGTGCGCTATTTGCCTGAATTTATAGTCATTTTTATAATTTTTCGCATAGGTATTCAGGTTTTTCATGTTATGGTTTGAAAAACAGAAAAAATCAGCAAGAATACTAGTTAACAGGACAGCATTTTGTAATGCTGCTCGTATCACAACGGATAACCATAACTTGAGATATTCCATCGGATAGATTTTCGATGGTTTTTTGTTGATGTAATAAAAAGTATAAAGAGTCAACTCATTATGCCAAAGCGTAGTAAAGAAGATACAGAGATTACTATCCAGAAGATCATGGATGCTGTAGTAGATCAGATCCTGACGCTGGGTTATGACAAGATGTCATACACAACATTAAGCAAGCAGACAGGTATTTCGCGAACTGGCATCAGTCATCACTTCCCTAAGAAGAAAGATTTTGCCAATGCTTTAGACGGACGGATTTTCCGCCTGTTCGTTGATAAGCTGGATTTAGAAAATGGTATGGACGGCTTTGTAAAAAGCTGGCTGGCGGCACTGGATGACGATAAATTCCGTGCAACACTGCGCCTGTTGTTCCACCATATCGCTTCTGCTGAAGAAACCGATGAATTCGCTAAGCGTGGTATTGAGCGTTTGTACGCACTTTGTCAGGAACGTTTTGGCGATGGCAGCGACAAAGAGCTTGAGTGGTTGCTGGGCAAATCGCTGATTAGCATGGTTAGATAAACTGCTTTCAGTTGCTTTTCTGTACAAGGGTTATTCAAAAACAGCTTCATTCGAAGCTGTTTTTTTATGCGTATTTTTCACATAAGTTCATTGTTCGCTATCTGACTTTTGAGGTTGGAAACGCCATATATGTAATCAATTGATCATAAATGGAATTTTAATTTGTATGACAAAATGATTTATATCAATATAATCCGCATATCTTTCGCATAATATGCACCACGTTTTCGGAATGAGATGGGGTCTGGTGGCCCTCCCGGTCTTCAAAACCGATGTGAGCTGAATAGGCTCTGGCAGGTTCGATTCCTGCCTCTTCCGCCATTTCAAACGCGCGTTAATGGCATTTTCAGCACAGAGCTGTGGATTAAAAAAGTACATAGCTGCTGTGAAACCTGGAATCAGTTCTGGAATTAGTTCAAGGAATGCGCTCGTGGCCGTTACATCTGCAATTAACTACCGTCTACCCCAGGTAGAGCAGCTTTTACAGCATCCCTCCTTAGAGAAATACATTAAGTCAGTCAGCCGTCCGGTGGTGACAAATATTATTCGTAATCAATTAGCGGTAATCCGTCAATCCGATGCTTTTAAACAAAAAGGTGTTGAGGGCGTGAATGTCATAAAAGACATTACTCAGCTTTGCGAGCAATACAGGCAGCAACGTCAGACAAGGGTTATTAATGCTACCGGAATTGCGGTGCATACCAATCTTGGTCGCTCTCCACTATCGACGGACTTATGGGATAGTGTCCGGCGGGTCAATACCGGTTACAGCAATTTAGAGCTGGAGCTGAGTACCGGAAAGCGTGGTGGTCGTAATGGCCTGTTGCCTGCTTTGGTTACAAACTGGATAGGGGCAGAAGGCTGTGTTGTGGTTAATAACAATGCCGCTTCTGTTTATCTGGTTCTGCAAGCGTTGGCATCGGGTAAGGAAGTGATTGTGTCCCGTGGTGAGCAGGTACAGATCGGCGGTGGTTTCCGGATCCCGGATATTCTGCTGATGTCCGGTTGCAAGCTGGTGGAAGTTGGAACGACAAATATCACCACCAGTGACGATTATATTAATGCGATTACCGAAAATACGGCTCTGGTACTGATGGTACATCAGTCTAATTTTTCTATTCAGGGATTTACCGAATCACCGGACATTGAGGATGTTGCCAGGCGCCTACCTGAACATGTTCGTTTGGTGGTGGATCAGGGCTCGGGCTTGTCTTCTGAGCAATATGCCGACAGTGAAACTCCGCTTTCCCGTTATCTGCAGTTGGGAGCCGATCTAGTCTGTTTCTCCGGCGACAAAATTCTTGGTGGTCCACAAGCCGGGATTATTGCTGGTAAGCAATCACTGACACAGATTCTGGCTAAAAATCCGATGATGAGGGCTTTTCGTCCCGGACGAATTGTATTGTCATTGTTGGAAGAAATGCTGGTTCGTAAGCTTAATCGTGAAGCATCCGGGGAGGGTGTGGCGCAACATACCCTGAATCGGTGCGGGACAACTGCTGACCGGGCTGTTGATTTAATGACCCAGTGGCAACCCTGGGCTAAAGCTGTTCCTTTGCAGATGCAGGTCGGCGGTGGTTCGATTCCGTCTGAAACTTATGATTGCTATGGACTTGCGTTGTCGCTGCCGGGGAAAGCTCAGCGTCACCTTGATGCTCTCAGGTCGATGCCGACTCCGATTATCGGTTATCTCCATGGTGATAAATTGATGCTGAATCTGGCGACTTTACTAGAAGAAGACCTGCCGTTATTTAAAGCTCAGATGGGCAATTATTTGCAATCTCTGGTTAAAGAAAAAGGACAATCTGAAGCAGATGCTAAGGCCGGAGGCTGTGATGCTGACACAAAGTAAGAATGTGACGTATCAGGCCGTTGTCGGCGTGGCCGGCCATGTAGATCACGGTAAGACGGCGCTTATCGAAGCACTGACAGGTATTGTTACCGCTCGTCCTCATGAACAAGCATTGGGGATGACTCAGGATTTAGGTTTTGCTTACTTTAATGACGATGCAGGCAACACCATAGGTGTTGTTGATGTGCCGGGGCATGAACGTTACCTCCGTAATATGGTTGCCGGGGTTTGGCATTTAAATACTTTGATTTTGGTAGTCGCAGCCGATGAGGGCTGGATGCCGATGACCACGTCCCACCTTGAAGTTGCCCATGCCATGGGGCTCAAAGAGATCATCCTGTGCATAAACAAGTGCGATAAGGTTTCTTCGCAGCAACTGGCGGAAACCGAAGAGTTGGCACTGGAGATGGTGATGGACATGACTGGCTTGATCCCTGAGTTGGTTTCCGTCTCTGCCATGAGCGGAGAGAATATTCCCGTCTTGCGTCAGACAATCATTGAATCAGTGGCTCGAACTGTCATGCCGGCTGTAGCAGATATGGATGAAGAGGCTCCGGCAGAGCATGACCCTCAGCTTTATGTCGACCGTGCTTTTGTGGTTAATGGTATCGGAACTGTAGTCACCGGAACTCTGGCGCAGGGGAAGATTGCGGTTGGTGACAAAGTGCGTTGTTATCCGTCCGGTCAGGTTGGCATGGTTCGCTCGATTCAGGCCTATCACCGTCAATTGGACTCCGTTAACTCCACTTGCCGGGTTGCGCTGAATGTTAAAGGGCTAAACCGCAAGGATATTGGTCGAGGAGGGTTGCTGGTCGGAATGAATCGGGCTGTGACGTTATGTGAACAATGCATCGTTCGGCTAGGATCATTTGATTCTTCAGTAATCGTCAGAAAACAGCGTGAAGTCGAGGTGGCTGTGGGAACCTGGCATGGTGTCGCCAGAATTTGTTATATCCCTGAAACTCAGCTCGCAAGGTTGGTATTTAAACAGGCTGTACCGTTGCAGTTTGGCCAGCGTCTGGCGGTGATTGTAAAAGGGGGGAGCCGGCTTCTTCATGGTGCGGAAGTCGTCTGGCAGGCATTCATTCCTTCCTTTCAGAAGCGGGCGATATATAACGGACTGGCGCAATTGCCTGCGACATTGAAATTTGATGATGAATTCCGGCTTTTGCTGAATGTCAGAGGGTATTTCGATGCTGCGAAAATGGGTATTGCCTCTGGCTTTGATGGTGTTCACTTAGCCCCATTTATGTTTGAACCGGAATGGCTGGAGAAGAATGAAGCGGCGATTCATAACCTGCTGGTAGAGTTTGGGGCAATGGGTGACGGTGAAATCAGTACCCGTTTGCGGATAGAGAATGAAGCGGTTGCCGTCATCATGCAAGCGATGAAACGACAGGATAAGGTACACCTGAGCCATGGTAAATGGTATCCGGGACAGGGGATGAGTGAGGATGAATTACCGTCGGAAGCCCAGGAATTACTTGCGCAGATCCGCCACTATGGAAAGGATGGTTTGGAGCTGAACAAAGTGACGCTTTCGGGCGGAAAGAAATGGTTGCGCCAGTTGGCACACCAGAAGCTAATTACCGCGCTTAATGAAACGATTTATTACGATATGGTGTTGTATACCGAGATGGTGAAAGCCGTGATATCAGAGCATAAGACGCAGGATCGCATCTCAATGGCAGACATTAAAGACAATACCGGTCTAAGTCGGAAATATGCTATCCCACTGGCCAACCGGATGGAGAAAGATGGCTGGGTAAGGCGTGACGGCGATGAAAGGATCATTGTTAAGCCTTGGTCATAAGCGAGAAGTCTTAACTACAGTGTTTTAGCTGAAAACGGCAGTCACATTATGTGTCTGCCGTTTTTTTATGCCCAGAAATTTCCAGAGTTATCTTTCAGGGCGTCGACAATAGTGTCGAAATCTGACAGTTGATGACACGAGAATAATATAAACCTGAGGTGTTTTGGTTTTAAGTTCTTGAATTTAAATGGTTTAAATGCTGGCATGTACCTTGCTATGGCTGGGTTTTGTAATTAACCAGGAATGCCATGAAACGCTTTGTTATTGCCGATCCCCAGAAGTGTATCGGCTGTGGAACCTGCATGGCGGCATGTTCTACAGAGCACAAGAAAGTGGGGGTGCAGAGTCATCCTCGGCTGACTGTGATCAAGCATAAGGATGCGACAGCGCCTGTGATGTGCAGGCATTGTGAAGATGCACCCTGTGCAAGAGTTTGTCCTGTTCAGGCGATCACTAAAGAGGATGATCGGGTTTATATCAATGAAACCCTGTGTGTCGGCTGTACGCTTTGTGCAGTTGCCTGTCCCTTTGGAGCGATTGCATTTGATGGCAGTCGCCCGGTGGCGATGGCCAACAGTTATGACACTTTTATTCCCTCAACGACTCGTTCAAGTAACCCTTCAACCTCTGTGCCCGGTGTTTTTGGCCAGGACATTCTCGCCTGGGAACCGGGCGTAAAAAGTATTGCTGTGAAATGCGACTTATGTGGTTTCCGCGAACAAGGTCCGGCTTGTGTTGAAGTCTGCCCGACTCAGGCGCTGATGGTTGTCGATGAAGACAAGATCATTAAAGCCCGGGAAAGAAAGCGGGAAGAGGCGGCGAATGTTGCCCAGAGTATTACCGTGGAGCTATAGCCTGATGAATCCCTTAGTTTTATTAACTTTTTCCATAGGACTTTACCTGTTTGCCTGCGTAATTTCGTTACTTGGCAGCTCGAATGAAGACAGGGCAATTCGTTTGTCCGGTGTGCTGACTGCCCTTGGCGGGCTGTTTGGCGTTATATCTGCGGTTATGGCAATTTCCGCTGATCCTGTTGCAAAGTCAGTTGCTTCTTTCTCTCTGCCAACGGGGGATTTTATTGTCGCGATGGATGGATTAGCTGCGCTGATGGTGCTGGTGATTTCTGTTGTGGTATTGGCTTCGGCGCTGTTCTCCATTAATTACCTGGAAGAGTACCTTGGCAAGGGGGCCTGGTATATCAGTGCGCTGTTTAATGTATTTGCAATTGCCATGGTCGCGTTGGTGGTATCCGGCAGTGCCCTCTATTTCACGCTGTTTATGGAGCTGATCTCGCTGGCATCGTTCCTTATCGTTATTAGTGACGGCAGCCAGAAAAGTAAGCAAGCAGGGATGCAGTATTTCCTGATGGATCACCTCGGCAGTGTCCTGATCATAGCGGCGTTCTACATTTTGTATCAGCACACTGGCAGTGTTGAGATGACGACCTTCAGTGATGCAGGCTTATCGGCTGGTCAGGCAACGTTGACCTTTTTACTGGCGCTGGTGGGCTTTGGTATCAAAGCAAGCGGTATTTTATTGCATGGATGGCTGCCAAAAGCCTATCCGGTTGCACCGTCCCATTGCTCCACTCTGATTTCTTGCGTCATGGTCAAAATTGGCATCTACGGCATTATCAAAGTTGGGATCGTTTTCCTTGGTGCATCCCAGTTGTGGTGGGGTTATCTGGTGCTGATTTTCGGTGCACTTTCCTCTGTGTTTGGTGTGATGTATGCGCTGGCAGAGCACGATATCAAGCGGCTGCTGGCTTATCACACGGTCGAAAATATCGGCATCATCCTTATTGGGGTCGGTGTGTGTATGGTTGGCCTTGCGTCGCAGCATCAGACGCTGGCGCTGTTGGGCTTGCTGGGTGCACTTTATCACCTGCTGAACCATGCGGTGTTTAAAGGGTTGCTATGTCTGGGCTCAGGTTCAATTGTGTTCAGGATGCACAGCAAAGATATGGATCTGATGGGCGGTCTGGCGAAAAAAATGCCTTATACCGCGTTGGCGTTTCTTATCGGCACCATGGCTATTTCTGCTTTGCCGCCGCTTAACGGTTTTGTCAGTGAGTGGTTTATTTACCAGTCGCTGTTCAGCATGAGCAAAATCGGCTCGACAGGTTTCCTTATCGCCGGACCATTTGCTGTCATTATGCTGGCTTTGACTGGTGCTTTGGCCTGTATGTGTTTCGTTAAGGTTTACGGGATTTGTTTTTCCGGTGCACCTAAATCGGAAAGGGCAGAGCAGGCAACAGAAGTTGGTGTCGGCATGGTTGTCGCGACTTCAATGCTGGCGGTGTTCTGTATCGTATTGGGTGTCGGCTCTCCTTGGATCTCTCCTTATATCTCTTCTGTAGCTTCTTCGGTACTCGGCGCGGCAAGTTTGCACATCAGTAATGGGGCGACACTGTACCCGGCAAATACCTCGCAGGCGATTCTGTCTACTCCGGTGATTGCTGTTGCCTTGCTTCTCTTGCTTGTTATTCCTGCAGTGATTCTGTTTGTGTTCGGAAAACATCGCCGCAGTCGTCGTCATGCTGGCGACCCGTGGGCATGTGGTTACCAGTATGAGCAGCGTATGACTGTCAATGCCGGTGCAATTACTCAGCCGTTGCGTCACTTCTTCAGCCTCGTATACCGCAATCGTCCACAGCTTTCTCTGATCGAACGATTCGTTCTGATACCTCTGGGTAACCGTACCCGTGACGGGGTTCACTACAACACCATGCGAGTGTATTTGCTTTGCGGTGTGATGGTGCTGTTTGTTCTCCTTTTCTTCCCATTCATCTCAGGAGTTAACTAATGCCTGCACTTGAAATGCCAAGTAGTAGTTGGATTGCCTTCGCAGTTGCCCAGGCGCTTGCGATGTTGCTCCTTGCGCCACTGGCAACCGGCTTTTCACGGGTTGTCCGCGCCAAAATCCACTCTCGTAAAGGCCCCGGTATCCTTCAGGACTATCGGGATATCAACAAGCTGCTTCGTCGTCAGTCCGTAGCGCCGGCAAATTCCGGTGCGATTTTCCGGGTCATGCCCTGGGTGCTGGTGATCACTATGTTGTTGGTCGGAATGGCGTTACCGACTGTAACGGCGTTTTCTCCGTTCCCGATTTCAGGTGATGTGATCACTGATATCTATCTGCTGGCGATTTTCCGGTTCTTCTTCTCTCTTGCTGGGATTGACTCAAACAGCATGTTCGCCGGGATGGGCAGCAGTCGAGAACTGACACTCGGTGTGTTAGTAGAACCGATCTTCATGTTGTCGATTTTAGTGATGGCGTTGATTGTTGGTTCGACTGACCTCGGCATCATCAGTCAGGGCATGCAGACCCAGGAATGGCAGCGACCACTGACAATTATGTTGGCTGGTATTGCCTGTGCATTTGCCGTATTTGTCGAAATGGGCAAGTTACCGTTCGACAGTGCTGAAGCTGAGCAGGAATTGCAGGAAGGTCCGGTGACGGAATACTCAGGTTCTGCTCTGGCGATGGTTAAGTTGGGCCTTGGTCTGAAGCAGTTGGTTGTTGCTCAGTTGTTCCTGGCGATTTTCATTCCGTGGGGCAAAGCTGCATCGCTGGACATGATCTCACTGATTCCGGCCGTGATTATTCTGCTGTTGAAACTCTTTGTGGTGTTCCTGCTGGCTGCCTTGCTTGAGAACAGCATGGCGCGGGTTCGTTTCCTTAATATGCATCGCACGGTTTTCCCGGTTACAGCAATCGCTGTGCTGGCTTTGGTCTTTTTTATTCTTGGTTGGTAATTGGTAAAAATGGATATCGGAACGATTGAACAAAAACAACAGAACCGCATCGGCAAGCATTACATCGATGGGGTTAACCATTTCTTTCCTTCAGCCATCCTGGATGAAGAGTGGCAGACTGAAAACCAGGTGACAATTACGGTTAAGATGACTTCTCTGGTCGAAGTGATGAAGTGGCTTTATTACGATCAGGGCGGCTGGCTGACTGTTTCCTTCGGTAATGATGAACGCAGTCTCAATGGTCACTTTGCTGTTTATCACGCTCTTTCAATGGAAGGCGAAGTAAAAAGCTGGGTAACCGTGAAGGTGCTGGTTGATGCGCAAAGCCAGGAGTTTATCTCGATCACGCCTTATATTCCGGCGGCAGTCTGGGGGGAGCGGGAAGTCCGCGATATGTATGGCTTGCATCCGGTCGGTCTACCGGATGAACGTCGTTTGGTGCTGCCGGATGACTGGCCTGAAGATTTGCACCCGTTACGAAAAGATGCGATGGATTACCGTCAGCGCCCGCAGCCAACTTCAGAAACTGAAACTTACCAGTTTGATAACCAGCTGGGCAGCGATAAAAACCGTATTGTTCCTGTTGGCCCGTTGCATATTACTTCGGACGAACCGGGTCACTTCCGGTTATTCGTCGACGGTGAAGATATTGTCGATGCCGACTACCGCATGTTCTATGTTCACCGTGGTATGGAAAAACTGGCTGAAACCCGGATGGGGTATCAGGAAGTGGCTTTTCTGACTGATCGCGTTTGTGGTATTTGCGGTTTTACCCACAGCGTAGGCTATAGCAATACCATTGAAAACGCCTTGTCAGTTCCTGTGCCGCTCAGAGCAAAGATGATCCGAACTGTCTTGCTTGAAGTGGAACGTTTGCACAGTCATTTGCTGAACATTGGCCTTGCCAGTCACTTTGTTGGATTTGATACTGGCTTTATGCAGTTCTTCCGCATTCGTGAGAAAACCATGGAGCTGGCAGAGTTACTGACCGGTGCTCGTAAAACGTATGGTATGAACCTGATTGGCGGTGTACGCCGCGATTTCCTTAAAGAGCAACGTGTTAAAGGGATTGCGCTGGTTCGTGAAGTGCGTAAGTCATTTACCGAGCTGGTGGATATGCTGCTGGCAACACCGAATATCGACAGCCGTATTGACGGTGTCGGTATTCTGGCCAGAGATATTGCACGAGATTACAGCCCGGTTGGTCCGCTTATCCGCGCCAGTGGTTTCAATCGAGATACCCGTATTATTCATGGTCAGTCTCTGGAGTCTTACGGTGAAGTCCCGCTTGATTTGCAGAGCATGCCAAACGGCGATGTGCGCTCTAGGGTGACAGTAAGAATCCGGGAAGTATTCGACTCGCTCAATATTGTCGAATATGGCCTTGATCACCTGCCTGCCGGCAGCATCCTGACTGAAGGTTTCAACTATGTACCTAACAAGTTTGCTCTTGGCTTTACCGAAGCACCGCGCGGGGAGAATGTGCACTGGAGTATGACCGGGGATAATCAGAAGCTGTTCCGCTGGCGTTGTCGTGCTGCCACTTATGCGAATTGGCCGACACTGCGTTACATGCTACGTGGCAATACGGTGGCGGATGCACCGCTGATTATCGGTAGTCTGGATCCGTGCTACTCCTGTACCGACCGTGTCACTATTGTTGATACCCGCAAGAAACGCAGCAAAACCATCCCGTACAAGGCGATTGAGCAATACAGTATCAGCCGCCGTAACTCACCATTGAAGCAGTCATGAGGGGGATGTTGTGTTTAAATTACTGAAAACTGTCATCAAAACTGGGGAAAGTACTGAAAAGTATCCGTTTGCCCCTTTAGCAGTCAGCCCGGATTTCCGTGGTAAGCCAGAGCTCAATGCCAGCCAGTGTATTTCATGCGGTGCCTGTACCCGCGCTTGTCCTGCCAATGCGCTGATCATGGAAAATGATGAAGCCAACGGCACTCGTCGTTGGGAGTTATCTCTGGCTCGCTGTATTTATTGCGGTCGCTGCGAAGAAGTGTGTCCGACTCATGCCATTAAACTGTCGGAAGATTTTGAGTTGGCTGTGACCAAAAAGTCTGATTTGTATGAAGAGGCGGTATTTAGCCTGGCGAACTGCCGTGAATGCGGTCGTCCGTTTGTTGCCCGAAAGCTGCTTGATTATGCCCTTGATATGCTGGCGGAAAGTGGCGATACCGGAGAACTGCTGGAGCAACGTCGCCATCAGTTGGAAACCTGTCCGTCATGCCGTCGTACCAACAATATGCTTGATGCTGAAAACTTGTGTCACCAGCGTTACCTGGAGGAAGAAGCGTGAAAGGAATAAAACAGCTGTCAGGTACGGCTCACACTCAGGCCGAACCGATTGCGCTTGCTCCCGACAGCCAGAAGCTGAAAGAAGCCCTGATCAAACAAATTCGACGTTCAGCCTATGTGTACCGTGTTGACTGCGGTGGCTGTAACGGTTGTGAAATTGAAATTTTCGCCGCGACTACTCCGGTTTACGATACTGAACGTTTCGGTATCAAGGTGGTAGCGTCACCACGTCATGCCGATATTTTGCTATTCACCGGAGCGGTAACTCGTCCGATGCGGGCTCCGGCAATTCGTGCTTATGAAGCGGCTCCGGATCCGAAAGTGGTGGTTTCTTACGGTGCATGCGGTTGCGACGGCGGTATTTTTCATGACCTTTACGGCGTATGGGGCGGAACAGATAAAATCGTTCCGGTTGATGTTTATATTCCGGGCTGTCCTCCGACACCTGCTGCGACCGTTTATGGTTTTGCTGTTGCTCTGGGCTTGCTGGACCAGAAATTAAAGGCAACCACCCATCAGCCTGAAAACGAGAAAGCCAGCTTAAAGCATACCGGTATTCCTTTGGATTTGCGGGTCATGCTGGAAAGGGAAGCACGTCTTCTGGCTGGTTATCGCCAGGGCCAGCGTATTGCTGAAGAATTGATGGATGTGTTGGTGACATGCAACCCGGACGATGTTGATGTCAAAGTCGGCGAATATCTGCGGGAGAAAAACGACCCTCGTCAGACAGAGATCGTTAATTGCCTGCTTAGCCGAACTATGGCGGAGCTGACCGGACAGACAGGAGCTGCGTGTCATGCCCGTTGATCAGAGTATGTCTGTTAATAACAGTAGTGTTAATAAAAGTAGCCGTGTTGATAAAAGCGGATTTACTAAACAATCCCAATCTGCTGAACAATCCGGTTCAGTCGCTCAATCTCGTCACCTTGACAGCCAGGTGTACTTTTACAGCCTGAGCCGCAAGTTTGTTGATGAAAGTGAAGTGCCGGAAGAAGCGCGCCAGATCATGTATTACAGCCTGGCGATTGGGCATCACCTCGGTGTTGTTGATTGTCTGGATGCCGTGTTGCAATGCAGTGGTAAAGATTACCTCGACTGGATTTGTGGTCTGTCTCTGGACAGCGAAGCCTATCGCAAGATGTATGGTTTTCTGGTGTACGGGGAAATCACGATATATGCAGAGCATATCAATATGTTGGCTTGTGCATTTGATGCGATTTCAGCAGAAAGCCAGTCAGAGACTTCACAGCGTCTGACAAAAGGGTTTATTGAAGCTCTGACCGCGATTTATCACGAGCCGTCAATGTACATGATGATCAGGAGTGGGAAATGAGTCGTCAAATCGTACTGACAGTTGGTAATAACATGATGGGAGACGATGCTGCCGGACCGTTACTGGCCGAAAAGTTGAAACAGCAGCCGGTTGCTGGTTGGGAAGTAATGGAGGGCGGTTCAATGCCTGAAGATTGCCTGCATCTGATCCGTGCTGCACAGCCTGCTCGGGTTGTGGTTGTCGATGCGGCTGATATTGGTGAAACTGCTGGTACGATTCGGGTCATTGATCCGGACACCATTGCCGGTATGTTTGTAGTGTCAACTCACAGTCTGCCGCTAAATTTCCTTATTGATGAGCTTAAAACCTTTGTTCCCGAAGTGGTTTTTATCGGTATCCAGCCTGCAATTGTCGCTTTTTCATTTCCTGTAACTGAGATGGTTCAGGCTGCGGTTGAAAAAGTATACGACAAACTAAAGGACTGGCAGGGTGAAGCGAGCTTCGAACATTGCTGACGAAAAGTGTCGAGAGTCATCGACACTTGTGACGAATAGAGTCGACATTGAGTTTCGACATTAAATTAAAGCCCGGTTTTTTCCGGGCTTTTTATTATTTTGTGAATAGTTTCAATGAATTAAGTGTTTATTTTTAGGGCTGTGCACTTTGGCACATTGAATGCATATAAGGGGCGAGGTCGCAAAAATGCACCTCGATGTATCGTTATCTATAAGGGATACACCATGAACCGGTTTGTTTTTGCAGATCCAAATTTGTGTATTGGATGCCGGACTTGTGAAGTGGCTTGTGTCATCTCCCATCAGGAAGAAAACACGATTGCCGCACTGGACCCGTCTGATTTTACACCTCGCCTGACGCTGGTGAAGAATGCAGAAGTGACGACACCAATTATGTGTCGCCAGTGCGATGATGCGCCATGTGCCAAGGTTTGCCCCAATAACGCCATTGTCCTTGAAGATGGCCATGTCAAAGTTATTCAGTCTCGCTGTATCGGCTGTAAAACATGTGCCATTGCCTGTCCGTACGGGGCAATGAATATTGTGACCAAAATGGTCGAGGACGATAAAGGCTCTGCGCTGTTTAAGCGTTATGTTCCTAAATCTCTGGCTTTGAAATGTGACTTGTGTAGCCATCGTGAACAAGGGCCTGCTTGTGTACAGGTTTGCCCGACCAGCGCTATACAAATTATTGAACCCGAGACCCTGAGTGAAACCAGTAAGCAAAAACGTGAAGCTGCTGCTCTCGGAGCTGCTTTGGTTCCCACTCTTTGATAAACAGATTTTTAAATAGGTTGTTATGAAAAAATCCATTGTTGTTTGCCCCTATTGTGGAACAGGGTGCAAATTAAAATTGGTTGTTGAGAACGACAAAGTCGTTGCAGCAGAGCCTGCCAATGGCCGTACCAATGAAGGCGAACTTTGCCTGAAAGGCTATTACGGCTGGGACTTTATCAATGATACAAACTTGCTGACGCCACGCTTGAAGCAGCCGATGATCCGCCGTACCCGTGATGCGGCTCTAGAGGCTGTGTCCTGGGATGAAGCGCTGGAATTCGCCAGCGAAAAGCTATTGGCGATCAAGAAGAAATATGGCCCTGATGCCATTATGACAACCGGCTCTGCCCGTGGTCCGGGTAACGAAGCCAACTTTGTAATGCAGAAATTTGCAAGGGCGGTCCTCGGGACAAACAACGTCGATCACTGCGCCAGGGTGTGACACGCTCCTTCAGTCTCCGGTCTGGAGACAACAGTAGGTAATGGTGCCATGAGTAACGCCATTCCCGAAATTCAAGATGCTAAATGTTTACTCATATTCGGTTACAACGCGGCTGATTCTCACCCGGTTGTAGCAAGGCACATTCTTAAGGCACGTGCTAAAGGTGCCAAAATTATTGTTTGCGACCCGCGCAAAATCGAATCGGCCCGGATCGCCGATCAGTGGATGCAGCAGAAGAACGGCTCCAATATGGCGCTGGTTAATGCGATGGCAAACGTGCTGATCGAAGAAGAGCTGTACGATAAGTCGTATGTTCAGCAATACACCGAAGGTTTCGAAGAGTTCCGCGAGATTGTCGCGAACTATACACCGGAATCGGTTGAAGAAATTACCGGCCTGACAGCAGCGGAAATCCGCCAGGCAACCCGTACTTATGCTGAAGCTTCAGAGTCTATGATTCTGTGGGGCATGGGCGTAACTCAGTACGGACAGGCAGTAGATGTGGTGCGTGGCCTGGCTTCGCTGGCATTGCTTACCGGTAACTTTGGCCGCCGTGGTGTCGGTTGTGGTCCGGTTCGCGGTCAGAACAACGTTCAGGGTACTTGTGACATGGGGATGCTTCCTCATCAGTTCCCGGGTTATCAGTCTGTTGAAGATGACAGTATCCGTGAGAAATTCGAGAAATCCTGGGGTGTCAGCCTGCCTGCCAAACCTGGTTATCGCCTGACGGATCTTGGCCATAAAGTGGATGAAGGTGTCTGTAAGGCATTCTATGTCTTTGGTGAAGACCCGGCTCAGACAGAAGCGGATCTGGCTGCATTGCGTGAAACCATGCGCAAGATGGATCTGGTGATTGTTCAGGATATCTTCATGACCCAGACTGCCGAAATGGCTGATGTGATCTTCCCTGCAACCAGTTGGGGGGAGCATGAAGGCGTTTACAGTAGTGCCGACCGTGGCTTCCAGCGTTTCTATAAGGCAGTGACACCGCCGCCAAATGTGAAACCGGACTGGGAAATTTTCAGTCTGCTGGCAACACGTATGGGCTATCCGATGGCCTACAGCAATACGAAAGAAATCTGGGATGAGCTGCGCGGCTTGTGTCCGCTTTATTACGGGGCGACTTATGAAAAAATGGAAGGGCTCAAATCGGTCCAGTGGCCTTGTCCGACAGAAGACCATCCGGGCACGTCGTACTTGTTTGAGGGTAATAAATTCTCCACGCCTTCAGGTAAGGGACGGTTGGTTGCGGCGGAATGGCGGCCACCACTAGAACAGCCGGACAGTGATTATCCGCTGGTACTCTCAACCGTTCGCGAGGTTGGCCATTACTCTTGTCGTTCCATGACAGGTAACTGTGCTGCCTTGCAGACCCTGGCTGATGAACCGGGTTATGTACAGATGCATCCTGATGATGCCCGTGCACTGGGTATTAAAGATCAGCAACTGGTGTGGGTTTCTTCCCGTCGCGGTAAGGTGATTTCCCGTGCTAACTGTAGTGAGCGGATCAATATGGGCGTGGTGTATATGACGTATCAATGGTGGATCGGTGCTTGTAATGAGCTGACCATTGAACACCTCGACCCGGTATCCAGCACACCGGAGTTTAAATATTGTGCGGTGAAAGTTGAGCCAATTGAGGATCAGGTTTGGGCTGAAAATTACGTACAGACTGAATACAGTAATTTGAAAGCTCGCTTGAGAAATCAGGTGGCCAACGCGTAACTGTGATGTGTTTTCCCCGACATTTCAGATGTCGGGGAAATCACAGTTATATCATTTTTAGTAAATTAAGTTGCTCAAATGGCATATGCCTGTGGTTTGGTATTGTTAATTCAGATGATTCAGATCAATGCTCGGCAGCGTGAATAGAACAGAATTGTATTACAAATGATTTGGTGATCTTGATCACCCATTTGAATGAGCAATATGGATGACCGGACAATGGAACATTTCGAAAGCGATTTGAAGAATCTATCCAGGGCGCTGCTTTCGAGCAATGACATCAACAGCCTGATGAATTTTCTGAACAATAATGATTTGCTGTTTATTCAGGTTGAAAGAGTCAATATTTTTCTGAAAAGTGATCCTGATGTTCTTTATTACTGTGATGATGATAAAAGTGTACAGCGTTACCAATATACCCAGAGTAGTATGCAGGTACATGGTATCGTTAATGATGACTGTACCCATGATATTAAAGGGGATGCGCTTTATTTCAGCTATCCACAATTAGAAGAACACCCGGCTTATCGGAATATCAGTAGCTATTGTAAAATACCGCTTTTTTCTGCCAGTAAGCCATTGGGTGCGATTGAGTTTATTAACATCAATTTGCGTGATGATGAAGGGGCTGAAAAACAATTAAAGCTGTTCACTAATATGATCGCATCTATTGTTGAACATATTATTGAGCATGAACATGTGTCTAGTGTGACACAGCAGATGATTCAGCATGACAGCAACTACCAGTTACTGGTTGATGTTACTAATGCGGTAATAAGCCGAAGTACAAAAAAAGAACTGATGACCGCTCTTTTGAAATTTTTGTATCAGTATTTCGGTATTAGTGATCTATCTATTATCCAGCCACATGAAGGACATTATGGTCAGCATTCGTGTGGTTACAACGAAGGGAAGATTGATTATCGCTGTCATTTTTTTACCAACGATAGTGTGATCAAGGATGCCGTCGAAAAAAAGAAGCCAGTATTTCTTTCTGCTGAAGATATTCGTCAGTTGAGTCTTGAAAACAACGTTCCCTTTTTCCCCGTTCAGGTGAAAAGCGCTTGTATCGTGCCGTTGATATTCCGTAATCATACTAATGGCTACATTTGTTACATGCAGCGGGAAAACGCGCCATTTAAGGCCGCTGATGTTGAGCTGTTTATGCCGATTGCAGCCAGGGTTGCGATGGCAATCCACAGCTTGAAAGTGCATCAGGCGATTATCCGCACAGCACCGAAAACGGACTATATCACGATAGAAGACAGCTACACTGAGCACGCAATTTTCGATGACATTATCAGCCAGAGTGAGGTGATGAATCAGGTACTGGAGAAAGTGGCGATGGTGGCCGACTGTGACAGTACTGTTCTGATTCTGGGAGAGTCGGGTACCGGTAAAGAGTTGATTGCCAGAGCTATTCATAAATTGAGTCGTCGCAGTAAAACCCGGATGGTGAAAATGAACTGTGCAGCAGTACCAGCCGGTTTGTTTGAAAGTGAGCTTTTCGGTCATGAACGCGGGGCCTTTACCGGAGCTATAAGTCAGCGAGTTGGGCGTTTTGAACAAGCTCACAAAGGGACGCTTTTCCTTGATGAAATCGGTGATATGCCATTGGATCTGCAACCTAAACTACTGCGAGCTTTACAGGAAAATGAAATCGAAAGAGTAGGGCGTAACCAACTTATTCCTGTGGATGTCCGCATCGTATGTGCAACAAATGTGGATCTTTTATCTATGGTGGAATCAAAGGAATTCCGCAGCGATCTTTACTATCGACTGAATGTATTTCCAATTCGGGTTCCACCACTCAGGGAGCGACCTGAAGATATCCCGTTACTGGTGAAACACTTTACCCGGACTCTTTCTAAAAAAATGGGTAAAGATATTAATAAGATCCCGGTTAAAACAATGGAATCTTTATCCGGTTTTCCGTGGCCGGGCAATATCAGGGAATTGAGAAATATCATTGAACGCTCAGTCATACTGACTCGAGGTAATGTATTAAATGTACCGGTTGATGAACTTAGATTCGCCAGAAAGCAAATGTCGGAAGATATTAAGTCTAATAATCCTCCGGTAATTAACTTATCTGCGGATGTGACCGGACGTCATGCGATTATAAGTGCTCTTAAAGAAAGTAATGGGATTATTGGTGGTGCCAGAGGGGCTGCTGTTAAATTAGGACTAAAACGTACAACCTTATTATCCCGAATGCAAAAGATGGGAATTAAGAGTGATGATTATCTGAATGATGCGTTAGTCAGCAACGCATAACAATGATTAATAGTTAAATGCAACTCCTTCCTATTGGACTGGGAGGGGGTATCTGTATGCAAATGAGAAAGTATATTTGAGCCTGAATATGAGTGAATTGATTTCAGTTCCAACGTCCAACCATGCTCTTGAATTGCCTATTGTTCGTTTTCGTAAAGGGCGGGAAAGCTGGGAGGACAGGGATTATATTATTGAAGAAAGGCCGGTTGCCATTTCATTTAATGGAATTGCTTATACCGTAATGATGTGTACCCCAAGGGATATCGAATATTTTGTTATCGGCTTTTCGTTGTCTGAAGGCATTATTCAACATCACCGGGAAGTGCATGATATCGAAATTAATCCCGGCCCAAATGGTATTGCTGTTGATGTTACGGTCGCAAACCGTTGTCTGAGAACGCTGAAAGAAAAACGTCGCTCTCTGGCGGGAATGACCGGGTGTGGCATTTGTGGTGAGGAAAAGCTGGAAACCGTATGCCGGATCCTGTCACCGCTGACGACCTCTTCAACGTTTGATATCTGCAAACTGGAAAGCTCGCTTGAGCAATTGTTAGCTAAACAGCAGCTCAATCAGCTTACAGGTTCTGCTCACGCTGCGGTATACCTGGATAAAGACGGTCAGGTAAAAGCCATCTTTGAAGATGTCGGTCGCCATATCGCGCTTGATAAATTGGTGGGATATATCCACCGCCATCGGCTAGAAGGCGGTGCAGTATTAGTGACCAGTCGCGCCAGTTTTGAAATGGTACAAAAGGCTGCCGCCGCCGGCATCGAAATACTCCTCGCTATCTCATCGGCCACAAATATGGCTGTTGAATTGGCAGAAAAACTTAACGTTACTTTGCTTGGATATTGTCGTCCGGGGCGTGCAGATGTGTATGCCCACCCGGAGCGTGTCTACGGCATGATTTGATTTCCTTCCTTTATATTTTCAGAAGACATTTCACATGAAAAAGAAATATTTATTACCAGCACTGTTTGCACTTTTTTCTCCGCTGGCGCTGGCTCATCCCGGTCATATTGGTTCACATGGTTTTGAAAGCGGCTTTATCCACCCACTGACAGGGTTGGATCACCTTAGCGTAATGCTGGGCGTGGGAATGCTGGCAGCCCTGGTTGGCGGTAAGGCGAAATTTCGTATGCCATTGGCTTTTGTTGCTGTGATGATAATTGGTGGTGCGCTTGGCGTATCCGGTTTGGTTGTTCCGGGCGTTGAAACAGGTATCGCAATCTCTGTCGTTGCTATGGGCGTGATGCTTTGCTCTGGTGCTCATTTGTCTGAAAAAGCGATTTTGGCTTTAGTAATGGGCTTTGCATTGTTTCATGGTATGGCACACGGTATGGAAATGCCGATGGACTCTCAGGCATTCTGGTACTTCAGCGGCTTTGTGCTGGCAACCGCAATGTTGCATGTTACCGGTATTTTTCTTGCTCAGCTTATTGCTGCCTGTTCGTCTAATCGTCGTGTTATGCGAGTTACTGGCGCGGTGATGGCCGTATTTGGTGGCTCCCTGATGCTGTCTTAATCCACGAAGTAGCAAGATGAAGACGGTAAACGGGAATATTGGTAAAGACATGCATTGCGGAAGCGAAATTAATGATGGTAATGGCATTCCTGAACGCAAGTTTATACATATCACAGGTATAGTGCAGGGTGTCGGTTTCCGGCCGTTTGTCTACCAACAAGCAACCCGGCTAAAACTTGCAGGAACAGTGATTAATGACTCCGAAGGCGTCAAAGTTGATGTTCAGGGGGTAGCGGAAATAGTTCGTGAGTTCATTAATAGACTTTCCGAACTGGCGCCGCCGCTGAGCCGGATTGATCAGATATCTGTTGAGGATAAGCCGCTTCATTCAGTGGATGATTTCACCATTGAGCAAAGTCGTGAGCGAAACAGCACCAGTGTTTGCCTCTCTCCTGATCAGGGACTGTGTGATGCTTGCCTTGCAGAAGTGCGCGATCCTAGTTCCCGTTTTTATCATTACCCGTTTACCAACTGTACGCATTGTGGCCCGCGTTACACCATCATCAAATCGTTACCTTATGATCGTGTGGCGACAACAATGCGTGATTTCGCACTTTGCCAGCCATGTAAACACGCTTATCAGAACCCGCTGGATCGCCGTTATCACGCTCAGCCGATAAGCTGTACTCATTGCGGCCCGCAGATTCGCTATGTGTCTTTTAATGGCATTCAGAACGCTGCTAAGGATGAAGCAATAGAAAGGGTGGCTAATGTTATCCGACAGGGAGGCGTAATTGCCATCAAAGGGCTGGGTGGTTTTCATCTGGCTTGTGATGCTCGCAATTTAAAGGCTGTAGCCCGTTTACGAGAGCTTAAAAAGCGTCGGCGAAAGCCTTTGGCTGTGATGGTAGGTGATTGTGAAATGGCTCGATCTCTGGTTCATGGTGATGAACAGGAGTGGCAAACATTGCAGTCTCAGGCCAAGCCAGTAGTGCTGATGTGTAAGCATTCCGGTTTCAGCTCGCTTGCTAATAATGTTGCAGCGTCCGGCCCTTATCTCGGGGTTATGTTGCCGTACACCCCTTTGCATGCGCTTTTGTTCGATCTTCTGGATTTCCCTGTTGTACTGACCAGTGCCAATCGCTCCGGGATGCCGATAGCCACTGAATTCGATGAAGTAAAAGCGCAGCTTGGTGGCCTAATCGACGGTATTCTCGATCATAATCGTCCCATCCTTCACGCTTGTGATGACAGTGTGGTTCATATTGCCGGAAGTAAAGCCCGCGTGCTGAGAATGGCTCGTGGATACGCGCCATATAGCCAACATTTATCTATAGCAACAGAGCAGCAATCCACAGAGCCACAGGCGGTTCTGGCGCTGGGGGCACAGCAGAAGGCATCGATAGGTTTAGCTTTGCCGCAGCAATGGATTATGTCGCCGTATGTCGGTGATATTGATGATATCGACACCCAGCAACGCTATCTCGAAACCATTGATAATTTCGAATCACTGTATCGCGTAAAGCCATCAACAGTGGTTTGCGATAAGCATCCGGGTTATGTCTCAACTCGTGTTGCCAGAGAGCGAATTTCAAACGAAGGTTCAGATAGTGAATCAGAATCTAATCTGATTCAGGTTCAGCATCACCATGCCCATATTCTGTCAGTGATGGCAGAGCATCAGTTGACTCAGACTGTTCTGGGTTTTGCCTTTGACGGTACGGGGTGGGGTGATGATGAAACGGTGTGGGGCGGAGAAGTATTGCTGGCCAATACGCAACAGTCTGAGCGTGTCTGCCACTTGCGTCCTTTTCGTCTCATCGGTGGAGAGAAAGCGATAAGACAACCAGCACGTCTTGTCCTTGCCATGCTGTTGGAATGTTATGAGTTAGATGAAATCAAGCTAATGCGGCTTGGTGTGTTTAACCTGTGGTCCGAAAGCGAAATGGACAACCTCTACCAGTTATGGCGTTCGGGGAATCGTTCTCCATTTACTTCATCAATGGGCCGCTTAATTGATGCCTGGACTGCGCTATTGGAGTTGGTTGATGAGGTGGACTATGAGGGTGAGTGTGGTTTGTTGCTTGAGCAGGCTGCTTATTTAGGTGACAGTGTCACATTGTGCGGCGAGGCTGGCTTTTCGGTTACTGATGACGGTGTAATTGATTGGCAACCTTTGTTGGATAAAACGCTTCAAGCATCGAAATCAAACCACTCTGAATTTACTTCCGCTCAAATTCAAAATTTCAGCATGGCTTTGCTTGATGCCATTGCTGTCAGCATAAAAAAAATCGCTTCATCTTATTCTGATTATCCCGTCGTGTTATCCGGCGGGGTATTCCAGAACCGAATCCTTCTTAACCGGGTACATCAGCTGTTTTCAGCATCATCCCAACCTTTATATTGCGGCGAGACGATTCCTGTTAACGACGGAGGTTTAGCCGCAGGTCAGTTGTGGTACGCCATACATCATGACGCAAAGGCGTGATGTAAAAAGGCCATGTTCATATATCGAGGAAATAATGTGTTTGTGTATTCCTTCTAGCATCGTAGAAGTCTGCCCGGAGCAGTCGTCTGCACTGGTAGAAACCCTGGGCGTTCAACGCCAGGTCAGTACCCATCTGATTTCGGAGCCTTTAGCCTGCGGTGATCATGTTTTAATTCATGTCGGTTTTGCCATTAGCAAAATGGATTTGGATGAAGCGCAGGAAAGTCTGGCAGCTTACCGACAGTTAATCGCAGAAATGGATGAAGATGACGTGAAAGGACTGTTGTCATGAGTATGAATGTCGATCTTTACCGAGGTTTTCGCCAGCCGGATGTGATTAAAGCGCTGGCTGAGAAAATCGCTGATAAAGCCAAGTTGCTGGAACACCCGCTGTATATCATGGAAGTGTGTGGTGGTCATACTCACACCATCATGAAATATGGTCTGAAGCAGTTACTGCCGGAGAACATTCGATTTGTTCACGGGCCGGGCTGTCCGGTTTGCATTATGCCGAAAGAACGGATTGATCAGGCTATTGCGCTGGCTGGTTTGTCGGATGTGATTCTGGTTACGCTGGGAGACATGGTTCGAGTTCCCGGCTCAAAAAGCACACTGGCGCAATGCCGGGCAAAAGGCGGTCATGTTGAAGCAGTTTACGACCCAATGGATGTGCTAAAAATCGCCCGCGAAAACCCGGATAAGCAGGTGGTGTATTTTGCCATCGGTTTTGAAACCACCACGCCAATGACCGCAGTGCTGGTGGAGTGTGCTGAGCAGCAACAGCTCGCAAATCTCTATTTCCATATTAATCATGTGCTGGTGATCCCGGCAATGAATGCAGTGCTGGCCGATGGTCAATCTCGCATTAACGCCTTTATCGGTCCGTCTCATGTCAGTGTGATCACCGGTGCTAAGTTATATCAGCCTATTGTTGAAGGCTATCAGGTCCCACTGGTAGTCGGCGGTTTTGAGCCTGTTGATGTACTTGAATCTGTGTTGATGCTTACTGAACAAGCGGTATCCGGTTCGGCTGAATTACAACTTCAGTATCGCCGCGCTGCGAGTTATCAGGGCAATGTTACAGCCCAGCAGCAGGTGGATAAGGTTTTCACTTTGCGGAATGAATTTAACTGGCGTGGCCTGGGGAATATCCCGCATTCTGCGCTGAAGCTGAAACCTGAATATCAGCACCGTGATGCCGAACTCAAGTTCGCGGAACATTTCACTCACATCGATACCCCCGATCACAAGCACTGCCGTTGTGGTGACATTCTGAAAGGTCTGGCAACACCGCCGGACTGCAAAGTTTTTGGCAAAGCTTGTACACCTAATCGCCCAATGGGTAGTTGCATGGTGAGCTCAGAAGGCGCCTGCAATGCCTATTACCGTTACCTTGGTTGATTTTGAAGGAGAAAGAAATGAAACGAATCCAACTTAGCCACGGTGGCGGCGGTCAGGAAATGAATCAATTAATCAACCGGCTTTTTTTCCGTCATTTAGGCAATGACATTCTCCTTCGTACAGAGGATGCAGCGGTACTGGAATGTAATGGCAGCGTTGCGATGACAACGGACAGTTTTACTGTTTCACCGTTGTTTTTTGCTGGCGGTAATATCGGCAAACTTGCCGTTGCCGGAACGGTGAATGATTTGGCGATGATGGGGGCAGAACCACAGTATCTCAGCTGTAGTTTCATCATTGAAGAAGGTCTGTTGTTTGATGAACTGGAGCCGATTGTTAAATCCATGGCGGAGGAACTGACTGTATCAGGAGCTCGTATTGTCTGCGGTGATACCAAGGTGGTACCGAAAGGTTGCGCTGACGGCTTGTTTATTAATACCACAGGTATCGGCCATATCCGCCAGCCGGGGATTTCTGCACGTAATGTTTGTCCCGGTGATGCCATTCTTATTTCCCGTGATATCGGTTGTCACGGTGCTTGTCTGTTATCTGCCCGCGAATCATTGAAATTGTCGAGCCCGTTACAAAGCGACTGCGCAACATTATGGCCGGTTATTCATGCTTGTATTGAGCAGAATATTCCTATTCACAGCTTACGAGATGCGACTCGTGGCGGTATTTCTGCGGTGCTGAATGAATGGTGTGAGGCTTCAAAGGTTCAGTTGTCATTGGATGAAGAGGCTATACCTGTCAGTGATCATGTCCGCGGGGTATGTGAGCTGTTTGGTTTCGATCCTTATGATTTAGCAAATGAAGGAACGTTTGTTATGGCCGTTCCGACGGATGCTGCTGACGCTGCACTGGCTGTGCTTAAAGCGTTTTCAGGTCAAGCCGCTATTGTCGGCAGGGCTGAAGCTGCTACACCGAATAAAGTCATTCTGAATAGCCCTTGGGGAAGTCGTCGGTATTTAGATTTACCGGGCGGTGAGTTGTTGCCTCGTATTTGCTGAAACACTCAGAAATAGTGAAAGACATCAGATAAAGGAAAAGTCATGCACGAATTGTCTCTGAGCCTGAATACCGTGGATGCGGTTGTTGACCACGCAAGGCAACAAGGTTTTCGTCGGGTTACCAAAGTCAGGCTGGCAATTGGTTCCCTGTCCTGTATTGAGTCACAGGCGTTACAGACCGGGTTTGAGTTTGCCTGTCGGGGAACGATGGCTGAAGGGGCCGGGTTGGAAATTGAAATGATCCCGGCAAAGGCCTGGTGCGAGGACTGTTGTCAGTCCGTTTTGCTTCAGGCCCGTGGAATGTATTGCCCGAATTGCCAGGGATACCGGCTGGCAATCGAAACCGGCGAAGAGTTGAAAATTAAAGATATAGAGGTTGAATAATATGTGTAATGTCTGCGGTTGCGGTGACAGTCATATCGAGGGGCACCACCACAGTCACGGTGACGATCATCATCATGATACAGCTCACCATCATCAACACCCGCATGTTGCGCCTGAAACACAGCAACCAGTGGTGATTCATCACCATTATTACCATCAGGGCGATGTTCACCATCATGTTCATTATGATGCTAGCAGTGCAGCATCTTTACCTTCTTCAACGCATAACCATGAACACGAAGTACACCATGTTCATGGTGATCATCATCAGCCGGAAAAAATGCAGCATGGCGATTTGCATTATGGAAAAGGCGAAGCTCAGGTTCATGTCGCCGGTGTGTCGCAGCGCCAGTTGCTGACACTTGAACAGGACATTCTGGGTAATAACAACCATCAGGCTGCACATAACAGGGATTATTTCAGTGCTGGCGGTCAGTTGGTGTTGAATCTGGTTTCTAGTCCGGGGTCAGGTAAAACTACTTTACTGACAGAAACCATTCAGTTGCTGAAAAATGATCATTTGTGTGCAGTTATCGAAGGGGATCAGCAAACCAGTAATGATGCTGATCGGATTCGTGCAACCGGAGTTCCGGCTGTTCAGGTTAATACCGGAAAAGGCTGTCACCTTGATGCTCAGATGGTCCATGATGCTTGTCATCAGTTGGATCTTCAGGAGTCGGGAATTGTCTTCATTGAGAATGTCGGCAATTTGGTTTGTCCTGCCAGCTTTGATTTAGGTGAAGATAGTAAGGTGGTTATTCTGTCTGTAACCGAAGGGGAAGATAAGCCGCTGAAGTATCCGAATATGTTTGCAGCATCTTCACTGATGATCATTAATAAAACGGATCTTTTGCCTTACGTCGATTTTGATATTGAACGCTGTATCGAGAATGCCCGTAAGGTTAATCCGAATATTCAGGTCATTAAGTTATCGGTGAAGAACGGCGAGGGAATGGAGGCCTGGACCAGTTGGTTAAAAGGTCTGCTGGCTGAGAAAGTGTCACGCCTTTAATCACACAATACGTTAATTTAAAGCACGTTTGCCGACGTTTGGTATTTTTCTGTGGAATTTTTATGAGCCTGCCCCGGCAAGCTGATATAATCAAAATGTTGGTTATATACAGGTAGTAAAACTCATGATGAAGTACATTATGTTGGCTTTGGTGGGCGTTGGTATTTATATTGGCGTTACATATAAAGACCAAATTGAAGATTTGACAGATTCTCGCTCAATGGAAGAGGTTCATGATGCATTTGAGGATGCTACTGACCAAGCTTCAGATGTGGCAAGTGATTTGAGTGAAAAGTTCGAAGAGCTGAAATCAAAGGCTCAGTAACAGCTAATTAGCGGGAACAAAAGAGATAATAAAAGAGGCAGCCAGTTGGCTGCCTCTTTGTTATTTGCGATGTGTGTGCTTGCTTATATTCTTTATGATTGCTGCGCCACTTCAGACGCTTCCATCTTTGCTTCCGCTGCCTTACATGCGGCTGCTGTGAAGATAACGTCTGTTGAACTGTTCAGTGCTGTTTCCGCAGAATCCTGAATCACACCGATAATGAAGCCAACAGCAACAACCTGCATTGCAACGTCATTCGAGATACCGAACAGGCTACATGCCAGAGGGATAAGCAGTAGTGAACCGCCGGCAACACCTGATGCGCCACATGCAGATACAGCCGCTACAACACTCAGCAGTACAGCTGTTGCCATATCAACCTGAATACCCAGTGTGTGTACCGCAGCAAGAGTCAGCACTGTGATAGTGATTGCCGCACCACCCATGTTGATGGTTGCACCCAGAGGGATAGATACAGAGTAAGTATCTTCGTGCAGATCCAGGTTTTTACATAGCTGCATGTTAACCGGAATATTTGCAGCAGAGCTACGAGTGAAGAAAGCAGTGATACCACTTTCACGCAGGCAGCGCAGTACCAGCGGGTATGGGTTTTCTTTGGTTTTGTAGAAAACAATCAGCGGGTTAACAACCAGTGCGATAATAAGCATTGAGCCCAGCAGAACGGCCAGCAGGTGGGCATAACCAGCAATAGCGGCAAAACCGGTTGCCGCGAAAGTGTTAGCAACAAGACCAAAGATACCGATAGGAGCCAGACGGATAACGAAGCGAACGATCATAGTGATGCCGTTAGAAACGTCATGGAAAACCTGCTTAGTAGCATCACTTGCCTGGTGCAGTGCGAAGCCCAGGGCGATAGCCCATGCCAGGATACCGATGAAGTTACCAGTCATCAGAGCGTTAACCGGGTTATCAACGATCTTGAACAGTAGGGTATTGATTACTTCAGTAATGCCTTCCGGTGGAGTGGCACTCGTTGCGCTTGCTACCAGAGTCAGAGTGGTTGGGAAAAGGAAACTCATGATAACAGCTGTCAGGGCAGCCATCAGTGTACCGAACAGGTACAGAACGATGATTGGCTTCATATTGGTATGAGCGCCTTTCTTCTGATTTGCAATAGAAGAGGCTACCAGGATAAATACCAGGATCGGCGCTACGGCTTTAAGGGCGCTAACGAAAAGGCCACCAAGAAAACCGACTTTGATTGCTGATTCCGGTGCGACAGACGCAAAGAGGATACCGGCGATGATACCAACGAGAATCTGGACAACCAGACTTCCGTTAGCAACTCGGGCTAAAAAGGGTTGTTGTGCTTGGTTCATACTAATTCCTGTATAAATTTATTATATGGTTGAAGCATTATATTTTACTCACAGAATTGTTTTTAACAGGAACGTTGTAATTTTTCCACTATTCTTTTAATAAACTTTAAATTTACAAGTCTTTAACGTGATTTTTCTCTGTTTGAGGGCGGCGCTTTAAATATGGGGCTTTTGCAGAGTGGCACGTTAACAATGAATAACAAGCAGGAAAGGAAAAATGTTAAGAAAAAGCTCGCGTTAGGTGCGAGCTTTAATTTTTAAGGATAGGCAGGGCGAATAACTGTAATTATCTTTCAGGAACCAGCGGAGCCAGTGCCTGATTTTCTGAAATTACTTTATTCTTTGCTGGTTTGTTCTTTTTCAGTGAACGAAGCAGGTTTATCAGCTCTTTACTGTCCCATTGCTCAGGCTCTTTTCCAAAGTGCGCATTCATCATTGCGGTGACTTGTTGGTGAAGTGCTTCCTGCTGAGGATGTTCCGGATTACTCTCAGCCCATTGCTTGTAATAGGTATGAACTTTAATCGGCTCCTTAGCTTCTGCGGCTTGCTTCATCCCGGTAAGAGGAGTAGGAGGAACTATTTTTTGTCCGCTGCCAGGCACAATCACATGCTGTTTTGAGAATCGGGCTTTCAGCCACAGAACCGTAGTGAACAGCCATAACGCGGCAAACAAAGCTGTCAGCCACGGCCAGAAGCCTGCATCTGTGACTACCTGTGTGATCACCTGAGGTTCAACCGGAGCCGTTGGTTGATCCTGTGGTACGGGAACAGAGTTGCTGACAGACGGCAGGACAATATTATTGGTGTTATCACCAGGCAGAACGTTGAGTTCCCTCCCTGCAATCTTACTGGTTTCCTGTTTATCAGTTTGAGTATTCCACCAGTTCACAGCCAAAGGAGGAAGTGATAGTTTGCCTTCAGAGCGTGGGATGATCACTTGTTTAAGGGTCATCACCGTATAATCCCCTTCATTGCCGTAAACCGGTTTTTCATCATAGACCTTCACCGAATTCGGGTAGGGCAGTGTCAGGTTCGGCATGTTGCTCTGTTCAGCATTTTTGATACGCAGGCTGATTATACGGGTCAGAGGTTCACCGACTTTCAGCTCAGCGCCAGCCGGTTGCCAGTTTTGCTCAAGTTGAAGATCTTCGGTCGGGATCCACAGACCCTGATAACCAGCAGGTTTGCCTTTGACGGAAAGGGTAATGTCCTCTGGTTGCTGAGTGACAGGAACCTGCAAACGGGAGCCAAAACCACGGCCACCTTTGATCACACTGCCGTTGAATTCAGCTCCCTTAAGGGTAATTGAGCCTGCTTTGGTCGGCGTGATTTGGTAGTCACGCATAATGATCACATAGCGGCGACCGTTCAGAACGGTCTCTGTCTGGCGATCATCACCTATTTGCCTCACTTCAAGCCCGTCACCGGAAGGTGGAGCCAGAGAAGCCTGGCTCATTTGTTCACCAATGCGCAGCCGAACTTTGTAGCGGAAACTCTCTCCGACGTAGAGTTGCTTTTTGTCCAGGTCGGCATCAAGTCGGATAGCTGGCTGGTTAAGTGGTTTCGAGCTGGTTGTACTGCTTTTCATTGAGGTGATGACAATCGGCTCGGTTGTTGTTGCACCGATACGGAAACTCGGGATAGTGAAGTCACCAATCTCTTTCGCTGCGATGGCAACCCGCCATTGTGTGTTGCGGGTAACCACGCCATTGATCATAGATGTGTTACTGCTGACGTTTGGCGTACCATAGATAAAGTCTTTATCCAGTGGTGAAAGGTCTAATGCGTTGCTGCTGACGCTGTCATCAATAGCAACAGTCAGCTGGAACACTTCGTTAACGGCAACGATATTTTTTGACACTGTGGCCACTGCTTGTGCTGCCTGAGCCCACGAGGGCATCATTATGGCTGATACCATAACCAGTATGCTGTAGATAATCCCTTTATTGATGCCTGAGCAGGCCCGGCGAAAGTTGCCGATAAGTGGGATGCTGTTGTTCTTCATCATATCCATTTATGTCTTACCATGAATTCTCAGTCGCTTGCGGAGCGTCTTTCTGACGTGCCTGAAGGATCAATTGGGCACGAATCAACTCACTGGTGTCATCAGGCACCTGTTCTAGCTTTTTCAGTACAGGGTCGCTGGCTGACAGTGAGTTGTGTTGCTCCTTACTGTTAACAGCCACAGGTTCAGCTTCCTCCGGCTGTTTGCCGTTATCTTTGTTGTCAGTTTGCTGGCGGCTTAAGGATTGCTCCTTATCCGCTTCACTCTGTTTACTGTCTTTATTCTGTGCCTGTTGATTATTATCCTGCTGTTGCTCGCCAGACTCTTGCTGTTCACTATTTTTGCTGTCAGCATTCTGCTGATTCTGCTGATTCTGCTGATTCTGCTGATTCTGCTGATTCTGCTGATTCTGCTGATTCTGCTGATTCTGCTGATTCTGCTGATTCTGCTGATTCTGCTGATTCTGCTGATTCTGCTGATTCTGCTGATTCTGCTGATTCTGCTGATTCTGAGACTTCTTGCTGTTTTGCTGAGAATCTGAAGATTGATTTTGGTCAGAATTTTTATTCAGATCAGACTGCTGTTGCTGTTGCTGTTGCTGTTGCTGTTGCTGTTGCTGTTGCTGTTGCTGTTGCTGTTGCTGTTGCTGTTGCTGTTGCTCTAGTGCTTTTTTTACAATCTCCAGATTCTTTTGGGCATCCTTGTGGCCAGCATCTTCATCCAGCACTGACTGATAGCTGTCAATGGCATCCTGGAGTTTGCCTGCGAAGGCATAGGCATTACCTAAGTTATAGCGCGATGTGATGTCCTTCTGCTGGCTGAAATACTCAATCGCCTGCTCGTATTGTCCGGCTTTATACAGAGCTGCACCTTTCCATCGCGGAGACATAAACTGCTCTGCTGCAGCTTCATAGTCCTTCTGCTGAAAAGCCTTATAAGCCAGTTGATTGTCGTTCAGCCATGGTGATGCAAAGGCATCATCAACAGGCATAACAATCAGCAGGGCTGCGATGATTACCCCTCGACGAAAACCGAACAGTGACAAAATCACTAAAGGGATCAGCAACCAGAAGCCATTATTAATCCGTTCTTCCAGTTCTTTGTTTTTGTGCTTATTGGCACCTTCTTGAGGTTTGGAAGTTGCAGCTATCAGTTTTTCAACATCACGGTTGGTCGGTTGTAGCAGCTGCAGCTGTCCACCGGTCTGGTTTACTAGGCTTAGTAGGTTATCCAGATCAACTTTAGCAACCACAGTTTTACCAGAGCTGTCCGTTAATAGTCGGCCATCCGGCATTTGTACCGGCGCACCCTGGCGTGTTCCGACTGCCAGAACAGAAACCCGGTAGCTTGTGCTGTCGAGCAGATACTGGGCTTCACGGGTCTCTTTCTTAGTCAGGCCATCTGTGACCAGGATGATATCGCCACGCTGATGACCAGCCTGTTTGAGCAGGTTAATCGCTTCCTTAACCCCGGCGGCGGCATTGCTGCCCTGAATCGGCATGATATCCGGAGAAAGATAAGGGATCAGGTTCGCCAGGGTACTGCTGTCTTCTGTTAGTGGGCTAACCACATAACCGTCAGCTGCGTATGTTACGAGTCCTGTACTGCCTTCCTGCCAACCGGGAAGCAGGTCCATCGCTTTATAGCGCGCCTGGGTCAGGCGGTTAGGTGCGATGTCTGTGGCATACATTGAGCGGGACATATCCATCACCAGCACTCTTGCTCCGCTGATGCTGTAAGCGGGCAGGGTGGTTTTCTGCCAGCTTGGCCCGGCCAGAGCGATGACGGTAAGCAGCCAGGCTGCACCCAGAAACGGAATAAAGGTATTGCTTGTTTGCTGGTGGCTAAGGCCGAGCTTTTCTGCCAGATGAGGCGCGATAAGGCCGCTTTTGCGTTGAGTCATCCTTAGCCATGGCAACAATAATCCCAGCGGGAGCGTAGCCAGCAGCCAGAGAGGGTGAAGAAAAGTAAAATCAGCCATGTCGTCTCCTTAGCAGTACGATAGCTACTGAAAGCAGCAATGTGAGAGCCAAAGGAAAACGGAACAGCTCCTGACGTGGACGCCAGGTTTGCTGAGCGGTGTTAATTGGTTCCATTTGATCGATTAATTGATAAATATTTTCAAGTTCCTGCGGATTTCTGGCGCGGAAATACTGACCGCCAGTCATTTCAGCAATTTTGGTTAGTGTTCTTTCATCCAGATCCTGCGACGGATTCACTGTTCGGGTGGAGAAGAATGTTCTTTGCTCCATTTCTTCTGCCCCAATACCGACGGTATAGATGGTGACATCACTTCGGGTGGCAAGTTCTGCCGCTTCAATCGGGTCGATGACACCGGCAGTATTGGCCCCGTCACTAAGCAGGATAATTACTCGCTGTTTAGCATCACTGTCGATAAAGGTTTTGGTTGCTACACCTAAGCCTTCGCCGATGGCGGTACTTTGTCCGATAAGCCCCAGTACAGTGCGGCCCAGTTGCTCCTGAACTGTATTGCGGTCAAAAGTCAGCGGTGTTTGCAGGTAACCGTGGTTGGCAAACAACACCAGGCCAAGGCGATCACCTTGTCGGCGGGCGATAAAGTCATTCAATACCTGTTTTACTGCCGTGAGGCGATCAACAGATTGTCCGCCGGATGTGATCATATCCTCAATCGACATGGAACCGGATAAGTCTACTGCCAGCATCATGTCGCGGTGATCCGGGTTAATCTCTACCGGATCGCCATACCATACCGGGCGGGCGAGGGCGGCAATTAACGACAGCCATGCAATAGCCATGAGTCCTTTTCGCCAGCGAGTATCCGGCTGTTGTGTGCCGATACCGTCAGGCAATTTAGGTAGACGGATAGCTACAGGCTGAACAACGGGTTTTGTGAAGCGGTAAATAAGCAAAGGCAGTGGTAACAGCAACCATGCCCAGAGCCAGAAAAACTCAAACATCAGAGGCCTCCTTGCTATGCTGGTTGGTGTGATGACTGTTTTGCAGACGGATTTCCTGGCTGGCAGGAAGCTTGGCTTTTTTCAGCCAGATTGAAGCTTGCTTATAGCACTGACTGAAAGTTGAACGCTCAAGTCCCTGAGGTGAGAAAATGCCGCGCTGCCACTCTTCAGAAATTGACACAAATCCGCGATGTTTTTCGGCCAGATGACTATCCAGGAATGAAAGCCATTGGTCACCGGTTAAACCGGCCACATTCTTTCTCGGGTAATAGGACATTGCTGTTTGACGAAGAAGCAGGTTGATGTTGCCGAACTGAGCCGGATCGTCGAGATGTCTAAGTTGACGCAATGCTTCTTTTCTCGCGCGTTGCTTAATCCTGTGTTGGCTAACCAGGTAAACCAATACAGCAACGGTAAGCAGAACAGCAAGTATGCAAGCCCACCATCCCCATGCTAGAGGCCAGTAACCGGGTTCCGCAGGCAGGTGGATATCAGCAAGAGGAAGAGAGGCGGCAAAATCTTGAGCTGATGCACTATTAGCCATAATGCTTCTCCTTACCGCCAAGTTGCCAGATCAATGGTTGTGCTGCAGATACCTGATGAAGCGGAATCGCCAGGCTCATCGCCATATCATGGATAAAATCCTGATGGTCAATATATTGCTGGCTGAGCTTTTCGCGGGTCTTTCGGGCCGAGAAATCCAGCCATACAGATTGGTTGCTGTCGGCGACATGCTCTGTGCCTTTGAAGGCTGTTTGACCTTGTTCGAGCGGATCATGGATCTGAACAAACTGGATTCGGTTATGTTGTCGCAACTGGCTCAGTCTTCTTTTATCTGTGTCTTTTAGCTGGTAGAAATCGCTGATAATTACGATTTCACTGCCTTTAGAGCATAAATGGTGAAGATGCTTAATTGCTGCAGAAAAGCTCAGGCTCTGATTAGTTTCGTTGCTGTTCTGATGGGCATCAATCAATGCATTGATCAGACGCAATGCTCCTCGCTGACGGCCAGTCGGCTTGCATTCAATCAGTTTCTCACCGGTGTAAATAACAGCACCAACACGATCCTGTTCGCTGATAGCCAGCCAGCTTAACAGGCTGGCAAAGTGAGCGGCCTGAACCGACTTCAGCAGTAGTTGTGAGCCAAACTTCATGCTGCTGCTGAGATCGACTAGCAACATAACCGGCATTTCCCGTTCTTCAGTGAACAGCTTGGTGTGGGTTTTTCCTGTCCTTGCTGTGACACGCCAGTCAATTGCACGAATATCGTCACCCGGCTGATAAGGACGAACTTCAGAAAAGTTCATCCCGCGCCCTTTTTTCCGGCTCAAATGCTGGCCGTTGAGCTGCGACCACACACTTTGAGCCGGTGGCAGCCAACGAACAGTTTGATTTTTGTATTGCAGCAATTCAGCCAGACACAGGTTTACCCCGTCACTGTGTGACGGCAGGGTAGGTGTCATGGATGTCTCTGTCATGCGCAGGCTACCTGTGCAATCAGCTGGCTTATAATAGTGTCAGCAGAAACACCTTCGGCCTGGGCTTCATAGCTCAGCAGCAAACGGTGGCGCAGCACCGGGTAAGCCATTTGCTGGACATCTTCCGGGGTGACAAAGTCACGGCCGTTCAGCCATGCATGGGCTCGGGCGCAGCGGTCAAGTGCAAGAGTGGCACGCGGGCTGACACCCATTTGTAGCCAGTTAGCAAGCTGATCACTGTAACGCTGAGGCTGACGGGTCGCCATTGTCAGTCGAATAATGTAATGCTCGACTTCTTCTGCCATGTGAATATTCAGTACTTGCTGGCGAGCATTGAAGATCTCTTCTTGGCTGATTTGAACCGGCTCTGCTTTTTCCTCTCCCATTGCTTCGCCACGATTCAGGCGCAGGATTTGTAGCTCGCTATCCGCATCTGGGTAATCAACATTCAATTGCAGCAAGAAACGGTCAAGTTGGGCTTCCGGCAATGGATAAGTACCTTCCTGCTCAATCGGGTTCTGAGTCGCCATTACCAGGAACAGTTTCGGTAGGGAGTAGGTTTTACGGCCTGCGGTAATTTGCTTTTCGGCCATGGCTTCAAGCATCGCTGCCTGAACTTTGGCCGGGGCACGGTTGATTTCGTCAGCAAGAACCAAGGCATTGAAGATAGGGCCCGGCTGGAAAGTAAATTCCCCGGTTTCCGGGCGATAGATATCCGTACCGGTTAAATCCGCCGGAAGCAGATCCGGGGTGAACTGGATACGGTGGAAGCTGCCCTCGATACAATCGGACAGTACTTTGACTGCTCGCGTTTTTGCCAGGCCCGGAGGTCCTTCAACAAGGATGTGGCCATCGGCAAGAAGCGCAATAAGCAACTGTTTAACAAGATCAGGCTGGCCAATAACCTGGCTGTCTAGGTAAGTCTTAAGGTTTTGAAAAGTAGACGTTAGCATAGATTGGCAATGTCCTATAAAAACAAACAGTCAAACGAAAATGATGAAAATTTTGACCTGAAAAAAGTGATAAAGTTCATGTAGTGCGTTTATATGCGCAATGTTTAGCCACACATTCATCATGAAAGATCTTAGCGACGAATTATAGCTTACTCATAGGGTTAGCTTTCAATTGTAATTGCTCGCACCACAATGGATTAAATAAAGACCTCCGCTGACGGGTAGCCTTGTTGTGATGTACCAACATGGTGCACAGCAAGTCAGGCAATGCACCAAAGCTTACTGATAAGTTGCACTGTAATTAACCGTGTTTTTGTTCCATGCATTTATCTTATTGAAATTTAGGGTTTTATTTTGGTTTTAAAAGGTGGCTAAATTTTGGCCTGTTGTTTGCTCTGATGAGAATGATTATTCACAAGGAGCTATACAATATGTCAACCAAGATGTTCAGAAGTACATTAGTCGGTGTTGCTGCATCACTGCTCTTGTCATTTAACGCTGTTGCAGCGAAAGATACGATCAAAGTTGGGGTGTTGCATTCCCTTTCAGGGACAATGGCAATCAGTGAAACAACACTAAAAGACACCATCCTTATGATGGTTGAGGAACAAAATAAAAGAGGAGGGCTGCTGGGTAAAAAGCTTGAAGCTGTTGTTGTTGATCCTGCTTCAAACTGGCCCTTGTTTGCTGAAAAAGCTCGTGAACTGATCGAAAAAGAAAAAGTGGATGTGGTTTTCGGCGGCTGGACATCAGTATCCCGTAAATCAATGCTTCCTGTTTTCGAGGAGCTAAATAGTCTGCTGTTTTATCCTGTTCAGTATGAGGGGGAAGAGTCCTCCAAAAATGTCTTTTATACCGGAGCGGCTCCAAACCAGCAGGCTATCCCTGCCGTTGATTACCTAATGAATGAACTGGAAGTGAAGCGTTGGGTACTTGCTGGAACAGATTATGTTTATCCCCGCACAACCAATAAAATCCTTGAAGCCTACCTTCAGTCAAAAGGTGTCGCCAAGAGCGATATCATGATCAGTTATACGCCTTTCGGTCACTCTGACTGGCAATCCATTGTTTCTGATATCAAAAAGTTTGGTGCTCAAGGCAAGAAAACTGCTGTAGTTTCAACTATTAATGGCGATGCCAATGTACCGTTTTACAAAGAGCTAGGTGCACAGGGGGTATCTGCTGAAGACATCCCGGTTGTTGCGTTTTCCGTTGGAGAGGAAGAGTTGTCAGGGATGGACACTTCTCCCTTGGTGGGTCACCTGGCTGCATGGAACTACTTCATGAGTGTCGATACACAAGCAAACGGCGAGTTTGTAGAAAAATGGCACAAGTTCATAAAAGATGAAAAACGGGTTTCTAACGATCCGATGGAGGCCAGTTATATCGGCTTTAACATGTGGGTAGAAGCCGTTAAAAAGGCAGGCTCTACAGAGTCTGATGCGGTACAGGAAGCGATTATCGGTATTACTGTGCCTAACCTTTCGGGCGGCTACGCAACTATGATGCCGAATCACCATATTACTAAGCCGGTATTGTTGGGTGAGATTCAGGATGACGGTCAGTTCGAAGTGGTGTGGGAAACTGAAGGTGTCGTTGCTGGTGATGCATGGTCTAACTATTTACCGGGCTCAAAGGATCTTTACGCCAGCTGGCTGAAACCTCTTGAATGCGGAAGCTTCAATGTTGTTACCGGTAAGTGTGCCGGAACCAAGAAATAACTGAACCCAATCTCGGCAGGCGTGGGTGCGTCAACGGATGACATCTCCCGCGCCTTGCCAGATTTTATTAGGTGTTCTCGTCTGGACGGGTTTTTCAGCCTGGACAATGGTGAGCACAAGTTTGAGTTTGGGGTAGGTATTTTATGAATATACACAGTTGGCTGACAGTTCGATTGCCAGATAAGTCTTCAACAATATCTCAATTACTGTCTGTAGGTTTGCTGTCGGTTGTTTTGTTCCTGGGTTTAGTGGCTGATTCAATTGCGGCTCCGGTTGTTGGCGATGTGGCCTCTTTTCAGAATGTTGAAAAACAGCTGTCACAACGTAATTTTGCTAAGAAGCAGCAGGCCATTGAATGGTTGGTTTTATCTCGTCACACTTCTGCCGCCAGGATCCTTAATGGATTGCTGGAAGGTCAAATTTATTACCATCGTCAAAGCAAAAGATTATTTCATATTGCTGTTCTTAATATTAATGAGTCGGCATTTCTAATCGAAGACAGTAAAGCAGACAGTGAAAAAGTCCTGATAACCAATCGACGGGATTATAAAAAAGTAAAACTCAATAATCGCCTTCGTTCAGCGGTTCGCCTGGGGTTGGCTCAGCTTGATTTAGCATCGGAAATAGAAAATGTTCGTCTGCGGGCCGCAAAAGATTTACTCGGAAACACATCTGATAGCGTTCAGGCATTGGTGCGGGAAACTTATCAGCTGGAAACATCAGCATCGGTGAAAGAAGTGCTGGCATTGGTCTTGGGTATTTCCGATATCAGCTCTGATGACACGACAGTGCGTATGAAAGCATTACAGGTGCTGAATGGCTCTTTAGAGCCTGCGGCGCAGCTGGCGATGAAAAAAGCATTGGATGCTGAGCTTGCCAGAGAAAACGGTGATGCTGAATTTATCGCCGGGCTCAAGCTTGGCATTGACAGTTATGAGCAAAGCCAGCGGTTGTATAGCTCTGTAGAGACCCTCTATTTTGGGCTTAGCCTTGGTTCTGTGCTGGTGTTAGCCGGAATCGGTCTGGCGATTACCTTCGGCGTTATGGGGGTTATCAACATGGCGCATGGTGAACTCATAATGCTGGGGGCATATACCACTTATGTGATGCAGCAGCTGATGCCTGGCCATACAGGCATGTCGCTGATTCTTTCTATTCCGGCAGCCTTTCTGGTTGCAGGGGCAGTGGGGGTAGCAATTGAGCGGGGAGTGATTCGTTTTCTCTATGGTCGTCCGTTGGAAACGTTACTAGCAACATTCGGTATCAGTCTTATTTTGCAGCAAGCGGTGCGCAGTATTTTTTCTCCTCTTAATCGTTCAGTCTCAACCCCTGATTGGATGAGTGGGATGCTGGAAGTCAATCCCATGCTTTCGCTGACTTATAACCGCCTCTATATCATTTTCTTCTGTCTGCTGGTTTTTGCTGCGCTGGTTTTCATTCTCAAAAAAACATCTTTGGGTCTTCAGGTTCGGGCTGTATCGCAGAACAGAGCTATGGCCCGTGCTATGGGCGTTCGCTCTGAGTGGGTTGATGCGATGACGTTTGGTTTGGGTTCCGGTGTTGCTGGTGTTGCTGGCGTTGCGCTTTCTCAGTTGACTAATGTAGGCCCCAACATGGGGCAGAGTTACATCATCGACTCTTTCATGGTGGTGGTGTTTGGTGGTGTCGGCAATCTGTGGGGAACTCTGGTCGCAGGGCTGAGTCTTGGGATCTTCAATAAAGCTCTCGAACCCTGGGCCGGAGCAGTGTTGGCGAAAATTCTGGTGCTGGTCTTCATTATTCTGTTTATCCAGAAGCGACCTCGCGGATTGTTTCCACAACGTGGTCGGGCAGTGGAGGGTTAGCGTATGTTGAAATCAATATTAAAGGATGATCGTGGTGGTCAGTTGTTGCTGGCTCTTCTGCTCATATTGGCTTTTGTCATTCCGGCCCTGAATATTCTTGTGGCGGAGGGGCACCCGTTACATGTTGAAACCTACACCATTACTTTACTTGGTAAGTACCTGACTTATGCGTTGCTGGCGCTGGCCGTTGATCTGATTTGGGGGTATCTGGGGATCCTCAGTCTCGGGCATGGCGCTTTTTTTGCTCTGGGCGGTTATGCCATGGGTATGTATTTGATGCGCCAGATTGGTGACAGAGGTGTGTATGGCGACCCGATCCTACCGGATTTCATGGTGTTCCTGAATTGGAAAGAATTGCCATGGTTCTGGAATGGGTTTGATATGTTCTGGTTTGCCTGTTTGATGGTTGTTCTGGTGCCGGGAGTTCTGGCCTGGGTGTTTGGTTATCTGGCCTTTCGTTCACGAGTCTCCGGTGTCTACCTTTCGATTATGACCCAGGCGCTGACCTTTGCGCTGATGCTGGCATTTTTCCGTAATGAAATGGGGTTTGGCGGCAATAACGGGCTGACTGACTTTAAAGATATGCTCGGATTCAGCCTGCAATCAGACACGACCCGAATTGTGTTGTTTGTTGCTTCAGCTATTGCATTGATGACTGGCTATCTGGTTTGCAGGGCGGTAATCGCCAGCAGGCTGGGTAAAGTAGCGCTTGCGACCCGGGATGAAGAATCAAGAGTTCGCTTTATTGGCTATAACGTTGATCAGATCAAACTGTGGATCTTTGTTTTGTCTGCCGTTCTCGCGGGTATTGCCGGTGCCTTGTATGTCCCACAGGTCGGTATTATTAACCCCGGAGAGTTTGCACCGCTCAATTCCATTGAAATTGTTGTCTGGGTTGCGCTTGGTGGCCGTGCAACCTTGTTTGGTGCCGTGGTCGGCGCGGTGCTGATTAACTACGCCAAAAGCTGGTTTACGATAGAACTGCCTGAAGTCTGGTTGTTCGCACTTGGCGGATTATTTGTAATGGCGACGCTGTTTCTGCCCGAAGGTATTACTGGTTTTGTCAGTAAGTATTTCTCCCGAAAAACTCCTGCTAAGGAGGCGTCATTATGACAACCATTCCTCAGCAACTATCACCGCAAAAGCTGCTCAAGACGGGCGACGCTAACCCGTCTGAATCCCAGTTTCGCCGGAAATTAAGGAATCTGGTGCGCCGGGATCAGGTTTTCGACTTCCTTAAGCCGCAATACCACCCCTTATTGGATACCCGACACAACATTTTGCTTTATATCGAAGGGGTGACTAAGTCATTTGATGGTTTTAAAGCGATCGATGATCTGAATTTGTATATCAGGGAAGGGGAATTGCGCTGCATCATTGGTCCGAATGGGGCGGGCAAAACGACCATGATGGATATCATCACAGGCAAAACCCGGCCTGATGAAGGTCAGGTCTGGCTGGGTTCCAACCTCAACTTACTAAATATGGACGAAGCTGAAATCGCTAATGCCGGTATTGGCCGTAAATTTCAGAAGCCGACCGTATTTGAATGTCTGACGGTGTGGCACAACCTTGAATTGGCAATGGCTGGTGAGCGCGGTGTGTTTGATGTTTTTCGTGCCCGTTTAAACGGGGCGCAAAGAGATGAAATTAATCGAGTCCTGGAACAGGTTGGTTTGTGTAATCAGGCCTCACTGTTGGCGGGGAATTTGTCTCACGGTCAGAAGCAGTGGCTTGAGATTGGTATGTTACTGATGCAAAAGCCGAAGCTATTGCTGGTGGATGAACCTGTTGCCGGGATGACTCATCAGGAAATGGACAGAACGGCGGCGTTGCTGACATCACTGGCCGGCGAACACTCTGTTGTAGTTGTCGAGCACGATATGGACTTTGTGCGTTCGATAGCCAGTACGGTTTCTGTTCTTCATCAGGGACATGTGTTGGCAGAAGGAAGCATGAGCGAGATTCAGTCGAATCCTCAGGTTAAACAAGTCTATTTGGGAGAGTAGTGATGCTGGAAGTCAGAGGATTGAACCAATTCTATGGTGAAAGCCACACCTTGTGGGATCTTGATATTTCCGTTCCTGAAGGCGAGTGCACAGTGCTGATGGGACGAAATGGAGTCGGTAAAACTACTTTGTTGGAATGCGTGATGGGATTGCTGCCTGTCGATAGCGGAGAAATCATCTGGGAAGGCAAAGATATCAGTGCGATGTCTGCCGAAAGCCGTCCCCGTCATGGTGTGGGTTATGTTCCGCAAGGAAGGCAGATTTTCTCTCTGCTGACTGTTGAAGAAAACCTTCAGATTGGTTTGCCGATCCGTGCCAAAGGAGATCGAGTTATCCCTGAATTTATCTATGAACTGTTTCCTGTGCTGAAAGAGATGCTTCATCGTCGAGGTGGTGATCTTTCCGGTGGCCAGCAGCAGCAACTGGCGATTGCCAGGGCACTGGTGATTAATCCGAGGCTGCTCATTCTGGATGAGCCAACAGAAGGCATTCAGCCCAATATCGTTCAGGAAATTGCAGACATTATCCTCAAGCTAAATCAAACACTGGGGCTGACTGTGTTGCTGGTTGAGCAGAAGCTGCCCTTTGCCAGAAAAGTCGGTGACCATTTTTGTCTGCTTGACCGGGGGCGGGCTGTAGCCAAAGGGAATATGACACAGCTCAATGACCAACTTATCAGGGAGTATCTGACCGTATGACCATCATGCCGGAAAGGAAGCCGTTAGATGCCTGTTTGAGTGATGAGAAATTGCGGATTGTTTCTGTCAGACCTAAGCCGACACCAGCAGAGCTGGATCAACAGCAGGGATGGCGGGCTCAGTTGGAACTGGGTTTTTCTGCCCGGTTCGGCAAAACCGTGCTCAAACACCGCAGACAGTATGGTCCCTTGGCCGTGCAGCGGCCTCTTTATCCTGAAGGTGGAATTTGCCACACGTATTTACTTCACCCTCCCGGAGGTGTTGTCGGAGGCGATAAATTATCGATTGAGGTTTCATGTGGCCCGGGTGCAAGTGCACTGGTTACCACGCCAGGAGCCACTAAGTTTTATCGTTCTGCGGGTGCATTTGCTTGCCAGAAGCAGAGTCTTACCGTGAAAAATGGTGCGATGCTGGAATGGTTGCCTCAGGAAAATATCTATTTTCCTGAGGCGCGAGTCAGGATGGATACTGAAATTCATGTAGAGGCAGGTGGTCGGTTTATTGGTTGGGAATTGCACTGTTTTGGGCGGCCTGCACTAAAAGAGGGATTTTCGACGGGTTCTGTTGTTGGCAGCACTTGTCTACGTATCGAAGATAATCTGATTCTTGCTGAGCAACTAAATGTCCATGGGGATGATCCGCATCAGTATTCGGCCGGGATGCGGGGTAACGCTATGCTGGCAACCATGATGATTACTGACTCTGATGTTTTTTTGCTCAATATGGTACAGGGTTTGCTAAACCACTATCAGAACTACCTGACGGAAAACAGGATTGTGTCAGGCGTTACTGAAGTTGCGGATATCAATGATAAACACAGGGTGTTGGTCATTAGGGTAATGGGTAACGGTACGGAGCCAATCATGACTCTGTTTCGGGAGGTTTGGAAGTCGGCCAGGGAATATTGGCATGGAACGCCGCCTAACCTGCCGAGGATATGGGTAACCTGAGAGGTGGGGGCAATCGGATATATGGGGAAATTGAAAGTCATTTGAGCTATTGCAGGAGGGACTGATGGAGTTAACCCCCAGAGAAAAGGACAAGTTGTTAATTTTTACCGCCGCTTTATTAGCAGAACAACGTCGTGACAAAGGCCTGAAGCTGAATTACCCGGAGTCGGTTGCTTTGATCAGCGCGGCAGTCATGGAGGGTGCAAGAGAGGGAAAAACGGTTGCTGAACTGATGAATTTCGGTCGGACCATTTTATCTGCTGATGAGGTTATGGAAGGCGTTGCCGCCATGATCCATGACGTGCAGGTGGAGGCAACTTTTCCTGACGGCACTAAATTGGTGACAGTACACGATCCTATTGTGTGAGGTGCGGAATGTCTGGTGTTAAAGCTTCAAATGAAAAAAGTGAGCTTATTCCCGGTGAGATTCAGAGTGCGGATGCTGATATTGAACTGAATCCGGGCAGGCCGTTGATATCTGTTGCTGTTGCTAATTTGGGCGACAGGCCGATACAGGTTGGTTCGCATTACCACTTTTATGAAGTGAATGAATCTTTGGATTTCAAACGGGAAGCAACCTTGGGGTATCGGCTGAATATTGCTGCCGGTACAGCAATACGTTTTGAGCCAGGCCAAATCCGGACAGTAGAGCTGGTGAGTTTCGGCGGAACCATGTCTATATACGGCTTTCAGGGAAAAGTCATGGGGCCTCTGGACGCGGAGTTGCCATTGACAGGAACTAATGGCATTGAGGCTGAAAAATAGAAGGGAGGCTTAGAATCAGATGGCAACGATATCCCGACAGGCTTATGGGGAGATGTTCGGTCCGACGGTCGGTGACAGGGTCAGGCTGGCCGATACAGAACTGTGGCTTGAAGTTGAGAAAGATTACACACGTTATGGCGATGAAGTTAAGTTTGGTGGCGGAAAAGTTATTCGTGACGGAATGGGGCAAAGTCAGTGTCCGTCAGCTGAAACTCCGGATCTGGTGATCACCAATGCAGTTGTGCTGGACTACTGGGGCATAGTCAAAGCAGATGTCGCCATAAAAGAGGGGCGGATTAGCGGTATCGGCAAAGCGGGTAATCCGGATGTTCAGTCCGGTGTCGATATTGTGATTGGCCCTGGAACAGAAATCCTTGCCGGAGAAGGTTCGATCCTGACTGCCGGAGGAATTGATTCTCATATTCACTTTATCTGCCCTCAGCAAATTGAAGAGGCATTGTGCTCAGGGATCACCACAATGCTTGGCGGTGGAACCGGTCCGGCAACAGGAACAAATGCTACAACCTGCACACCGGGGCCTTGGAATATTCACCGTATGCTGGAATCGCTGGACCATTTTCCGATGAACTTTGGTTTGCTGGGAAAAGGGAATGCCAGTTTACCTGATGCTTTGTATGAACAGGTGGAAGCAGGAGCGGTAGGTCTTAAATTACATGAGGACTGGGGGACTACGCCTGCGTCGATTGATAACTGTCTGAGTGTGGCTGATGACACTGATGTGCAAGTCGCCATTCATACAGATACGTTGAACGAGTCAGGCTTTGTCGAGTCAACTTTAGCTGCAATCGGTGATCGGGTTATCCACACTTACCATACCGAAGGTGCGGGGGGAGGGCATGCTCCGGATATTATCCGCGCATGCGGTGAGTCAAATGTGTTGCCATCTTCGACCAATCCAACTAGGCCCTATACCGTCAATACGGTTGATGAGCATCTCGATATGCTGATGGTCTGCCATCATCTTTCTCCGTCAATTGCTGAAGATGTTGCATTTGCCGAATCACGTATCCGTCGTGAAACCATCGCAGCGGAAGATATTCTTCATGATCTGGGCGCGTTTTCTATGATCGCTTCTGATTCCCAGGCGATGGGGCGAGTGGGGGAAGTGATTACTCGCACCTGGCAGACTGCGCACAAAATGAAAGTACAGCGAGGAAGCCTGCCACAAGATTCCGGGTACAGCGATAATTTCAGGCTCAAACGTTATATCGCCAAGTACACCATTAATCCGGCTATTACACACGGCATTAGCCATGAAGTGGGATCAATCGAAGTGGGTAAGCTAGCAGATCTGGTGCTTTGGAAACCGGCTTTTTTCGGGGTTAAACCGAGCTCAATAATTAAGGGGGGGATGATAGCCGCCGCACCTATGGGTGATCCTAATGCCTCAATTCCCACCCCTCAGCCTGTTCATTATCGATCTATGTTCGGCAGTTTTGGTAAAGCCAGGCAGAAAACTTCAATGTTATTTATTTCAGCAGCAGCGAAGGCCGCGGGGATTGATGGCCAGCTTGGATTACAGAGTCAGATTGGTGTTGCAAAAAGATGTCGTGATATCAGCAAAGCTGACATGGTGCTAAATGATTGGCAGCCCAATATCGAAGTGGACTCTCAAACCTATCAGGTTCGAGCCAATGGCGAACTTCTGATTTGTGAACCGGCAGAAGTCTTGCCGATGGCGCAGCGGTATTTTTTATTTTAAGGGGGAAACAAATGATTGTGCTTACCCATGTTTTGCAGGCAGAAAAGTCTGATTCAGCTTTTGATGTCACTCTCAGTTTGCCAATTGATTTACGGATCAAAAGTCGTCTTAAAGTGACGCTCGATGATGGCCGGGAAGCTGGTTTGTTCCTACCGCGAGGAAAGATCTTACGAGGCGGAGATGTCATACAAGGAGACGAGGGGATAAAAGTCCAGATTCGTGCGGCGAATGAGAGTGTATCAACCGTATATTGCCGGGATTTGCACTTGATGGCTCGAGTTTGTTATCACTTGGGAAATCGCCACGTTCCCTTGGAAATTAAGCCAGATTGGGTTCGTTATCAGCACGATCGTGTCTTAGATGAAATGGTTACTGCGTTAGGTGCGGATGTGGTGTCCGAGCTTGCTCCTTTTGAGCCTGAGGATGGTGCTTATGGCGGCATAAATGGTGGACACGGACACAATCATTAAGATGGTATAGCGACAATATTCATACCAATAGAAATCAGAACAGCATGAAGCGCTTATTAATCAGGCAAGGAGTAAGCAATGACCAGGTTAGAGTTCAATTGTTCGGGAAAACAGGGCATCAGCCGTATGGTAGCCGCATTAGGTGCATTATTAGCATCCGGTTCAGTGTGGGCGCATGACAGCGGAGCATCATTAGCTGGAGGTGATGTATCCGACACGCTCATATCGGCATTTTATTCAGGGATAATCCACCCACTGACGGGTTTTGACCATTGGGTAATGCTCATAGGCATCGGATTAATAGCAGCCCAATATAAGAAACTCAGGACAAACAATAGCGGACTCGGTCCGATTTTGATGGCGTTGATTTGTATGTTAGTTGGTCTTGGTATGGGGGCTTTTGCAGGGGAGGTAAATGGAGTTGAGCCAATGATTATTGGTTCGGTATTTGTTGCCGCTATTACCGCTCTAAGTCTCAATAGATTTTCTGTATCAAGACATCGAATTTTGTCTTTATTGCCAGCAATCGCAGCGATGATGTTGATTTTTCATGGCTGGGCTCATGGGGTGGAAGCTTCAGGACAGAGCCTGCTGGCTTTCGCTCCAGGGATGCTTGTTGGCGCCGGATTCTTGAGTTCAGTCGGTTTTATGCTGGGACGAGTTATGGTCCCCGGATGGCAAGGGGTGTTTTTAGGCGCTAGTGGACTTGTTCTGGCAGTAACCGGTTAATTACTCAACTTAATGTAATACCAGCGGGGGCAGAAATGATTGAAACTAAGCGTTTTCTGGCGGATTTTCGCTTATATCAGTTGATGAGTCCATCTCTTCCGATTGGTGCTTTCACTTATTCGCAAGGGCTTGAATGGGCGGTTGAGCATGGTTGGGTAACAGATCAGAAAAGTCTGCAAAAATGGCTTGAAGATATGCTCCATCATAGCCTGGTAACAATGGAGTTACCCCTATTACAGCGGTTATATCAAGCAATGAATGCACAGGATATTCGGACTGTAAATAGGTGGAGCCAGTGGCTTTATGCTTGCCGGGAAACGAAAGAAATGCGCCTTGAAGAGAAGCAGCGAGGGCTGGCTGCCGTCAGGTTACTTAGGCAATTGGATGAAAGGTTCAATAACTTGTTGGATGAGGTTGAGCACTACAACCAGTTAGTCGCTTTTGCTCTTGCTGCCAATTTGTGGCAAATCGATAGTGATGATTTATGTGCAGGCTATCTGTGGAGTTGGCTGGAAAATGCAACGATGGCTGGAGTGAAGTTAATTCCGCTTGGACAAACTCAGGGACAACAGATCTTGTTGGAGGTTTCAACACGATTGCCTGAGGCGATAGCGGCATCCAGACAGGTTGAAGATCATGAAATAGGTAGTTTTACACCGGCTCAGGCCATAGCAAGCAGTCGGCACGAAACACAATACACACGGCTATATCGCTCTTAAGGATAAGAATATGACAGCATACAAGTCACCGTTAAGGGTTGGCGTCGGCGGCCCTGTCGGTTCGGGTAAGACAGCATTGCTTGAAGTGTTATGCAAAACAATTCGCGACAAATACAACATTGCTGTTGTCACCAATGATATCTACACACAAGAAGATGCCAGGATCCTGACAAAGGCTGAGGCTCTGGCTGAGGATCGAATCATAGGTGTTGAAACCGGAGGATGCCCTCATACGGCAATACGTGAGGATGCATCAATGAATTTGGCCGCAGTTGAAGAGCTTGCAAGACGACATCAAACGCTGGACGTAGTTTTTATCGAAAGTGGAGGTGATAACCTAAGTGCAACCTTCAGCCCGGAACTGGCTGACTTAACAATATATGTCATTGATGTAGCAGAAGGAGAAAAGATCCCAAGGAAAGGTGGACCGGGCATAACACGCTCAGACTTATTGGTGATCAATAAGATTGATCTGGCTCCTTATGTTGGTGCTTCACTGGACATTATGGATCAGGATACCAAGCGAATGCGTCCGGATAAGCCATACGTCTTTACAAATCTCAAAGAAGGTAAGGGGGTATCAGACATCATCGATTTTGTTGTAACACAGGGAATGCTTGATGGTTAATTATTAAATTAACCTGCTCATGAGGAAGCCTGAAAAATCAGGCTTCCCATATTTTAAGAATACGAACGAAATTAAAAGAATTCACACTGTACGTTTATTTTTACGATTTTTTATTTTTTGGTTGAGTCTTTACTTAATTATTTTATTTAAAATAAAGTCTAAATTATTTCACTTTCTTTAGAGTGAAGTTTTGCATAAAACACCTTCCTTGTTTTTATATTTTATTCATATCTCATTACTGAGCCTTATGTTTGTTAATACCATGCCGGAATACCCATTCTTGCAAAGTTATAATAACAACTGTCAATTGCGCTGTTGCACCTAATAAATGTGATTCTATTCAGGAATATTGGTACGACCATTGATGCTGTGTGTTGATATTAATATGTGCGTGTGTTCTTATAATATTTATGCAATCTGATGGTCACATAAGTGTCTTTTTAAACAGATAAATTTATAAAAATTCGGTCATGAACCGAGTGGTTGTTTGGGTTTGGATAAACCCTTTTACTGATATCTGAGTCATTAGTCTTTTGATATCAATGTTTTAATCATCATCACCGATGGAATGGAGTCTTCCGTAATGAGCAAGAAAGCATTAGTAACTGGTGCGAAAGGTGGAATCGGATCTGCAATCACGAACTCTTTGATTGAGGCAGGATACCGAGTAATAGCAGCTTACTTCCCGAGCAATGAAGCATGTGCTCGGAAATGGTTTAAAGAGAATAACTATTCAGAGGAGCAGGTCAGGCTCTATCCATTGGATGTTACGGATACAGATTACTGTGAAGAGGCGATTGCAACATTGCTGCAAGAAGAGGGTAACATTGATGTGCTGGTTAATAATGCTGGGATCACCCGTGATACAACGTTTAAACGTATGACGGCGAAGCAATGGAATGAGGTGATAACAACAAACTTAAATAGTCTATATAACGTCACTTATCCATTATTTTCTTCTATGTGTGACAGCGGCAATGCACGAGTTATTAATATTTCGTCGGTCAACGGGCTTAAAGGTCAGTTTGGCCAAGCCAACTACTCTGCTGCGAAAGCTGGAATGCTTGGTTTTACCAAAGCTCTGGCTGCAGAAGGTGCTCGGTACGGAGTTACTGTTAACGCAATTGCACCAGGTTACACAAGTACGCCTATGGTTGATGATATCAAGCCGGAAGTGCTTGAGGGAATCAAAGCTGAAATACCAATGAGGCGTCTTGCAAAACCAAATGAAGTTGCTGCTGCGGTAACTTTCCTTGCCAGTGATGCTGCAGCGTACATTACGGGAGAAACCTTGTCTGTAAACGGCGGTTTGTACATGCACTGATAGTTGGCTAAGTAATTTTTAGGAAAGGACGCTAAAGAAATGACTAAAGTTTTTATTGTGGCTGCAAAACGTACACCAATGGGCAGTTTTAATGGTTCGCTTAAATCTGTCCCTGCATCAATCTTGGCTGCGACTGCTATCAAGGCTGCCTTACAGGAGGCAAAGGTTGAGCCAGCGAATGTTGATGAAGTGATATTGGGTAACGTTGTTGGCGCTGGTCAGGGCATGGGCCCTGGTCGTCAAGCCGCCATTTATGCAGATATTCCACAAGAAGTACCGGCTTATAGCCTTAACATGGTTTGCGGTAGTGGTATGAAAGCGGTAATGGATGCTGCGGCTCACATCAAAGCTGGTGATGCTGAGTTGGTCGTTGCCGCTGGTGCAGAAAACATGTCACGAATTCCGTTTAGTGTGTCATCAAAAATTCGTGATGGACAAAAGATGGGTGCCATGGAACTGGCCGATCTGCTTATCTCTGATGGTCTGACTGACGTGTTTAATAATTATCACATGGGTATGACTGCAGAAAATATCGTTGAACAGATTGGTCTGACCCGTGAACAGCAAGATAACTTTGCTTTGGCAAGTCAACAAAAAGCGGTTGCTGCGATTGAGCAGGGCAAATTTGTTGATGAAATCGTGCCAGTAGAAGTCACTGAACGTCGTAAGACAAGGATTGTTGATACTGACGAATATCCAAAATCAGATGCATCTATTGAAGGCTTGGCAAAACTGCGTCCGGCATTCAGGAAGGAAGGTTCTGTTACTGCAGGTAATGCTTCAGGTATTAATGATGGCGGTAGCGCAATTATTCTTGCCTCTGAAGCTGCTGTCGAGAAATACGGCCTGACGCCGCTGGCAGAGCTGTATAGCTATGCTCAGGGTGGTGTTGATCCAAAAGTAATGGGACTGGGTCCTGTGCCTGCAACAATAAAAGCGTTGGAAAAAGCAGAGCTCAATGTTGACCAGATTGGTTTGTTCGAATTTAACGAAGCGTTTGCAGCTCAGGCACTTGGTGTTCTGCATCAACTATCAGATAAGTTGGACACTAAAGTCGAAGATCTTGCTGAGCGTTCAAACGTAAACGGTGGTGCTATAGCACTGGGTCACCCTTTGGGCGCATCTGGTAACCGCATCATTGTTAGTCTTCTTCATGAAATGCGTCGTCGCGACACTGAGTACGGTCTGGCTACTTTGTGTATCGGTGGCGGTATGGGTACTGCAGTTGTACTCAAAAATGTTTAATCAGAAGTTTTGATTGTATCCGGATCAATAGATTCGGATACCTCACTGTAAATTACTAATTGAAGGAAAAAATTATGTATACGGAAATGTTTAAATCTTTCTCTGAACAGACTGAGAAAACTCTTGCACCATACGTTAAGTTCAACAAGCTTTTCACTAAAAACGTTGAAGAGTTGACTGAGCTTCAGCTTACTGCTGTTCGTTCATATAGTGAGCTAGGTCTGAATCAGTTGAAAGCGTTAAGCGATGTGAAAGACATGCAGTCTTATGTTGCCTTCAATAGTCAGCAGCTTGAAGCGCTAACCAAGCTGTCTCAACAACTAATCGAAGACAGTAACAAGTTCAATGCTATTGCTCAGACTTTCAAAACAGAAGTTGAAGAGCTAGTTGCCGAGAACGTAAAGCAGGTTACCCCAGCTCAATAATGACCACTCAGCCGCCTCGCTTAAGAGGCGGCTTCAATAGTCCAAGTTCAGAGGTCATTGGAATGAACTATAACTTCTTTTCGGACTACTTTGCTAAGCTCCAGGATATGAACAATATGTGGTGGAAGGAGCTGGAGACTGGCAAGGCAGCCATGAATACTCCCGTAAATAAAGCGCTCAATGAAATCAACCTAGAAGATACCGCTGAGTTGATTGGAAAAGCAGCAGCGCAGCCAGCAAAGCTTGCTCAGTTGCAACTGGACTGGTGGGAAAATCAAATGAAGATCTTGCAAAACGTCACCACACAAAATGGTGACAGCTCAGATCTTATTAAGCCTGAAAAAGATGACAAACGTTTCGTTGATCCTGCCTGGGATAACGAGATGTTTTATAACTATCTGAAACAGTCTTATTTGCTGTTCAGTAATACGATGAAAGAAACTATCGAGTCGATTGATGGGCTTGATGAAAAAGCCAAAGAAAGAATCGGCTTCTTTTCTCGTCAGGCAATTAACGCACTTTCACCGACTAACTTCATTACCACAAACCCGGAACTGGCTCGGTTGACGTTCGAAACGAACGGCCAAAACCTAGTTAAAGGTATGGAGTTGCTACAGGAAGACATGCAGGCAAGTGCGGATGTACTCAAAATCCGTATGACAAATGATGATGCCTTCCAGTTGGGAGAAAATGTAGCGAATACGGCAGGTGATGTCGTATTCAAAAACGAACTGTTTGAACTGATTCAGTACAAGCCTTTGACTGAAAAGGTTAAGGCGACACCATTGCTGATTGTTCCTCCGTTTATCAATAAGTATTACATCTTGGATCTTCGCGAGAAGAACTCCATGGTGCGTTGGCTGGTTGAGCAAGGCCATACCGTTTTTATGATGTCATGGCGAAATCCAGATGCCAGCATGGCTGATGTTGACTTCGAGAACTATGTTCTTGATGGCGTCGTCAAGGCTGTGGACGCAGTTGTTGATATTACAGGTGAGAAGCAGATTAATGCAGCAGGGTATTGTATAGGTGGCACGTTGTTGGGTGCGGCACTTGGCTACTACTCAGCTAAACGTATGCGCAGTCGAGTTAAGTCGGCATCCTTCTTTACCACTTTGCTAGATTTTTCTCAGCCTGGCGAAATCGGTGCTTATATTAATGATCCAATCGTTTCAGCGATTGAAGCTCAAAATATTACGCAGGGGTATATGGATGGTCGCTCATTGAGCGTCACATTTAGCATGTTGCGTGAAAATAGCTTGTACTGGAACTATTACATCAATAATTACCTGAAGGGTAATAGCCCGATTGATTTCGACTTGCTCTACTGGAATGGTGACAGTACAAACGTTGCAGCTGCTTGTCACAATACGCTGTTACGTCAGTTGTACCTTGAGAATAAGCTGAAAGATCCGAAAGGAATTAAGGTTGGTGGTGTTTATATTGATCTGAATAAGATCAAAGTGCCATCTTACTTTATTTCAACTGAAGATGATCATATTGCGCTTTGGCAGGGTACGTACCGTGGTGCACAGAACTTAGGCAGCAAAGTAACTTTCGTGTTGGGTGAGTCGGGTCATATCGCGGGTATTGTTAACCATCCGGCTAAAAACAAGTACGGGTTCTGGGTTAATGGTAAGCCGGAAGCTGATCCTGAATCATGGAAAAATGGTGCAGAGCGTCATGACGGTTCATGGTGGGGACACTGGAACGACTGGATGGCGGGATTTGATTCTGCTGAGCAGGTTGATGCCAGAAATGCGGGTAATGCAAATTATCCTGTTATTTGCCAAGCTCCGGGTCGTTATGTATTGCAGACACTACCAATTGAAGTGCCAAATGCACTGGAAGCGGAAGTGATACAAGAAGCCTGATACCTCAAAGTTATATAGGTAAACCTTAGATTAAACCAGCGGTTAACCCGCTGGTTTTGTTATTAATAATAAACAATTCCTCACTATTGAATTAAGTGACGAAACTGAGGCATATAGTCCAGATTTTCACGTACAGTTTCTTCGAGTGCTTGATCAAGAATTGAGCCTGTATTAACAATTGGGTTCAGAATCAAAGCGCGTTTAGCCATATTGAGGTTTCCTGTTACGGCAGCTTCAACCGTCAGGCTCTCAAATTCTTTCATTAACTGGATAAGACACAATGTATCATTTGGGAATGGTGCAACATTTAAAGGCAATGGTCCGCTCTTGGTAATAACCGAGCTTACTTCTACTGCGCAATCATCAGGGAGCCCGGCAATAGCGCCATTATTACGAGTGTTGACATGCATGATAGTGCGTTTGTCGTTATAGATAGAACTCATCAATTCACAAGCAGCTTCCGAGTAGTATTGGCCGCCACGCTTCTCCAGTTCCTTCGGCTTTTCATTCAGTTCAGGATTTTTGTAGATATCAAATAGGCGTTTTTCCATCGCTTTGACAACTTCACCTCGTGTACCTTCGCCATCTGCTTCCTCTAGCTCTTGCTTCATGATGTCTTCACTCATGTAGTAATAGCGAAGGTATGCGCATGGGATCATCCCCATGTTTTCCAGCAAGTCAGAAGGCCATGCAAATGGTGGTATGTTCTTAGGTACCAGGTAATCTTTACCTGAAAGAATCTCACTGACGATATGTTTTAATTTGTCCTGACCTTCATGCAGAATCTGACGAGCCCAGATAAAGTGGTTAAGACCAGCTACCTGCATGATTACATCCTGTTCTTCAGTATCAAGCAGTTTGGCTACACCTTTTTGCATGATAACCGGAACATTACATAGGCCGACGGCTTTTACCTTTGTATGGCGAAGTATTGCTTCAGTTACCATACCTGATGGGTTAGTGAAGTTAAGTAGCCATGCTTCTGGGCAAAGCTCTTCCATTTCTCGGCAAATTTCGAGAGTGATCGGAATAGTACGACATGCGTTAGCAAAGCCACCAAGACCATTGGTCTCCTGACCTATCATGCCGTATTTTAGTGAGATGCGCTCATCGCGGATACGACCTTCAAGACAACCGGCGCGGAATTGTGAGCAAACAAAATCCGCATCTTTAAGGGCTGGTTTACGATCAAGTGTGACTTCAACTTTAATATCCAGACCTTCTCGGGCAATCATGCGGCGGGTTAGTCCGGCGATGATTTCAACTTTCTCTTTACCTTCTTCAATATCAACCAGCCAGAGTTCGCCAATTGGAAGTTCGTGTTTGCGTTTAAGCAGGCCCTCAATCAACTCGGGTGTATAGCTGGAACCTGCGCCGATCACTGCAATTTTAAGATAATCCTTCATGGTGTTTGCCTCGCCTATAAATAACCTGAGTTGATTAAACGCCAAACAAATCAAGCGGACAAACCAAATAAAAGCTATCATGCATTAGCTGGTTTAATTCATAGTGGTCAAAATGGATCGTAAACAGGCTTTGATAGCCAATATGCATACCTTCAGCGTGGCAGCGAAATTCTTAAGTTTTACTAAAGCTGCAGAGGAGCTGTGCCTTACCCAAGGCGCAGTAAGCCAGAGGATTAAAAAGCTTGAGGAGCAATTAGGCTTTAAGTTGTTTGTACGCTTAACTCGTCGACTGGAACTGACTCCGGAAGGGGAGCGAATGCTGGCCACATTAAACGCTTCTTTTGATCGCATTTTTGCCGAAATGGAAGATATTCGTTTTAACGAATTGCGCGGTGAGCTTTATATCGGTGTCGCCCCAACTTTCGGTCAGGCCTGGTTATTGCCTCGATTGTCAAAATTTCAGGCCTTATATCCAAGCCTGAATGTCAAAATTCGGGTTAAAGCAAGTAGACTGGATTTTCAGAATGAACCGGTCGATTTAGCTATATATTACGGTGATGCTCACCATAGTGATTTTTACTGCAAAAGGCTGTTTGATGAAAAGCTGACGCCGGTTTGTAGTCCTGATTACGCAGAAAAATTAGGTTTGTTGCATAACTCAAATGGTGATGAAGATTCAGTTTTACCTGAACTATTGCAATCGAAGCTTTCTCAAGCTTGTTTTATCCATTGTACAGAATCATTAGACGCTATTTCTCCTAATCATGAGTGGCAACAATGGCTGGAGGGCGTTGATGTTGAGATTGATACATCTCAGCAGCAATACGTTTTTAACCATGCAGAAATGGCAATTTCAGCGGCAAGGCAGTCGATGGGAATTGCGATGGGCCGTTATGAACTGGTTCGGCATTATATTGAGCAAGGTGAGCTGGTAGCACCTTTCAAAGCAATTAATACCGGCCTTGGCTACGATCTGATCTGTCCAAAAGGCTTGGAAAAAAGACCAAGATTTGAAGCGTTTGCTAACTGGATTCAGTCGTTGTTGGTGGGTTAGGTCGACAGTAAGTATTAATTGGTCATACAAATGTGCAATCTTAATTTGTCACAGATCACACTTTTAATGTACGGTGTTTTTAATATGATAAAACGGTCAGCCAATAGGAGATAAATAATATGAAAAACCTAAAAATGCTTATCGTTGCAATGATCGCCGTATTACCTGCTGTATCACAGGCTCAGGATGTGCAGACTTACATGGGAGCGACCTATGAGCACGGTGATGTTAAAGTCGGAAGTCGTCACACCACAGTAGATGGAATTAAATTTCAGGCCGCCAGCGAATTAGGTTGGGGGAACTTCAAAGGTACAGCGGCCACGCTAACAGGGAATGGCGCTGATTATGATAACTATACTTTTGCAATTGAAAAGCCATACAGTATTCAGCAGTCTGATTTCTTTGTTTCACCTGAAGCTGGTGTTACTTATGCCCGCTATGAAGATAAACAGCTAAGAGAGTCGGATTTGGGAGCAATGGTGGGGGCATCGTTAGGGTACAACATCAATAAGCAGTTCCAGATTGTCAGCAACTATAACCACTCATTTGGAATGAAATCCAATCAGGATAATATTGACGAAGACAGCCTGAGCGTCGGCTTGAATTACCGTTTTAATTAAGAGATACGTTTATACATTTAAGAGCCTGCAGTGATTGCGGGCTCTTTTGGTTTTATCTCATGAACAATGAAGACAACATGAGCATATACTTACTTTGTACTTGTGATAAGTTGTTGATTGTTAATCAGGTTTAACGCTTTTTCCTGTCCGTAATTCAAAGACTCTAACGATGACATACGCAATTAGCGCAAAGATGAAGAAGATCAGCAGCATCCATGCGATAGATTGCAGAGACTCTATTACTGTTCTGTAGATTTCGAGTACCCAGCGATCTGTGTTTAGAACGGGTGGGGCGAAGTCTTCAGTGGGAGCTCGCAGGAAATTTTCCAGATAATAGATCCTTACACCACCTGAAATACCAACAACATAGATGGCAAATTTCAGATATTTGGTCCATGCATAAGCAATATCATCGGCAACAATGCGTTCAAGAATTCCGTCGAGAGGCTTTTCGAACAGTCGTGAGACAATGAAGCAAACGAAGAGTGATACGCAAAACGTGACGCCCAGTAGTGATAAGAACATCTGACTCCCTCCTAGTGTTGGTGTGTTCGGCCTGGGTACGAATTACTGCTCACCTGAGGTTACTCTTATCGAGTCCCAAATAAAAGAACGATGTTCATTTTCGGTGAGGTTCTATGTTCTGGATTATAACTTTCGGGCAATATCTTGTTGTCCTTGAGAAATTCTATCTGTTGCAATGCTATCTGCTTTTTATCTTTCCTTTCGCAATAATGCTTTTTTCTTCCTTTTTCTTTCGCTGTGCATCTATTAGTAAGTTTTTTGTTAATGTAGATCACAATTCAAAGGTGTTTGCTTTCGTTTGTTTTTGTTTGTCGTTATTATCGCTTTCAAGATTTTTCATTGAGCACTGAACCTAGTCATTGGGGGAAGTATTCCCTTTTTAGGCAACCTCATCGCCTTTTCATGGTTTTGTATGCCTACAAGCTCCTAAGCTTCACTATGCCATGGCCGCCATCTCCCCGATGGCGGTATTTTTTTGTGTTTTATAGCAGATTTTTAAGAGAGGTATAGGTTTGTAATTCATGTAAGCTGCTGTAAGTTAGTGCATAAAAGTGGACTTAATGTCACTAAAAACGCATAAAATGACCCAAAAATGAAAATTTACTTAAGTTAATTGATAGCTGGTCGCTTGAACTTTGTAAGCAATAATAATTTTGAGTTATAAGTTCAGTGATTCGTCTATACGCACAATTTTCTAAAAATAACCCTGCAATGCATTGGATGATTCTATGTGGTCTGTTCCTGCTTGTGATGTTGAGCACTTACCAGTTGTTAGCGAATGAAGAACTCGTTTATGGCTTTGGTCTGATGGTTCCTGTACTGCCAATGTTTGTCTTTGCTAAAGCATCAGATTACCGCAGAAAATATCTACACGATTAATTCTGATATGTTTCGTGACTCTTAAACGATGCTTAATCTGTAGGATAAGACTTTTACGCTACTACATTTTGCTTCTACATGTGGGCATTAAAGAATCTGAAAAAGCCGTACTTATTTAAATAAGTACGGCTTTTTATTTGAGTGTTTTAAATCAGATAAATGTTGTGAGTAGGAAGAAGACAGTCATACTGATTACTGCCGTAACAAGAACATTCTTTGTTTTCCATGCAATGAGAGCAGCGATCACAGCTGAAATCAGGTATGGGATTTGTAGTGTGATTTCTGGCTTTCCCTCATGCAGAAATACTATCGGTGCCCAGATTGCCGTTAATACCGCAGGGCTGGAGTAACTCAGTAGTTTTTGTGCTTCTGCGTTAAGTTTTAATGGTAGTTTAGGTGCCAGAAACATATAACGACTAGAAAAAACAATAAGCGTCATTAGGAAAATTGTCAGCCAGATCATACATTTTCTCCTGTTTCGCGTTGTTGCTTGCCGAACATTTTGTCGTAGCTGTACCCGGCAATCATGGCTGCAAGACTTGCAATCATCAGTCCGCCTTCCACCTCAAACGCTTGTAAAGTCACAGACAGAACCATAGCGACCAGAATTGAAATCAAAACAGCAATGTTTTTGATAGTCGGGATAACGATAGCAATAAAAGTTGCTGCAATGGCAAAGTCCAGGCCGAGTGAATCCAAATTTGGAATAAATTTACCGGCAACGATTCCGGCGAAACTGGCCAGATTCCAGCAGATATAGAACCAGAGACCAGCACCGAGCGCATACCAGCGATTAAATGTTTTTGGAGAATGGTGTCCGCATACGGCAAACAATTCATCGGTCAACAGAAAACCAAGCCCAAGACGCCAGCGTAGTGGCAACGGGCTGATGGTGTTTCGCATGGTCAGCCCGTAGAGCAGATGTCGGGAGGTAATGAACAGGGTGGTGAGCAGGATAGTTGCCAATCCTGCACCTGCATTGATCAAACCGGTAGCGACAAGTTGTGCTGAGCCAGCAAATACAATCGCTGACAGAGCTTGGCTTTGGAATATGTCCAGGCCAATATCAACCGCAAAGGAGCCCGCGAGTAAACCCCATGGAATTACTGCTACGCAGAGAGGGGTGACGGCCAGTGCGCCTTGTCTGAACAGCTTAAATTTATTCACGTTTTCACCGCGCAGGGTGTGATCTATTGATGAAACAGGTGATTGCATTGAATATTTACTTCATTTTATTTAATTGGTCTTACTTACTGTAGGGATTGGCAGGAGAGTTACCTTGTACGTTTTTGCTCAGTTTGCTTGAAAAGCTGAGCTATTTCCATACTCGCAGTTCAGGCATTAACTTGTCCGGCAAACTGGCCCGGTGTAATACCCATCGCTTTTTTAAAGTGGCGGTGGAAATGGCTCTGATCGTGAAAGCCAGCTTCCTGTGCTGCATCAGAAACTTTATATCCCTGTTTGATCAGCTTTTTTGCCAGTCGTAACCTTGCCTGGATCTGATAGGCATGAGGAGGAAATCCATAGGCTTTCTGAAAGGCCCGAACCAGATGAAAAGGGCTGAATGAGGCCAGATTTGCCAGTTCTTGCAGTGAGACATCAGCGCCGGGGAAATCATCAATAAACTCTTTGACCAGCTTAAGTTGTCGTTGTGCCTTGGGTGGTTCGTGTGGAGTCACACTCCGCTTGCCATGTTTGCACATCAGCCGGGTCAGGACACTGTACAAGAGGGTTTCCCTCAGAAGTCGGTTGTTTGATTTTTTCAACGTATCAAAAACCAGGCGGAACTGGTTAGCCAACTCAGGATCATAAACAACAGGGGATGGAAAGTACGGGGCTCCTCGCCCGGTTTCTGAAAGGTTAGAATTAAGTTCTTTGCTGATAGCCTCAAATTGCTGTGGCAGGGGATACATCGCCTGATAAGACCAGCCACCTTCTGTTGCAGAGTGACCGTTATGAACTTCGTCAGCATTAACCAGAATAATGCTGTCTTGCGGCGCGATATGATTACCGCCAGTTCGATAGAATTTCTGTGCGCCGTGCTCAATAACACCGACGGTATAGCCTTCGTGACTGTGACGTGAAAAATTCTGATGATGGTAGTTAGCATCCAGTACCTCAATGCCACCGAGTTCTTTGGCAACGCTATAAGTTGCCTGCTCTTTTGACGTCTTGTTTTTCAGGGTGTTTTTGTTGTTAAGATTCTCCATGGCTTATCTGTCAGGATCCTTTGTAGTTGTGTTGCAACCATGAGTATAACGAAATAGCACTGTTGGTGTTTGTACAAAATTGCTCTTTCAACAAATGAGAGATGCCGAGGAGGAGGAAGTGCCTGACGGGACAATATGATTGTTCAGGCACCGAAGTTACGACGTTATGAAGTTAGAAAGGACAAATCAGAGCCATTTTTTACCGAGCTGATCAAGTCCGGATGCTGCGAGATCGGCTGGCGTCATTGCTATTCTGAAGTGACAGTCTGCCTTGAACACCAGGAAAAAGGGTTCGGCATAACTGGGGATTTTTGAGCTGTCTGTAATATCGAATATCAGTACAGCACTTCGACTACCGTTATTTTCGGTAAAGTAACTGTGTTCTGGTCTTATATCATCAAGGATCTTTTTGATGATCCCGCCAGCTTTGCCTTCCAAAACCAGTGAGTTAAAAGGTTCATGAGGAAAATCGACATTCATCAGCATTTTCATGACTAGGCTCTCGCTTCTTTAGTGGCCAGAAAAAGGGTTGACTAAATCCTAGCTGAAATTTGTTGCCACGTAGTTTCACGAGAGCTTATGTTGTTTGAGGTAAGTTCAGGAACGTACCTTAGCACTTTGTGTAATTTCGGCTGATATCGAAAACTCTCTCATTTTCCGTTCCTTCTTTTTGAGGGTTATAAAGAGAAACCCAGCAGAAGGTTGCGAGAGCTGCGCGACAGGCTTCTATTGAATCTTCACCGTCAGGTACGTCTTTGTATGTGGCTGGTACTACAAACATTTGGGTTTTATCCAAACAGGTCACGATACGATACCCATTTACATTCATCATGCGTTTGAGGTTATCGTTACTCAGCCGAATGGAACCATATTGAGCTTCGATGCCTTCTTGGCTGGTTAGCACATGTTGAGAGGTCATCTCTTTTCCCTCAATGATCATCTTTCCTTCCACAATACTTTCTGCGGCTCGGAAGGCGCTGATAAATCCGTTTAAGCTGGCAATTTTAGCGTCTGTAGAGGTGTTCATGATACGTGGAGCGGCAATGACAGCCACAATACCTGCAATAACTATAACCACAATCAATTCAATAATGGTAAAACCATTATCTTTGGATATATATTTCACAAATACACCTTAATGCGTAATTGTATTCTGGGCTTGGTATTTTAAATGGAATTTTAATCTATATAAATAGTTTCAATTGAAATGCTTTTATTTGATGTAGTGAGGTGAGCTTTAAAATGATTCTCTTTGTTAATGCATTGGATAAATCCATGACAGCTAAAATCTATATCGGGCCTTAAAATCATCCCGCAAGGGGAGGCGTTGATAATTCTGACGGAGCCATTTGTATGTCTGATGAAAACATGCCGAATGTTCAGGCTGAGCCAGATGAGCGAATAAGGGCCAGATCGGCAAAGCCGAAGCGGGTGAAGAAAGAGAGAACAAAAAAAGAAAAGAAACAGCGAACCGCACAAGAGAAAGTGAAGCGGGCAACCTTCTTTGTTCTGCTGATTTGTATTGGATTGTTTATTTTTTATGTCCTCGCTGATCGTTATATTCCATCCACTGATATGGCGCGAGTCCGGGGATATGTTATTCCGGTGACACCTCTGGTTTCGGGACGAGTTGTGGAAGTACAAGTTGAGCCTAATCAGGTTGTTCAGCCAGGAGATGCTTTGATTAGGATTGACCCAGCTGATTATCAGCTGGCTGTAGAAGAAGCTGAGCAAGGGTTGGTGAAAGCTGGTCAGAGTGTTGGTGTTCAGACTGCATCAGTGGCATCGGCACAGGCAAAGCTTTCTGATGCATTGGCTAACCAGGCACATATTCGTACTCAGGCATCACGTATTCTGGCCATGGCGAAAAAAGGGATTGTCCCGAAAGCAGAAGCTGATAAAACCCGGGCATCACTGGCGAGTGCTAAAGCTCAGGTGGAATCGGCGCAGGCAAACCTTGAGCAGGCTAAAACACAATTAGGAGCCAAGGGAAAAAATAACAGCCAGATGAAGTCTGCATTGCTGAAACTGCAAAAAGCTCAGCTCGATTTGGAAAGAACCGTTCTTCGCGCACCGGCAATAGGTGGGGTTTCCAACTTTCGGCTTGATGAAGGATTTTATGCCCGTGCGGGTCAGCCGTTACTGACGTTTGTTTCAGGAGAAGATGTCTGGATTGATGCGTATTTTCGTGAAAACAGCCTGGGTAACATGATTGTCGGTGATGAGGTGGAAATTGTTCTCGATTACGCTCCAGGCCGTGTTTTTAAAGGGAAGGTAGCCAGTATTGACTGGGGGATTAACTGGGGGCAAGCAGAACAGGTAGGACAGTTGGCTTCAGTTTCTCCACAGACAGGATGGCTGCGGCAGACGCAGCGATTCCCGGTAACAATCCAGTTTGATGACGACAATGCCAGAGGACTGAGGCGGGTTGGTGGTCAGGCTGATGTGATTGTTTATACCCAGGAAAATTCAGCGCTGAATATATTTGGAAGAATCTGGATTCGTTTAGTTAGCTGGTTGTCCTATGTTCGCTAGTGAAGATAATCAGGTGTTACTGGAACAGCAGCTTTATGCTGTAAGGGTAAAGCGGTATGTAATTGGTGTTGTAACTGCTTGTATGTTGGCCTATGGCATAGGCTGGGGGCTGTCATTTGTTTTCCCTGTTTTCCTTGCTAAATTTTTAGTTGATTATCCTGTATCTAACCGAGACAGATTCCAGCAACTGGTGTTAGCGATGGTGCTGACCGTGCTGGTGGGATTGGCTGTCAGTATGGGGATAACACAGTATCCGTTGATTCTGCTTATCTTGGTCGGCGGGCTGATGTTTTATGCTTATTACCTGTTTCTTGATCCTCACTGGAATTTTTTCGCTACGATTTTGCTGATATCAGTCATGCTATTGCCTTATCTGGGGATAACCAACTCAGCTGTCGCCATTTATGTTGGTACTGGATTGATTATTTCCGGTGTTCTTGCTGTTATAGCCTTTGCTGTTCTCCATTGGTTATTTCCAGAACCCCAGCAGAAAACTCAGTTATCGACTCAGGAGATTTTATCGAAAGAACTGAGAATTTATGCGTCTGCTAAAGCCTTAATAGTCGGTTATCCGGTAATTGTATATTTTTACTATTTTCAGATTAACGGTGCGATTTTGACCATGGTATTCATTGGCATTTTGTCATTACAAATCACGACCGTAAAGAGTATCAAAATAGGTCTGTTTTTATTATTAACTAATACTATTGGAGGTTTATTAGCAGTAATTTTGTACGAGCTGCTTGTAACTACACCACAGTTTATATTTCTCATTGCACTGATTACTCTTGTTAGTCTGAGCATTGGTTCAATGATTTATGAAAAGCCGGAAAAAGCGCCTTTATGGGCTGGAGTTATGTCTGCCATGCTTGTTGTTCTGGGAGGCACTATTTCATCTGACAGCAAGTTAATTGAGCTGAGCTTTTATGGTCGGATCGCACAGATTCTGTTGGCATCAGTCTATATGATCAGTGTTTCTGTTTTGATGGATCTTTATGAGAAATCCAAAGAAAATGAAACGCAGCAGGAGGAAATATCAGATAGCTATGAGTGAAAAAGGAAAGCGAATTATTGAAGTTGTGGATTACGACCCGTATTGGCCTGAACAATTTCAAGTTGAAGCTAAGAATATCAAGCAACAGATAAAACCGTTATCAATTAAACTTTATCATATCGGGAGTACATCAGTTCCAGGGCTAGCGGCTAAGCCAACGATAGACATTCTTGCTGAAGTCAGCGATATGAACAGCTTCGAACAGGTGGCTTATAAGCTCGCGGTAGCCGACTATGTAGCAAAAGGTGAAAACGGTATTCCAGGGCGGCGCTATTTCGAAAAAGGTGGTGTGAGGCGTATTTGTCATCTGCATGTGTTTGAATGTGGCAACTCGCATATTTATCGTCATCTTTGCTTTCGGGACTACCTTATTGCTCACCCTGATATTGCTAGTGAATATGGCTTCTTGAAAAAGAGAAATGCCAAAAGCTGCAATAATAATATTGATATTTACTGTCAAGATAAGAATGATTTTGTCAAAAATATAGAATCACTTGCCATAAAATGGGGCATAAAAGTAAATGTTTAAATTGAATTAAATGTGATAATGAAAGTTATTTGCTGAGTTTTTGTTTGCGATCTTTCAATAATCTTAGAGCGATGTTTTACTTTATGTGTTTTATTTCTTGATATCTAAATAATTAGATTTCGAAAATGAGGGTTATGAAATTAAAGTGATTATACGGGAATGATTTTTCAGTTATTTCATTTGCGACTCAGACGACATATTTTTATGTGATATCGTAATATCTTATCGGGCGTAAGAATGAATTACTTGTTCCAGATAAACCTTTGGGGACGTCTTATGCTTATTACAGAAAAATTAGGGAAAACTTTTCGCTTTCCGACAGCATTTACAATTTTATTTATAATTATGTTATTGGCGATTGGCTTGACATGGCTTGTCCCCGCCGGTTCTTATTCAAAGCTTTCTTATAATTCTGACGGTAATAACTTACTGGTCACCAGTCCGTATGGTGATGTTACCAGCGTTGCCGCAAATCAGGATGAATTAGAGAAGTTAAATATCAATATAAATATTGATCAGTTCGTAAATGGCACCATTCGTAAACCAATCGCAATACCTGATACTTATCAACGGCTGGAACAATCACCAAAAGGTTTGGGAGATGTAGCTGAAAGTATGGTAAAGGGGACAATAGAAGGTGCCGATATTATTGTCTTCATTCTTATTCTTGGTGGTCTGATCGGCGTCATTAATAAGACAGGTGCTTTTGATGCCGGACTGGTTGCGTTGTCTAAAAAAACCAAAGGCAATGAGTTCCTGTTTGTTGCTCTGGTTTCTATTGTTATGGCAATCGGTGGCACAACCTGTGGTTTGGAAGAAGAGGCTGTCGCTTTCTATCCGATTCTGGTGCCCATATTCCTGACTCTTGGCTACGACTCGATTGTTTGTGTTGGCGCTATTTTCCTGGCGGCTTCTATCGGTACTGCGTTCTCTACTATTAACCCATTCTCTGTGGTTATCGCATCTAATGCAGCTGGTATTTCCTTTACTGAAGGATTAGGAATTCGCTCTTTCGGCTTTTTAATCGGTGTAACTGTCGTTATCGGTTACCTGTATTGGTACTGCGAAAAAATCAAAAAGAATCCATCGTTTTCGTATACTTATGAAGATCGTGAAGAGTTTCGTGCTCGCTTCCTGAAAAACGGCGAACTGGATACAGAAGTTCCTTTTACCTTGCGTCGTAAGGTGATTCTCACTTTATTCGCAATTGCCTTTCCGCTGATGGTATGGGGGGTTTCTGTAGCCGGTTGGTGGTTCCCGCAAATGGCAGCATCTTTTCTGACTATTGCGATTATCATTATCTTCATCTCAGGTTTGAATGAGAAAGAAGCGGTAGAAGCGTTTACTCAAGGTGCATCCGAACTGGTTGCAGTATCTCTGATTATCGGTATGGCTCGTGGTGTGAACATCGTTCTTGAGCAGGGCATGGTTTCAGACACTATTCTGGCCTATGCGTCGGACTTAGTTTCCGGTATGCACGGTAGTATCTTTGCTGTTGCTCAGATGTTTATTTTCTTCCTGCTTGGTCTTGTTGTTCCGTCTTCGTCCGGCTTGGCTGTTCTTTCAATGCCGATTATGGCACCTCTGGCAGATACGGTAATGATCCCACGTGATATCGTGGTCTCTGCTTATAACTGGGGACAGTACGCAATGTTGTTCCTGGCTCCAACTGGCTTGGTTCTGGTGACCTTGCAGATGCTGGATATTCAATTCAACAAGTGGGTTAAATTTGTATTTCCAATCGTGGCCTTCCTGTTAGTGTTTGGTTCAGCACTCCTGGTAGGACAGGTTATGATGGTTTGAGTTTTGTACCAATATCACTGCGGTATAGAGTTTGGTCATTTCAATAATCTTTCAGATAACTTACTATCTCAGAAGATGTTTTTGCTATCTGCTCAGATGGGTTAGTGTATGAAGAAATTGGCAGCTGCTGTTGTTTGCTCAGGCTTATTAATGAGTGGTTTTTCTACTGGTATTGCCGCGAAAGAAGTGTCGGTATCAAGTAAACCGGAAATTACACTGCAACCTGTTTTGCAGAATCAGCGGGTTTGTTTTTACGATGGTAAAGAGTACTCCGTTGGCGCAGTGCTTGTAATTGGTAAAATTACAATTGAGTGTGGGCCAGAAAACGATTTTGAATCAAACGGTAAAGTACGTTGGAATAAGCTGGAAGATACGAAGTAAGTTAACTTGAACCGTTAAAAAAGAAAACGCCGTATCGTGATAAACGATACGGCGTTTTGCTTTAAAGCCAGCCGACAAAGAATAATTGGTGGTTTTATCAGGCTGGATTTTGGTATTCGGTTTGGGCAAGCAAGGGGGAAACTGTCACCTTTTCCGAATACCGAACGTCTTGTGATTAACGAATCACACGACCAGAGTTTGGAGCAAGTTTACCTGTACCGCCCTGGTGATGCTCTGGAGCTACACCCATTTCTTGCATCAGCAGCTCTTTCATGGCTGCGGCTTCGCGTGCGTTAGTTGGTTTCCAATTGGCGATAACTTTTGCTTTATGGCTATTCATTGAACTATTCCTTTTCATTTGCGGTATTGGGTAAATACCTGCTGCCTTGTCATTAAGTATATGCTGTCATTTTCATACAAAACGAGGTGCATTTCCAGGAAAAAATGCGCTTTGCGTATCCATGTGCGTAAAGTTTTATACTACATCTAAAAAAACAACCATGCATATCTGACCAGTTAACCGGATATTTATGCGCTTTTAACGGGAATTTAATGTGTAAGATTAAATATAGTTCGTTAATGGCATTAAAAAAGCCAATTCCTTCAGGGAATTGGCTTTATCTTGAATTTTGTACTTTTACAACAAAGCAGGAATTTGCATGCTTTGATGCAGCAGCTGATTTTATTTAGCCAGTGAGCGGCTCTTCAGTTCAAAGATCATTTTTTCTGCGCTGCACTCGAACTGAACACGAGCTGTCAGTTCCTGACTGTTGTCGTCAATAGGAGATACTTCATGTTTGAAGTTTTCATTAACTTCTTTTGCCAGAGCAAGGTAGTTGTTCAGCTCTGCCAGTAGTGCGTCTTTACCGTTAGCAAAAACTTTTACTTCAGCTACTTCATCGCCTTCCTTGATGATAAAGCCCATTTCTGCTGATACGCCGCAAGCTTCACAAGTTTCGTATTGTAGATCTTCGTTTGACATGGCTATAACTCTATTTCCATTGATATTATGAGACTATTCTAAAACTTCGTGATGAAGATCGCTATTTATTAATGATGAAAAGTGAGTTTTATGCAATCACCTGAAAGTAAAAATGTACGTGAAGTTTTTATATTCCCGTGTGAGTGATTGATGGAGTTGAGGAAAGCGGATCAGACACAGAGCCCGAAGGCTCTGTGTGATAAAGGTAAGTAACGCAGTAGATTATTTGAGTTCAGGAAATACTTCGGATACTAGCTCTTTGGTTTGACGGAAAGAGTAGGCTTCAAGTTTGGCAAATCCACTCATCTGTCTTGCTTTCACTTTGGTATTTAACGGCGAGGTCATGCCACTCAAAAAGCGGGTAATTGCTGCTGTTGACGGTGGTGTTGGGCAGGCTGTGATAAACGGATCGCACCAGGTTTTGAGTGTGTTGACTGTAATTTCCGGCAGAGGCTCTGAGTTCACTAGCTCTGCGACTTTGCCGCGGCAAACAGAGCAGTGTCCGCATTCGTGAGGTGCGTTCGCATCGGCAAAATAATCTGCCAGTGTATGGCTCAGGCACTGGCTGCTCTCAAAGAAACTCAGCATCCGTGTGATGCGCTCAATCTCGCTATTCTCTTTTTGTTGGAATAGATCGTAGAGGTATGAAGCCAACTCCTGAATGTTAAAATTCGGATTAATGACTTTATAGACGTCCGTCATCTGTTTGCTTTCCAGCTCGATCCAACCTTTTTCATTGAAGTAATCGATAGCTGATACAACACGCTTTCGCTCAGCCTGACAACCTTGCCAGAGTGCTTCGAAGTCAACTGTGTGCCAGGTGCGAGCTTTTGGTGAGCAGGCAAAGATCTGGCTGACGAACTGACGACGCTCGCCCTGGAAGTGCTCAATGATAGATTGTTGGTCCTGAATCATCTTGAAGCGGTAATCAGCAAAGTAGGTGTACTGTGGTTCGATGATTTGCTGCATTTCGAGATAGACCAGTAAGGTTTTGAGGGGCAGCAGACGAATATTACTGTCGCGGGACAGACGTGACAGCATCACTTCCCATTGACCCGGACTCGCCTGGATTTGTGACAGGATGAAGGCGATTGCATCAAGGTCCGGTGTGTCTCCATAAACAAAATTTTCAAGTACGTTTACACTGGATTTGTTTGCCAGCACCGTACAGTGTGAAAGCTGACCATCACGTCCGGCACGGCCTATTTCCTGGCTGTAGTTTTCAATTGATTTCGGCAGATCATAGTGAATAACCTGGCGGATATCAGCTTTGTCGATCCCCATACCGAACGCGATGGTAGCAATGATGCAGTTGTGCTGACCGGCCATGAAAGCCTGTTGAATCTGCTGACGTTGTTCGCTGTCCATACCTGCATGGTAGGCCTGCGCCTTGTAGCCGTGTTGGTTTAGCCATTGCGCCAAATTCTCTGCTGTTTTTTGCAGAGTGACATAAACGATAGTTGGCTGTTGTGGGCTTTGCTCTAACTGAGAAAGCAATGCTTGCTGCTTATCGGCTTCAGCAGTCGGGGCGATGGTCAGATCTAGGTTTGAGCGATAAAAACCGGTGATGACGATGTTGTTTTGCTCGATGCCAAATTTATGACTCATATCTTCGATAACCGCTGGTGTCGCAGTCGCGGTTAACAATAAAACCTGCGGAATGTTTAGCCACTGGCGATGGACAGGTAGTTTTAGGTAATCAGGTCGGAAGTTATGTCCCCATTCGGAAATACAGTGCGCTTCATCTACGACCAGCAGAGAAATCGGTACTTGCGAGATGAACTGACGGAAACGCTCGTTATTGAGGCGTTCGACTGAAATCATCAGCACTTTGATTTCACCGTTTCTGACGCCTTGCATTACTTGCTGGCTTTCATCCCAGCTTAAGGTGGAATCAATTGATGCAGCAGGGATATTTTTACTGCGAAGGAAATCAAGCTGATCTTTCATTAGTGCCAGCAGCGGAGAAATCACTAATGTCAGGTGAGGAAGTTGTACCGCTGGCAACTGGTAACAAAGCGATTTACCTGAGCCTGTCGGGAAGATAGCCGCGGATGATTCACCATTTAGGATACGGGTGATCACGGCTACCTGGCCCGGGCGAAGGGCATCAAAACCAAAGGTGTTTTTCAGAGTTTGCTGGTACATGAATCAAAAGCACTGTAATGAGAAGTCATGCGGAGATAATAACTCACCTGATGCTTCAAATGCATACAACGACATTATTTGATGACTTTTTATTGTTAATAATCAGGCAAAATTCGATCAACCTTTCAATGAGTCGGCAAGAGGCGCACTACTTAATCTGAGATTTGAGTGCAGCTTTGATTTTCTCAGCGTCGTCTTCAGATAACAGGTATTGCCGGGCGTATTGTTCCAGTTGCTCGTATTCAGCAGTGAGTAAGTAGTTCTCTAGGAGTCTGCTTTGAACCTTTTTGGCAATATCTGGATGCTGATTTTCCAGTACACGGACTTTTTCTTCACTGCTTGTCAGCCACCCTTGCCAGATTTTTTCGACACTTTCCGCCACAGCGTTAGGAATTTGCTCTTCTTCCGCCCATAATTTTAGCTCTGAGAGCACACTGTTACAGCTGATCATTCGTGCCAGCGCCATTTCATACTCTTGCTCGACTAATCGATGAGGTTGTTTATAAATGAAGGTGTGAATTTTGTGCAGCAGAGAACTCATTTCTCGAGGAAGAAGAGAAAAGCCAGGTCTGGTGTACTCGTGTCGAATTGCTTCCATTTGTTCATCCAGCGAGTTTTTTAGCTCTTCATAGACAGTGGCACTGATCAGGCCTTGATCAAAGAGCTGATATAAATAACCAATTTCAACACTGGAGCAACGCAGCATCAGCCTGTTCCATAGTCCTATGGGGCCAACTTCGGCACTGAACCAGTGATGAAGCTGTTTTTCTTGCTGCTTAATCAATGGTTCGATTCGATCAGACAGCGTTTTCGGTGCTTGTCTTGTCGATAGTTCGGTACGGAGCAAAGGCTCGAGGGCCTGACGTCCTTGTCGAAGGGCTGATAAGGTGATTTCAGCGGTTGCAATATTGTCGTTGATATCCTGCTCACGAAGGCATAGATGCGATGTCAGCGGCTTAATCAGTAGGCCTTGAATCAGGGTTGAGAAGAACACGACATTGATGGCAATGGAGAGCAAGGTTTCGTCGCCGAGCAATGTCACCAGCCCCATAGCCAGAGCCATGGTTACTGCGCCGCGCATACCACCGACAAAAACCAGATGCTGGTATTCGATGGGGATGGCTTTATCTTGTCGTTGTATTCGGCCCACCTGCGGTAGCAGCAGGTAAGCGATTAGGGCACGGGAAACCCAGAGAATAATCAGGACAACAAGTGAAATTCCGGCGTTTTCCCAGATTAGGCTGAGATCCATCCATAGCCCTACGATAAGGAAAACGCTGGCTGTGGCAATAAATGAAAGATAAGACCAAAAGTGGTTCAGATACTGCTGAGAGTGACGTGATATTGGTAGCGGGACATTCATTGCCAGGGTCAGCCCGGCTGTGGTGGTTGCAACAATGCCGCTGGCATTGAGTATCTCTTCTGCAAACAGATAGCTGCCAAAGGCAAGTAAAAGGCTGAGGCTTATTTCCAGAAAAGGGTCATCCGGCATTTTTTTCCATAGCTTCAGTAGTATGCGGGCTAAAATCCATCCGCTGGCGATACCGCCGATAAGGGTCAGCAAAAAGAGATGACTGCCATACAGCAGGGCTGAGCCAAGGGTTCCGCCAATCGTAAATACAGCTACCAGAATTTTAGTTAGCGTGATCGCTGTTGCATCATTGAACAGGCTTTCCCCTTCGATCAACATGATCAAATCTTTCGGGGCGCCAAGTTGGCGAAAAGCGGATATGACGGCACTGGGATCGGTGGCGCTGAGAATAGCCCCCAACAGGAGTGCCAGTGATACATCTAGCGGAGTCAACAGGGCAACAAGCAGGGCTACGGTAAAGGTTGAAATTAGAACACCCGGTAATGCCAGTACAAAGATAGGCAGTCGGTTGGCATTAAGTTTACTGATGTCCATGTTATACGCGGTCTCAAACACCAGAGTTGGCAGCAGGACCATCAGAATAATGTCATGGGCAAATTCTTTGGTTGTCAGTGCTCCAAGCGGCAAGGGCACCAGTTCTTGCGTCGAATGAAGCAGTAACCCGGTAAGGATTAGTAAAATCGGGTGCGGAACCTGAGTTGCTTTAGCGATTGGCCGGGTGATGACAGCCGCAAGCAAGAAAATGAAAAAAGCGATTAACACAGACAGGCTGGAAGTACTCATTTTGAATATCCCTTCAAAATTCGAACGTTTATACCAATCAGCATAAATATATGAGCGTTCTTGCTGGTTAAAATCACCTATTACAGCGTCATAATTTTTGTAATTAGCGCCACTAGTAACTGCAAATTCTTCCTTGTTCTAGGTGATTTTTCCGGCGCAATAATCACACACTTACTTATCCTGATTGGTATTATTTATCCAGATGTTCTGTTTTATTAAACGCTTTTTTGCCGGGAAAGACAAACATGGCACTGGTTCAGCAAGTTTGTTTTGGGGCTGTTTTATATTGCTACGGTTTTTGTATGGAGAGGACAGGCGTTAAAAGACGGCAACTGTGAGTTACAGTTGCCGTGGATAAACAGCTGAAAGATAAGTAATGGCTTACTTTTCTTCGAAGCGGGCTGCAAGCTGGTGGAAGTCATCAACCCGTTTTTTCAGTGTTGAGCTGCTTTGCTCAACCTGAGCTACTTCCTGCAAGTTATGCTGTGAAGCTTCCGCGATGGCATGGATATGCTGGTTGGTCTGCTCAGACAGTTGTTCCTGCTGCGAGGCAGACGTTGATACTTCACTGATCAGGTCGTTGATTGACTGCATATTGGATTCAACCAGCTGCAGGCATTTAGCACCTTTCTCGGCGATATCAACACATTCATTGGTTTTATCACGGTTACTTTCAATCAATGCCTGCCACTCATTAATAGTGGTAACCATCTGTGAAATGCTTGATTGAATTTGCTCAGTGGCATTTTGCGTTCTTGAAGACAATGCCCGGACTTCATCAGCAACCACAGCAAAACCGCGTCCGTTGTCTCCCGCGCGTGCTGCTTCAATGGCTGCATTTAGTGCCAACAGGTTTGTCTGCTCAGCAATACCTCTGATTTCAGTCATCACGGTACTGACTTTATCAGCCTCAGAACTGAGCTGTCGGGTTGCCTTTGTGGCCTGTTCTGCCTGAGATGACAGGTCATGAAGACTGTGCTGAGTTGAATCAAGTTGAATTCGTGTTTGCCTGCAATGATCACGGGTTTCATTCAGCAATGAATTACTCTGAACGGCATGTGACGCGACAGAACGTGCTGAATCAGAAATATCTTCCATTGCATCGGCAACATGCTGGATGTTTCGGTTTTGGACAGAAATAGCTTGATTTACTTTAGTGGCAGAGTCACTCAGCTGATCGGCCAGATCATGCAGCGGAGCTGCTGAATCAGTCATTCGTCCAAGTACGGTACGGATACGGGCTGATGCCATTTTCAGGTGGTAATCCGCAACAGAGAAGCGATCACTGCCCGAGAAAATCAGACGGCTGATGCTGTCATAGCGTTGACGTAATTCTTTCAGGCGAATTGGGGTGTCAAACAGCTCCTGACGGAAAAGTAGGCCAATAACGGCGACAGGGGTTAAAGACAAGGCGGCTTGCATATTGAACCCGCCATCAAGCAGGTTGCTCATGGCAGGAAGGGCGCAAGCTGTTGCTAAGGCTGTATATTTCAGGCTGTCAGGAAGAGCAAAGGCTGCGCGTCGCCCGCGTTTTTCAGCTTTAAGCAGTTGCTGGTATGCCGTGGTCGCTATTTTCACCCAGTGAGCTTTGGGTTTTACCCGAACTGATTGGTAGCCGGTGATCCTGCCGTTTTCATAGATAGGCGTCACATAAGCATCTACCCAGTAATAATCACCACTTTTGGCTTTGTTTTTCACAATGCCGCGCCATGCATTTCCTTCACGCAACCGTGCCCATAAGTCGGCAAATGCGGCTTTAGGCATGTCCTGGTGTCGGATGATATTGTGATTCTGACCCAAAAGTTCGTCTTCACTATAGCCTGCAACACGGCAGAAAGATGGATTGCAGTAAGTGATGACACCTTTTAGGTCGGTAGTAGATACAAGCTGTTCGCCTTCAGGAAAAACAATTTCCTTTTGATTACAAAGAGTATTGCTTCGTGACATTTTTAATGAGCCTGACTTTTTGCGGGCCTTATTTTTAGGCACCTTATTATAAATCGGGCTAATGAAAACATATTATGATGCAAAGTGGCAATATATTAATAATGCTTTGCTGGATAATGTCGAATATTACAAATTTATGACTATAAAATATCTTTGATGTGACTTGTGTGACTCAAGTTGACTATGGCTGCGAGCAAGATCGTATAACAGCATAAAAAGGTAGTTACATCGATCATCAGCACGTGTTGTCGGTCACAATTCTTATTAATCATCTTCAATTAAGATTGCATTCTTAAAAATAAACCCTCTTTGCTTGTGGTGTTATTGACCCATTATCAGCAGCAACTGTTGCAATAAGTGAAATGACTCGATTTTAAGTAATTAAATCATGCATTTGTATGGCTTTGTGTTGGATGCAGTACGTATTTGTCGCTATGGTTAGCGCCTCATATGCAAAAGTGTTCAATGGTTCGGGAAGTTAATATGTTGTGGTTTAAGAATCTGACATTCCGGTGGAAGTTTTTTTCTCCGGTTGCACTTGTGATTATTCTGTTTTCAGCATTATTTACGGTGATATCCGTAGTGTCACATGAGCAGGCAAATGCAGGGAAGCTACTGACAGACGAAGTTTTGCCTGTAGAGGAAGAACTGGATGACGGTTATCGTGATATGTATCAGATGATGGCTGCCGGACAGGGGGTAATTCTGGCAGAGGATAACCCGGAACGTATTCGTTATTTTCAGGAAGAATTTTATGATGATCTTCCTAAGGCGTTACCGCGTTTATTGTCACCGAATCGCCTGATCGAAATAGGCTTTTTGAGTGAAAGTAACCGCGAGCGGTTAGTAAAACTGGAAATGGCATTTAATCGTTGGGCTGCTCATTACCGCACCATGATTGATGAGCCGGAACTGGCGCAGTTTTACTACGACGAAAACCAGAAAGTTATTGAAGCTGAATTTGATGTATTGCGCGGTCACGTGAAAGATTTCCGTAAAGAAATTCAGACCTCGCAGAACACTCTTAAAGCCAGTATCGACAATCAACTGGCAACAGCGACTCGTATTCTCCAGGTTGGTTTGTTTGCGACAATTATCATCTCACTGTTATTGTCATGGGTTGTTTCAGGCCTCGTTATTGCGCCTGTTAAGCGCCTGTCTGTTGCTATGAATGATATTGCAAGTGGGGACGGTGATTTGACTCAACGAGTCAAAGTAGAGAGCAGTGACGAGGTTGGTCAGTTAGCTGGTTCGTTTAACGAGTTTGTTTCCCGTATCCATCACACGATAACGGAAGTTGCTGCGACCCTGAAATCAGTACAGGGTGAGACTCGTCAGATTCATGCACAGACAGAAGGCGTTGTACATGGCGCGGTTAAACAACGTGAAGAAAGTACACATGTTGCGACTGCTGTTCACGAGATGAGTGCCACCATTGATGATGTCAGCTCACATGCTAATGAAGCAGCAGAAGCGAGTCAGAGTGCCAGCAATGAGTCTGAAACGGCAAAAGATGTGTTAGGAAGTACTGTTGCATCTATTTATCAGTTGGCTGATGAAATTGAATCAGCTAATGGTGTTATCAGTAACCTTGAGCATGATGTTGGCAACATCGCCTCAATTCTGGATGTGATCCGTGGTATCGCAGATCAGACGAACTTACTGGCGTTGAATGCGGCGATTGAAGCGGCCCGAGCCGGTGAGCAGGGAAGAGGTTTTGCCGTGGTTGCCGACGAAGTAAGGACTCTGGCAAGTAAGACTCAGGCGAGTACCGGTGAAATTCAGGTAATGATTGAAAGATTGCAGCAAGGGGCTCATGCAGCGGTTGTGGCTATGGAAAGTAGTCGTAACCGGGGTAATGAGACGGTTGAGCAGGCTCAGTCTGCAACAGACTCATTGGATGTCATTACCAATTCCATTAATGTCATTAATGACATGAACGTTCAGATTGCAGCAGCATCGACTCAACAGAGCCAGGTGAGTGACGGGATCAGCAGTAATGTTCAGACCATTGCTGATATGAGTGAAGATATGGTCGGTCGCGTCCAAAATACAGAAAAAGCCTTTGATGAACTGGCAAGGCAATGCCAGCAACTTGAGCGGTTACTTGGTCAGTTCCGAATTTAGCTCTAATTTCGAATTTTAATCTATTCCTAATTTCATTCTTATTAAGAACATCCGTAAAGGCGGATGTTCTTTTTTTAGTAATTAATATTTCATTTGTATGAATATTCAATGGGTTGATGTAATCTGGTGCATTATGAATGGTGTTTATTTAAGGAGTGTATAGTGCCATACGATACGTTAATTACAGTGGGAGCTTTTCTCTTCGTCGCGATTGTATTTATTGCTGCCGGCGTAAAAACTGTCCCGCAGGGAAACGAATGGACAGTTGAGCGATTTGGTCGCTATACCAAGACGTTACGTCCTGGCTTGAACCTGATTGTTCCCTTTATTGATTCTATTGGTAACAAAATCAATATGATGGAGCGAGTGTTGGATATTCCGGCTCAGGAAGTCATTTCCCGTGATAACGCAAACGTGACCATTGATGCTGTGTGTTTTGTGCAAGTTATTGATGCGGCAAAAGCGGCTTATGAAGTCAACGATCTGGAACACGCGATCCGTAACCTGACACTGACCAATATCCGTACTGTGCTTGGCTCAATGGAGCTGGATGAAATGCTGTCTCAGCGTGACCGAATCAACGGCCAGTTGCTGACGATTGTCGATGAGGCGACTAATCCATGGGGTATTAAAGTTACCCGTATCGAAATCCGCGATGTGCAGCCACCAGCAGATTTGACTGCGGCGATGAATGCGCAGATGAAGGCTGAGCGTAATAAGCGTGCAGAAATTCTGGAAGCAGAAGGTATTCGTCAGGCTGAGATCCTGCGAGCAGAGGGTCACAAGCAATCAGAAATCTTGCGTGCGGAAGGTGAAAAGCAGGCTGCTATTCTTCAGGCTGAAGCTCGTGAACGTGCTGCTGAAGCAGAAGCGCGAGCAACATCAATGGTATCTGAGGCTATCGCAAAAGGTGATCTGCAGGCTGTGAACTACTTCGTGGCACAGGGATATACTGATGCGCTGAAATCGATTGGTCAGTCTGAGAATGGTAAAGTGATTATGCTGCCGCTTGAAGCGACGGGTCTGATGGGGTCTGTTGCAGGTATTGCTGAATTGTTGAATCAGCCAAAGACAGCCAGCACGGTTAAAAAAGGATCTGAAGAATGATTGAACTGCTTGAGCAGATGAACTTCTGGCACTGGCTTGCGCTGGGCCTTGTGTTACTGCTTTTGGAGTTGGTGGGAACTGCGGGTTACCTACTGTGGTTAGGTGTTTCTGCCTTACTTGTCGGACTGTTGATGACAATGATTCCGATGAGCTGGTCACTGCAATGGCTGACCTTTGCAGTCTTTTCGCTGTTTTCTACCTGGCTTTGGTGGCGCTATCAGCATCGTAAAGATCGTGCAGACGATCAGGCCAGTACGTTGAATAAACGTAACGAGCAAATGGTTGGCCAGACTTGTCGACTGGATGCGCCTTTCCCGCCAGGGCAGGGACGAATCCGAATGGGGGACACCTCCTGGCTGGCAAAAGCTGATGAGGCGATTGATGCTGGAACATTAGTTGAAGTGATTCGGGTTGAAGGTATTGTTCTGGTTATTCAGCCGAAGAAATAGCCGAAAAACTTTCTGCTAACGCTGATTTACTGATGAAAAAGAAAGAGTGAAGCCTTGTGGCTTCACTCTTTTTTATTCAAATTGCACTCTGCGCTGTCGTCATTTTGCTTTATCTAGTGAGTGGTTAAAAACCTTACTCAAGCAAAAAGAGAGTGCGCTGAGGTATTGAACTAGCTGGTGGTTAAGCCACAAATAACCGAACTGGTTGATATTCTGATCAGAAAAATCGGTTGGAACATGCTGTGTCTCTGGTGGAGATAGGGTAAGGTTCAACTCAATATCTTGAGACAGAACTTGTTTCACTTCTCCAGTGTCAACTTCAAGACTGAGTTGGTTAATGGTTTCAAAAAGTGTCTCATTGGCAGCAAGTAATTCCCGCCCAGTTGTGTTCTGATGAAGCTTTGTCACTGTCTCCCAGCGGCTGTTTATCAGGTTTTCAAGAATACTTAATACACGTCTTTCAGAAATAACAATATCCGCAATTTCTTGTTTATCACCATGCCATTCTTTTTGTACGTGAACCATTAAGCTTCGCTGCTTGGCTAAATTTACACTGAGCAACTTCATATTGTATTCCATATGCTCGTCGTCGCTGGCAAGTTCCTGGCTGTGCAGTAAATAGTAATCACTGCTAAGTTGTAAAAACTCACTCACCAGCATTTGAAAGTGCACCATGGCGCGAGATGGGAAGAACAAACGACCACAGGCATAGTTAATCACCGTACCAAGTATCACATTCAGCGTGCGCCATTCAGCCACCTCCAGGTCTCCGGGGCCGGTACCGGCGACTAACACTAGAGTGATGCCAACTAAAATAGCGGCATAAGAGTGGCGACCATGAGCAAAGTACATTGCTACAGCGATGAAAATTAACAGGATCGCATCATGAAACACTGACAGGTTCATTGGCAGTAGGTAGAGCGTAAAACCTAATGATGCGCCAACCAGCGTTCCGAGCAGGCGCTGGTTGGCTTTAGTCAGCACTGAGCCGAGATACGATACCGGGCCCATAACAACAATGATTGTAATAAGCGCCCAGCTGCCGTGAGGGATCGAGAAAATATGAAGGATTAGAAGGGCGATAGCACAGGCAATGACGATCCGTGCCAGATGGAAAATGGCTTGATGACGTATGATGAAACGATCAGAAAAAAACATAATCTTGCTTAAAGGGTTGAGTCGTAATATAGCTTTTGGTTTTCAGGGAATACTGGTTTGTTTTCAGCTGTGTTCTGCTGTTTACAACACGGTATTTGTCCGGAGGGAGCTGCTCGCGTCGATAATTCCGGATAAAAAACAGAAAAGGTTTAACCTGGTGCAGAATGAATGAGGGGATCTGTGTGAGGAGTTAGATTTTTGATGTCTTCATCATTAAAGCCGACTCGATTGAATAAATTCGACATGACTTTATGGAATTTAGCACGTGTGGGAGCAGGAACGTCCGGGGGGAAATCTGTCATGCTGTGTAATCCTTCCTGATAAATCCTTTAGGCTTATAAAATGGCATGACTTTGACAAAATTAACAGTAATTTTGTGATGCAGGTCTGAAAGTTTATTTTTCAGGGTTGATCGACGATGATTCTTTCGCCTTTTTAATCATCTAAGGTAATCCTCAACTGACAATCGTATAAAGTTGGGTAGATAGGAGATTGTTTGTTGATTATCAGTTGAGGGCGAAATTTTTGAACCTCGGCTTTAACGTTTAAATATCGATAAACTCAATGCAGAATCTCTTCAAGTAAACCATCGATATTAAAGACGACCTCTTCACTGGCAGACTCCATTGCATTGATGTGTTGAAGCATGAGCTCAAACTCATTATTCATACCAGCCTGAAGCGCTTCACGGCCTGAACTGTGCACTTTTTCGTGAGGAGAGTTTATTTTTTTGAATCCATTAAGGTGACTGAAGTTTTTTGCCCCGCTTCCTTCAAAATACCACTTACCCAGACGGCACTCTTTGTGGCTGTTCACCCCAGTATTAAACTGGTTAAGAGCGATTTTTTGATAAATATTGTTTTTCCATACTGCGTGATCAAGCTTAACTGTATCAAGGAAAGTTCTGACGGATGCCGTGTGAATCACACTTTGCATATGATGGGATTTTTCTTTCATTTCATCGAGTTCATTCCCTAGTTGCTCTGTGGTATTTAAAAGCTCTGCAGCACTTTCCTTATTTAAATTGATTGATTCTTTTATCTCTTTGGATTGAGTCAATACTGTTTTAACTGAAGATTCAATTTTGCTACTGGCTTCGTGGGCTTTATTGGCAAGCATTCGCACTTCATCAGCAACAACAGCAAAACCACGCCCTGCATTACCGGCTCGGGCTGCTTCAATTGCTGCGTTGAGAGCCAACAGGTTTGTTTGATCGGAAATCTCTTGAATTGTACCAACAAGGTTGCCAATCAATGCGGCAGTTTCATCTAAAACCTGAGCTGCATTGCTACTATTTTGAGTTTGTAGGCTTATGCGTTCAGCAAGGGTATTCAATCCGTCTAATGCATATGCATAACCTTCACTGATCGTTTGTAATGTCTTGTTTTCATGCATGAGGTGATCAGCACTGCTGGCCAACCCATTACGAATATTATCTAACATTTCACCACCTTTAAGATGGCTGGACATTATTTGTGATTCTAACTGGTTTTCATTAGTTACCTTAATTAGTTGTCGTTCGTTTTCTTTTATTTTTTGAAGTAGCTGGTCAGTTTCTGCTTTATGTTGAGCCGTTAGTTCAGATAAGCTTTTACGTAGTGAAGCGTTTTCCTTTTTAAGTTTTGACGCTAAAAACATATTCATCTCATTTATTATTAATTAGGTTAATGATGTTTATTTAAAATGACAGTGCTAAGAAATGTCAGTATCAAAAATTAATGGCAATATGGTTGTTCTTTATATAAACACTGAATTTGTAGTATGAAGCTATATGGTTATAAGGGAGTGAGGTATAAAGTTATTATATATTTGGCTTAATATGCATTTATGACAATAATCAAAATAAATTTAATATAGTTTAGCGTGCCATTAAACTCAGTACTGTAAGGGTTTGTAATACAAAATCAAGAATGGATATAAAGTTAGGTGACTCCATTGTATCAACTCAAGGTAGCCTACCAATCTGATTCGTCCCGGCGCCTTTCGAGCAAAGTGCCGCTAATAAGTAGAATGCTGTTGCGCAAAGCATAATGGATTGGATGCCGAAGTGCAGGGCAAGTCCAGCCGCAACAATAGAAGTGAGAACCGAGGCGCATCCGTTCATCGCCCAGGCATAAGCCCGCTGTAAAGGGGTTGTAAGCAGACTACGCATTCCCAGTGCGAATGGCACCCCCATTAAAATCCCTGGTGGAAAGAGTATAAGCAGAGCGAATAAATAACGTAGAAGCTCGGGTAATCCAAGAAGGTAATCTAGTAGCTGATCTATAAAGATAATAATACCAAGAAGTGCTAGGAGGAGAGTCGTAAGAGAATAGATAACTGCATTCTTCCTCATTTTCTGAGACCACCACCCGCCGATCCCGGAAGAGAGCAGAATACCTGCCAGGACAAAAGTAAAGCTGAATACCGGACTGGAAAAGATCAGGATATAGGCCTTGATAAAATAGATCTCTACGAACATGAATCCCGCTCCGATGGAGAAGAAGTAAAACTTCTGTGCTAAAGGAACGGATTCTTTTCTTCTTCTGGCTAGCAATTTGGGAAGCAATAACAGCAGGGTAGCAACAACCAGCGCTTCTAAAAAAACGACAGCAATGACGATCTCTCCGGAAAGAAGCATAGAATAAGGCCTGCTTCCCAAGCTCAAGTACAAGTCATCTAATCTATCCCATTTGATAAAGCGGCCTGGAAACGGCCTGTCGTCATTCTGTGGCGCTGTATCCAGAAGGTAACCATCAAAAAACTGTTTCTCTCTATTTTCGCTGTAATGCTGGATTAGCTTCTCGATGGCAAGGTAATGATGGGGGAATTCGAAAATATTGAAGCGATTAGCAAGAGAAGGCTGCATATCCCGGATATAAACAATGTCAAAATTTAGCCTTTCAGCAAAAACCGTCTGAATTTCAATATCTTCAATAGGATTTTTGCTGACGAGCAGCGTGTAAATCCCCCAGTTTCTAAATAGAACAAGGTGATGCTGTGGTTTTTTTATGCCGCGCTCCCATAGAACCTGAAGTGCAGTGGAAAAAAGACGGATTGAGTCGGAAGGAGGAAGAAGCAGCTTGCGTGAAATGATAATGACCCCTTTTTCAGAAAGGTGGTTCAGGTACTCTCCGAAGGCTTCCGTGGTAAAAAGGTACTCCTGACTCAGAGCTGTTGAGCCGGGCAGGGATGTTCCCCAGTTTTCAAGATGGATGATGTCGTATTTTCTTTGTGATTGCTTGAGAAATATCCGAGGATTTTCAGACGTCGTGTGCAAATTATAATGTTTCCCTATGGCCAGAGATATGATGGGACTTTCATGAATAACGGTGATTTCCGGGACATCGGCAGCAAGTGCCGTCGGAATGCTGGTTCCTCCTTCTCTAAGGATAAGAAGGGCGCTTTGCGGGGAAGGGACAATATCGTAGCCTATCGTCGGCAAAGTGAATTTCGCAAAGTCGAACGTCCTTAAATTGCCTTCAGCCCCATAGAGAACCAGTTGTTCGTCTCCGTCCCGGAAAATGGATTTTTGCACAGGAAGGTTGCCACTAAATTTAAGACTTAGGCCCGGTGCATAACGGATATAGGGGCTGGATACTGTCTCTGTTTTACCGGTTATGCTGCTGTGCGATTCTGTGATAGTTGAATAGGGAAATTGCTGAAGCTGGCTTAGTGATTTATATGGTGAAGGGGTGACAGCCAGCTGAGCACCGCCCCAGGGGGTGAATAGCAAAGTTGCAGCAAGCAGAATAGAACAAACACTTATTAGGGGAATAATAAGATTCCGGACAGGAAAATGGGAACTGATGTTGTCTTTATTCTTTATATAAACGGCTGTAGTGACATAACAAAGGGGGACTATTGCAACGGTCACGACGAGTTTTCCCTCCCCGATAAAAGGTAGTAATAGGGAGGGAAGGATAGTTCCCAGAGCAGAACCGGTCATATTGGAAAAGTAGATTATTCCTGTGCTTTCCGGCTGTTCGACATAAGCAGTCAGAACAACCAAACCAGCGAGGAAAAATGGTATCGCGAGAAGCGCATAGGAGAGAAAAAGATAGAATGCCTGAATCGACTCCAGTGCCAGCCTGAAGTAATCAATGGGAAGCTTGGTAAGAATAATAAAAGAAGTAAGTGTTGAGCAGCTGTAGAGAAGAACTAAAACCGTTGTTGCTTTCTCTGTAGCTAATTGTTTGACCCAGCCACTTTTCCTTGAATCGAGAATACTAAGTACGGTACCGCTTGCAGCAAAGCCGAATAGCGCGATACTGATCACCATAAAAGAGAGGTGATTCCATTGACTGATCGAGAAGATCCTGGCGAGAAGTATCTCGAAGGCAAGAGACGAGAGGGATACCAGAAAAACTACAGGGAGAGTCATTGTTATTCACCGGAAGTCTGCATTGCGTGTCCGGTCATGGGAACAAAGAGAACCCCGGCGATTTGCCAAACCTTATAGTCATCACCTTTTTTGGTGACGAGAACAAGATTCTGATAGCTGAAGGGGTTTCCCAGAGGAAGAACCAGCAGCCCTCCATCTTTGAGCTGCGTTAAAAGGGGCGGAGGGATATGGTCAACAGCGGCGGTGAGCATTATGGCATCATAGGGCGCACCCTTATTCCAACCAAAGTAGCCGTCACCACATCGTACTTCAACATTGGTATAACCCAGAGAGTCCAGCAGTTTGCGGGCCTTAATGCAGAGCTTTTCCTTGATCTCGATGCTAACCACTTCCTTGGCTAGCTCCGAAAGTACCGCTGCCTGGTATCCAGAGCCGGTTCCTATCTCGAGTACTTTTTCACTGCCAGTGAGTTCAAGCAGCTCCGTCATCAGGGCAACGATATAGGGTTGTGATATGGTCTGTCCTTCGCCGATCGGCAGGGGGGAATCCGTATAGGCTTTGAAAGCCAGTATTTTCGGGACAAAAAGGTGTCGTGGAAGCTTTTTCATAGCCATTAGCACTCGCTTGTCTACAATGCCACGCTTGCTTAGCTGGCTTTGGACCATATGCTCACGGGCGCGGACATATTTTTCAGAATCACTCACGGCCAATGCTGCAAGATGCTGGCTTCCGAAGATGATAAAGGCAATAAACAGAAACAAGAGTCGACCCATAGCGCATTCCCTACAGGATTTAGATATGACTAAATCACTATAGAGTATAGGAAGATTAAGCGTCTGACCTATCCATCTGTATGCCTTCTTCCAGCAAAGCCTTAATGAGGATACGAACAGCATTAGGCTGATACTTTCTGGCCTTATATACCAGATAAGACTGGCGGTCGCTGCGGTGATAGTCTGGTAGCAACTGTATTAAATTGTTGGCTTCACTGGCATGTCTGAGCGGCAGTGAAGCGACACCAAGACCTCTGCTTACAGCATCAACAACGGCCCTGATGTCGTTGACGACCAGTCGAGGTTTAATTTGATGCTCTTCAACTAATTGTCCGTCACGGAAGAAGGCAAAATTGCTTTTCCGCTCTACGGTTACCCAGTCAAGTGCTGCGAGGTCTGATGGGGCAGAAATCTCACCGCATTGCCGGATATATTCTTCACTTGCGAAAAAGCCATGCTTTGCGGTGAAGATTGGCCTGGCAATCATGTCATTCATATCTTCAATATCGAAGGTTATTAATAAATCCCTGTCTGTTTCAGGTTTTGCCTGCTCGTTGTTCAGAAGCAAATCAAGTTGCACCTTCGGATAGGTTTTGAGGAATTTTTCGATCGTCGATGCGATAAAAGAACGATAGAAACTGTGCGGAACAGACAATCGCACCCGACCGGCAACTTGATTCGTTTGTTCGGTGAAGCTCTCAATACCGGATTCAATCAGTTCCATGCCACTGTTTAGGTTTTCGAAAGCAAGTATCCCGACCTCTGTTGGGGTCAGCTCGCGCCCTTTCTTTTCCAGCAGCCTGACATTTAGCCGGGTTTCCAAGGCGGCCAGACGCCGCGACACTGTAGATTGCGGTAGATTTAGATGCTTTGATGCTCGTTGCAGCGAGCCTTGTTCCACGACTTTGCAGAACAAAAATAGGTCATCAATATTTCCAAATATGGAATCCACGGTTCAACTTTCACCTGTTTTTACTATTTATGGTTAGGTTTATACTTTTTTCATAAATGTTCAATAGGAGAGTATGCATTATGAGTAAAAAGCAATTCTGGATTTCGACACTTCTGTCATCGTTAACAATGGCCACCATGATGTCTGGGTTGATTTCCGGCGTAAAAATGGGATTCAGCGCTGAATGGCCACCAGTGTGGGGGCAAAGTTTCTTAATGGCGTGGCCATTCGCACTGTTTCTTAACCTGACTGTGCTGCCTCAAATCCGCAATTTTGCAGCTTGGTTGTGTCGGCCAAAAGAGGCTGTTGCAGTGGTGGAAAGTGAATAGCGAGAGAAACTGGTGTTATCAAGTGAAGAATTAGTATTTTAACGTGCCGCGTATTGGGTAGTGATTGCTGGGATCTCGTATCCAAGCGAGGCCTCTTGAAAGTGCGCCTAACTCTGGCCTTACGAATGGATTATTTGATATATCAACAACATGTAACTTGCCATTTTCATTGACAACGAAAAGGCCAGGTTCAGCAAAGTTGTGATCAGTTTCTTGGTCAGAGCGAGGAACGGAGATGTATAAGCCCAGTGTTTTCATCTGTTCTTCTGTGAGGCCATAAGCAATAGGGAAGTTGACATCCAGTTTTTCTAAGTGCTCCTCTAACTGCTCTTTGGAGTCTCCGGATACTGCAAGAATATCAATACCAGTATCAGCAAAAGCCTGTCTAAAATTCTCAATTTCATTCAAGTATTTCGTACATAGTGGACAATGTTTTCCTCGATAAACAAACACTGCTTGCCATGTTGTATTTCCCTGTGGTTTTCCCAATGTAACGGTAGAACCATCGAGTTTTGTTGCAGCTAAAGTCGGAAATGAATCGCCGGCTCTGAGCTTGTTTGAATGCTCCATCGCTGTTCTCCTATGCTTTTTTGACTATATCAAACTATAAGCAACGGTTGAGAACCATACAATCAGCCTACTTTTATTTACCTGGTTACCTCTTTTACATTCCTAATTTATTGGTTTGATTACGTTCGATTTTCAGGCTATTACGATTTTTCAAAATGGAAAAGGGGGCAATAGTCCGGAAATCGCTAATAGCTAAATCAACTAGTTAAAACTGAATCCAAAGAAAGCCGGAAATAAATTAAGGGCAATAAGCCGGAATTTTTCGCATTACAAATAAATAACCGGAAAAACAGGAGGTTATGGAAGTATGGGGGCAGAATTCCAGCTACTTAACTAAATATAGTTTAAAGGGAGTGATTAATAAATATACAGAAAGGAATCTTTCTGGCGGGTCTTAGAATTGAAGCTATTGAGATGAAAATGAAATAGCAGCCGGATAGCTGCTATTTAGATGGGGTGCTGTTGAGTAATTTTTGCACATCTTGCGAATTGTAAGAATGGAAAAATGCTTTGTTGATATGTGGATTTGTCTTGCAACGACGAATATTTCCTTTGGCAACTAACGTATTGAGCTCTGTTTGGTTAATGCCAAGAAGTAATTTGACGATCTTTGCTGTCATATAAAATTCTTTTTGTGACAGCATCCGTGAGCTCCAGCTTTCCAGGTCAGATTTTCGCCAACATAGTGAATGAAATCCGTGATTAACTGAAGTCCTGTAAGTTTGAATGCGCTGATCTTTAAGTAGCTCCCCAAGCGAACTGCCACATTTCTCAAACAAAAGGTTGTCTCGAATGGATTCAAGAGAAAGATAGTGTTCAGCATCTCTATCGGCAAGGGGGAATACAGCTAGTAGCTTGGCAAAGTCTCTCAGGTCAAATAGCATACCAGAGATAGATTTGGCGCTTTTGAACGGTATGATCACTTTTTCCTTAATCAGCGATGATAGTTCTTCAAAGGTTGAACCTAGTATCCGTTCTACGCCCCATAAATCGCCGATAAACCTGGTGGACTCATCGTTAATTTCTTGTCCCTGTAGCTTAAATGCTTGTCTGACCTTATTTTTTACTGCATTCGTTGCCTGCCATTTTGTGAACGTTGGTGTGAGGCAGGGTGAGTTATCAGCCGAGATGGTTGATGTATCGATTATGATACTTGGGTATTGCATAGCATCACGACTGATCACTTCCATATCTTTGCGGGCCTGTTCAATTTCGAGTGCGTATTGTTTACGGGCTGCTGGTTTTGTTAGTAACTCATAGGTTGCTGTAAGGATCTCAACAAGATCTGGAATAGTATAATTTTCTAGGTATTCCGATTTGCCTGGCAGTTGGTCATATGGTCTTAGAAGTTGCCCAGCTGTATCCAGAAGGCTTTTGGATGCATCCTTTAGTGCTTTCCCTCTCAGATTGATGAGTCCGTTTAGATAAGGCGGCAAACAACCAACCGTGTCTCTGAATTCACTTAATTGGCAGGAGCAATAGCTGCAGCTATCATCGTTTATTGCTTCAAAAGATAAAGACTCATTACACGATGGGCATTTATCTATAAGTTGAATACCATGTTTGGCACAGTGCGTCTTGAGTGAAATCTGCCAATCAATGTTTTGAATCCTACTATGAGCCAGGCAAGCCGGGCAATACCTTGCAACACTCTTAAGAAGAGGTGATAGTTTAGTTTCAGTCGCTTGTTTCTCGAAGTGGTTAATGGCCGGTTGAATGCTCTCATCCGAAAGGGCTTGCAGGACATTCATGACATATTTATAGGAACCTGTTTGTCTGAAATTAGCATGATGATTAGGTTTTACATCGCACGCGCTAAGTACTTCACTGCTGTTCATGCAGCAATTACTTGCTGCGAGTCGTGCAATAAACCCTTGAACACATTCATTGTCTTCAGGAGTTAACGAGTATGGTAGCTTTAACTTGCTCATCACTTATACCTCAAAGTTTTTTTGAGCCAGTGTTCAACGTCGAGCAGGCTGACCTCAAATGGATTAAAATCCATTACATCAGATGGTTGATACTCTTTGTCGAACGCCCGCTCAATATCATTCATGTCGATTGGGGATTTAGCTGGATTTGTTCTAATAGCCAGCTCAATTAATGTATGCCAGAGTCCTGGCAGACCGTCACAAGCAACGTATAAACGAAGAAGAAAGTCATCGCTGAAATCGACATAATCTACAGGACAAGAATCGCGATACATATTCACAAAGACTTGAAATTCTCGATTCCCCTTAAGGGGGGGAGCAAAACGTTCCAGCCGAGCGGTACCAAGAAAACGGCGGCGTAATTGGTCGTCCGAGCGTACGAGTTTTTCAGCAACGGGTTTACCTACCAGGATGAAAGCACACCCCGTTTCACGCATGACCGTTTTGTAGAAATCACAAACGATTGATTCATGATTTTTCTTATATTTTTCAGTAAAATGGTGAACTTCATCATTGGCGATAATTTTATATCCGTGTTTGTTTATCAGGTCGATGACTTGTTTAGTTCGTCGAGCTTCTGTGTGCCTTTGGTTATCTAGTTTCGATGCGCCCATTGCTTCATAAAATGCACTTTGCAAGGCTTTGAGGCTAGATGGGGAGGGGGCTTCCACAAAAAGAAAAGTGTCCTTGTTAATGTCTTTGTGTGGGTGATTATTTATGAGGTGAGTATTGGCCACCTCAAGCATAGCGGTTTTGCCGGCCCCGCGTCGCCAAGGATTAGGACACTTCTTGGTGTCCCACCATCAATAGTACTGTTGATACACGTTTCAACCTTGTCGAAAGCTATGCTTGCACTTTTGTGCATAATGTAATTGTTTTGGAGTTTTTCTAACGCGTTCATATAAGCCTGCTTTCTACTTTTTAGTGAATGTTGTCATACCGTAGTCATCATCTTGAGGTTGGTGAGTAATTCTTTGTTGCTGTGGTTCTTTGTCACCTTGGTCTGCATTAACTATTTCGTTAAGAAGCTCCTCAGTTAGCTCTTCCACTTCATATCCTGTCTTTTTGTCTTGTAGCGCGTTGCTTTTTGGTTTTTTGCTTGACTCGGATTTAACGCGCCTCGTGGACTTCAGAGCCTCTTCTCGGATTTCGTGTTCGGCAATACATGCCTCTATAGGAGTATGCTGACGTAGAGTTCGCACCATTTTCAAATGTTCATCTAACGGTGTGCCTTCAGGTACAACGGGTTTAATCGAAGGTACCTTGAGCAGATTTGATGTTTCAGGGTTAATGACATAAATTGAACTGACATCAAGTGGGTCAACATAATATTCTAGTTCGGTGCTGCGTTTGATATCGGTTATTTTTTGAAGCTCAGGGCTGTTATAGAAGGTATAGAATTTATTAATTCCACTAAGGTAATTTGCCATGCCTGATTCCAATGTTCCGGAACGTGCAAATCTAGCATCAAAATCATCTGGTAATTTTTGTTTAATATCCATGCATGACTCCTCCCAAATTTGAATTGGTGTTTGTGTTCTTCCTGTTTGCTTTGTAATCACATAAGAATCTACAATCCAATTTTGAAGATCGTGAAGATACTGTTCTACTGTGATTCCTTTCTTGGCCTTTAGCATATCTCTGGTTCCATTATCACGAATGTTCTTATAAGAACCTGGTAATAAAACCTCAAATCTGTTTTTTATCTGACGGATAAAATTTTCAACAAATGGCTTTCTGTATGGTGCTTTTACTTCTGTGCTCATTACCATGGTTCGAAATTCAGCAAAAAGATTCTTAGTAAGGTTCTCACAAAGGAAACCAGCTCCAGCATCGGTTACTGCATGGTAAATAATCCCTCTACAATCTATTACGTTACCTGTTTTTGTTGATATCCAATAACCACTCATAGCCTTCTTAACACAAAGACGAAAGCAACTTGAGCTCTCTCCCCGTTCAGATAGAGTGACAATAGCAAGTGGCATATTGCTGTAGGTATCAATAGCCACACAAAAGAATAATCTAGTGGATATCTCTTCTTGACCATCTCCTATTGTTATTAACGGTACTTGAGGGCTGTAAAAATCAAACTCAACACGATCTTTAATATTGGATACGTCAAATTCGTTAAAGTAACTGCGAATAGCTTGCTTTAAAGATGTTCCACCTTCTCGCTTTTTGATTAATTCATGTTGTGGCAGCCTATTTATCTGTTTTCTAAACCACTCATGGCTAGGTATATCAGACTCATCTAAATTAAATGACTTAGCACAGTACCCTTTGAAACTTCTGTACACTGATATGATAGTAGTATTACTACGAGTTAAGTAATAAGTGTCAATGTATTTTTCAGCTTCAATTGTTAGGAAAGATTGATATCGAGGTTTTTTACATCCTTTTTGGTGATGCCTCGGGACAAATGTTTCAACTTGCCACCCATATTTCTTTGCTTTTCTTAGATATTCATATAGTTGAGTCTTACCGATTGACCGCAAGTTGTTTTTTTTTGCATACTCTTGTATGTCTTTACTCTTAATGTTCTTCTTGTCTTTGAAGTAGTGAGATAACCTCATGATGTTAATCGCATTTTCTCTGTCCTTCAAAGAGTAGCGAGCAGGGTGAGAAAACTGGTATTGGGCTTTGGCTATTGATAACTTTCCACTTCTTGTTGCATCATGGACTTCACTTATAGTCAAGGTTAGAGGTCGTTCAGTATCATGAAAGAAGGTATAAAAATTTGACTTAATATGTTCAAGAGTATATACCTCCCCTCCATAATTAATGACGTCGCCCTCTAATAAATCACTAACACTTGTCATAAAAGCTGTCTACATATTTTCGGTTAAGTTTAAAAAAATTTTTGTAATCAAATAATTCATCATTTGTGCATAGTTTGAATGATATATCTTTGCTTTTAAGTAGTGTCTCAATAACAAAGAACTTCTCTAAGAAAGGTTCGACTCTATCTTTTGGTTTAACTTCTAGAACACACCACTCTCCAGATCTGAATTTAACTAAGAAATCCGGGGTGTAGTGATGATTTTTACCCTTGAATAAGTACTTCATTGTAAATGGTTGAGCTTGTTGGTAAATGATATTGTCATTAAGTTCGTTCTCTAATGCTTGACACGCTTCCGGCATACTCTCACACCTGAAAACAGAGTTTGCTTTATTGCTCATAAATCGATATATGTTATTTACTTTTGAGTAGCGTGGTATTTTTCTCATGTTTGCTCCTTTTTTGTTGTGCTGGTGAATAATAGCGTCAAAAAATATAGTTGCAAGTCTTAGAATTAATATTTTTGATTGTGTTGGTTTTGGTTTAATTAATGTTTTTTTGCAGTTTTTGTTATTCGGCTTTTTTACTTGTCTTTCTATTGTTTTTAAATGACGTTTTAATTTATCTTAGTATTTCATTGGGTTGTGAGTTTAATTATATCAAAACAAACAATGTAGTATTTGAGCTTTAGTTTTAGATGTTTAATTAGTATTAATATAATTAAATATCAAATTAACCAGCGTTGATGCAAAAAATATTTTTTCCAGGCTATAGTTTTTTCTCTAACCGGAGGATATGATGATTTTCCAACGCACTGAATTGCGTAAATTTTGCACAACCTAAGCTTTTCAATTTTAAAGTTGAGAATTTCACTAAGAAAATCAGTTGTAAGAAATTATGTGAGTTGGTGCGTATGAGGTGAGACTTACCTTAGGGGATGGTGTCTTACAACTAATAGCTTGGTGAGGAGTGTTGATATGATGTGTCATAGGTATCAGAGAGAGACCGGTAACAGTTTCGATTTAGCCTCCAAAACATCTTCTACTGTACCTTCAGAATGTTTCAGATCTAACGAAGCCTTATCTATTTCGCCCTGCCTATTACTTCAAGTCTCTACGGTTGCCTGGGCTGCAAGATCATCAAAAGGATCACAGCCGTGTGCGTCAACGGAACAAGTGTAAGTCCTGTGGCGGCACGTTTAACCAGTAAACTGGGACGCCCCTAGTCATCTGAAATAAATGGCACTATCGAAGTAGATAAGATTTTCTTCGTAAAGTTTCTCAGGGCAAGAGAATCATTGCCCATCGCTCGGCGCGTAAGCGCGGTGGATAGGCCATCAAGAAACTGAAGAAATGGCAGATCTCGGTGCTGATGGTCAAAGATCACAACGATGCGGTACTTTACACAGCCGGTGTAATCGCATGCAACACCTTCGCACATGAGCATGGGTGCTCCCGCTATCGATGCATCGAAAGACAAGTGGTCGATCCGAAAGCACTTCCAAATCCAGGGAGTGAATTCCTACGCAGCCCGGCTGCACATGTAGATGGAAGGTTTCCGTGGGCGGTCATACATGCATTAGCATGTAAGCACTGATCGATATCCTTCCCGTATAAAGGAGTAATTAATCCACACTTTTACCCGGGAAAAGTGAATGTCTCATGCGAACTGACCTCATACACAGTGGTTTATACAGTAGTTATCTACCCCTGATCTACTAGAGTTAGTTCCTGTCAGTTCCAGTCTCATTTGAGATTTTGTCCGGCTAAATGGGATTTTCGTTTTTGCCTTATCCTTCTGTTTATAAAGTAAATTTGCGAATGGAGATGATTTCGGGTGAAATGAGTTGTCCAATTTTGCGCTTGAAAGCCCAAAAAATTAGAGTTTTGAAGTTTGAATTACTTCACGCTAGCAATGGTGGTGAGTGGCAGGCTTGAAGGCATGTTATGCTCATATTGGCAGTAGAAAACGAGAACAGCTCCCTTTCTTTTCTTTCACTAATGAAGTAGCTATCTACAGCTAGCTCATCATGGTTTCAACATCCCATCAGATACTATTCACGATATGGTCAAAACATGCGCACAAGCGTTGTGTAAATAAAAACACTTTCATACGTACAGATAGTTGGACAAATATCAAATTTTGTAATCAATATGTTGGTATTATACTGGGCACATTTTGTTAGCTCTGCCGTGGGGACGTAACCCAGGGCGGTAGCATGGAAGGTTGTGGCAACTTCGGCGTTGCTGTTTATGGTCAGCGAGTCTGGAGAGTGTTTGATGTGAGATATACGAACGTTATTTGCATTCCACATTCTAAGTTTATTTTAATTTCAGAGGATTAGGCGATGAATTGGGGTATATCGCAATGGTAATAAACGTATTATGACGTCGTTAAATTTTAAAGGAGCATATGTGGACATAAAGATGAATTCTGCTCGTAATTTGGGAATTGAAAAACTCTATAAATACCGTGCATTCAACCCTGACAATACGACTTTTTTGGAAACCATATTTAAACATGATGAACTTTACTTTCCTTTGCCTAGTGCATTAAATGATCCGTTTGAGTGTCAATTTCGATTGAGTGTTGGTGACTTAAAAGACCTTGACTATAGAGCTAGACATCGCGTTTGGGCTTATGGAATCCAAAAGGATTTAAATCCTAAAGTAAGTGCTCAAGAATATTTTGAATACTATGATTCATTACCAGAAGATACTCATCTAGAGTTTACTCAAGATATCCGTGATGACATGTATAAAATAATAGACCGAAAATGGGGTATTTTTAGTCTATCTAGTGAATCGTTAAACGTTCTGATGTGGGCGCATTATGCAAACAACCACCGTGGTTTTTGCTTAGAGTTTGATTCAAGCAATGACTTCTTTGGTAGGGCGTGGCAAGTTAAATATGTTAATAAAATTAATTGCTTAGATATTCTTGAATTATCTGAAGGTGACGCGTTTAATGCCCTTCTTACAAAAACGGATGAGTGGTCTTACGAAAGTGAATTTCGCGTACTAGTTAATGTCAACAACGAATTGGACGGGCTACCTAACGTAGTTGGAAATAATGTAGCAAAGTTTCAGCCAAATCAGCTTTCAGGGATCATATTCGGTGCACGAATGTCGGACGAAGATATTTCAAGAGTAGTAAGTTGGCTTGGGCCACAGCATGAACATGTGACACTAAAAAAAGTTGTTTTGAACCCAGAGGGTTCATTAAGTAAGCAAGAAATTTAACAAGCAACTTAAGAAAGGGATTATAACAAGTGGCATGCGTGGTTTGAATCCACATTATTTAATCGCGTTCAGCTTGAGTTATGGGGGGATAAGCATTTTTACACCTTAATGCGGCTACACAAGGAGAAAATATGGACAAATATTTTGAATATGAAAAAGCATATAAAAGTCGACCTCATGTCGTGTTGATTGGAGCTGGTGCAAGTGTTGCAGCTATCCCTAGAGGTGACAAGAACGGTAGAAAATCATCTGTAATGGATGGTTTTATAGAAAAACTAGGAATGAGCGAAGTCATTGCTAAATTAAATCTGGTTACAAATAGCAATAATTTGGAAGATATATACTCTGAACTGGCTGATAGAGAAGAGTATTCTGACGTTAGGGATGTATTGGATAATAGAATTAGAGAATACTTTGATGAATTCGAGATTCCAAATGAACCAACTATCTATGATTTTTTATTATTGTCTCTTCGTGAAAAAGATCTAGTTGCAACATTTAACTGGGATCCACTTTTGTTACAAGCTTATCAGAGAGTTTCGAGGATTACCAATAAGCTTCCTAATTTAGCCTTTTTACATGGGAATGTATTGATTGGTTATTGCTTGAGACATCAATTTTCTGGAAACATTGATAATGTTTGCCCAGAATGTGGCGAGTATTTTAGTCCTAGTAGACTTTTATATCCTGTAACCAAAAAAAATTACAATAGCGATCCGTTTACTGTAAATAATTGGAAGGCATTGAAAAAGTATTTATCTGAAGCCTACTTAGTGACAATCTTTGGTTATAGTGCTCCAAAAACGGATGTTGAAGCAATTGAAATACTTATGAATGCTTGGGGAGGGAGTAGCCATAGAAATATGGAGGACTTTGAGTTCATCGATATAAAAAGTGAGGATGAGTTAATCGACATATGGGAAGATTTTGTCCATACACATCATTATACATATACAAATGACTTCTTCAAATCTTCAATGGCTAGATTCCCACGAAGAACAACAGAAGAACTCTTTGATAGAACTCAAAATTGTATTTGGACTTCACCTGATACTCCATTTTTTCCATCTATGACATTCTCAGATATTGAAAGTATTGTGACAGTTTTAGTTGATGAGGAAATTAAAAATATAGATGGTTTTATTACGCTGAAAAAAATCGATGAATAATTTGTGTATCAAGCAATCAAGGTGATGCTGGGCACTCGTTGGTTTTGGAAGGGGATCTGGTGTGCTTAGGTTGTAGAATAGGGTAACCTAACGTATTGATAGATTGAGGCATGTCAGTGACATCGATGGCCTAGTACGGAGAGTATACTCAGAACTTAATAAGCTGTGGCAACAGCGATATTGCCGATATATTTCTGTCGGAGATCCGCTGCACGTTTCTAACACCTGGGTCAGTGTCAATGATGGCATTAGAAGGAATACTATGACATTGTTAGGTTGGCACGATGAAGCTGACAGTTTTCATCTGTCAATAATATAATTCCATTTGGGCGATTTGGTTCTTTTCACACTATGCAGCAATGAAGATGCCACTGTCTTTCTGCTGTTGTAGGCACTCTTGTCATAGCTGCATTTGATCTTCACGAGTAATGATATAACCCTCTAATGAGGAGCTATATTGAAACCAAGTATTCATGATTACAGGAACATGGAGAGATTGGCGCTTTCACTGATATAGTAGTGGATCAGTAAGTCAGACTGTGTTGCCCATAAACTAGGTAGCATTTTTTGCAACTTTATCAATTACTTTTTTCTTTGTTAGCGGAGCATCTGCAGAGGTGAAGTTCCATTCAAGCTCAATTTTGTCAATTTCATTTTCAATATCTAAACCTTCAAGGTTACCAGTATTAAGCTTTGTCAGAAGACGTTCAATCTTACGGCGAGTATTACCATAGCGACCAGCAGCTGCACGATGTTGCTCAGCTCGAGCAGCAAATCTTGCTTGAGAAACAACTCCTGAAAGTATAGCTGATAGACCTCCAACGAAAATTACCACATATTGCATGTTAGATGAGTTCACTTTCCACTTAATCAGAGGAATTGTTATGGCTTCTATCCCATTCAAATTGCCGGTGTAAGAGAAGAAGGACATTGCAGTGACAAAAACAGTACAAAAAACGAGCAGGTATCCAGTCCAATCGGCTCTCCAATTTAGCTTTTCTGCACGCATATAATGGCCTATTTGAGCCTTTGTGATACGGTCAAGCCAGTTTTTTAGAGTTTCTTCATGGCTGCTAAAAGTTGGCACTGGTTTGTTGTGTTTTTTGTGTTTTAAGATTTGTTCAATAACTACCATGATGTTTATAACCTCCTGATTAGTATCATATAATCTATCATAAGTTGATTGAAATATTAATCCAATTTTTTTGAAACTTGATATTGATAGCCTGCTTTTTGTTCAATATGTCAGCTTTACTGATTGGTGCAATAATCACCATTGGTGAGTCCTAGCTCGAAGCACAACATCAGCCTCTTGCTAATCACAGACCGCCATCCAATCAGATGAATTAAAAAACATGCTGGTTATTTCAAGTACATTTCAAGTACATTTCAAATACTGATTGCATATGGTATCTTCAGCCTCAAATTATAATTTGTTCAGTTGGGTTGTTGATGGCAGATTTATTTTTCCAAGGTGGTACCCCTCTTACTAAGAATGAGCTAGAGAGCCACCTTGCTTCTTTATGCCAGTTAGAAAACGTTGGATTGCTACTTGGGGCAGGAGCTTCTAGATCAGCTGGTGGCTATGTGATGCAGGAAGTTTGGCAAGACTTCATGAATGCGAATGAAAAGCTAATCCCACTTCTTAGAGACGAATTCAACCTTCTTTGCCAAGAAGAAATAGTTGAAGATTCTGTAAATGTTGAGCTACTGATTGACCAAGTACTAAAGTTCTTGGATGTTGCAAAAACAAAGGGAGAAAATACTGAACAGTTGGAGGCTTCGCTTACAGGTCTCTATAAATCTGTTACCAAAGCAGCACTGCTCGTAGGTGAAGATTTCCCCAAATTACACGTAGGAAAACTGGATCACTTCGAGAAGCACCGCCGTTTGCTTGAAAAGTTGCTATCTAATCGGCAACCGGGGCAATCCGCGCCGTCAGTTTTCACGACTAACTACGATCTGGCTATTGAATGGGCTGCTGAAGAAATCGGCATTAACGTAATTAATGGATTTGTAGGGAACCACTCGCGCACTTTTCAACCTCACTCTTTTGACCTTGGGTATCGTAATATCAACGCGCAAGGTGAGGCAAGGTTCGGGCATTACTGCTTATATCTATATAAGCTACATGGATCCCTTACTTGGTTACAGGATGGCGATAATATTCTTGAGCAACCTTCTGCTATGGCATTTGAAAGCACTATTAAGCCACTTATCGATGAGAATGACTTCTCTGGTAAACAGCATTTGATTTTCCCCGGTGCGAATAAGTACCACCATACCATCGGTTTCGTATACGGAGAAATGTTCCGCCGTTTTGGTGAGTTCTTATCCAAACCTCAGACAGCTTTATTTGTGAATGGCTATGGTTTCGGTGATTACCATATCAATCGACTAATTTTGGGTGCATTGCTCAATCCTTCCCTGCACATTGTGATTTTTTATCCTGATCTAGTGTTCTTGGATGGTCTTGACGAACTCACAGAGGCTCAACGCTGCATCGATAAAATTAGGAAAATGAACCTTAACCAAATTACCATTGTAGGCGGAACTAATGCTTACTTTAACTCATTTGTAGACCTGCTCCCGAAACCTGTATTGTTCCCGAAAAACAACGCAGCTCAAATTATTGCTGATGCTATACGTGATATCAGCAATGACGAAAAAGGGACAAAGTAATGCTTTCAAACGAGCTTTCCCAGATTGGATATGTGGTTTCATTGGAAGGAACCAAAATTAGAATAAATCTTCTGGAAGGATACAAAGGCCAACTAGCTGCTCATCGTTCCGGCATTAATTCGGTCTCGCAACCAGGCGACTTAATCGGCTTTGAAGCTGGCAGATACCTTATTGTCGCAAGAGTGACTGATATGTCTTTCGTGGAACCAGAAAAAGCACATGCTGCCAACTTTGGAACTATGAACGTCTCAGATGTCCCTTTAAGACAAATCGTATGCCACGCTGTTGGTCATATTAAAATCAAGGGAGATAACCGGGAGTTTATTTCTGAGAATTGGATGCTACCTCCATTGGGTGCCAAAGCTATCCCATTGGACAAAGTTCTACTCAATTCTGTCTATGGCCTCAAAGCTAGTGAGATTGATCATTCATTATTGCTCGGCCGGGATACACGCACAAATACTGTCGAAATTCGGGCGAGCGTTAACATGCTTTTAAGCCGACATTTGGCTGTATTAGGGAGTACTGGGTACGGAAAGTCAAATTTCAATGCTCTGCTTACACGACAAATTGTTGAACAATTTCCGAATTCGAGAATAGTTATCTTTGATATAAATGGAGAATATGCTCAGGCTTTTGAAGGGCTAACTGGTGTCAAACAGACTATCTTAGGTAGCGGTGATGATAATGCCCCAGAAGGTGAATTCAGCAAAGAACACGCTGTTTATCATAAGATTCCGTATCAAGCACTTGGTTGGGCTGGCTTGATAAAACTGCTTCGTCCAAGTGATAAGACTCAGTTACCAGCTTTGAGGAACGCACTTAGTTGTCTGACACGAGTGTACAGTAGTTTAAATACCGGAGAAATTAAAGTCGCGGAAAAAGATCCGAATGGAGATATTGTAACGTTTACTCTAGAAGATGATTGTAACCAAGACTGTCAAGGCCAATTAGGTCTATGGCTGAATAAATTGCGCAAAGGTTCTATTCAGCAAATGAGAATATGGCCGCCGTTTAGAGCCCTTGCAAATCTTGTGGCGGAATTTGGATGCGTAGCCGTAAATAGGAATACTGGTGCCTCTGAACGCAATGCATTCAATTACGGAAATGTTTTGCCCCTGATAAAGATCATTCAACAGCTTTCTGATGACTCTCGTTTTAAAGAAGTCATTGATGTTGACGGCGGGCAAGATGTAAATAAATCTGCCACTTGGTCTGCTCCGCTCTTTTCTGAAGTAGACTATATTTTTGGCTGTGACAAAGAAAAAGATCAAGATTGGCGAGTACACATTATCAACCTGAAAAACCTAGCCGACGACTTGTCGCCCATGGTGTTAGGCTCATTGCTTGAGATGTACTCTGAGGTACTATTTAAAAGAGGGCAGCAAGGAAACTATCCAACACTGCTCTTACTCGAAGAAGCTCACCAATATCTTCGAGACCCGTATGTTGAAGAGTCGAATCAGTTAAAAGCTTATGAACGTCTTGCTAAGGAAGGGAGGAAATTCAGTTGCTCGTTGCTGGTTAGTACACAACGTCCCTCTGAACTATCTTCAACCGTCCTAGCGATGTGCTCAAACTGGATATCTCTTCGACTAACAAATGAAAGAGACTTGATGTCCCTTCGGTATGCAATGGAAAACGGTAATGAGCATGTACTTAATGAGATTTCAGGACTACCACGAGGCGATGCTGTCGGCTTCGGTTCTGCTTTCAACCTTCCCCTAAGGTTTACGATTGATAAAGCGGTACCGGGCCCAGCCTCAACGGACGCTAATTTCGTAGAAATATGGAAAGCAAAAAATACTGCCTAGCGTATTCATTTGTACCGAATTCACGAACAATCCGACATTTTGGAGCTAATGATTAAATCCAATCGGACAATCAGCTCAGTATGAGCTGATTTTGTAAACCTCCCATGATTAGTTACCCACAAAATTAGGGGAGGTTTAAAGTAAACTGAACACCAATGCATCATTGTCGTAAGAAATTATTTTTTTGTGTGTGACTATGGGGCAGGGAACCTGGTCGCTAAAGCTAATTACGAATGCTGGAGTGGACTCCCATAATACTACACTTCAACGGTTATTTTAGTAGTGTCTCTCGCGATGGAGACGTTTTACCCGCATTAATAGACGAGGTGAGTTTCATTCCAAAAACTGCCGAGCAAAACGGGCCGCATGGTGTGACTAGTCACGCATTTCACAGACCGAAATTTTCTTTTGTTTTGGCTACTGCCTTTTCAATTATTTCTAAGTTTTGGTCAGCCTCTAGACTGGGATAAACAAAAGATTCGTTTATTTCGTACTTTTCATCAAGTGTTTGTAAAATACTAGGCTTAAGCTCTTTACTTATTTTGTAGACTCTACGCCCTTGATAAGAAGTGTGAGTTGATGCAGTATACATAAGTTGATCCATTGGTACAGAATTGCGGTGGTATATAAAAGCACCTTTTTGGTTAAGTATTCTCTGCCCATACTTAATATCATCAATAGCTATTATAGGAGTAATTGTTGGTAACCCGTCGCGATCTAGTTCTGTACACATTTGTTTTGCATGTTGCTCTCGCTCTTGTTCATTCATGAGCGTACCATCAGGCTTACAAAAGTAACCTATACGACCTGAACCACATAGCTGCATCATCTCTTTTACTCGAGCATAGATATCAAACATATAAACACTGCAGTCGTGCTCAGGCATTTCACAACATGCAAAATACAAAGCTATCTTTGGGTCATAACTAAAGTCTATCAAATCTGTCGGTAAGCCATAGTGCTGTGCTAGATAAGCAATAGTATCCAAAGAAAGTTCTTTAGAGCCTTGTGTTAGCAAGTTGTCATAAAAGTCGTCTAAAATTCGAAAAGACAGAGACTTATACTCCTCCATATCGATTTCTGGTAGCAATACCATTGACTTAAAACCAACATCTTTTTCTGACCATTTCAATTGCCTCGAATTAATAAAATATCGATAAAATGTAGATATACATACAAAGTCATAGTTTGCCATCCCCCTGAAATACAACTCATCATCAGGTTCAACGTCTAAAAATAGTTTTTCGACCTGTCCTAAAGTGGTGACATCAGTTTGATACCATTGTCTATAATCAAAACTTGGAAACATCACACTCCTCTAGTTTTACTTTGACCAACGCCTGTAATAAGGTGTGCCCCACCAAACCACCAAACCACCAAACCACCAAACCACCAAACCACCAAACCACCAAACCACCAAACCACACCGAACTTCTTACTAAAACCGCCGAGTAAAGAGCATCACCTTGATTGCTTTATGCATTTTCTTGTCTCCAGTTTAAGAATTTACATAGACCTTCTAGGTCTGGAAATAAAGTTCGGCTACTGACTCCATGCCTATCCAGTGATCTAAGTAATGGTTTTCTCGCATTTTCTGGAATATGAATTTCTATAACAGCTTTTTTTATTTCACGATTTTCTTCTAGAGGTACAAATCTCTTGGCCTTACGTGAATATTTGTGAGCTGTAAACCAACCATGCTGTGCAACTATTCTCGGGTTATTAAGGGTTGGCCTAATAACCATTGTTTTACCAGTATCAAATGGCCCTTTTACAGATTCACTTAAAAACTCATCAGCTGAAAGAACATATACATAAGCATCACCTTTACGCCAATCACTACAAGCGAACCAAAGAGCTGCTAAAGGATTACTTGTCCAGTCAAGTAATCTTGTTTTCATGCCAAAATGCTGAGCAACAACTAACAAATCCCAATCATTCATAGCTTGGTCGTAAAGAAGAGAATTACCCATTCTACGCAATTCTTGTAATAACGCCTTTTCCATGTTTGTTGTATTCTTGGATGAATTTTCTCTAGCTATGCTTGGAAGAAGATTCCCTTTAACCGCTTGGCCGCGGTAAAGAGTTAATTCAGAAGATCCGTTTAAAGACTCAACTTTCTCAACAAAATCTGAGAAATTTACTATCGTTTTAGATTGCATAATACTCCTCTAATGCATAACATTGTATTCAACGAACTGAATCCGTATATCTTTCCATCAAATCAGCAGTGAATATTATACCTATTACGTTAAATAGCTGATTTGGCTTAGTAAAACACCACTTTCAGCTGCATATCGTATTTTGTCGTACATTTTAGCTTTTTATGTACAGAAAAGCATGCAGATTTCGGTGTGTAAATTTGTTACAGTTCACACAAAGAGTGTGGCTGCAAAAACATGCTGTAAGGTTTGAGTAGAAAAAGGTAGTCAACGCACCAAAAGTGATAGTTTAGCGCTGTATGGTATTGAACACTTCTTGCGCATTCAGCGAAACAATCAGGTACATATCCATTGTGTTACCAAGATATGAGGAAAGAACGAGGAGGACTGTCCTCTGGTTTGTTTGTGATAAGTTGTATTGCTGGAGCTAAGCTAAGCTAAGCCTTGCCTGGTGATAGAAGCGCTTTTACCCTTTTGGACTGGCAATCTCATATCCCATGGTTTTGTAACTTTTGGCTCTTTTATCAAACATTCTTTGTAGCATTGGTAACTTGATATCCACGTAATCATAGATAACAGTGTCGTGTTTACCATCTGATTGCCGATGAATACGGCCTGCATATTGTGCAAGTGAGCCTCGCCAGGAAATTGGCATCGTGAGAAATAATGTGTCGAGGCGAGGAAGGTCGAAGCCTTCACCAATGTATTTACCTGTTGCGACGATTACTTGAGCATCTTGTAATTTCTTATTTGCGTCTTCTCGCTCTTTGGCTTTCATCGCTCCTCGAAGCACTACAGCGCTTAATTTTTGGGCCTCTAATAGTTTTAAGAGTAATTTGGCATGCTCCCTTCGTTCTGTCAGAAGTAGTGGGTGGCGACCAGATTTAATTGCTACAGTCACATCATTTATGATCTGTTGGTTTCTCTCATGATTCTCCATAATCCAGTGATAGACGGAAGCGATGTGTGGTCGTTTTTCAATATCACTGAGTTCTGACGGTGGTTGGTTGTGTACATGTTTTATGTGGACGGTTTGAGTAAAGGAATTGCTATGGCTTGAAATGACCTTATGCCTTACTGGGCCTGCTAGCATAAACATGATCTTTTGATGTCCATCTTGCCGGTCTGGTGTTGCTGTTAGTCCATGTACATACTTAGCATTTACTTCATTGATAACCATCTCATACCTTGGCGCTGAAATGTGGTGGCATTCATCGATGATCACTTGACCATATTGGCGGGTTAGTTCTGATATGGAGTTATCACGTTTGTTAATAAGACTTTGATAGGTAGCAATATCGATCTGGCCTGTTGGCTTTTTCTTACCACCACCATATACACCGACATCAATACCTGATGTAAATGAGAGGATTCGATCTTTCCATTGATCTATCAGTTGCCGACTGTGGGTTAAAATGAGCGTATTTACTTTTCGTTTTGCGATTAAACCAATCGCTGCCACTGTTTTTCCGAAAGCCGTTGGTGCGTGCAAAATACCAGTATCATGAGATGCCATGGCATCGACGGCAGCTTGCTGCTCTTCTCTGAGTGAGCCTAGGAATTGGATATGGTCTAGTGCCTGTCCGACGGTTCTTTTTTCATTGAAGATGACCTTGATCTTTTGGCTAGCTAACAGGGATAGAACTCCATCTAAACACCCCCTGGGAAGAGACAAATAGCCTTTTTCAATATGAGCACAACAGATATAGCGAGGGATACCATGTGTAGAAAATCGCATTGCTTGAGTTTTAAAGAATGTTGGATTAGAAAAGCTCGCGACTCGTTTTAGATTGGCGATTACCGGGGAAGGTAATGGTTCAGTAGGTATATAAACATGATTTGCTAATGTCACTTCTATGGAGTCAGGGCAGTTAGGAATCAAGCTATGGGCAATAGGTTTATTTGTGTCCCATGGTTCAGTTAGTTCAAATACCTCCTTAGTGGTTATTTGATATGACTCAACAAGTTTGAGTACTTGTTGTTGTGAAAAGCGTCTGGTTCTGATCTTTGATAAGAAGTCCCACTGATCGGGATAGAGGGTTAAATTTTCATCCACAAACACGCTGAAACCATGGTTTCTGGATTTTAGTTGTAGGGGGAGTGCTATTAGGTTACCAAATCCTCCTTCAGGCATCACATCTTGGTTTGGAAATAATCGGTCGTAAGAATCAAAAGAAAGCGATGGTTGAATTTCCATAGCTTTATCGAGTATCAAAAAGCCAAGTTGGCGGCTCGTTTTTGCCGATATTGGTTCAGAGAAAAATACCCACAAATGTGCGCCATTCCCTGAACGGGAAATCTCAATGGCATGAGGAATATCATAAGCTAAACATGCTTTAGATGTTGCCTTAATGGACTCTTGCCAATCGGACTTGTCAAAATCGATAGCGAGTAGATGAGAGCGACTGTCCTGACAAAGAGGGTAAAGTCCTACGACTATTTTACCTGAGAGATGATCGTAAATTGTTTGATTAGTAATGGGCTTAAATTTCTGATTTGGACATTCTCCACACTTCACTTTGGGTTTTGCACAGACTCCGTTCTTCCATTCGTTATCACACGCTAATGAGTAGCCATTACGACCTGTTCCGTTTTCCCATCTTGTTGCATAGATATCAGATCTTCCTTTAAACAGGTCTGCGAAAATTGCGATTTTTTGTTCTGGAGTCATTGAAGGCGGGCTTGGTAGCAGGTTTTGCTGTTTTAACAACTCTTGTTTACGAGCTAATAGCTTCTGCTTTTCAGCATCAAGCAGCCGCAGACGAATGTCGATCGCCTCAAGTTCTGATGTTAAATGGTCTCGATTAGTAATATCAGGCAATTGAGACACCTCAAGCTATTAACTTAGTTACCATGTTTAACTGTTTTTCTTACGAAATGCCAATTCAGCTTTGAAAATTGCAATTCTCCAACCAGGTAAGTGGGATTGTGTATGAATAATGGCTTCAATGTGATCAGTATCGAGCTCTTTTAAAGCTTTGAACTCGACCGGTTGGTTACCATCCTTGCCTCTGGTTCCCCAAAAGAAACCTTGCCGAATTTCATTGTGAGGTGCATCAGTGTAGATCGATTGCTCTTCAAATGGTTCGGTATTAACGTTGCGTCGTAGATAGTCAGTTCCTCCATCGACCATGTAGGTTTCGCCGTTTGCATCAATGTGAGTGACATAGTCGTGTCGATGTCTGCTAATCAAAATTGTGCCGTCTGGTGTTGTGATCCGGTTTAGAACGATATGTTTCATGTGAGAGCCTCGCTTAATTATGGCTAACTTATTAATTTTATGGACAAGTGTGGAGCCGGACGATCTAGATCCACCATTGACGAGTGTTGCTAACACTTTTCCCGGACACATGTATTCCAGCTCATTCCCTTTGGCCTGGACTCTTCATCACCAAATTCAAAGTGAAGATGATTCGGCTTGGAAAAATTTCTTACCGTACAAACTCCCCAAGACCAACATTCGGCATACCCTTTATCTTGATCTTTCATCATTTCTAGCTCAGCTTCCATCAGTTCATGGAGGGCTTCAATGTAGCGAGGAGTCAGTTTGATTTTCAGGTTGTGATATCTAGCCATTTCTGTGCAACCTCAGAATTCACTCTATACTGTGCTTATATACAGTATAGATTCATAGATTGAAGAATCGCAATTGGAGGCAGTCAGTATGGACATACCAAATGTGTTGAATCTTGAACATACGCTCTCTGTACCTAGCGGTTTTGAATTAACACTTGTGTTGCATGAATATGGCCTTTACGTCAGCCAAAGTCAGCTCGTAACGAATTGGTATGATTTTCGATTGTTAGCCTTGGTAATAGTCTTTTCCCGGCAGGGGGAAACTCGGAGGTTTGTATACTCCTTACCCAGGCAGTCGGACTTATTTGATCTTCAAATTTCACTTCAATTATGTGTACACCAGACCTGCTATGGTGGGTTTCAGCCTTCTCGAGTCCAGATTTCGTATTCATTTGTTGATGACGACGATGCACGAGAAACAATCTATAACTTTTGGATAAAGCTGTTAAAGCAGGTGAAATGCCTGGAAGGCTTAAAGATGGTGGAGATATAAAAAGAGTACCAACTGAGTGCTCTTTCTATTACTTATAATGGATTGGTGCGGGGCGTATTATGATTAAACCTGACGGGCGTGTGTACACACCAGATGGATGGACGATCTTCCATATTAATAACAATGGTGCTCATACCTATAAAGTGTTGGGTACATGGAGTGGCGGGTATCTCGATGGCGATTCGTGGCGCCTTTCATCTGGCGCTGAAGACTTTAACCTGATATATGATGCATCAATCGGCTTGTTTGTATCAGTGCAGTTGAGCGGTTCTACCTACCACCTCAGTAGAGCTGGGTATCAGCGTCACAATGCTTACGGAACAGTTATTCTTCAAAGGAAAATCAATTCTATCGATATGGCGCCTCCTGGTGTAGAAATTTCTCTGCTGAAATTGAGGACGAGCGAGGATGGATTGGTTACCAATCCTGTTGAGATCTTAGATGAGGTAGGTAGCTATGAACGTTATTTCACCAGAACCTGAATCGAGGATTCATAAGCCTGATGGCTGGATTATTTTACGGCTCACTCAAAAGAGGGAGGTATCATATCGGCTTTTTGTATCGTGGCGCGGAAATGATGGTTTTCAAGACCGGTGTCGTATGTCATCGGGAGCTTCAACAATTTGGACGAAATGACTAAAAGAGATGATGGCTGTTTCGTATGGCCACAGGCATCAGGTTCAACATATGTACTTTTGCCTTACGCTCAAGGTTTTGTTGGCTTAAACGGTGACCGGATTCTTCATAGTGTCCTTTGTAACCCACAACTTCATTTTTCATCAGGCACCGTGGTTGAACAATTAAGTGCACTTAGAGACTCAAATGGTTTAGTTTTCTATCCGATGGTATTTGCAAATGATGTGCATTAGAACTCGGAAGTGAATAATGACTGTAGGAAAGCACAACAAGTATTACCTTTACCGGGTGTATTTGTATTGATTATGTAAATATTCTAAGAGGAACGGTAACCTATGAATAAGTTACTGCTATGAGCTGTAACTCGTCCTTGCTCCAAAGCCATTTAGGGTAAAAGCCCATTCACACTCTGTTTATCGAAGTTTGCCATATCTAAGCTAATGACCTAACTCCAACTTCCATTTTTTACTTAACATAGTTAGATCTAGCGTAAAAAAATACACTTGATACAATGTGTTATCTAATATTTATGAATGATGTGTAACGTCGAAACTAGAAGGATATGTAATGAGGGCTTTAAAGTGAATTTTGCAATTGGCGATACAGACGCACTGCTAAGTGCAATAGATTTTAGTGACAACGACATTGTCTTTTTGATTGGCTCTCCCCTTTCATGTTCTTATGGAGAGGTTCAAGGCATACCTGGAGTTAAAGATATGCTTGAACTAATTGAAGATAAAGTATCGGAAAGACCACGGACACAAAGCTCGTATCATAAAGCCCTAGAACACATCCAAGCTGACACGGAAAAGTATCAAGCCTCCTTTGACTTTTTAAGGTTAAATACTAGTCCTAACACTGTTAATGGCATCATTCGTAAAGCTACACTGAGGGCATACACTGATGATACTCAAGGTATCGACATTAATGATGTCAACGCACTTAAGAAGTTGCAAGAAAAAACTGAACTATGGTCTATACCTCCAGCAACTCAAGGACTTGCAGAAGTACTCAATAACTCTAGTAACGTATCAAATACGGTATTAACACCAAACTTTGACCCTTTGCTTTCCATCGCATTAACTAAATTAGGTCAATCGCCTACAAGAACCGTACTACACGGTGATAGTAATATAGAACAATTTCAGAGCACCAATGTAAATATTGTTCATTTTCACGGGTACTGGTTGGACACCGATACCTTACATACTTCTGCTCAACTGACTATTGATAGACCATTATTTAAACAGTCTTTGATGAGGCTTTTGAATAATAAAACTTTAGTTGTGTTAGGATATGGCGGTTGGGATGATGTCTTTACTCAAGTGTTGTTCTCCATTATTCAAGATAATGGGGCCAGCTTTGACATCCTTTGGTCGTTCTATGAATCAAACGAAGAAACTATTAATAGTAAATATTCCAACCTTCTAGAGTCGGTGAAGCCTGCTCTTCAAAGAGGACGTTTCAAAGCGTTTAGCGGGATAAATTGCCATGAGTTCTTGCCTATTCTTGCCAGCGAATGTGTCGCTAATAACTCGAATAATGATCAACAGGAGATTCCGCCGAACACTACTATTGATGATTCCCTGTCTGAAAGTCACTCATTCGAAGATGACAATGTAGCACTTACAGCATGGCAGCATTTCTACGATCAAGCACATGCGTCCATCAGATGTACTGAGAGAAGTTACTTGATACGCAGCTTCGAGGAACATAAATGCATTAACATTACCGCAGAATGGGGAATTGGGCACAAAGAGTTTGTGTGTACACTAAACTCAACCTGCGACTATTCTGAAGCCCCTATTTACAGAATAGATCTGACCAATGTTAAAAGCAGAGGCGCATTACTTGAAAGAGTTGAACACGAAGCTGGCTTCCCACTACAGGTTTTTATTCAAAGACTCCCTAAGCAACGGCATATCGTATTTTTTGATGGCGTAGAAGGAGGCCCTAGTAAGACAGCGGAAACATCAGCCTTCTTATCTGAGCTTGAAAACATAATTTCGATTCTCACTGACTTCAACGATAAGTCTCGAGTTATCGTTGCTAGTAGAAAGTCATTAAAAGGCAGTTTCACTCCATTAGAGCTTTCAAGGTTGGAATCTTTCGATGCAAAAGCATTTATTGAAAATCATAGCGGCCTCTCGGAACCATTAGATAGTAACACTATAGACGCCATCATAGAGATCTCTAAAGGTGTACCGTCTACAATAGAAACCTGTCTAAGAGACTCTGAGTATTTTTCCTCTGAAGAACTCTATGAAGAGTACTTGATGCCTGAGTCGTATAGTTACAATGGTAATGATGAGTTCCCTCTGGAAATTGTAAAACGAGTAGAGTTACTAGCATCAAGCCAAGAACAACTGCTAAAAAGGTCATACAGTTTATTGGAAACCTTGGCTGTTTTAGAACATGGCGATACTTTTGCTAACTTGAGAAAAAGCAATTCAGACTTCTCTTATAACAAGCAGCATCTTGAGGAGCTCTTAGATTTAGAACTTGTAGAGATAGAAAAAGTAACTCGAACGATGTTAGCTGAAAGTCGGAATTCAGGTGAGATCAAGTTACTAAAGTTACCAGCAGCCGTAAGGGGCTATGTATACAGTAAGCTAACATTGGGGACTGTCTATGAAATATCCAAAAATGTTGCAAATGTACATTTAGGAAATGACTGGCGAAATGGAAAAATTAACTTTTGTAGGTTAACTAAAGATCAGTTTACAGAAAATGACAAAGTAATAGGTAGCACTCAAGTACTATTAGTACAACTTTTGAAGTGTGCTATTGAATTGGATATCGGGCGGGATATTGACGCATCTTTTAGGGCCTGCCGAGAGTTCGGTCGACAAGTATCAAAAGCAGGAAAACACAAAGAGGTTGTCTCTTTTTCTAAACAGGTCAAAGCGATAGCAAAGGAATCTGATAAGGTAGAATCTTTAGCGTTTTTTGATTTACTTGAAGGTAGGTCATCCAGAATGCTATCTAACTATTCTCAAGCTGAAAAATTGCTAAAAAAATCTTTAGATGAAGTCAAGCACCTTACTAAATTAGAAAAGATTCAAGCCCTAACAAATTTAATGTATCTATATGAGAAGAAAGACGATACTGATGAGACCATAAAATTTGCTCAAAAGATCATAAAGCTTGATTCGGCTAACCCAGACGCAGCCCTGACACTTGAAAGTCAATCGGAGAGCTGCGACATAAACAAGCTTAAGGAATTGGAAGCTAAGTTCCGAAACAAAAAGCGTTTTACTGCTGCTAACAATGCAGCAATAAAGCTTAGTGGCTTAGAAAATACTTATCAAGCTAAGGTACGTTGGTTAGATAGAGTTATCAGTTGCCCTGGAAAAAACCAGTACAATAAGCTCAGAGCTGTTACACAAAAAGCGAACTTGACTTCCAAGAGTGATAAGTACAAACCGAGCAATATCGAGTTGAGTTTATTACACTCGTGCTATCTGTTTAGCTTCTCTCAGGGAATGACGCCTATGTTTAACGATGCTCATAAGATTTTATGGAAGTACTATGCTGGTATAAAACATTACAATACTCTGTTTAATTTGTATCGACATAGCTCCCTATACTGGCGTATATACTCTGATATTGACAAAGAAAAAGCCTATAGTGCACTTGTTACGAAGTTGATTAGTAAATTATTACCAAGCTCGGTAGATCTGACAGTATGTGAAAACGCATATGCAGTGCACAGAGCTAACTTGCTTACAGAGCCAGCATAAAAGCAATTGCTTTTAACCTAAGGTTGTAGGCAGCATAAATACTGGACACCGTGTTAAGAGATTTTGCTATACCTGAACTAATCCATGATTTGATTAATCAAGTAAAAGATCTAACGCGGTTCTGTACAAAACAGAGTTAGTCTCACTGGGTTAACTCTGTAACCACAACTTAAACGTGACCATGGAACTTGTTTGGCAAACATCTTTATTTTCATGCTGAACTGCCGGGCCAACGGGGAGAGTTGTATGCCAACCTACGCTACATCCTGACGGAACTCCCACAACGAGAAGAAGGTGATCTCTTGCTACATAGCAATAAGACTGTTCATTAGCTCGATGGATAGAAATACCCGCTTACTTAACATCACATATTTGAAATGCGGGCCTGAAATCATTGAATTAAGGAAAAAGTAAAAAAGCCATTTTTGGTTATATGTAGAGAACCTCAATCATCACACATGTAATCTATTGATTATTAAAGTTAATAATCGTTGCTTTGTAGTTTAGGTCTCTAGACGTCCTTCCGGTCTTCTTTGTGCATTTCCGGTTTATTGCCTTCTTTCCCAAAAAAATCAGACAACGATCTATTTCCATGTCTCGATATATACTCTAGTATATATCGAAAATTGAGTTAACTGACTTTAGAGGAAACTATGAATAAGCGCTTGTTAGCATGTCTGTTTACTGCCACTTGTGTTCTGGGTGCGTCCGGCTCGGCCTTCGCGGCAGAGAAGGTAACGGTTTTTGCTGCGGCATCACTGACCAATGCCTTGAACGAAGTGTCGGCAGTGTATGAAGAAAAAACAGGTGTTAAATCAACGCTTTCATTTGCTTCCTCATCGACGCTGGCTCGTCAGATTGCACAGGGGGCACCAGCTGACATCTATTTTTCTGCCAATGAGAAATGGATGGATTATGTCGAGAAACAGCAAGCCATCGAGCCGCCGACTCGTAAAAGCCTGCTGAAAAACCACTTGGTAATGATTGCGCCGAATGCATATCCTGCGGACAAAATAGAAGTGACTGCGTCATGGGATTTGGCTAAAGCTCTGGATGGTACTCGTTTGGCAACTGGCGATCCTAAACATGTTCCGGCGGGTATTTATGCGAAAGAGTCTTTGCAGTCTATTGGTTTATGGGGAAAAGCCTCTCCACTGCTTGCTCGTGCAAATAGTGTTCGTTCGGCTCTTCTTCTGGTAGAAAAGCAGGAAGCGCAGCTTGGGATCGTGTATAAAACGGATGCCCTGATTTCCGAGAAGGTAAAAGTAGTGGCTGAATTGCCGGATGAAAGCCATGCCGCGATCACTTATCCCGTGGCTATCGTAAAAGATAAGTCAGGTGAGCAGGTAAAAGCATACTATGACTTCCTGCAATCGGATCAGGCACGCGAGATTTTTGAGAAATACGGTTTTGGAGTTAACTAAGCGTGTTAACCGAATACGAGCTGCAGGCACTGCAACTTAGTTTGAAAGTTTCCGGAGTGGCAGTGCTGGTCAGCCTGCCACTTGGCATTTTATGTGCGTGGTTACTGGCGCGATGCCAGTTTTACGGAAAGGCTATTTTGGACGGTATTGTCCATCTGCCGTTGGTGTTACCGCCAGTTGTGATTGGTTACCTTTTACTTGCGATGATGGGACGACAGGGAGTAATTGGTAAGCTGCTATACGACTGGTTCGGTCTTACTTTCAGTTTTAGCTGGCGAGGGGCGGTGATCGCTGTGGCGGTTGTCTCGTTCCCGCTTATGGTTCGTTCCATTCGCTTAGCGCTGGAAAGTGTGGATATTAAACTGGAGCAGGCAGCGCGGACATTAGGCGCAAGCCCGCTTAAAGTTTTCTTTACTATTACCTTACCACTGACACTACCGGGTATTCTGACCGGTGCGATTCTGGCTTTCGCTCGTGCTTTGGGGGAGTTTGGTGCCACCATCACTTTCGTTTCAAACATCCCAGGTGAAACACAAACAATCCCGCTGGCTATGTTTTCCTTTATTGAAACGCCTGGCGCTGAAACCGAGGCTGCTCGTTTGTGTGTCATTGCCATTATTATTGCGCTGGCATCGTTGCTGGTGTCTGAACTTTTTGCCCGAATTGCCCGTAAACGGTTGGAAACTCAATGTTAGCGATTAATGTTCAAAAGCAGCTGGGCGATTTGCAGCTCGACGTCCAATTGGATCTGCCTATGCAGGGGATTACTGCGATTTTTGGTCGCTCCGGTACCGGCAAAACATCCCTTATTAATGTGTTGAGTGGCCTGAGTAAGCCTGACCGCGGTTCGATTAAGCTCGGCGAGCATGTATTGTTTAGCTGTGAGAATCGTGTCGATTTACCGCCGGAAAAACGCCGGATTGGTTATGTGTTTCAGGATGCACGCTTGTTTCCTCATTACACAGTTGCGGGGAACCTGACTTATGGCTGTAGCAATAAAGATGAGGCGCACTTCAATGACGTTGTTCGTCTGCTGGGCATTGAAGCGCTTTTGAAGCGTTATCCGTCCTCGCTTTCTGGTGGTGAAAAGCAGCGCGTTGCGATAGGGCGAGCATTGTTGACAAAGCCAGATATGTTGTTGATGGATGAACCGCTGGCATCGCTGGACCTACCAAGAAAGCAAGAATTGATGCCATATCTGGAAAAGCTGGCTAAGGAAGTCAACACGCCTATCGTTTATGTTACTCACAGTCTGGATGAGATTCTACGTTTGGCCGACCATATGGTGATGCTTAATGAGGGCAAGGTGGTTATCTCCGGTCATGTTAATAGTGTATGGGGTTCTCCCGAGATGCGCCCATGGTTACCATCTCGCGAACAAAGCTCGTTGATCACGGCGCGTGTTAACCATTCTCATCCCCAATACGCACTGACGCAGGTAATGCTTAACCATAAGGCTTGCTTGTGGGTAAGCCAACTAAGCCGCGCACGCGGCGAGTGGGTGAGGGTACGTATTCACTCAAATGACGTTTCAATCACCAAGTCGAAACCACACCACACCAGCATTCGAAACATTCTTGAAGCGCGTGTTGATAAGATCCTGCCTGTCGATGAAGACGAGAAAGTAGCCGTTCGCCTTCGTGTGGGGGAAGCCAATATATGGGCGAACATCACGCTTTGGGCGGCAGATGAGCTTGAACTTAATGTGGGTGATGAGGTTTTTGCTCAAATTAAAGGTGTGAGTGTTACTCAGGAAGATCTCGCATAGAGCAGATGTTACAGATTTGAGAGTAAAACTAACCGTGTGAGATGAAATTTAACAAAAAGTAAATGTACTTTTTTGCTTCTACCACAAATAAATATCAGCAAAATATTATTTCTATTATTTTATTTGTGGTTTCTTTTCTTATAAATAATCTTGTTTTTACCACCTGAATTAAATTAAGGAATTTACGTTGGCATAAATTATGCCGATGAATTACACTTTTTTATACATTGCTGTCCATTTTTCTGTGGTAAGTCTCAATACTGATATTGAGGTTATTATCCTGTTGAAATAGAAGATTAACTATTTTTGTTTTGTGATCTTGAACAACATCATATTTTGTCAATTGTCTGTCAGGATGTTTAAAAAGTAATCGTTGCATATTGAAGTGTTCAGCTGCCAGTCAGTATATTGTCCCCACGTTGAAGCTGATAGGAATATCAGTTTTTGAATAAGTCTGAGTTTTCTCAATATACTTTTTTGCTGTTAATTACCCACAGAAGTTTATTTTGAAATCTTTAGTTCAATAAAACATATTCTGGATGTAGCCATGCGAAAACTATCACTACTTTTAATCTCTATGTTTGTTGTTACTGGCTGTGGTGCTGGTGGCGGTTCTGAAGGCAGCTCTTCTTCCAATACCGCTTCTACAGGTACAAATGTTGTTAACTCTGGTGACACAAATATTGGTGGTGACACTAATACAGGTGGTAGTACAGGTGATTCAACCGGAAGCAACGATAGCTATAACCCAACGCCGACTCCAACACCAACGCCAGAACCGACTCCAAGCGGTGACTTTGCAGACCAAATGTTGGCAGCAGTTAATGCGGCACGAGCTCAGGCGCGAAGCTGTGGTGGTGAGATGATGCCGGCTGTACCTGCTCTGACCTGGGATTATGCACTGGAGCAAGCTGCGTTTGTTCACTCAAGCAACATGGCAAACTATAACTTCTTCAGCCACACAGGGCTGGATGGAACACAACCGGCCGACCGTGTAACAGCACAAGGTTATGACTGGCGTGCTGTGGGTGAAAATATTGCAGCAGGGCAGAAAGATATTGATGCGGTTATGACGGCTTGGCTGAACAGCCCTGGCCACTGTAAGAACATCATGAGTGCTAATTATACTCAAATTGGTGCGGCATCAGTACTAGGTTCATCAGGTTCACAGTACAGCATTTACTGGACTCAGAACTTTGCTCGCCCACGCTAACTTATATCCAATCAGCAGTCGGTAAGGGAATATCAACTGCTGTTTTATTGAATAAATTAAGCTTTCTTTGATAGTAATATCACTTGGCCGTCACTGAAATAGTGGCGGCTTTTTGAATATGCTACCGGGCTGCCGAGTTGCTTGTATTCTATATCCCATCCTGAACTCTTTGCCTTATTTGCAAAATCATCTCTTTCTTTGTCAATATCTGGGTCGATAGCGTGAAGAATGGTAATGATCCCTTTATAATGCGCCAGCTTTAAATCATTGTCATAGCTGACAGAACCTACCCAAATATCTTTTTCTGTTTGTTTTTCTCTTCCTGCATACCACCAGCGAATATGTTTCCTATTAATTAAATCTCCGGCTTTTTGGTATGCTGACCATTGCGGTTGCTGGTTCCAATATAGGTCTGATATTGGTGGCAAGTTTTTGGAAATTAAACTTATGTAGTTAGTGAAGTTAAGATCATTTCGTGAAAATGTTTTATTCTCAATCCAGCCCAGTTCACCCATCAAATCCTGAGGTGTATTGCCTTTGATAACAATGTTGATCGGTTGAGCTTTGTAAACTGGAGCCAGACCGGGGTAAACAGCATAATCGAGTGATTTAAGCTCGATGTTGTCGTTGTGAGCTGCTTTGCTTTCGTAAGCGTATGCGTTGCCAACAAAGAAATGTATGTAGTTGACGCTGCCCATAATTGAAAGCCAACAAAAGCTGATTTTAAGCCATTTCTTCCAGCTACGGCTGCGGTAAAGGAAGATGCTGATGGTTGAAGCAAGCATGATCGCAATTGCCAGCAGGCTGTGTTCTTTGAGAAACAGCGTAATGTTGGACATGTCTGGGATAAGTTGGATACCTTGTGCCAGAAATAAACCCAGCAGTACGAACTGCCCGACACCTAAAAACAGGCCTATAAGTGAGTACATAGTAAACGTCATCCATGGCATAGTGTATGAACCAACAAGAAAAGGCGTGATCCACGCGACTGGACCGAGTAATCGAGCGGCGGCCACAACCAGGGGGCCGTGTTTTTTCAGTACTAGTTTCGCCCGGGCGAAAGGGCGGCGTGTTTTCGGGATGCGTTGGCTTAGTGTGTGGCGGCCTTTTGCTCCTAGTTTCCGGCCAATGAAATAACTGAGCTGATCGCCAATTAATCCTCCGGCCAGTACTGAAAGAACACCGTACACCGCACCTTCATTGAGCAGGTAGCCTGCTGCCAGCAAGAAAGGTTCCCCGGGAAAAAACAGATTGGGACCAATCAACGCATCAAGCAGGCTTCCTCCGAAATACCACCACCATTCAGCGTTTAACATTTGTTATTTGCGTCCGTATAGTGACCGAATTTGTATTCCATCTCGTTGTTGCGCATTTCTCCGAAGAAGAAGCGGCGAATATTGGCTTTGAGGTAAGTCAGCCCCATCTTTAAAAAGCCATCTTGCTCCAGGCGGCGAGGGTCAAACCAGAAGCTAACTGGGATCATGCGATAACGCCAGGTTTGTGATGCGCGGCGTACATAGTCACAGTCTTCGCAAAGGACAATGGCCTCATCAAATCCGCCGATTTCTTCGTGGACTCGTTTGGTCGAGAACAGGCATGCTCCGACGGATGTCGGGAAAAAGAACGACGTCATATACAGCCCTGCATTGAATGCACCGTAACCAAGTTTGTAACCCAATGAGAGTTGCTTCGCACTCATGTAGACCCCGGCTACGTCCAGTTTTTTTTGTTCAAGCTGGTGAAGGGCATTGGTGAGGAATGTCGGGTCAAGACGTACATCTGCGTCAATGAACAGAATACGTTCGTTTGATGCCAGATTTGCACCGGTATTTCTTCCTAGGCTGGCGCCTCGTTTTTCCATTTTATGAACGGTTAGTGCAGGTAAAGCTTTTTCAAACCCCTTGGCGATTTCACAAGTTTTATCTTCGCTGTTGGAGTCAACGAGGATGACTTCAAAATCACTGTGCGTCTGTTTGCTCAGGTCATCAAGCAGGCGACCGATACGTTTTTCTTCATTCAGGGTGATGATTACGATGCTTACAGGAGTCATACAAACCTCTCATAATTGTTCATGTTGGTAACTGTTGAGAGCAGTATGCTTGTGGGGTATTGAATGAATTATGATGGCTTGGTTCATTTTGCATTCAGCTTTATCTATCAACGACATGATAAGAGCTTGCTGAATCCAGGAAGAAAGAAAAAGTATAGATATGTAGTGGGGGGAGGTAGGGGGAAGCCTGGAGTGGGACTCCAGGCTTTAACAGTGCCAACCCTGTGACAGGCTGGAAGGCTTTAATTTAGGTTAGCACTGATTTTCTTAGCTACTTCTAGGCGAAAAGCTGTCAGTTCCGCTACCCAGTTTGGACGATTAATATACTTACCGAGCAGGAAAGCAGGGATTAAGAAAATAAACAGCGGTAACGACTCGTGAAGGTATGTAGAGGCCAATGCTTCTTCATGAGAGAAATAATTAAGCACAGCCAACACATCAAAAATCACAGCCAGTGTTACCAAGATAGAGGAGATGACCAGAACAATGCCCAGAACGTCTCTAAAATATAGCTTTGATGCTTTCATATTTGTTCCCTCAACACATTGCAACCAATTAAATATACTCTCAATTACATATAAAAGATTGAGTTATGTCATACAATTATGCGTGAGAAATGAAAACATAGATTTAACGTATGTTATCAACCTCGCAAAAAAGCGCTAAGTCGTATAGTCTTTGTCAAAAAAAATGAAGATATTGATTTTTAAATTCAACAGGTTGTGATGGCACGTTACAGTGCCCATTGAAAAGCACGGTGAAACTTCTCTTTACCGTTTTCGCTGATGACCTGACCGTGGGAGAGAATGATTCGATCAAATGGCCAGGTGAGGATTTCCTGCAGTGACTGGCGTAAGCGGGTTTTATCTTTGAATGTCATTCGCCAGTACAATGGCATTCCCGGTGAATGATAGCAGCCGTTAACTAATGCTAACGCTGTCGTTAATAAACTCGGTGAGGGTTTAAGCCATGCTAGAGTGTCGCCGACAATTAAGGTATGCGATACGGGATCGCAAAATATAACTTCCTCCATTTTATCGCTGCCACGAAGTAGGGTCTGATAGAGTTGATGACGCCAGAGTACGGGCGTTTGTGCACTGAGTGCGTCGTCAAAGGCCAGATCTGTACGCTTGTGCTGTAGTCCGGGCGGAGCGAAAAAATAAGCTTCTGGGTAGGTCAGCCACCATTCAGAAAGGAACAGGTGGTGATTCATGTTCGGTGTAACGATCGCATGAACTTGTCCGAGTTTACTTAGCTTCAGTTGTAACTGGGTAGTTAGCTGGACTGGTGAGTGGATCAACAGCTTGTTGTCATTCAGTCGAATGACTGTCATTCGGGCACCGACAGGAATGCCGTTCACTTTGAACGGCATGTCCTGATACCAGATTCGATCGCAGCTCCATTCAATCATAGGTCATCCTTAACCTTTGCTGAGCTCCAGATAGCTATCAGAAGCCCATAATCTTGAGTAAGTTTTCTGCTGTTTCAATGGCCTGCTGGCGGTTAGCGATATTTAGCTTCTGGTAAAGATTTCGGATATGAGTTTTGATTGTGGTTGAAGCCACATCAAGCTCAGAAGCAATTTGTTCATTGCTGTAACCGGTATAAATCAATCCCAGTACCTGCCATTCACGCTGGGTGAGCGGGCTGGTGCGAATCAGCTCTGGCACATCCGGCAGATTCAGCAGTTTTTCAACGAAACTTTCATCAAAGTGAACCGAGCGGTTTCGTTCTTTGCTGGTCATTTCACGAAGTAGCTGACGTGCGCGGTGAAGCTCAAGTTCACTGAGTGAACGAGTATCAACCAGTTCCTGAAGCAGATCGTAAAGTTCACTGCCATCGCATAGGAAAATACCAACCATCCCTGTGCTGTTGGTCAGAACCAGTGCTTCTTTCAGTTGTTTCAATGCTTCTTGGCGCAATCCTATACGCTTACTAAGTACCGCTTGTACCACAAGATTACGATTTTTGTCTGTGATCAGATTATGCTTATCACAATGTTCCTGCAGCATTTCCAGAATGTTTTTTGAGCGCTCAAGCTCGCCGGCATTCATACAGGCGCGGGCAATATTACGCCACTGAAGTTGCTGGAAGTGGTTACAGGCACCTTCCGGCTCCTCTGCCTGCTTAAGCCAGTGTTGAATACTTTCCTGATCACCGGTGTTTTGCCAGTGGAACAAGTTGGCTAAATCTGTGTTGGCACGCCAGTCGATGTGGTACTGGGTGCGATCCATCATGCTGTTACACAGTTCCAGATAGCGGGAAGCTTTGTCCTGTTCGCCTCGGGTAACGGCAATACGGGCCAACATAGAGTAGGCATGAAGGGATTTGGTTTCGTCGAACGGTGCCAGCACTTCAAGACTTTTCAGTGCCGCTTCTTCCGCTTCATCCAGACGGTTCCAGCACCAGAGGATCTGGGCACGCAGTCGGAGCAGGAATTCATGCAGCGGTACTTGTTGTAGGTGCTGTTCTTTTACCAGTTTGAAAGCCTGATCAAGCTGTTCGAATGCAGACTGAACATAGCCTTGTGCCAGCAGGATTTCACTTTGTTGCAGGATTGCCCAAAGTGCCTGATGGTATACATGGTACTGACGAGCCATTTTTTCCGTTTGTTGCATCATAGGCAGCGCACGGCTGAGGTTACCCAGACAGTGATGAACTTCACCGACAACTGAGGTCGCGACAATTCGGCTACGGTAGGTCGTAGATGGCAGTTGCCCAAGTGCTTGCTCTGACAAAATCAAAGCATCTTCCGGTTTGCTTTGGTTGATTGCAACTTGTGCGCGAAGGGCATTGAATTCGCCCTGAAGCGCATCATCCAGCTCAATGTTGTACTTCTGCATTTCTGCTTCGGCTTCTGCGATTAGATCGCCGACATCGTTATAGCGGTGCTGGCTTTGGATCAGCCATAGTCGAAGCAGAACAAGGCGAGGGGTGCTGAATAGTTTGCATCTGTCTAAACCATCAATGGTGTCCTGAAGTAGTTTCAGCTCACCGTGATGGAACATTTCCCAGCCGTACTCAGAAAGGATTTCAATCGTCAGTTCTTTATTTTCGCTTTTTTGCGCATGCAAAAGAGCTTGTTGAGGCGAATGCTGCTTGAGCCAAGCCTTAGCCGCCATGGTGTGCAACTCAGAACGCTGCTGTGGAATCTGAGAATAACGCTGGTGGCGCAGGAATTCTGCAAACAGGTTATGGAAGCGATACCAGTTGTTATCACCTTCCAGGTTATTGAGGAACAGGCCGTAGCGGTTCAGCGATTCCAGCATGGCCAGTGCGTCACTTCGTCCGGTCAGGTCTGTTACCAGATGGGCATTGAACATGTCCAATACAGAACACTGTAGCAGGAACTGCTGAGTTTCCTGATCCAGCTGATCAAACACTTCTTCTGCCAGGTAGTCCCACAAATGACCTCGGTTAAAGCTAGCGACGTTAACTGCTGATTCAACTAGGTTGTCTGGTTTTTGCTGGGCATGAAGGGCGATAAGTTGCAAAGCTGAAGGCCAGCCTTCCACTTGTTGGCGCAGGGATTTTAGTACATCTGTCTCAACATTATTGCTGACTCGTTTATTAAAGAAACGCTCTGTCTCTTCTTCATCGAAAGCCAGCAGATCATTATCAACTTCTATCAGCAGGTCGCGAACACGCAGGTTAGCTGTACCCAAAGGGGGAAGGGTGCGGCTGGTAACAACCAGCGTAATGTTATCCGGCATGTTTTTCAGGAAAAAGCGCATGCCATCGTGAATATCGTCGTTATTGATAACGTGGTAGTCATCAAGTACCAGGTAAGTCTGTTCGTGGTATTCGCTTAGTTCGCCGAACAGCTCACTAAATAGGGTTGATAAGCAGGCAAACTGACGGCGTTCTGCCATCGCCTGTGTTTTCAGACAGGCGTTGTTTGTCGCTTTGTTGATAGATTGCAGCAGGTAATTGGCAAATCGGAATGTGTCGTTGTCGTTCTCATCAATATTGAACCAGCCAGTATGAGGATGGTCACTTAACCATTGTGCTGCCATGGTTGTCTTGCCATAGCCAGCCGGAGAGCGGAATAGTACAAGACGGTAAAAAGGTGCCTGTTCAAGTGCTTCCAGCAATCTTGGGCGTAGTATTGCATTATGAAGACGAGCCGGCCGTGTCAGTTTAGATGGTATCCACATAGTCTTGTGTCTTTTTGTAAGGTTTCAGGTTCCGTTGAAAGCTCTTAGATTTTATTTCCCATCATTTAGCGGGGGGCTTATATGAGCTTTATGCAATGCTGTTCTCAAAAACATGCATGAAAATTTCTTCACGCCGTGTGAACTGGTCCTTAACTTTAACCTTCTACGGGGTGAATTTAGTAATTCTATGTTTTCTCATCCCTAGAAATATGAGCTACATCACATATATTGAAACAATCTGTAATAAAAGATCACCTGGCTGCGCACATGATTTAATCTATTTTTATGAACTTTGTTGCACCTTTCGGGCTGTTAAGTGCCTTCTCCACCTCGATTTTTTGCAGGACGTCACAAAATGGGAGGGGGTCTGGTAACTACGCCCCTGCCACTCATCCCTAATCCTCCCCCCGGCGGGAGGATGTTTAACCGGACTATCGAAGGCAACATAGGCAGCAGTTGGAAATAATCCTAAGAGAGAGATTGAACCATGACTACAAATGGTCAGACACAACGATTCGACAGAGCAGAATTTAAGGCGACTGTAGAAAAGCACCTAACAACTACTTACGCAGTAACGCCTGAAACAGCAAGCGCGCGTAACTGGTACATGGCAATGGGCCGTGCACTGGCTGAAATCAGCACAGGTAACCTGCTTGAAACTGAAAAGCAGCTTGCCGAAGAGAAAGCACGCAGCGTTAACTACCTATCTCTTGAGTTTCTTATTGGCCGCCTGACAGGTAACAACCTGATCAGCATGGGCTTGTACGAAGAAGTAGCGGCTGTAATGGAAGAGTTGGGTCAGAACCTGACAGACCTTCTTGAAGAAGAACGTGACCCTGCACTAGGTAACGGTGGTCTGGGTCGTCTGGCTGCATGTTTCATGGACTCCCTGGCTGCACAGGAATACCCTGCTATTGGTTACGGCCTGCACTATGAATATGGTCTGTTCCGTCAGTCGTTCGAAAACGGTCGTCAGGTAGAGTCACCAGACGGTTGGCGTGGTGCAGAGGGTTACCCTTGGGAAGTTATCCGTCCGGAGCTTGCTCAGACTGTTAATCTTTACGGTCACGTTGAATCTTACACTGATGAAAACGGCCACACTTGTCGTCGCTGGGTTCCAGGCATGACTGTTGAAGGTATTGCATGGGATCTGCCAATCGTAGGTTACGACAATAACAGCGTTTACCCACTGCGTCTGTGGGAATGTCGCTCTCCAGCACCTTTCAACCTGGCTCGCTTTAATGACGGCGACTACGTTGGTGCTCAGTACCCGGCTCTTGAAGCGGGTAACGTAACTAAAGTTCTGTACCCGAATGACAACCACGATCAGGGTAAAGCACTTCGCCTGATGCAGCAGTACTTCCACTGCGCATGTTCTGTAGCGGACATCCTTCGTCGTCACATTGGCGCGGGCAACACAATTGAAGATCTGGCTAAGCTTGAAACTATCCAGCTGAACGATACTCACCCGACTATCGCAATCCCTGAACTGATGCGTGTTCTGATTGATGAGTACAAGCTGGGCTGGGACAAGGCATGGGAAATTTGTTCTCACACCTTTGCTTACACAAACCACACACTACTTCCTGAAGCTCTGGAAACATGGTCTGAGTCTCTGATTGCTCAAATGCTTCCACGTCACATGGAAATCATTTTCGAAATCAACCACCGCTTCATGAAGCTGGTTGAGAAAACATGGCCTGGCAACAATGAAGTGAAGCGCAAGCTTTCAATCATTGAAGAAGGACCGCAGCGTATGGTTCGCATGGCTAACCTTTGTGTAGTCAGCACTTACGCAGTTAACGGTGTTGCGGCACTTCACTCTGAACTGGTTAAACGTGACCTGTTCCCAGAGTTCAACGAGTTGTTCCCTGGTCGCTTGACCAACGTAACTAACGGTGTAACACCACGTCGTTGGATCAAATACTGTAACCCTGGTCTTTCTGCGCTGATCAGCGAGAAAGTGGGTGATGACTGGCCGAAGAAACTTGAAAAAATCGCTGGTCTTGAGAAATTCGCTGAAGATAAAGCGTTCCAGAAACGCTACATGGCAGTGAAGAAAGAAAACAAACAACGTTTGGCTGACTGGGTTCAGGAAAACATGGGTATCGAGCTAGATACTAATGCAATCTTTGACATCCAGATCAAACGTCTGCACGAGTATAAGCGTCAGCACCTGAACCTGCTTCACATTTTGTCGCTGTACCACCGTCTGATTAATGATCCGACATTTGATATGCACCCTCGCGTATTCTTCTTTGGTGCGAAAGCTGCTCCGGGTTACGCGCTGGCTAAAGACATCATCTTTGCTATCAACAAAATTGCAGAGAAAGTTAATAACGACCCGCGTCTTGGCGGCAAGCTGAAAGTTGTCTTTATCCCAGATTACCGTGTAAGCCTTGCAGAAATTCTGTTCCCGGCTGCTGATGTTTCTGAGCAAATCTCTACTGCAGGTAAAGAAGCATCTGGTACAGGTAACATGAAGTTCGCTCTGAACGGTGCCCTGACAATCGGTACTATGGACGGCGCAAACGTAGAGATGCGTGAAGAAGTTGGCGAAGACAACATCTTCATCTTCGGTCTGCTGGTAGATGAAGTGCAAAAACTTAAAGCAGAGGGTTACGACCCATACCGTTATTACCATGCTGATAGCTTACTACGCGCAGCTCTGGATCTGTTGGAAACTGATGAGTTCACACCAGGCCACCCGGGCCAGCTTGCGGCAATTCGCCACAACCTGCTGGACGGCGGTGACCCATACCTGGTACTGGCTGACTTTGCCGACTACGTGAAGACTCACGAGAAAATCGATGCAGAATACCGTGACCAGGCAAATTGGGCACGCAAAGCAATTCTAAACACTGCATTGATGAGCAAGTTCAGCTCAGACCGTAGTATTCGAGACTACGCCAATAACATCTGGAAACTAGAAGCTGTGAAGCGTTAATTCACACCCCATTTGGTGAATTAAAAGTCTGAATTGATATCAGCAAAACCCTAACATCGTAGCGGCCGCGAGGCCGCTATCGGAGAGAACGATGAAAAACGATCAAGTATTAAAGCAAGTTGCTGACATGGTAGGTCTTGCAGATAGCTATGTCAGTGCTTGGGGAGATGAAGCTAAGGTAAGTGATGAGACGCTGCGTCGTCTGCTTGCAGCCCTTGGCTATGACACAAAGAGCGATGAAACATTGCTGGAATCAGCAACTAAAAAACATCGCCCGGACGTACTGGCACCGGTACAGGTAGTGCGCACTGGTGAGCCGATGCACATTGCCATGAACCTTGGTCAGAGTGCACGCATCAGTGATTTTAGCTGGCATCTTGAAACCGAGCAGGGCGAGGTGATGGAAGGCTGGTTACAGTCACAGCTGATCAAAGATGAGCGTGCAGAAGGTGGTGCACTGGTATTTGCACTACCGGATGATCTGCCTTGGGGTTACCACAAGTTGCAAGTGTTCCGTAAGCGTCGTAAATCTCCTTTTGAAATGACTCTGATCGTGACTCCTCAATCTTGCTACAAGCAGAATGAACTGCTGGAAGGCAAGAAAGTATGGGGTACCAGCGTTCAGCTGTATTCAATTCGTACCAATCACAACTGGGGCATCGGTGACTTCGGTGACCTGAAACAACTGGTTGCCGATGTTGCTGCCCGCGGTGGTGATTTTGTCGGTCTTAACCCGATTCATTCTCTGTTCCCGGCTAACCCAGAAGGCGCGAGCCCTTACAGCCCGTCTTCACGACGCTGGCTGAACCTTATGTACATTGATGTAAGTTCTGTTTGCGAGTTTGCACAGTGTGATGAGGCACAGCAGTTGGTAGGCAGCCAGGAATTCCAGCAGCGACTTGCGGAAGCCCGCAATTCAAACTGGGTTAACTACAGCGAAGTATCTTGCCTGAAGATGGCAGTACTGCCTTTGCTGTTCGAAACATTCTGTGAACGTCACCTTGATCAGAAGACAGCACGTGCTCAGAAATTCCTTCAGTTTGTTGAAGATGGCGGTGAAAGCCTGCTTCACCAGGCAGCTTTTGATGCGTTGCATGCCGAACTGAAGAAAGAAGATGATTCTGTATGGGGCTGGCCTGTATTCCCTGAAGAGTACCGCCACTTCGACAATTCTGCTGTTCAGACGTTCATTAAGAAAAACTACAAGAAAGTTCAGCTATTTATGTACCTTCAGTGGCTGGCTGATACTCAGCTTGCAGAAGTACATGAGTTGGCAGATGAAAAAGGCATGGTAATGGGTCTTTACCGCGACCTTGCCGTTGGTGTCTGTGATTCAGGTGCTGAAACCTGGGCTGATCACGGTGCACTGTGTCAGGACGTCAGCGTTGGCGCGCCACCAGATATCCTGGGTCCACTAGGCCAGAACTGGGGCTTGCCACCACTGAACCCGCAAGTGCTTCAGGAAACAGCTTACGATCCGTATATTCAACTGCTTCGCGCTAACATGCGTAATTGTGGTGCACTGCGTATTGACCATGTTCTTGGCCTGCTACGCCTATGGTGGATTCCTAAGGGTGAAGGTGCTAAAGATGGCGCGTACATGTACTACCCAGTAGAAGACATGATGTCGATTCTTGCTCTGGAAAGTCATCGTCACAACTGTACTGTTATCGGTGAAGACCTTGGTACAGTGCCTGATGAAATCGTTGATAAGCTGGCTACCGCAGGTATTCACTCTTACAAAGTATTCTTCTTCGAAACAGCGGAAGACGGTGGTTTCTATTCACCGACTCACTACCCGGATCAGTCAATGTCGGCACTATGTACCCACGATATGCCGACCTTGCGAGGTTTCTGGCACTGTGATGATCTGAAAATGGGCGAAGAGCTTGGTCTGTACCCTGATCAGGAGCAACTGGCAGGCCTGTTTGATGGCCGTGCTGAAAGCAAGCAGAAAATCCTTGATAGTCTGGCTTGGCATGGTTATCTTCCTGAAGGTGTTGGTCGTGATGCTGCATATGTACCGATGGACAGTTATCTGAGCGAAGGTATGCAGTTACACCTTGCTTCCGGTTCAAGTGCATTGCTGAGTCTGCAGTTGGAAGACTGGCTGGAAATGGATAAGCCGGTAAACATTCCTGGCACCGTTGATGAATATCCAAACTGGCGTCGTAAGCTCTCAACGACGTTAGACGATATCTTTACACGTCAAAACATTATTGATTTAACTAGACGTTTAACTGAAACACGAGAGAAAGCTTCACAAAAACAATAATCAGGAGTAATGCGTTGGACACACCTACAGTGACCCGCAGTGATAAGGAATACATGCAGCTCGAAAGAGCTGCATTTTCGGACCCGTTTTCATATTTAGGGCCTCAATATCAGTCTCAGGACATTGCACTTCGCGTGTGGATGCCTGGGGCTGAGTCTGTTGAAGCATTAACTGAAAAAGGAGAGCGTTTCACGCTTAACCGCGAAGCCGAGAGTGGCTTTGTACTAGAAGGTGATACGGATTTTACCACTGCACTTTATCAACTTATCGTTCGCTGGCCACATGGCGAACAAACACTCTACGACCCGTACCAGTTCCACAATCTGCTACCATCAGGCGATGCCTTGAATGATCCATCTCAGATGCACAGTGAGATGGGGGCGCAACTGATCACGCTTAACAGGGGCAACAATCCTGTTTCAGGTGTTCGTTTCTTAATTTTCGCGCCAAACGCCTCGGCAGTTAGTGTTGTTGGTCACTTCAATGCGTGGGATGGTCGCCGCCACCCGCTGCAGAAGCTGGATAACGGTTTGTGGGGACTGTTTGTCCCTGGCCTGGATGACGGCGAACTGTATAAGTTCGAACTGAAAGATGCAGCAGGCAATGGATTACCGCATAAAGCTGACCCGTGGGGTTACCACTCAGAGCAGTATCCGTCGTTTGCTTCTAAGGTTTATAATCAGGAGAAATACCGCTGGAATGATGAAAAATGGCAGGGCCGTCCGGTTACCGCCAAACATCAGGAAGCGTTGTCATTCTATGAGCTGCATGCAGGTTCATGGCGTACAAAGGAAAACGGTGATTTCCTTAATTACCGTGAGCTGGCTGACGAGCTGATTCCGTATCTGAGCGAGATGGGGTACACCCATGTTGAGTTGATGCCTATTTCTGAGCATCCGTTCTATGGCTCATGGGGATACCAGCCAATCGGTCTGTTCGCTCCAACCAGCCGTTACGGTTCACCGGATGACTTCAAGTATTTTGTCGACCAGTGCCACCAGGCGGGTATCGGTGTTGTTCTGGACTGGGTTCCGGCTCACTTCCCGTCAGATGATCATGGTCTGGCGAATTTCGACGGTACCGCATTGTTTAACGATCCGGATCCGCGTCGTGGCTGGCATCAGGATTGGCAGAGTTACATCTACGACTATGGTCGCGATCATGTTCGTCGTTTCCTTGTTTCTAATGCTCTGTTCTGGTTCGAGCATTACCACATTGATGGTCTGCGTGTTGATGCGGTTGCATCAATGCTGTATCTCGATTACTCACGTGAGCATGATCAGTGGATTCCTAACCATGAAGGCGGTAACGTTAACTTCGATGCGGTCAGCCTGCTGCGTTGGATGAACGAAGAAGTTTATCGTCGTTACCCGAATGCAATGACGATTGCTGAAGAATCTACGGCGTTCCCTGGTGTATCTAAACCGACTGATATGGGCGGCTTGGGCTTCGGCTTTAAATGGAATATGGGCTGGATGCACGATAGCCTTTCTTATATTAAGGAAGAGCCTGTACATCGTAAGTACCATCACAACACTATTACTTTCCCACTTGTGTATGCATTCAGTGAAAACTACGTGTTATCGCTTTCTCATGACGAAGTGGTGTACGGCAAAGGTTCTCTTCTGAACAAAATGCCGGGTGATGAGTGGCAGCAAACTGCTAACCTTCGCGCTTACATGGGTTACATGTATGGTCAGCCGGGTAAGAAGCTGAACTTCATGGGTGCTGAAATTGCACAGAGCGCCGAATGGGCGCATGAAGGACAGCTGGAATGGCACTGGTTACAGTATCCAAGACACAGCGGTATGCAGAAGCTGGTTAAGGACCTGAATAAGTTATACACCTCTGCGCCTGCTTTGTACGAACAGGATTGCAGCCCTGAAGGCTTTGAATGGCGTGTTCAGGATGATGCTGATGACAGCATTCTGGCTCATGAGCGCTTTGCTCTTAATGGCGATAAGGTACTGGTTGTCTCTAACTTTACTCCTGTTCCTCGTCAGGGCTACACCCTGGGTGTACCGCAAGAAGGTGAGTATAAGCTGTTGCTAAATACAGATGATGGAAAATATTGGGGTAGCCAGGCACCTGTTACCCAGGCTGTGAAATCGACTGATAAGCAGAGTCATGGTCTGGCGCATTCAATTAAGCTTGATCTGCCACCGTTATCGACAGTATTCCTTTCTTTTTCCAAGAAATAAATTTACCAATATGAAAAAAGCCCATGATATAAATCATGGGCTTTTTTTGTTATACATATCACCGTTGAATTAGTCCGTTTGTAACTAACAGACACAGAAATGTGCTTTTGTTCCGCTTGCAATAATTTATGTCGATTTAATCTAAATCATTTTGGTAAAATGGAACAAATGTCACAATGGCATTGAAAGCTTGCGTCATTTTAGTGGTTGACACGATCCAACCCGAAATAATACCTACAAAGAATTGAGATAATAATGACAAGAAATGTAAACCCAGCCACAGGTAACAGCGAAGGGAAGGCTGTTGATTACTCCGCCGCGGTTGATTTGATTTCGACGACAGATCCGAAGAGTATCATTACATATGCAAACCAGACGTTTTGTGACGTTGCTGGTTACAGTGAAGATGAGTTGGTAGGCAACCCTCATAACATGGTTCGCCATGGTGATATGCCGAAAGCCGCCTTTAAGCAACTTTGGCAATACATCCAGTCTGGGAAAAGCTGGATGGGGGTGGTTAAAAACCGTTGTAAAAATGGTGATTATTACTGGGTTTCGGCATTTGTTACCCCTATCACTGATGAAAAAGGCCAGGTTATTGAGTATCAGTCGGTTCGAAGCCTGCCAAGTAAAGATGAGGTTGAGCGTGCAACTGAAGCCTATAAAACCATGGACAATGGTAAAGGCACTGGCACATTTCGATTCCGTCAGGGTGCGTTACTGAACAGCATCCTTGTTCTGGCACTATTATTTTCTGTTATTCAGGGCTTAGCTGGCACTGGTTCCATGGTGTCTACGTGGTTATCTGTATTAGTACCTGTGTTGCTGCTTGCTGGTTTGGGGATCAGTGGCATTATGCACACCCGCCTGAATACATTAAAAGAGCATGCACGAAAAGCGTATGACAACCCGGTAATGGAACCAATCTATACCGGTAAAAGAGATGATTACTCAGAAGTGGAACTGGCATTGCGTATGCGCCGTGCAGAGCTGAGAGCTATCGTTGGTCGTGCCAGTGAGACATCCGGTGATATCTTGCTGTCGGCAGAAGATGAATTTGCCAATACGCAGCAAATCAAAACCAATTTGTCTCAACAGGCTGAAGCGACTGAGCAGGTTGGTGTAGCAATGGGGCAGATGGCTTCAACCGTTAAAGAAGTCGCTGAAAGTGCCGCGCAGGCATCCGAGTTGACTATTCAGGCTCAGCAAGTGGCAGCAAACGGTCAGACGAGTGTAGAAAGTACGATTGAGTCAGTTCACTCGCTGCATAGCGAACTGGATAACTCCAAGCAAGTGATTAATGAATTGTCTGAAAGCAGCCGTCAGATCGAAGGTATTCTGGATGTGATTGGTTCGATTGCAGATCAGACTAACCTGTTGGCACTGAATGCGGCTATTGAAGCTGCTCGTGCTGGTGAAGCTGGCCGAGGCTTTGCCGTTGTTGCTGATGAGGTTCGTTCACTGGCTCAGAAGACCCAGTCGCAGACCGGTGAAATTCATCAGATGATTAACCGCCTGCAAGAGACTGCGAAGCAAGCGGTTGAAGCCGTTGAACGTGGTGGCGAGCAGTCTGAACATTGTCGTCAGCAGGCGATTGAAACCGGTGAGCGTCTGACTGAAATTAACGAAATGCTTAACTTGGTGACAGACAGCAGCCACCAGATTGCCTCTGCGGTTGAAGAGCAAGCAGGAGTGAGTGGTGAAATAGCCCGAAATGTTGAGCACATTGGCGAGCTTACTTCCCAGACATCTGAAACCAGTGACTTGTCGGTTGAAAGTACCCGCATGCTGGTAGAGCGCCTGGAAGCATTACAACGCCTGATGGCGCAGTTTAAACGCGGCTAATACTGCACTTCAGCTAAGGTGTGATTAATAAAAAAACAGCGGATTTATCCGCTGTTTTTTTATGTCTGTTTTGTACCTGTGATTTTCTGGAATATCGGAGGTGTTAGCTAACTGTTATTGCCTGCTTGTTCGTCATGAATTGATTCCAGCGCCTGAATTCGCCTTTTATGTTTTTCTGAGAAGGTGGAGTTTCTTAAGTCTTCTATCGCTTTTTCCTGTTCCTCATAATTAAGGCTGTCATCATTTTGGATGGCTTCACGTTCTTCAAGATATTGGCTGACTTTGTTTTGGAATGCTTCACGTTCCCCGGCCAGCTTTTCAAGTCGGGCTGCCGCTTCTGAACCGACTAGCTCCTGGTTTGCCAGGAAACGTTCTTGTGGATCTAGGTTATTGGTTGTTTGTAATTGCGGTAGTAACTGAGCATTTCGATAACTTGACTGCAGATCCGGCGGCAATTGATTGATTTCCTGTTGCCATTGGTTTTGGAAATCTTCTTCATCCGTCGCCAGCTTTTTGAGTTCTAGCTTTTTTAGTGCAAGTTCTCGCAATTGGTTTTCTTCACCAAATAACAATGCTCTTTCTTCCGGAGTAAAAAAACGTTGCTGCATGGCTATTAATTGGTCATTCAATTGTCTTAAGGAGTCAAGGTCGAGTTGATCGAACGTTGATGGCTCAAGTGTTTGAAGAGCAGTTTTATAGCGAATAAATTTTTCAAACAGCTCAGTATCTAGCTGAAATGCATCAGTTTGCTGGTTGTTATAGCTTTCGAAGTGTTGCTTCAGGGTTTCCAGATCCGCTTCACCTAAACCAGAAAGAAAGTAATCAAATGTATCCCGGGAGGATTCGTTATCTATTTTTGTATCCTGTTGTGAAGCAACCTGAATAGTAGGCTCATCGATGGTGCCTGTGTGGAAGTAAAAGACCGCACCTGCAGCGCCGACTAGTCCCAGAATCACAAGTGCGATCTTTTTCATTGTTATAGTCCTTGTTGTTGCAGACGATTAGCGTGCTGACGATACACGGTTGTCGGTGCAGTCTCGAATAAGTGGGTGACACCTAGCATGCCGTTAATTTCATCAAGATGGTTCATCTTGTAGTCATCACGGATCACTTTGCCAAGGTGGGTGCTGCATTTACCGACAAGGCCGTCGTTGGGTTCATCAAAAGCCAGCCCCAGAATCACCATTGCACCGTCAGTCGGATCCAACAGGTTGGTAAAGTTACTGGTGCCGGTCCATGAGTAGTAGTACACGCCGTTATCAGCCAGGAACTCACCTTCGCCGCAGTAAGTTGAAGGAACACCTTCAGGGTATTTCTTGTTAAATTCCATCAAGCCCACAGTTGTTAGTGCGTCCAGTGACGCCAGTGGATCTTGTGGAAGGTGACTGCCACCGGAAAGCAGGTTGATCAGTGTTGTCAGCCCTTCAGCCAGTTTTACTCCGATACCTTCAGGGATCGAACCTTCAGGAATTGTATTGCGGGTCAGGTCGGCAATGTATGAGCCTTTGTTTACGCCGCCAATGCTGGTTACAGAAGCAACCAGTTCTGGCGCAACGGAAGCAACATAGCGCGTAGTAGGGCCGCCATGACTGTGGCCAATTAGATTTACTTTCTCAGCGCCGGTGACTGCCAGTACTTCCTCTACTTGGGCAAGCAGTTGTTCGCCGCGTACTTCAGTACTGTTGGTAGCAGAAATTTGGGCGACATAAACCTTCGCACCGCTTTTGGTCAGTGCTTGCGGAATACCGTAGAAGTAATCCATTCCGGCCAGTGTATCGAAGCCAAACAGACCGTGAACAAGTACGATCGGATATTTAGTTTCGGTATAACCCTGTTGGTTAATTCCGTCTGTACTGGTTCCCGCTTGAGCGGCAAATGAAAATAGCCAGATGACGATAAAAGGAATGAGACGTTTCAATTTTTATTCTCCTTGATAGCCCACCGATGAGCATATTCAATCGTAGTCATAAAAATATTGTCTCGCTGAATAAATGAGCTAATTGTGATCTATAACTTAATCTTTGTTATTTAAGGCCTTTTATGTCACAGATATAAAAAAAGCGCCCCTTGAAGGAGCGCTTTAAGTTGAGTGTAACTTGTTTTATTTGAACTCAGCTTTACGCATGCGGTTCAGTACAGCCATTACTTCGATAGCTCGTGGTTTAGCCAGGTCGCCATAATTTGGCATCATGCGGAACCAGTTATCGTGAAGCATTTGGGCAAATGCTTTGCTTGGATTTTTTTCCCAGCCTTTACCCTGAGCCAGCTGGAACCACAGCCAACCTACAGAGTGCAGCTGGCTGGCATCTGCAATCTGCTCAAGCGCCTGTAAGTCGATATATTCGCGACCAAAACGCAGCGAGGTTTTGTCTTTCACCTGAATGCGGAATTTACCGTCTTCCAGCATAGTCTGCAGGGCAGAGCGATTAACCTTGCGAGTACGTGGTAGGTTGATTTCCGTACTGCCTTCAAGTTGACGGCGGGTAGGGTGAGAAGCAACAACTTCACGTGCTTTTGCAGTAACGTCGATGGCTTCGTAGTTGTGCATCTGGATAACTGTGTCTGCAACATCCAGATAATCGCCCGAACCACCCATAACCAGCAGCACTGAAACATTTAGCTGGTCACGAAGAAGCGAAATACGGTCCACAAGTGGAGTGATCGGCTCATCACTTTTTGTAATCAGGGACTGCATGCGCTCATCACGGATCATGAAGTTAGTTGCTGACGTATCTTCATCGATCAGCAGTGCCTGTGCACCGGCTTCAAGTGACTCCTGTAGCCATGATGCTTGCGAGGTAGAGCCCGATGCATTCTGGGTACTGAAAGCGTTGGTATCTCGGCCCATTGGCAGGTTGCTGATGTATGGTGTCAGGTCTACGTTATGAACGCAGCGACCGTCTTCAGCTCGGATCTTTGAAGCCGTGTCATTGGTGACGATATATTCGCGACCGTCGCCCGGAATGTGATCATAGACGGAGTTTTCAATGGCATTCAGAAGTGTTGATTTACCGTGGAAGCCACCACCGACAATCATAGTTATCCCCTTCGGAATCCCCATACCGCGTACAGTACCTTTGTGCGGTGAATCCAGTTCAACAGCAAGGTTGTCTGGGCTGACGAAAGGAATGGCATCTGCCATTGGCAGATCACTGTTACCGGCAAGGCGAGGCAGGATACTTTCATCGGCGATAAATGCCAGCAGGCCTTTTTCTTCCAGCTGACTACGCATAGCCACTTGATCTTCAACCGTTTCACAATGACGTTTCATTTCTTCCAGCGGAAGTTCGCGAGCAATGGTGGTACGGCGGATGATTTTAGGCATCACGAAAGTCAGCAGGTTCAGTGTTTTCTTCGCGATGATGGTGCGGCCGTCTGCCGGTAGGTTGATTCTGAAACGAAGCTCAATTGCGTCGTCGTCAAAAACAACAGCGGTGCGGTCAAGGATCGTCTGACCCGGACGGTCAATTTCGATTTCATTGATTTGCTGGGCAAGATCAGCAAACTGACGCGCGATAAAATCACGGGCGGCACGCTGGTAATCAGCTGATTGCTCTTTCAGCCATTCAAGGTCAGTCAGTGACCATTGACGGCGGGCGCGAACTCGTGATGCCGGTGCATATGGATCGGCCTGTGTCGTGTCGATATAGAAGTCGAAGTCAACGAATTGATATTCTCCGCGGAGACTTGAATAGCTGCGGTAGTTATGACGGTCAATTTTTTTTAGTTTGGCTTCGAGTAATTGCATATCGCCTCGATATCCTTCGTTGATAATTCCGGGGGCAGGATTCTACACGAAAGGTATAGTGATCGATATACATATCTGTATTTAATATTTTGTCTTTAGATGCTTAAGTCGTTCATCATTATTGGCACTGAGAATACAAGCTGACATTTCGTTTCTATGTCAAATGGGAGGTGCTCCACCTTTGTCTAATGGAGTAATTTTCCTTGTGAGCTATGTTGAATAAAGAATTTATATTTCCGAAGGATTACCGAAGGGGTAGGAATGCTGGAAGCAACAATGAAATTTATTGAAATAATTTTCCTGGTTTCAGGAATGATGTTTATCAGCACTGGAATTATTCAATACGGTAGGCGTACATCCGACTGGTTTGGTGTTATCCGGATGTTTTATCGGCGGATCAGCATGAGTGTGGTGGAATACAAGTGGTATCGGTCCGGCGTTGCCTGTTTTGTTCTTGGCGTGATTGCCCGAGTCGCCAACCTGACTTTCTGGCCGACCTGATACAAAAAATGCAGCTTAAATCAGCTGCATTTCTTTAATAAAGAGTGGCTTAGTTGCGGGGGATGGGAAGACTTAACTCCGCTTTAAGGCCACCAAGGTCGCTGCGGGTTAAAGTCAGTTTACCTCTATAGCTGTGCGCAAGCTCACTGACAATACTCAGTCCCAGGCCGGTTCCCGGTGTCGTTTCATCAAGTCGGATTCCGCGCTTGAGTACCGATTCATACATGGTTTCTTCAATCCCCGGGCCATCGTCTTCAATGATGATCGAGACCTGCTGTTCATTGATATCAGCCTGGTGCACCCGAATTAATCGGTTTGCCCATTTATAGCTGTTCTCAATCAGGTTGCCGATGATCTCATCAAGGTCTCGCTTTTCTACTGCCACATTCAGTTCACTTTCAAGCTCATTCACCAAAACAACATCCCGATGAGCATAGACTTTGTCCATCGCCATAGATATCGCGTCAACCCGCATTGCAGGGGCAGTTTTAGCTGCCAGAATATTAACTGCGCCCGCCATTCTAGCTCTGCCTAGATGATAGTCGATGTGTTGTTGTAGTTGTTGTAGTGGTGGATTTAGTTTTGAACGGGTATTTTCATCCAGTAATCCGACTTCATTATTTAACACAGCAATTGGCGTTTTCAGTGCATGAGATAAGTTACCTGCGTGGTTTCTGGCTCGTTCTAACAGCTCCTGATAGTGGAAAAGCAGCGCATTAAGATCATCTATTACTGGCCTGATCTCAACTGGATAAAATCCAGTTAATTCCGTCGAGCCACCTTCGCGCACCTGATTCAGGTTTTTCTGTAATTTTTTTAGCGGCCAGAGGGACCAACTTACCTGTAACCAAGTAAGGATTAGGATGCCGATGGCCATAATCAGCAGGATCATCCACAAGCCGTTGGTGAGTTGCTTCAGCGTGGAATGCAGTTTGTCCAGGTTAGCGGCAATGGTCAGCTCTACGGGTTCATCAATTTCAGGTAACAGGAACTTTCTTTTAACTACCAGAAGCGACTGTTCGTTAGGGCCGGAAAACCCTTTTCTTTCATCACCTGTTATTCGAGTATCCCATAGCGAGCGGGATCTTAGCTCTGTGCCATTGACACTAAGTGTCCAGTACAGACCACTGTATGGTGACTGAAATCTGGGATTGGACAGCCTGCCAGGTCGTGAAAGCCGCCCGTGCATATCAACATCAACTTGTGCCGTTAGCTCATCCAGGTAGAGATAGAGTTGTTGTTTTTCCTGATCGACCAGGTAGCTTTTGATGAAGCTGGGAACCAGATAACCTGTTGCAAAAATGGTAACGAATAACCAAACAGCCGCTGCAATAAGCAGGCGGCTGCGCAGGCTGGGAAGAAATTTGCTTTGGGTACTAATCAGCATTGATTTTGTATCCGAGTCCGCGAACTGTTTTGATCACATCGCTGCCGATTTTACGACGGATACGACCGATGAAAACTTCAATGGTATTGGAGTCGCGGTCAAAATCTTGTTTATAGATGTGCTCAACCAGTTCCGAACGGGAAATAACTTTGTCGGTGTTATGCATCATGTATGAAAGCACTTTGAACTCTAGAGCTGTCAGATCAACCGCCTGTCCCTGATAAAGTACTTTTGAAGTCCTTGTATCCAGGCTTATTCCGCTGGCCTGAATAACTGGTGAAGCATTACCTGAAGAACGACGTATTTGTGCACGTAAGCGGGCAACCAGCTCAACCATCTGAAAAGGTTTAGTCAGGTAATCATCAGCACCGGCATTCAGGCCTTCAACCCTTTGGGTCAGTTCGTTTCTGGCACTAAGAATGATTACCGGACAACTAACATTTTCATCTCGAATGCCTTTTAGTACTGTCAGGCCATCAAGTTTTGGCAGGCCAAGATCCAGTACAACGGCATCCCACGGTTCAGATGTTGCTCTGTAAAGTGCATCAATGCCGTCGCATGAAAGTTCAGCTACCCAGCCGCTTTGTTCCAGGCCGCTGACAATTTGTTCGCCTAATGTTATTTCGTCTTCAACAACAAGAATTTTCATTTTGTTACCTTGAGAATATGTTCCAGACCGCGGCCTTTAATTTCGATGATGGAAAGTGTTTTCGCTTCATATTCGACTTTAACGATATTGTTGTTGGCATCGATGAGTTTTAGCTCATAAATCCAGACGTCATCATCTTCGTCGAGTTCAACTTTAATGATTCTGGCGTCGATATCTTTGCTGACTTTTGCCTGCAATGATGAAAATGGTTGAATAAGACCTTGCTCGACGGCTTCCATGACATCGTCATGGTCTTCTTCGATCTCAAGGGGAGGGGCAGCATTGGCTGCTAAAGCCAATAATCCTGCCAGTCCAATTAGTGCTGAATAACGGTATTTTCTCTTCATATTAAGTAATTTATCCGGGCTTTTATGAACGTAAAATGAATGCCCGATAGAAAGATATTACAAGGAAAAATTCACTTCTTATTGACTAAAAAAACTGTATGATCGTCACGAAATTTCGGGTCAAAACATGCCCAAATGTTGATCTTGTGCTCATCGTTTTATACAGCCTGATGTCGTATGTGACACGGTTCATTATATTCGTGAATTAGAATGATAATTCTAATAAGGGAATCTATGCGTCTTAGTTTAAAAATGAAGCTTGTGTTAGCAAGCGTATCACTGATTTTGTTAACCATCCTTGTGTTAGGTGGCATTTCTTACCAAACACTCAATGATCAGGCCTGGTCAGCAATTGAAAGTGAAAGTAATAATACCGCAAATGCGTACAGTAAAGGTATCGGTGACTGGTTCCAGGGCCGCCAGAGTGCTGTTACAGCTACTGTAAATGCTATTGAGCGTGACCCACAGTTAGATATTGTCGGTCACCTGAAGCAAACACTGATATCCGGTGGTTTTGGATTAAGTTACTACGGCACCAAAGAAGGTGTTATGTACCGTCATGATCCTTCTTTAAATAAAGCGGGTTATGATCCTCGTGTACGTGGCTGGTATAAAAAGGCTTCTGCGGCAGGTAAGCAAATTACTACCATGCCTTATGTTAGCCATACAATGCAGACATTGGTTGTGACTCTTGCTGAACCTGTTTACCAAAACGGTGAAATGCTGGGTGTGGTTGGCTCAAACCTTGCCCTAGGACAGCTTATGAAAGATGTTCTGGATATTTCTGTTCCGGGGAACGGCTATGCGATGTTGCTTGATATCAGCAACAACCTTGTTGTAGCGCATCCGGATGAAAACAAGCAGATGAAGCCGCTGACTGATTTAGGTCGTGATGTCAGTGCTCAGAAAATGCAGCAGGTTATTGCCTCCGACAAACTTTATTTCACGGAACTGGATGGTCGTGACAAAGCGGTAGCAGTCACAGCTATTCCGAATACCTCTTGGGCAATTGCTTTGGTCATGGATAAGGCAACACTGGAAGCGCCGCTGAATTCAATGTTGGTGAAGCAGTTCATGATTGGTTTAGCGATCATGTTGTTTGTATCTGCATTTACAGCATGGTTGGTCTCTCAGTTGTTCCGTGGTCTGAATAATGTTTCTGCGGCACTTTCAGATATCGCAAACGGTGAAGGTGATCTGACAGTACGTATTGACGTTCAGTCGGATGATGAAGTTGGTGAGCTGGCTGAAAACTTCAATCAATTCGTTTCACGTCTGCATGTTATGGCGTCTAACCTGCGTGATATTACGCTTCAGCTTAATCGTGCGGCGGCAGAGTCTGCTGACTCAGCGACAGAGCGCAGTAACCGCATTCGTTACCAGCAGGATGAAATTACCATGGTGGCAACGGCCGTGACAGAAATGGCCAGCGCGACTCAGGAAATTGCAGGTAATGCCGAGAATACGGCGAAGACATCAGAGCAGGCCGTTGCAATGACGGAAGAGGGCAATGCCCAGGTTGGTCAGAGTCAGTCATCTATCGGTAATCTAGCTAAAGAAGTGAATAGTGCAGTTGAGATCATCGAAGATCTGAACGGTCACGCACTGAAGATTAGCACTATCCTAGCGACGATTCGTGACATCGCAGAGCAGACTAACCTGCTGGCATTGAACGCGGCTATCGAAGCAGCGCGTGCCGGTGAGCAGGGCCGTGGTTTTGCTGTGGTTGCTGATGAGGTTCGTGTGCTGTCACAGCGTACTCATACTTCAACTGAAGAGATTCAGAGCATGATCGAAACTCTGCAATCGACAACCAAGCAGGCAGTTTCTGTTATGTCTGATAGCCATCAGTTAGCTGAGACCAGTGTTCAGGATGTTGATGCAGCTGGTGTAAGTATCAGTAACATTGCGAATGAAATTAATGTCATCAGTGATATGGCAACTCAGATTGCTTCAGCAGCAGAAGAGCAGTCAAGTGTAACCGCTGAGATCAGCCGTAATACCGAAGGCGTTCAGGAAGTTGCTAATCAGCTAGCGACTGAAGCTCAGGAAGCGGCTCAGCAGGCAGATGGTTTGAAACACCTTGCTGATCAGCTGGAGCAGGAAGTAAAACGCTACAAGTTGTAAGCTCATTACTTTTGATTTAAGACGCAAAGCCGCTCGAAAGAGCGGCTTTATCATATCTCGGGGCTGGAACGAACACGGATAAAACGGGCAAAGCGCGGGATACCGCTTTTGGTATAACCATTGTGGCGATAGTTGATGACAGCACCTAAGGCTGGAGGATTAGCTCTTTCCGCATCGCTGAATCCCGAACCAATCTTGAACTTCTTATTATCCGGTGTCAGCACCCATATTGCGCCCATCTTTTCCAGATACTTTCCTTTACCTTCTTCGTACCCCACAACAACGGCTTCGCTATCCTGATAAGGCTTGAGTTTTAGCAGCGAATCAGAGCGTCCGTCTTTGTAAAGGTTGTTTTTATGATGAAGCATCAATCCTTCACCGTTATTTTGACTGATATGTTCCTGATAGGCACTGAGTTCAGCCAGGCTTTCGAAATAATGTTGAGATATTAGTTGAATGTGGGAGCGGTCAATATCATTAATCAAAGTCGTTAATTGCTTTAACCGCAGTTCAAAACGCCTATTGTCAGAGGGAAGGTCAAACACCATATATTTGATCTTTTTCCATTGAGTTTCGTTGGGGCTGTCATCCATTACTGTCGATGCGACTTGTTGGAAGTTTCACCGACCAGCCCAGAGTTCACCGTCAAGGGTGATATTGTCAGGAAGCGCAGCAGTAAACCAAGCCGGGGCTGTGATGATATTCCCGGTTCGTGTTACCAATTGCTTTCCATTCCAGAAAGCCCGGATGCCGTCCAACTTTTCACTGACGTAATAGTCAGATATTTTTGACTGCAAAAGCGTACTTTCAGAAAGCAATGCAGATTCAAACGTTTTGGTATCAAAGGTCTTTGCTTTCATTACAGCCGGAGCTTCAGCGGCTTCCAGCATAAAAGGGCTGACCAGAAAACTGATTGCAGCAGCAAGGTGCGTTAACTTCAGGTTGGATTTATTTGCTGGCTGGCAGGGATGTTTTTCAGACATGGTGATTGCTCTCAGGTATTCATCTGAAGAGTTACGTTATTTTTGCTCGTGGTATGAGTAAATATGTTGTGTGCTTGGATTGTATAAATTGGGGCAAATAGCGAAGTTTTGTGTGCATTGTTTGTTTAATGCATATATTGCTTGCGAGTGATGTCTGCTAGGGATGTTATCAGTATGGGGTTGAATATGGCTCCTCTGTGCATAGTCATGTAGAATCAGCGACTTTGATTTTCAATAAATCAACATTTTTTATACAGTGACGTATTACAATGCAGCTAGCACAGAATCAAATTAGTGACTTTCTGAGTCGCAAAAATATCGACTTTTCCGCCCGAACCTATTTTGTTCACGCCATGAGTTTTATGGCATTAGGTTTGTTTTCCTCCCTGTTGATTGGTTCAATTCTAAATACCCTTGGCACTAAGCTCGGGATCCCTCTCTTTTCAGAAACGTTGTGGCCGATTGCAAAACAGATGACCGGCCCGGCAATTGGTGTTGCTATCGCTTTTGCGCTAAAGGCACCACCTTTGGTGTTATTTTCAGTGACTACAGCTGGTGCTGCTGGTGCGGCGCTGGGCGGTCCGGTTGGGGCTTATATTGCTGCCGTAGCGGCAACTGAATGCGGTAAGCTGGTAGCGAATGAAACCAAAATTGATATTTTAGTGACGCCTGCTGTTACTGTTATTGTTGGTGTCGCTGTCGGAAGCCTTGTCGGCCCTTCGGTCGCGGCGGTGATGAAAGGTTTAGGCGATATTGTAATGTATGCGACTCAACTTCAGCCGCTGCTGATGGGTATGATTGTGGCTGTACTGATGGGAATGGCTCTGACTTTGCCAATCAGTAGTGCTGCGATTGCCATTATGTTGAGCCTGAATGGATTGGCCGCCGGTGCGGCAACCGTGGGCTGTTGTGCCCAGATGGTGGGGTTTGCGGTAATGAGTTTCCGTGAAAACCGTTGGGCCGGCGTGGTGGCACAGGGTTTGGGAACTTCAATGCTGCAGATGCCGAATATCGTTAAAAACCACAAAGTCTGGCTACCGCCAATTATTACTTCTGCCATTCTTGGCCCGGTGGCGACACTGGTCTTCCAAATGGAAAATACACCGTTAGGTGCAGGTATGGGCACGTCTGGCTTTGTCGGCCAGATACAGTCATTTATCGCTCTGGATGCAGCAGGGTGGCAAAGCAGTGAAATTTACTTTTCGATTTTACTTCTGCACTTGGTTCTTCCGGCTGTGATCACGCTATTCTTTGCTGAAGTTCTTCGCAAGATCGGTTGGATCAAATCGGGTGACCTTAAATTGCACCTTACTTCAAAGTAAATCGGACTAACCAATCTATAAAAGGCGCAAAATATGCGCCTTTTTTTATACCTGAAATACGTGTTGCACAGAGTATCATGGTAAAAATTATTAAGTTTTATATCTATTTTGATATAAACATGACACAGAGGGCTATCTGGCTGATATTATTAATATATCTAAGGCGCTTTGCTGTTAAGTTATGTGCATATGCTCAGGCTTTATCGGTTTGATGAGGTGTCTGTTTGTAAGTGTGGATGGAATTTATGCTGAGATCCTGGAAAGTATCATTGTTTGTCGGGTTTGTTATCGGAAGTGTCGTTGCCTCCGCTGTCTGGAATCGTAATCCCGGACCAACTCAGGAAGAATACGAGCTGTTGCAGCACAAAAATGCGCAGCTGGCAGAAAACAAGCAAGCGTTACAGGAAAGCTTTGAAGCTTATGAGACTCAGAAAGCGTTGGAAATCGAGCAGTTATCTAAACAGCTTCAGGAAAAGCAAACTGAGTTGGATAAGCAAAAGGCTGATTACGAAAAGCAGATAGCCCAAATCAAGCAGAAACAGAAAAAGCTGGAAGTTACCAAGAAGAAGCTTGATACAACCGTTGTAAAGCTTAAGACCACGGCAGAGAAACAAAAAGTTGTACTGGATAACTCTAAGGAGCTTTATCAACAACAATTGGTTCTGCAAAAGCAGGTTGTTAATGCCGAAGCTGATGTGAAAAAGGCTCAGCGAGTAGCAAAAGAATTTAAGCAGGCTTGTGATGAATTTAAAACCGGTTCTGGTTGGAACTGGGTTTCGCAGGCAGACTGTGACAAGTACGAAGCTAAGCTGACAATTGTTGAAGAAGAACAAGCGCAGCTGACAGCCCTTCAGGCAGAACTTGATGAATTGAATAAGAAGATTGAAGTCAGTTTGCCGAAGTAAAGAATTAAGGTTAAAAAGGCGAGGTTTAATCCTCGTCTTTTTTTAGACTGTTATACAGAACAATTATGACGAATTTATTCAGTAATATCCCGGCAAATCTGCCGGAAGAAGTGTTCGAAGATATCATCAAAACACCTGATGTTCGGATTGAGCGAATCATTTCTAAAGGACATACCACGCCTGATAATGAATGGTACGATCAGGATGAAAATGAGTGGGTGCTGGTGGTAAAAGGTGAGGCAAAACTGTTATTTGATGATGAGCGAGTGGTTCACCTTAAAGAAGGTGATCACGTTAATATTCCCGCTCACCAGCGTCATCAGGTTTCCTGGACAGATCCAAATCAGGAAACAATTTGGCTGGCAGTATTTTATAAGTAATAAAAAACGGCTCCCTCGGGAGCCGTTTTTAATGAAGTGGTTAACCGACAGTCATCATAAATACGGCACCGACTGCCATAACAGTAAGTAGAAGTATGCCGAAAACTTCTTGCTTACTGTTGATAAATGCTTTTTGCTGCTCTTTGCGTGCCCACATCATAACCAGAAGCCCCGGGAAATAAAGCAGGGCAACCAACAACAGGTAGTGAAGTCCGGCTGCATAAACTAGCCATGAACCATAAACAGTAGCAATCATGCCACCGATAAGGTCGAGACGGCGAGCATTGCTGTTGTCCCCGTAGCTGTCATTCTTTATCGCAACTTTCAGTCCGTAGGCAGCAGACAGACCATATGGGATCAGAACTGATGATGTTGCGATATTAACAAGGCTTAGATACGTGCTCTGGCTGAACATTGTCATGATCAAAAAAGACTGAACAGCAAGTGTTGACGCTGTAAGCGCAACAATCGGTGCTCCATGACGGTTTTCTTTACCAAATACGCGAGGGAATAAGCCGGATTCAGCCGCGACCAGAGGCGCTTCTGCTGTGATTACTGTCCAACTGAGCAAGGCTCCGCATACCGAGGTGATCAGGCCAAGGTTAATTAACAACGCCCCCCACGGACCAACGATATGTTCAAGGATCCGAGCCATTGAGGGGTTCTGAAGCTCTGCCAGTTCTTCTTGAGTCATAACTCCGTAGGAGAACAGGGTTACGATTACATACAGCGATAATGCAGCTAAAAGGGCGATAACGGTCGCCTGTCCGATAGCTTTACGGCTTTTTGCCCGTCTGGATAACATGACGGCACCTTCAATGCCGATGAATACCCAAAGGGTAATCGACATGGTATAGCGAACCTGTTCACCAAGCCCACCCAGAGCAGTGTTGTTTTGTGCCCAGATATCAAGGCTGAATTTATCAAAGTTGGCGGCAATGACGGTATAGCCGATAAAGGTAAGGAGAGGGATCAGCTTGGCAATGGTGACAACCATATTAACAATCGCGGCTTCTTTTACTCCTCGCGTGACCAGGAAATGCATCATCCAGATCAGGATGCTGGCACCAAGAACAGACTGCCAGGTATTACCTGCACCAAAAATCGTGTTATCAGGTGTGTCGGTAAAAAAGCTCAGGGCACTGAAAACGACAACCGCATATGAGGTGTTGGCAAGAATGGTATTAAGCCAGAAGCCCCACGCCGAATTGAAGCCCCAGAAGTCACCAAAACCTGCTTTGGCATAGGCGATAACACCGCCATTGATATGAGGTTGGTTAACAGACAGGCTGTAAAAGATGCGCACTAATGCGAGCATGCCGACTCCGGTGATCAGCCAGCCAATGATTACTGCGCCGGGTCCGGCTCCGGCAGCCATGTTTTGTGGGAGACTGAAGATTCCGGCACCGAGCATAGTGCTCAAAACCAAAGCAGTCAAAGATCCTAGCCCGAGTTGATTATTCATTTTTTCTTATTCTGTTTAATTATGTTCTATCCAGACCGCTTTATAAGCTGTCAGGCGCGGACAATAGAGTATTCACTCTAGCAAATCAATGAATTGGCCGAATAAGGGGAGTAAGTGGTTAAAAAATGCAAACTTATGAATATTTATGAGGAAAAGGAATGCGAAATTATGTTTGTAGTTGATGTTTGTAGGAAAAAATAAAGAGCCAAATATGGCTCTTTATCAGGACGTTGTCAGCTATCAATATTTAACCGGGCGGGCAAGTGCAGGTGGATAATTACGCTGAACTGTCAACGCTTCTGCCATTGAGACAACTACTTCTTGAGTGAATCCGGACGTCACTGGCATTTGTTGTTCAGGATGAATTTCTGTTGGTTTTTCCGCAAGCAGGCCATCATCGTATAACTTAATCAATACCTGATTAGCTGCGTTTAGGGCTGATGAGGCTTTGACAATTTCACTGCGGGCATAACGATTGCCGGCAAAGGAGATATCTGCTGCTCGAAGTGATGGGTCTTCCCCCGGAATTTGTTGAGCACCGAACAAAGGGGGGCCGCCAACAGTGGCTGACTTGTAGGCCGGGAGAAGTTTGGCCATATGCTTAATGGCTCTTTCACTTCGGGTATGGACGTCGCAGCTTTTCCAGCCGAATTGAATCTTTTTGGTGAACGATTCTCCCAACTGTGGTTGCGCGCTATCGGTTGTACTGGCAACGAGTCCTTTTCTGAATAAGGTAATATCTTCAGTCATCCCATGAAGCTGGAAATAACCATCAGGGTAGGGGGTTAACTGAGCCATACCATCAGGCGTTCCACGCTCACCGTGGAATATCACTTCAGGCCAGATACCTTCGCATTCCGCCCAGTGGGTTATATAGGCAGCCTTAAACTCGATCATTCGTTTTCGTGGCAGTTTTGCCATGTCATCAATCTTACCGGTTTGGAAGCCACATGCATTTACAAGGTAATCAACTTGGGTTGAATGGGTAATATGATCATCGATATCACTATCATACTGCTGATAAGTGATTTGCCAGCTATTGTCTTGGCTATCTTGCTCAACATCGATCACTTTGGCATTCATATTAAGTGAACAGGTTGGTAGCTTCTCTGCGGCAAGATTTGCTGTTGCAGCCAGACGAAAGACACTCAGGCCGTATTCTTGTACCAGAATAAACGGAAACTTGAATTGGCTGAGGTTGAGGTTTTTAACAAGCGGAATCATCCAATCATCAAGCGATGCGGGGCTATTTGGTACTGGCTTGTTGGCCAGTTCTTCAAGTTCCTCACGATAATAAAGTTTGAAATATTCTTCCGGAGAACCCAAAACCTGGTTTAGTGGATCGTTGTTGACCAGATTGGCGTATGTTTTTTGCAGAAGGTTTAGCCTGTCAATAAGAGACGATGGTTCACCTTTGTCTCTTTCCGGCACTGCGACAACGGTAGGGCGAATATTGGCTGTTTGAGGGAAAACTCTTAGTGTATCAATAGATTGCTTGAGCAGAGTCTTGCATTGTTCATCAGAAATTTCGCGGTATAGATTTCCACCTGCATGTAGATGGCAGATTGGTGGTCCGTTTACCAGGCTTTTTCCTGCCTCAAACAGTTCGACCTGAATGCCACGTTCGGCAAGGCGGAGAGCAATGGTGGAACCGGCGATACCGCCACCGATAACGCCGACGGAGAAAGGCTTTTGCCCGTCACTATGATTACAGGCACCATGAACATTCATATTGGCTGACAAGTACTTTTGGTCATTTTGATAATAGTTAGCATTCTACTGTGCCTTCTTTATGTTTTAAACATCAATAGAGTGCATATCAATGGGTTAGGGGGAGAGTTTACAATGTAAATAGCCAGGTTTAGCAAGTGGATAGATATCCGCTAAAACTAGGTTGTTGGGGTTACGCTGTCACATTTTAATGAGGTCTTACCTGACATGCTAATTGATAAATTCAACAGATTTAGGCAGACCGGGCAATGTTCAGCTGTTATTATCTTGAGGTTACTTGAGTTAAGTAACATAAGAATAATGAAAAGCGCTCCGCAAGAAGAAGCGCCAAGGAGCTAGCATGGCAACTTCAATTTTGATCTGCGATGACTCAGCGTTAGCCCGTAAGCAGATGGCCCGTGCTCTGCCTGCCTCGCTCGATGCTGAAGTCACTTTTGCTGTAAACGGTGTGGAAGCACTGCAGCACCTGAAGAAAGAAAAGTTTGCGTTGATGTTTTTGGATCTGACTATGCCTGAGATGGACGGCTATCAGACCCTGGAAGCGATCAACCAAGAAGGGATCGACATTAAAGTCATTGTTGTGTCGGGCGATATTCAGCCTCAGGCTCAGGCCAGGGTTAAAGCTCTCGGTGCAATTGAATTCCTTAAAAAGCCTGTCGATAAGGCGCACCTGAAAGAATTGCTCAAAACGCTTATCCCTTCCGAACCACCGGCATTTGATGCCGTGATTCAACGGGTAGCAACCCCAGCGCTTCGTCGTCGCGATATTTATCTGGAAGTGGCAAACGTAGCGATTGGTCGTGCTGCGGACTCACTGGCTCGACATTTCGATGTGTTTGTAAATCTTCCGCTTCCTAACGTGAATGTGTTTGAGGTTAGTGAACTTCATATGACGATGCGCCATTTGGCAAGCAGCAGTACCATGTCCGGAATCTGCCAGGGCTTCAGTGGTGAAGGAATTGCCGGGGAAGCTCTCGTTCTGTTGAGTGATTCCAGCCTGACAGATTTGATGTCGATGATGAAATATCCGGTTGAAGAGGGAGGCAACTCTGAACTGGAATTGTTAATGGATGTCAGCAATATCCTGGTCGGTTCTTTCCTCAAAGGTCTGGGCCAGCAGGCTGAAGTGAAGTTTTTCCAAAGTCACCCGGTATTGCTTGGTCAGCATATTCCTATTGAAGATATGATTGAGCAAACAGAAGGTAACTGGCGAAGAACAATGACGTTTGAAGTCAGTTACGGTATTGAGGGTACAGAAATTAAATGCGACCTACTGTTAATGTTTGTCGATGAATCGTTGCCGCTACTTGATAACAAATTGTCTTACCTGATGGATGAGGATTAAGCCATGTTTTCGTTACCAGCCGAATTTGAGCAGTTTCACTGGATGGTTGACATGGTTCAGCATGTCGATGTCGGGCTCGTTGTTCTAGACAAGGATTACAATATCCATGTCTGGAATGGTTTCATGATTCACCATAGTGGTAAGCAGGCTCATGAGGCAATTGGTAAAAATATTTTTGAGATTTTCCCTGAAATTCCTCAGGAATGGTTTAACGCTAAAGCCAAGCCTGTTTTTGAATTAGGATGTCGCAGTTTCCTCATCTGGCGCCAGCGTCCATATTTGTTCAAATGCCGTAATGTGCGGCCGATTACACAGCAGGCTCCTTTCATGTATCAGAATGTGACCCTAAATCCGATGACGTCCCCTAAAGGGGATGTGGACTACCTCTTTATGTCTGTTGAAGATGCCACGGCGGAAGCAATAGCCGAAGAGCGAGGTATGAATAAATAAACCGCATTTCAAAGCCCATGTATATGGGCTTTTTTCTTTTTATTAGATGATAAATTCATCATTTCCCTACTGTTAAATATCTCAATTCCATTTGACCCTAACTCTTTTCCTGAAATGTGAGAAAGACTGGCTTTTTTAGGCTTTTTTAGGCTTTTTCAAAGATTTTTATTTGTAAATCAGATGGTTTGATTCTAAGCCTATGAAGTAGTGGCAAAAAACTAATAATAGGGATATCTATATGACAAAGTTATTCAAACTGCTTCCTGTCGTTTTGTTAGTTTCAGGTGTTTCTCATGCTGCAACGGATAATCCGTGGTATGCAGGTGCGCGTGTTGGTGGTACTAATTTCGACAGCTTCGATGGCGCTCTTGATGGTCAAGAAGGAGCTTTCGAACGTGACGATTGGGGTGGTGGCGCATTCATTGGCTATAACTACAACTCATGGTTTGTTGTAGAAGGTGGCTATACTTACCTTGGTCAGGCTGATGCTAAGCAGGGTAGTGGTGGCTTCGAAGTTCATGGTCTGGATATTGTCGGTAAGTTCACTTGGAGTGTTGCTCCGTCTATCGATATCTTTGGTAAGGCTGGTGGTTATCTGTATGACGTTGATAATAGCGTGAACAACAAGGATGATTCTGGCTTGTCAGGGACAGTTGGTGTTGGTGCAGAATATTTCTTTAATGAAGACTTGTCTGCCCGGCTTGAATACCAATATTACAGTCAGGTTGGTGATACCGGCCCGGGTGAAAGCGATGTTCATTTCTATGGCTTGAGCCTGGTATATCATTGGGGTGCAGAAGCTGCTGTCGCAATAGAGCCAGAGCCGGTTGTTGAGCCTGAACCTGTGCCAGAGCCTGAGCCGGTACCGGTTGAACCAGAAGTAATTAAGATTGAGGCTCTGAGTGTGGCATTACCTTTTGCATTCGACAGCAATGCCTTGACTCAGGCTGACATTGAACGCCTAAAACCAATCGGTGATCGTTTAGTTGAGTATCCTGATGCAAAACTGTATGTCATTGGCCACACAGATAGCCGTGGTTCTGAAGCATACAATCAGAAATTGTCTGAAGAGCGTGCCGCTGTCGTTGCGGGGTACTTGGGCACTTACTTTGGTATCGAAAAAGAGCGGGTGATTATTCAGGGGCGTGGTGAAACCGATCCTGTTGCTCCAAATGATACAGAGGAAGGCAGAGCTAAAAACCGCCGGGTAGAAGCTTATACCCCGGGATTTGAGATTACTGAACAGTAAAAGTAACAGCCTTATTTAGGCCGGTTCACCGAATAAACAAAAAGCGCCATTTGGCGCTTTTTGTGTTTATTAGCTGTTTCAACTAAATACGGCATTGCGGGCGTGGAGCGTTATATGCCGGCAGTTTTGCGATTTCTGCTTTCAGATCGTCAATACGGGTATCATGAGACGGGTGGGTTGAAAGCAGTTCTGGAGGCTGTTGTCCACCAGATGCTTTATTCATGTTTTTCCATAGGCTGACACTTTCATTCGGATCAAAGCCTGCTTGAGCCATCAAACGCAGACCGATGATGTCAGATTCAGATTCCTGTGCGCGGCCATATGGCATTAAAACGCCGTACTGAACCCCCAGCCCAAGTCCTGCCATTGCTGCATCATGGTAATCAGTCCCACTGATTGCAATGCTGGAAAGTTTTAAGCCTACGTTAGCCATTTGGCTTCGAGAAAGGCGCTCGTTGCTGTGTTGGGCGATGACGTGGCCGATCTCATGACCAATAACCGAAGCGAGTTGATCCTGGTTAGTGGCAACGTTGAGTAATCCAGTGTAGACGCCGATTTTACCACCAGGTAAAGCAAAGGCGTTGACTTGCTCGCTGTCAAAGACGACAACTTCCCAGTCGCTGAAGCCTTCAGCTGGTGAAAGTTTGGCGGTTAAGGTATCAGTAACACACTGTACATATTGGTTTGTTTTAGCGTCTTTGTTAACTTTTTCCTGTTTTTTCAGAGTGTCAAAGGATTGAGAGCCCAACTGAGACATTTCCTGATCTGAAAACAGCAAAACCTGCTGGCGTCCGGTCGGGGAACTGGAGCAGGCTGATAAAACCATTGTCGAGGCTAATACCCCGGTGATAAAAAGAGGACGAAAGTGACTCATGAGTGATTCCTTTCATTCAATTATAGATAAGGTGAATGGCCGAATAATACTATGGGCTCGCCATTGTTTATAGTCGGCAAACATTCAGAATGTTATGCTGGTTGGAAACAAAGGTGAAAGGTAAGTACATGAGTATCTGGAAAAAACAGTTTACGTTGGATAGCTTGAACCAGACATCGGTCAATACATTGGTTGAACATTTGGGGATCGAGTACTGCGATTTTGACGATAACAGCCTGAGTGCTGTTATGCCTGTGGATGCGCGTACACACCAGCCATTAGGCATGTTGCACGGTGGTGCTTCTGTGGTATTGGCCGAAACTATTGGTTCGTTGGCTGCAAACCTGTGTGTCGATGAACAACATTATTGTGTCGGCTTGGACATTAATGCCAACCATGTGCGTCCTGTGCGAAGCGGTATTGTGAAGGGGAGAGCAGAACCTGTACATGTTGGTTGGACTACTCAGGTATGGCAAATAGAAATCTCTGATGAACATGGCCGTCTTGTTTGTACCAGTCGACTGACAATGGCTGTAATGAAACATAAGAAAAAAGATTAATCGATATGAATCTGACGTTTTCAGAAGGACGAATTATTGCCAACCAGCATGAACTAGTTGTGCGATTGAATGGTAACTCCCGTGTAACCATGCAGGCGCTGGCTGATGATATCACCTTAATTGGTGGTGCTAATGTGATAACCGCTTCAGGTAGCGGGGTAAACTGGTCTGTTAGGCTGGATAATGAAGAGCAGTTGCATGAAGTAGCTGAAGCGATAGGTATTGCCGTTCAGCAGCGGTGATATGATTAGTTGTTATGATTGTAATGGATGAGTGCCGTGCATTATGCACGGCTTTTTGTTGCCTGATATTCCACTGACGTAGCTCAGAATTAATGTGAATTCATATTTGATCAAGGCATATGAAATTCACCATGGGAAAGATTCTAAACATTAGTCTAAGTGAATGATTTAACGGTTCATTTGGTGAAGTTTGTCATTTTGTTTTCGAGGAAAGGCTGTTTTTGTACTTCGTTAAGCAATATGGTGCATTTTAGTGAGAGCGTGGGCTCATAATTGACTATTTTGACTCAAAAATCTGGCCTGTGAAGATGAATTATTGCACTCTGGTTATTGTAAAAATACTTGTACATTAGTGATATCTCCGGGTATTGGTACAGGGTATGCGTGTTTGAGACTGGTAAGCTCTGATGAGCGTAGGGAGTGTCGATGATTGAACCGCAACTTAAGCGAATAGCTGTGAATGCTTATAGGGTTATGTTTGGTCAGCGGCCGGGATTGTGCAATTTACAAGAAACATTTTACGGCTGGGTTGTTTTTCTTGCCTCGCCTGGCGGTAAAAGAGCTGTTGTGAAATTTTCACGAGAGATTGGGCGACTCGGAAAAGAGGTAAGGGCGTTGGAACGCCTGAGAGAGGTCTTGAATTGCTCTGTACCGGAAGTGTTGTTCTTCGGTCGCGAAGAAGGCCACGACTACATTATGCTTGAGTGGTTAGACGGAGAGCCTGCTTATAAGATACCTGATGATCCTGTTGCTAGGGAGCAGTTTCGAGAAAGCTATACGGACATATTACTCTCTCTTCATGATCATCAGTCTCTGAAAGGTTTTGAAATCGGGGACGATGAGTTTGTTCCCGACTTTATCCCGGCTTATGAAAGCTGGATGTCGCCAGTTCTACGCTACGTTCAGAGCAGTTGCTCTCCATTTTCTTCAAAATTGAAAGATGCCTATGCGGGGTTGTGGGAAAACAGGGGAGAGATCTTGTCACCGCTCAACCAAATCGCTTCTTTGGTACATGATGACTGCCACGTAGGAAATGTACTTTTTGATCCTAAAACTTTTAAAGTTGCAGCTATCGTTGATCCTTGCGATGTCGGATTTAAGCATTATGAGCTCGACTTGTTCCACTTATATGATGTCCGGCCGGATTTGCAGCTAGTTGAACGGTATCAGGAAAAGCAGGCATTGGCAGAGGGCTTTGAGTGGCGACGTTGGTTCTTCAGTTTATGGGATGACGCAAAACACAGCCGTAATATGGGATGGTATGATGAACATTGGCTAGTGTCGAAAGTTGCTTTGTTTGAAGCCAGTTACGCCGGCCGTTAAATTTGCTCCGGAATGATATATCTGCATATTATTTTTATATAGGAAAGTATAAGGGGTCGCATAATGAGAACAACAGCAGCCGTTGTTATTGCTCTTTTTTTGGCCGGTTGTGCCCAGCAGATCACCAGAGAACCAGAACCGACGCCAGAGCCGGAAGTCAGTAGTGAGGTTAAGCCGATTACTCCTGTTGAATCGGTAGTAACTGTACCGGATACGCCTGCGGTCACACCTGTTCCTGAAGTGAAGCCGCAAGCTAAGCCAAAACCTAAACCAGCGCCTGTTATCACTAAAACAAAAGACGGAAAATTGATTCTAGGTGCTGAGGAATGGGTATGGTTGGCCCCGGCTAAAAAGCATGTCAGGGTGAAAGTGGATTCTGGGGCCGCAATCTCAACTATCGGTGTTTCTGAGGTTCAGGAGTTTGAGCGGGATGGTAATGACTGGGTGAAATTCAGTGCTGGCGGCAGGCTTGTTGAATTGCCAGTTGAGCGGTGGCTCAAGAGTAAAGGCGAAAGTAAAGAAAGAAAAGCTGTTGTAAAACTAAGAGCGAAGCTCGGTGAACTGAATGAATTGACAGAGTTTGCCCTGACTGCGGGCAAAGGGATTGTGCTGGGCGTTAACTTTATCCGAGATGTCGCAATTGTTGACGGCAACCGTAAATATGTACAACCGAAGTCAAAATAATCGTGGATTAAGAAATAACAAAACAAAGCGGCTCAATTGCCGCTTTGTTTTGTTATGGATGTCGCGATAATCAGTTACGGTGTCTCGACACTGACTTCATAACTGGTGAATTTACGGATGTTAATTACCCCGGTATCAAAGATCAGATATTGTCCTTTAATACCAAGTAACGTGCCTTCTACAACGGGGTTTTTGTCGAAGTTGTGTGAAGTGATTTTAGTAGGGTGCTGGCTGACAGGGTACTGAATTTCAACCAACTCTTCGTCTAAACGCTCGACAGCATCTTCCCCATAAAGCGCCAGTAACTCATTTAACCTGTTTTCAATGGTAGGCAACAGACGATCTGCTTCTTGTTTCAAATCTAGGTTATTGTTGTCACCTTTTAGCATGGCGCGCCAGTTGGTTTTATCTGCAACCATTTCTGCCAGTGCGATTTCCACCAAACCGGAAATTTGACGGGTTTTTACTTTTAGAATTGCAAGGCCTTGAGTTGCGCCCTGATCAATCCAGCGGGTAGGGAGCTGGGTATGGCGGGTGATCCCGACTTTAAGGCCAGAGGTATTTGACAGGTATACAAAGTGCGGCACCATACAATGGGTATCCCCCCATTCGGGTTCACGGCAGGTACCCTGAGCGTAATGACAGGTTTCTGGTTTCATGATGCACATATCACAACGAGCCAGCTTCTTCATGCACGGGTAGCAATGACCCTGTGAATAGCTCTTCTTTGTTTTCCTGCCGCAGGCATCACAATAAATATTACCGGTATGGGTTAGCTTCAGCTTTTTTCCAATCAGCGGGTTTAAGGCTAATAAATCGTCTCCGACCGGAAGCTGGTATTCAACTTCCGCACCCAGAGAAGATTTCATCTTCTTCAGTGTTCCAAGCATGACTTTGCTCATTATTTTTAATATGTGGGGCTGATTTTAACATCAGTGACAAGAAATATCTGAGCAGAATAGCGGCCTGAGACAAACAGAGAACAGGCAGTAATGAAAACGCCCTCTTGTTGGAGAGGGCGTTGTGGAGGCTTAGCGGTTTTCGATTCGGTTGTAATCGAGAAGACCTGCTTCGATAGGTTGGTTTTGCTTATTAATCTGATTCAGTTTATCGCTGAAAGACCAGAAGTCTTTGCTGGTGCGGCGAACACCAAATTTATCAAGGAGCACACGATAGTCACCTTCTGTCTTTGTTGCCTTCACTTGTGCAACAAGCTGAGGTAGCTGTGCTTCCTGAACCAGCCAGAATGCGCCAGGGTAACTACCCAGCAGGCCGTTAACCAGAGTCACATCGTCCTTTTCTGGCAGTCGATTTGATTCCTCGTCAAACAGACTTGAAATGTTTTTGTGGGCGCTGTTACGAACCAGAGTAAACAATTGAGCTTCAACATTACGATTCTTTGGCTCAACCATAATAAAGGTCAGCTCAGGGTATAACGTCGCCTGAGAACCATGGATGTGGCCGATTGTTTTAAGAGCTTGAATACTTTCAGGTGTTAGTTTGGCGTTAACCAGCTCATACCTGTGTGAGCCGACACTATTCAGTTTCGTTTCCAACTTAGTCAAAAGTTCTTCTTTCGGATTGTCAGTTGCGAACTTAACACTTGTTGGCTGATTAAATTCGTTAATGTCACCCTGAATGAATTCGCTCAGGTGTTGGTTGGACTCTTGATACCAGCTTGCCAGCTCCTGATGTCGGACTTCAGCAGGAAGCAGCGACAGGAAGTTGGATTCACCTTCCATACGCAGGAAGTCCATATACATTCGAGTCACTAGTTGGTGGCCGAAGTTACCATAGACATCAAAGCCAGCGACAAGCAGGTAGTGAACCCTTTCAAGCAGTGAATAATCAAGAACCCAGGCTGTTTTCGGATGTTCGCCAACAAGGCCTTTTGTTACGGTTGCACTGTCAAAGTGTCGGAAAACAGTCAGTGTTGCATTGTCGTTGTTGCCGTCACCATCCCAAATCAGATCCGTGGTCAGGTGTTCACCGTTTTCGAAAGTTTCGTTCAACAAGGCATTCTTTGCCCGCAGGAAATGACCCTGCTGGTTTGCATATGTAATCCAATTAGTTAAAGGCAGTGTTGTACTGTCTTTTTCTGCTGGCATACGCAGGTTTTCAGCCTGAGACTCATAGAAACTGTTTACCTCAGGAATATCTGCCATATCAGGGTCAACAAAGAATACCCAGAAGCGGTCATTGATAACGTTTAATGCCAGCTGGCCACGACAAACCGGCCCTTTGATAAAGCCCATGATGGTGTTTTGCGCATTTTCGATCATGAAGCGGTAACGCGCGTTAACCGGCAACTGTTTGAATGACATCAACGGATTTGCCGCCACTTCCGGGTCATAGCCCGGCAGGGATTCGATGGTGTATTCCGGCTCGAAGAACAGAGCTTCGATGCGTGCCATTTTGTCAGCACTCAGCGCATAAGGCATGTGTGTCTTATCGACAATGGTTTCACGAACCTGTACCAGACGGTAGTAAACGCGATCAACGCCTGGGTCATCAAATGGACGGCGGGTAGCGATAACATCAACGGGTTTACCCGGTGCGGTACGAGAACGAACAAGGTTGAAGAACACCGGTTGCTTTTCGTCGGCAAAATAAAGGTGCGATACAAACAGATGCTCGTAGATATAGCGACTGACAAGTTGCTCTTTCAATGAATCACCGTTGAGAAATGCTTCCCAATGCTTCACTTTTGCCATTGTTGAAGCGGACGGAGGTGCGACACCTGTCATTGGAGAGCCAGCTGCCAGCCACTCCATCAGCGTATCATTTTCACTTTGGCTGATTTGCGGCAGGCCGTAAGGCATGCCCCATTGCGGGTATTCATGCTCATACTGCGCCATTTCCTCTATTGTCGGGCATTGTTGATCCCGATCCAGCGAGAAATCCCATGCATCATGATCCAGAACTTTCTGATCCGGTAGGGGATGCGCTTGTTTCAGCTGAAGCATACGAGCCATAACACCTGCCTGGGTATTTGCTTCCGGAGATTGTTCACGCTCGTTAAGTACCGGGTGGAAGCCTTTCTCGCGCCATTCTGCTGTGGTTTGGGCATCAATGAACATGCGGGTGGTGTTGGCTGCAATCAGGCGTGTACCTTCATAAACTTTTTCTTTGTTGGCACCGCGGTCGATTCCTTCAGCAGAAGAGAGCTTCAATTGACACGGGGCATCGTAACAGGCATGACAAACCACACATCGGTTTTCGATGATGGGCTTTACGTCGGTCAGGTAACGCTGGGCAATTGGTGTCGCAGCCGGAACCATGCGTTCTTTTGGCTCTGATGTGCCGTAGAGCTGGTCGTAATTGAAGCCGGCATAAACGGCACACCCTGAGAAAATAACCGCAGTTAATAGCACTACGGCGCGTCTAGTGTGCTTCAGAAATGATAAGTTCATGAAATTATTATGGTTAGCAAAACGGTATTGCTACATTTTATAGGGAGGGAATGAGGTATAACAAGTTATTATTTACACAGTGTTCAATTAGTCGTGAATGAGTCTCATTTTTCCTCAGAAACTGTACTATTAAACAGCTTGTTATATTTGGTGCTGTTATTTATCCAATAAATACCGGTAGCAGGGTAAAACACCAGATCCAGAAATGGCTGTTGATAAAGCAGGTAGCTGTAGACAATGCGCTTGTGTCTGAAATCGTCCCGCATTTTGGCTTCGGTTTTTAGTGCCGTGGATTTGTCTTCAATAATCACATCGCTTGGCTGGTAAGCCCAGTGGAACATGTCGGGTTTCAACGTGGCTGTCGCCAGAAACGGAGAATGATTTTCAACCATAGAGATGGTTGCTGCTCGCACAGACAATGCATGGTGGAAGTCCGTTTTAGCTTCAGTAATAAACGACATATAAGAGTAACTGAAACTATCCGGGTTGTTATTCGATATGTAGTAATGAACGATTTTAGACTGGATACCGGACCCATCCATATAGTTCATATGTACCTGCGCAGTTGGTTCTCGTGCAAGGTCGGTTTGAATGATCGGAGATTCTCGAACTGTTCGAGTTGTTGAAACCAGAAAATCGGAGAATCGTTTCCAGTCCTGCTCTTCAATTGTGTACGCAAAATCCGTATTTGGCAGACAGGCTTGCTTGTTATCTACCTTGCACCAAGCAATAGAATACAGGCCCTGGCCTTTATAGGCATAACCTTTGATATTCTGAATTATTGGTGGGTTGAATTTAGCCGTATGCATTTGATAGGCAGTAGACAGTTTGTGCTTTATATCTTCAATATCATCGCGGTTATCGGCGATAAACGTCAGTTTATTACTGTCCCAGGTTACATTTTCTGTCAGGAAGCGGGTTTCTTCTAATGGTGTAAAGTCATCAATATTCCAATAGATAACAGCACTGGCTGCCAGCACAGTAGCAGTCGCTAGTAACGAAAACCCAAAGACTTTCTTTCTGAAACGCTTCTGTTTTTCTGAAGGTACCTTTTTCAGCGGGTATGGAAGGCGTTCGAATTGCGTGATTTGATATCCGACACGTGGCAGCGTTTCGATGACATCGCCTTTACGATGTTCATGTAGTTTAACTCTCAGGGCACGGATTACCTGAAAAAGCGAAGCTTCTGAGACAACCCGCTCAGGCCAGCCTGCTTTCAGAAGTTCTTCTTTAGTAACGGGCCTGTGATTATTGATCAGAAAAGAGAGAATCTTTTGTTCTGAAAGGTTAAGTTTTTGTGTTGAGTCAGCAGATTGAATAATGCCTAGGCTCGGAATGAAGTAAACTTCAGTTCGAAATTTAATCTGTTCGTTGCTTGACATTCATACCTCTGCTTTTCGGAGAAAAAGCGTAACTCTAAATATAAAAATAGTCCTGTTTATACCGGAAGGGGCACATGTTTATTATTCTGGAGCCGGTATTAAATAGACGGTGTTAATTGATGTTTTACGCAGGAAAACAAGTTTACCACGAAAAAAAACGATTGGTATAAGTAGATGGAATTACTTGCGTTATTCGTAGTGAATTGAAGGCAGGTCGGGTGAATAAAGAAAGGGAGGCATACGCCTCCCTTTGCTTAATCCAGCTTACTTCTGAAAGATTTCCTGGAATTCACGCTTCATCGGCGGGTGACGACGAGCTTTCTTAAGCTGCTTACACATGTCCTTAACACAGTTGTGAAGCACTTTGTCCAGCATTACAGCTTTGTACTCAGCAAATTCGTCATCAGTCATATCTTCAGGCTTGTTTGTTTCCTGCATTTCGCCCAGGAAGTCTACACCTGAGTAGCTCTGGCTCAGAGCGATCAGAGAGTGGAACTGCTCGAAGTTGTCCAGAACGTTTTGTGCACTTGCAGGTAGTTGGTTCCATGCCTCGTGAGAAATATCTTCAGATGCTTTATAAACATTCACAAGCATATCTAGAAGTTCTTCAGGCACTTGCTCAAACTCAACAACCTGACGCAGTTCAGGAGAACAGTCATCAAGAGTGAATGCCACTTCTTCTACTGTTTGCTCTTCTTTTTTTTCGATTTCAGACATCGTATTTCCTACAGCATGAATAGTTAAGGAGGTGGAATCCTATAGTCCTGTCAATAAAAGTCAACATCCTAATGATAGTCGAGCTTTCGAACGATCAATTTAAAACATCTGTTTGGTGATTTGCATGAAATTGCCGACATGGTTTGGAAACTTGTTAACAAAGTCACGTTAGTAGAGTTGGTGTGAAGTTAAGCTCATATAAACCTTGGTGTTTATATGCCTGTGCTATAAATTAAACACAGGACAACTGTTTTTATTACAACAGGATGCTTTACATGGAAGCAATGCGGATTTTACTTGTCGATGATGTTCATTTAGAGCGAATGCAGCTGGCTATGAGGTTGCAGCGTTTGGGGCATGTTGTAGAGGCAGTCGCTTCCGGGAAAGAGGCAATCGAAAAATACCCTCTGTTTGACCCAGACCTGGTATTGCTTGATGTAAGTATGCCGGACATGAGTGGTACAGAAGTGGCTGAACAAATCAGGATAAAACACCCTGATTGGGTGCCGATTATTTTTTTGAGTGGTCATGATGAACCGGAAATGATTGCCAAGGCAATTGATATGGGCGGCGACGATTACCTTGTTAAGCCTGTAAATAAGATTGTGTTGGCATCTAAGCTGAAGGCGATGCAAAGGATCGCCCACATGAGACATCAGCTGAAGGAAACAACGGTACAGCTTGAACAAGCAAATGAACTGTTGTCACAACAGGTGAATGAAGATGGCTTGACCAAGCTGGCAAACCGTCGTTATCTGGATCAAAAGTTAGTTGAGTTTATTGCCTGGCATGGTCGTCATAACCTTTCACTGACCATGATTATGATAGATGTCGACCATTTCAAACTCTACAACGATTATTACGGTCACCTTGAAGGAGACCGCTGTCTTCAGTCTGTCGCTAAAGAACTTAAGTCAACCTTCAGCCGAGCCGGTGAACTGGCTGCTCGTTATGGTGGTGAAGAGTTTGTTGTTCTGATCAGCAACTGCGATAAAACCCGTGCGGTGCGGGAGTGTGGCCGCCTGAAAGGCAGTATTGAAAAGCTGGCGATTCCGCATGCTAAATCTACGACTGCTGACGTGGTCACTATCAGTCAGGGAATGGTGTCGTGGATGCCTACCGGCCTTGAGACTATCGAAAACATGTACGAAATAGTCGATAAGGTTCTTTACAAGGCTAAAGAGCAGGGGCGTAACCGCTTTGTCGCGGCTGAGTTTACCTAAGAATAAATGCTTACCTCTATGCAAACTGACAATGGGACACAAAGGTGTCCCGTTTGTTTGTGTTATCTCTCAATAATCACAGTCAATTGATTGATTTTAAGGCAATCAAACCGTCAGGTGCTTGTTGTTCAGACAGGTCGTGCTAATCTCCCTAAGAACTCTTTTGCCGATCTAGGTTTCAGTGCAGATCCCAATGCTATGCAAAGCAGGCTTTTGGCTAAGCAAAGCATCGGAATCAGTATTGTTAAAAGTAAGAAGGGTGAGGGAAGATCATGGAAATATGCTTTACACCGATTGAAGCGCGTGTAGTTGGTTGCTTGTTGGAAAAAGAAGTGACGACCCCGGATCAATACCCATTGACATTAAATGCACTAACAACGGCCTGTAATCAGAAAAGTAACCGTGAACCAGTGATGTCGCTGGATGAGGCAACGGTGCTGGACACGCTTGAGTCACTCAAGACCAAGCGTATGATTCAGGAAGTCACCGGCTTTGGTAGCCGTGTTGCCAAGTATCAGCATCGTTTTTGTAATACCGAGTTCAGTACTCTGCAGTTTACTGAGCAGGAAAAAGGTATTGTTTGCGTTATGCTGTTACGTGGTCCTCAAACGTCGGGTGAACTACGTACCCGAACCAACCGTCTGTGTGATTTCACGGATGTTAAAGAAGTTGAATCTGTTCTGACGCATATGGTTGAGAGTGATAAAGGCTCATATGTCGTTAAGCTTCCGCGTGAGGCAGGCAAGAGGGATTCTCGCTACATGCATCTGTTCAGTGGTGAGGTTGATGTTGAAGCATTGGCCGAAACGTCTCAGCCAGCTGTTTCTTCTTCATCAGGTACATTAGCGCGGGTTGAGCAACTTGAAACGGAAGTTGCTGAAATGAAGCAAGAGATTGCAGAGCTTAAAGCATTGATCGAATCACTGACCTCTTAATCAGTACCGAAATATAATTTACGAAAAGCTGAATACAGATAACAGCTTAAATAAAAGATATTACTCAGGCCCGGTAACTACCGGGCCTTCTTATATAAGAGATGTCCGGCACTAGGCTGATCACCAAGAGCAAAAGGAAAAGAAAGTGACAGAAAAGACGGCTGCTCAATGGTCGGTGTATTTGATCAGAACGGCTTCCAACCAACTATATTGCGGGGTAACAACAGATGTTGAGCGCCGCTTCAATGAACATCAAAACAGCAAAAAAGGCGCTAAGTTTCTGAAGGGTAAAGGACCTTTGGAGTTGGCATGGTCAGAACCTGTTGGCGATAAAAAAAAGGCAATGAGGCTGGAGTACAAAATAAAGCAGCTGTCGAAAGCCCAAAAAGAGTCAATAGTTAATAAAACCTTGCAAATTAATGCTTTGCTGGAATAAAACATTGTTCTAACGATGTGCGTTCGATCACGAAATTGACCACGCATAGTCGCTCGAATCACGTATGATCGAATCATAAATACACGTGAGGTTGGTTGGCTGTGTTACGTAAAATCTGGTGTTTGTGTTTATCTTTACTGATGACTGTTTTTGTTGCTGAAGCATCTGAGATTACCGATGCTCGTTATCCTGGTGAGCCAGGGGATATAATTCGTGACAAACTTGTTGGTATTTACGCGACATTTCAACTGAAGGAAGCTGTGATTCGTGGTTGTAACCGTCTGCACAGCAATGTAAGCAATGATGTGGCTGATGTGTTTGAAGCCTATGGCAAGCTTGCACAGGATTATATTGAAGAAGGTAAGCGCCTGCTCAATGAAGAGATGCCTGCGGTTGAAATGATGGAGTGGAAAGCATCTATGGCCAATGCCAGAAAGCATTACCAACAGAAGTTCAGCCAAATGCCACTTCCTGAGTTGAAGATGGAATGCCAGCAACTGGCAACAGAAATGGCCACAGTTAACAGACAGGTTATTGCCTTGAAAAGCCAATAGAAATTGAACTCTGCTCTCATTCTTACTACACTTCGGGCATCTTAAATTTAGGTAATCTGTTATGGCACTTAAAGCCACTATCTATAAGGCCCAGTTCAACGTTGCTGATTTGGACCGCCATGTCTATCTGGACAAATCCCATACCCTTGCCTGTCATCCGTCAGAGACCGTTCAAAGGCTGATGCTTCGCCTTATGGCATGGGGTTTAAATGCTGATGAAGAGCTGAACTTCACTAAAGGTCTGTGTGATACCGATGAACCGGATCTTTGGATCAAAAATCTGAATGATGAAATTGAGCTTTGGATTGAGCTTGGTTTGCCAGATGAAAAACGCCTGAAGAAGGCGGCACACCGTTCTAAGAAAGTGATTATTTTCGCTTATGGTGATAATGCAGCACCGATCTGGTGGCAGCAGAACAAGAGTAAGGTTACTCAATACGGCAATATCTCAGTGGTGTACATCAATGATGCAACCCTTGCAGAGCTGGAAGCCATTGCCGAGCGTACTATGCAGCTTCAGTTAACTATTGAGGGTGAGCAGGGTTGGTTGAGCTCTGGTGAAGTCAGCTGTAACATCGTGCCTGAGTGGTGGCACCGTTAATCGTTGCTGATTGGTCGTTTCTTGTGAAATTGTCCCAATATACCTCTTAAAGAATGGCTGCTTCGCTTCTAGCGGCAGCCATTTTTGTTTTCACCGATAAATGAATAAGGAAATTCTATGACCCCAAAAGTACATGCTCTGGCTCAACGGATCTGGAATTACCATCTACTCAATAATCCTCTAGAAAAATGTGACTGCATCTTTGTCCTTTGCAGTAATGATGTCCGTGTTGCTGAGTATGCTGCGCGACTATATTTGGAGGGTTATGCGCCTTACATTGTTTTTTCTGGTGGTGAGGGGGAGCTGACAAAAGGATTGTTCCCGGCGTCAGAAGCTGAACATTTTGCCGCTATCGCTGCGGATATGGGTGTATCAGAAGAGAAAATTCTGGTCGAGCCTCGATCCAGTAATACCGGTGAAAATGTTACTTTTACCCGTTCACTGCTTGCTAACAGGGGGCTGGAACCACAGCGTTTGATGCTGGTTCAAAAGCCGTTCATGGAAAGAAGAGCGTATGCCACGTTTATGAAACAGTGGCCAGGGAAAGAGCTTGTTGTTACTTCACCCCCGCTGTCTTTTGATGAATATCCTAATGAGCAGTTAACCTACAGTGATGTAATTAACGTAATGGTTGGCGATCTTCAAAGGCTTAGGACTTACCCTGACAAGGGCTTTTCTGCTCATCAGGATATACCGGAAGATGTTTGGGAAGCGTTTGAATCATTGGTAGAGCTTGGCTTTACCGAGCATTTGATTTCAGCCTGATTATTTTGAATTTATCAAAACACCGGACTCTGTTTCAGTGGCCGGTGCATCTGTTATTGTCGTGTTGTTTATCGTGTCACCATCTCCCTAATTTCTTCTGCCTTTTCTTCATCACTGAGATCTGATGATGGTGGGATGAGGATGCCTTTTTTGCATGCGGGCCTTTCTGCTATTTCATTTACCCAGCGCTGAAGGTGAGGTAAACCTTCAATATCAATTCCACTCCATTCATAGATTCGCACCCACGGCCAGGTGGCGATATCCGCTATGGTGTATTCATCTCCGGCCAGGTAGGCGCTGTGAGCGAGCTGAGTGTCCATAACTTCAAACAGTCGCCGACCTTCATGTTGATAGCGTTCAATAGCTGACGGGATTTTCTCCGGAAAGTAGCGGTAAAAGACATTGGCTTGTCCCATCATTGGTCCGACACCTCCCATCTGGAACATAAGCCATTGAATAACTTTAGAGCGCTTCTTTGGTTCAAGTGGCAGGAACTCGCTGGTTTTTTCAGCCAGATAGAGCAGTATTGCGCCGGACTCGAATACCGTGAAGTTATCGTTATCAGTATCAATAATGGCTGGTATCCGTCCGTTAGGATTAATAGCAAGAAAAGCGGGCTGCTTTTGATCTTTTGCCATTAAATCTAACGCATGAACCCGATACTCAAGTTCCATTTCTTCTAATGCGATAGAGATTTTATGTCCGTTAGGTGTGGCAGCAGTATAAAGCTCGATCATGGCAGTCTCCGTTTATCCTTTGACAGATGGGCGTTCTAAGATTTGTTGGTACCACTCGCGTAGGTTAGGTAAGCTGTCGTCTGGCTCGATTTCCAGATTCTTCATAAATTCGCATAAAACAACCGTTGTAATGTCGGCGACGCTGAAATGTTCTCCGGCAACGAAAGGGGAAACGGCTAACTGGTTATCAATAGTCGGCAGAAATTCAATTAATCTTTGGCGAGATTCATCACCCCATGCCGAGATACATTTTTCTCTGTCCTGATAGATGCCGGTAATATTGCGAAACGCCTGCATGGCAACTAGCAGCCCTTTTAACTCCACGAGTCGTTGCCACATTTCAATTGTTGCTTTCTCTAGTGGGGTATTGCCAAAAAGGGAATGATCAGAGGGATAAGCCTCATCAAAATAACGGCAGATTGCGATTGATTCACAGATGGTCGTGCCGTCGTCCAGCTCTAATACAGGTATCTGAGCGTTCAGACTTTTTGCCCTGAACTCATCACTCAGGTTTTCGCCGCCAAGAATATCTACGTGGACACGGTCTACATCAATGCCATTTTCGGCCAGAAAAATACTGACGCGACGTGCACTCGGTGCCGGACCAAGTTCATAGATTTTCATGTTTCCACCGTTAGTTACTCAGAACCTGATTAAAACTTATGCAGTAAAGGAGTGGTGAGTCAAGGTGAAGCGGGAGAATACCGATGGTGTATTGATTGAATGAGAAAACAGGCTCTTGGTTGAGAGCCTGCTGAAAAGATTAATGATTGGAGCTTAATTATCTGAAGCGTTCAGTCCCTGTTGCCAGAATGCGACTTCCATTCTGGTGGCTGTTTTGAATATTTCGCACAAGCGCTGACCGCGACGACTGTTTAAAGGAACTTCTTCCAGCATCAGATCCAGTCGCTCAATGGTTTCTTTGGCTCCCAACTGGAATTCATCACCACTATATAGCTCAATCCAGCTTCTGTATGGATTGGTTTCAATCGTGGTTTCGCTCCATTCGGCCAGCCATTGTCCGATCACAGCGTAGCCGATTGCACAAGGAGCGAGTGCGGTGAAAAGATCCGTTCGGTCTCCGGCCATTCCGGTATCGAGAACATAGCGGGTGTATGAAACAGTACCGAAATCTTCCGGCTCACCTTCCATATCGGACTCTGTAAGCCCCCACTTTGCGCAGTATTCAATGTGGTGGCTCATTTCGGAATTAAGTAGCGCATTAAGGCTTGGCAGCGGTTCTCGCATTTCAGCCAGAGAGTTTGACTTGAAAACAGCCAGGGCATAAGCGCGGGCATAATGTTTCAGGAACAGAAAGTCTTGTTTAAGGTAATGCAGGTATGCGCTTTCACTAAGTTCACCTTTACCAAGTTGGTGGACAAAAGTGTGTCGGGTGTAGCCTTGCCAGTCTTGTTTGCAGGCATTGATTAAATCTTGATGATTCATTGTCTTTCCTTGATGCTGAATTAGTAAGTCAGAACGTAATCTTGGGCTTTTGGTAGTTTATTGATGATTTTGTGTTGCTTCATAAATGCGGCGTAGTCGTCATAACGTTTGAGCTCTACCGCGCCCGGACGGAGTGCAAAACGTGTCAGAGTGTCTTCCCATGCCTGACGGTTTAGGTCGTTATTCAGGGTATCCGGTGCGTAGGCAATGAACTCTAGCCATGCTTTTTCCGGGTGGTTGATCAGGTAAACAGTTGCCTTTTCAATGGCAGTGTTGAATTTTTCGATTGTTTCAAGGTTGTACTTGTTCGGGTTGGCAACAACAATCAGCTCGTCATAAGGCGGAACACCGTGCTCTTCTGGGTAGAAAGCGGTTGCTTTGTAGCCTTCAAGTTCAAGTTGGTTCAGTTCAAAGTTACGCAAGCCGCCCCAGATAGCATCGACTTTTCCTGAAGCCAGTGATGAAGACAATGCCCAGCCGACATTAATGATTTTCACCTTGTCCATGCTGACATGTGCTGAACGCAGCATGGTGCCGATAGTCGCCTCTTCGTTTCCACCAATGGCGACACCGATGTTTTTTCCTTCCAGGTCAGCCAGTGATTTAATGTCGGACTTATCAAGAACGATCAGTGAGTTAAGTGGTCCGGAAATTAGTGTGGCTGAACGAACCAATGGAAGACCGGCGGCGGCCCCCGAAATTAGCGTGCTCTGGTAAGAAACGGCCAGGTCGGTTTTTCCTGCAGCGACCAGTTTGTCCGGAATACTCGGATCAGCTGGTTCCTGGATCTCGACTTCCAGCCCCTGTTCGGCAAACCAGCCTTTTTCTTGGGCAAGGATGATTGGGCCGTGATTCGGGTTAACAAACCAGTCCAGTATCAGGCTGAGTTTTTCTGCCGCGGCGTTAAATGAGACGACGGAAAGGGATAAGGCTGCGATGCTGTGAAGTAACTGTTTTTTCATTAAAGATTCCTTTATGAAGTGATTATTGTTGTGTGGTTTATTTTTGCGTGTGCGATTAAGCTTATTTTTCCTGCCATGGAATCGCTTTCTTAAGCAGTCTGTCGGCAATGAAATAGAGGCTGACTGAAAACAGTGCCAGGATAAAAAGGGCGGCGAACATTTCGTCCACAAACATCCGGGCATTGGCCTGTAACATCAGATAACCGAGGCCTTCGCTGGAGCCGACCCACTCACCGATCACGGCACCGATAGGTGCGACAACAACGGCGACTCGAATGCCGGAAGCTAGGGCGGGTAGCGCAGCAGGCAAGCGGATGTGTCGTAGAAGTTGCCAGCGAGTCGCCCCCATGGTTTTTGCCAGATCCAGATAACCGCTCGGTGTTTGACGTAATCCGTCATAACAACAGGTTGTGACCGGGAAGAAGATGATCAGTGCTGCCATAACAATTTTTGATGCCATTCCGTACCCAAGCCAAAGCATCAGGATAGGGGCAATAGCAAAAACGGGGATTGCCTGACTGGCTATTAAAATCGGTAATAGCCAGCGACGAAGCGGCGCAAATAACAACATTTGCAGGGCGAAAAATAGTCCCAGAATTAACCCTAGTGCTAACCCTAAAATGATTTCAGAACCGGTTACGAGCGTGTGGTGCCAGAGAATATCGTAGCGCTCAATGATCTTGCTGAAGACAGCAAGCGGCCCCGGCAAAATAAACGGAGGAAGTTCCAGTAAGCTGACAAGACCTTGCCACAAGACGAGCACGCCCGACGAGCTCAATATGGCTCGTTTGCCTGACGCTGATATACGTTTGGTGAACTCTGCTGAAGGCTGGTTTGAAACGACGGAAGGTGTTGGTTTCTCAGCTTTTGATGTCAGCGATGCTGAGATAGGAAGATCAGACATAATCTTTCTCCAGTAGCTCAATGATGGTTTGTTGATGATGAGCTGTTTCAGCATCAAACTGCCTTGGAGGTATTTTCTGCGGCACTTGCAGCTTGGTTAGCTGTACAGGTTTTCCGGACATGATGTAAATATTGTGTCCCAGCCGTAAGGCTTCTTGCGGATCGTGAGTGATCAGCAGAACGGTACGTTCCTTGAGTAGTCGCGCAGAAAGGCTCTGAAGCTTATAGCGTGTAACGGCGTCAAGTGCTGAAAAGGGTTCATCCATCAGCACCAGCGGTTTGTCTTGCATCAGTGTTCGGGCAAGCGCAACTCGCTGGCGCATTCCCCCTGAAAGCTGGTGCGGCATTGCTGATGCGTATTGAGCGAGGCCGACAGCTTTAAGCAACTCATGTGCTTTTTGTATCTCAGGCTGATTATTAGATGTATTGGTGGAGGCTCCGAGGTGAAGGCCGAGGCAGACGTTATCAATAACAGACAGCCAAGGCAGCAGAAGATCCTGCTGCGCCATGTAAGCAATACGCCCTGACAACGGCAGGCAATCTGACGTAATCAGTTCGCCATTCCAGGTGACTTGCTCATCCATCAGCTCAGCAAGAAAACGGAGCAGGGTAGTTTTTCCGCAGCCACTTTTGCCCAGAAGACAAGTCCACTGGTTTGATGGCAACGACAGATTTAGCTGGGAAAATAGTTCCTGTTCTGCATCGTTAAAAGCCAGAGATACGTTTTTCAGGCGCACGGAAACGCCAGGCTCAGTCAGAGCCTGTTGATTAGTATTCATTGTAGTTACTCGGTTTTAGCGGTTATTCAGCTTTAAAGTGTCCGGCAAAGAAATGGTGAACCGGTCCGTGACCTGAGCCTATTTTAAGATCGCTGGCATGAAGAATGGCTTGAGTAATATAAGCTTTGGCATTCTTTACAGCGTCGATCAGTTCATGCCCTTGAGCCAAGTAAGAGGCGGTTGCGGATGAAAGGGTGCAACCTGTACCGTGGGTATTTTGTGTATTGATTCGAGGGGTACTGAGACGAATAACATCATCTGCCAGTATTAATAGATCTGTGCTGTTTTCATCCTGTTCAAGATGTCCGCCTTTCAGCAGAACTGAACGGGAACCAAGCTCGCGTAATGCGGTGATCATCGCATTCATATCCTGCTCAGTCTTTGGTAACTCTGCACCAGTCAGTGCTGCCGCTTCTGGCAGGTTAGGGGTAATGACATCCGCCATTGGTAGCAGTTCAGTTTTCAGGGTGGAAATGGCTTCTTCTTGCAAAAGGAGATCGCCGCTGGTGGCAACCATCACAGGATCAACAACCAGAAACTGGGGCTTGTACTCATGTAGCTTTGTCGCAACCGAGCGGATGATGTTTGCGTCACTGAGCATACCAACTTTTACCGCTTTCACGTCAATGTCACTGAAGACGGCATCAAGCTGTTGTTCTACAAACGAAGGGTCGACAGGATAAATACCGGATACTCCCAGCGTGTTTTGTGCTGTAAGCGCAGTGATAACTGAGCAGGAGTAGCCACCAGTTGCGGAAATAGCTTTGATATCGGCCTGAATGCCGGCACCGCCACCGCTGTCAGAGCCGGCAATAGTTAAAGTGATAGGTGTTTTAGATGGAACTGCCATAGCGACTACCCTTATGTGTAGTGCGCAGGGTAGCAGGTATCGCTGACAAGGTGTCGGATCACTGGTGATACAGTGGTTGGCATCTGAGAGGATACGTTTGCTAGTTCCCTACGCCATTATTAAATGGATCAGGTTCAACGGGTCCCACCGAAGTGGTCTCAGCCATAGGCTCCCCGACTAACATACAGATTATATTCTGTTCAATTAACAGCACTTTAGGCTGCTATTTGTTGTTGCGTTATTCTAACCATGTTTAATGTCATTGAGCAATACAGGTAAGATCTTTCGCTCCAACTTTAATCAATATATGAGAGTTGTACTGATTGGTTGTATCTATGACTCAGTCAGTACAGGCTCTGCTTCCGTGTTTTGAGCTTGTTCACCCATTATGTCACTGGGTTCTGTTTTTCCTGATTCAGGAGAGCCTGTCATCCAGTATTTGCCTGGCGACAAGATATTGTTTGGATCGACAGCCAGCTTCAGGTTGTTGAGCAGTTTCAGGTTAGATGAGGCAATATAAGGTTTAATGACATCGAACATACCTGAGCCGCTGCGGTATGGGCAAAATCCGGCTGTAAGCAGGGCATTATCCAGTTCTTTGTGGAAATCTCGTGCTTTAGCTATTTCATCTTCTGTTTTACCGAAGCGAATATTAGCGATCATGACCACAGCTCGCTCACTGACATTGGTCAGGCTGTACCGCTCTTCATAGCCATATTTTTCGAAAACCTGATGGCAGACAGACAGCATCTCTTTGATGTCTTTTTTTGAGAAACTGCTGACAGCACAAATCCAGCGGAAGCAGGCAGGAAAATCAGAGGTTTTCATTTCGGATGTGGCTTCAGGATGGTCAAGAAGAGTTTTGATCGCGTCATCAGAAGGGATGCCTTTTTTGAGATCGATCACCAGCTGTAGTCCGTATAAGGCCGGAGATTTCAGGTGCTCATTGATTTTACAAAGGACTCCCCAACGGAAATCATCCATCATGAAAACTCTTGCGCGAGGCAGGTGTTGCTTGATGGTTTGTTTAAAGTATTTATAGCGTGCTTTCACAATCGACCTAGGGCCGGCTAAAGAGGTCGTCAGAACCCAGGCTCCGGCAGCTTTAGATGCCAGTTCACCGACAGCACGTGTCATGCTGACTGTATGAACACCGCTGGTTACAACGCCTTTGAGTTTTAGTTCTGCAATTGTTGAGACCATTTCCGGGGCATCGGCTTCATCACGGCACATCACCATGACGGTTGCCTGATATTCCGGCTTTGGCTGAAGCGCGATCGTCATATCAAGGACAATACCAAGGTTTGATTGCGAAAACAGACCGTTAAGAACAGGTCCGATACCATAAGGGTAGAGGTGTTTTGCTTTGCTGGAAGGGAACATCTCCATACCGGTGGTGATGATTTCACCATTAGGAAGAAGGACTCGCATAGAAAGTACATTGCTGAAGCGATCACTGTAATCAGTATGACCAAAGCCACGCTCAAGCAGGTTGCCGACCACACTGGTATGTGAACCGGCAGCGGTAATATCAAGCTGAAGAGAAGAATTAATGTTTGTCAGTGCCTGATGGAGCTGCAATTGAGTAATGCCCGGTTGGACTCTGACATAGGCGTGCTCTTCATTGATTTCTAAAACTTCAGATAAGCGGCTGAGGTTGATAATAACCTGTTTAGAGCGGGTGCCCTGAGCTGTGCCATATCCCCAGTTGCGTCCCTGGGCTACAGGGTGAATTTCAAACGAATATTTATTTGCTGCCTGTACTGTTGCTATTAGCTGTTCTTCGTTTTCAGGCCAAACCACAGCAGATGGGTAAGTTATGCTGCCGTTCAGAGCCAAAGCATATTCACTGAGAGTTTCCTGGTTGTGGTTGATTTGATGGCCGGTGTAGATCCCGGAGAGAACAGAGAATAACGCAGTATCCATATTCGATTTTCCTACTGATGGTGACAAAAAACATGCACCGGTGAAGTTGTTATCTTTATTTAACAATGGGTTAGTGGGGTATTTTGCAGGAAAAAAGAAAATAAACAGTTTAAATCATCATGATATGTGAAGCGTATTGCACAAATGTTTTGTTATATCTGACAATCGTGAATTAATTTGGATAATGGTTTATGAGCAGAACAGAGAATTGCTCCGGCGCATTGTATTCATTTTCTGTAGCCCGGAGGGTAAATTGAAAATCTGGAATCCCTATGCAATATGACAATCTGACAAACCACATTTGTCGAACTGAAGAAGAAAAGATCACAGCATATAATATTCGTTATCAAGCTTATACAACCGTTGGTTATAACCCTGTATCTACTCGCGGCTTATTTTCAGATGAGTTTGATGAGAAGCCAAATAATATTACATTTCTTTTAAAAGATAATGGTAAGCCTTTTGCTACGGTCAGGGGGAGTATATTACATCGTCCACTGGGCTGGGTTGATATTCCCTGTAAAGGAGGATTCGAAACGGAATTTGCTGAACTTGAAGAAGAGTTTGATACCATCATTGAAATGGGGCGCCTGGCGGTAATTCCAGAAAAGCGAGGTCTGGCGTCGATAGCTCCTTTGGCGTTGTTCAGCAATATTTATATGGTGGCTGAGCGATTTGGAAAAACTGCGATCGTTTGTGGTTCAAGCAAAAAACATAAGCGTTTTTATGAGCGACTCGGTATGAAAAGCATGTGCGATTTTGCACCACGGCCAAATACAGCAATAGACTTAACGTTGATGATGAAAGAGCTGAATCTAGATGAATTTATCAAACGCGGTTATTTGGATGAAGCAACGATTCGTCGATTGATTCCGTCTTTCCCTGAGGAATTATTACCAGAAGTTATATAAAGAAAAAGGCGCTTAATGCGCCTTTTTTCTGCTTGTCTCAAGACAAGTCAGCGATTACATCTTACGGCAGTATTCCGCGATGATAACCATGTTTGTGCCAGCTGCTTTACCAGAGATGTGCAGTGGGTTGTTAGTCAGGCGAATACCGCGTACAGCTGTACCCTGCTTGATTACAAGGCTCGAACCTTTAACTGGCAGATCTTTGATAATAGTAACGTTGTCACCGTTTTGTAGCGGAGTACCATTTACGTCAACAGTTTTAACTGAATCCAGCTCTTCAAGAGCGATGCCTTTCTCTGCCCACTCAACTGTGTCTTCTTCCATGTACATCATATCCAGCAGATCCTGAGCCCATGTTTCAGAAGACAGACGCTTAAGCATACGGTAAGCCATTACCTGTACAGCAGGAACCTGGCTCCACATGCTGTCGTTCAGGCAACGCCAGTGTGTTTGATCCATTGCTTCCGGATCTTCGATTTGAGTACGGCAAGTGTTACACACCATTACACAGCTACCAGCAGTTGTGTCAGGAGAAGCTGGTACTTCAAATACGCTCAGGTTGTCTTCAGAAGAACAAAGCTCACATTTTGCGCCAGAGCGCTCTTTAACGATATTTTCGATACTCATAAGGAAGTGTCCGTAGATTTATTGTGGCAATATTATGCACACCAATAGACGATAAGGGAAGAATTCAGGCTAGAGATCACAATTATTCATCACACATATGTGGTTTTTAGTATAGTAAATGACCACTTTCAGGCTCTTGACCAGTATTTTCTTTCAGATAAGTAAAAGGCTGACTCTTAAACATTGAATAGTATAAGTCTGTGTTTTGGCACTGAAACAATGCTCTGATAATGTGCAACTCGTGGCGTTTATTCTTGTGTGTTGGCGTTATTTTTCCTTGGATAATGTGGACTAATAATCGATTTTTAGTGAGTTTGGAACAATGTGAAATAAAAGCTAAAGTAAACATTGCCTTGTCAATTATTATTAAACATAGGGACTATGATGAAAAAGGCTATTTATTTGTTATCTGTGCTGGCGTTAGCAGGTTGTAATGAGGATGATATTAAAGATTTAGCAGAGGGGAATACTAAGGTATTTGCTGTAACTGGTGCTAACGTACAGAGTAAAATGGGGACAATCGACCCGGGTTATTATGATATCAAAACTATAACTGAAGGTATGAGCAGCACCCCGGACAAACTCCCGGTAGGAGCAAAGTCGACGCTGGCAAATTTAGGTATTGATGTTGAGGGTGAAGGTTGCGGAAAGATCGATATTACGCCGCCTTTGTGCTTCGAAGAGGGGAACTCTGATAGCTGCCTACCTTCCGAAATTAATATGTTGGGACTGGCTGTTTACACTATTGATTTGGATAAAGTAAAAACTGCTTCAGAGAACGGTTTTTATCCGACATTAGCAACTGATCTTGGTGGGCTATACGTTGATATCAGTTATCGGGAAGTCAGTTGCGACTACTTAAAGAGTTTATAAATAATTGTCTAATGACATCATAATTAAGAGCTGCCTCATTATTACTGAGTCGGCTCTTTTTGTGAATAAACACTAAAACAGTATTTGTTTTTTGTAATTCCTTTTGAAAATAAAACGAAGTTGTTCGCAATATCTTCCTTTCCATTATTCAGATCACAGCCTGAATGGTAGTTTGAATACCATATTTGTTCCTAAGAGTAGTGTTAAATGAAGTTGAAACAGCTGTCGGTTGCCGTTATCTTTTCGATGTTGATGCCTATTGCTTCTGCTAATGATGTTGTTCCGTTTGTTGTTGGTGGTGAGCCTATTCAGCCGCCGTCTTCAGAAAATTGGATGGTTTCTTTAAGGTTGACACCAAAACAAAACATGCATTTTTGTGGAGGCTCTATTATTGATGCCCATTGGGTATTAACGGCAGCGCACTGTGTAGTTCATTCGCGTGATTCCGGATATTTTGTCTTACAGCCTAATCAGCTAAATGTCATGGCCGGGACGTGGGATAACTCAGTTACTGACTTTGAAAATTTATATTCAGTTACCCATGTTGTTGTTCATCCTGACTACTCGCCTGATGCGAAAATTCAACAACAGACTGTTCCGGGCGATAGTACAACCTTCGAGCTGAAATCAATAGCTTTAGATAATGATGTAGCTTTAATTCGTGTTGAACGTGCTTTTAGTAATACTAACGCTGCATCTATTAAACTGGCAGCGCCGGAAGAGGCTGATGAGATAGATAATCGCTTAGGTAATGAGTGGCAAGAGCACCATAGGCCTGAAAATACAACAGTATTTGGATGGGGGGCTATAGATACTGCTGCGCAAGTTTCCACTAGTCAATTATTATCGACTTCTCTGTCTTATATTCCAATGCCAGATTGCTTTAAGCGTTTGGAACTTGGTAGCGAGATAAATGCAATTATCGACAGTCCGGTAAATAGAACTAAGATCTGTACATTGCCGCCTAAAATTATCTCCACAGAAGGAAGCGGTTTAGTGTATGGGCCTGATTCATGTAAAGGTGATAGTGGCGGACCGTTAACAGCACAAAATAACAATGGAGAATGGGTACAGATTGGGATTGTTAGTGGTGGTCCAGTTGGTGAGTTAGTGTGTGGTTCTTTAACACGACCGAGCTTTTATTCCCGTGTTGGTACTTATTTCAACTGGATTGAATCTTACAAAGGAACCATACCAGCTAGTACAGTGATAGAGCCCAGTATTATAACAGAGAGTCGGGCGAATAAATGTAGGACAGGAGTGGATGGAGTTGCACACACCAATTGCAACATGGTTGAGGGTAATGGCGGTTCTGCCTCACGGGCCGGATTACTACTTTTATCTCTTATCGGTTTCCTTCGTCGTAACCTGTTCAAATAAATCAGTTCTCGCTCTTAACAAATACCACCGCAGTTGCGATGGTATTTTTGTAATAACTCTATAAGCTTCTGTTGATGCTCTGGTGTTTAATTTATCCAATAAAGCGATTATTCACGTTTGAAGGTTATGATTTCGCTTTGTTCGCCAAGGCTAAGCTTTGTTAATGCCGGTTGAGTTTGTGCGATGACCTGGCCATTTCGAATTGAGTACTGAACCGGTACCTGACGGCGAATAGCATCAAAGCCATTTTCGGCAGGGAGAATAATTAAATTACCCGGTTTGCCGACTTCGATACCGTAATCCGGCTCAAGACACATCGCTTTCGCTGAATTCTTATTAATCAAATCAAGTGACTGATTTATCTGCTCATAACCCATGATTTGGCAGACATGCAGACCCATATGAAGAACCTGCATCATATTGCCGGTTCCCAGCGGATACCATGGGTCAAACACATCGTCATGGCCAAAGCAGACGTTTATATTGGCAGCCATCATTTCTTTTACACGGGTAACACCACGGCGCTTCGGGTAGTCATCAAACCTTCCTTGAAGATGAATATTAACCAGAGGGTTAGCGACAAAGTTAATACCGGAGAGTTTAAGTAACCGGAACAGGCGGGATGTATATGCGCCATTGTATGAGTGCATGGCGGTGGTATGACTGGCAGTGACTTTGCTCCCCATATCGTATTTGTGGGCAAGAGCTGCAAGAGTTTCAATGAAGCGTGATTGCTCATCGTCGATTTCGTCGCAATGGACATCAATTAGACGGTTATATTTTCGAGCCAGATCAAAGATGAAGTGGAGTGATTCTATACCGTATTCGCGGGTGAATTCGAAGTGGGGTATGGCACCGATTACATCAGCTCCCAGCCTGACAGCTTCCTCCAGCAGCTCCTTACCATTTGGATAGGAGAGAATCCCTTCCTGCGGGAAAGCAACAATTTGTATGTTGATGTGATCTTTCATCTCCTCTTTCACTTCAAGTATCGCTTTCAGTGCGGTTAAGTTTGGATCTGAGACATCAATATGGGTTCGGACATGTTGGATACCGTTGGCGATCTGCCATTTTAGAGTTTGGCTGGCACGTGTTTTTACATCATCTTTTGTAAGCTGAGCCTTGCGTTCGGCCCATCGTTCTATCCCTTCAAATAAAGTGCCGCTAATGTTCCAATTTGGCTCTCCGGCTGTTTGGGTTGTGTCTAAATGAATGTGGGGCTCACAGAAGGGAGGGATAGCTATGCCACCTGCACCGTCAATGACTCGGCCAGTGAATTTGTGGGTATCGCTGTCAGGACCGACATATTTGATGATGCCATCTTCAATCAGGATTTGCTGACGCCCTTGTCGGTCCAGTAGCGAAATATTCCTGATCAGGAGGCTGCTTTTGTCCATATTCATGTCCTTATTCTGATTGTCTGGCTTTTTTCAGAAGTCATTCGTTATTGATAGATAAAGCTGATATTTTTCCATTAATCCTTTAAATATTAACAGGTTAAAACGACTTTGATGCCAAGAAAGAATATTCATCATGTATCGTTGCTTGTGGCACGAATTTTCTTTCAAAAAAACGTTAATTAATCTTAATTTTTTCTCATATTCGTCGCTTGAATAATGTGAAGCTGGTTCTATTGATAGAAATCGTAGTAAGCTTCGCTTCCAGGACTCAGTGCACATTGTCATACATGGATGTAAATCGCATGGCAGGCAACTTTGGACAATAAGAATCAAAGGTAAAACTCATTCATGTTTTTAAAGAACTTTTCTATAGGAAAAAAGATTGCAGTAGCTTTCTCGGCTATCGCAGTGCTCAACTTAGGTTTTGGCATGTTTCTTGTCAGTGAGTTAGGCAAAATCAAGGCCGAACTTCTTAACTTCACTGACGATACACTGCCTGCTGTGCACAATGTTGACAGCATTCGAGACAAGATGTCGTACTGGCGTCGAACTCAGTTTGCGCTGTTGGCTCTGGAAGATGTCAACGAAGTTAAGCAAACCATTCAGCGTAACGAAGGTATCCGCCATGATATTCAATCTGGTCTGGAAGCATATGGCAAAACGGTATGGCCGGGTGAAGAAGAGCAGACATTCAAACGCTTGATGGGCAACTGGAATACCTATGTGGCAAACATGGGTACTTTCAATAACGCAATGCTGGTGATGGACAAAGAAACTGCACACCCGATCTTGAAGCAGTCACTGCAGCGTTTTGAGTCGATTGAATCAGACATTAATAAGCTGATTGATATCTTGCAGGGGGCAATGGGTGATAACCGCAACTCAATCCTTAGTTCTATTAATGGATTAAACAACACATTCATGACCAGCAGTGTGGTTATTCTGTTGTTGATGGTTGCAATGACTGTGTTCCTGACCCGTATTATTTGTGGTCCGCTTAAGCTGGTTGTTGATCAGTCTAATGCGATTGCTGAAGGAAACCTGTCGAAGCATCTTGATCGTGATGCAATTGGTAACGATGAACTGGGTGTACTGGCAGACGCATCTATTAAGATGCAAAATAACCTGCGCCAGCTAATCGAAGAAATCATTTCAGCGGTAACCCAGCTGAGCAGCGCGGTTGAAGAAATGACTCAGATCTCTGATATGTCTGCACAGGGTATGAAAGAGCAGCAACTGCAGATCACTCAGGTTGCAACAGCAATGACTGAGATGAAGGCAGCCGTTGGTGATGTGGCAAGTAACACCGAAGACACTGCCAGCCAGGCAGTAAGTGCAAACAATAAAGCCCAGGATGGTGCACGAGACAACGAGATGATGGTTGGCTCGATTCAGGATGTTGCACAGGTTATTGATCAGACTGGTGAAACTGTTTCTGAGCTGGAGCAGCAGTCTAAGCAGATCAACGTTGTTGTAGATGTTATCCGTGATATTGCTGAGCAAACTAACCTGCTGGCATTGAATGCTGCAATTGAAGCTGCGCGTGCTGGTGAGTCTGGTCGTGGATTCGCAGTTGTAGCTGATGAGGTACGTACCCTTGCAGGACGTACACAAGATTCAACCGGTGAGATCACATCTATTATTGAAAAGCTTCAGGTGATGGCGAAGCAGGCGAAAGATGCGACAGATCGTTCTCGTACCAGCATCGAATCTTGTGTAGAGCAGGGTACTCGTTCACAGGACATTATGTTGTCAATTGAACAGTCAGTTGCTCAGATTGCAGATATGGGGGCACAAATCGCTAGCGCGTGTAGTCAGCAGGACTCAGTTGCTGATGACCTGAGTCGTAACGTTGAAAATATTCACGTTGCTTCACAGGAAGTCGCGCAAGGTTCTGAGCAAACAGCTCAGGCATGTCGTGAACTGAGCCAGCTATCAATAACTCTCCAGGATGCGATGAACCGCTTCAAGCTTCAATAATCCTTTCTGTGTATATCCCGGGAATGCAATGTTTCCGGGATAATTATCCACATCCCAAATGCAAATAATTGCTTTCAGGCATACATTTTCATCCCATTTCGAAATGACATATCCACAGTAACGCTAAGACTGTATAAAAAAAGAACTTCTCATATCATTCCGCTCTATTAAAAGGATTTCTTAAATAGCTGCTTGGTGTGTAATTGTTCAACAAGGGCTTAAATTAGTCGAAAAAACGGTCGAAATTGCGATTGGGGATAAGATCTTTATCCACAAAAGCTGTGAATAACTCTGTGGGAAATGCCATAAGGCTAATAGCCATGCTGGTTTCGGCAAAGTCAATACCTGTGGTGGTGAAAAACTTATGTAATCTCAGTAGGATTGATTTAGTTCAAGGGCGTGAAAAGAGCAAAAAAATAACGCTACGATTTAGTAATAACCTATGTATTTATTGCAGAGTGAATGGATATTTATGATAATGCGAATGGTTTTTATTTTGGTGTTATGATTTCGTGTCAAAAATCCTGATTGTTGATGATGATGTTTATCTGTGTGCTCTACTCAAGGAGGTGCTGACAGACGAAGGCCATGAAGTACATTGTGAGCACTGTGGTGAAAGTGGTCTTGCTTATCTTCAGAGTAATGCTGTTGATCTTGTACTGCTGGACGTGATGTTACCTAACATTGATGGTTTACAGGTTGCGCGGCGAATTTGTCAGCGTTTTGCCACCCCTATTCTTATGCTTACAGCGCTCGGTGATGAACCATCTATGTTGGAGGGATTGCAGGCCGGAGCAGACCATTATCTGGCAAAGCCTTTCCGGGTGCCGGAATTGTTAGCAAGAATTACCGTTATATTGCGCAGAGTTGGCCTTGAGCGCCAGCGACAGAGTATCAGTCAATGTCATACATCGCTGAATGAGCAAATATCCCGTTTACCATTGACCGGAACAGAGTCTGAGTTGCTTGAATATTTGATCAAGAATAATGGTGTGGTGGTGTCGAAAGCTGAGCTTCAAAAAGAAGTGCTAAAGAAAGAGCTGAGTCCTTTTGATCGTAATCTCGATATGCATGTAAGTAACATACGCCGCAAGATGGTGCAATCGGGTTTATCTAAGCAGCATATCAAAACAGTTCGAGGGAAAGGGTATAGTTTTGTCGAAAGGGTATAATTGAAGAATCGAAGGGATTAAATGAAAAAGTGGCGCTATGAAAAGCGCCACTTTTTTCAGTCTTACTTACTGTATGAACTAGCGATATTATCAATACGCTGGTTCGCACGCATAGCTTCTTGGTACGCTGCGTCAGCGGCCGCACGTGCATCATTAACCGCGCCTGCCATTTGGTCTTGCTGACTTTGCAGAGCTCCAACCTGATCAGAAAGCATATCTACTTTATTGGTCAGTTGTTGCAGTTGCTCTGCTTGTTCTGAGCTTGAACAGCCCATTAGTGTAGCACTTAGAATAATTCCGGTAAGGATAGATAATGAACGGTTCATTTTTCTTTCTTCTCCTTTGTTTGCCACTACAGACCGAGTGTTAAAATTGTCAGTCGGCAGAATTAGTATGGCATATGTTGCTCAAATTTCTTCCAAATTCACTTATCTACTTAGAAAAACAACTCTCAAAATCGAGAAATAGGTTGGAGTCGTGCATAAATACTCGGTTCTAGCTCGTGGGCTCATCAAGAATACGTTCGATGGTTTCAACCAAAATGGCCGGATTTAACGTATGCTGAACCTTTTCAACAAGAGTACCGTCAGGTTTGAGGAAGTAAAAATAGGAGCTGTGATCAACGGCATATTCAAGTGCTGAATTTTCCAGTTCTGTTCTTTGGTAGAGCACACCGTATTGTTTTGCCAGTGTTTTAGTCTGTTCGGTTGTTCCTGTCATACCATCAATGTTTTTATGGAAATAGTGCGCATATTGAGCGCTTTTTTCCGGGGTATCACGGTCAGGATCTAATGTAATAAAAATAGGCCAGAGCTTGGTCAATTGTTCATGCTCAATGGCCTTGAGCGCGGCAGATAATACTGCCAGCGATGTCGGGCAGACATCAGGGCAATGGGTATAACCAAAGTAAATTACACGGAGTCGGGAATCGTCAGTATTGTAAATATCGACAGTTTGCAGACCATTTTCCAGGAGACTGGCTGCAACGGTTGGTGTTACAACGCTATTGTCATTAGAGTCAACAATGATTCGGGTGACAGCGCCAGCTGTTAGCGCCAGTGCTAATACAATCCATTGAAATTTCACTTTGTCATCCTTACTGAAATGTAAACGGGCTTAATGCCTTTGATGTTAGTGACGGGGACGATACTGCCTTTCCATGTCATCGTTTTAGACGTACAGAATGGAAGCAGCAGTTTCCCTGAGAATTTACCATCGCCACCTGATAATTGTAGATGATACTCGCCCATCATCATTTCATGCCCTTCAAGCCTGAGAAGCAGGTTGTTTGTGTTATCAGGTAATTCTGGCCAGTTAACATTTATCTCAGTTTCCACCATCGGGTGGACTATATCCTGGCCAAGTTGAACAGCAATTTTGTCCTGATGACAACCTTGCGTAGTTAGCGGGCAGTATTTTTCCAAGGTGGTATCAGTTTTGCCGGGTTGGGTGATAATCCCGGTAAGTTGATAAGCGCCTAATCCCAAAACAAGCACAAGAAGGATATTAATGATTAAGGTTCGCGGTGATTGCTGAGACATTAGCTAACCCCTGTTTGTTATGGTTTTGTAATCATAACATTGGCGTCAGAAAATCAATCAATTAGCAGAAGGAAGTGTGAAGGGAAATGTTCGGGAGTTGCCTTGCCCCGAATATCTCAGGGCAAGGAATGAGTTTTTTATTTATCGGCTAGTTTTTCAAGTCCCCAGACAAGAGCAATGCCCATAATCATAGCTGCGAAGGCGTAGGCTAGCAGGGCTGGTTGTCCTGTTACTTGTTCGAATGTCAGTGGAGACAGGTTTCGCTCCAGCAGTGGTACCTGTTCGCCGCTTGAATTGATTCGCCATGTCAGGGTCTCTTTCCATGGCCAGATTTTACTTAGTGTGCCAAGCATCAGGCCGGTCAGGAAGGTCAGCGCAATATCGCGGTAGTTACGAAGTACCCATGAAAGTAGGTGAGAGAAAGACAGCAGGCCAATCACACCGCCGGTAGCAAATGTGCCCAACGTGATAATGTCGACAGATTTCGCTGCAGCCAAAATCGGGCCGTACATACCCAAAAGAAGCAGAATAAAACTGCCAGAGATGCCCGGCAGGATCATGGCGCAAATGGCGATTGAACCCGCAATCAGGATATTAACTGTGGTCGGTTCAAGATTTAGCGGATGAAGCACAGTGATTCCGTACGCGAAAAAAGCGCCGGCCAGGACAGATACAAACCGATTAACTTTCCACTGTTTTACTTGTTTAAACATGTGATTTACGGACACGATGATCAATCCAAAGAAGAAGGACCATAGAGGGATCGGGTTGTTATGCAGCATCCAGGTGAGAAAGCGGGCCAAGGTAAAGATGCTGGTCAGAATACCGGACAGCAATAGGAGCAGGAATGTGCCGTTAACATGATCAAAAGCGGCTTTCAGGCCATCTTTTTTAATGATCCCAATCAGGCTTGGATTTACGCGGCGGATACTTTCTAGCAATGTATCGTAGATTCCGGTAATGAAAGCAATGGTTCCGCCTGAAACGCCTGGAACAACGTCAGCGGCACCCATTGCCATTCCTTTCAGAAAGGTAAAAACTTTACTCATGGTTTCCCGTGTACTTCAAAGATGAATGTCAGATTTGGGCAGCATTATAACTTGCCGAAGTGAAAAAAGTGTATTGATTGCTGATTTGTAGTCGAATATAGCATCAAATCAGTAATTTATATCATTATTATTAGTTACTTATTGTTTCGGCCTTTCTTGGAAGAAAACGGAACTGTTGATTGCTGTTTTATATCTGGTTTTACCTTTTTTTGACGTAAAGCTTTGTACTATTGAGCGTCAGTTTAATGAACAGGACTGGGGCCCCTCGGTGAAATGAAGAACAGGATGATCAGATTTGCCCTAGTCGGGGGTACCGGTTTTATTGTAGATGTGATGGCTATGGCATTGCTTTCATCTGTTATGCCTTTTGTGTTTGCTCGCGCAGGCTCTTTCTGGATTGCAGCATCGTCAAATTGGTGGTGTAACCGGGTTTTTACGTTCAGTGATGCTGAAAAAAGAAATCCTATGACGCAGTGGCTGAAGTTTCTCCTCTGTGCCTGTTTTAGCTTCATACCTAACTGGGGATGCTACTGGGTGTTGTTGGAGTGGTTTGAGCCAGCCATGATTGAAGACATGACAGGCCAGAATCTTGCGCTATTCTGGCCCTATGTGGCCATGATCCCCGGTATTCTGCTTGGGATGCTGACTAATTTTATTCTGTCTGAGCGTTGGGTATTTCGTCTGGCTGAAACTTGATGTCAGCAGTACATCCGCCGAAGTCATTGTTTGTATGGCTAAGCTGCCAGCCATATTTCCGACAAATATCACTGGCAATCAGCAGTCCCAGTCCATAACCCTCAACGCCTCTTGGCTTTGAGTCCAGGCCGATTCCAGTATCGATAACCTGAATTGACTCTGGCTTTACTTTAATTATTACGTTGCCTTCTTCTGTGCAGGCGAAAGCATTTTTTATTAGGTTGCCTAACAGAATTTTGAATGTAGTTTCAGGGGCTTTGACCAGAGCTTGCCCTGATAACTCCACCTCCCATTTAACCGGCTTTCCTTCAAGTAGGTGACTATGCTCAGCGGCGATAGCATTTAGTTCATCCACCGTCAGCTTGCGTGAAGTAAGCGTCCTGATGTCCTCTTCTTTAGTTAAAGAAAGCAAGGTAGAGATGAAATCGTTCATTTCATTGGTTGCATGCAACAGGCGCTGCCGCTGTTTTTCGATGAATGCCGGGTTATCTGACTGACCAAGTAAAGAGATGGCTCCTTTCATAACCATAAGTGGAGTACGCAATTCATGGCTTGCATAGCGGTTAAATGAGCGTTCACGCTCAATCAGATTTTGAATTCGTTCAGAATAGCAGTTGAAACTGTCAACTAGCTGCACCAGTTCTTTGGTAATAATGCCATTGGGGGGAGTGATTGGAGACAGGTTGTTTACAGACCTGTTTTCAAGTTCATCAGCTAACTGCGACAATGGGCTGTTCAGACGATCAGCCACTCTTCTTACGACAATCAAACTTATGATTATCAGGACTACCGAAATAAGTAAATGCTGTGCTTGGGTCCAGATTATCTGCTCTTCACTTGATTCATAAATATCATCGAAATAGAGAAAATAAACGGTCTCTGGTTGATTTCCTATCTTCATCATTGTTTCCATGAGGAAGTATTCAGTTTCATCGGTTGACTGTCTTTTCAGCTCAATAGCTTCATTCATCTTCATGACAGACGGGATTTCTACGTGAGTTGGCAACAGGTTTTTATCCCGGTATGCATGGACAAAAGGGGGAATAGCTAGATCCTGAATATCGTTATCACCAAAAACTTCCTGAGCAATGCTTTTTGCATGGTTGATGCGGTTATTGGCATTGAGCTGCTCAAAGTCCTCCAGAGTGGCATCAAGCAAAGTAAAGTGAATGGTAATTATGGCGAAAGCAACAATCGAAAAATAGGTAAAGGTTAGTTGCTTTGCGCTTTTAATGTTTTTTTTGCTCACTTATCTTCCTCGGTAATAAGCTGATAGCCCACTTTGGGAATAGTTTTGATATAGGCATGCTTAAACGGCTTGTCTATCTGGTTTCTCAACTGATAGATGTGGCTGCGCAATACATTGCCTTCAGGCTCATCATCACCCCATAAGGCAGAAATGATTTCTTCTTTGGCAACAACTTTGGGGGCTCTTACCATCATTAGTTTAAGAATGGTAAATAGAGTGGGGTTAAGAGAAAAACAGCAATCATCGCGGCTGACAGTATGTTCATTTAAATTCAGCTTCAGCTTGTCGAAGGTTAAAACATTGTTTGCTGTATTACCCTGACGTCGGCGGGTGAGCGCTTTGATTCTTGCTTCTAGAATTTCAAGGTCAAATGGCTTCACCAGATAATCGTCTGCTCCCTGAGAGAAACCTTCCAACGTATCTTCCCGAGTATCACGGGCTGTTAGCATCAGAATCGGGGTATCAATGCCATGTTCCCTTAGTTTCTGGCATACCGTGAAACCATCCATTCGTGGCAGCATCACATCAAGAATAATGAGGTCGTAAAAGTTATCACAGCCCAGTTCATAACCGTGCTGGCCATTGTTGGCGTAATCAAGTGTATATCCTTTCATCTCAAAGAAATCAAAGATGATGCCGGCAATATCCTGATGATCTTCAACAAGGAGTAGTTTCATAGCGGTTCTGGCTGTAATCAAACAAAAATATAGTCACATGATGGCACATTTGGGAGTGAAAAAAATGTCAACGACCTTTTTATGACATTGCATTCTATATATTTGTATCACAGAACAATAAGTTTGAGAGTAAAGAGGTCGAATATGTCATCCATTACTGTGTTGTCGCATCATCGGGCAGGGCAAAAATCAGAAAAAGACGACGAATCTTTTCTGTCTGTCATTGTGCCAATGTACAACGAAGAAGCTGTGCTCGAACTGTGTCATCAACGCCTTAGTGCTGTGCTCGATAATCTGAAACAAAAGTGTGAGATCGTTTATGTCGACGATGGCAGCTCAGATGAAAGTTGGAATATAGCGACAAGCTTTACCAGCCCGCAGCATCAGATTCGGACCATTCGCCTTAGCAGAAATTTCGGTAAAGAAGCAGCAATGAGTGCGGGCCTCAAAGCAGCAAAAGGGCAGGCGGTGATTATATTAGATGCTGATTTACAGGATCCGCCAGAGCTGATTCCGGATATGGTGGAGCAATGGCAGTCTGGTTTTGATGTGGTTGATATGAAGCGTAAAGCCCGTCATGGCGAAGGCTGGCTGAAACGGACCACTGCTGCAGTATTTTACCAGTTGATGAATCGGTTATGTGAAATGCAAATTCCTGAAAATGTCGGGGATTTTCGCTTGATAGATCGTCGTGTTGTTAATGAAATAAATAAACTTCCTGAGCGAACCCGGTTTATGAAAGGACTGTTTGCCTGGCCGGGTTTCCGACGTACTACTTTGATGTTTGATCGCGACCCGAGAATAGCTGGTCAGACGAAGTGGAATTACACCAAGCTATTGCATCTTGCTTTCGAGGGGATTACCTCTTTCAGCACTCGCCCTTTACGTATCGCTACTGGCGCAGGTTTGTTGACATCTTTAGCTGCTGTAGTGATGGCCTTTATTGTGTTTTCAAAAACCATGATTTGGGGAGACCCGGTTGCCGGTTATCCATCAACTATTTTAGTGATTTTGCTTTTGGGCGGAATTCAGTTGCTCTCGATTGGATTGATGGGGGAATACGTAGGCCGGTTGTTTATTGAAGCCAAACAAAGACCGTTGTTTGTGGTGATGGATGAACAAATCCAGGATGTTGTCGAGTTTAAAGAAGAAGTTGAAGCATGATTAACAAGATTAGAAACCTGCCTCTTACCCATTTTGCAATTGGATTGGTGGCGTTGTCCGTCTTGGCCCGAATTATGACGCTGGGAATTTATCCACTCATGGATACCACGGAGGCTCGTTATGGTGAAATGGCCCGGATAATGTTCGAAACCGGCAACTGGATCACTCCGATGTTTGACTACAACGTTCCATTTTGGGGGAAACCGCCATTGTTTACCTGGTTGAGTGCTGCCGGATTTGAACTAATGGGCGTCAGTGAGTTTGCCGCTCGCATCCCGCACCTGATAGTGGGGTTTGTGATTCTTTGGCTTACATGGCTGGTGGTGGCGAAAAGCAGAAATAATCGAGATGAAGCCTGGCTGGCGACGGCGGTATTGGCAACCACAGCTGCATTTATTGTTATTTCTGGTGCAGTTATGACGGATACCGCTCTTACCCTTGGGGTGACGGTCAGCATGATTGGTTTTTGGATGTCGTGGAAGCATCAATCGAAGCTCTGGGGTTATCTGTTTTTTGTCGGACTGGCTATTGGTATGTTGGCTAAAGGGCCGCTGACATTAGTACTGATCGGGATCAGCCTTACACTCTGGTTGATTCAGAATAAGCGATGGAAACGAATTACTTCCTGTTTGCCATGGAAAGGTGGAATCCTGTTATTTGCGGCAATTTCTCTGCCATGGTACTTGCTTGCAGAATGGAAAAGCCCTGGCTTTCTAAATTACTTCATTATTGGTGAGCATATTAAGCGCTTCATTGTTAGTGGTTGGGAAGGTGATTTGTATGGCTCTGCTCATAAGGAGATCCGCGGCACTATTTGGGTGTTTGGTTTTCTTGCGGCGCTTCCGTGGACACCAGTCCTACTGGCTCAGGTTTGGCGTTTTTTCCGCTCAGGTGAAGAAGGGGTACAAGAAGAAAGCGGCTACATTGGCTTTCTTTGGTGCTGGCTGTTAGCGCCGTTATTGTTATTCACTATGGCCGGTAACATTTTGCCAAGCTATGTAATGCCGGGCCTGCCTGCTCTTGCTCTGCTTATTGCCGGATATCAAACGCAAAATGGCCTGCCTGAAAAAGTCTATAAGCTGGGGCTTATTACCCCTGTTTTGATTTTGATAGTTGCTTTGTTGCTGAGATATAACCTGACTGGAAAAGAAGCAGAAAAAGGGCTGTTGGCGCAATGGAAAATTCAGCCTGAACATAGTCAGAGTGAACTCATTTATCTTCAGGATCGCCCTTTCTCAGGGCAGTTCTATTCAAACGGAAAGGCGAGGGAAGTGGTCTTTTCATTGAGCGAGATAATGAATTTTCGAGATAAGTCAGTATTTTTGGTGGTGGAAAAAAGGCACATACCAGAAGGCTTTGGGTGGGAGCAAAATGGTTGTGAAATTCGAAGTGAATCAAAGCGTCGCGTTTTGGCATTCTGTAATGCTCTGAACTGAACGAACTAGAAGAACGAAGAATTAAGGCTTCTTCCGGCTAGGTTCAGCCTGAGCCGGAATAGGTCAGTCAAAACCGGATGTTTGCTCAAAACTAACATTATTATTCATAAGATATTTTATGTTATTTACCAGTTGATTGATAACCAATAAATGTTCGTTCGAGCAAAGCGGTATATGAAAGAGAATAAAATATGCTCAATGAAAGTTGTTTTGTTTTCCGAAAGTGTGCATCGGACAACAAATACAGTACGGATGCTGGATTAAATTATCTAATGACTTGACGATGTGCTGAATAGCTGTGAAAGTATATTGATATTCAACCTTGCGTATATTGACGTGTGATTCGACACGTCCGTCACAGGGAAAAGAATACAAATTCAAAGTTAACCCATATAAAAAGTAAGTGATTATCGCTGCGGAATTATTTTCAAAGGATGATAAGCCCATGATACCTAGAGACGCGACACTACGTGTTGTCAGACCTACCGACAATCTTCATCAAATAACATCTATGTACAGCAAAGCGCTGGGTTTTGAAATGCTCAAGCAGTTCAAAGACCGAGATGGCTTCGATGGCGTTGTTTTGGGCCATCAGAAACATGCATATCACCTGGAATTTATTCATCAGCATGATGAAACAGTTGGGAAGGCTCCAACTCAGGATAATTTGTTGGTGTTTTATATTGATTGCAGCCGTGTATGGGAACGTGCATGCCGTAATATGATTGATGCCGGTTTTGAAGTAGTTGAGTCTAATAACCCTTATTGGGAAAATGTTGGTAAAACATTTGAAGACGTTGATGGTTATCGATTGGTACTGCAGAATATGGACTGGGATCGCTAGTCGAAACTGCCACAAACGGCCGAAATATAAAGCTCAGGTTATTCCTGAGCTTTTTTGTATGTGTTGTGTTTATAGCTAACGTATTAATCGTTAAATACGTTTAGCCATGCTGTCATAGGCGGATTTAAACATCAGCGTAAATCCGTCTTGCGATAATTCTTTGGCTGTCATTTTGGCGGCTCTCAGACGCCGATAACATTCACCTAAAGCAGCAATGACTGTATCAAGTTCTTTAGTGTTAAGATTTTTAGTATTCATATTGCCCACTTCCTGATTATTGCCAGAAACAGTGACTAATACATGTCAGATATTCAGAAGCTTCATTGCAGTTATGACGATACCGTTGTCATTATGAATGCAAACTGAACAGCATGTGATTAGGTTTTGTCCATGTTTTCTTGATGGCAACAGGTTATTGATTTTCAAAAAGCGCTTTGTCAATTAACTGTAAAAATGTTGGCTAATTTACTGTTTTGTATAGGGCAGAGAAAATTGTTGCCGGGCTGTGGTTATAATTCAGCCCGGTTTGATGAATACAGGTTATATACTGGGTGTTTTGAGGCTGTAAATTAATCAGTGGCTACTGGCCGGTCTAGTATCTTTTATCTATCTCCATTAACTTATGAAGGAACTCTTGGATCTGTGCCTCATTATTATTGTGAAAGTCAGCGGTAGTTTGGTTGATGATCCCTTCGGGATCTTCATTAGCGGTATGGAAGTGATAAGTATTATGGAAATTGATGTCTAAGCTGACATTATTATCGGCAAGATTAACATAATAACCGTCAGGGTTTTCTGTACATGTCACATCTTCCAGCTTCATTCCGTTAGTGGTTGGCACGCCCTGAGTTTTGATTTTTTCATAAACACTAAGTACTGTGCGAATATCTACACTATTTTTCATCTCTACCTCCACCCATTTCAAAGTGATGAGTCATTAAATCCCCTCATAATTAAATTTAGGCTTTGCATAGGCAGCTGCAAGCAAAGTTGCTGAAATGTTAATGCCGATCAATATTTCTATCTGATATAGCTCTCATTTTTGATGAAAAAAAGCGGTGTTGGTGTTGATATTTTTGTTTATCCAAGCGTGATTTTTTGGAAAGTAAGTGATAGCTTGAAGTTATGAAGTAAGGCTAAATGGAATTAATTCGATGTTTAAGCAGTTAACTGAAGCACCACAAGACCCGATTTTATCTTTATCGATCGCCTACAGAGATGATCCTCGTACCGAGAAAATGGACTTAGGAATCGGTGTATATAAAAACAGTGACGGCGTAACACCGATCATGAAGGCTGTTCATCTGGCAGAACAACAGATTTTAGATAGTTCAACAACCAAGTCTTATGTCGGACTTGCCGGTAATGAAGCCTTTAACCATTCAATGATGGATTTGTTGCTGACCGGAACTTCAGCTCACAGCCGAGCCGCCGCTGTTCAGACTCCGGGAGCTAGTGGGGCGCTTCGTATGCTGGCCGATCTTATTTGTCTGGCACAGCCTGAAACGACGGTATGGATTTCTGATCCCAGTTATGTGAATCATAAGCCGGTAATGGAAGCTGCCGGACTGAAAGTGAAGTATTACCCATACTTTGATCGTGGGACTAAACAGGTCAATAGTGAAGCAATGCTTTATGCTTTGGAACAAGCAGGTCCGAAAGATGTTGTTTTGCTTCATGGTTGCTGCCATAACCCGACAGGTGCCGATATCTCGTTTTCTGACTGGCAGGCGATCACTGAGTTGGCAAATAAAAACGGTTTCATGCCGTTTGTAGATATTGCTTATCAGGGCTTTGGTGATGGTTTAGAGCAAGATGCTGCTGGTTTGCAGCATATGGCTGATAGCGTTGAAGAAATGGTTATTGCGACTTCTTGTTCAAAAAACTTCGGCTTATACCGCGAGCGTACCGGTGCCGCAATTGTGGTTGGAGATAGCCTAAGGCAAGCGCAGAAAGCAAAAGGTCGTATTCTTACTCTTGCTCGTTCTTCTTATACGATGCCGCCGGATCATGGTGCTGCTTTGGTAGCGACAATTTTGGCTGATGACGCTCTAACGCAAAGTTGGAAGAAAGAGCTTAATGAAATGAATAAGCGTTTGTTGAGTTTACGATCTGGTCTGGTTAAAGCCATAAGAGCTCAGGGTTCGGATGATTTTGATTTTATTGAGCACCATAAGGGAATGTTCTCGGTGACAGGGTTGAGCCCGGAGCAGGTAGCTCGCTTACGTGATGAGTTTGGTATTTATGCGGTGGGTGACGGACGAATCAATATTGCCGGCTTGCAAGAGCTGCAAATGGATTATCTGGCAAAGGCGCTGATCGGCGTATCAAATTAACTTTTATATGGAATAATTAACTCGGGGAGTAGTTTGCTCCCCATTTTTCAAGCATTTCTCTTAGTTCCTGAGACTGGTATGGTTTGCACAGAATATCATCCATACCGGCTGCCAGACACTCTTCCCGTTCTGCGGATGTTGTACCTGCGGTAAGTGCCAGAATAGGTTTAGCGTATCCGCCTTTTCGTAGTTTACGTGTAGCGCAGTAGCCATCCATGACTGGCATTCGACAATCCATCAGGATAACGTCGAATGATTCGCTACTCAGAATATCCAGTGCCTGTTGACCGTTATCTGCAATGGTTGGGAATATGTTCAGTTTGCTTAGCATGAGCTTTATTAGCATTTGATTTGTCTTTAGATCCTCGACAACCAGAACATGCAGGTTATTCAGGCTTTGAGATGATTGACGGGTTTTAATGTTGTCATCTACGTTTTTATGATGAACGGTTAGGGGGAGGGAAACAGTAAAAGTAGTACCTCTACCATAGTCACTATTTAGCTGAATATTGCCGTTCATCTGTTCTGATAACTGTTTACAGATGGCAAGTCCGAGCCCGGTGCCTTCATGGCTGCGTTTACTGGAAAGATCGACCTGGCTGAAAGGTTTGAAAAGTTTGTTTTGTTCTTCCTTGGCTATCCCGCAACCAGAGTCTTGGACACTGAATATCAGCTTTTCTTCCTGCCAGTCGAGGTGAACACTGACATGTCCTTTAGCCGTAAACTTTATGGCATTTCCAATTAGATTTACGAAAATTTGCTTGATTCTGTCTTCGTCACCAATAAGCCATTGAGGTACTTCATCGCTGCAACTAATATTCAGATCAAGTCGTTTTTCAGAAGCCCTCAGGTGAAAAATATCTTCGAGCATTCTCGCCATGTTATGGCAGTTGAAAGGTTTTTCTATTAGTTCCAGCATTCCAGCATTGATTTTACTGTAGTCCAGTAGGTCATTGATGATTGCACGTAGCAATTCTCCGGAATGGTTAAGTGTATTCAGCAACTTATACTGTTGCTGTGTCAAACGGGTGTCTTCAAGCAACTCGGCTGAACCCAGCACACCATTCAAAGGAGTACGTAATTCATGGTTGATCATCGCCAGGAAGTCACGGGTTGCCTGCTCAGATGCTTCAGCCCTTCTTCTTGCCTCAATGGCTTCTTCTAAAGTGAGTTGTCTGCGAATAGAAGCCCTGATCATTTCACAGAATATAGTGATGTGTTTTTTTATCGTTTGCTGCCAGGAACGTGTCGCTTTTATTCTTACAGCAAAAAAGCCTGACACTGTCTTTTCGCTGTCGAGAGAAATCCACAGAATGCCTTCAGTTTGGTTCCAGAATGTTTTTGTTGTTGCTAATTGTTCAGGACGAGTCCATTTCTGGCGGCGTCCTGAAGCATAACTTGTATTGATCCCTACATCAGGTGTGCATGAAATATCAATGCAGCAGGCGGTTACTGAAATACTGTCGATCAAGCTGTCTACTAGTTCCTGTATTAACTGTTTTGAGGGCGGGTGTTTCAGGAAAAGCCTGCCGTATTCGACCAGCATAGTTTCAATCTTGGCTTGATAAGCGAGCAGCTCGGAGTCTGTCTCTGATTTTTGTTTCAGTTTTTCAAGAGAATTCTCAAGCAGCTTTTTGGCATTGAATAACTCATAGCTCTTTACTTCAAGCAGCTTTTCAGCATCTTTCCGTGCGGCTTTTTCTCGTTGTAGCTTCTTTTCCAACAGTTCAACGTGTCGTTCCAGCTCCATCATGCTTACTCCGCAATCAGGTTAAGGTTAAACCTTACGTGGCTCTGTGATTTGTTCATGGGCTCCATGCTTACCTGGATTTTTTGCGAGAAATGTCTAGCACAACCTTTGATTAAGCCCAGGCAAACATGAGACATGCAGCGCGCTGATTTATAATCCATGACCATACTGGTTGTTGTCTGAGAAAGAAAGTCAAACTGAGGAGGGGTGGCATCCGGGTATAACTTTTTGACTTCAGTGTGAATATGGTTTTCAACGCTCCGGATGAAGCTAAAAGTATCATGAAGTGGGGGATCCATTGCCGGTAGGGTTTTTAGAAGACGTAAAAAAACGGCTTCACCGTAAACTTCCTGTAATTGTTCTGCCGGAATCTTGGTGATTTTACTCAGCGTAATGATTAATTTGACCAGTGCGCGGTGGTCATAACTTCCCACTGCTGTATAGATACCTTCATCTTCAGCCAGCTCAAGCATTTGCTGACAAACATCCAGCCCGAATCCTTCTTCGACGATTTCTAAAAACTCGGTAAAAATGATTCCTTTCACATCACTTTCCTTTCTCGCTGGTACCTTAAATTAGTATGGTAAGTGAATAATGATGAGTCAAAATTCTTTAACAAAGAAAGGGTTAATGTGAATGGTTTTTAGGAAGGCATTGAAAATGCCAGATTTCTCAGGGACAAATAGAGTCCCAAATCTGGCATTGGGGTGCTAACGATTGATCGCGACGGATTGTTTTTCACCTGATGCTATTGTAAACAGCTGCTTTTCCATTTCAGAGATCAGGTCTTGTTGATTATTAAGAGGCAGGGCATGGACATCTGCGATAAGCGCTAAGTCTTCTTCCGACTGGAAAATCATGCCGCATGCAGCTGGCTTACCTTTAAAGAAACCGATGAACAATCGGGCTGGTGAGTCTTCCTCAAACATGATTTGTGTCAGATATTCAAGCATGGCTTCTTTATCGGATTCTGACTCCCACTTACTGGATAGTACAACAGAATAGCGAATAGTGAGCGGGTGACAGTCGACGGGATAAACAGAAAGGGAAAGAGCAGAATTATCGGAAACGGAAGATATCAGCTCACTTGATTGTTGCTGAGACTGGTAAAGGGCGAGTCCTTTTTGGCTAAGCGGTGTGGGAAATTCCGCTTCAGTAACGTGGCTGGCCATCCAGGTGTCTTTTAGTTTGATGAGTTGTTCAATCTGTGACTGCATATCATCTGTTCTTTATTGGTTTTACCCACACCTTACCTGAATTAATCGAGGGAAGGTATGGGGGAATGAGTTAAGTGGTTAATTAATGACTAATTATTACTTCCTTGTTATCTACTCGGTGCCTTTCACTATAGATTCCTTCTTCGGTGCGTTTACCGCATCCAATAATCATGGTGATCTCTGCATCTTTCGGCAATTCGAGTAGTTTTTTCGCTCGCTTCGAATCAAATCCCTCCATCGGGCAGGTGTCATAACCTTCAGCACGCATGGCCGTCATGAATGTCATGGCAGCCAGAGAGCTGCTTTTGTGCAGACAAACCCTGAGATCGCTCTTGGTTACTTCGCGTAGCATCGGCCTTTTGAGTCCCAGGATGTTGCTCAGGATTTTCCGTCCAAAACCTAAAAGGCCGAATTTATCGTTTCGGTAAACAAAGGGAATGAGTTTTTCGTAATATTTTAGCGCTCGCTTAGCTGTCGCATCTTCTCTGCCGTCAAAGGCTTTACGAATCTGTGCTGCATTCATCTCAGCCCGGCCCTGCCATTTATATGGAGTAACGACAAAGGCAACGAGTTCATTTGCTGTTTTGGCGGCATTCTGGCCCATGCAGATTTCTGCGAGTTGTTGGCGTTTGTCTTCACTGATCACGCGGTGGAATTCCCAAAGTTGCATGTTTGAGCTGTTAGGTGAAAGTGCGGCTAACTCCAGTGAACGCTCAACAGCTTTGTGATCAAATTCCGTGTTCTGGTCATATTTTCTGACCGAACGACGTGAATGAATAAGTTCTTTGAATAAACGCTGAGTATCTGACATCGGTGACTTTATTTCGTAATTAACATGGCTTTTGTACGATCATAACACAGGCCGCATATTGTTTTCGCTGACAAGGATTCAGAACCGGATGATTACGCTCTTATAACCATCTGAGTATCAAGTGAAATTTATTTTGGGTGACTTCCAAGAATTAACTGAAACAGCAATTTGATTTGTGTGACTCATGTATAATCCATTGGGTGCATATTTGTGGTGATGCGGTAGATGATGGAGCTGAACAAAACGAATAACACAATCAGAGATATCGCCCTGAGTATATTCTTATGTTTAGGTATTGCAGTAATAACCTTTTTGATAAAAGGTGGCAGTTTCAGCCGACACCTGTTGATTGCTTTCGGTTATGGCGGGATCTGTAATGCGATAAGTCTTGTGATTCGTCATTACTCGCCATCATGGCGTTCGTCTACCCATTTTATGATTGTAGTAGGGGGAACCTTGGTGCTTGGTACGTTACATGCCTTGTTGTGGTCTGTCAGGTATCAGGAGGCCGGAGGTATAAGTGAACTACTAACACTCATCAGCTGTGCTCTGTTTTTTTCCACGCTTATCTATTACATCTTTTATAGCCGAGAAAAAGCACTGCTTTATGAAAGCGAGCTTCGTCAGGCAAAGCTGCACCAGGCTGAACAGGAAAAAGCACTGGTGGTAAGTCAGCTTCAGGTGTTGCAGAGTCAGATTGAACCTCACTTTCTTTTTAATACATTGGCAAATCTTCAGGTACTGATTGATACCGACCCTAAAAAAGCCAAGCAACTATTGGTTCAGTTAACTGAATTATTAAGAATCAGTTTGAAGAAAAGCCGACGAGAGTGGATTGCTATAGGCGATGAAGTTGAATTGCTTGAAGCCTATCTCGAGATACAGTCGATACGTCTTGGAGAGCGAATTTCATATCAGATTGAGTTTGACGAAGCGGTTGACCGGTATTGGGTTATACCGCCTCACATGTTGCAGCCTTTGGTTGAAAATGCTGTTTATCACGGTATAGAGCCACGCCCTGAAGGCGGCAGGATTGTTATTGATATCTCCGTGCATGATGAACGATTACTTGTCGAAATTAAAGATGATGGGGTTGGCTTTGCTACAGATTCATTCTGCTCTGGGCATGGTGTTAGCCTGGATAATATTCGACAGAGGTTAAAGGCGCTTTATGGAGAAAAAGCATATCTGTCCATATCTGCGCCAGAAGGGGGCGGTGTTACAACGAGAATCGAATTTATTCTGGGGGAGCATTTAATATGACAGAAAGAATAACTGCCATTATTGCTGATGATGAGCCTTTGCTACGCCATCATTTGAAGCTTTCACTGGCAGATGTCTGGCCACAGCTTGATGTTGTTGCTTGTGAATCGGATGGTAAGTCGGCATTGGAAAGCATTAAGAAATTACAGCCTGATATTGTTTTTCTTGATATTCGTATGCCCGGACAAGATGGAATTTCTGTTGCGAAGGCTCTGAAAGAGTCAGAAAAAATTCCGGTGATTGTATTCATAACTGCCTACGATGAATACGCAATTCAGGCATTTGAAGAGCATGCATTTGATTATTTGTTAAAACCACTGAATGAAAAGCGTCTAATGAGAACTTGTGGGCGCATACAGAGCTATCTAAAAATGGTTAGGTCTGAGAACAATGATGATAAAGCCAATGCTGTGGATGCGATAGAGCGTTTAGTCGCTAATTTTAATGCACACCCAAACAGGTACCTTCGCTGGATTAAAGCCAGTAAAGGTGAAGATATCTGTCTTGTTTCTGTTGATGATGTGAACTATCTGAGAGCAGAAGATAAATACGTCAGTGTTTACACATATGACAACGAATATGTAATTCGGACGCCATTAAAAGAATTAATCAGGCAGTTGGAACCTGATTCATTTTGGCAAATACACCGTGCCACAATCGTCAGGGTGGCAGCTATTGAGAAGGTTAAGCGAGAATTTACCGGCCGGATGTATGTTTACATGAATGACGGAAGCATAAAGCTGGCTGTTAGCCGTAAGGCTCAGGGATTGTTCCGTCAGATGTGAATTTGTCTGTCTGCCATAAAGCTATTCATCACGTTATATGCAATTTATCTAGATTAGTAACCATTCATCGCATTGTTAAGAGATCTAATTATGCTCTCGTTACTATGTGCACACAAAGCGGAGCACAGAGTAAAGAAAGATATAAAGGCAGATATAACATGGGTGAGATGGGAGTTTGCCGAACTGCTTGGAGTGCTCCGTTTCTTTCAAACCAGTAAAGATTGGTTTGTTATTTAATTTTGCAACGGGAGAGTGTTTTTTGCAGTATATAATGATTGGGCAACCTTTGAAATTTCTGAAAGTTTATACACCATAGCTGCAATTTTAGTCTAATAATTTGTATGGTTTTATAAATTTCAGGGAGATCAATAAATGGATGTTGAGCCAAATACAAGTGTTTCTATCCCGTCATTTTTACTGCAGTCTGGTGATGATTATATCAGGCAGGTACAAACTCTTGCTTTATTAGGAAAGGTAGCTGAGGCCGTATCAGTAAATTATGCCCGACAGTTTATTGAGGATGGCTACAATCAAGCTACCGAGATATTAGAGCAAATTGATAATCGCATAACACATATTAGCCGCTCGTCAGAAGAAGGATTATGTTTTCCTTTTGATATGATGGATTATACAAGTCGATCTGCTCTTGATACTTGGCGAGTTTTTATGGGAATGGGCTCGTCAGCGGAGAAAGAGCTCACAGACAAGATTCAGCTTCAGAGTGATGAGTTTGTTCGGAAAGAGCAGAAGCTAAATCGAGATGTTGGCGAATTAACAAAAAACATATCAGACAACGAAGAAAAGCTATTTCAGCAATTGTCTGAACTTGATAAAGAGAAGAAGGCAAGGCTGGCAGCTCAGCGAGCACAGCGTAAGTTGAAAGCTGAGCTTGAGAGCAGTAGTGAGGAGGTTGGTAGATTAAAGTCAGAGGTTGAAGAAACTGCGGAGAGATACGATCAAAAAGCGTCAGAAGCTGGTTCACTTCAGAAACAGATCAAACAAGTACAAGCTGAACTTACTAAGGTAAGGCAAGATTATAAATTACAACAAACGGATGCAGAAAAAATGGTTTCAAAAATTGAGGCCATGACGGCAACGCAGGAAAAACTATTGGCCGAGAAGGACGGTTTACATAAACGTATAGAAGAACTCAGTAAGATGCTGGAAAATTCTTCAGATTATACAAAATAATATTTCTTTCATTTTTTAAAAGCGCCTCGCTCACAGGGCGCTTTTTTTATACTTTGTGTCCCGTCCTGAGATAAGTTGACACTTTGGAGACTTATCTATGAATACTTCAAGTAACTCAACAAAAAAGCGCACCCAGCGAGATTACACAATGGGCTTTAAATTGGCTGTCGTTGCCCAAGTTGAAAAAGGCGAGATGACATACAAACAAGCTCAAACGTGCTATGGCATCCAAGGGCGAAGTACAGTTCTTGTCTGGCTGAGAAAGCATGGTAAGTTGGATTGGTCGAAACCAATTGAGCACTTTCCTTCTATGTCGAAATCCAAAGAAACGCCAGCACAAAAAATTAAGCGACTTGAAAAAGCCCTCGCCAACGCCGAAATGAAGAACATGATTTATGGCGACATGGTGGAAATTCTTAAGAAAGAACATGGCATAGATTTAGAAAAAAAGTACTTAGCCGAACGCTCTGGCTTGCCAAAGAACAAGAGAAAGTAAAACTGGCTTCTGCATGCAGGCTGTTCAACTTATCCCGGCAAGCGGTGTATCAATGGAAACGACATCTGGAGGCGCGTGCTGACGAGCTTTTGCCAGTGAAAGAAATGGTGATGTACTGGCGGCAGTTTATGCCACGAGTCGGCACTCGTAAGCTATATCTGTTGATTAAGCCCCAGCTTAAGCGGCAAGGAATAAAGTTGGAGCGAGACGGCTTATTTAAGTATTTAAAAAACGAAAATATGTTGGTCAAGCCAAGAAGGAATTACACCAAGACAACTAACAGCAAACACTGGCTTAGAAAGCATCCTAACTTGCTAAAAGAAAGAACAGTTAGCCATGTAGAAGAAGTTGTTGTCAGCGATATCACCTATGTAAAAACCGATGAAGGGACGCACTACCTTTCGTTAGTCACGGATGCTTACTCTCGAAAGATACTGGGTTATGAGCTGAGTAATGAAATGAAGGCCAGTGATGTGGTAAAGGCGTTAGACATGACAATCATGAACCGCTGAACTAATGCTGCCACCATCCATCACTCAGATAGAGGACTACAGTACTGTTCGTCAGAATATCAGGAAAAGTTAAATGCCAACGGCATGACCCCTTCAATGACGGATGGTTATGACTGTTATCAAAACGCCCTTGCAGAACGGGTTAACGGGATACTAAAGAATGAGTTCCTGCTCTATCAATGCAATACGATGAAGGAGCTCATGGAGTTAGTAAAAGAGTCGATATCAATATATAACGACTTAAGGCCGCATATGAGCTTGGGAATGAAAACCCCGAGTGAAGTGCATGAAAAAGCCAGCAGGGATTTCCTACTGGCTTCATAAAAAAGCGTCAACCTATTTTAGGACTAGACATTGCTTCTTTGACGAAGTAAGAACAAAACTTAAACAGTTAGCTAATAAGCTTAAGAAATTATTAGGGAAAGTGAATTGAAGTCATTTTTTCGCTTGAAGGTTTTGCGATAGAGTAGATGTGTTGAGTTATATATCAGGGTTGAACGATGGCGGACAATACAACTACAGAACAAAGTCATGACTTAAAGGTGTGCAGAGATGAAGTGCTTGCAGTCCTCATGGTGCGAGGCGGACAATATCAGCTGCGTAAAACTGCCAATTATGACACCTGCTTTGTAGGGCTGGATGCTTATGACAAGTTTAAAGGTCGTTTTAAAAAGCCAATCGTCGTCGTAACGGAAAGCCCCCATATTGAAGAGTTCATTGTTCATGGTGTTCGCGATATTTTGACTGGTGAGCATGTACACGCAAGACCGGTTAATGGTGCAACCGGGCGGAATATTCGGGACTATCTTGCGGGATTGTTATTCAGAGAACAGATTTCGTTAGAAGATGGAAACTATCCGGTTATTGTTATCAATGCTTTGCATGAGCAATGTTCCCTCGGGGTGAAAGATACATGTGTACACCGTACGAAAAATTTTTTGCGTTTGTGGGCAGACAGGAAAGTCTTTTTGGAGCAACGATTAAGTGCGATAGAGCCTTTGCTTGTTATTAATGCCTGTACTGTAGGTGATTTTTACACCGAAAATGGTTCAAGCGCATACAGCAGCGGTAACCGTAATACTTTCGAACAACACTTTATTGACTTGGTGCAACAGCAAACCGGCCTTTCAATAGCGCAAAGCAATCAGAATATCACAGAGCCGTGTATCGGTGCGTCGGGTTCAATTGATTTAGCCGGCCTTACTATGTTTGTGATTGAAAAGGTGTATGACGGAAGAACACTGATTGCTAAAACCACTCATCCGGCCGCATGGTCACGAAAGCAACCTTCATTTCAGAGACGGCGAAACAGGGTAGTGCTGTTCACTCCGCAATAAAAATAGCAACCAAATCTGAAATCAAACCAGCTCCAGTTAACAAGAAAAAACACTGTCATCGCATAAAATCAATACAATAAAGATGCTGCTGGTTGAGTATGTGTGTTGTTTTCTATATTTTATTGTCTTTGGATATAACTATACTGTTTTAGTTGGCTTTTCTGGTTCTGACTGAACTGTTTGATACGGTATCTTTTCGCCGTACTAAGAATTCTCATAAGTGGATAAAGAACAATGAAATGTACTGGTTGTAAAGTGGGCGCGCTGGCTCCCAGTTTTATTGATGGGTTATTCAGAGCGCACACTTGTACGCACTGTGGTGGTAACTGGATTTTGATTGAGGATTATGTTTCATGGAAAGAAAATAATCCCGAATATGTTTTTTCGGATGATATCGCTTGTGAGGCGGTTGATACCGAAACTGCACTGCTATGCCCTCAGTCCGGTAAAATTATGCGTAAGTTCCGGATTACATCAGATACCACTCATCGTCTTGACTATAGCGCCGCAGTGGGTGGCGTATGGCTGGATAAAGGCGAATGGGAGCTGATGAAAAAAGACGGTTTAGCTGGTTCACTGAATGCCGTGTTGACAGCTCAGTGGCAGAAAAATATTCGTATGAATAATGCCAAAGATAACTTTGCCGAACTGTATAAAGAAAAGTTTGGTCAGGAGTCTTACAACAAAGTTCGCGAGGTGCGTGAGTGGTTGAACGCGCAACCAAATAAAGCAGACTTACGAGCTTACCTGCTTGCTGAAGACCCTTATTCAGCAGAAAGATAAACCTACCAAAATCTTCAGTCGCACCTTGTCGTTTGTTTATAAAATAAAGCAAGCGCGAGGTGCGGCTTTCTTTTGTCTGAACATTAATTAATGTTCCAGATCAAAGTTACCGCTTTATTTCTCCCGTCAGTAAATACTTATCCCCCGTTCGGGTGATGAAGCCCGAGTAAGTAAATCCTATAACCATCGTAAAAGCATTAATCATTTATTCCTTAAGGTATCTGTGCAGTATGACGGAATAGGGTTGAAATGCCTTCTTGTATTAAGTGAAGGTTAAGTATTTATCTATCTGATGACGTTACCTTGAGGTTCTTTAATCGTAGAAGAGATACAAGGAACGGTATTATGAAACGGCATCCTCTCGCAACGGCAGTAGGGCTGAGTACCTTACTACTGATGACAGCCTGTGATGATGATAGCTCGAATAACTCGCAGGCCAGTCCAGAACCTAAGGCGTCAATGAGTGTAACCGCGATTGACGGATATTTGAGAAAAGCGGATGTATGGCTTGATGTCACACCAAACTACGTGCAGGACAGTAATGAGCCTGCTGGTGTTACTGGTGAAGGCGGTAAAGTTGAACTGGATGTTACCGGCATCGCTTCTCCGGAAAGTTATCCGATTATAGTGAAAGCTAAAGCCGGTGTGACTGTCGATGAAGATAGCCCGGATAAGCCTATTTCCGGCGGTTTTGTAATGTCAGCACCGGCCGGTGAAACTGATGTTACGCCACTTTCCACTCTTGTTCATATCAAAATGAAAACCGCCAATCAGTCCAAAGAGCTGGCTTCAAAAGAGCTGGCTGATGAGCTGGGTATAGAAAGTGATGAGGTATTGGGTGATTTTACCCAAAATAAAGCGGTAGCGAATAAAGCATCTGCGATGGTCAAAGCAGAGTTGTTGCCGAAAACCCTCGATGAAATGGAGGACAATGCCAAGGGTGAAGCTACGGATGTGCTTGATAGTTTCGATGCATCTAAGGCTGTGATCAAAGATCTTCAGGAGGAAGAAACCATTATCGTTGATGGTTCTGTTTACTCAAAAGCAACCGATGACGATGATGACGACGATGACGGGGTAAAAGATCAGGACGACGTGTTCCCGAATAATGCTCAGGAGTGGCGGGATACAGACGGCGACGGCTATGGTGATGAAGTCGCTGATAAGTTCCCGAATGATCAAACCGAATGGGCTGATAAGGACGGGGATAATCATGGTGATAACGAAGATGATCTGTTCCCGGACAACAGTGAGGAATGGGCAGACGTTGATGGCGATGGTTACGGTGATAACTTAGCTGATAAGTTCCCGGAAGATAAAACGGAGTGGGCAGATAAGGATGGGGACAAGCATGGTGATAATCATAACGACAAGTTCCCAGATGATGTCAATGAATGGGCCGATGCTGATGAAGACGGTTATGGCGACAACCTAGCCGATAAGTTCCCTGAAGATAAGACAGAATGGGCCGATGGTGATGAGGATGGTTATGGTGATAACCATGCCGACAAATTCCCCGGAAACAGTGACGAATGGGCCGATGCTGACGGCGATGGTTACGGTGACAATCTAGCGGATCAGTTCCCTGATGACGCAGAAAAGTCAGCGGCTGATGTAACAACATCAAAGCAGTTTTCTGGCCCCGTGATGGTTCAGTTACTGAATGATGTCCGTGAGTTAAAAACAGACACAAGCACAGTTGTAGAAACGCTAAATAACGGCGATATCCGCACCACACAAACTGTCACTTATCGGGTGGCATACGGCAATCAATATTTCGGTAAAGAGGTGTCGGTTGATGTCTTGTATTCATCCGGTGAATTCTATCGTCAAACTTCATGGGATTTTGATTATAACCAGGATGGAAACGCTCAATACAAAGGTAAGTCACTGGATCGTGGTAACCGCACCGAGACAGGTGCAACCTTCTGGCGTTATATCGATGAAGATAATGCGAAGGTTGAAGGTGGTGATAACGGACCTGATCCGCGTGAATTTAACAACATCGATCTGTTAGCACAAATTGATGCTAAAAACCTGACTGGTATTGATGTTATTCAGTTCGTCATTGAAACCAAAGCCACACAAGTTAACTCTGAAACTCAGGATACAACCGACACAGTAACTACTGTCGTAGAACAGTATCCAATTTCCGGGTTCGATTTTGATGCAGAAAGTCATACGGCTGATTACAGTTGCCGTACCGTCAATACGCTAGTTAATGATGTTCAAAATCAGTTTGAAGAGAGTCGTGACTGGCAGGCTGACGGAACAACGAATGCCAGCTTCCGTTTAATTATTGGCGAAGCCGGGGCTTATACCTTTGCTTATCAGCGTCCGATTTGGCCTAATCCTCATGGTGTTGATTTCGAAGAATATGCTCACTTTAACTATGTGCAAGGCAAGCATGATGTTTTAGGCCCTTACTGGTATGAAGTAAACCGGGAAGTGACTCTGGTTGGTGGGCTGAAGATGGTGAGTCAGTCTGGTCAGCGTTATCTATTAGATCAGGTAGATAATCGTCATGTAAAATTGACTGATGAAACCAATCCCAATGGTGTGATCTTCAACCAGTATCAGCTACAGAAGAAAGATGTGAGTGCTACAGAGAACACTGAAAGTGTTGAGTGGTCGCATTTCGCTTTAGCCGATTCTTACTTTAATCAGCCAAGTGAGAACTTCACCGTTGCAACAGATGATTTCGGGCAAGATTATAAGATCTATCAGCAGTTGGATAACGGCATGTGGCTGGGCCATCGCTTTGCCGAGTGGGGTAGCCAGAATGTTGGGGACCTTGCCGGTAAAGTCGAAAGCCTGAGGCAGAATGGTCACGACTTATCGCAGATCACTGCGATTGAATTACCGGGATTGAGCAGTTATGACAGTAAATTGCTGACCTCATCGTTCCGCATTGATGAAGCACAGCAGCCTGTCACATGGCATTTCATTACAAATCATGCAGCCTTTACAGGTAATGATGATGGCAGCTATCAGCTGATAGACATCACATTGGTTGATAATGGCATCAAGCAGGGATGGCTGGCTAGTGATGACGGAGCCGGTACTCTGATAATTGCTGTACCGACAACGGATGAGCCTTGGAACTGGTATGACGCATATTCACGCATGGTGATTGGTATCAATACAGTCAGTACTACTCCTGCATTGAGCTGGACGAGTTGGGTCGGGGAATTCTATCTAAATCAGGAACAGGCCAACCTTCGTGCGAAAGAGCTCGGTATTGGCGTGAAAGAGTATACCATCTGTACAGATGGTGACTCTCAGTGGGATGAGGTTAATGATGTGCCAGTTGGCAACCCGAGTTATGACGACTTCCTGACAACTGCTACACAATGTGAATTTGAAGCAACCAGTCAGTCTGTTATTGGTGGAGCTGAGTATTATCGCCTGAACAGCCGCGGTGAGTTGCGTCACTGGGTATTTAATGAAAACGGAACCGGTACGTATTATCGCAATGGTTATCCGGATGGTGACTTTACCTGGACGATAAATTCAGACGGCATTGTTGTGGTTGATTTCGGTAATGGTGATCTGGATTACTTTGCCTATGTGAGTAGTGATGATTCGCGTATCAGTTTCAAGACATACAGTGTTTGGACTGAAAACGAACAAGTGCTTAAAGATATTTCATCGTCAGGGTTTACTTACCAGCGTCCGGAGGATTACACCGTGCGTAGCTGTGATGTTAAGCAGTCTGACGCAACAGTAGAGGACTTTAACGCAGCTGTAGAGCAATGTGGTGGTCATCATGTCATTACCGGCGAAGATACGGCTGAAATCGCTGACACCATGTTTGTCCGCGTCCGTGCTGATGGTGATACGCGTGCGTATAAGTTTAACGCAGACAACTCGTTGAGTTACTTCCGTGCCGGTGAAAACCGAGTCAGTTCAACACGTACATGGGCATTAACATCCGAAGGTTACCTGAAGTTGTGGGACAGCACTAACCCGGATGAATACATGTTGTTGGCAAACTTATTGTTCTCAGATGAACAAAGCAGCTTTGTTACTTATGATGTCTATCAGGAAGATGGCGCATGGGTACGAGATATCTGGAGTTTCGTATTCCGTGAATATGAGGAACCGATAACTGAATGCCAGACAGGGAATACACCATGGGACGAAGCTAACGATCAGCCGTCAGCGTACAAACGCATTGCAGACTTCTATGACGCTGTCAGTCAGTGTCAGGTTAAGACAGACGATAAGTTGCTGCAATTTACAGAAGATATGCTGGTGGGCTCTCAGAACAAAACTTCTACCTGGTCTTTGATGTTCCTGCAATCAAATGAAGGTGAAACACCGAGCTATGTTGAAGATGAGCAACTGCGTTTCAATCCGGATCATACCGGGGCATTTATTGATGCCGAAGATGGTGAGTTCGCCTTCAACTGGCAAATTAATGAAGGGCACCTGATCCTGAACATGACTAATTCTGAATATGTAGGCTCAACAGAAACTATGTCGATTGTTGAGACTGACGGTGAATATTTCTCAGTGAAGTCATTCTGGATTGATACATCCGGTGAGTGGGATAATCCAGCTCCGCAGGAAGGTGAGGGAGAAATACTGAGCCTTATCTTTAAGCAAATAAGTAAACAATAATAGCCGTTCTTTTGATGTAGTTATCCCCCTGACGACTGGCGTGTTGTCAGGGGGATTTTTTTATCCGATTAGCGCTTATGTATAACACCTATCGGACTGTACCTGTTTCTGAGCTACTTGCTGTTCATCGTTTTAAGCTTATCACCCACTGGTTTGGAGAAGTTATAACCGTCATGCTGATCCCAGTTTATCGACCATGTCATGACGCCTCCGAAGTTTGGATACAGCTTAGTCGGAACAACCGTGCCACAGCTAGTGCCGACCGTCAGGCAATCCAGGGCATTAATGATATTCTGGATTGGTGTCTGGCCTGAGTTCGCTGAACTTGGACCTGATGGTAGACCAATGGCTACCTGATCATCCCTCAATGGCTGGAACATGGTGCCGTTAGCCAGTTTAAAGCCTTCAACCAACATTTTCGCAGAAGCCACCATCATATCGACAGAACCTTCAGGAGCAGCTCCCGGCATGTAAGGGTTTGCAAGCCCGCCGTTGTTATATAGCTGGACATGAAGCAGATCTAGCGTGTCTCTCAGTTCATCAATAAGCGGGATGTAAGCGCCCCAAATTCCAGAGTAAGCGATCATACCGCCCTGAACATAAGGATGTTCAGGGGCCATAGTCAGGTACATATTTCCGCCGGTGTTGGCTTCAATCTTCTTCAGTGCGCGAGGCAGACGAGCCTGAATTTGAGTGCCGTGAAGCAGGTTAGAACCGCTTTCCAGATCAATATCGAGGCCGTCAAATCCCCATTCCTTGATGATATCAGTCAGGCTGGATACAAAATTAGCTTCATCCGCATCAGTGTTGAGGGTGATAGTGCCTTCGGCCCCGCCCAGTGATAAAACAATTTTCTTGCCTTGTGCCTGAAGTGCTCGGATATCCTGCTTGAACTGAGCCGGATCCAACGCCGGACAGGAACTGTAGATATCACCGGAATACAGGTTGAAGTGAACGGTTCCGTTGCTGTTACGATCGTTTTCAGCAAAAGCGATATCAATAACATCCCATGCCGGAGAAATGTCACGTAAGTTCATTGGACAGCCAGCACCATTAACAAAGTTGTGCCAGTAACCAATCAGTTGATGTTTGGTATTTGAAGGCAAATGCTCAGTAACTTTGACTGATGCTGCGGATGAAATTGCGGTATTACCCTTAGTATCTGTCGCCATGGCAGTGACGGTGTAACTACCCGGTGATCCCGCAGTCCAGTTAATGCTGTATGGCGCGGTGTTATCTGTCGCAACAATGCTGCCGTTAACAAGAAAGTCTACTTTCTGAATTGCACTGGTGAGTGAGGATACCGTTGCAGCCAAAGTGAACGCTTTGCCAAGGTTGATCGTTGTACCGCTGGCAGGTGATGTTAGGCTGGTAGCTAACGCTTGATAACTAGCACGGATGCTTCACCTGTGTTGCCTTCGTTATCTGTCGCAATAGCTTTCAATGCAATGTCGCCTGTGCCGTTGGCTAACCAGTTGGCAGAGAATGGTGCTGTTGTATCTGTACCAAGGGCTGAGTTCCCGGCAAAGAACTGAACCTGAGTGATTGAGCCGTCACTGTCTGTGGCGCTGGCTTCTATTTTGACATCACTTCCGGTAAGGATCAGGCTGTTGGCTGCCGGAGCGGTAATTTTGACTTCAGGCACAATGGCACAAACCCCAAGGTCACTCCAAGCATCGGTCCAGTGTTGCCCTTGTCCCGGTTCGTAGGCCCAGGCTGCTTTGGAGGAACACCAACCAGCAATATTACAGCGGTATTTGCTATTGTAGTTCTGAACGATGTCTCCGGCCTGATAAATATTGCCTGCTTTATAGGCTGGCACACTGACACAGCCACCGCCTGCAGTCTGGCCTGCCACTGCGATGGAAATTGCTTCACTGACAGTACTGATGTCTTCATCGTCAGTGGCTTTAACCATAAATTTACGAGCACCTTTTTCGGCATTCCAACTTAGCTCGAATGGGGCATCTGAGTCTGAGCCGAGGAGCTTATCATCAAGGAAAAAGTCAACTTTAGTTATTGCACCATCAGGATCGGATGCTTTGGCTGAAATAAGAACATTCTCGCCAGCTTTTAGTTGTGAATCAGACTTCGGATTGGCAAGGCTGACTGTTGGTGCCTGATTTCCGTTTGCACCGACAACAGAAATCGTAACGGAATCTGTACTTGTTTTACCCTGATCATCCGTTACTTGAGCAATGATCGTATGGTTTCCGGCTTGTGCATTCCACTTAAGGGTATAAGGTTCTTCTGTCAGTGTTTCCAGCAAAACATCGCCAAGCAGAAAATCAATACTATCTATATTGCCATCGTTATCACTGGCGCTGGCCGACAGGGTTATAAGGCTGTTATCAGTGAATTGAGCATTGTGCAGGGGAGAAGTGAGCGTTACTTTGGGAGGACGGTTTCCGGGATCTGTATCACAATTGCCGAGTTCTCTCCATGCCTGCCATGGGCCAGAATTACTGGCTGGGTCGTCGGCGATATTCCACCAGTTTGACTGATAAGCGATGTTATTATTTTGTACAGAAGTGCCACTATTATAGATGTTTTCCGGCTGCCATTGTTCGAGTTGAGAGCAGTCTATGGCATGAGCTTGTCCGACAGCACTGAAACTTAGCATCAGTGCGCAGGTTATTAATGATTTTTGCATAAAATGTCCTTATCAAAATTCATTATTACATCAATGGGGGGCTTTCTTTCATTGTTTCCTACAATTCAGCTAGTTACTTCTTTGGAGCCTGATAATTTTAAGTGGTGGGAACATTAATGAGAGCGTTTTCCAAATTCTTGTTTCAACCCTTCGGCGATAATCACAAGGGCTTGGTAATACACGAAAATCGGATTGGATTTTTGCGAGTGAAATAAAGCATATGATGGGAGGGCTTTCTGAGCCTAAGTTGCTAAGTAGAAGTCTGTGTGAGTTTGTATTTAAGAAGGTATTCACCAGATTATCAAAAGTTATTTGATAATGATTCAATGAGGACTCAGTTTAAAACAGTGCTATCGCCTTCTATTATTGTTCCAACGTAATTTGAAATGAATCCGTAAGAAGGTAGGGGATACGGAATGGCAAAATTGACGATTGTTGCAAATATTATCGCTAAGGCTGACAAGGCAGAATTGGTTAAAACAGAACTTGAAAAACTGATAGATATCACTCGTGCTGAGGAGGGATGCCTGCAGTATGATTTGCATCAAGACAATGAAAACCGAGCGCACTTTTTGTTTTATGAGAACTGGGAATCTCGAGAGTTATGGCAAGCCCATATGAACGCACAGCATTTGAAGGACTATATGGCGGCAACAGAAGGTGCGGTTGATTCATTTGTTGTGAATGAGATGACAATAATTGGTTAGAGATATTTCCATTGATCGCTTAAAGAAAACGCCACCAGTTTTTGCTGGTGGCGTTTGCTATTAAAAGTGCCTGTTAGGCAGATTCAATTATGCAGAGCTGCTGTGAACGAAATGCTTAGTGTAAGTTCTTCTTCGGCCCATAGCGCACAAGATCTTTTCCGTTCTCGTAAACATCCTGAGATACCCAACGGCCAAGAATCAGCTGATGTTTATCATCCAACACTGCAACAAAAGGGCGGCCATCGGCATTGCTGGTTGCCATCGCAACACCTGCAACGTTTGTCAGGCCCAACGCACCACTTTCAACAGCCAGCAGGAAAGCTTCTAGTTCATCTAGGCTATCAATTACTTTGTCATCAAAATTCATATGGTTTTCACTTCTTGTTACTGCACCCCACCTGTTTATTACAGCACAAAGCATTATCACATGTTGGATAAAGGTGGGTGTCTTAAGTATATAAAATCGCAGTTATTACCATGGACATCATGCCCTTAGGGTAATGAATCTGCGTACTTTACAGCTGATACAAGATGATTGGAACCGTGAGTGCTTTGACTGCTCTAAAAGAGCACAAATTTATAAAGTGTCTGGTACTAAAATTAGGTTGAGCACTTATAGTAAAAGGCGAACTCATTGGTTCGCCTTTTTTATTTATGAAGCATAGAATTTATCGTTTTTTTATGCATCAAGCATTAGAATCGATAAGCCACACCCACTGACATCATATCAACATCGTCACTGTCTAATTTGTATCGCTCAAGCTCAGCACGAATCGTGATTTGTTGAATATTCAATGCCACACCTGCACCAAAGGTTGCATCAAAACCATCGTCATCATTTGATTGACCGTCGTTAGATTTAAAATCAGTTTTCCATGAATGCATGCCAAGTTTACCGAAAACCTCAATGTCAGGTGTTACAGGTAAAATACCGGTAAAGGCAAAGCCCACAGTGCTTGCTTCAGTGGTTGAAGTGAATGATGCCGCTGGTGTGTCGATAGAGAACTCACCAAAGTCATTGTAAAAGACTTCTACGGCCATATTTGGATTAATACGGGTACCACCAAATACTTTAAATCCAGTGTCAGAGTCATCGACATTAACCCCCGTCAGGGAGTTTGCGTTATCAAGGGTTGAAGATTCTACTTCAGTTTTACCTGCTGACATACCAAGGTATAGTCCGGCTCCGGCACCCATACCGTACGACTGTGCGTTTGCCAATGCTGGTGATAGAGCAATGGCTGTGATTAAGCCAATTAGTCCTTTCTTCATTATTTTATTCCTAGCCATATATGAGGATTCTGTATGGTTGCGGATGGTACCATAATTATTGCAATTTGTTGCAGTGCAATTTTGGTGTTAATTTGCTTTCGGTCAATGAATTATTCGACTTGTGTATTGATACATATCAATACGTTACAGAGGTTTCAAATAGATGGGGCTTATTCGTTCGGTTTTAATATATGACTGTTTGATTAGAAGTGGCTGGTTATGAAGACTCAATTCGGTATATGCATCTGTTTAATTCATATCCATAATTAGTAGAAGGAATGAGAAGGGAATCTGATAGGGTAAGGAGACCGTATGAAGAGGAAAGTATTGGCTGTCACGTTAACTACAATAATGGCGGTTCAATTAGCTGGTTGCGGAACTATATTACACCCAGAAAGGAAGGGGCAAAAAGGCGGGAATATTGATCCTGCCATCGCGGTTTTGAATGCGGCGGGTTTGCTACTGTTTATTGTTCCGGGGTTGGTCGCATTTGGCATCGACTTATATTACGGCACAATTTATTTGCCGGGAACTGCACTTGATTTGAATGATGATGAACTAAATCAGCTCAAGAATATTGATGGGCAACTTAATTCTGAAGCATTAGCCCGCTTTATTTCAGAGAAAACCGGTGAGGAAATTCATGCTGATGAGATGATTTCTTATAAAATTGGTTCAGCAGAAGAATTAAGCTTTATGATTGATCACGTCGGTGAACAATCGACTGGATCTTATCAGTTCAATACGTATTGAGCATGTATTCATGAAGACTTGATGAAGTTTGTTTTTACACGATAATTAGCGTTAAGAGGTGTGTGAAGTGGATGAGCCTTTATGCACCTCAATATCCAGTAAAGATGCAACCAATATGCATTCTAAGCCAAACGGAAAGTAGCCGGCATAACCCAGTAAAGGCATTTCAAAGATATGGAAACGGTCTACGTAAGGAATGTTATATTTCCACGGAGCCGCCGCGCCATAGTTCCACATTTCCCAAAAGAAACCACATTGAAGACTGGCCAGAGCCGGCAGGCTGAAAGGGCGCCAGTCGCCTTTTTGCATTGAAGAAAAGACGGTTTGTTTTCCTGCCAGCACCTGTAGTGACAGTAATACAATAAGTGGCGATACCCAGACCAGAGGATACAAAGAGTCCGGCCAAGCTCCTAAAGCAAACAAAGACAGAGTCGAAGCCGTTAATCCAAGAATTGCGAGCAGACGAGGGCAAGATATCCTGAGCTTCCAGTAATTAGTGTAAGCGTGGTTCATGCGAGAGAAAGTTGCCATCCAGCAGACGGTGCTCATTACAGCGGGAAGCACTGTAGAAAATGACAAACTGGCTGTTAAAACCCGGGTTACAGTGGAAATTGGCGGGCCTATGTAATACCAGTTATGTACGAAGTGGTTGAGGTATTCGAAGAACCACCAAAATAGGATGCTGGCAGGAAAGAGCAGTATAAACTTACCTGGCTGTTTCAGAAGCAGGCAGCTTCCACTACGCTTTACGGTTAACGCATTGATTAACAAAATATAGCCAAGCCAGAGTGGCGTGAATGTGTAGCGTTGCCAATCACTTGTAGTGTCAAAATCCGTCCAGGCCAGCAACCAATTTAGAGTGATTAATGCGATACCAAGCCATCCCCACCAGGGAAATGAAAACTGTTGAGGAGCAGGGCCTCCGGTCACACTCATAAGACGGTAAAAAAGAGGCAATATGCAAGTCAAGATCAATAACGAGAGCAAGATAAATACCGGCCATGAGAAAGGGGGATGTTCTACATAAAGCGTCGAAGGTTGCAAGGACAGATATTGCGACAGCGGTTCTCCGGAAAATAAAGCCCCCGCCAATGGCGGTAAAACCAAAAGCCCGGCTGCCACCAATCCCCAAGTAATCCCTACCAACCAATCGAACTTATTCGCACGTTTTTGTCCCCAAGCCATGTATTAGCACTCCTGAATATAGGGTGACACAGCATAACGATAGCTTAGTTGCGCTATGACTGAAGTGTGTCTTATTCCATGTGATTGGGTCGAACAGTTAGAAAAAATGATTGACCTGTCTACAACTCTACAGTTTAAGATTCTCTGTATTGTCACTATGACCTCCCGGCAGGAAACAAGGTATGTATCGGATATCAGAGCTGGCAGAACTGCTTGGGCTGTCACGAACCACACTGCTTTATTACGAAAAGATTGGATTGATAAGTGGTAAGAGACAGAGCAATGGCTATCGGTCTTACAGCGAGTTAGATGTTCAACGTCTTAGATTAATTCAGCAGCTTCAGGGAGGCGGGCTGACGCTTAAAGAGTGTAAAGCGTGTTTAGAAGCTAAGGTGGATCGTCAGGTTTTACTTGAGCGACTTAATCAACTCGATGAAGAGATCGTTCAAAAACAGAAATCACGCCAGCTATTAGGTGCTTTATTAGGAGAAAGTCGATTAACCGAATGGCATGAATCTCTGGATAAGGTTGCGCCTGAAGCGCACTTAGCGTGGTTAATCAGTCAGGGGTTCAGTGAAAAAGAAGCATTAAGGTTGAGGTGGCTGTCAAAAGATATGAATAAACATGATTGTTATATGGCGGACTTCAATAAGGTTTTCACACCTTTGGACAGATGGGGGCCGGGTTCTGAAAAAGAGACATTGTTAGCGCTGTCTAAAGTGCCGTTTAAGTCTGAGGCGGTATTAGAAATCGGATGTGGTCAGGGTATCGCAACAACGGTACTGGCAAAACACAGCTCAGCACACATTACGGCGTTGGATAATCATGAAAATTCGTTAAGCCGACTAATGGATCGTGCAAAGAAACAAGGATTGGCAGAACGAGTGACTACCGTGTGTGCCAGCATGACAGATATGCCTTTCGAAGCTGAATCATTTGACCTCATTTGGTCAGAATGTAGCGCCTATATCATGGGTGTCGCTAACGCCCTTAAGCAATGGCGCAGCTTACTTACAAGCAATGGTATTTTAGTGCTGAGTGACCTAGTTTGGAGTACTGATTCTCCCAGTGAAGATGCGCTCTCTTTTTGGCAGAAAGAATATCCGGATATGACATCGGTAAAAGAGCGAACTAAACAAGCGAAAGAGGGGGGATATGAGGTCTTGGACAGCTTCGCATTAAGCGAAGATGCATGGGCCGCATATTACGAACCGCTTCAGTCTCGGGTAAATGAACTAAAAAGTGAAATGCCACACTCAGATGCATTACACGATCTGGAAGCAGAACTGGATATCTATCATCGTCGATTAAGCGAATTTGACTACCAGATGTTTATATTAAAAAAAGCCTGAAGCAACATATCTATTCGCAATGATGGTGATGTTTTTGGCGTATGAATTATTGGATTAGAAATGAAATTATCAATATACAACTCAAGTCAGAAAGAAGAAATTAAACAGCTTTTCTGTAATACCTTTTCAGATTCGGAAGGTGAAACAGAAGGTAAGTTAATCGGCGATTTAGCTTACGATCTAATAGATATTACAGACAGCAATGATCTTTTTATATTTGTAGCTACTGAGAATAAAAAGATCATAGGTAGTATCATCTTTTCGAGACTGACATTCGAAACTCAAATTAGTGCTTTCCTTTTAGGTCCTGTTGCCGTACAAACCGCCAAGCATGGGAAAGGAGTGGGGCAGGCATTGATTAATTTTGGTCTGCAAACCCTGAAAGATCACGGAGTCCAACTGGCATTTACTTATGGTGACCCTAACTTTTACTCAAAAGTGGGTTTCGCGCATGTGAGTGAAGAGCAAATCAAAGCGCCGTTGGCCTTAACCTATCCGGAAGGCTGGCTGGCTCAATCATTGGTTAGTGAGAAGGTAGCGCCGATCAAAGGGAATTCATCTTGTGTTGAGGCAATCAGCAAGCCTGTGTATTGGTGATTGATTTTGTGATTTTTAATTGGATTAGTGTTCACAATGGATTAGCCTGAATGCAATCTGCCAGTTTAGTTTCCTCAATGTGAATAGATTTGGCAGATTGCCCTAAATCGGTTCTTCGTGCTGAAAGTGATATAACATCAAACAGTATTGAGGGCTGCTCCCTATAGTTTTTATGTATCTCTTGCGAGGCTCCCCCTTTCTTAAGTTCATTCTGTATCCATAAAGCATGGAAATGTAAAGAGTGTAAATGAGATGAATTATCATTCTCATTGTGTATCATGCGGTCTCGAAGTTGTTATTTATAATACTATAAGGACCATTATGAAACGTAATTCACTTTCAGTGGCGATAACCTTTGCTATCGCCTCTTTTGCTGCTCATGCTACTGATGAAACTGTAGTTGTTCTCGGCTCTGCCCTTGATCAACATGTTCAGACTGAAATTAACTCAGAAACTCTAGAACAAAAGCAAGCGTCTGATATTAAGGATGTGCTCAACACGATGCCGAGTGTAACAGTGGACGGTAACGCAAGGTATTCTCGTAAAATATTTATTCGTGGTATGGAAGATAAGTTCTCGGTAGTCACTATTGATGGTGCTCGCCAAGAGGGACAACTTTTCCACCACTCAGGCGATCAAACCTTTGATCCGGCTATGCTTAAGTCGGCTGAAATCACGCTAGGTGGGAACTCAGTACTTTCTGGGGCCGGAGCAATTAATGGTTCATTCAGTTACGAAACAAAAGATCCAAGTGATTTGCTGCGTGATAACGAAAGTGTAGGAGCCCGTGTTAAAACAGGTTATCAAACTGCATATGAGCGCTTCACGACGAATGTAGCCGTCTACGCCAAGCTGAATGATAAACTCCAGTTTATGGGGATTGCGAACTACTCTGAAGATGGCGATCTCTGCATTCCAGGAAAAGATGATGTAACTTCTAAACAAGGTGAATTGAAATCTGGTCTTGCTAAGGTCGTTTTCATTCCTAATGATGCTAACGAATTCAAACTGACGTTCGACACATACCGAGACGGTGGTAAACGCCAGCTTTCTGGTGAAAAAGCGGGAGCGTTGTACGCCGATAATGAGCATAACTATAACTCAATCAACCGTGACACAGTGACACTTGTACACCATTACGACAATGGTAGTGATTGGGTTAATCTGAAAACAAACCTTTACTACAACCGCCAGTACATGGAGCGTGATGCGTTAACGGAAGAATACGGTGAGTGGAATAAAGTGAATGGTGCGTGGGAATTCACGAAAGATGGTGATCTATCTATTCCAGATCGTGAATACAACGTGACTACGATTGGTGGTGATATTCGCAATATTTCTTGGATTGGTGAGCATGAACTGACTTATGGTTTCGAGGGGTATGAAGCCAAACAGTGGATCGATTCTGGGATAGGTGTTTACAATTCCGGCTCTAAGCAAGGCCAGACTAAGAACTATGACATGGACGGTGGTACCGTTACTGCATATGGCTTATATGCTCAAGATGCTTTTGAAATCAGTGACTTCCGCTTTGTTGCAGGTCTTCGTTACGATATCCATAAACTAGGTGGTGTGTTTACAGGTGAATATGACCAGTTATCACCGAAGTTCCAAGCTGAACATCAAACAACTGATAACCTAAGACTACGTGTTGGCTATGGTCGTTTGTTTAAAGGTGCATCGCTGCCAGAAACTCTTACCATGAAAGCTGCGAGTGATGTGACTCAGTCAGATACTAAAGCGATGACAGGTAACAACTATGAAGCGGGCTTTGACTATGACTTGTCAGATTTACTAGTGGCCGATCATGCTATCCTTGGTTTCACGGCTTACCAGTACGATCTGGACAATCAAATGCACCCAACAAAGAACAACAAAACGTTGGCAAACCAATATGATGTTGAAGTTTGGGGTGTGGAAACTGTCTTTACATACAGCCTGGAAGACTTTGCTCTGTATGCGAACCACTCATACTCAGATGGTGAACAAACAAGCCTGAAAAATGGTAAAACAAGTCACATGAACAAAACAGGTATTCACAACATCAAAGCTGGTTTCAAATACAGTCTAACAAATGAGCTGGTGTTTGGTTGGGATTCTCGCTTTGTCCCTGGTAACGACTACACAGATGAAGATGGTGATAAAGTTGAACGCGCAGGCTTTGGTACACACAATATTTGGGCTGCTTATGTACCAGATTTCGCTAAAGATTTGTCGATTAACCTAGCGGTTGATAATCTGCTCAACAAGAAATATGCGGAGCATACTGGTTTTGGTATCTCTTGGGGTTCAGATAAGTACACTAGTTACGAAGCTGGTCGAAACTTTAAAGCGTCTATTGCTTATAGCTTCTAATCTTGCTTAAGCCAATAAAAGACCCCACATCATGAATTTGCCCCCCCAATAGTTGGACATAAATTATTGGGGGACTTTTTATGATCAAATACAGTTGAGAGTGAAAGTAAGCGACTGTAAAACAATACTATTTTATTGAAAGCATAGTTTAAAAGCTTTATAGCGAACCTCATCCAACAAACTGATAATTTGCACTAGCCAGAATGGCCCCTGTATCAAGCGACTTTGCCATATTTAATTCTGTTGATCTCCTTCTGTTCATCCGTTCTGTAAACAAACTTAATTTTGTTTGTCCGGGTCAGCTCTGATAAAGATAGCCTTGGTTATTGGTTGACAATATCAACCTTTTTGTATTATGGTTGATGTTATCAACTATGTCGATGTGGTCAGGCAAAAGAGGAAAAACGAGTGAAGCAGAAAAAGCCAAATATGCGAGTAACACATGTTTCAGAAATAATTGAGCTTTCACCTCATTTGCGTCGTATTGTGGTGGCTGGAGACAGTCTGAAAGATTTTCCAGTTGGTAAGGAAGGTTCTTATGTGAAAGTTGTTCTGCAACAGGACGACAAAAATGAGCTTAAGATGCGTTCATACACGATTCGATTTTTTAATCAAGAAACCAATGAGTTAGCGCTGGATTTTGTTGTTAATCGTCATAACGGACCTGCAACTAACTGGGCGATGAATGCAAGAGTTGATGACTGTGTCACTATTGCAGGCCCAGGGCCGATGAAAATGACTAACTATGATCACCACAGTTATCTGCTGGTTGGCGATCTTACTTCTGTAAATGCGATAAACGGTTATGTTCCAAGATTTAAAAAAGACGCGGATGTAAGAGCTATCGTTTCCGTTCCGACTCGTGCCGATATTATAGAAATGGACTATGACGATTCACTCAATACTGAATGGTTTATTGAGGATGAAGCCACAATTACATTGGAAGAGAAGGTTATTGAGACAGCGGGAGATATGTCGAAGGATACCCATGTATTCTTAGGACTTGAGGCAAGAACCATTCGCTCACTTCGCCCTGTGCTGCAAGACGATATAGGTTTTAATCGGCTAAATGTATCCGCGGTAGGTTACTGGAAAAAAGGTGTAGATGCTGATCGCTTCGGGGCGCAGAAGAAAGCTAATCCATTGTAATTACAGTCGGGTTATCAGAAAAAGAGAATCAATTTTTCGTATTTACAAATGATTCTTTCATTTTTTAAAAGCGCTTCGCTCACAGGGCGCTTTTTTATTACCTATACGGTAACTTCTTATGAAAAATTAGATATATATTCAAAGAATATTGCATGGAACTAAGAACTGTTGGTTCCTTAATAAGCCTCAGGGTTTTGAGGCTTATATATCTAGAGTTTCTATTTTTGTTTAATGCTATTTAAAACAGTGGTAACACTATCAAAATTATTTTTGATTTCATCATACTGAATATCTGTTAGTGTTGCTCTACCTTGCCTTGCACAATCGGTTGCAATATATAATGAAAATTCAAGGTCGTCTTTTGCTCTTTCAAGTTGGCGACAAAGTTCATTTTTAGGATCTCTTGAGATCATAATATCCTCCGTTGGTTACCCGTTAAGGGTACCAAGAGTATAGTGTTTACTAAATTAGACACTTTTCTCAATTTTAAGAAATAAGACTTTTTATTAACGCATTGATTTAAAACTAAATAATGTACATTTAATTTTAATTGATTGAGATTGTATACGATATGAGCATGATGATTTTCTCCATATTTAGGGGCGACAAGGAGATGTTCGAATATTAATCGACTTGCTATGCAGCAACAGAAAATCAACCGTTAATAATTCAGGAGTACACTCAAAATAGTATGTTTGTTCTAAATGCTTCTACCATTATTTATTGAATGTTCTTAAATTTAATGGAATTAAGCTCATGAGCAGTGGTCAACGTGAAGTTACACTGAGGTTTCTTGCTGAACCCGGAGATGTAAACTTTGGTGGAAAGGTACATGGAGGGGCTGTAATGAAATGGATCGACCTTGCGGCATATGCCTGTGCAGCAGGGTGGAGTGGTAAGTATTGCATTACCGTATATGCTGGTGGAATCCGCTTTGTACAACCTATCCATGTTGGTAATTTGGTTGAGGTTGCAGCAAAAGTCATTTTTACCGGTAAAACATCTATGCATATTGCCATTGACGTTCAGGCTAGCGATCCCAAAACTCTCGACAGGCGTTTAACAACTCACTGTATCGTGATAATGGTTGCTGTTGACGAACAGGGCAAACCGACAACTGTACCCGAGTGGGTTCCTGCCACGGAGGAAGACAGGCAATTACATGACTCAGCGATAAAACTGATGAATATGCGAAAGCAGATCGGTGAAGAAATGGAAGCGCATGTGAAGTATCTGAAAGGTAGTAACTAGCGTGTTTATTGTTTTTATTGGCGAGATCTGAGTCAGGCTTTTATCTATATTTAAAAACAGTATAACATTCTGATAATTAATGTTTATGTCATTCAGATTATATTAGGCTTATAAATATAAAATACCGACGGAGATGACTATAAGGATTTAAATATGGCTCAAAAAGGCAGTCAGTATCATGGTTCGTCAGCTTTGGTTGTTGAGGGTGGTGCAATGCGGGGGATCTTTGCTGCAGGCGTTCTCGATAGCTTTATCGATAAGTCTTACCGACCATTTGATTTCTGTATCGGTGTCTCTGCTGGTTCAACAAATCTTGCCGCCTGGCTTGCCAACCAGCGAGGCCGTAATTACCGAGTTATCACTGATTACTCCTGCCGCCCTGAATTTATTGATTTTCGTCGCTTCGTGCAGGGTGGTCATTGGTTAGATCTTGACTGGCTGTGGGATATTACTATCCGTGAGATTAATATCGACACTGATGCTTTTGAGAAACAGCCAATCCCGTTATATGTTGTTACGACAAATGTAGAAACGGGTGACGCCGCTTATATAGAAGCAAATGCGGATAATATGAATGACCTTTTGAAGGCATCTTGTTCTGTTCCTATCGCTTATCGTAATTATCCCCAGATTTGTGGAAAGCCAATGACAGACGGTGGTGTGGCTGATTCTATTCCTGTTATTAAAGCTTATGAAATGGGGGCAAGAAAAATAACGGTTATTCTGTCTCGCCCATGGGGATACCGAAAGTCACCAGTTCGCAATAAATGGCTTGTCAGAAAATTATTGTCAGATACGCCACAGCTGTCGGAAGCCATGATTAATCGCGCTGAAAGTTACAATCGGGCTATCGATTTTATTGAAAATCCCCCGGCTGACTGCGAACTGGTTGTGATAGTACCACCGGAGAGTTTTGCTGTAGGTCGAACAACAACGAATTTTGAAAAGCTGGATGCCGGTTATCACCTTGGTGTTGAGGCCGCATCTGAAGCTGCTTTATAACAAGCCTTGTGTCGACCACCCTGAATTAATAGATGGCAGCGATTTCATAGATTTTGTGTTCGCTGCCAATAGTCACATCTATTTCATCATCCAGCATCTTTCCTGATAATGAATGACCTAATGGCGCAGAAGGTGTCACAACGGTTATTTCCATACCATTAAACGTAATTTTTAACCCTCCGGCTGCCGGGCCGAGGAATACATACTTTTCGTCATCGTCTTCGTCAATGAGTTTTACAAGACATCCCATAGCAATATGGTCATCGGCATCAAAGTCTTTCGGCGTGAGCTGGGTAAATTTCTCCAGATCTTCCTCACATTCTGCAACGCGTTGGGCTTGTCCCTGCGCAAGGTAAGAGGCTTCAAGGCTTAAAGTATCGTATTTGTGCTCCGGGACATTTTCTTCATCTGTTGCAGTCTCATAGGCACGCATCGCAGCATCCACGGCAGTTTGGTGGACCTTCTTCAGTTCATCTAGAATATGTGAAAGTAACTGTGCTTTATTCATAGTTAATGTTATATCAATTGAATCATATCTTTAGCGCATCCTACCTTAAGGGTAGTGCAATTTCATGTTATCAATCGAATTGTTGATGTTTTTGTCGATAAGATTTAAGTCTATGCAAAGAATCGGATTTGGCGGGAGTTGCTACTGGTGTACTGAGGCGATTTTTCGATCTCTGGTTGGTGTCGTAAAAGTCGAACAGGGCTGGATTCAAGCGAAACAACTTGGTGATTTTGCTGAAGGTGTAATTGTGGCTTTTGATGAGTCGAAAATTAGTCTGCAAAGTCTGATTGAGATCCATCTTCATGCCCATAGTGCTACATCTGAACACTTGCTTAGAGAAAAGTACCGATCTGCTGTTTATATCTTAGATGACCATCAGAGGCTGCAGGCTCAAGAGAGTTTGGCACTTTTGCAAGGTGACTTTGAGCAACCATTGGTGACTCAGGTGCTTGACTTCAAGGACTTCAAATTATCGAAGTCGGAATATCAGGATTATTATTTTTCGGATCCGAATAAACCCTTTTGCGTGAATGTGATTACACCGAAACTGCGTGCTTTGATGGAGAAATTCAGTGATAAGCTGAAGGATGAGGTTAAGAGTTTAATCGCTCGGCAAGGAAGCAGTCAGAATAATGATATCGAGAAGGAATAGAGGCGAGCATCAAGCTCGCCACTGAATGCGACGCATTAATTAAACTTAAGCGCCGATGATACCACCATTTTTCTGCGTAATTTTGATAACAGAAGAGCGGGGGATACTGTTTCCGCCATCAGGGAAGCGTGAGGGAGCCAGCGCTTCACCCGGATGCTGGACACCAACGAACATGGTTGTTTGATTCGGAGTGAAAGCCAGCTCGGTAATCTCACAAGCAATTGGACCGGTAAGGAAGCGGCGCACCTCTTCAGTTACAGGGTTACTGCAAAGCATCTGGTTATTGCCCATTTCCGGCGGTTGCCGCCTGCAGGAATCGGCGACGGTTAAGTGATGTATTAATAAGTTTATTGAATTCTGGCTCTTCATGGCGAAAGTGTGTTTTTTGACCATTTTGATCGAATTGGCTCATAACATGGGTTCCTTTATGTAGTACTCATTATTTCTTATTTGTTGTGGTTTGTTTTAGATGCTATTCGTTGAGTATTAAAGTTGGGTGAATTTGTGGTGAAACTTTTCTGCATGTCATTGTTTGATGGCTTTACTCTCATCGATAAAGCAAACTTTGTCGGCGGAAGGGTGGGTTTTGCTCTACATTATTTTAAGACATATAAAGGTGTTACTTATCTCGCTCCGGGGAGGCGAGCCGATGGCAAAGTATGCGGTCAATTATTGGAATGCATTATCAGGAGCGAGCCATAATCGTTGGCATGTCGTTGAAGGAACCGATGGCATGATTGAACAGGTGACCCTGAGTATGGACAACGAAACTGGGGACTATACACGTCTCACTCGATTTAAGGCGGGAGCTGACACTACACCTTTCGGCGTTTATCAGCATACCTATCCTGAGGAAGTCTTTATCATCTCTGGTCGGTTGTACGATCAAACTAATAATATCTGGCTGGAACAGGGGCATTACGCTAATCGCACGCCTGGTGAGCCACACGGCCCGTTTCTGTGCGAGCAGGAATGTATCGTGTTGGAAATATCAATGCTGAGTCAGTCAGAGCATACTTAATGATCGTCAATATTCCGTATTAACAGGAAGAGTTTGCCCTCTGCAATGCTCTATTTTCCTGGTCGTTTTTTGTGTCTCTACATTCAATTTGACTCATTGCCCCATCTGTTTACAGAGTTTGTTACTAAGACTTTTGTGTGTTTTTTTGGGGTAAAAGTCGAACTGATGAAGTGAATCGTTAGAGTCGTAATTATTTTGAATTACACTTATTTTGTTAGAGTGCGAAACATTGGTTTGTAAATTTATTACTGAAAAGTGGGTTAAATTGGCTTTTGGTGCTCGAATTGTGCACAAAAGAGGCATATTTCCAATTAAACTTGACACTTTGACTACAGAAATGGTTTGATCTGCGCGTTCGAAAATTATTTATAGAGCTAAATATTCTTGGCTGAGGGTTTGCCAAGTAGGGTTCAATGATGAAAAAAGTTGATAAGTACAGTATAGATAATACTGACTATACGGTTGGGCAGGATAACATCCAGAAATGGGGGTTTGATGTTCATAATCCGGTTTTTGGTACAAGTGCTGGCTTGATTGTTTTGTTTCTTATTGCGGCATTAATTAGTGATCCTGTTACGGCTAAAGCAGCCTTGAACGGGGTGAAAAACAGCATAATTAATAGCTTCGATGTTCTTTTTATTTGGTCAGGAAATATTTTTGTTATTTTTTGCCTGGCACTTATTTTCTCACCTTATGGAAAAATCAGAATTGGCGGTAAAGGGGCTGAAGCTGATTATTCTCGTACTTCATGGCTGGCGATGTTGTTTGCTGCCGGCATGGGTATCGGTTTGATGTTCTGGAGTGTGGCCGAGCCTGTTGCTTATTACACCGGTTGGTATGAAACTCCACTGAATGTTGCGCCGAATACACCGGAAGCAATTAAAGTTGCACTTGGTGCCACCATGTATCACTGGGGGTTCCACCCTTGGGCCATTTATGGCGTTGTAGCACTTTCTCTTGCCTTCTTTGCCTACAATAAAGGCCTGCCTCTTTCTATTCGTTCTATTTTCTATCCGCTTCTTGGCGACCGTGTATGGGGTTGGCCTGGTCATATCGTTGATATCTTTGCGGTTCTTGCGACACTGTTCGGTTTGGCAACTTCTTTGGGCCTGGGGGCACAGCAAGCTGCAAGTGGTATTGAGCATGTGTTTAACTTCCAGGGCGGTATCTCCCTGCAAGTTGCAGTAATCGTGGTTGTTACTTTACTGGCTGTTATTTCTGTTGCTCGTGGTATTGACGGTGGCGTTAAGCTGCTAAGTAATATCAACATGCTGGTAGCACTTGCTTTGCTGGTGTTTGTTGCTTTGGTTGGTTTTGCTATTTCTATGGGCTCGATTCCGACAACACTGGCTGGTTATGCAGAAAACTTCTTTTCGTTGAGTAACCCGCATGGACGAGAAGATCAGACCTGGATGCACGGTTGGACTGTGTTCTACTGGGCGTGGTGGATTTCATGGTCACCATTCGTAGGTATGTTTATCGCTCGTGTATCTAAAGGCCGTACTATTCGTGAGTTTATGGTTGCAGTGCTGATTGTTCCGACATTGATCACTGTGATTTGGATGTCTGTATTTGGTGGCCAGGCGATTGAGCAGGTTGTCGATGGTGTTGGCAGCCTGGGTGAGAATGGTTTGACATCAGTTTCGCTGGCGATGTTTGAAATGTTTGAAGCTTTGCCTTTCAGTAACGTACTGTCTGTGATTGCGATCGTACTGGTCATGGTATTCTTCATCACCTCTTCAGATTCCGGCTCCCTAGTGATCGATAATATTACCGCTGGTGGTAAAATGGATTCACCAATGCCTCAGCGTGTATTCTGGGCTGCCATTGAAGGTGCAATTGCCGCAGTGCTGCTTTACGTCGGTGGTACAGAAGCGATCGAAGCCTTGCAGGCCGGTGCTATCTCCACCGCATTGCCGTTCACTATCATTCTGTTGCTGATGTGCGTTAGTCTGTTAATGGGCTTTAGTACTGAACGTTTTCGTGATTAATTTTTTAATCATCAGATAACAATAAAAACGCCGCTGTTTACAGCGGCGTTTTTTTATCTTGGTAAGTATCATCAATGATAATGCTATTGCCAGATTTCTGACAGTGGCGTTTCCGGTGAAAAGTAATAAGCAATTTGTGCTTGTAACAGTTCAGCGGTCGCCAGAGCATCGGTCAGCGCGTGATGTGGCTGGTAAGCTGGCAGACCATACCGTTGGCGAGCTTTGCCTAAACGTACAGATCCCGGTTTCCTTCCTTTTAAACGGTTCCAGACACCGCCATAGAGACGCTGTTGTATAGCGGCTTCAATAGCAAGAGTATCAATAACCGGGAAGCGAATACCTTCATTAATCCTTGTTTTAAGTGCCTGGTCCATGAATTCCCGTTCGATTCTTTGATAATGAACGACAACAATTTTGCCAGCCAGCGCATCAAGTACACCTTCAAGAATTCTGAGTAAGTCCGGGGCTTCGCTTACCTCTGAATCGGTGATGCCATGAATCACTACGGATTCTTCTTTGAGTGGGCGGTGTGGATTCACGACCCAGTGTGCTGATTCCCGGCAGCGGATGCGATTAATATTGAACGGTACTAACCCGATACTGATTATTTCATCTTTCTTTGGATCCAATCCGGTAGTCTCAAAATCGAGAGCAACAAATTCGACATCCTTTAACGGCGTATCTCCGCTGACAAGTTCTGTGTTGTAGTAACGCTTTAATCGCGCATCCTTAGCTTTATCATGCAGTGTAGAAAAGAATGTCGGCCAGTCCGGTGTATTCCGGGTATTAATCAGTGACCGGGTCTTATCAAAATTTTCTTTGTTCATTAACGTCTGTTGCCCTGATAGCGGAACTTAATGAAGTTCTGTGCATTACTTAGAATTTGAAATGCCGCCTTCAGGTTTCTGCGCTCGAAGTCAGACATATTTTCCGGCTCGATACTGTTGTCAGCTTCAATGCCTGCTTCAATATCCAATGCCTGGTGGCGGATGCGAACCATATAGATAAATTCCATCGCATCACGTAAATCTTGTCCACGTCCTTTAGGTAGAATACCGGCTTCAATAACATCATCCAGCCGCTCAAAGGAGTTCTGAGAACGGGAACCGACAGCAAGGGCATGAACTCTGATCAAGTCGGCAAGCGGTGCTGTGCCACGTCGTTTAAGGTTGATCGAGTTATTGTGGCGTCCGTCTTTCTCCATCACGAAGTCTTTGAAAAAGCCCAGCGGCGGTGTCCGGCGAATGGCGTTACGAGCGAGACAGGCCAGAAATCGGTTATTTCTTCGGGCACGGCGAACAATGAAGCTGTTCAGCTGTTCTGCCCATTTCTCCCGTCCCCAAACACCGTCAAGGTCGAAGAAGATCGAGCTGTTAAGAAGCGCTTGTGGTTTTGGATTGTCTATCCAATCGGCAAAACACTCTTCCCATTGCTGGCGGGTTTTGCGCCATTCCGGGTTGGTTGCCATGACTTCGCCGTCGCAATAGCTGTATCCGCATGCAGCCAGGCCGTCACAGACAAATGTTGCCAGTTTACTGAAGTACTCGCCGTGTATGCGCTCGTCATAACTGTTGTCCAGGATCAGGGCATTGTCCTGATCGGTAACAATCAATTGCTCGTCACGGGCCATTGAGCCCATTGCTACAAGGCAATACTGGATCGGAGGAGGGCCGAGCTCTTCTTCTGCCAATTCCGCCAGTCGTTGTTTGAAACTACGGCCGATAACCGACATTGCGCTGCCGACCATATGGGAGTTGGCATCTTCATTGACCATGCGCACAAAGCAGTCTTTAACCTGCTCAGACAGAGACTTAAGATCTTCTACGGTTTGCTGCTGGAAGATGGCACTAACCAGTAACAGGCTGCTTTGTGACTCATAACGAACGATATCAGTAAGGCCGATGATACCTATCGGGCGTCTGTTTTTAAGGACGGGAAGGTGATGGACGTTATAACGCAGCATGGTCAGCATAGCTTCAAATACATATGCGTTATAGTCCAATGAAATGACCTCGTTGGTCATCACTTCAGAAACAGGTGTCGACACATCAATGCCGCAGGCAAGAACCCGGGTACATAAGTCACGGTCGGTAATAATCCCTACAAGGTGATCACCGTCGTCGTCATCATTGTTAGCTTCAGGATCAACCACTAGAAGGCATGAACTACTGTCCTCCGCCATGGTCTGCGCGGCAACCTGAATAGATTCATCGCGAGCAATCATCAGCGGATCTCGGGTTAGCAGGGTGCGGACTTTCGATGTTGTCAGGTCGTTTGCATCGCTCTGGTTCGAAACGACGTTTCTTAATCTTGCACTTTCTTCGACCTCGACAAAGTCGGCAAAACTATCGAATTCGTCATAAAGGCTGTTAAATAAGTCTTCTGGAATACAGTAAACAAGGGTGTCTTCAATGGCCTTTGCCGGCATGCGGACGCGATTGTTCATCAGCAGCCCCATTTGTCCGAACAGGGCGCCTTCATCAATACGGTTGTAGAGTTCCCCTTTACGGCGGTAAATTTCAACAGCGCCGCTGCGGATCAGAAAAAGGTCATGGATTTCATCTCCGAAATTCAGAATCATTGTACCTGCTCGGTAGTAAGAAACTTCAACCTGCAGGGCTATATGCTGTTGTGTTTCTTCGGGCAGGCTTTCAAAAGGAGGGTACTGGCTGATAAAACCAAGTATTTCAAGTTGTTCTGCTTCCATGACGCGATCCGTATTTGGGTCAAGAATAAGTGGATTTAGTGGGTATAAGTATACCCTGAATACTAAGCGGATGCTTTTATATTCAGCCCTTTAAGGTTGATTTACTCGGCTTTTGACAGCAAAAAAAGTGAGGTTGGATCAGTCGCCGCTGTAAATTTTATGCAGTAGCTGGTTCTGATGTCTGCAATCGGTTTTACGCAAAATACTTTTGATTTGCGACTTGGTGGTTTCTTTGGATACCCCCCGCATTTCGGTTATTTCACTGCCGTCATAACCCTGTGCGAGCAGGGATACGACATGGTGCTCAGCTTGCGTAAGAGTTTCCGGTAGTTTCATCATGCTTCGGGTTATCGGGGCGGAGCCATAGAGGCTTTCGAGTTTGTCACGGGCGATAAAATACTGACACCACGGAACCAGTTGTTCCAAAAGCTGCTGCATCATCAGTTTGCTTCTATGGCTGAACGGTTGTTGGTAGCGGTGAAAGGTAATTGCCAGCATTTGGCCCGGAGCAACAGGGTAGAGCCCGCTGATTGAATAACGAATACCAAGGCGTGGAACCATTTCCTCCCGAAACCAGCCGTCATGAATATGTTTTAGTGGCAGCATTTCTTGTAACTGTATCATTTTTCCGGTCAGGGATTGGCTGATGTAATGCTTCAAATAGGCATCATCATTGCTGTGACGTAGATAAAACTGGTAATCACCTTCTTCGATACCATGTCGCAGTGTCCAGAATTTTCCGGCATGAGGAGGGCTTCCCCAAAATAACAGGCTTAAGTCAGCACCAAGATGTTCACCGATTTGTTTAACTATCTTGTTCAGTTCAATTTCGGTCTGGCCGGCTTCCAGTAGTGCCTTGACCCAGATTTGCGTTCTGTCCATGAAATCAACCTGGCTGTTTTGTGATTATTATGTTTATTGTTATTAGAATGGTAGATTTAAGTTGGTCGAGCAATTATTTACTTTGAGGATGTGATCTAGGCTGAAAATTGTTCACTTTTATTTTAAAAGTTGTTAATAAGGTATCTTGGAGGTGAGCTTCGGGGTAATTAGGTTTCAATCAAGGTGGTAAGAAGTGAATAGTTGGTGCGAAATTTTGAATGCAATTATTAATGGAAGGAGCCATTGTTAACATAATGAAATTCGTAAACTGTAGTTTTGAAAATCACGCTGAAGCTATTTTAGCTATCTTTAATGATGCGATTATTAACTCAACCGCATTGTATGATTACAAACCAAGAACAATGGATAATATGATTCTATGGTTTGAGGAAAAAGAGAAAGGTCATTATCCAGTGATTGGTCTTGTGAATGAAGAAGAACAGTTAATGGGTTTTGCCACCTATGGCCGTTTCAGGATGCAGCCAGCGTTTAAATATACTGTTGAGCATAGTGTTTATCTGCACCGTGACTTCAGAGGCCAGGGCATAGCAACGTTATTGATGGAACAGCTAATTCAACAGGCTAACAGGCAGGATTATCATGTCATGATTGGTGCGATTGATATGGAAAACTGCGGTAGTATAGCCCTGCATCAGAAGTTAGGCTTTATTCATAGTGGGACAATTAACCAAGCTGGTTATAAATTTGGCCGTTGGTTGGATTTAGGCTTATTTCAGAAGATACTAAAAACGCCGAAAAAACCGGAAGAGGGATAAAAAAGGATAGTAATTAATATTGTTGAAAATGTGATTTTGGAATTATTGTGATGTGTTTATAAGCGGTCATTGTACATTCGGGTATGAATATATACTCCATAATGATATTGATAATGTGATCTTTTTATAAAAGTTGTCATTTGCTGTTATTTCTTATTTGCCGGAGAGTATTAGAGCTTCTACTCTTTTTTTGTCCAATAACAACGGAAATAACAAAAATGAAATTACTGACTAAGGGAGTCGTTACTGCGTTAGCGGCTTTCTCATTTTCTGCAAATGCAGCAATAGGTGAACATCCAATAATTCTGATTCATGGTTTTCAGCCCGGCCAGCTCCAGTCTAAACCGGACAGTAAAGCGGTTGAACAAAATGGAGCGGATTACTGGCGTGATTTTTGGCTGGCGAAAGCGGATGATCGGATCGACTGGCCATCGCAGGAACGTATTGCCGGTAAGATCTCGACTGATTATGTATGGCCAAAGCTACAGGAATTATCCCGAAACAAGACATGCGCCAACGGCTGTATTTTTGTTACTCATTCTACCGGTGACCTTGTTGCAAGATATGTTCTGGATAATCAGGCAAACTGGCTGGAAAACGCTGGGATGGCGCAGCTGAATATTGTGGCAACTTTTGATTTTGCCGGTGCTGGTGGTGGTTCTGAGTTAGGCGACTTGGCCGTTGGTGTTGCTGAAGGCAGTGGCTGGATGAACGCAGCACTTACATCTGCAATCAAATTGTGGCTTGGTGAAATTCCAGACAGTAATAATACTGGTGTGTTAAACGATTTGAAGGTCGCTAATGCCCGCCAGTTAGCACCGATGCCAGACGGTCGTATTCCGCGGATCCGTTTCACAGGTGACGGTTCAGATTATTTCAAACTGACCGGAGGGTTCCTACCGGGGCATGATGATGGTGTGGTGGCTAGCCATTCATCTTGTGGAGCCAGCGTAGCAGGAGATTTCAGCAGTTGTTCAGTCAGTGTTGACTATGACGGTAAGCTGGGCACACAGGCGAAAGGTGTCAGTGATTTTATGCCGGATCATTTCCCGTTATTGATGGGTGATGGTTATAGTCACAGTGGTTTGATTAAGAGTGCACACAGTGGTCAGGTAACGGCAGCTAACCAACAAGCTCTGTTGACTGACGGAACAAGATTGAACGTTAACACAACTGACGAAAAATACTGGCTGACAGGCAATTACTATCGCTATGTCGATGGTTCAGACAACCAGACAATGTCTCAACTGGCAGCTGGGTTGCTTCAGTAACTTACTGTTATAGATACGGGTCAGGGAGCACTCTGTTTCCTGGCCTGTATTCGTAAGAGCTAATCTTATTTGAAGAAAGTATCTTTTGGCGATAAAACCAATTACAGAAAATTTATGAGTGATCAAAAACCTGTTGTGTTTCGTGTGGCTTTGGTATTGCTGGCCAGTGCCGCAGTTTCTTATTGGTATTTGGACAGCAAAGAGGATAGCAGCCCTCAACACGAAGTTGTTGCTCAAGCAGACTTAAAGGATTCCGGGCATAAAATAAACACAATGGCTCAGTCGGAAGTTAGCGCAGTTAAACCGCATTCGGCAGTGGGTAAAACTCCTGCAACTCAAGAGAATGATAAGCAACTTGAACTTGAAGTTGTCAGCAAGCAATTTAAAGCCATATCAGAATCTTACGAAAATGAAGTGAAGTTTCCGCCTTATTCGCAACCCATTTCTGAGAACAACCTGAGCTATCTGGAGCCTAATCGTTTCAATGTTGTCGATGTCCCGGTGTTGGATGGCAACAGCACTGCATCTTTGTCGTTGGATAAGTTCCGGTTTTTTTATCCGGAGCCGGTAACTGTTACTTTGAATACAAAGCTGGCAGTTAGCAACATTCGCTTCGAGTTTTATGAGCCAACGACGAAGGAGGTATTTGCATCTCAGCAGACAGGAGAAAGGTCTGTCACTGTCACGCCTGATGAAAACTGGCCTCAGGAAATAAGAGTGAAAGCGATGGTCGATTTTGAGCAGGGCAGTGATATTTTGCTGACTGATTTTAATTTCTTTGTTCCGGCTGCTTATTTGTTATCTGCTGGTGCGCCGATTTCACAGGGAGCGGATATGGTTATCCCTCTGATGATTGATGTAAAACAGGCAGGAATTTACCGCGTTCGGGCGAATCTGTATTCCAATGACGGTAAAGTCATTGCTGCACTGAATAGCAAATCACGCTTGGGTCAGGGGCAAGAATCATTTGAGCTTAAAGTTCATAACAGCGTGTTGAGTGGCACGGACGGGCATTATCAGCTCCGTAACTGGGTAATAGAAAAGATGTCGGGGTTTCCCGGTGAAAAAGCCAGTTTCGGGGTAAGTGAACAAGATGCGATTATATTGGAGCCTTTTGACCCAGCGTCATTGAGTCAGGAACCTTATACGCCAAGTCCGGAGGAGCAGCAGAGACTGGATTTTCTTCGCGAAGCTGCGACTCAGTAGGGTGCTTCAGCAGGCTCAGCTTATCTGCTTACATGAATGCCTGTCAGAAGCTGGTCAATTATGTATAAATAATATTCACTTAACGCCGTATTTGTGGGAAGTTATTGATTTTTATTGATGTCACAAAGAATTGATACATAATACTGTTTATTTATCCAGTTAAAGAGACAATGGCTGTTTTCACAGTTGCTACCCTGAAACGGAAGAAAACAGTCTTGTTCAGTGTGAATATTTGTGGCTAATTTCAAAATGCATCTTGGATCAGCCGCGCTAACCAGTAGTTTGGCGGCTACCGCATTGCTTTCAGCGGGGCATATTGCCCCGATAACCGCCTTGTGGCTGATGTTTGTCGGCACCATGGGTGGATTGCTACCTGATATTGATTCAGACAACTCAACCTCAATGAGTGCGCTTTTCCGGCTATTTGGCGGACTGCTTACCTTTAGTTTCGTCGGACATATTTATCGTGCCGTTTCGATGCTGGAACTGATGGTTTATGCCTCGTTTTGTTACTTTACGATTCGATACAACTTCAAATCTTTGTTGGAAAAAATAACTGTTCACCGCGGCTGTTGCCATTCCCTGGCTTTTATTGCGTTGTCAGCGTTGGCGGTGGTGTATCTGATTTATCTGCTTGGCTACAGTGATATTGCCTGTTGGTTGTCAGGGTTGTTTCTGTTTGGTGGCGGATTGGTTCACTTACTGCTTGATGAGGTTTACAGCGTCGATTTGGCTAACCGGAAAATCAAGATGTCATTCGGTTCGGCATTGAAACTGTGTTCAAACCGAAATCCGGTGATCAGTACTCTGCAGTTTTTATTGATTGGTATTCTTGCTGTTAACAGTCCGCCATGGAGTGATAGTTGGGAATCACTGTCTGACTGGAACAGCTTTAGGCTAAAACCTGACTGGCTGAACCGTGAAGATATCTCTGAGTTTATTCATGATGTGGTGGATTCAACCAATGAGGCAATGACTCCCTGATGGCTAGCTGACGTCACTTGAAACTAAATCAGGCACTTATAAAAAATAAGTGCCTGATTCACGTTATGCGTTCGAAATTAATGACGCATTATTTTCGAGTTGGTTTTCTCTGGGTGTTTCATCAGATGCGTATGCCTGTTTGTTGCTGTTTGAGCCATATCATCAAGGATCCGGCCAAGATCTGAAGTATGCAGGCATTCTAGAACAGTGGGATCACGCTTCAAATTAGATCCTAACTCGTAATGACACTCCCGTTCGGGGTAAAAGTCGATATCACTCTCCCTGTACTTTTTTGTTTCGGTGATTTCATTAAACATGCAGGCCACGGTGTGACAGAAAACGTCATAAACATCATTGGTATTTCTGGCCATGTTAATTCGGTTGCGAAAATCAGGAGTGTAGTTTTTCTCAAGTTTGGAGTATGAAATTTGAGCGGTCATATTTCCTTCCCTCCGTTGTCTTTGGGTGAACCTCCTATTAACTATAGGACGAGGGGAAGGGTCGTCAATTTAGCTGTATTTTCCCCAATCGCGCTTCACAAACCAATTTGTTGGCCAGGCAACAAAATCTTCCGGAGAAAATTTTTCCGTTAGTACTTCCATTTTTACGATCCGTTCAGGAAGAACAGAGAGAATGTGGTGGCGAGGATCACTGTCAAAATCCCACAAGTGATACCGGTCGCACTGGTTTTCTGAAATGCGCTTAGGGCCAAAATCGATGGGGGCGCAGATTTTTGTTGTCTCTGTTCCGTTTTCTTTAGCGATAAAAGTTAAACGGATTTTTTTCTTGTGTTGAATAGCATCAATAAAGTTGTCTTGATACATAGCGATATGCCCTGAGTATTATGTGTTACATAACTCATATCCTAAGGGAGAGGGAGAATAAAAACTGAGATTTTACTCTAAAAAGCAATATTGTGATGGTATTAATAGAAATGGGTAATGTCGGGGGAAAGAGCAGGGAGGACCTGCTCTTATGATTGATACATAGTTCAAGGAGCCTGAAGAATCAGTCTTCCCAAATTGGTGGCCATTCACCATGTTTATTGATGTATGAGTCGATGGGTTTACTGCGGTACTTGCTGTCGTACCGTTCCCGAACACTTTTGTGAACCCTGGTCGGTGTCTGGTCTTGAGCCGGGATTTCACGTACATGTTTACCAAGCAGTAGATATTTACGTTTGTACTCATTGTGCTGGCTGGCCAGTGCATTCGTATTGACAGGTTTCAACGCAGGTTCAAACTCTAACCCACTTTGTTCAGCTTCGTTCAGTAGCCAGAGCATAGGAATATCGGACAAGACGGTACCGTCAGCATCCGGTTTATAACTGCCACCGACATCACAGTGAACACCGGAAAACCATACCTGCTCAAGGTCGACACCTTCACGAGGCTCCCAGATGGTTGGTTTGAAATCATCTCGCTGTTCATCAAGTGACAGGGCATGACGAGCTTTAACGATATTGCTGCCGAGCTTGCGATCATAGAATAGGTGTCTGTCGTCAATATCGCTGAAAATACTGAATGGCAGACCCATTGCTCCTACTGTATCCCATACGCCGATAAAATGAATTTTCACTCTACTTTCGATGGTGTAGTTTTGCCGCCAGCTGACAGAGTAGGGGCTTTGCGGTTTGTTATCCTTGTTTTTATAAAGTTCGAATGCTTCTTCTATCCGGCTGCCGTGCATACTTTTCAATATGCTGCAGTTATTGATCATTCCGCATAAGCTGCGCACGGTATAAGCGCCTCGGCTGAAGCCAAATAGGTAGATTTCATCACCTGCTTCATAGTTATGAACCAGGAAGCGATACGCATCCATGATGTTTTTTTCCAGCCCTTTACCGATACCGCCTCCGGTAAATTTGTCGTGGTAAGAGCCGATCCCCCAATCGTAAAATACGATTTGGCTGATACCTTTAGAACTGGTAGGGCGAATCCCTCTGGCAAGTTTCAGCACATTGGTCGGGAAGTCTTCTTCACCATACTGCTCGGGGCGGTTCCAGGTACCATCGGAACATATAATTATCCTTTTCATACATGATCCTCCGTTTAATACCAAACTAAACAATAATCTGAGTCAACAGAGTGCCGGAGCTCGGGTATAGCGGGTTGAAGGAGCGCCGAACTATGATTCAGTTTGGTATATAACCATATAAAATGTAGCTGAATATGCCCGGGACTCTAAGTATCGAGTTCACAACTCGAAGAGAAGGAAGAGAAGATTAGTGATTATTTTCGGGTGAAGGATGGATTAATTTGGGGATTGAATTTCAGAATAATTACGAGAAAGCGCTACTGAAGCCTCCCACCGAAGGCTTTCAGAACCGTTTTATATTAATGATTTGAAGCTGCTTTATTGTCGTCATTTTCATCTTGTCGGTAGGCTAGCGAGACAGCTAATGTCTGCGCGAGGCACATAGAAGCAGATTGTGATCGGAAGGCATCAACTTGTGCTTCCTTCACTACAAAGCAAACATCACTAAACGAGGCTAGTGGGCTGATTTGGCTGTCAGTAATGACAATTTGTTTTGCGCCGACTTCAGATACAATCTCACTCAGTTCGACTGTCTCTCTTGCGTAAGGGGTGAAACTAACAGAAATCACAGCATCTTTGGGGCCAATCATGCCAAGCTGTTCGTGGAACATGCCGCCGATGCCGTCAATCAGGAATGATCGGCGCTCCAGATGGCGTAAGGCATAGGTCAGATAGGTGGCAATACTAAAAGAGCGACGTAGACCCATAACATAGATGTTTTCGGCATTAGCCAAGATCTCAACTGCTTCATCAAGCTTTTCCGGTGCTGTTTGAGCGGCAAGCTGCTTCATTGCCTGTGCATTCGCTCGGGCAAACTCTCTAAGAATATCTTCCGGGCGCTCAGGTGGTGTTTCGTCACCTTCCTGCTCTTTAAACAGGCGTGCTCTGTCGGTATAGCTTGCCGTCTCTTCGACCAGGTTTTTCCGGAATAGCTGTTTCATTTCATTGAAACCAGAAAAGTCGAATGCGTTAGCGAACCGGATCAGGGTTGAAGGCGGAACATTAGCTTGCTTGGCGATAACTGCAACGGTATCAAAAGCAATACTGTTACTATTATCTAATACATATTCAGCAACTTGCTGAAGTCGTTTGCTCAAATCATTATAGCGTGAGCGAATTTGATCCTGGAGCTCTGTCAGATTAGTTGCTACAGACATGCCACCTCTCCCTATTTTTACTCTCCTTAGATTGTAGAGATTTGAGAGATAACATGAAACGTTTTTTCAAAAGTTGAGAAAAAAAAAGCTTTTTGAAACGTACATTTCCAGGCAGATCACAATGTCATCGTTTACAAAATTAGTTATTCAATCGTCTAGCTTGTTAGGGGACAGATCAGATAGTGTCGCGCTCAATTAATTCAACACGTCCATCAAGCTCATGGTAGATCAAAGAAAATGGGGCAGAATTAAATTTGTAAATGCAGATGTTCCCGGAGGCACTGTTTTCATCTGAGCTTCCTTTACTTTCACTGGACTCTTTAACCTCATAATCATCTCTGGTCAGGTTTGAATCAGGAAGCAGGTTTTCGAGAATGTCTTGGCATTCTTGCGTGCCTGAAATCAATCTGGGATAACCATATTTATTGAAATGTAGGTCATAGATTTTGTATCCCCAGTTTCCTTCTCTTCCTTCTTTAATATTAGGATTTGGTTCGCCATCGACCAGCCATTTGCTGTTAAACAGAGTGACAGCAGTAGAGAAGGAGGCCTTAAGACTTCGGAAGGTTGATACTCGGGCATCATCCTGAACATTCAGAAATCTTGGTGCGGCAGTGACAGACAAAACAGCAAGAAGAACAATAACGACAACCAGTTCAATTAACGAAAAACCACTTTGAGACTTCATTGAGTTTGTTTCCTGACCATAGTTTCTGCCAAAAAATGCATGATAAGCATTACGTAGTGCATAAAAGCGACTGTGCAATATAACACACATCTAGAGTATGTGCTCTAGAGTGGGTATGAAAAGTGAACAGATGAATAACAAATACAAAATCTGTATCTAATTTATTTCGTTTGAACATTGTGTGACTAAGTTTGGTGTGAATAAGTTTGGTAGAAAATGGTATTCAGAGGTGAAGTACAGATGTTGCGTGCATGAAATGATGATTGTTTCTGAACGTTTATATCTTGATAAGGCTTAAATAGTTATAAGTTCTTATAGAAGCAATAAAGCATAAAGTAAAAATAACTCGTCAATGCACTTTGTCCATTTGTTAGGAGTATGAGTTGTCTGATGTTTTTTATAAGGTTGATAGGGTGGATTGCTTCTATAGTTCATTTTTAAAAAATGATTTTAATTTGTTGGGGAAGGTTATTTAATTTGTTTTTTATCAATAAATCACAACTTAAGTTTATGTGATGGTGATTCCAAACCTATTTGCAATACTATTTAATTGATAATGCTGTATAGATTTAATGGAAATAAGTCTTGCTTGGGTCAAAGTTGTATTAAAGGGTTATATTTGTGTGACATTCTGCGAAACTATCTATCATGGTGTGGCTGTTATCTATCTCATTGATTTATTTGTTGTATAATGAATCGTTTGGCTCTGCTGACCAATTCCTCCTAGCAGCATATCCTTGCCATCAATTCATAATTTTTGGTTATAACTAAGTGTGATATCGGCCTGTTTTATATTGATTATCAGGATGTTAATGTTTGTCTCGCTTTAAAACTCTATTAGAACAAAAGCTTAATCAGGCAACTCCGTATTGATAATACACTTTGCCCAGAGGAAAAGTATTATTGGGTTTCATATCAATACTAACTTGCTTATCGCTAATAAAGAACCGTTATATGAAGGACAATATAATGAAAGCAAGACAATTCTATCTTTCTGCTCTTTCCGGCGCTGTGATGGCGGCTATTTCAGTTCCGGCTTTGGCTGCCAGTGATGATATTCAGCCAGCACCCTTTGAACAGTTAACAACTGTGAAAGGTACTATTATTGAGCAGGTTCAACAGGCTCCACAAATTAGAACTCGCGCAAAAAGAAGTTTATATGATAGTGCTACCGGTCAGTTAGAAGGGGACTGGTTTAATTTAGACCCTGAAATGGATGGTATGGAAGGCTCAAGTGTCGATCGTGTCTACGACACAATTACGATGCAGCCAAGTCATCAACCTGTTGTTGTTGCTGTTATCGATTCCGGTGTGGATGTTCATCATGAAGATCTACAGGGACATATCTGGGAAAACCCGTATGAAATTCCTAATAATGGTTTTGATGACGACTTCAACGGTTATGTCGACGATGTTCATGGCTGGAACTTCATCGGTGGTCGAGATGGCTCTCACGTAGCACACGATACATTGGTTGTTACCCGTGAATATAAGCGTTACCTGGCCTACAAGAAGTTTGGCATGTGGCTGACTCCCGACGAAAAAGCTTATTTTGAAGGTGTAGAAAAAGACTACCTGTCAGCGTCTTCTGAAGCTCAGAAGAAATACGACAACTTCAAGCCAATGTATGATCAGGCTCAGTCAAGCAAAGCAATTCTTGAAGCCATGCTAGACCAAAAGGATTTCTCTTTGGCTGCACTTGAGCAAATTAACAGCGATGATCCTGAAGTTACTGAAGCGGCTGACTTCCTGGTTAAAACGCTGTCTGTATGGCGTTCAATGGAATATCTAGATGCGATGATGGAGCGTTATGGTGATGATGTAAATTATCACTACAACCTGGATTATGATCCTCGTGCTGAAATCGTTAAAGACTCGCCATTTAATCCATGGGAATCTGATTACGGTAACAATGATGTAATCGGCCCTGATGCGTCTCACGGTACACACGTTGCAGGTATTATTGCCGCAGACCGCTACAACCAGCTGGGTGTAAGAGGTGTTTCTGATAACGTTAAGATCATGGCATTGCGTGTTGTACCAAATGGCGATGAACGCGATAAAGATATTGCCAATGCGGTTTACTATGCGGTTGATAATGGCGCGAAAATTATCAACATGAGCTTTGGTAAAGCGTACTCACCATATAAAGGCATTGTTGATGAAGCATTCCGTTATGCTTCACGTCGTGGTGTACTGCTGGTTCACTCAGCGGGTAACAGCCATACCAACAATGATATTAAACCTAGCTATCCAAACCGCTTCTCTTTGTACTATCCGGGCGAGCGTATCGGTACATGGCTGGATATCGGTGCATCAGCCAATTATAAAGATGCGAAAATGGCTGCCAGCTTTACTAACTTCGGTAAAGACAGTGTTGACCTGTTCGCGCCAGGTTACAAGATCATGTCCACCACGCCGGGTAATGAATATCAGGCATTCAGTGGCACAAGTATGGCATCACCGGTTGTTTCCGGGGTTGCAGCTCTTGCTCTGACATACTTCCCTGACTTGGATGGCCATGAACTGAAGAAAGCGATTCTGGAATCAGTCAGAACTTATGAAGGTCACATGGTTACAAACCCTGCGACTAAAGAGACTGTTCCTTTTGCAGACTTGTCTGCAACCGGTGGCGTAGTAGATGCCTACCAGTTACTACAAAATTTGCAGAACCAGCAACAGTAATGTGAGCTAATCGCAAGCAGAAAAAGCGGGTAGGGGAAAGCGCTACCCGCTTTTGTTTTGGGATGTAATGGATAATTCCTTGTCTCCCTCACAAGACTGTCCTATTTCCCACAGTGCCTGGAACCATTCTCGGGCTAATTTAGTCATCTCTTTTCCACTTACTTTATAGCGAATTGTTTGTTCTATTAGTGCCGGATCAGAGCGAAACATTAAAAAAACCAAATCGTCATCGAAAATAATCATGTTGATAAAAGGTGTTTCTTCACGCCATTCAAGGCTTTTGAAGACCCTGTTGCTGATATTTTTTTGTTTTGTGCATTCTTCATCGAACCAATCCTGGTTTGCATCATTACTTATTCCGACCAATCTAAGGTAAGTGCGTCCCGATTGGGCACTGGTCCATTTATCAAGGTCTTCGTACCATTGAGACGCTCCGGGCGAATAGCTTTTCAAAGTTTTTGGCGGATCTGGACGAAAACCTGTCGCCCAGACTTCTTTATCTGTATCTGATAAAGCGTCACTTAATTCTCTGAATATCTGGTCTGTTGATGTGATTGACTTAAATTCCTGAAAACCCTCTCTTCTGAAAAGATCCGATGCTTGTTCCCATCTAATATCAGCTTTTTTTCCAATATGCTCGACTCGAGCGGCAATGACTGCTACGAAAATCAGAACCAGCATAAGAATTGTCTCTGTTTCCAGAATGGCTTTCAGCTTTCCTAGTTTTCCTTGCGGGAGAAAGTGGAGAACATATGCGCCAATAAAAACGAAAGTTAGTATGCCATAGACATAGTGATGCCACTCTGATAGATAACTCAGCACGATAAGCCTCTCTGAAGTCGTATGTCTGATTAACCGAGAATTAAGGGATGATCTTTCAGCCAGGAAAATATCTGATGTGAAAGTATAGTAAGAATACGGAGTCTGTAATGGGAAAGTAGAGAAGGGCTGTGTTTATTGAGATAAAAAAACGCCACCTTTTAGGTGGCGTTTTTGAATTAACGAGGAGAATTAGTTGGTTACCGGCGTGCGGTAATACACCATTTCGGTTCTCATTCCCATCACTAAGCTCACGCACATGATCAGCAGGATGACACAGAATGGCAGGGCTGTTGAAATTGCTCCGGCCTGAAGTGCCTGGATTGCTTCCTGACCGCCGACCCAAAGCAGAACTGCTGCAATAGCACCTTCTACTGTAGCCCAGAAGATACGCTGCGGAACAGGTGCATCAACTTTACCGCCAGCAGTAATACTATCGATAACCAGCGATGCTGAGTCTGATGATGTGATGAAGAAAATCATTACCAGAGCGATAGAAATCACTGAAAGAACGGTGCTGAATGGAAGCGCTTCATAAACATTGAAAAGTGACAGCGTAATGTCATTCAGGCCATTGGTACCAAGTTCACCCACTTTGTTGATGACCTGATCGATAGCAATACCACCGAATACAGACATCCAAACCAGAGTCACCAGGGTAGGGATGAATACAACAGCACAAATGAATTCACGAACTGTACGGCCTTTAGATACGCGGGCAATAAACATACCTACACATGGCGACCATGAAATCCACCATGCCCAGTAGAATACGGTCCAGCCGTGCATCCATGCTTCGTCTTCACGACCATGCGGGTTACTTAGCGGAATAATATTTTCGATGTATCCCAGCAGAGCTGTCTTAATAGAGTCAAAGAAAACAGCAAAGCCAACCAATGTCATGAATACCAAAAGGGCAAAAGCGACAAGCAAGTTAGTATTACTCAGTACTTTTACACCGCCATCAATACCACGCATGACCGAGATAACAGCCAGAGCCGTAACAAATACAATCACGCCCAGTTGCAGGCCGATACCAGATTCAAAGCCGAATACATGAGTAATACCGCTTGAAGCCTGTTGTGCACCTAAGCCCAGAGACGTTGCAAGGCCAAACAGTGTTGCCAGTACGGTCAGAATATCGATGATATGACCAAACCAACCCCAGGTGCGATCACCCAGAATAGGATAGAAAATGGAGCGCATTGACAGAGGTAGGCCTTTGTTAAATGCGAAGAAAGCCAGTGCCAGCGCAACAACAGCATACATAGACCATGGATGAAGCCCCCAGTGGAACATGGTGGCACCCAGTGCAAGCTTGGCCGCTTCTGGAGTATTTGCTTCAACACCCAGAGGTGTTTCATACCAACCGGTAAAGTAAGCAACCGGCTCTGCTACGCCCCAGAACATCAGGCCGATACCCATTCCAGCAGCAAAAAGCATGGCGAACCAGGAAAAGTTTGAGTGCTCTGGTTGGGCATCTGCACCACCAATACGGATTTTTCCGAATGGTGAAGCAATTAAAAACAAGCCGAAAAGTAAGAAGATATTGCCGGACCACATAATAAGTCCGTCGAAATTATTAATGATTTTCCATTTGATCCCGTCAAGTGCAGCTTTAGCTGTTGCTGGATCGGCAGCCAGAATAGCTACGATGAAGAGTGTTATTAGTCCGGCACTGATTCCAAAGACCGGGTTATGTACATCAAAACCCCATTTCTGAATATTGTCCTGTCCAACTGTATAGTCAGTATTTTCGATACTGTACTTATCAATAACTTGTGTCATTGTCCCTCGCTTATTGATTTGTGCTCTAAACTAATTCTTCGGCTTTTTGCCCCTTTCCCTGAAGCAGAAAATCACAAAAGCTTAGTGCTCAAATATATTTTGTGCGGAAAATAATAACAGGAATGATACTAAATGCCAAATGTATGTAAAAATTTGGTTTCAAAATGCCAGTAAGGCATTGATATATAGTGGTATAAAGCTTGTTTTGTTTTTTTTTGACATATTCATAAATCATGACGAGAAGAAGGTAATTGGTAAAATGGTTAGCCCTCTAAACGTTCGGGTTTTATTAGTGCTGAAATGGTTGAATTGGTCGTGACATGACGGGATAAAATGAGCAGGCATCTGCTAATGCACTTCAGGAGGAGCTACCTTTTTCGCAATGCGCTTTAGCAGGGTATAAATTCGCTTGAAGCTATCAAGGATAGTCATTTCCATTCGGATCGCTTCGATATGGTCTTTACTGACTCTGGCCAGCTCTTTGCTCTGAATATCCATGGCCTGTTTAATCAGGCTGGAGATATCTTGCTTCATATTGAGAACATCGTTGGCTGCATTCTGATCATCATTTTTGACTGCCAGTATGGTTGCACTGATGGCTTCAATAAGTTTTTCACCTAGCTTGGAATTAAGATGTCGCATTGTCTCACTGGGTTGGATGTTTTCATCCAATGCGCGATAAGCAAGGTTGGTAAGGTCATACTCTATGACATCACCGATACTTTCAAACTCATCCGCTGTAATCATCACTCGCTCAATATAGGAACTTTCTTGTTCAGTTAGCGGTTGTTGTCTTATTGCCCCCAGATAACGCAATACTTCACTTTCGAGTATGTCGACTTTGTCATCCATCTCTCTGACTTTCTCAAATTTTCTCCTGTCTCTGTTCATTGAACCTAAACGAAACTCGCTCAACATACGATGGACAATCTCTCCCATGCGTGCAGCTTCCAGTTGAGCTCGCTGAAGTGCTAAAGATGGTGTTTCGATTAGTGACTCATCAAGGTACTTAGGGCTAATGATGATTTTTTGGGTTTCTTTCTTATGCGGGATGATCCATAAAACAAGTTTAGCCATGTAATTTGTAAAGCTGATAAATATCAATGTGTTAATCACATTGAATAGAGTATGAGCGTTAGCTATTTGACGAGGTGCTTCTGCTGCCAGTCGGGTTGTGCCTGTCAGTTCAGGATAAGATGGTGAAATAGTGATAATCCATTCAGAAAGTACAGAAACAAATGGTAGCCAAATGATCACGCCGCCGATATTGAAAAATAGGTGTACACAGGCTGCACGAAGGGCTTCGCGTGATTTACCGATTGCTGCTAGTTGTGCGGTAAAGCAGGTGCCGATATTGGAACCAAAGGCCAGCAAAATTCCTGCTTCAAGACTGATCAGACCCTGTCCGGCCATAGTGATGACAATGGCTGTCGTCGCTGATGACGATTGGACTAATGCTGTAAATAAGGCACCCACTAATATAGCCAACAAAGGCTGTACCATTTTATTCATCAGTTCCAAGAAAGGCTCGAAGCTGCGAAGTGGGTGCATAGCATCACCCATCAGGCCCATACCAAAAAAGATCAAGCCCAGGCCCATTAGCATGCTGCCATAGTGCTGAAAACGTTCTGTTTTGGCTGTAAACATCAGCAGAAAGCCGAGTGCAATTATCCAGAGTGCGGCTTCTTCTATTTTAAAAGCTACAATCTGTGCAGTGATGGTTGTGCCGACGTTAGCCCCCATGATGATGCCGATTGACTGAGCCATCGTCATCATTCCGGCAGAGACAAAACCAACGACCAATACTGTAGTAATAGATGACGACTGCACAACAGCAGTCACGAATGCGCCGGTTAGTGCGCCGGTGAAGCGATTACGGGTAAGTTTGGCCAGCAGGTCTTTCATTTGATCGCCGAGTGCTGATTTTAGCGCGTCGGACATCTGATCCATACCGAACAGGAACAAAGCAAGGCCACCAAACAAGCCCATAGCCATGTCCGCCCAATCGATGTCACCAGGAAGGGATTCACTTGCAAAAGCACTAAATGAAGCTAATAAAAGAAAAAGTAATCCCCAGATAAAAGGGGATGAAAAAAATAGCTTGTCTTTGATTTTTATTAAACAGCGTCTGTTCAAGGCAAGCCCTCCGACTGGCATTTTTTATCGGTTTTATTGTTTTGTCATATTTAGTCTAGAAACCAAGAGGAGGGCTTGCCTGAAAGGGGTAAGAAATTGTGACCATGAAGTTAAAATAGCTGGCTTCTTTTATTGGTAAGATTAAAGCTAATGTTATTTCTTCCTGAACTCAGCAAGCCCATCAATACCTGAGCGGGCAACAATCTTTGCTGTATCATCAAGGATGGGCTGATCGTCAGTATCTTCGTCGGAATTAAAGAAATACAGAAGACCATTGCCAAAAAGCGCAATGGCTGAAAATGCAGCAACAATCATAGGGATGATGCCAAGTATATTCATATAGGAAAGGATCAACGCAACTATCAGCAACACGCTATTAATAGTTATCCCTTTAAGTCTTTTCTTTTTTAGTTTTGTCATTGTATTTCCCATCACCAAAGGTGAGATTTTTTATTAGCAATTGAAAAAGAGAATGAAAATCACGGTGCCATAATTTGCCTGTACAAAGGTTGAGAAAGGTCTTGTTTTTGAGGGTGTTTGAGGTGAGCGTTTGTAAAAAAAGCCGCAGGCGGTATACACCTACGGCTGATAATTAGCTTCTTAACTGTCAGAACAGTCCCATTGGTTTAGTGCTGTAAGACGTCAGAATATTCTTGGTATGGCGGTATGAGTTCAGCATCATCATGTGTGTCTCACGGCCAATACCTGATTTCTTATAACCACCAAATGAAGCGTGTGATGGATACATATGATAGCAGTTCACCCATACACGACCGGCTTCGATACCGCGGGATAGCCTGTGGATTTGGTGAGCATCACGTGACCATACGCCGGAGCCTAATCCGTACATGGTATCGTTGGCAATAGCCAGCGCTTCTTCTTCATCTTTAAAGGTTGTGACTGCCAGAACTGGTCCAAAGATTTCCTCCTGGAAGATCCGCATTTTGTTGTCGCCTTTGAAGATCGTTGGCTTAATGTAGTTGCCGTTCGGATAGTTCGGGTTGTCATATTTTTCCCCGCCGATCAGACATTCTGCGCCTTCTTCTTTACCGATACGAATGTACTCCAGAATTGTTTCCATTTGAGCAACAGAGCACTGAGCACCCATCTTGGTTTCTGTATCCAGTGGGTTTTCCTGTGTAATAGCTTCTATACGTTCCAAAACACGCTTCATTAATGGTTCGTAGATTGACTCCTGAATCAGGGCGCGAGAAGGGCAAGTGCAGACTTCACCTGAGTTAAAGGCAAACAACACTAATCCTTCTACAGCTTTATCAAAGAACTCATCATCAGCATCCATGATGGATTCAGTAAAGATGTTCGGTGATTTACCACCCAATTCCAGAGTGGAAGGAATAATATTCTCTGCTGCATACTGCATGATTAGCTTGCCGACAGCAGTTTCACCAGTGAAGCCGACCTTCTTAATATCCGGGTGAGTTGAAAGGTATTTACCGATCTTACCGCCAGCACCATTGATGATGTTGACCACACCTTTCGGTAGTACATCCTGGATTGTTTCCATAAGCAGTAATACAGACATAGGTGTTGCACTGGCAGGTTTCAATACTACACAGTTACCAGCGGCGATAGCAGGAGCAATTTTCCAGGCAGCCATCAGTAGTGGGAAGTTCCATGGAATGATCTGGGCAACAACGCCTAGTGGTTCATAAATTTCTTGAGAAATCGTGTTTTCATCAAGGTCAGAAACCGAGCCGGATTCACTACGGATGACAGAAGCAAAGTAACGGAAATGGTCGATAACCAGTGGTACGTCAGCGTTTAGTGTTTCTCTGACTGCTTTACCATTGTCCAGAGTTTCTGCAATTGCCAGATTTTCCAGGTTGGCTTCAATAGCATCGGCAATTTTATTTAGCAGGGTACTTCTTTCAATGACGGAGGTGTGCTTGTATGACTCAAACGCTTTTTTTGCAGCGGCCACAGCCATATCAATATCCGCTTCATTAGAGCGTGGAATGCGGGTTAAATGCTCACCATCAACTGGTGATACGTTATCAGAATACTCTCCGCTTAATGGGGCGACCCATTCTCCACCAATAAAGTTTTCGAATTGTTCTTTATACTGAGGTTTCGCGTATATCATTTTTATTACCTTGTTGTTTTCGTTATTGATAAAAATGCTATTCATTGATAGCAAAGTATTACTTGTGGTTTTTATAATTAAATGTGGAGATAATGATATTTATATATAATTGAAATTCATTATCATCTACCTGATTACAGTATCTGATCTTGTTTAAGAAGGTCATGATCACAATCTCAAAATTGAAATTTAATGTTTCAACTGTAAGTTTTGATGTTGGTTTTGTTTTTGTTTGGTATGTATCTAGTTATCAAATCAACTATAGATGTTTCTGTTAATTATTTTTGGATAGATGATGATTGTCTCTACAATAAGTTGATACATGTTCGTCGGGATTTATATTGATAAATAAGGCAAGGAAGATATTTATGTCATCAGTACCCCAAAATAAAGCAGAATTGGAAACAGCAATACAGGTTGCATTTGATAAGCTTTTGGCTGACTACCAGAGCATTCCGGCTGAAATGAGCAGGGTAAAAGGGGTTGAAGGTAATATAAAAGGGACTGAAATCAGCATATGTGACACGCTTGCTTACCTGATTGGCTGGGGGAACCTGGTACTTAAGTGGCATGGTTTAAAGTCACAGGGTAAAACTGTTGATTTCCCGGAAACAGGATACAAATGGAATCAGCTTGGAGAGTTGGCAGCCTCTTTTCATCAGCAATATACTCAGTGGGGATATCATGATCTCCAAGAGGAGTTTGAAGTTGTTACACGTAAGGTACAGAAGCTTATAGTTAATACCAGTAATGAAGATTTATACGAAGTTAACTGGTATGAAAAATGGCCGTTAGGACGGATGATTCAGTTTAATACATCTTCACCAATGAAAAATGTGAGGACCAAAGTCAGGCGTTTCAAACGACGGCATGCGATTATCTGAGTAAATGAAAACATTGCAGGCTCGCTGACTCTATCCGGACTTGTCTCTCTATTATATGGCCAGGCCATCATTTAAAGTAGGGGCATAGTCTTTCACTTCAATAATCTTAGTTACTCTTTGTAATTTCTTTCTTAAATTTATTTAGTTCTTAATCCATTCGTAATCAGAATTTATGTTATTTCAGGAAGCATGCCGAAGGATTTCACCGATGTGGGATTGTGAAGTACGTAAGTCATCAGTCCAAAATCTGAAAATTTACTATGCTTTTATTAGGTTACGCACTAGGGACTAAGTTTGGTGTGATTACCATTGGTTGAATGACGAAGGGTACAAGTATGCAGGCTATAAACAGGCAGGGAGAGATCTTTATCGCAAAGGTTAATGAACTAAAAAGTCGCCATGCAGAAGAGTTACTGCTTTTAGGACAGGTTGAGAATAAATGTTCCAGGCTACTTGTCGTTGTGACCGCGATTCTTGTGGCGCTGGCAATTGCGATGATGCTAAAGAGTCAGAGCCTGTTTTCTCCGTCGCTTCCGGTTGAATGGATTCGTCTGGTGGCATTGTTGATTACTGTGTTTGCTTTTGTCTGTTCATGGGGGCATACATTATTAGCTTTGAAAATTGAGGCTTTCCCCTCTGTAAACAATGAACATGCATCGTCAATGCATAGGTCTTCAGGCTTCAGCCATAAGGTTTCAGCTGAGGATGAAAAGGCGTTGGAAAAGTTATCGGACGCGATCAAAGAAAAAGAACGTAATATCGGTCTTGCGTATGAAGAATTAACAATGGGCGCATGGTTTATGGGCATAACTGTTGCGGTTTCTATCGGAATGAAGCTATTAAGTTAAACAACGAAGCGTAGTAATTTAAACAATCGCCAATCTAGAGTGGCAATATTGTGGTGTGCGCAAAACGCCATTCTACCATTCCCTAACATTCTCCATTTTTAATGAATTATGTGAATTAATTCAATTGTCTATCTGACTCACGGGCATACACTTTTAATAATTGAGGTGGATTTGTGAGTCGAGAAATCATGAAAAAAATATTGCTGTTCATTGCGTTGATTAGCTTATTTGCCTGCAGTGAGAATAACGCTAATGTCGCTTTAGGAACACTTGAGCGTGACCGTGTCACGTTAACGGCAACGGCCGGAGAAATAGTTCGTGAGCAACCAGTGAAAGAGGGGGATTTAGTCACTAAAGGGGATGTGCTGGTTCAACTAGATACGAAGCAACAGCAGGCTGTTATGGCAAGGGCAAAAGCAGAAGAAGCCAAAGCCGCGGCATACCTGCTGATGCTGACAAATGGTGAGCGGCCGGAAGATATTGCTGCGGCTCAGGCGAGTGTGGAGCGTGCACAGGCAACTTTGAGAGAAGCTAGAAATAACTTTCGACGTGTTTCCAGGTTGGTCTCCCAGAAGCTGGCAAGCTTTGCAGAAAAAGATAAAGCGAGGGCAGAGCGTGATGCTGCTCAGGCTGACTATGATTCTGCCAGTGAGCTGCTGGCAAAACTTACGCGGGGTGAGCGTCCGGAAAATATTACTCAGGCACAGGCCGCTTTGGAAGCAGCTAAGGCTGAAGCTGCATTGCAAGCACAGATTCTTAAAGATTTGACTGTGGTGGCAACCCGCGATGGGGTGCTCGACAGTCTTCCGTACAATATTGGTGAGCGAGTAACCGCTGGCAGCATTGTTGCCGCAATTCAGGCCGAAACCGCTCCTTATGCTCGGGTTTATGTTCCTGAACCATACCGGGTCAAACTCAAAGCTGGTGACAGGCTGACGGTTCATGTTGACGGTATGAATACCAGCTATACCGGGACATTGCGTTGGATTGCTACTGAACCGGCCTTTACGCCTTATTATGCGCTGAATGAACAGGATCGAGCCCGACTGGTGTATTTAGCTGAGGTTGTTATGCCGGCCGAAGCGACTGAGTTGCCAGCTGGTGTTCCGGCTCAGGTGGAGATGCCCCATGAGTGAGAACGCAATCGTTGCCCGCAACATTACCCGTAAGTTCGGAGACTTTACCGCTGTCGACGGGTTAAGTCTGATGGTTCCTACGGGCAGCATTTATGGTTTCCTCGGTCCGAACGGATGCGGTAAATCAACAACCATTCGAATGCTGACCGGCCTACTCAGCCCGACAGAGGGCAATATAGAAGTGCTGGGGCTGAATATACCCAGAGAAGCAGAAAAGCTTCGATTACGCATTGGATATATGACCCAAAAATTTTCTTTGTATGAGGATTTAACCGTTGCTGAAAACCTTGAGTTTATCGGTCAGGTGTTCGGAATTACCAATAAAGCACTTAAACATAGAGTAGCGGAGCAGCTTTCAACCTATGGCTTAGATCGCCTTTCACGTCAGCGAGCCGGAAGTATGAGTGGTGGACAGAAGCAAAGGCTAGGACTGGCAGCTGCGACAATGCATGAGCCGGATTTGTTGTTCCTTGATGAACCAACTTCTGCGGTAGACCCTGAAAACCGTCGTGACTTTTGGGAGCAGTTATTTGATCTCAGCGATCAGGGAACCACTATTCTGGTCACCAGTCATTATATGGATGAAGCTGAGCGATGCCATGGACTGGCGATAATGGAAGCCGGAGTCGTCAGGGCCGACGGACCGCCAGAAGCCCTGATGCAGAATATGGGTGTGAATGTTGTGGAGGTGCAGGTGGATCAGCTTAGGAAATTAAAGGCCGATCTTCTTCGACGTCCGGAAATTCGTTCAGCCGCACAACTTGGAATTCGTTTACGGGTGTTGGTAAATCAGAATATCGAAGAGCCCATTTTATGGTTACGGCAACAGATACCGTATTTGAATAATGCTGAAATGGCGATTGCCCGACCGAGCCTTGAAGATGTGTTTGTTACGTCAACGGGGGCGGGAAGACAATGAAGAGTTTATTAAGAATTAAGGCCATTATGGTCAAAGAACTCCGTCAATTATCACGGGATCGTATTACCTTTGCCATGGTAGTGATGATTCCGTTGATTCAACTTTTGCTGTTTGGCTATGCGATAAATACGGATGTTCGAAATATTCCCGTGGCAGTCGTCGATCAAAGCCACTCAGCGGTAGGCCGTGTGATTACTGAATCAGTAAAGGCAACTCAGGTTGTTACCGTTACTCACACATATCCGACAGCAGCAGAAGCAGAGCAGGCTATTACGCAAGGGGTAGTCAGGGCTGCATTAGTTTTGCCATCTGATTTGTCCCAACGAATAACCCAGGGACGAACAGTTGGTCAGTGGCTGGTTGATGGTTCAGATACTATGGTGAGTGCAGCACTATTACAGCTGAGAAATATGCCGTTGCAGGAGTTAATTACCTATCAGCCGTCCGGGGAAACGACGTTTGAGGTTGCGCTGTATTTCAATCCGTCACGGCGATCGGCTGTCAATATAGTGCCCGGTTTGCTGGGCGTGATTCTGACAATGACCATGATCCTGTTTACCTCTGCAGCCATAGTGCGTGAGCGGGAAAGGGGAAATCTGGAATTACTTATCACAACACCAGTTCATTCACTGGAGTTGATGATCGCGAAAATCATTCCCTATATTTTTGTTGGCCTGATTCAGGTAGCAATCATTCTAGGCTTAGGGCATTTCATCTTTGATGTTCCGATTAACGGTGATTTGTCTCAGGTTCTGTTTGGCACATTGCTGTTCATTTCCGCCAGCTTGACTTTGGGGTTGGTTATCTCAACCATTGCGCAGACACAACTTCAGGCAATGCAGATGACGGTGTTTATTCTGTTGCCGTCGATTTTGTTGTCCGGGTTTATGTTTCCTTATGAAGCTATGCCGGTTGCGGCTCAGTGGATTGCAGAAGTTCTGCCCGCGACGCATTTTATGCGGATGATTCGGGGAATTGTGCTGCGTGGCGCAGATTTAATCGACCTTTGGCGAGATGCGTTGTGGATGGTTGGATTTACTTTTTTAGGGCTTGTGATTGCATCGCTGCGCTTTAAGAAGAGTCTTGATTAACTTGCTGATATAAAACTAAAAAAGATGGTGACCAGCTTCACTCAGAAGACATGCATTTGAATGGGGGTATGAAGCGCAAATCTTTTCTGGTCACCATCAAAACGGAATCTTTCTTGTTGCTGCTTATTATTACGTTAAAATAGGAAGTGAAAAACAGAACAAATAAATGATAAAGGTTCCTCTTTTATGAGCAGTCAAAGGTTGAAACTTCAATTTCAACGTCTCTACAACCATTTTTCCGGCGAAGATTGTGAAACTAATCTGCACGATATTGCAGAAGTGTTGTTTTGCACCCGGCGTAATGTTCGCATGGTCATCAACAAAATGGTTGATAAAGGCTGGATTGACTGGCACCCGGCGGTAGGGCGAGGAAAACAGTCAAAGCTGATATTTCACAGTACAGACAGTGAATTACAATACATGCACGCCAGAAGGCTGGTGGCCGAAGGTAAGCTGGAACCTGCGCTGGAAGCGCTTGGCAACAACGCTGACAAACTTGCCCAGTTGATTCAGGAGCAACTGGGCCATACTACTTCGCAGGGTAAGCAGATTGTGCGCTTACCTTATTATCGGGCATTTAGTAACCTCAATCCGCTGCATCCGCTACGACGTTCAGAGCAGCACCTAGTCCGACAGATTTTCAATGGCTTAACTCGAATTAATGAGGAAAAAGAGGAAGTCGAAGGCGATCTAGCCCATCACTGGGAAGCGCTTTCTCCTCGTCATTGGCGATTTTATATTCGTCCTGCAGTCCGCTTCCATGACGGTAAGCTGCTTGACTGCAATGACATCATTACCACTTTTGAATATGTCAAAAAGCATCGTTTATTCCGCCACATAAAAAAGGTGGAATCACCATATGTTAATACGATTGATATCCATCTGAGCTCGGATGATCACCGTTTACCTGAACTGCTGACGAACCTGCAGGCGATGATCCAGCCGTCTGACAGTGATTTTGATAATGATAATGTCCTTTTCCCAACAGGTTCAGGTCCTTACAAAATTATTCAGAATGACAAGCAACGGTTTAAGTTAGAGGCTTTTGATCAGTACTTTGGTTTCCGAGCATTGATTGACGTTGTCGATATCTGGATGCTGTCTGAAGTTGCGGCTTGCTACCTTCAGCCGGGAACGGAAATAAACCAGCTGAGTGGGTGGAATGTCTCTGCAAGGATGCAACTTGATGAAGGATGCAACTATCTGCTGTTTAATCGACTTACCGGTTTGACGAATAACGACGATTGGCTGGATTATTTCCAGAGTCGACTGACTTCACTGAATATCCTGCGTTTGCTGAATCAGGATGATTTAGGCGATTTTCGTCTTATAAATGCTTACGGTATCCTGCCGGGTTGGGCACATGTCCCGTTTCAGTCGGGGAGTAAGCCTGTTCCAGCGAAGCGGACTGTCACCTTAGCATTCCCGCGCCAGCATCCGGTTTATCCGCAAATTGCTGAAGCAATAAGAACTTTGCTGGCGGAAGACGGCGTTAAACTTAAGGTGCTAGAGTTGTCCACTATGGATATCTGGTCAGGTAAACATGCCGATAAGATTGATATCTGGCTGGGTGGTATGAGCCTGATGAATTACCGTGATGATGCTATTCTGTCTTGGTATTTCAATTTCGACCATATTGCCAGAGTGATGCCGAAAGAGGAATTTGATGAGCTGGAACAGGCTGTTATGCGATGGCGAGCTGACCCTGAGAAAACTTCTCCTTGTCAGGATATAGGTGCACGTTTGGTCCAAAGTGGTCAGATACTTCCGCTGTTTCACAACTGGCATGGTGTTGATGATTCAGGTGTTTTGCAGGGAATGCAGTCGAACTCAATGGGATGGTTTGATTTCAAATCAGTATGGATGAAACCAGAACACTGATTTTAAAGCATAAAACTCTTTGTAATGAAACAGGCCTGTAGGAAGATAACTGGCCTGTTTTTCATTTTGTCGTTTGAGTGGTTAGGTTAGCCACCAAAGCTCCCCCAGTCACGGTCGGTGAACCATTGCGCTATTGGGCGCCAAACCATATCAATGATTTTTTTATACCAGGGTGCTTCGTCTGCAGCTTCTGCTGCAAGGATCGGCTGTTCTGTCAGCAGTTTTTCACCCAGATACCATTCCACTTTTCCGACTTGCTGACCTTTGCTGACGGGCGCTTCCAGTTCATGGTTATAGCTGATCTTATATTCCAGATCTTTTCGCTGTCGTCTTGGGACCGTGATGATGCCACCGTCGGCAACTTCGAGGCTGATTGTTGATGGTGAGCCATACCATACTTTAAGCGGTGACAGCTCTTTGCCGCTGAATTGCGGCGTGATGTCCTGGAAGAATCGGAACCCCCAGGTCAGTAGCTTTTTAGACTCCGTCCTTCTGGCATCCGGGCTTTGAGTGCCCATAACTACGGCGATTAAGCGTTGCTCATTCTGTATGGCTGAAGAAACAAGGCTGTATCCGGCATTTTTCGTATAGCCGGTTTTTACACCATCCACATTTAGTGTGGTATCCCATAGCAAGGCATTGCGGTTTCCTTGTTTGATATCGCCGAATTTAAATGACTTTTCTTTGAATAGCGGATAAATATCTGGAAGTTCGTGTATGAAAGATCGTGTCAGCAAAGCCATATCGTAGGCTGTAGTGACTTGTCCTTCACTGTCTAGTCCGTGAGGGTTCGCAAAATAGCTGTCCATCATGCCAATCTTTTGTGCATGAATGTTCATCATCTCAACAAAGGCTGACTGGTGCCCGGCTACATGCTCTGCAAGGGCTACGGTGGCATCGTTACCAGAGGCGATAATCACACCGTGGTTCAGATCATCAACAGAGACTTCATCGCCTACATTCAGGAACATTTTCGATGAGCCGGGGAATTTTTTACCCCAGGCACTTTCACTGATAATGACTTTATCGTCGGCAGCGATATGGCCAGCTTTCAATTCCTGGCCGACAACATAACTTGTCATGATTTTGGCAAGGCTTGCCGGTGCTAATTGTTCTCTTTCATTATCACTGGCAATGATTTGGCCGGATTGGTAACTCATCAGTACCCAGGCTTTTGCCGCAATTTTCGGCGGGCTGGGCATAAGCTCAGGTTCGGCATTGGTATTAGGAATAAAGGAGAAGAGCCACAAGAAAGTGATTAGGAGGTAGTTTGGTTTTATATTCTTCAATGTCATTGTTTTGCAACCCTTGATAGCTGTTCGATAGCGCTATATTGAGCTTAGTAAAAGTCAGGATTTATTTCACATCAGCCTTATTGTTGGAATAAAACTGATGTGAAGGTTTGGCTGGTGATAAAATAGCTCCCTTGGTTTTGTCAGCAAGAGTCTGGTGCAATGGAGTAGGAGAGGTTCTGATTATTTTGTGCCTGCATGAAAGCAACGTGCAGTTCAATTAACTGGGTGTTTTCCTGCTGCCACTTGGTATCTTCCTGACGCTGACAAAATTCAGCCATAGCTACAATCATGCGGTCCAACCGCTTTAAGCTCCAGCGTTTCATTCCCGGATCCAGCTCTGGGTTACAGGCCATTTCCTGCAATTTTGCATAAGCGAATTGAAGGTAGCCGAAGGCTTTTTCCGGTTCGGCTGCCGGTTCGGAGATATCCTGATAGTAGCAGCAGAGTCGTTGGCAACTGTCGATCCAGTAGGCCAGGGCCTCACTGTGTTTTTCTGTTTCTATCGCGCCGAAAATGCTATCGGGAGCATTGCTGACAGCATTGATCAGGATATTGATATCTCTGCGTTGTTGCGGTTGATACCACTGCTTGATTTGAGTGAGCCATGACTGAATTTCATTCATGCAACGTATTCCTTGTTGTCTTCCCAATTAGCGACAAAGTGATTGTCGGCAATTTGCTGATACCCACTCACATCAGCAAGGCTGAGCGAACGGATTTTATCAGCACTTACTGAATAGTCTGGCTCAGAATCAACAAGTTGGTGAAATGGAAGATCAGGATCCGGTACGGCTGAAATTAGCAGACGAGTATATGGGTGTGTCGGGTTTCTGAGTATTGCCCGAGTATCTCCCCATTCAACGATTTTGCCCCGGTACATTACGGCGGTTTCTTCTGCAATGTAATGAGCGGTGGCTAAGTCATGGGTGATATACAAAAAGCCGATACCTTTTTGCTCTTTCATTTCCTTCATCAGATTGAGAATGCCAAGGCGAATGGAGACATCCAGCATTGATGTCGGCTCATCAGCAAGGATGACTTCTGCACCAACTGCCAGTGCGCGGGCAAGGTTGATACGTTGGCGCTGACCGCCGCTCAGTTGATGAGGGTATTTATCGAGGTCGGAAATCGGCAGTTCGATCAGGTTCATTAACTCTTTCAGTTTTTGTGGTAGCTCTGATTTATGGCTAACCTGCTTATGGATGAGGAGCGGGCGGGTGAGGTGGTGTTGGATCGTATGGGTTGGATTGAGCGATCCGAAAGGGTCCTGGAATACCATTTGCACCTTGCTGCGGTAATTTAATACTTCCTTGCGTGAACTGATGTCGGCAATATTCTTTCCTTTGAACAGAATTTCGCCTTCAGTCGGGCTGTGAACTTTGGTGATCAGTCTTGCACAGGTGCTTTTTCCACAACCGGATTCGCCAACAAGGGCGAGTGTTCTGCCTTTGTGCAGGGTAAAGCTGACGTTATTCAGTGCTCGGAATATTTCCTTTGAGCCGAAACCGCCGCCGGCTGCAAATTCCTTAGTGACGCTTTTAACTTCAATGATTGGCTGGCTCATGCTGAAATATCCTCCGTCACGCTGATGTGTTCAGCTTCTTCGTGAATGTTAGGGAATGATGCCCATAACTGTTGGGTGTATGGGTGTTGAGGATTATTCCTGATTTCCTTTGCCTTATTGACTTCAACAATTTCACCGTGACGCATAACAGCAATACGATCACAAAGCTGGCTCATTAGAGCGAGGTCGTGAGTAATAAATAGCACAGAGAAATCGAACTCTTTACGCAGTTGGTAGATTTGTTGCAGGATTTCACGTTGAACGACGACATCAAGTGCCGTTGTTGGTTCATCCATGATGATTAGCTTAGGATTCAGACTCAGTGCAATGGCGATAACCAGTCGTTGACGCATTCCTCCACTGAACTGGTGCGGAAATTCAGATAATCGTTCGCGAGGAATGTTGACCAGATCAAGCAGCTTTTCAGCTCTGGCATAAGCCTCTTCATTAGTGCACCCAAGGTGATGTCGCATAACATCGGCAAATTGTTCCTTGAGGGGCAGAACCGGGTTGAGTGAGTTCATCGCACTCTGGAAAACCATTGCAATCTCTTTCCAGCGGATAACGCCCATCTCTTTTTCACTCAGCTGGAGCAGGTTGGTGCCGTTGTAATTTATCTCACCGTTTGTGATCAGTGCTGGTGGCTTGTGAAGGCGGTTGATGGCAAAGGCGATAGTGCTTTTGCCGCAGCCTGACTCTCCCGCCAGACCGAATATTTCACTTTTTCCGATATCGAAGCTGACCTTTTTAACGGCACGGAAATCTTCGTTGTCGGTAATATAGGTCACTTCCAGATCTCTAACTTTTACCAATGGATCGGGGTGATATGCCTGTTCCATTGTTCTCTCCCTTAAAATTCAAAACGTTAATTCGTAATGAAAATTATTACCATTTGCGTGTTAAGTAAAGCGAAGAGAGCCAGTAGGTGATGAAGCTTACAAAAATATATTTATCGTTTCATTATTTGCGATTTTAGGCAGTTAGTAAGCTGAAAAAATAGTCGCGTGTTAATGTTTTGTTGTTTTTCTGTTTGTTTGATTGATATTCTACAGGTTAATAAATGTTTACAGTATGGATAGTTAGCTGGATTTTATATTTCTCAAGGAGCTGAGAGGAAAATGTTTGTTAAACAGCTTGTACTTTTATTAACAGGACTACTTGCCGCATCGCCTGTGATGGCCGTAGAGACGGGAATGGATTTAACCCAGTCAACGGTTGGTTATACCGCGTTAGTGATTTTCGGGTTAGCCTACTGCCTGGTGATGGGGGAGGAGTATTTACAGTTACGTAAATCGAAACCTGTTCTGTTGGCGGCTGGTATCATATGGCTGATGATTGGGTTCGTATTTCAGCAGCAGGACCAGATTGATCTAGCTAAACACGCGCTAGAGCATAACCTGCTCGAATATGCGGAACTATTGTTGTTCCTGTTAGTAGCGATGACCTATATAAATGCCATGGAAGAGCGACGGCTCTTTGATGCGCTTCAATCATGGATGGTAAGCAAAGGCTTTAATTTCAGGACGCTTTTCTGGCTGACAGGTATTCTCTCATTCTTTATCTCTCCTATCGCAGATAACCTGACGACCGCGCTTTTGATGTGTGCTGTTGTGATGAAAGTCGGCGGCGATAATACCCGTTTCATAAATCTAGCTTGTATCAATATTGTAGTTGCAGCAAATGCCGGTGGAGCATTTAGTCCATTCGGAGATATCACAACGTTGATGGTTTGGCAGGCCGGGTTAGTTAGCTTCCTGCAGTTTACCGATCTCTTTATCCCGTCATTGGTTAATTACCTTGTACCTGCTGTAATTATGTCGTTGTTTGTTCCGAAAACGCAGCCGAACACTGTGGGTGAGTATATTGAGCTCAAGCGTGGGGCTCGCAGAATTGTCGGCTTGTTCATTCTGACGATTATGACTGCAGTAGCTTTTCATGCCTGGGTACATTTCCCTCCTGTTGTTGGCATGATGATGGGGCTGGCCTATCTACAGTTCTTTAGCTTCTTTTTGGTTAAAACCCTGCCAAAATCTTTGGAAAAGAAACGGGCGATTGCTCGGGCCAATAAGGATGAAGCGGCTTTGGACAGGCTGGGTTCTGTGGTGCCATTTGACGTATTCAAAAGGATCTCGCATGCGGAATGGGACACCTTACTTTTCTTCTATGGTGTAGTTATGTGCGTAGGAGGCCTGAGCTTATTGGGGTACCTAGGCGTAGTTTCAGAGGTGATGTACACCCAATGGGATCCGGTCTGGGCCAATATTATGGTCGGCGTGCTGTCAGCGATTGTCGATAATATCCCGGTAATGTTTGCTGTATTAACCATGCAGCCTGAGCTGAGTTTGGGTAATTGGCTATTGGTAACACTTACCGCAGGTGTGGGTGGTAGCTTGCTATCTATTGGCTCTGCTGCCGGTGTGGCTTTAATGGGAGCGGCTCATGGTAAGTACACCTTTTTCGGTCACTTGAAGTGGTTGCCTGTGATTGCTTTAGGCTACATAGCAAGCATTGTGTGCCACTTATATCTTAATGGCAGTTTGTTTTAATCCATACTGCTAATTATTGATAAATCACTATGTTAATTTGCCCCTTTTTGATGTTCATTTGTACAATTTTAAGGAAGGATGACTAAAAAAGGGGTCGCAAATGCAAATAAGAAAATGGATTTTTTCTAGTGTTTTTTTGCTGTGCCCGTTGCCACAGGTGATGGCGGAAGATGATGACTCGATTTTCAGAACTCCGTCGGTAAAGCTGAGCATAGTAAAGAGTACTGGTAATACAAAAGTCTCCAGCAAGGGACAGTTTGATGATGTCCCTTTCAATTCGTCAAACCTGATCACCCCGGTGCTCACATTCATCCAGCCTCCAGCATACTTTTCAGATGATACAAGATGGGGGTATCACACTGAACTCAGTACCACTTACTTTAAGCTCGACTATGACAAAGATGATAAACGTTATCGGGATGGTGACTTTGAGGGGATTTCATTCTCACTGACACCAATCTTGTTTTATCAATGGGGAGATAAGACTTTGTGCGGACACTGTAAAAGTTCTCGTCTTGAGTTTGGTGTCGGATTGAATTACCTGAATGCTGAAGGTGACTTATTGACCGATAGTGGTGATGAGGTCGTTTTCGACAGTACCGGTTTTGGTTTTAATTCTCATATCGGTTTTGTCGTGAATTTTAAACGGTGGGAACTGTCTTTGCGTTATGTTGTTCCGACGCGTATTGATGACGAGGATCTTGATATAAGGCACGCACTGTCTTCAATTGGGTTGGGTTATCGGTTCTGAAAATCGCTGGTATCAGCTTAAAAAGTTTCACCGTTTTAAACATGATTGACTACACTGAAGGAGTATTGAAGAACTATTCACCTATTAGCATAAAGTGAGAATAATACTCTGATCCATATCAAACAAAATGTTGAATAATTGTGTTGTTTTTGTGAATCCTCATCTGAGGCCTCTTATCTTAGCTAAACTAAAGTTGATGGTGGGTTAAGATGGGAGGCAGAGTATGTTAGCTGTTCATCGGCAATTTATCTTGCCAGGTCATAGAGGACTACATGCAGATGTAACAGTTATTCCTACAGGGGAGTTGGAAGTCAATATCAAGGAGAAAAATAATAGCCTGAAAGCTGAGTTCGACGATCTGTACTTCTTTTCAAGCGGTAAAGCGACAGATATTGTATGTCGTGATCCGGTAAGTCATGATGAGGTTCGCTGGCAGCTTCACATGGCAAGTGATGATGCCAGAGAACTAGCAAAAATAATTGAGTCCGCAGAAGAAGAATTTGAAATATTAATGCGAGATTTGTAATAAATCTGGTTGGTTAGCATCTGCGTGCAGTAATAAGTCAAAGCCTTGCTTAGCAAGGCTTTGTTGTTTTGGCGGTTTAAAACAGCTTTTTGATTAGATCGACAAAATACTCATAACGTTTGGGTAAAGGCCGATGTTTTTTTGTTATGAGGTAGAGTGCTTCGCTTACAGCCTGTGCAGTTGTAACAACAGATATTTTGTTTTGATGGGGAAAGCTGCTCACTGTTTTTTCTGGTAATACGGTAAAGCCTAACCCTTGTGAAACCGGAAGCAAAATCTGGTTCAGCTGGTTGATATAACCCGTTATCTTCACCGAAGATATATTATGTAATGTTTCATTATAGTTAGCTGTGAACATCTGCCTTAAATAATGCTCTCCATCCGGGTGATTGATAAATCCGAGCTGTTGAAGTCGTTCAAGACTGACATCTTCTTTGGCAAATGATGATGGCACAACCAGGCAAAGTGTTTCCTGCCCAATAAGCATTTGCTTAATGTCATCTGATTCTACTTCTCTGGTGACAATTCCAACTTCGATCTCGTTTGCCTTCAAGCTTTCAATAATGCGTTTATTTGGTGCGGCTTCCAGCTTAATAGTGAGATCGGGGTGTGCTTTCTGATAGTCGAGAAAATGGGGATATAAGAATGTAGCCAGAGAGCCAGAACAGGCAAATCGGCATTCACCGCTATACGGGTCATCATTTTGTAGCTGATGAAACAGTTCTGATTCTTCTTTTTGTCGACGGCAGCCATAGCGATAAAGGGTTTCACCGGCTTGAGTCAGTTCAAATCGCTTACCGTACCTTTGGAGTAGTGGGGTACCAGCCTGTTCTTCCAGTTTCTTAATATGTTGGCTCACACCTGGTTGGGTCATGAATAGCTTTTCGGCGGTCTGGGTAAAATGGCCGACTTCAACCAGAGTTATAAAGGTTTGAAGCCATTGTGTATTAATCATCGTTGGCCTGATAAGCAAGGATTATTAGTGCAATAATATTGGATCAATTGATCTTTTCAATAATCACTGTGTTTTTTGTTTGAGTCCGATTCTTGATTAGAAGATTATGAATTGATCCTTGGGAACCAGACTCTTCATGCTTGTTGGTATGAAATTATTAAAAATAAAACCAGGTGCATATCATTTCTTATTGATTTGATCTGTATAACATTTCGTACATTGGTGACGAATATATTAACACGCTACAAACAGTGACTTAGTACTGAAATGTAATTAAATCTCGTTATTAATTTACTAATCAAGTGCTTACTGTCACAGTTTGTAGTGCATCTGCTCGATTATCTTCTCTCGCCATAAAAATAAAACTCTAATTTTTTTACTTCCCCCAATAAAATTATGAGTGTTCAAGGAAAGAGACGTGAACTTTAAATTGTCTACGATAGCTAAAGTAATTATTCCTCTGTGTTCTGTTGTTGCGGTTGTTGGATGTAATGATTCATCCTCATCTGACGCTAAGGCGAGCCCTGAAACCGGTGGGGGGTACTTTGACACAACTAATGCACCTAAAATTAATATTGTGCTGCCAGAGACAGATGGTGCAGCAGCAAAACTTCCTGTGTCCGGGCCAGTTGATGAGCCTGTTAAAGCGGATAGCGATGAGGCCGTGATCTACTACGTTATGAAGGATGGTAACGTAGATGCTGCTGCAAATTATGACCTGTATATCTGGAACGATGAAACCTGTGATCGTGCCGATAAGTCAGTAACTCATGGCTGGGAGACCAAAAGAATAAACCAGCAGGCAAGGATAAACTTGGGCCTTATTGGCGACTGCCAGTTAAAGCAGGTAAGACAGACTGTATTAACTTTATTCTGAGGGATGAAAATAAAGATAAGCTGATTGGGGGGAATTCTAAGCTGAGCCTTACTGAGTTCAGTGATCGAACTGCATCATATGTAGCAGGCAACACAAACGGTATGGACAGTCGTGAAGAAGCATTTATTGCCGTTTCTGGTATTTCAAATGCTGAAGCTCATTTAGTTGATGGTCATACGCTTGTTTGGGAAAAAGCGAAAAATGCGAAGGAAGTTCGTCTGTATGTATCACTGGGCGGTAATATTGAACCGGAGAAAGATTATACATTTGATGAACAATACATTGTTTTAAAATCTTCAACCTTGTCTGAAGGCATTAAATCCAAGTTTCCTGTATTAGCCAATCAGGCTGCATTTTCTATCGACGCAGATATTGATATGCGACCTGTTATGAAAGCTGAATTGGTAGCGATGGCTGTTGATGAGAAAAGTCAGCTCATTGCGGCGACAAAAGTACAGTCAGCCGGTGCTCTGGATCAGCTATTTGCAGGTGCTGCACAAAAAGCAGATCTTGGTGCAATGCTGACAGACGACGGTACTCAATTTAAACTTTGGGCTCCTTCGGCGCAAAATGTAGTTACTGTGCTGTTTGACGAAAATAAGAAAGAGCTGGGTCGACTGCAGATGGCTTATGATGAGCAGTCTGGTATCTGGTCACTGACAACAGATAAAGCAGCCAGCGGAACTTATTATCGTTATTTGGTTAATGTCTTTCACCCGTTATCAGGTAAAGTGGAAAGCTATCAGGTTACAGACCCATATTCTCTGAGTCTTTCAATGAACTCTGAATTCAGTCAGGTTATTGACCTGAATGATCCATCACTTAAACCTGATGGTTGGGATGAATTGCAGCGTCCGGTTAAACAGGACAACCCTGCTGACTTTGTGATTTATGAATCACATGTTCGTGATTTTTCCGCCTTGGATCAGTCAACTCCGGAAACGCTACGCGGAAAATACGGAGCTTTTACCCAAACAGACTCTGTTCCTGTTAATCACCTTAAATCACTTAAGGAAAATGGTACAACTCACTTACATTTGTTGCCGTTCTTTGATATCGCAACTATCAATGAAGAGCCGGCAAAAGTTGCCGAAATTGATCAGCCTTTTAGTAAGTTGTGTGATGTGAACTCCGGTGTTAAAGAGTCACGTTTCAAACAGTATTGCTCTTCAGAAAAGACAATTGCTGATGTATTAGAAACTATTAAGGCTGACGATAGTCCAACCAATCCGGTTGTTCAGGAACTGAACCGTTTTGTGTCACAAACTGATGGCTTTAACTGGGGTTACGATCCATTCCATTACACAGTGCCGGAAGGCTCATACTCAACAAATGCAGATGGTACTAAGCGTATTCTTGAACTTCGTGAAGCGATTAAGTCAGTGAAGGAAAGTGTTGGTATGAACGTGGTTATGGATGTTGTTTATAACCACACTAATTCAGCAGGACCTGACTCAAAGACCTCTGTTTTGGATAAGATAGTACCTTGGTACTACAATCGCCTGGATGAGATAACAGGCAGCGTGAAAAACTCTACCTGCTGCTCAAATACCGCGCCAGAGCATGCCATGATGGAGAAATTGATTACCGATTCATTGGTCGTATGGGCTCGTGACTATAAGATTGACTCTTTCCGCTTTGACTTAATGGGTCACCATCCGTTGTCACAAATTCAGAATTCGCTGGAAGCGGTCAAGAAAGTTGACCCGAATACCTACTTCTACGGTGAAGGCTGGAATTTCGGAGAAGTAGAGAACGATCGTTTATTTACGCAAGCAACCCAGAAAAACCTCGGTGGTACAGGTATTGGTAGTTATTCTGATCGCCTTCGTGATGCGGTTCGTGGTGGCACACCTTTCGATGGTAAAGAGGATATTCGTAAGAATCAGGGCTTTGGTAACGGGGCTTATGTTCTGAAGAATGATATCTCTGAAACCACTAAAGCAGAAGCGTTGCATAATACGGATATCGTACGGTTAGGTATGGCTGGTAACCTGAAAGACTTTGTAATGATTGACTCTACTGGTTTGGTCAAACATGGTGATAAAGTTTATTACAGCGGTAATTGTGACGAGCCAACTAGTAAAGATTGTCAATATGCAGGTTACGCGGAAGATCCGACAGAAGTGCTGAACTATGTTTCTAAGCACGATAATCAAACGTTATGGGATAACAACCAGTACAAGATTGACTATTCACTGAGAACACTGACTCGTGTTCGTATGCAGGCGGTATCTTTGGCTACTGTAATGCTGGGGCAGGGCGTGCCATTTACCCAGATGGGAGCAGAACTGTTGCGTTCGAAGTCAATGCAGCGAGACTCTTATGATTCCGGCGATTGGTACAACAAAGTCGACTTTACTCTTCAGGATAACAACTGGGATAAAGGTCTGCCTCGTAAAGACAAAGACGGTGATAATTACAGCGTTATTACGGATGTAATTAACGGAGCGGCTGAATCGGCTAAGCCATACAGTGAGTATACTGAGCAGATGGTTGAGTTCTTTAAAGAATTGACTGACCTGCGTCAGCAATACCCGTTAATCACATTGGGTAAAGGCAGTGAAGTGAAGGCTCGTGTTGATTTCCACAATACAGGTGCAGATCAGGTTCCGGGGCTGATTGTGATGTCAATTGATAATGGTCAGGCGCTGAACTCAGATATTGATCCAAACCTTGATGCTATGGTGATTGTGATTAACGCAACGCCTGAACAACAAGACTTTACACTAAATGGTGTAACAGGACTTGAGCTGAGTCCGCTGCATAAATCAGAACTGGCTTCTGGTGCAACGGTGAAAGATAGCACACTGTCTGTTCCTGCATGGACACCGGCGGTATTTATTCAGCCTCGTGGTAATGCCCGCGGAACTGGTATCCCGGTAGTCGCTAAGAACTAATTAATCATATTCACAGTACTATCTGAAGAGCCCTCAACTATTGAGGGCTCTTTTTTGCTTCTTGTTCATGATTGATTCATGTTTGTTCCGATAGACTGCAAGTCATAGAGATGAAGATAGATATATCAACAGATGAAAAGAGGCTGGTGTATGAAGAATTTTGTTGCGAGTGTCGTTGCTTTGATTGTCGGTTTTTTCACATTAACACTGGCAGCAGTAATGGGGCTATTTGTTAGCATCGCAGCTTTGATTGCTCGTCCGTTTATCAAAAAGAAGATGACTGCCGCCTATGAAGAAGCAGTAAGGCAGCAGGGGCAGCCTTTCTCCCAGAGTATGAATGGCACAGTTATTGACGGTGAGTATGATGACATTACAGATAGAGTGAAGCAGCCACATTCACGTCAGTTTTGTAATGCATCAAATTAATATAGCTAAATAGTAAAAAACGCCGCCAGTAATTTCACTGGCGGCGTTTTTGTTTGGCTCATTAATTACAGAGCCTAACTCCAGAAGCAACCGGAATGCTATCAGCGGTTTCTTTGCAGACAATTGAAAAAGTCATCTAAATCTTGGCTGTCAGCATTGAAGCGATAACGGTTTCCGGATCTTTTAATTTCGAAGTGTCCTTCGTCCTGATGTACAAGCTTAGTGAACACATCAAATGCCTGCTTGTCGCTGGTTCCTCCCAACATAACCAGCCGGGTCACACTATGTTTGTTTCCATTCTTGCGCCAGTTTGCAGTGAAAACTTCAACTGGCTGTCCGGAACGGTAGTAGCTGATATTTTCAAACCCTGCGGGATGATTGATATCTGCTTTGATTGCGATGTAACGGTGTCTGTGCCGGACGTCAGTGATCATTGCCAACTGCATATTGCTCTCGAACTTTTTCTGATCATTTTTAAAAAGATGAAAGATATCCAGACGACATTGGTTTTCGTTGATTTCTGTTGAGCTGACAGGGTGTAGGGCTGCTTGTAATGGTAAACAGAATATAAGTAATAAGGCACTGATAACACGAAGCAAAAAATTGATTTTATACATACGACACATTTCCTCCACAGGCTTACTCCCTATGATAGTGATTGAATTTGAGTTGTATGTGTCTCACTTCATAAACACCTTTGATAATTTTAAGAATAGTCTGTATTAAGCTCGATTTAAGTTTTAAGGGTTGTATATCTTTGCTTTTACCATCCTTCTGTATTGAATTGGTGTCATGCTGAACTGTTTTTGAAAACGGGTTGAAAAGTGATAAGCATCCTTGTAGCCCACTTGTTCAGCAACATCCTGAACTGACATACTAAAATCACGAAGCAATTGTTGAGCAACTTCCATCCGTATTTTTTGCAGATATTGGTGCGGCGATTCTCCGACCTGATCTTTAAATTTACGATTAAAGGTACGTAGCGGCAGGCCACAATGATCAGCGATGACCTGAGCAGTAATGGGGGTTGAAAGGTTTCGCTTCATCCAGTCCTGCGCCAGTGCTATCGACTCATCAAACTGCACTTGGCCACCGATCTGGTAAAACGGCTGCTGGGTGGATTTGGATATCTCATGACCAAAGTGAGTTTCAATGGTATTTGCCGTTTTTTGGCCGAAGTTTTCTGCAATTAGATAGAGGATCATTTCAGACTGGGAGTTGATACTTCCGGTGCAAAACAGGCCATTGGCAGCGGTAATAGATGCTTGTCTGTTCAGCCGGATTTTAGGATAGCGTGTTGCGAATTTATCGTAGTAATACCAATGAGTTGTGGCAACCTGGTTGTCCAGTAAACCGCTTTCTGCCAGCCAAATAACGCCTGTTCCGGTTGCTACCAGTTGTGCACCTTGCTGATATTGCTTCTTCAGCCAGGGAATGATCTCCGGTGCTTGGTGAAGGGCTGACATTGGGTTCCCCCACATTGGTGGCAGAATGATGGTGTCGAAAGTCTGTTCGTCGCTGAAAGTAATATCCGGTTGAAGTTTGAGACCGGCGGGAACCTTAGGTGGCTCTAACGTAGGAGCAACCAGTTTGATTTCAAAGGGGGCTGATTTTTGTTGTTGGCGAGGGCGAAGGCTTGCTGCGCTGCTCAACATCTCTGCTGCCAGCGAGACACCGGTCACTAAGGCGCGATGATAAAGGGCAAAAGCAACTTTCATATTTAGAATCACTTATGGGTGTTTGGCCTGATTGGCAGTGATTTTGGCATATATTTTAGGTGAATGAACAGCGTAAATTGGTAACCTATGCGCCATCGCAATAAAAAGAGATAGGTTTAGGATGACAAAGTTACCACTGATTGTCGGATTTGGTGGCGTTAATGCTGCAGGTCGTAGCTCCGGATTTCACAGCTACAAGCGAATGGTTGCCGATGCACTGTCTGAAAAAGAGATGGAAAGCACGTGGCAGGATTTAGCGCACCGAATGGGTTTGGCAAGCAGTAGCGAGTTGGATTCTGAACTTATTGAAGCAATTAAGGCGGGTACTTTAGTTCGACGCATCGATTCGTTCGACCCTGACAACTTGCTTTATCAGTACAAAGCGAACCTTAACACTGAAAGTGAGCAAATCACTTTTACTCTGCGTAAGTCTAAACTGCCTACAAAGATTCCGGATAACTGGACCGTTGAAGAGCAGGGTAGCAAGGTACAAATCACCGTAAATGGTGCGCTGGATGCTTTGCTTGAAGATCGTGTGTCATTCCCTGTATCCAGTGGTGGTAATATCCCAGCCGGTTTCGACCCGGGTAAGCTTTATAACTCACGTTTCCATCCTCGCGGCCTGAAGCTGACTGTTTACGGCGCATCTGATGCGTTGAACTCTCTTGGTTTCGACTGGGCTGAGGTAATGAAACACGTTAAGCCTGATGAGGTTTCAGTTTATGCCGGCAGTGCACTTGCTCAGGTGGATGACCAGTCTCTTTCAGGTATGTTGGCTGCTCCTCTGACAGGTGGACGTGTCAGCTCGAAGATGATGGCATTATCGCTAGCGGAAATGCCTGCGGATTTTGTAAATAGCTATGTCATCAACAGTGTTGGTACTACGGGAACTAACATGGGGGCGTGTGCCACCTTCCTGTATAACCTGCGCCAGGGCATGTACGACATTCAGCACGGTAAATCGAAGGTGGTGATTGTCGGTAATGCGGAAGCTCCGGTTGTTGCTGAAATTATGGAAGGCTTCCGTGTTATGGGAGCACTGGCTGAGGATGAACAGCTTAAGGCACTGGATAAAAGCGATGTGGTAGATAATCGCCGTGCTTGCCGTCCGTTTTCTGCTAACGCAGGCTTTACGATGGCTGAGTCTTCACAGTTCGTTGTTCTGATGGATGATGAGCTGGCTCTTGAACTGGGTGCGACGGTTTATGGTTCAGTTGCAGATGTGTTTGTAAACGCCGATGCCAACAAGAAATCTATCTCTGCACCGGGTATAGGCAACTATGTGACTATGGCGAAGGCTACTGCATTGGCAAAAGCGATTCTTGGCGAAGAGGGCGTGAAGCAGACGTATGTTCAGGCTCACGGCACAGGTACTCCACAAAACCGTGTTACAGAAAGCCATATTTTGAATGAAGTAGCTAAAACATTTGCTATTGATAGCTGGCCTGTAACAGCGATTAAGTCTTATGTCGGTCACTCAATGGGCGCAGCGGCAGGCGATCAGCTGATTGCTTCTCTGGGTGTGTGGCAATATGGCTGGATTCCGGCAATCAAGACAATTGATCACATTTCTGATGATGTTCATCAGTCTAACCTGGATATTCTGACTGAACATAAGTTTGCCGGTGAAAATGGCGAAGACTTTAAAGCAGTACTGTTGAATGCAAAAGGCTTTGGCGGTAACAATGCGACAGGGCTGGTACTGTCGCCGGCACAGACTCTGGCAATGCTAAGTAATAAGTATGGTGAAAAAGCGATGCTGGCTTACCATGATAAGAATGTTCAGATTCGAAATGTAGCAGAACAAAATGATGTTGCGGCCTGTCAAGGCACAGAGACAATTCGTTATCACTTTGGCGAGAGCGTAATGGATGATAGTTCAGTGTCTATGACTCAGGAGACAATGACGCTTTCCGAGTTTGATCAGGCGATTGAGCTGCCGCAGGCAAATCCATACGCTGATTACTGCTAAGTACATTTAGTTCTTTCGAATAAATAAGCGTGAAGTGGTTGTTTTAACCACTTCACGTTTTTTTATGTGATCTTACTAACTTTATTGGCTCTGCATTTTTTAATGGTGAATCATTCTTTATATCATTTACATATTATGGTTATTCAGAATTATAAGCTGTGAGCAGAGTTAGTCTGGACAGGAGAGATCGCTTGGCAAATATTATGCTGATTGCAAACCTGAATTGTGATCGGGTTGTACAGTTGGATAAACCTCTTACTACAGGAGGGCGCCATCACTATAAAGATTGTGGTCGACGTCTTGGTGGCGGTGGTGCTAATACCGGCCTGGGTTTAGTATGGGCAGGCCATAATGTATCTCTTGTGAGCCAGGTCGGTTGTGATAAAACAGCTGACTGGTTGTTGGCCGAAGCTGGTTTGCATGGATTAAATTGTGGTTTGTTACACCGTAATGATGTGGCAACTCCTGAATTGCTATTAATCATGACACCGGACGGAGAGCGCACCATTATACGTCCGGAGCGTCCGAAGTTTGTTCTTGGTACACCTCCGGATTTTTCTCGCTGGGATGCTCTTTATATTAATTCATCAGCTGAAGGTTGTGCTGAATGGGCTAAAGAGGCTCTTGAGAAAACGTTAGTGATTGCACAACTGGCTAAAGATGAACGAAAGCGACCTTGTCATGTACTGATCACTTCAAAATCAGATCTGGAAGGGAGAAGTGAGCTTGAGGCGTGGGACTATGCGTTAACTATCGCGGGTGATGCGTTACAATATTTTATTGTAACAGATGGCGCTGATGGAGCTGTCGCTTATACTGCTGATGGTTGTTTCAGTATTCCGGCGGTCAATTGTAAAGTGGTGGATACGACTGGTGCGGGCGATGCTTTTGCATCCGGTTTGATCAATGGATTGGTTAATCAGTTACCTATCGAAGATGCAATGGAAGAAGGTGCCAAGTGGGCGTCATTTGCTGTTGCGACTCAGAGTTCGATACCTGGCGATGCATTAAAGCAGTATTTGAGCTAATTGAACAGATAAAGAAAGCGCAGGCCGCTAGAGCATCGCCTGCGCTTTTTGTTTTTATAGCCGATGTCATTTTGATATTAATGGCAGCGGTTAATAGTTCAGACTGAAATTATTTTTTCAGCTTAGTGATTTTTGCGCGGTTTTTGATCGCACGATGCAGGCGAACGCGGCGCTCGGCATCAGACTGAGCCGTAGGGTTATTCTGGCGGCCACGGCGGTCTTTAAAGGCCGGTTTAGTGTGCATCTTAGTCAGCAGAGCATCTCGGTTAGCTGGTTCATAACCTGCAAGTTGGATACGGCGAATACGCTGTTGGATCAGATTTTCAACCTGAACCAGAGTCAGCTCTTCATCACGGCTGACAAAAGAAACAGCATGGCCTTTCTGACCAGCACGACCGGTACGACCGATACGGTGTACATAGTCTTCCGCCAGGAATGGCATATCATAGTTAACTACGTGCGGCAGGCCTTGAATATCCAGGCCACGAGCAGCAACTTCAGTTGCAACCATGACGCGAGCCTTACCTTCTTTAAATTCGTCAAGTGCGCGTCGGCGTGCACTTTGTGCTTTGTCGCCGTGGCAAAGAACCGCCTTGATGCCATCAAGCTTCAACTCTTTAACCAGTTCGTTAGCAGTCTCTTTGTAGTTAACGAAAACCAGCACTTGTTGCCAGTTCTTCTTACCAATCAGTTCTGACAGCAGTTCACGCTTACGTTCTTGATCGACAGGGTAAACAACGTGGGCAACGGTATCAGCTGTAGCGTTTTCCGGGCTAACAGAAATACGTTTAGGCTTGCGAAGAATTTCATTAGCCAGTTTGTTCATCTGGCTTGAGAAGGTTGCAGAGAACAGCATTGTTTGAGGCTGGCTACGGATATCACCCATAATGGTGCGCATATCTGCAATAAAGCCCATGTCCAGCATACGGTCTGCTTCATCGAACACCAGGAATTCAAGGTTCGCCAGAGAAACGTTGTTTAATTCCATATGTTCAATCAGTCGGCCAGGAGTGGCTACAAGGATGTCCAGACCTTGTTCCAGCTTTTTCTCCTGAGTCCCCATTTTGGTACCGCCATAGATTGCGGCAACGCTGACAGGTACATATTTGGTGTAGTCTTCAATATTTTTTGCGATCTGAGCAGCAAGCTCTCGGGTTGGTGCCAGGATTAGTGCACGAACATTAAAGCGGCTGTTTGGCTTTGGATTGTCACAAATTTTCTGGATGATCGGCAAAGAAAAGGCCGCAGTCTTACCTGTACCTGTTTGCGCGTTCGCAAGAATATCGTGACCGCGACGAGCTTGTGGAATCGCTTGTTGCTGGATGGGTGTTAACTTCTCGTATCCGCACTCAGTTAGAGCACGCACGATTTCTTGAGAAAAACTTTGTGATGAAAATGACATTCTTTGTTCCTAAAGCAGACGGCATAGCCTGACCAAATATACGGTCGAAGATTATAGAGGAATAATGCGCCTCTGTGATGTCAAACTTATGTGTTTGATCGTTTTTTGCGCATTATTCTATGTCAGAGTTAATATTTCACCTTTAATTTCTATGGGAAGGGATCGAAAGGAGCAAGCGTGAGGCTCAAAAGCACATATGTTCACGTTAAAAGTGTGAAAAAAGATAATGTTATAAACAAGCGATGAGTGATAGGGAAGAGAGCGTGAGTAGAAGAAAATAAGGCCACTTGATGTGGCCTTGTTTTTATAACTGTTCGGAAATGAATCCTGTCGTTACTGGGTAACGGTTTGGGAACCAATCTTGATGAAAAAGTGTGTTTTGCACTCCTCACATTTGTATTTCTGATGGTTCCTGTGTGTGAAAGTTCTTTCTAGGAAGCTTCTTTTCACACGGTATGTTTTAGTTTTTTTATTGCAATTTTCGCACATAACGAAATTGTTTTTACCTTAGCCAATTGAACGGGTGAGTATAGTTTGTGTGCACGGGTTTTCTGTGATACTGCTCACTTAAATGCAATAAAATACAGACAGACCATGAAAAATAGTGCTTGCGATTAGGTGGTTATAGCTAAAGGGTATGTTTTTTCGTGTCTTGTTTTATAGGCGAAATGCTTTTCAGTGGCAATGTCCCCCTTTATTTATTGATTACAGAAAGGTTCCTTCTTGTTATCTGTCGATGAAAAGGATCGGTTTCCTGTTATATACTTCTTATCGGAGTATTTGATTTGTTTTGCTGGTGGATTACATCAGCTCAATTTGAATCAGATAACGTGATCGGCGCCTGTAGCTATGGCTGTAGGCGCTGATTTTTTTGTTTTTATCTGACTGCTAGTGTTAAAGGAATCGTAAATGAAGCTTGCTGTTTTAGATCAGCCGTTATTTGATCACCTGTACCGCGATATTCATGAGTTTCGTACAACGTTTGACCTGGATATTGAGACTCCGGCGACGCTTAATGAGAAGAATGATGCACTCCATACCTCGTTGGCTGTTGAGGAACTGACTGAGCTGGCAGAAGCAGACTCTCTGGTAGAACAAGCTGATGCGATTGTTGATTCTGTTTATGTGTTGATGGGACGCTTGGTGCATTTGGGCGATAAGCAGGTAGAGTCAAACCTTGGGATTAGCTATTTGATTGATTTGTTGTTACAGATCGCTCAGCGCTTAAATATTGATTTTGTACCATGTTGGGATGAGGTTCACTCTAGCAATATGAGCAAGGTTTGTCGTAATGAACAGGAATTTACCGATACTGTTGCCCATTATGCTGGTCAGGGTGTGGAAATTACCGGTAGCCAAAAAGGTGAGTTCATTATTGCCAAGTGTGCAAAAGATGTTGATCTGGAAGGTAAAATTATTCGTCAGGGCAAGGTGTTAAAGTCGGTCTATTACCGTCCTGCAAATTTGGTATCTCTGGTAACACGATAAGAGCGCACTGAATGGATTCTCAAATATCGGAAAAATCGCGTACGTCGTATCCGGGTCTTGGACGACAGTTATTTACCATGACCTGGCCGATGCTGTTTGGCGTACTTTCATTAATGAGCTTCCAGCTTGTTGATAGTGCTTTTATCGGCCAGCTTGGCGTTTTACCCCTTGCTGCGCAGGGCTTTACCTTACCCATGCAAATGGTCATTATCGGCTTGCAGGTTGGTTTAGGCATCGCGACCACTTCACTAATTTCACGTGTTCTTGGTGCTGAAGAGCTGCAACGAGCAAAACAGCTGGGTGGTTTGGTTGTACTGACTGGTGCTATCAGTGTTTTTCTGATCTGCTTGTGTATCTGGTTTCTGCGTGGGCCAATATTGGGCCTGTTGAGCGCACCGGCTGAGGTTATGCCTGTTGTCGATGACTACTGGCCTGTCTGGCTGGCGAGTTCATGGTCCGGTGCAATGCTTTATTTTGCTTACAGTCTCTGCCGGGCTAACGGGAACACCATGTTGCCGGGTAGTATGATGGTTGTCACCAGCCTGACTAACATGGTGTTGGATCCTATCTATATCTTTACGCTGGACATGGGCTTGGTCGGTGCTGCCTGGGCAACAGTGACGGCGTTTTCCCTTGGTATTCTGATTGTTTACCCACTGGTGATTAAACGTCACTGGATGAGTTTCAACTGGCAAGGGCTGAATGTGATGAACTCGCTTAAAGAGCTGGTTCATATTATGGCTCCGGCAATGCTCAGTCAGTTATTGCCGCCATTGTCTTCTATGTTGGCAACAAAGTTGGTTGCGGGTTTTGGCGCTGCAACAGTTGCTGCCTGGGCTCTGGGGTCGCGGATGGAGTTTTTCTCTATTGTCGTGATTCTGGCGCTGACTATGTCAATGCCGCCTATGGTGGGCAGGTTGTTGGGTGCTAAAGATATCTGCAAAATCAGAGCGCTGATTCAGCTGGCGGTGAAATTTGTGCTTGCTTGGCAGTTCGTTATTGCGGTGGTACTGCTTTTTGCTGCTCCATTTTTGACTGAGTTAATGTCCAGTGAAGCATCTGTCAGCAAAGTACTGATGATTCATCTTACCTGGGTACCTTTAAGTCTTGGCCCGCTTGGCGTGTGCATGCTGATGGTTTCGATCTGTAATGCTTTGACGCTATCGATGCGAGCACTATTGATTTCAGGTCTTCGTTTGTTTGCCTGTTTCTTGCCTGCGATATGGCTTGGTTCTCAAGTTGCAGGATTACCGGGGTTATTTATTGGTGCAATGATTGGCAACTTTGCCGCTGGTGCCATTGCCTGGGTTCTGTACAAAAAGGGGATGGAAACAATCAGCTGCAAATATTCGGCTATGTAGAAATCATGGCCAGTGATTGTCGCTTAGAAACGTTTAAGCTGAATGGGCTGATACAAAGGCATTTTGTATTCACTGGTCTTATAAGTGTTTGAAGCGTGTTGTTAATTAACAATAGTTGTTATTATCGCGCCAAAACGCAACTAGTAATAAGGAAAAGAGTCAATGGCTACATTTACCGTTGATAATAAAACGATGCACTACCTTGATAAAGGTGAAGGGCCAGTGCTTGTTTTTGGTCATAGCTATCTGTGGGACAGCGCAATGTGGGATCCACAGATTGAAGTGCTAAGCCTGCATTACCGTTGTATTGTGCCGGATTTATGGGCTCACGGTAAATCAGATGCAGCACCGGAGAAGACTCGCAACCTACGTGACTACGCGGATGACATTCTGGCTTTGCTTGATCATCTTAATGTTGATGAGTTTTCCGTTATCGGTCTGTCTGTGGGCGGTATGTGGGCAGCAGAGCTGGCAATTAAGGTTCCGGCCAGAGTGAAGTCTCTGGTGATGATGGATACCTTTATCGGTTATGAACCACAGGTCACTCACGCTAAGTATTTCGCTATGCTGGATACCATTAGTGAAGTGAAACTTGTACCAGCCCCGATGGTAGACGTGATTACACCAATGTTCTTTGCTCGTAATGCTGAGACTGAGAACCCTGAGCTTGTATCACATTTCCGCAATAACCTGATGAGCCTGAAAGGCGAACAGGCTGTGGAAGTGGCGCGAATTGGTCGAATGATCTTTGGTCGTCGTGATACTTTTGATGATATCGAAAAACTGGTGCTACCGACGTTGATCGTTGTGGGTGCTGAAGATATTCCTCGCCCGCCGCTTGAAGCTCAGCTGATGCATGATGCGATTGACGGCAGTGAATACCTTGTAATTCCGGGCGCAGGTCATATCAGTAACCTGGAGAAACCGGAAGTTGTCACAGAAAAACTGGTTGAGTTTCTGGCAAAAGCAATCTGACAGATAACGTCTCTGCAAAGACTCAAAAGCCAGCCATTATTCATGGCTGGCTTTTTTATATTTGTTATTACGCCCTATCAGGTGTCAACGGTTAGGTATCGGTAGGTCATAAGCTGCTTTGATGCTGCTGAATAAATTGAATAGAGTGTTCATTGAACTCATCCGGACGTTCAACGTTGCAAACATGGCCACAATTTTCAAATTCAGTTAAGTAGCTGTGCTTGTGCTCTTTAACCATTTCCTTCACCGGCTTAATGAACATAAAGTCGTTGCTACCCATCAAATAAAGGGTCGGGATAGGAATCTCTTTCTCTTTGAAGTAACCCATTAATGGATTCACATCAGCAGCAAGTTTAAACCAGCGCTTAAATTCTGTCTGGCATAATTTTTTCGCCTCACGGATAAACAACAGGCGAGATTCCTTCTGTGTTTTTTGAGGCATCACAATGTAGGCAAACAGGCTATATAGCCACATGTAAGGAATGACGTGCTTACAGAAGTTGCCCAACTGAACCAGAAATTGTGAGCGGGCATCCAAGCGAGTAACTGCACCACCCATGATTAATGTTTTTACCCGTTCCGGTGCTAGTTCGGCCAGGTTGCGGATGATAATTGTGCCTAATGAGACGCCGACGAAATGTGCGGACTGAATTTTGAGGTGATTGAGTAAATCCAGGATATCGAGGGTGACGCTTTTAAATGAATAGGGATTTTTCATCATATCCCTGAACATATTGTTAGAACGACCGTGTCCCCGCAGATCAAGCAATAGCAAATTGAAATGTTGTTTATAGGCTTTAATTTGCTTAAACCAGACGGAGGAACTGCCTCCTGCACCGTGAACAAACACTACCCATTCTTTACTGGAAGGGTGACGGTAAGTTTTATGAAACAACAGCGTATCTGACATCATGACCTCTATTTACAGATTGCTGCAACATAATCAGGAACTCACCCTAGCAAGTCGCAGCTGAACTGGAGTTTAACATGACTTTTTATCAAATCAGGATTAATTACTAATCAGTAAGATGAGATCGGAGGACTTAAAAAAAGCCCCGAAACTCGGGGCAAGCAGTGGAATGGGGAAATGTTTATAGTAACTGGATACGGTCGACTTCAATTTCAGGGGTATTACCGCCTTCATATTCACCGAACAGGCGAACTTTAGTGGTTGCATCTATGGTCTGCGGCATGTGGATATCATCATCAAGTTCCACCTGGATTTCCTTTGTACCGTCACTGAAGATGAAGGTTTCAGCGTCGATTTGCTTAATTAGTTTGCCTTCTACAACAGCGTTACGCTCTGTGAACATGCTGGTGTTTTCAAGTAGTTCTGCCACGGTCACTGTATCTACCGGACCTGAGTAAGAAATAGCAGCGTTGTTTCTGTCATGGTCTTTGGCTAGAGCCATAGTTGGAGCCATAACTGCGATGGTTGCGATAGCGATAATAGTTTTCTTAATCATGATTCGGTCTCCTCTGTAGTTGATGGTTCCATTAAACAACAGCTGTTCTGAACTAATAATGAGTTGGTCATTCAGAATTCGTTCATCTTTAAAATATGTTTAATTTTAACTGGTTATCATTTTGTTTGATGTGATATCTCCAGTAAATTACTTGAGCTAAGTACTTGATATTATTCATTGGTGATAATGAGTTATTGATTGGTAAAGGCCGTTAACTGCCATACAATGGACAGAAATAATCAGTAATTTGTTCATGAGTTAAAGCCATTATGGATTTTTTAGGAAAAGAGCTGATTTTGGGTGGAGCTCGTTCAGGAAAAAGCAGCCTTGCAGAATCGCTGGCAGATAAGTCTGGGCTGGATGTGATTTATGTTGCTACTGCAACGGCTGGCGATGATGAAATGGTGGAGCGTATTGCGCGGCATCAGGAGCAGCGACCTTCACAATGGCATCTCGTTGAAGAACCACTTAATTTGGCTGAAGTCATTCGCAAGAACAGTCGGGAAAACAATTGCCTGTTGATTGACTGCTTAACATTATGGCTGACTAACTGCCTGTTTGGTGACGAAGCTAACGAAACTGACTGGTTATCACGCAAAAACGATTTTCTCCAGGCACTTTTAGCGGCACCCGGTCGTATTATTATGGTGAGTAATGAAGTCGGGCAGGGAATTGTGCCCATGGGAGAAATATCCCGTCGATTTGTCGATGAGAGTGGTTGGCTACATCAGGCGATAGCCAAACAGTCAGAGCGGGTAGTATTTGTGACGGCGGGGATTCCTCAGGTCTTAAAAGGGCCAAAGTTATAATCAAAGAGGGATAGATGATGGATCAAACTAAAATCACGCGCATTGATTTTCTTCGTCATGGTCTTCCTGAAGGTGACGGATGTTTACGTGGTCATACTGATTTCCCGATTACACCGCGAGGGCTGGAGCAAATGTGGTGTGCGGTTGAAGGCTTATCCGACGTTGAAAAAGTAGTGACGTCACCGCTTGTGCGCTGTCGGGAATTTGCCGAACAATTCGCAGGACGTTTTGAATTGCCGATAGAACCGGTTGAACACTGGAAAGAAATGAATTTTGGTCACTGGGACGGACAGAGTCGTGACAGTTTGTGGGAAAACTATGGTGAGACACTGAGTCAGTACTGGCAAAACCCGTGGAAATCAAATCCTCATGGTGGTGAAAGTCTTCGTGAGTTTGATTCCCGGATACAGCTGGCATGGGAAGCACTGTTAGCACAAAACAGTGGTAAGCGGTTGTTGCTTGTTACCCATGCCGGTGTGATGAAGCAGTTTTTGCGTATTCTTCTAGATATGCCAGAGAACGCCAGCTACCTCCATCGAATGGAACTGCCCTATGCGGCACGTTACCGCGTCACTGTTTATCATGATGAAAATGGTACAAACTGGCCTCAGCTTCAATGGCCGGTACAGCAGCAATTTTAGTGAGATTTAAATGCAATTAACAATTGAAGCCCTGATGGTGCAGGGAACAACATCGGATGCCGGTAAAAGTGTCTTGGCTGCTGGTTTGTGTCGGGTTTTGGCCAGAAAAGGTATAAAGGTCGCGCCTTTTAAATCGCAGAATATGGCGCTTAATAGTGCTGTTACTCGTGATGGCGGTGAGATTGGCCGGGCTCAGGCCGTTCAGGCGCAGGCTTGTGGTGTAGAGCCAACGGTACATATGAATCCGGTGTTGTTAAAGCCGAACACTGATATCGGTGCGCAGGTTATCGTCCAGGGTAAGGCGCTGGCGGATATGGATGCAGTCGGTTATCACAACTATAAAAAAGTGGTGATGGGGCCGATTATGGAATCATTTTCGGTGTTGCAGCAGGAATATCAGACCGTCATTGTTGAAGGTGCTGGCAGTCCGGCGGAAATCAACTTACGTGAAAATGACGTTGCCAACATGGGCTTTGCTGAAAAAGCCGATATCCCGGTGATCATTGTTGCTGATATCGATCGTGGCGGAGTTTTTGCTCATTTGTTCGGCACGCTTGCTTTGCTCTCTGAATCAGAACAAGCACGGGTAAAAGGTTTCGTTATTAACCGTTTCCGTGGTGATATCAAATTGCTCGAATCCGGGCTTGACTGGCTTGAGCAGAAAACCGGCAAGCCGGTACTTGGTGTATTGCCTTACCTTCATGGTCTGATGCTTGAAGCTGAAGATGCAATCAATGTTCAGCAGGTTGAAGCAGCAGAAGAGCAACTGATAGTGGTGGTGCCTGTTCTTACTCGCGTGAGTAACCATACTGATTTTGACCCGCTTCGAATGCACCCTCAGGTGAATTTGCAGTTTGTAGGTAAAGGGCAGTCGCTTCCGCCAACTGACCTTATTATTATTCCTGGCACAAAAAGTGTCAGAAGTGATTTGACTTTCCTTCGTGAGCAGGGGTGGGATCAACAAATTGCCCGTCATGTTCGCTTTGGTGGTAAGTTAATGGGAATTTGTGGCGGCTATCAGATGTTAGGCGAAACCATTGCCGATCCTGACGGCATTGAAGGTGATGCCGGAGAAAGTCGGGGGCTTGGTTACCTGAATACATCAACAGTGCTGGCACCTGAAAAGCAACTGAAACAGGTGACAGGTAAGTTAAAGCTGCCTGAACAGGATACTGTTTCTGTCCGAGGTTATGAGATCCATGCTGGTGTAACTGAAGGTGTCAGAGCTGATGCCCCGCTGCAACTGACAGATGGCCCGGATGGTCAGTTAGGTTGTGATGACCAGGTGTTTGGTACTTATCTACATGGTATTTTTGAGCAGAAAGAAGCCTGCGATGCGATTTTGTCCTGGGTTGGTTTGGAAGCCACACAGACACCGGATTTTGATGAGATGCGCGAAAAGGGCATCGATCGTGTTGCTGATACAATAGAACAGTATATGGATCTTGAGAAACTCTGGCCGGAATGGGCTGAGATGTTTGCTCAGTAGGAATAATTTATAAGAAAAACGGCTCACGATGAGCCGTTTTTTATGTTTTATTCTCGTCCTGAGATAGGCTTCTGGGAAGCGACGGTTTAACGCTGTAGGTGTTTTTGGCTGTGTAGTTCCAGTCGACTGAACAGACCAGACAAACCAAGGCAAAGGATCAGGTAACCAACACCAACCAGTAGCCAGATTTCAAAAATCAGGCCGGATGAGTTGGCGATTTCACTGCCGACAAACGTCAATTCCTGGATTGAGATCAGAGAGATAATCGAAGAATCTTTTACCAGTGAGATGAATTGTCCGGCCAGCGGTGGAACAATCCCGGTCAGCGCTTGTGGGAAAATGATAAAGCGGAAGCGATCCCAGCGGGAAAGTCCCAAAGAATCTGCTGCTTCCCATTGTCCTTTCGCAATGGCATCAATACCTGAGCGGACTATTTCTGCAATATAAGCTGCTGCAATCAGCCCAACACAAAGTACGCCGGAGAACAGGTTTTCCCATAGCTGAGCCGGGCCAAAGAGAAAGTCCTGAAGCCAGTTAATATCATGGCTGTAATTTCGCAGTATGTTTTCCAATCCAAGCGCAGGAACGAGTTGGCTTGAAACAAAAAAGTAAAAAATAAAGACGAAAACCAGTGGTGGGATATTACGAACCAGTTGGATATAAGCTTGTGCCGGCAATCGAAGCAGTGTGAGCGGAGAGCGACGAGCCAGACCAAGTAACACGCCCAGAATTGCCGCAAAAAGCATCCCCCACAGGCTTAGACGGATGGTTGCGATGAATCCCTGGAAGAAATAGGGCAACTCACCTGCTTTGCTTGGTGTAAAGATCAGGCTGAATGCTTTATCCCAGTTCCAATGGTAATGAATGCCGACAGAAGAGCGATAAACCAACCAGCCGAGAAAGCTGCTGAGCAGTGCAATCAGCAACCAATCCAGTTTGTTTAAACGGGATATTACCGGGAAGGGCTTTCCCGGTAATGTTTGAGTTTGACTCTGAGACAAAATTTACTGTCCTTTCGCGATCTGATCTTGCCAGTCCAATGTCTTGAACCAGTAATCATGGCGTTCCTGCAGCCAGCCGTCTTCAGTGCGTAGCATGATCCAGTTGTTGAAAAAGTTCAGCAGATCAAATTCACCATGACGGATTGCAAAACCCTCAGAACCACGACTCAGGCGTTCAGTCAGTGGAACAAACAGTTTGTCATTATACTGAATAGACATTTGCTCTGGTTTAGGTGACGAAGCAAGAACGGCATGAGCATTACCGTTTAATACTTCCTGGAATGCCTGGGCATCGTCATCAAACTGGCGAAGTTTTGCTTTCGGGAAATACTTCTTGGCGGTTTGAACAGTGAAAGCACCACGGCGGACAGCGAGTGTCACACTGCGCTTGTTGTAATCGGCGATATTTATTTTCTCGGCTGCTTTATCTTTGTTCGCTGCAAGCTGAATACCTGAGTGAGCATACGGAGCGGTAAACAGTACGCTCATATTTCTGGCCGGAGTGATCGACAATCCACCGATAATCACGTCGAATTTATTCGCCAGCAGGGCTGGAATAATGCCGTCCCATGCGGTTGGAATGAACTCAACTTTCAGGCCTGCATCATCGGCAAGGCGACGGGCAACATCAACCTCAAAACCAATCAGTTCACCCTGCTTATCACGCATTGCCCATGGGACGAAAGTGGACAGGCCGACACGTAAAGTGCCGCGTTCCTTAATGGCAGTAAGAGCGGTTGTATCTCCGGCGATGGCTGAGGAGCCCATGACTAACGTCAGTACAGCCAAGCATGTAGCTAAAAGGCGTTTCATGTGTCCTTTCTCCTTATTAGTAATGTGTTGTTTTTAATTTATGAATTATTGATTAATGCGACGGAACATTAAGCCTGTGCTCAAGCCATGCAGCAAAGCCTGAAAGTACCAGGGTTACGCATAAATAAATGCCGGCAACAGTAAACCAAACTTCAAATGGCATGGCAGTGTCGGCAACAATATTTCTGCCTTCAGTGGTTAAATCGAAAATCGCCATTACACTGACGATTGAGGAGTTCTTAACCAGTGATACGGCTTCATTGGTCAATGGCGGCAGAATGCGCCGAATTACCTGTGGGAGGATGACAAAGCGATAGCAGTCAGTTTTTGTCAGCCCCAGGCTTTGCCCGGCTTCGAACTGTCCTTTGGCGATGCTATTGAGCCCGGCACGGAAAATTTCTGCGGTGTAGGCGCCCTGAAAAAGTGACAGTGCCAGAACTGCAGTGGTAAATCGCTCTAAACCAAGTACCGGGCCAAATACGAAATACAGCAGGTAAATTTGTACCAGTAGCGGTGTGTTACGAATCAGTTCGATGTAACCACGGGCAAGGGATCGACCGACAACAGAATTTGAGAGGCGCAGCAGGGCAGTAGTCAGGCCAATCGCTAAGGTACAAATCAGGCCAACAGCTGATATCTGTAGGGTGACCATCAGACCTTCGAGCAGTTCGGCCGGAAACCATTCTCCGTCTTCAACAAACCACAGATATTGAGGTATCCGATACCATTGCCAGCGGTAGTTCATGGCTTCAGCACCGCTGTTCAGCAGCCAGTACAAGCCGAGCCCGACGATACCAATTTGGAAAAGTCCCGATAGAACAGGCCTGAGAATTTTGGTGCCGGAACTTGGAAAGTGAGTTTTATTCGACATCAGAATTAATAGCTCAGTATTTGTTCTAGGAATTGGCGAGTGCGAGGGTGTTCTGGGGCGTCAAAAAGCTGCGCAGGTGGGGCAGTTTCGACAATTTCTCCTTCGTCCATAAATACCACCCGATCGGCAACCTGACGGGCAAACCCCATTTCGTGGGTTACGCACACCATGGTCATGCCTTCGTTAGCCAGTTCTTTCATCACGTCCAGAACCTCACGGATCATTTCAGGGTCCAATGCTGAAGTCGGTTCATCAAACAGCAAAATATCAGGTTTCATGCAGAGTGAGCGGGCAATGGCGACGCGTTGTTGCTGTCCGCCGGAAAGTTGTGCTGGGTATTTATCGGCCTGATGACCTATATGGACACGATCAAGAAACTCTCGGGCCATTTTTTCAGCCTCGGCTGCGGGCATTTTTAATGCACGGCGGGGAGCAAGAGTCAGGTTTTCCAGAACGGTCATGTGAGGAAAAAGATTGAAATGTTGAAAAACCATGCCGACTTTGCCGCGAATGGTGCGCAGATGCTTATCATCAAGCGGTTGGCCGGAAACAGAAAGTTGGCCCGTATTGTATTTCTCCAGCCCGTTAATACATCGGATCAAAGTGGATTTGCCAGAGCCGGAAGGGCCACATATGACAAGGCGTTCTCCACGCTTTATGGTCAGGTTTATGTTTTTGAGGGCATGGAATTCACCATACCATTTATCTACATTTCTAAATGAAATGACATCATTGTCAGACACTATACTGACCTCGTTAGGTATAACTTGTTGAACTTATGTTATTGCTTTCGTGGGGGTATTTCAAAGCTACAACCCACAAAAGAACAAATAATGCAATTTGTTGCTCATTATTTATGCATAGATAGCTATCTGTTGTAGGGTTTTATTGTGCGATTGGTTAACTACTTTAGTGAAATTTATTAGAGGTTTTGGATTCGCAAGTGAATTCTGAAGAAAAAATATGTAGTTAAATTACAAATACCGTTTGCACACGCCTAAATTAAGAGGTAGGTTAAAGTCAATTGGATATGAAATTTACTGTCAACCAGGTTTGTAAATAATTATTTACGGTTGCCAGCGGAGTAACACGGGAAGTAATAAGCATGCACAAAACAGATGACGTACGCATTCGCGAAATCAAAGAGTTATTGCCACCAGTAGCTGTACTGGAAAAGTACCCGGCAACAGAAACTGCTTCTGAAACTGTATATAAAGCTCGTCAGTCAATTCATAAGATTCTGAATGATGAAGATGATCGCTTATTAGTGATTGTAGGCCCATGTTCTATTCACGATCCTGTTGCAGCGCTTGATTACGGTAAGCGACTGAAAGCACTAAGGGAGGAGGTGAAAGGGGAGCTGGAAGTGGTGATGCGGGTTTACTTTGAAAAACCGCGTACCACCGTTGGCTGGAAAGGCCTGATCAACGACCCGTACATGGATGGAAGCTTTCAGTTGAATGATGGTTTGCGAATTGGCCGCAAATTGTTGCTGGATCTGACAGACATGGGTGTACCGACTGCGGTTGAGTTCCTGGATATGATTTCTCCTCAGTACACAGCTGATCTTATCAGTTGGGGTGCTATCGGTGCCCGTACTACTGAATCTCAGGTTCACCGTGAGCTGGCATCTGGCCTGTCTTGCCCGGTCGGATTTAAAAATGGTACGGACGGTAATATTAAAATTGCCACCGATGCCATTGGTTCTTCCAGCGCGTCACACCACTTTTTGTCTGTTACCAAGTTTGGTCATTCAGCTATTGTCTCGACTGAGGGTAACGATGACTGTCATATCATTCTTCGTGGTGGTAAAGAGCCAAATTATAGCGCTGAGCATGTCGATGCGATCACCCAGCAACTGGAAAAGGCCGGTTTGCGCCAGAAAGTAATGATTGACTTCAGCCATGCGAATAGCCTGAAGCAGTTCAAGCGTCAGATGTTAGTAGCTGAAGATGTCGGCCAGCAAATTGCTGCCGGAAATGACGCAATTTTTGGTGTGATGATTGAGAGTCACCTGGTTGAAGGCCGTCAGGATATTGTTGACGGTAAAGCCGCAACGTATGGTCAGAGCATCACAGATGCTTGCATCGGTTGGGACGATACTGAAAAAGTATTGCGCCAGTTGGCTGAAGATGTGTCGAAGCGCCGCCAGGCAAAAAGCTAGTTTAAAAAAATAAAACGGAACAATCGCTATTAACTTCCTTCCTAAATAGTTAAGCGAACTAAAAGCCTGATGATTCATTATCAGGCTTTTTTATACTAATTTGCTGGTATTAACACTAATCCGGTTTCTGCCAAGATCTTTTGCTTTATATAACGCTTTATCTGCGGCTTTCATAACATCAATTGGATCATCAAGTTTGCAGTTATCTGCAATACCTATACTGACGGTTACAGTTACTGAAGGCTGATTCTGGGTATTAGAACGTTGGGTAACACCAGCATCTTCATTCTCTGGACGTTTTTCATAATCTCTGAGAATCAGCTTATAATTGGCGATTTTCTTCCTCAGTTCATCTAAGTACTCAGTACAGTCATGAGCTGTCTTTCCGTTGAACAAAATCGTGAACTCTTCACCACCGTAGCGATATATCCGGGCATTTCCTCTCACTGTTCGCATTAGTTCTGCCACTAGTTTTAATACGTTATCACCAGTGCTATGCCCGTATGTGTCATTGAATTTTTTGAAGTGGTCGATATCCAGCATGGCAATAGTGAATTTACTGCCTGTATTCTTCAAATCATCTTCAAGTGCTCTTCTGCTCGGGAGTTGAGTTAATGGGTCATCAAATGCTAATTCGCGGCTGCAGAATATAAGGTTCAGAATAATGAAACATGAAGCGAGTGAGAAAAGAATTGATGATATATAACTGAGATGAAAAAAGGTTGAGGTCAGCGCGGAGAAGAGAAGAGAGGTGAAAACTGAAACATCAGAGACTTTTTTTCGTTTACCTATGAAAAACACACATAAAAGTATAAGTGCGAAGTAAAAATATATGACAGGTAAAGGAAGAGGAGAAAAGTCTGTTATCGATTCAAAATATCTGTTTTTTTCAAAGTTGTGGCTATTTTGTTCAATGTAATTGACTAAATATGAACATGTATACAGTTGTAACCCTACATTCAAAAGGAATATTAATTGTCTTCTGGAAAAAAGTGATTTGTTTGACATTGATAGCGAAAGCAATAGATTAATTGGCAATAATATGAAAGTAAGCATGAATATTAGCCAGTTAGAACCAATTGCCAGTGGAGCCTGTAGCTTTGTTTGAATGATAAAATAACAGCCAAGCAAGAGTAAGGACGTGAGGCAACTTGTAGTTTGCTTTATCGCCTGACCGAATATTGTTGCGACAGTAAGCAAAATATAGGGAAGAGAAATGACAATGTTATGATAAGTAACACAATATGGTGAAATCCACTCGTTAGCAGATATTGCAAAAAAAGCAATAAGGATTAGGGGTAAGAGTAGCAGGACTTTATATTTTAAAGTTTGTAGTGTTAGCACGATAATGCGCCGCGTTTCATACTATTGTTTACTATAAAGAATAATTCAAGATGAGGAGAATACAAGAATTAAGGGTTCGGCTTTGAACTGAAGACAACTTAATTAAAACTTATAGTGATTCCGGGGCTAAATACTAAAGTTAAATAAAAATAGAGTGAGTAAACGATGTTTTTGGCGTTAAAGGATTGGTTTTATATAAAAGCCTGATGAAAATCATCAGGCTTTTATTCTATGTGAGTTTAGTGGTCTGTATCGGTAATAGTGTAAACCGTAGCCTGGGTTTGTTCTGCATCCCGCTTATTTGTAAGTTTCACCGGTGGAGCTGAGATCTGTAGTTTCTTAGCCCTTTTAAGGTTTTGATATGCTTTTGCGTAGTAGGTCGGGCTAGCATTTATTGCCTGTTCAAGGTAATTAATGGCTGCCTCATAATCGCCAGCAAGCATGGCGAAATACCCGATATCGTTTAACGCTTTCTCTTGTGGCATGATGCGTGAAAATGCGTCGTTAGCATCATCGTAACGTTTAGCTTTAATATAAGTTAGCCCCAAGTTTGACCATGCCCTTTGGTTATCAGGGTAGAGTGTTGACGCTCTGCGGTTAATTACTTCTGCCTGGCGCAGGTTTCCGCTGAGGTAATAAGAGTAGCCGAGATTTGTAAGTGCTTTTTGGCTTTTGCCGTCTACTCTCAGGCAGGCTTGATAGATCTGTTGAGCATCAGAATGCCTCGCATCAAGATCTGCAAGTATTCCGAGGCCGATGTAGGCGTTAAGCGGGGAAAGTTCATCAACGGTCAGATCACGGGCAAACGTGTCTTTGTCCGGGTCATAGGTTTTATTTCCCTGACGTACCTGATCCATACTGACAGCCCGTAAAAGTTGCTTACGTGCATTGTCTTGTTCACCCATCTTTAACTCTACAATGCCGATTGAAGCGGCATATTGGATATTTTCTTTATCAATGAGAGCTGCTCGTGAATAGGCCAACTTGGCCAAATCATAGTTTTTTCGTTGCTGGTGGATGTAGCCTATTTTGTAGTAGGCCTGATCGGCATTTTCCTGGGAAGGAAAGCCCAGCGCTCGGATATATTCATAAAGCGCTAGATCTGAATCATTGGCGAGGTATGCACGGTCTCCGCGAACAATGGCTTCCTGGGGTGTTTCAGGAGGAAACTCATTCGACAGGCTCAAAGTAGGTTTACCGTTATAAAGCTCATGTTCGAAGTCAATGCTGTTATCTTTGGCGCTGTTTTCGCTTGAGGCACACCCTGTCAGGAGCAGCGATAAAGCAAAGAGACTGGCTGCTGTTATTTTCTTTGTAGCGGGGATTGAGCGCATCATAATTTAGGTCCCTCTGTCTTAGTTTTATTTCCCGAAAGCATCCAACACCGCAATGACTGCCGGGCCGACGGCAATAGTAAAAAAGCCAGGCCAGATACAGGTAACCAGTGGAAAAATCATCTTGGTTCCTATTTTGGCTGCTTCTTCTTCGGCTTTTTGCATGCGACGATCACGAAATTCTTCAGCATACTCCCTTAATGTGTCGCCCATACTTGAACCCAGTTTTACCGACTGGTTGATAATACTGATTAGACCCTGAAGTTCGATTAGTCCAGTTCTTTCAATAAATTGATTAAGTGCAGTGTGCATCGGAATACCGATTCTGACTTTTTGGCCGATAAGTTGAAGCTCATGGCTAAGAGGTGGTGATACAGGGCCTATTTCTGTCGATACACGATTTAGTGCGGCGAGAAAGCCTAAACCTGCTTCAGAAGATACAACCAGTAAGTCAAGTGCATCCGGGAATGCGTTTCGAAGGGCCTTGATTCGCTTTTCAGCCATACGATGAAGCACATAATTCGGAATGAAAGAAGCGATGCCCATAGCCAATAAAGAGTAGATGATGACTTTTTGAGAGCTCAATTGCGGGAAGAACAGAGAAGCAATTAATGAACCAAAAAGAGCAAATATTACCAGGGCAATTTTAATAGCATAAAAGGTCGTGAGCGTGCTTTCCTTCTCATAACCGGCATGCATCAGCAATTGCCTGGTATTATGCTTTTCCTTAACAGAATTAGGTGTAACGTACTTTTCAATCGACTCGAGTGTTTTATCAAGCTGACTGGATTCAGCTGAATTGATGTCTTTATTGTTGCCGGAGATGTTGTGTAATTTTTTCTTTATCGGATTAAAAAAGTTAGTGAAGAGGATCTCAGCGCTGATTGTCAGTGCGGCAGCACTGAAAAAAGCAAGAGCGAGAAACAGCCATTTAGCATAGTTTTCATTTTCAACAATGCCGTTCAGAATCGTAATGATGTAGTCCATATTACACCTCGATACGCAGTATTTTCCGTATCCATAACAGTCCTGCAAACATACTGACACCAGTTACTGTCATGACTGTCGAACCGCGCTCTGAGTTAAGTAAAGGCTCTATATAATCAGGGTTACTGAGGTAAAGAATCAGAAACAGAACAAAAGGTACCATCATCAAAACCCATGCGGACATTCGCCCTTCGGCTGACAGGGTTTTTACTTTACGCATTAGGCGGAATCTTCCGCGAATGACACTGGCCAATTTTTCTAGTGTTTCTGCGAGGTTACCACCAGTTTCTTTTTGAATAATGACGGCACTGTTAAACGCCAGAACGCTTACGGACGGATTACGGTGTGCCAGATTGGACAATGCAATTTTTAGGTCGACGCCATAGTTAAGCTCGATAAATGTCTTTCCGAACTCAGTAGATATTGGCGGTGGCATCTGCTCACTGACTGTTTTCATTACTTCTGTAAAGGGATAGCCGACAAGCAAAGCCCGTTTCATTACGTCTAATGCTTCAACAAACTGCTCTTCAAACTGACTGAGGCGTTTTTCTGCTTTTTGTCGGAGGAATAAACTGAAACCAATCAAAACGGCTAACGGGGTGAGCAGGGCAATTTGAACATTTCGGGTGAAAAACAATACGGCAAGGCTTGAAACCAGCATGCCGACAATTAACCAAATTACCACTTTGTAGGCTTTCCACTCGAGGCCAGCCAGAGAAAGTTTCTCGCCCAGGTATTCACCCAAAGCAGTAGTTTCCAGCCATTGCTCTGTTTTAGACAGTTTGTCGAGATATCGCTTTCTGAGCAATGACTGCTGTTGCGCGTTACCTGATTCGGCAATCAGGTTAAGCTGATTTTTCAGCAAGCGCGAGCGTTTGGCCCGCGTACCAGTAGCTGATATCAACAGGGTCTGGGAAATGATGACCACTGCGATAAATAATACCAGCAGGTAGAGTTGGAGGTTTTGGTCCATCACAGGCCTCCCGGTGCAGTAAAGTAAGAGTAGGGAAGGTCAATACCCAAATGTTTAAATGCTTCCATGAATGACGGCACGTTTCCTGTAGAACAGTACTGACCGGTGACATTACCTTCTTCATCAATGCCGGTTCGCTGGAACCGGAACAGTTCGGTCATTGTGATTACATCACCCTCCATGTTGTTGATTTCAACAATGCTGGTAATGCGACGCTTACCGTCTTCCATTCGCCGAAGCTGCACGACAACGTTGAGTGCTGAGGCAATCTGTGCCCGAACATTTTTGATAGGCATATTCCAGCCGGCCATTGCAAACATGTTTTCAATTCGCCCGAGGGCATCTCGCGGTGTGTTGGCGTGAATAGTCGTCATTGAACCATCGTGACCTGTGTTCATTGCGGCCAGCATATCGACAGCTTCTGCACCTCGAACCTCACCGACGACAATACGGTCCGGGCGCATACGCAGTGAGTTAATTACAAGCTCTCGCTGTGTAATCGCTCCGCGTCCTTCAATATTTGGCGGGCGGGTTTCCAGGCGAACAACATGCGGCTGTTGAAGCTGAAGTTCTGCAGAGTCTTCGATAGTGATGATTCGTTCATTTTTCGGTATATAACCGGAACAAACATTGAGGGTTGTCGTTTTGCCTGAGCCGGTTCCTCCTGAAATGAGGATATTCAGGCGGCCCTGAACTATTGCTTCAAGAAAATGAGCCATTTCGGCATTTAATGTGCCGTAATCAAGGAGTTGGTCCATTTGCAATCGCTCAACGGCAAAACGACGTATTGAAAGAGAAGGGCCATCAATGGCCAATGGCGGAATAATTGCGTTCACTCGTGACCCGTCTTTTAGTCGAGCATCAACCATAGGTGAGCCCTCATCAATGCGTCGGCCTACCTGAGAGACAATTCTGTCTATGACATTGAGTAAATGGCTGTCATCGCGAAATGAAGCGTCCGTTATTTCCAGCTTACCTTTACGTTCTACATAAATCTGATTATGTGCGTTTACAAGAATATCGGAGATGCTTTTGTCTTTTAGCAAAGGCTCTAGTGGGCCAAGGCCGAGGATTTCATCACCGATTTCTTCAATTACTCGTTTTCGGCTTTCTGCATTCAGTGGCACGTCTTTTTCGAGAAGCAGCAGGGCGGCTGTTTCTGAAATTTGCTCCCTGGCTTGTTCCTCAGGAAGCGTTTCCAAAAGTGATAAATCTAATGAATTGAATATTGAGTCGAGCAACTGCTTTTTTATCTGTCGCTCTGCACTCATATGTCCGTGTTGAAAGTTAGCCTGATCATGGTCATTCTCGACCGTGTTCGTATTTGTTTTTGCGAGTGAGGTATTTTTCTTTAAAAACATAGCTAACTCCTTAAGAATGAGAAGAAGCGTTTCAATCCATGAGCTTCTTCATGCGTTTTATTCATAATCAAATCAGACGTTTCTTTCAGTTTGCTAACGATAGGTTTCTTATCGTAATGAGTTGCAAGCAGCTCTCCGAGGTTCGTGGATGAGTTGACCGACTGATAGTCATTGGGTATCAGAATTAATTTATCGACATGTAATGATTTTTGGATCTCTTCCGGTTTGATTTCGCTATTTTTTGTATAGCGGTTAACAATTACTTTTATGTTCTGCTGGTTGATGCCGAGCAAATGTTTAAGTTGTTTAATTAGGGTCGCTGCTTCACGGATCGCCGGGATACATTGTTGAACAACAATAAATATGTTGTTGGCTTCGGCAATGGCGGGAAGAGTTGCGTTTTCAAGCCCTCTTGAAAGATCGATAATGACATGGTCGAAATTATTCCTAACCTGAAGCAGGAACCTGTTAAATGCGCTTGCCTTAAATTCAGGTAGAGTGTCGACCAGATCAGTAGAACGGCTGGTAATAAACTTTAGTCCTGATTCGTGCTTGGTCAGCATGCCGTTAAGGGCAAACTCATCAATTTCATCAACCTGAGCTAGTGCTTCATTCAGCAGATAGTTCGGTTGTGTTGACAGCAAATTTGAAGTGCAGCCAAATTGTGCATCGGTATCAATCAATACTGAGCTGGTTGATTGTTCCAGTGCTATCAAATGGGCGACAGTAGTGGCAATAATTGTTGCTCCCATGCCGCCTTTAGCGTTAAGAAAGACGCTGACCTTCCCTTGGTTGCGGCTGTTCCTTTTCTCTTCTGCACAGTCATAAAGAAGTTGATCCAGCTCCTCTTCGTCAAAAGGAATAGTGAGCACATCTTTGATGCCGGTTTTCAGAGCGTGTCTTAATATTTGAGTATCTGAGTGCTCTGTCAGCAGGATGATTTGCGTATTATTTCCAAGCATGTTTTTTATCAGATCAGCCGCAGTTACCCAGTCAGTTTTACCATCAAGGATGATCATATCCGGGTAGGTCAGGTTTTCTTTAGTATTCAACTGAGTCAGGAATGCAGACTCATTGAAAGGTTTAAACCTAGTGTTAGGCCATTGGTTGATATAGGTCTCAAACGGATTAATAAAAGCAACGTCATCGCTGACTAACCAGCCATCAATAAATGTTGCCAGCGGCTGCTTGGATGTAGTTTTGTCATTAGCAGAGAGAGTACTGATACTGTTCATAGTCACCTCAACAATCAGTGAAACCTGTTCTTGTTACACCCAAGCTCTCGCGAGGTAACAGTGTTGTAAATTGAGGGGCTGTGAAGTTCAGCCCGAAAGTGGCAAAAGGTATTGTTAAATCAATTTGATAATTAATGATGCTGGCTTCAACGAACTCAATTTGAACGAAGTTACTGGTTGTTGTCAGGGGAGTCGGCACCTCTGAGCCAAACTCATCCAGATAGCGAACCTGAATATTCTCAGCTGCGAAATTGGGTAGTGTTACATTGCCGACAATACCCGCCAGCAAGGTATCAGCGCGTTCAGTTTCTGTTACCTGACATACACTTGCCAGCCTTGCAACTCGGCGGCTGGTTTCATTCAGTACATGCCAGGTAAACAAAAGCCTGCCAAATTCGATAATCGCGAAGATGAGCAGAAAGAATAAGGAGGCAACAATCGTAAATTCGATTACTGTTGTGCCTTTTTGTTTTTTCAGTAACAGCTCTTTCATTACAACACCCTCATGGAATAACTCGATGTCATATTGAAATTCAGAGAGATGGCTCCCTGATTCAGCAGATCTGGTATTTGAGCAAGTGCAGGTTGATAGGGGTAGATAATTTCAATCAGAACATGATTATTGTTAAGGCTGATATTAACCTGGCTTGTGGCCATAGACGGGAGGCGTGGGTCCGTTCCTCCCGAGATGGAGCCATAGACTGCAAGGTTACTGGCATTATCAATATCAGTTTGTAAAAGGGTGTAGGTACCTGTTGAACCTTTGACTATGGCTCCAGACAGGTAACGGGCACTGTCGCGAGTTGATTTTTCGAGCGATGTATAAGTATAAAAGGCTCGGCCAAGCTCCATTGTGGCTAACAGAACTAATAACATCAGTGGCAATAAGATGGTGAATTCAACCATTGCCAGTCCGTTGTTAAGGTGAAGAGATGACTTTTTCATCATGAATCCTCACTGTCCGGGTCTTTGAATAAGACAATTTTGTAAGGACCGTTTTCATCAGGTTCCATTCCCGGATTACCGGCATTTATCCGGCATTCAGAGATGAACTCACCAATCAGCCATGAACCGTTACCACCTCCGCCGTTATCGTCTTCATGCTCGGTCACACTCATAGGTTGTACCAGATAAAAGCAGGCCAGCCCTTTGAGTGGAACATCCATGCGACCACCGGATTTTGTTGCCTGATCACATTTCAGGATCGGAACTGTTATTACCCGGCGGTAGTAGCCTTCGCTCTGGCAAGATGAAGACGCAAGGCAGGACTCATAATCGATATCAGCATAGTTGTATATGTACTTGCTGTAGTTATGCATGGCCGAATAGGACTTGTTCGGCACGTATTTGTTAACCGGATTACCATCAGCATCCATCACCGTATTTCCATCAGCATCAACCTGAACTTCGGTTGCGACCTGGACATAATCAGAGGCATAGTTTGAATCGATATCTGCTGGATATAAGTGGGAGTCTTTTTTCATGTCTCCTTTGTAGATACCAAAGCGGGTATCAACCCCCAATGATGGGCCAACCATGTTTCCCGGCTCTGTTGATATTGGCTCATCTTCTACAACGTTTAGACAGGCATCAAAGCTACCTGCTAGGGCATCCTTATAAGTGTTGGCACCAGACATTTGGTTACCTTCGCTGTCGGTAAGCGCTACCGGCTGGAAGTTCCCTGACCCGACACTAGAGTCGGTTGATGAAGATGCCTTCAACACATGTAAGCTGTTGGCACTGTAGCCAGAGACAGTGTTGCTACTGTCTCCTTCACAGATACTGAGCGGGGTAATGTTACATGCTCGCTCAACACTCGTACTCGGGCCGGCAACGGCTGAAGCGCGTGTGTTGAGATCAACATTAAACACTGAGACAAGAAAGTCTGGGATATCAACATTTTCAATTCGTACTCGTACATATTGCGATGTTGCTGTCGCTGTACTGGTATCGAATGGCAGAGTTTCTGAAAATTCTATGGTGATATTGCTATCGCCGACAGTGATGGCATTGAATCCATCCAGCTGCAAATTATCTGTGATCGTTTGTTTCCCGGCAGCAGTTGCTTCAGTTTGATCTCCACCAAGGTCGATTGCTTTAGCCGCACTGAGCGCGGCGGAGTCGGCCAGGTTCTGAAGCTTGCCTTTGGATAACGTTAAGTTACCGATATCCAGCGCCAGTGCACCTGCTCCAATAATGACGGCCATTGCTAAAGTCGCAAAGACAATGACAACACCTTTCTGTGTTTTCAATGATGAAGACATTTTGTGCTGAATTGCCATTTTTTACCTCCGCCTTCCGTTGCTTAGTGTTTATTAGTCGTTATTTGTTATTGACGATGATTCTCTTCTCTTTGACTTTTTCTGACTTAATGCCTTTTTGCTCTGTATTAATAGATTTCTCGGCTTTCTTACCGCTAAAGGAAGGAGAGCCTGTCGGTACTCGATTTTCAGCAAGAGGATCAACAGTTTGCATACGAATCAACTGGTTAACACTATTGCCTAGTTGAACTTCTGCGGCGAAAGCAACGGTATTTACCAGAAGGCCTAAGCACAGGAACAGAGTCGACTTAATCATTGGTTACCTCCTATAAACTATGGCCAAATTGACCTTCTGAACCAGAATTTGGTGATAAGGTCGCCGGAGTACTGGAAACAGTTTGAGAGTAGTTGTTTGGCGAAACATCTTTCTGTTTCAGCTCACTCATTCGACCAAGCAGGTAATATTCCCAGTCATTGGGCTCAACAAAGTTATCTGTTGGTAATGAAATGTCTTGTCGACGAATAGGTTTGGCAAGACGAGGCGTAACTAAAATGATGAGCTCTGTTTCACCTTTACGGAATGCCTGACTGCGAAACAGCTGGCCGATGATTGGCAGGTCACCAAGGCCCGGCAGTTTGTCGACAACATCTGTGATGTTTTCATTTAGTAAGCCAGCAATACCAATGGTTTGTCCGTTACCAAGCTCAACAGTTGTTTTTGCGCCTCGCTTAGTTAATGACGGGATAAAGAACTGAGAACCTGTACCTGATGGGGTCAGAGTTACCGCATTCTGATTGGCAATTTCACTGACCTCGATGTTCAGAGCCAGATTAATGCTGTCGTTAGAAACAACGGTTGGTAAAAACTTCAAACCAACACCAAATTCTTTGAACTCAATGGTAACGTTATCGTCGTTTGGTACCGGGATTGGGAATTCACCACCAGAGATGAATTCAGCCTGCTCACCACTTAATGAGGTTAAGGTTGGCTCGGCAAGAACTTTGGCAAGACCATTTGTTTTGGCAATATTGAATGCCGCGGTGAATAATGTATCGCCACTCAGGTAGCTGGCAAACAGGCCGTTGTCATCAATATTCAGCGGGTTAGGGGCAATTTCATCAACAACCGGCCCAATAACTGCGCCATTGCCAGGGTTGAAAATCGGGAAGCGACTTCCGTCGGTAGCGACGGCATCCGGGAAACTGGCGCCACCGTTAACACCACCCCAGGTCCAGTTATTACCGTTACGGGTAAAGATGAACTTAGAATCAAATTCACGTACTAGAGAGCGCTGAACTTCAGCGACAGTTACTTCCAGCATAATCTGGTGTGAGCCGCTGACTTTCATCAGGTTGATGATGCCTTTTTCTTTACCTTCTTTTTCTGTGGTGAAGGTGTTGGCGATTTCAACCGCTGTCGCTATTTTTTCAGCACTGCTGACCTCACCACTCAGGGCTAGCTTACTCTGGCTGGTATAGACAGAAATTTTTTCATTTGGCATGAACTCATACAGTTTTGCTTTCAATGCATTCAGGTCGTGTGTCACCTCTACATCAAGCACTGTGATTAAGCGATCCCGGGAATCCCACACAATCACGTTGGTGGTGCCAAGCTTTTTACCAAGAACATAAATTTTGTTTGAACGCAGAATCAGAATATCGGCAACTTCCGGATTACCTACCGAGATTTTTTTCGCGCTACCGGGGATTTCGACCAGTCGAGATTTGTTTTGTGGTACAGCAACACTTTGAGTTCGTGCAGCAAAGCTGTAGGCACTAAAGACAATGCTCGTCAGAAATATCGAAATGACCAGTAACCAATTTTGACTGACAGTTTTCATTGGTTGTCCTTCCATGTCATTTACTCCCTGCTATTTAAATCCTTACACTGACACGGCTTGTATCTGTGCCTTTAATGACGGTGACTGATTCCGTGGTCCGCCGGTAAACACGTTTTGGCTTTTCATCCAAGTCATTCGGATTTCGCAATGACAGCTGTAATTCACCTTTAGCTTTCGAAGAAATCAGAGCTTCGGCCTGCTTGGGGGTCAGTTCTAGTGTCACGGCCCGGACTATGATTGGTTTTGAATCATCAGTCCGTGCGGTCTGGTCTACCGCTAGGATCTTGATTTTCTTCAGTACGGTGCGAGCCCGACCGACTTTTTCTTGCGCATAAATGACATCGACATAATCACCGGGCAGCAGGAAACCGGCTACACCGATAACATCATTAACTCGAATGGTTACCGCACGCATGTTCGGAGAAATCAAAGCGGCCAGTGTTGTCCCTTCTCCGGGTAGAGCAAGCCGCTCCTGGCGAAGGATATCGCCCTGAAAGAGCTCATTTTTGGTCAGCATGCCTAGCACCTGAGACGGGTTGCTGTAACCCTTATCTGCCACCAGTTCTTCAGGGTAGTACTCAATGGTGACATGCTTGGACTCAAGTCTGGTGCCCAGTGGGATATTTTGTTGAGCTATCACCCTGGCAACACGGGGCTCCTCTTTAACCACTTCAATCACTTCCGGATCAGCGGTGGTTTGTGTGGTAAGAATTGCCTGCTTTTTCTGGATCCAGTTATTAGCCAATAACAAAGCGCCGGTACCCATCAAAATTGACACAAATAGCATCAGAAATAGTTTACCTTTCGCCATGAGTTCCTCCTGCCTGGTCATGGTCGACAAAATAGCAGCCCCAAACGGTCTCGATTAACTCAGGGTTAATCAGAGGAGGGTGCTGATAAAAGCTGATTTGGTTGCTGCACATGGCCACTAAGTCTCGCGGGTAGCAGGGAAGCAGTGGTATGTTATGAACTTTATGAAGCTGATTAATTACGAAAGGAACACCATCACCGGACGTTGTCAGGCCATGCTTTTCGCACTCCTGGTGCCAGAGAGTGGTGTAATCTTCCTGTGAAATAGGGCCGAAATTAATTTTGTATCCAATTCGGCGTAAGAAAGCGTCATCTGCAAGTTTGGCCGGGTGGATATTGGATGAAAAAACCAGCACTTGCTCAAAGGGGATATCAAAATGCTCACCTGATGCCATCGACAGGTAGTCTATGCGCTCTTCTAGCGGAATGATCCAACGGTTAAGGATGGCATCGACTGCGACTTTTTGACGGCCAAGGTCATCAATCAGCAAAATACCATTGTTAGCTTTCATTTGTAGTGGCGCACGATTGATACGAAATGTCGGGTCAACGCTTACCTCGAGCATTTCAGATGTCAGTTCACCACCAACAACGACTTCAGGACGGGAGCAAAGTACAAGCCGATCATCATAACCATCATCTAATCGCAGTGACTGCTGAACCTTACTTTTGATTGGATTATGGATGATGGGGTCAAAAACCTGTAATACCTGATTGCCGATACATACGGCGTAAGGAATAAAAACATTCGACTGAAATAACCGGACTAAGCGGCGAGATATATATGTTTTACCTGTACCGGGAAGGCCGTAGATAAAAATAGCTCTGCCTGAATTCAGTGCTGGGCCTACCTGACCCACGATATTTTCCGGAAGGATTAGGTCATTTAATCCCTCACGTAATATTTCCGGAGTGACAGATTCATTTTTAGATGACTGGCTGACAACCAGATCACGGTAAGTAGCGATAGAAATGGGGGCCGGGCCGAGGTAGCCGTCTCTCATCAACTCATGCTGGGCATGAATCATACCTTTCTGGGTTAGTCCAAAGCGCATTGCGTTGCCAAAACGGCCATCAGTACGAACCTCAATTAATGCTTCACTTTTTTGCTTTTGTAGCAGTTGTTCAACCAGATTTCCGGGTAAGCCCAGTTTTTGTGATAGGCTGACGAGGTCAAGATCTGTGGCTTGTGATAAGTGCTTTATAAGCAGAGATTCAATAACGCGAGTTGGGATACCAGTTTGCTCCAACGTTCTGGGCTTACTAGTAATATTTATGGGCTGGTTGCCATGTTCAGTTATAGAGGAGGCGATAGTTGACATGATGATTCCTCAGAATGAATTAGAGCAAATAAAAGTGACAGAACATAGTGGCGAGTAATATCGCTCCGCCCATAGGTATAGCGCTTAGTGCAATAGAACCGGTTTCAGGTGACTGGTAATTTTTGTAGGCGATGGCATTAAACCAACGAAGACATAAATCTTTAAATTCGCCGTAGCAGGCTAATCTTAGTATTGATAATAAACCAGCCGTAAATATTGCCAGTGCAATTAATAATATAATATTAGGGAAGCCAATAATGGTGCCGAGAGATGCTAATAATTTAGCATCTCCGGCGCCAAACAACCCCACGGCATGAAGAAACATACAGATAATAAGTCCGGTAATAAAACCAAGACATGAATCAGAAAAAGAAATGGAGTAACCAGAATACAAGTCGAGAGATGCCATGGCTGATTGTGTCAAACCAATAATAATAATGCTGATAACTGCTAGATTAGGGATTTTGCAATCTCTAAGGTCATTCATGGCAGCGTACATTATTATGGCAAGCACTAATGTATTCATAATTATTCCCTAAAACGTTTCTTATTTAATAGTATGTTCTGCTGTGGGGAATATAGTCTCAGTCATTATTTATTACTGAGTCGGAGTACCACCAAGGTCCGTGGTGATACCATCAATAACGGTATCAACCTGTTCACCAAGTTCAGTAAATGCGGTGACAAGTGCAGCAGCTACAAGGGAACCGGCGACAGCGTACTCAACGGTAGTCAAACCTTCTTCATCACGGCAAAATTCGATTAGATAATTTTTTAAGCTATTCATGCTAAATACTCCTTGATTGAAAGTAATGAGTCTCCTCATTAATGCCTTATTGCTAAGACACTTTAAACGTAGCCTATAGGTTAAAAAAATCCAAGAATCATAAAAAGGTTGTATTTATATTTTTCTTTGTAGGTTGTAGCTGTCTAACTAACTGTATATTAAGTGTATTTTATTATATGGTGGTGAGGTGGGGTTCAGATTAAGACTGGAATTAATAACGGATGGCACTTTTTTATCTGATATTTTCTTGTGATTCTTGTTTTTGAGACAATTTACATATGGTGGCTGTTTGATACTTTGTGTTGATTTATATGTCAATATGAACTACGAGTGGATTTGAATATAATTTAATGTTCGAAAAAGCTTTGATTATAAAGTAAGGCACTCGGTTTAGTTTGTTACTGATTTTTGTGGCGGGTAGCTTTTGAACATTTTTGATATTTGCTCATCAATAAATTCATTTCTGGAACCAGGAGTCATTGTTTCTGTTAATTTACGTTGTGAAATTGCTTTCCATACAATGTTATTACTCGTGTTTTCAATCAGCTCTACAACCAGTTTTCCATATCTGTATTCTCTGAATTGACTTGGACTGCTGTAAGCCATTCCGACATGACGATAGCGATAACCAAAGCCGACAGTTGTACCATATGAACGAAAGTCAGATTGCTGCTGAATGTAGTGATGAACAATGATATCGGCATTGTTGTCTGTTTTCTTCATTCCTTTGCTATCAAGCTGCAATTTAATGGCTTTTTCTACACGTGCGGAATCTAATGTTATGACGGAATTAGTGGTATTTTCAGGGAACTGGTAAGTTTTAAACTGATTGTAATCGAGCTGAATGTTGTAATCAGTGACAACTCCTGAGCTACATGCTGTCAGGGAAGATATAAGAACGGCAGCTCGCAATACAGTAACCGTAGCCATAGCGTTGTTCCCAGTTCGTTGATTGATATTGTTTATGCGTTTAAGTATAGCCAACTGATCATTGACATAGCTTCGGTTAAGGGATTATCATCGTGTTTCGACGATTATCGAAATGAGATGTTCTTATGCCTTGTGTTACCGATCTGGCTGTGGTTGAAGTAGATGAAGTGAAGGAGCAGGCGCTGGCTAATGCAGCAAAAGCGCTGGCTCATCCGGCCCGAATTCGAATTCTACGCATTCTGGCACGGCAACAAGGTTGCCTGAACAGCGATTTGGTAAGCGAGTTGGGGCTGGCGCAGTCTACCGTTTCTGAACATCTCAGAATTTTAAAGGTTGCGGGTTTTGTCATTGCAGAGCCGAATCCTCCGAGAATATGTTTTTCTGTCGATCAGGCAAAGCTGGATCAATTCCGTGAGCTTTTGTCTTATTTGTAATTCAACAGGCTAGCTAAGGGTCATCTACGATGGCCTTTTTTAAGAAAATCAATATCGTCTATCGACGATTAACTATTTGGTTGTTTTCTAGTGGTGAAAATATGGGTATCTTTGAACGTTTTTTAAGTGTGTGGGTAGGGCTGGGTATGCTAGTCGGCCTTGTCGGTGGGGCATTTTTTCCTGAAGCATTTTCTTTCCTTGGCGATTTGCAGTACGCACAAATCAATATGGTGATAGCGGTACTTATCTGGCTAATGATTTACCCGATGATGATGCAGGTAGACTTTACCGCTGTTCGTAATATACATCGTCGTCCTAAAGGTTTGATGATCACTATTGTTGTGAACTGGTTGATTAAACCATTCACGATGGCTCTGCTAGCTATGTTCTTCATGCGCTATGTTTTTGGTGATTTCATCTCTTCGGCGTTGGCAGAAGAGTATATTGCCGGCATGATCCTGCTTGGCGTGGCACCTTGTACAGCAATGGTATTTGTCTGGAGCCAGCTGACGAAAGGGGATGCCAACTATACGCTGGCGCAGGTAGCGATTAACGATTTGATTATGGTTGTGGCTTTTGCGCCGATTGCTGCATTTTTACTGGGTGTTACCGATGTGACTGTTCCATGGGATACCTTGCTGTTGTCAGTGGCGTTGTTTGTTGTGATTCCGCTGGTAGCCGGTGTTGTAACCCGCCATTTTGTGAAACAACCAGAAAAGCTAAACCACTTGGCTGCAACCATGAAGCCGCTTTCGATTATGGGTCTTGTCGGTACTGTTATTCTACTATTTGGTTTTCAGGCTCAGACTATCCTTGATAATCCGGTAGATATAGTGCTGATTGCGATTCCGCTTCTGGTGCAGACATATCTGATTTTCATCATCACATACCGCTGGATGAAAAAATGGAAACAGCCACATTGTGTTGCTGCGCCGGGCAGTATGATCGGTGCATCCAATTTCTTTGAGTTGGCGGTAGCTGTGGCGATCAGCTTGTTTGGAATTCATTCTGGTGCGGCACTGGCCACCGTTGTTGGTGTCTTGGTTGAAGTGCCTGTGATGTTATCGCTGGTAGCTTATGCGAATAAAACAAGGAATGATTTTGCCGCTGAAGAGATACTTCAGTAAGACATGTTTTAGGAATTATTGAGAGCATTGATAAAAAAGCCTCCGGTATCAATCGGAGGCTTTTTTAATGAGATTGTTCCGTCCTGAGATAAGTTGACACTTTGGAGACTTATCTATGAACTCTTCAAGTAACTCAACAAAAAAGCGCACCCAGCGAGATTACACAATGGGCTTTAAATTGGCTGTCGTAGCCCAAGTTGAAAAAGGCGAGATGACATACAAACAAGCTCAAACGTGCTATGGCATCCAAGGGCGAAGTACAGTTCTTGTCTGGCTGAGAAAGCATGGTAAGTTGGATTGGTCGAAACCAATTGAGCACTTTCCTTCTATGTCGAAATCCAAAGAAACGCCAGCGCAAAAAATTAAGCGACTTGAAAAAGCCCTCGCCAATGCCGAAATGAAGAACATGATTTATGGCGACATGGTGGAAATTCTTAAGAAAGAACATGGCATAGATTTAGAAAAAAAGTACTTAGCCGAACGCTCTGGCTTGCCAAAGAACAAGGGAAAGTAAAACTGGCTTCTGCATGCAGGCTGTTCAACTTATCCCGGCAAGCGGTGTATCAATGGAAACGACGCCTGGAGGCGCGTGCTGACGAGCTTTTGCCAGTGAAAGAAATGGTGATGTACTGGCGGCAGTTTATGCCACGAGTCGGCACTCGTAAGCTATATCTGTTGATTAAGCCCAGCTTAAGCGGCAAGGAATAAAGTTGGGGCGAGACGGCTTATTTAAATATTTAAAAAACGAAAATATGTTGGTCAAGCCAAGAAGGAACTACACCAAGACAACTAACAGCAAACACTGGCTTAGAAAGCATCCTAACTTGCTAAAAGAAAGAACAGTTAGCCATGTAGAAGAAGTTGTTGTCAGCGATATCACCTATGTAAAAACCGATGAAGGGACGCACTACCTTTCGTTAGTCACGGATGCTTACTCTCGAAAGATACTGGGTTATGAGCTGAGTAATGAAATGAAGGCCAGTGATGTGGTAAAGGCGTTAGACATGACAATCATGAACCGCCGAACCAATGCTGCCACCATCCATCACTCAGACAGAGGACTACAGTACTGTTCGTCAGAATATCAGGAAAAGTTAAATGCCAACGGCATGACCCCTTCAATGACGGATGGTTATGACTGTTATCAAAACGCCCTTGCAGAACGGGTTAACGGGATCCTAAAGAATGAGTTCCTGCTCTATCAATGCAATACGATGAAGGAGCTCATGGAGTTAGTGAAAGAGTCGATATCAATATATAACGACTTAAGGCCGCATATGAGCTTGGGAATGAAAACCCCGAGTGAAGTGCATGAAAAAGCCAGCAGGGATTTCCTACTGGCTTCATAAAAAAAGCGTCAACCTATTTTAGGACTAGACAGATTAGTTGTTTTGAATTCTGAATCCGTCATTGAATTCAATGGAATGAGCATCTCTTAATTGAATATCTTCCAGCGCTTTACCTGTATGGGGAAATTGGCAATAGATGGCAAATTCTTTGTGCAGTCCGTTATCAACAAATGCATCGAGAATATCTTTAGTATCAGCAATCAGTACTTTATCTTCCAAGCTTGTCCCCCTTCACAGTCGTACTCAAAATTGAGTGTAGGGGGACGCGATATTCAGATGTGTGTTAACAATGAGAAATTTTCATTACCTCTTAATATGATGCAGAAGCAATGGCTTTAGAATCCCAGAGTTTTTGTAGCTGACCTTTCAATTCATCTAACAACGAGTGTGAACTCATTTCTGCGTGCTGATCCTGTGAATCAATGACTTGTGGCAGCGAGCTTTGTATCACAACGTCGTAGGTCAGGTACTGGCTGCTGTCAGCAAAGTTAAATACAAGCTGTTGTGCACCAGCCTCACGGGGAATTGAGAATACGCCGTCAGAGGAAACCGTAAAATACAGCTCTGCCGGGTACTCAGTCAGCAACTTCTTCGCATAGGCTTTAGTGAAACTCTCCTGAAGCCCTGCATCATAATACACTTCGGAATACGGCAAAGTTGGTGACTGCGCCTTTTTCATCAGCCGGATAAAGGCTTTTGAGGCTGTATCAACACGCAGCTCCTGATCAAGGTAACCTTTATCAATCACTTTGCTACGTTTTCCTTCTATAGAGGCTAGTTGCATTTTGAAATTTTCGAGTAGTTTTTCTGACTGTTGCTGATCCAGATACCGCTTTTCACGTAAAGCCTGACGTGTTTTAGCCAGTTGGCTTCTCAGATTGTCTTTGAAAAACTGACTGTTTGTTGAGGTATCAAAGTAGCCATTCAACCTTGTCATGCTGCGCCAGAGATCAGGAACGTGTTCATTAATGACCTTATTAGCTTCATCTGCGAGTGATGCAGGAAAAGCGGACAACATCTGGTCGCGATTAATATAAACACAGTTGCTACTGATTGACGGTACAAGTTCAGACATCCCTCTAAACTGGCGGCACATCGCATGAGGGAGGTTGTCATAATTAAACTTGAGCTGATGAATCAGCTGAGAACCGGGCATATAGTCATCGAGGATTTTCTGTAATGAACCGTGCAACGACTTACTCAACTCTCCATATCGTTTGGACTCGATACGTATTTCCTTCTCAAGGCTGGCCACTTTTTTATGGTATGCCTCTTCAGGTGTTTCCAGCAATTGGATCTTATGTTGCAACTGCTCTAGTGTGTTTTGGTAACCGTCCAGATCTTTGTCCACGTCACGTTGCATCGCGAAGGCAATGGCGTTTACATTATCCAGGTTGTTCAGATAACGCTGTTTAGTGGCATTCAAAGTTGCAATAAAAGAGGCTGCTTCCGGCAAACGAGTTTCCCGGAACAGTCGTTTTAGCTCAGTCACATCGCCGATGAAATTCGGGTTCTGAAGCCAGTGCTGCTCAAGAAGATGATGTGAAAGATTGTGTATCTTAATAAATTCTTCAGGAACGGATAGCAGGTCCTTTTGCTCCGTAACAATATAGCCACTAATGATCTCATTGTGGCGCTCGGAAGCCATATCAAATGATTTAAGTTCGATTCGGCTTTCCGCATTACATGCCACAAGTCCACATAGGGCAGATATCAAGCTAAGTTTGCTAATAAGCTTCATGTCTTGTGTAACCTAACCGTACTACGTTCTTATAAAAGTGAAGTGTACTGCGAAAAGATTAATATGCAACAGGTTTGTATTGTCGTTTGATTTGCATGGGCAAAAAAGACTCATAAACCTTTTAATTGTTAGGGTTTTATGCTGATTTGTTGCAATCTCTTTGCTGGTTGTTATTTAGTCTTTTGTTTATGGTGTGTTAGATTTAACTGGACAGACCAGATAAGGATGACTGTTATGGCTTGGAAAAGACTTGAAGTGACAGAACACCAGGGAATCGTCACTGTAGCACTAAACCGGACGGATAAACTTAATGCGCTGGATATGGAAATGTTTATTGAGTTGGATCTGATCAGTAAACAGTTACGTAAGCGTAAAGACATTCGGGCCGTGATCCTTACCGGTAACGGCGGAACTTTCAGCAGCGGTCTTGATATCAAAAGCGTTGCGACATCAAAGCAGAAAGCCTTACGTTTGCTGGCAAAATGGTTACCCGGTAATGCAAATTTAGCTCAGAGAGTTTCGAGGAACTGGCGTTTGATTCCGGTTCCTGTGATAGCGGTTATTGAAGGGCGTTGTTACGGTGGTGGTTTACAGGTTGTAATGGGTGCAGATTTCAGGTTTGTTAAGCCAGACACAGAATTATCCATCATGGAAGTGCGTTGGGGACTGGTGCCGGATATGGCGGGTTTGATGTCATTAAGGGAAGTGGTTTCCAAGGATGTCGCCATGAAGCTAACCATGACGGGAGAAATCATATCTGGTGAGCAGGCCCTGAAGCTATCTCTTGTTACTGATGTCAGTGATGATCCTATGGCTGCGGCACTTGAGTTTTGTCGCAGAATAGAACTGGCCTCACCGGATGCACTTGCCGCTATCAAACACACAACAAATCGTTGCTGGAATGGCAGTGAGCGGAGGCTGCTGGCCAGAGAGACACTGAGTCAGATTCGCCTGCTGCTGGGACGAAACTTCTTTATAGCCGGTAAGCGGCAGCGCTCAAAAACAGACATTGATTACCAGCAACGCCAGTCATTTTGGTAAATATAACTTGCTAATATCAGAGAACTCTTTGCGCAATATCCCACATCCTTGTTAGTCTGCCATTTATACTTAAGAAAGTAGAGATATGGCTTTTGGTCTGATGAGGGAATGGCATTGCGTCGGAGTTCTGGTGATTCTTTGAAAGTAATTGGCTTTATATGCATTTTTACTGTTCTTATCCATGTTGTGAATATTTTCTTTCGGGGGCAACTGAATGATTTCGGTGTGTTACCTCGTCACTTTAGCCATTTTATCGGCATCATTTTCTACCCGTTTCTGCACGGCTCCATAGCTCATTTAGTCAGCAATTTAGTGTCATTCTGTATTCTCGGCTTTTTGGTTTCCAGTTTTGGTCTTGCCCGCTTTATGGGGGTATTTCTGGTTAGCTGGATCGGAAGCGGAATTGGAGTCTGGCTTTTCGGGCGAATGAATTATCACATTGGCATGAGTGGTATTGTTTATGGTTTGTGGGCGTATTTGTTGGTATACGCCATTATGTACCGGAGCGTAAAATCTATAGCGATAGCCCTCATTGTGATGTTCTTTTATGGCTCAATGGTGTGGGGCTTCATACCGAATCACAGCTGGGTTAGTTATGAAAGTCACTTGTTCGGTGCTTTAGCCGGGGCCGTTACTGGTTATATCCTGGCAAGAAAAGACAAACGCAGAGAGACAGTGTCTTAATTATATTGTTTCACTGTTTGAAAGCAGAATTTATCGGAGCTTATTATGTTGGTGACTTTTCATTGTAAAGTGAGCGGAAATATCATCATGTTTGGTGATGTTGCCAAACAAATGCTAAGGCTAATGGGATTTTGCGAAAACATTCCCGGTGCAATTGATGCTGAAAATGTGCCTCAGGCACTGGTTAACTTACAGCAGGCGGTTAATCGGGTTCGTGAAATTGAGCAGAACGCCGGTGATGATCCGGCGATGAATATTGATGACTGTGATGACCAGGATGTCGAACCGATGATTGGCCTCTATAACCGTGCTATTCCCCTGATTGAAATGCTGAAAGAAGCCAAGAAGGAGGAGTGCTATATCATGTGGGAATAGCTTATGGATCAATCCAATCATTTGTTATTGAACAATATGTAATGGTGCAAAAGGGTCTTCAGTCGGGTCATTGACCCAGATATATTCAGCTTCAATTGCGGTTTTACGGGCAATGTCTTCATTAAGTAACTGTGAAATGATTGCCAGCGATACATCAATTCCTGCGGAGATACCTGAAGAGGTATAGATCCGTCCATCTTTGACCCACCGGGCTACCGGATACCAGTTTATCTCACTGCCAAAACCGGTAACCCAGCGATAACGCTTTTTATTGGTTGTTGCTGCCTTTTCTTTTAACAGCCCGACATGGGCAAGCAGGGCGGCACCTGTACATATCGAGCAGATATAGTCTGTTTTGCTGCTGTGTTGCTGCAGCCAGTTCATGAGTACTGTGTTTCTGATGGCATCTTGTGCGCCGGGGCCTCCCGGCACTAATAAAATATCGGTTTGAAAAGTGTGGTAAACGCTGTAATCAGCTACCAGTTGAGGGCCCTGTTTACTACACACTGGTTTGCCGTGCTGAGAAACAAGCTGAATGGTGAAATACTCAGGCAATAAGCCAAACATTTCCAGTGGGCCAGCGACTTCCAGTAAATCAAATTCATCATAGAGCAGTGCAGTAACGGTAAATTGGGGTGCCAAAGGCTCAGGCTGGTTTTCCGACATCGCTTTTCGCTTTAGTTGGTTTAAGTAATTTATTAATCATAGCCGCGGATGGTTTTTTCTGTGCTGAAAATGGAAGAATTACCGATGGTTACGAGATGTTTTTCAAATTGACTCAGAAGTGGGAACACTTGAGGATTCTGGTTTAAAGAAAAACACTCAACACTTTTTTGTAGTGTTGAGTGTTTGAAATTAGCCAATGCTAAGTGATAAGGATTAGATATAGACGTTAATCAACAGTGTCGCCGCAGACAGTGCAATGAGAATACCCAGTAGCGGCATAACAAACTTCAGCCACTTATCGAAAGTCACATTCACCATTGCCAGTGATGCCAGTACCAGGCCGGTTGGTGTAATGAAGGCCATCAGACCCATACCGAACTGATAAGCGCTGACGATATTGTCGCGAGGAATACCAACGACATCAGCCAGCGGAGCCATGATTGGCATAGAAAGTACAGCCAGGCCGGATGAAGAAGGCACGAAGAAAGAGACACCGCCAAATAGGAACATCATCACAACGATGAACAGGCCTTTATCCATACCATCAACCATTGAGGCGCTGGCATTCAGGATAGAGTCACTGATCATACCGCCGTCCATCAGAACTGTTACACCACGTGCAATAGCAATGATCAGAGCTACACCGAGTAAGTCGTTAGCACCCTGAATAAATTCGCGAACAAACTCTTTTTCCGGAATGCGGTCGACCAGTGCAATCACAATAGAAGAAACGAAGAATAGGGTGGTCATTTCCTCAAACCACCAGCCTAAGCTGGAAACACCGTAAACCATGATAAAGAAGGTTGAAGCAAACAGAGTCAGGATGATGCTGTGCTTCTTATCAAGCTTGGTTGTGCCACCGTCTTTATTGAAGTTTTTCAGGAAGCGCTCTTCAATCTCTTTCTTCTGGCTGTAGATAAGAGACTTGGTTGGATCTTCCTTAACACGCTGTGCATAACGGATAATGTAGAGAATACAAACAATGGTACCGACCGTTAGCAAGGCCATACGGGAAGTCAGACCCAGCGTCCAGTTAATACCCGCAGCGTTGGATGCGATGATGGTACTGAATGGGTTCACGGTAGAACACATAGTACCGATTGAAGAACCAAGGTAGATGGCGGCTAGTGCAACAATTGCGTCGTATCCGGCGGCGATGAAGATAGGCACAAGAATAGGGTAGAAGGCGATGGTTTCCTCTGCCATGCCGAAGCTGGTACCACCCAGGGAGATCAGCGCCGTTACAATCACGATCAGCCATTTTTCCCTGCCGGTCATCACTTGTGACAGGCGGTTAATACCAGCACCGAATGCTCCTGAGTGGTTCACAATACCGATGAAGCCACCAATAACCAGGACGAAAAATACCACATCAATAGACTGATACATACCCTGGATTGGGGCTTTAAACAGTTCCAATATTCCCTGTGGATTAGGTTCAACTGGAGTGTAGGAGTTAGGAATACCTACTGGCTTGTAAATATCGCCGTTGACGAATTTTTCGAGGTCAGCTTTGATGCCGACACTATCCAGTGTTTCTTGTGTTGCGGGCAGATCTTTGGTGCTGCCATCCGCATAGGTGATCATGAAACTGTCGCCCTGATAGGACAACTTATTATAGACACCGGCATCTACGAACCAGGTCAGTAATGCCACAATTGCGGCGACACAAAACAGAACCGTGTAGGCGGAAGGGAAACTGAGTTTCTTTTTCGCCGGTCTGTCGACTGTTGCTCCTTCGGTACTCATAACAACCCCTTGTAAATCAGTCTGAGTGAAGTGTGGATTTATTCAGGTTAGTTTCTAGTTTTGCAGAAATTAAATTAGTTAGAGTAAATAACTATTCAACTCTAGCTAGTGTGGGATTTTATTGTAAGAAATAATTAAAATACGGCTGGATATCACAATCATATTATCTTGATTGCAGATAAATTCGAAATTGAGACAGCGAGCAAATTTCACTCAACAAATAGGAAGTTAGAACAAAAAAGCCTCCGGCATAACCGGAGGCAAGAAGGGAATATAAAGGATTATATGATTAAAGATTCGTTATCAGCCTTTATTAAGCGCTTTAGCAATTATTATATCACGCTCGATCTGCTGCTTTTCAGCTGCCGATTTTACTGATTTCAACTGCTTTTCAAGTTTGGCAATGTAGTTTGTAAACTCAGCTTTATCAGTAAAGATCTTGTCTTTAACGTTGATCGAAGCAACGTTGGTATAGCGGCCATCTTTGCTGGTAGGTACGGAGATCTTACCTTCATTGATTAGTTGTTTAACGACTTCGCGTTCTTTGCTGTAACCGTTAAGGCCGCTTAGCGTCCAGCGATGCGTCGGCTTGCCTTCATAGTGACCTTTCTTCACTTCGGTCAGGTAGCGGATAGTCAGGTTACGGATGGTACCTGCTTCTTCACCAAATTCAGCTTCAGTATCAAACAGAACAGGGAACGATTGGCCTTCCAGTATGCCACCTGCTTTGGTCAGGTGACCCATACGATAGCTGTTCATACCAAGGCGGATAGGTGTGGTATCGGTGATCATCTTACCGTCCGCAAACTGAAGATCTTTGATTCGTTTGCCTGCTGGTTCAGTCAAATCAATGGCGTAAGTAACACCGGCAAAGAAATCGTTGGTGGAGTATTTAGATGCGCGACGCTCAGGGTTAAAGCTGTAAGTTACGTCACCGTCTTTCACGCTGTTGAAATAGCCTGCTGACCATTCCATGTAAGTCTTCAGCTCTTTCCCCGTCATTTCATAAACGGTAATTTCACCACCTGCATACTGGTAGTTGTATGCGATGTCTTTAGCTTTGATCTGGCCGACATCCAGCTCAGCATTGTCATTGTCAATCTGCAATGCGACTACGTTAGCAACAGGCGCGTAGTACATGCTGGCTTCCTGGAACAGCTTACTGATACCGGTATCCTGAATGTGCACCTGTGGAATGCCTTTGATTTCGTTTTCAGGTACCAGATCAACACCGCTTAGCTCGGCAATAACACGGTTAGCATTTTCGCGCAGGCGTTTGTGGTATGGCGCATACAGCTCTTCCATTTTCTTGTCAGAGGAAATGCCTTTGATCTTGTAGGTGAAGCTGTCTTTGTTAATCAGGGTGTAGTTGCCGCCTTTTTCTTCAAATTGAAGATCAATGCGGGACAGGGCGCGGCCGTATTTATCTGGTTCTGTGATGATCACGCCATTTACTGTCGCTTTATCGATGCGGGTATGCATGTGGCCTGCAACAATAGCATCAAGCTCAGGGTTGTCATTGGCGATATCGGTAACACCTGTTGCGCGGATATTGTTTTCGTTATCCAGGCCCATATGGGCGACAAGCACAATCGCATCGACTTTATCGTCGATCTGTTTAATCACTTTCTTTACTTCAAGCGAAGGGTTAGTGAAGGTGACACCTTCCAGGCGGTTAGTACCTTCAGCAAAGACCTGAGTCATCGGTGTGTCCATGCCGATCACGCCAATTTTGATGCCTTGTTTTTCAATAATGGTATAAGCAGGCAGGAATGGATTGCCGTCTGGACGTTTGATGTTGCCACCCAGTGATGTGCCTTTAAATTGCGTCAGCGAACGGTTTAATACGTTCAGGCCAAAATCGAACTCGTGGTTACCCAATACCCAGACGTCATACTTCATTTCGTTGAAGCCGAGCATCATAGGATCAACCGGTTCATTTTTAAATGTTTCAACAAAGTTGCCCTGAATGGTGTCACCGGCGTCAACTAAAATAACGTTGTCTTGCTCACCGCGAATCTTTTTAACCTTGGTAGCTATCTGACTCAGGCTGCCGCGCATATTCAGTTTGTCACTAGCATAATCCCATGGCATGAAGTGGCCGTGTATATCAGATGTACCGAGAATAGTGACATCTACAATGTCGCCGTCTGCGGCGAAGGTTGGTCCTGCCAGCGAAAGAAAAATTGCTGAGGCTAAAAGATGCTTTTTCATTATGTCGTTCTTATTGTCAGTTGGGGGAATGGCTGCCGATAGTAAGGACAAATGAAGGGGTATGGGTAGATCTGGATCGCTTTAATTGTGCAACTTATCCATTTGCATTACAAAATTGAGAGTTGAGTAGCACTTCAATCGAATGAATATTGCTGGATAGATTAATGATGCAAATAGGAGCGGGTAAAATACGACCAGTGATAAGTAAAATCTTTATTTATTAGTAAGATATAAAAACGCGGTATATATGATTATTAGCCATATATACCGCGCTTCAAGTATTTGAATTTGGAATAATTTCCTTAGAAAGGATAGCGAACCGAAACCACGAATTGGTTATCTTCTATACCGCTGACTTTGAATTCTGCTCCCATTGAGAAGGCATCACTGGTATGTAGTCGGGCGAAAACGCTAAACAGGTTATAGTCTTCCTCGGCTGTAATAACACCAAGCGTTGCACCTGTTTCTAATTGAGGCAGGATCCAGGCATGAAGAGTGAAGTTCAGTTCGGTAGCGAAACGGCCTAGTTTTTTGTCAAACTCGTCAGTGTCACTCTCTTTATTTTTAATCGATAACAGCTTCAGCTGCCCGGTAAGATCGGTGAACTGATTAACAGGAGCATTAAAGCCTACACCACCACCCAGATGCCAGTCGTCTTCAAAAGTACTTTCTGCTTCGAAAATCATGTGGGCATTTTCATGAAATTGCTGGCTATAAGCCCCACCTAACCCCCCAGGGCTTAACGGTACGCGAACTTCAAGATAATTGTACGGGAAGTTGGCGGCACTAACGGTTGAGCTCAGACCGCAAGCGGCTAGCAGCACGATGCTACACAGTCGTTTGGTCAGGGACAGGATTTTCATTGGTTTGCTTTCATGCTCATTCAGAATAAAGATACCGGGATTATGCCAAAAAAAAGCGTAATTTAGCTAACTCAATTTCGCTGTATCCGTCTTATCTCATGTTTTTTCTCGCATTGACCTCAATATTTCCTGACTGAAATCATGAGCTTCTTATAAACAAGTCGCATTATCCTAACCATTACTTCCTAAACTGTCAGAAAGTGAACAACATAAACAGGTACTGGCAGTCGATGCGTAATGCACAAATGTCGGTCATATTGCTGTCTTTCTGTTAGACGTTGCGGCGGGAAGCGTAATGACAAGAGTTGCCGAAAATTATACTAAGGTGCAGGTTATCGGAGATCCGGTACAGGACATGATGGACTGTGTCGACAAGGTTAGCTTATGGGATATTGACAGTCATCCTTCGGTTTTGCTCAATGTTGAACCTTCCCGACAGGATGAGCTGTTGGTTGAGATCCGTTGTGATGACATGCGTCGCCTTCAGCCTGTTTTTTGCGTTGTTAAAAGTAAGCTGTCTGATGTATTAGCCGATGGTTATCTCGGTGATATGTGGGAACGAATCCCGCAAGTACTGGACAGGTTGGCGTTACTTCACTTTTCTCCGCACCCTGAATCACTTGATTTGATTGCATGGTATTGCTGGCCAAGGTCATATTTTCATGTTCACCCTGTTTGGTCGGCAGAATATCAGAAAGGTTATTCCTATCCGTTACTGGATTGTCTGCTCGGGGGAGAAGCCGAACTGGCTTTGAGCCGGGCAGTTGATCATCACTTGCTTGTTCCGGGAAAGTTAATTGATCGGCTGCGTTTGTGCCGGGTATGTCACGGTTCACGAATAAATTTCGTCGATGTTTGTCCTGAATGTAACAGTATCGACATTCACCTGAAGCCCGGCGTCCACTGTTTTATCTGCGGTTATGTTGATGATCAGGATGTGTTCATGCTGTCCGGGATCATGCAATGTCCGAAATGCTCAACCAAGCTGCGTCATATCGGTGTGGACTACGATCGGCCGTTAGAGCGATACAGTTGCTTATCCTGCTATGCAAGGTTCATTGAAGCTCCGGTCAAGGCGCGTTGCCATGATTGTGGAGAAATACAAAGCCCTGATGATTTGACTGTATCGCCAGTTCATGAATTTACCCTCGGCAAACTGGCTCGCCAGATAGCTCTCGAAGGTTCACATATGTTGCACCTGCCGTTGACCTGGGGAGCGCCACTGACGGTCGATCATCTTCCCTGGCTGATGCAGTGGGTCAGCTCCAATCAGCGTCGTTACGGTGGCGACAATACGATGATGATGATTTGGTTGTCGAATTTAGCCGAGGTGAAGATCAATCTTGGTTTGACGAAAGCTCAGGAAAGAATCACAGAGTTAGTTAAACGGATGCAGAAGCTTTTCAGGGAAACTGATGTTGTTTGTCAGTATTCAGATGATGTTCTGATTCTATTACTGTCGCATACCAGTGACAAAGTTTGGGAGGTATTAAGAAATCGGATATCCACTCTGGGGGATGTAGAAGGTTTAGAACAACTAAAACTGATTGTTGAAGTGAAAGCGTTACCGGTACCAGAGGATCAGATAGCGGAAGACTGGTTGAAAGCCTGGCTGGCAGATGTGGTTCATTATGAGTGAATGGTGGTTCACGGTTCGCTATCTGCTGACTGATTTGAGCGGTAACATCGCCAATACGCCTTTGGTGATGGCAATGTTGCTGCCTATGCTGCTCGCGTTTGAAGTACCTCTGATTATTCTTACCCTGAGCGGCATTTTAAAGTGGTTCAGCAGGCAATATGGTAAAGAAGCCAACAGGCGAAAAGGCCCGTTGCCTAAAGTCTCCTGCATTATTACCTGCTATTCCGAGGGTGAGGCTATCAGGATCACTGTGGGTACACTGCGTGAGCAGGTATATCCCGGACAGATTGAGATTATTGCTGTGATTGATGGTGCTCAGCAAAATGAACATACCTATCAGGCTGCCCGTGCCTGTATTTATGATTTTGACGGCGTAACGAACCGGAAGTTAGTGCTGTTACCAAAATGGCAGCGCGGTGGTCGGGTATCAACACTGAATTCGGGACTGGCAGTGGCGACTGGCGAGATCATCATTAACGCAGACGGCGATACTTCCTTTGATAATGATATGGTCGATGAAATTGTCCGGTGTTTTGATGATCCTAATGTGCCGGCTGTTGGCGGTGCACTGCGGGTGAGAAATTTAAGCCAGAGTGTTGTTACCCGAATGCAGGGTATCGAATACATGATTTCTATGCATGGAGGCAAAACAGGTTTAAGTGAATGGAATCTTATTAATAATATCTCCGGTGCATTCGGTGCGTTTCGTCGCGACTTTCTTAAAAGTATTGGCGGGTGGGATACACACACGGCAGAAGATCTCGATCTGACTGTCAGGATCAAACACTACCTGCGTCGTTATCCGGCAATGACAATTGGCTTTGCCGCCAGGGCTATTGGTCATACTGACGTTCCGGCGACCGTTGTGGATTTATGTAAGCAAAGGTTGCGCTGGGATGGTGATTTACTGTTTTTATATTTACGTAAGCACATCTATTCAATGACCCCCAGAATACTGGGCTGGAAAACCTTCATATATACACTTGTGTTCGGTATTGGTCAGAATATCGTTCTTCCTTTGCTTGTAGCGATTTATCTTTGGTGGCTCGTGTTCAGTTTTCCGTCGCAGTTTGTTGCCGCACTGATGATCGGGCTTTATCTGATATATCTTTTTTTCTCACTCATCAATCTTCTGGTTTTTGTTATCGCTATTTCCGAGCAGCCTTATAAAGATCTTAAAATTCTGCCATGGCTGTTTCTGTTTCCTGTTTATACCTTTTTGATCCGGATGTGGGCCGCAGTCGCAATTTTGAATGAACTTTTCCGTCGGGCTCATGAAGAAAGTGGCATGGCGCCATGGTGGGTATTAAAGCGAGGTCAGCAATTTCGCTGGTGGCATTTTCGCCTTAAGAAGAGGTCGAAGTGAAGGTCGTATTTAATTCTCCGAAACAGCAGGATGCGACCAGAGATGAAGGAGTCAGAGTTCCATATGCACCAGCAAGGCGGGTGGCTTTCAGCATACGCTGGTATCTGATTCTGGCACTGACATTCAGTCCGGTTGTCTTCCTGCTTTGGTATGTTGGGCGGGATTGGGTGATAACCACGGCTCCGGGAATTGTGACTACAGAGCCTCAACTTGTTGTTGCAAGCGGAGAAGGTCAGGTCGATGATGTGTTTGTTGCTGTTGGTGATGATGTTGAAGCAGGCACGCCATTGATGCGAGTCAGCTCACCGCTACTGAGAGCCAGTATTGCTGAGCGGCGATTTCAACTTTCTCAATTGCTTTTTGACTGGAAAAACTACAACCAGGCAAAGATGGCAGCCCTGGATGAAGAGATAAAAATTGCACGAGAAGGGGCTGAAAATCAGGAGAAGGTATTTAAAGAATACGAAAAATACAAAAAGCAGCGCATGGTATCGAGTGCTGATTTTGCCGCTGTTCTACAGATTCGAACCCAGTCACAACTCAGCTACCAGCAGGCATTGCAGCGCAAAATTGACGAGATGAGGAAAATTCAGGAGCTGGCTTCAGCCGGCCCGCAATCTATAGCGCTGAACCAGATAAAAAGGGAGCTAGCGGAGCTGGAAAGCAGCCTGACACAGCTGCAACCAGTGGCTTTTAGCCGCGGCAGAATTGTGGACCTGCTGATTAAGCCGGGAGATTGGGTGTTTGAAGAAACGCCATTGCTGTTAATTGCTACTGCGCAGGAGTATCAGGTAAATGCCTATGTATTGCCCAAACACATAGAGAAAGTTCAGCAGGGCAATAAAGCGGTGATCCAGTTTTCCAGTGGTGAATCAATTGAAGCCAGAGTTGGTAGGGAAGTTGAACTAGCTGATAAAATTCCCCCTCAGCTGGCCGGCCCGTTTGAAGGGCAGAAAAGCATGTTGAAGGTTAAAATCATTTTTGATGATCCTTTACCGGAAAAGCTCAAAGTGGAAGGCTTACCTGTTATGGTCAGGTTCGATTAATATCTAATTGCGAGTTTTAATAGAAATCATAACAACAGCATGATCTGTGCTGTGACTGTCCCGATCAAAGATAGGATTAATCAAGTGCCTGTCATAGGTGTGATAGGCAATAACTTCTGCCATATTTTCCTGATATTCAGTATCGAATTCGCAAGACAGCAAAATATAATCAATGACAGAGCCTTTGTTAGCGTAATAATGACTGAAGGGGCGGGCGATTATGTCAGTCCGGTTGTCTGATGAATTGTTATCGGCTTTGGTGGCTAAATTGGGTAGGGATGAGGCATCTTGTTCATTCAGAAGCAGGACTTTTTTGAACAGTTCCCAACTGTCCTGTAATTGTGCTGGCACAAAGCCTTCTTTTGTCTCGGACGCTCCTGCGGTTGTATATGTCAGTAAGTGTCGTAAAACCCCGTCTTTAAGGTCATCATTGAAGTCGCCCATTAACATCGCCGGATTCTTGGTTTGAATGCGTCGTTCAATAATGTGAGTTAGCAGTAAGGCGGCTTCCGAACCTCGTTGGATTGATGATGCCCAGCTTCCTGTGACAGCTTGAGTGAGAATCTGAGTAATATCAGCCTCGCTGTTTTTATCTGCATTGTTTTTTGCGTCGATATCAGCGTCATCAGTTGTCGGACGCTTAGATTTGAAGTGAACAACATAGCAGTCGCATAAACCAAGGTCAGGCAGCTCAATGGATGCCCGAAGTGGTTTTCGGCTAAAGCTAAATCCTTCATCTAGCCCCATCATTGTGGCTTTTTCTTTGTCTGCGACAACGGCCTCAACAGATTGGATCGGGTAGCGCGAAGCGATAGCGACAACAGGACTTTTATAAATGTAGTCAGTGACAAGTGTTGGCTGATCAACAACAGCGAAATACGGGTAACCCTGTTCATTCAGTAACTGTTGTAATGAATCAGGGCTAAATACCTCCTGAAACCCGATCACATCCGGTTGGCATTCGGACAGGTAATCACGAATCCAGCGCTGCTTTTTCTGCCACTGCTCAGAATCATAAATGTTCTCGAAATCATAATATGCTGACGGTGGCTCCATGTAGTTGAACAGGTTAAATGTCGCCACTTTAATGAGATTTTTTTGAACCTTGTGCGGTGTCTGATTCTGAGTCAAATGGGGTGTCTCGGCTGATTGAACAAGGCTTCGGAATGCCTGTAATAAATTAAGATATAACTCAGTATATCAGCATGTTGCGAAATTAATGAAGACAGACTGCAGGAGTAGTTTGAGATGTGGCAGCATTTCACAGAGCTGCCACATCTACGTTTTTGAAAAGCTGTCAGTTATGAAACTCAGGCGTCCAGCGCTTGTTCCAAATCAGCAATGATGTCATCAATATGTTCGATACCTACTGAAAGACGGATCATTTCCGGGCTGACTCCGGCTTGTCGCTGTTCGTCTTCACCTAGCTGGCGGTGAGTAGTTGAAGCCGGGTGACAGGCCAGGGATTTGGCATCACCGATATTTACCAGGCGTTTGAAGATCTCCAGGCTGTCATAGAATCGTACACCAGCGTCATAACCGCCTTTCAGGCCAAAGGACAGAATCGCAGACGGTTTGCCTTTCATATACTTTTCAGCCAATGGATAAAACGGAGAGTCTGGCAGGCCAGCATAGCTTACCCAGCTAACCTTATCGTGGTTCTTAAGATACTCCGCAACCTTGAGTGCGTTTTCTGTATGCCTTTCCATTCGCAATGCCAGCGTTTCAAGTCCTTGAATCAGCATAAAAGCATTCATTGGCGATAATGCAGAGCCTGTATTACGCAGCGGTACCGTACGAGCACGACCAATAAACGCGGCTTCACCAAAAGCCTCTGTATAAACAACGCCATGGTAGGATGGCTCAGGCTGGTTAAGAACCGGGAAACGCTCTTTATACTTAGCCCACGGGAATTTACCGGAGTCTACAATGACACCACCCAGCGTTGTACCGTGGCCGCCGACATATTTAGTAAGGGAGTGAACAACAATATCCGCACCAAACTCAATCGGTTTGCAAAGAATTGGTGTGGCAACGGTATTATCGACAATCACTGGCACGCCCTGAGCGTGTGCAAGTTCGGCAATACGTTCAATATCAACGATATTACCTGCCGGGTTACCGATACTTTCGCAGTAAACGGCTTTGGTTTTCTCGTCAATAAGTTCGGCCAGACTTTCAGGTTTATCATCTTTGGCAAAACGAACTTCGATGCCTTGTTTCGGTAGCATATGGGCGAACAGAGTATAGGTGCCACCATAGAGCTGAGGTGTGGAGATAATATTATCTCCGGATTCAGCAAGAGTAAGAATGGCATAGTTAATAGCCGCACTTCCTGCACTGACAACTAATCCGGCAATGCCTCCCTCCAATGCTGCCATGCGCTGTTCGAGAACATCATTCGTCGGGTTCATGATGCGGGTGTAGATATTTCCCGGTACCTCAAGATTAAACAGATCCGCGCCGTGTTGCGCATTCTCAAATTCATAGGCAACAGTTTGATAGATAGGAGTGGCAACAGATTTTGTTGTCGGATCGGTTTCGTAACCGTAATGGATCGATAGCGTTTCGTCTTTCATTCTTCTTCCTTGATGTCCCTGAATAGGTATGCACTTTATTAGTATCAAAAACAATGCAGTTAAGGAAAGTGTTAATGCTGAATTCACTTTAGTCAAACGTGCCATCTATCAGAAAAACAAGCGTAATTTAAGTACTTTGAAAATTAGGTACTACTATTGTTGCATATGGTGTTTGTTGGCTTATGAGTAGTCTTACCCTTAGCCGGGACGGATCACTCAGTACAGAGAGCCGGGTACTATCAGGGCAGAAATGGTATGAAATCAAAGAAGCTCTTTTTATTCCTTATGCTTATCGGATTGGTTTTGGCTGTAAGTGGTTATGCGATTGTTTCTATTGTTTTACATTCAGACGCGGAGCCGTTAAAACGAGCAGACCTCTTTGTCCTCTCGGTTAGTTTCCTTAATTTACTATGCATTCTGGGGCTAGGGGGGTATTTGTTTTTTCACTACGTACTTTACTTAAAAAGCATGCCGAAAGTTCGCCAGGTACCCCAGAAAGAAACGGGACTGAACAGCTAAGTTGTTCTGATTCTGATTCTGATTCTGATTCTGATGCAGAAATAGAGCATGAAATATTTTATCGAGCCGCTTTTGTTCAAGCTGCCGTAGGGATAGCACAGGTAGATATCAACGGTCGCTGGATTGATGTAAACCAAAGGTTATGCGACACACTGGGATATGAGAAAGAAGAGCTGCTGCAGACAAACTTTCAGGCGCTTACTCATCCGGATGATTTGAAATATGATCTGAATATGCTGCAAAAAGTATTGTCTGATGAAATTAAAACGTATCGACTTGATAAACGTTTTTATACTAAACAAGGCAAGGAAATCTGGATTAGCTTAGCGGTTTCTCTGGTTCGTGATTTAGAGCACAAACCTAAGTATTTTATTTCGATTGTTGAAGATATAACCAAACGTAAAAAGTTCGAATTCGAACTTGAAGAATCTAAGCGGTTGAGAGAACAATTATTGCGAGGCAGAGATTTAGCTTCAGAAGCGGGCGGAATCAGTAACTGGACATGGGATATTGTCAGCAATGATCTCATATGGGATGAGCGAATGTATGAGATTTATGGTGTTGATGAGGCGGAAGCCGGACTGGATTACAATACCTGGAGAGAAAGAGTTCACCCGGATGATTTGGTTACAACAGAGCAGAAACTGAAAGAAACTATTGAAAATTTTGTCCCTTTTTCAGCTGAATTTCGCATATTTCATAAGCAAAATGGCGAGATTCGTTGGGTAAAAGCTGCTGCTGACGTTGTTACAGAAAATGGCAAAGCTATTAAAATGTTTGGTGTTAATCTGGATATGACTGAAGAGCGCCTGACGCAAATTGCTTTGGAGAAAGAAGGTCATTCAGCACGACAAGCCAGCGAGGCAAAATCTAATTTTCTTGCAACAATGAGCCATGAAATTCGCACTCCGATGAATGGCGTGATTGGAATGATAGATTTATTGAGAGAGACAAAGCTCAATCTTGACCAGAAGAGAATGATTGGTACCATTCGGGAGTCTGCTTTTTCTTTACTCGAAATCATTAACGGAATTCTTGATTTTTCAAAAATTGAATCCGGAAAAATGGAGCTTGATTTGTCTCCAGTCTCCTTATTAGCCATCATTGAGCGGTGTGTGGAAGGATTATGGGGGCATGCTGTTAACCAAAACGTAAAAGTCTATATTATTCCTGACTTCAATACCCCGGCTTATTTGTTGCTTGACCCGGTTAGGGTGCGCCAGATCATTGTCAATATTTTGGGTAATGCCATTAAATTCTCTCAAGGAAGAAATAAACAGGGTGTTGTTTTCGTCAGAACAGCCACATTAACATCTTTAGAGAATCGATTTTGCATCGGCATTGAAGTGATTGATAACGGCGTAGGTATGACAGAAAGCCAGATAACTAAGCTGTTTCAGCCATTTACTCAGGCAGACTCATCTACAACACGTAAATATGGCGGAACAGGCTTGGGGTTGAGTATTACAAAATCATTTGTAGATTTGATGAATGGATATATCGATATTGAAAGTACGCCTGAATCTGGCTCTGCTTTTAATATTGTTATTCCAGTTAATACTGATTCTGTATCAGAGAAGGAGTTCTCGAATGTCAATTTATCAGGAGTAAATGCTTTCGTTGCCCTCACAGATGAAAATTTGACTAAAGTTGTTTGTAATATACTAGAACAAATGGGCTGCTGTTATTTCAAGTTTGATGAATTTGAAACGGTAACTTCGATTGGTAACTATATCGATAATAGTATTGATGTAGTGATCGTTGATCGCGAGAGTACTGCGAACAAATTCATGAAAGTTTCAGATAATCACTCTTCAGACTGGCCAAGATTTCTAATTCTTAATGAGCAGTTAGCATCAGATAGAAGCGAAGTGAGAGGTAATACGTATATTGCCAGTTGTCAGCCTTTGAAACCTTCTGAGTTTGTACATGCCCTTTCTGTTATCACCGATAGAAATAATCCGGCTTATGGTTTGTTACAGAGTACGGCTCAGGATTTTGAAAATAGTTTTACTCAGTATGAAAATGATATTGAAGATTTTGACAGTTTGATTCTGGTGGCTGAAGATCAGCCGACAAATCAGGATGTTATTGGTCAGCAACTAAGCCGGCTTGGCTATCATTTTGAAATGGCAAATGATGGCCTTGAAGCACTCGAAAAATGGCGTACAGGACGGTTTGGAATTGTTTTAACCGACTGCCATATGCCCAATATGGATGGCTGGGAGTTAACGGCGGAAATCCGTAAAGAAGAGCAGGATCATCAGTTGCCAAAACGCACGGTTGTTATTGCTATTACGGCAAATGCTTTGGTTGGTGAAGCTGATCATTGTTTAGAATCCGGTATGGATGACTATTTGTCTAAGCCGGTGGAATTAAATAAGTTACGCAATAAATTAGCTCTTTGGATAGGGAGGTTAAGTCAGGAGGGTGATGCATCTTCATCTCAAAATATATCTCCTGAATTTTTAAATGCTGAAGTGAATCACAGTGCTGTAACAGAATATGATGTGGTGAATCATCCCCCGATTGACTATGAGCAGTTGAAGGAAATTCTAGGGACAGATGAGCAAGATGTGATTAATTCAATTTTGTCATCATATCAACTATGCCTTGATGACTATTTCAGTGAAGTAAAGAATGCAATAGCACACCATGACAGTGAACAGTTGCGTCAGTCATCGCATGCTGCAAAAGGAGCTTCGAACTCTAGTGGAGTAGGAAGTCTTGGAATGATTTTCAAAGAGCTCGAAATTTTGGCGAGAGATAAAAACTGGGATGAAATCAGCAAAATTGAGCCAGGGTTAAAACAAGAGATAGAACGTGTTGAAAATTATATAAAAAAGGAGCATTTTAGCTAAACTATCGCACATATCTGGTTGTCAAAGGGCTTTTGTAGGTTGGTAGCAATATGAGTAAAAATGATGATGTGAATGTTGTTGTGCTTTATCATAAAAAAGGCTTTGTCGATATTCTTAGATATATTCTTAGCCCTTACTTCTCTGCGCTATATTTTGAACCTATCGGGAAAAAACAAAGTGAAAAGTTCACTTCGCTTGTAGCTGAAGAAAAACCTTTACTATTTATTTATGCTTTTGAAAAGATCGAAGATTCTGTTGCGGTAAAGCATTTCTTGCAAGGTTCTCCGGTTGGAGAGAAAATATTTATTCATCCACATGCTTCACTGGTTTTATGTGACAAACAATACCGGAAAAAAGCATTTTCAGTTTGCATTGATGGTGTGTTTGATAGTTATGAAATGATAAAGCCCATCTATGATAACAATAAAATTGCTTTTACTATGATTAAGCTGGCTGAATTGTTGAAATTGAAAGCTGAAAAAGAACGCTTAGAGTCTCAGGCACAGTTAGTTGGCAAAAACATTCAGAATATTTCAGATGAAATAGGCGGCTTAAAAGATAAATATCAGATTGCAGGTAAAAAGCAGGTTAACCTGATAGAAAAAATCATTACCGGGTTTAATGGTATCTTTGGTGATGTGCCCGACAATGCCCTGAAGAGGGAAGTGCAAAAGTTATTCAATTCGCTTGAGTCAAAACAGTTGGAAAGTCTGTTAACAAACCTCCAAAATAACCAGGTCGGTATTCAGTTGGATGAATTAAGAAGTCAGAGTGATGACTTTTTTAATGAGTTGGATTCTGATCTGAAAAAACAACAGACGAGCCTTTCTAAATCTCATGGTAACGGGCTTGATGGTATTACAGTGGTTGTCGCTGATGATCAGGATTTCATGTTGAAGATCATTTCTACCATGTTGGAACCGAAGGGAATACGTGTTGAGAAAGCGTCGAATGGTGTGGAGGCAATTCTAAAATCTAAGGTGATTTTACCGGATTTGGTGATTCTGGATATTGATATGCCAATCATGAACGGAATTGAAACCTTGGCTGCCATGAAGCATGTTCCACAACTGGCGGAAATGCCGGTTATCATGTTGACTAGCTACACTGACATTAAAAATTTCCAGCGTTGTCTCGAATTAGGGGCAAATGACTACATTGTTAAGCCAACGAATGCTGAAACGATGATTAACAAAATATCGAGTGTTTTGAGTGTGCATTAAGATGTTTGCTTTACGGAAATAGATAGAAAAAAAAGGCCTTGCAGAGTAGCAAGGCCGTAGTGAATGGAAAGGAGCGGGTAGAGAACCGTATCAGTAAGCGGCAATAGCGCTATTTCTTTTTGTATGGTTTGTACAGGCAAAGTGACATGATAATACCGAAGCAAACGCCTTGGGTAATCATGGCCGTGCCACCATAACTAAAGAACGGTAGAGGACTTCCCATTACCGGCAATGCTCCGCTTACCATGCCAATATTAATAAATGCGTACAGGAAGAAGCTCAGTGCCAGTGCACCGCTTACCAAGCGGTTAAACGGTGACTCACACTGGTTAGCTAGCCAGATAACGCGACAGGTAATAAATAGATACAGGCCAAGTAAAAGCACGCTGCCAAGGAATCCCCATTCTTCCGCATAAGTCGAAAAAATAAAATCTGTATGGCTTTCCGGAATAAAACCCAATTGCCCCTGTGTTGCATTGGTCCAGCCTTTTCCTTTTATTCCGCCAGAACCAATGGCGATAAGTGACTGAATAATTTGGTACCCGGCACCAAGCGGGTCAGACTCAGGATCAAGGAACTGAACAACACGCTTTTTCTGGTATGCCGCCATTACGAAAAACCATAAGATGGGAACAGCAGTGGCTATCGCGGCCATAAATGAAGAGATGATTTTCCAGCTCATTCCTGCAAAGTACAAAACAAACAGTGCGTAAATTACAGTGAAGATAGCGCCGTCAAGGTCGGGTTGAATAAAGATCAGCCCTGCCGGGACTCCGGTTACCAATAGGCAGGTGGCGATTTTCTTCAGATCAGGCCTGCCTGCTTCTGTTACCAGCATCCATGCAATCATCATTGGGATTGCGACTTTAACCAGTTCTGATGGCTGGAAACGAACAGGACCCAGAGCCAGCCAGCGTTGCGAGCCGTTGGTGCTGTCACCCATAACAATAACACCAACAAGTAACACAACGGCTAATCCGTATAAGTAAGGGGCGATGTGCTTGTATTTTATTGGTGGAATTGAAGACATGACAATAATGGCACAAAGCGTAATCAGCGCTCTGGCTAAATGACGTTCAAGCATGGGTTCACTGAATCCGCTGGCACTCCATACGGTTAATGAACTCAGAAAAATCAGTACGGCGATGGCCATCAGTAATGGCAAATCCAGTCGTGGTCGATAGTTGTGCATAAATCTGTATCAGTTGTTTAATTCACAAAGAGGGTGGCCTCAAATTCAAATTTCTTATCAATTCAGGTTTGCTGTTAACGGGTGGCCGTTTAACGCTTTATACAGGGTATTGCTCTCTTTCCACCCTCCGAGGCGAAAGCCTGAAGGTGGATAGAAAGGGGCTAAATTAGGTAAGTCGAACGTAATAAGGTCAGCGGTATGCCAAGGGGACAGCTGTTCGTTTCGTTTGATTTCTTTCCAGGCGGAACGCTTTTCAATTTTCCGCTTATGCCATATCCGGAGTGGTAATCTGCGTTGTTCCTGATGCTTATCTAATGAGGTGTAAGCGGTTGAGCTTATCTCTTTCGCTACAAGATAGTAACTCAGGCTTGCAAGTGGTTTGTCCGGTATAGCAGCAGATGATGAAAACTCTTCGCAGTACTCTTCAGTCCGGCTGATTTCCCTTACCTCAGTTTTCCAGTCAAATGGGGAAGAGAATAGTGTGTATCCGGTAAGTGTATTGGTAGCGATTACAAGCAAGAAAAGCATAGAGCAGGTAACGGAAGTCACCATTAGGTGAGTATACAGGCTGTGCTTTTTCATTGATGCTGGACAGAGATAAATGCGGGAGGTGCATAAAATAGCTTTTTTGGCATAAAAATCAATTGTAAAGGTGTGTAATTAACCGTTGTTGGTTGTTTAGTGCGCAATTTTGCTTTGATTGGTATTCGATGAATGCCTCATATTGACACAAAAACGCCTTGCTATACTTATGTCAGCGAATGTCAATTACTTAGGTTATGCAGGTGATAATGTGAAAGTTTTTTATTTTGTTGTGCTGCTTCTGTCGGTATTTGGCTTTTCTGGGTGTTCGAACAATCCCTATGGTGACTCATATGGGGTAAGAGATACTCGAACCATTCAGCAGGTACGTTACGGTACGATAACAAAGCTTGAACCCGTGAGTATTGAAGGTGAAGGTCAGGCGGTTGGGGCTATTGCCGGTGCTGCTGTCGGCGGGATCTTGGGATCAAAAATCGGTGGTGGTTCTGGTTCTGATATCGCTGCCATTGGTGGTGGTGTGTTAGGTGGTGTAGCCGGTAGTAAAGCTGCTGAAGGGGTTACGCGTCGTGATGGTGTGAACATCACAATAAAAATGGACAGCGGGGAAACCATCGCAATCGTTCAGGAAGTTAACCCGAACATGATCTTTCAGGTTGGTCAGCGTGTCCGGGTAAATATTGACGGCCAGACAGCCAGGGTTGTGCCTGAGTAAACCTGAGTACTCAGCTTTGATATATCCATTTATAAAAGCCACCGCTTGTCAGAGTCCTGCTAATGACAAACAGTGGCTTTTATATGAATCAGAATATTACTTACCGGCAATTTTAGCCGCCAGCACTCCCTGCATGTCATAGATGTTAGTTTTACCATTGAACTCTAGAGCAATCGGCGCTGGCTGACCAGAAACCCATAGCTTCAGTTCTGCATCCAGATCGAAATGTCCGGTTGATTCTACGGTAAACATGGTAATTGATTTATAAGGCACAGAGCGGTATTCCACTTTTTTGCCTGTTACGCCTTGCTTATCAATTAGGATCAGGCGGCGGTCTGTCAGTACTATCATGTCCCTGATTAACTTGTAAGCCAGCTCAATCTGCTCTTCAGGCCCAAGAATCGTGGCCAGTTCTTCCGTCGCATCTTCGGCGCTCATTTCACCGGCATTTCCTAAAATTGCATCGAACAGTCCCATTGTTGCTCCTTAGTTTTTGGTTTTAGCCATACGGCAGACTTTTAGGGAAAAGAGGGTGGCCGCTTGCTATTAATCCAATGAAACGAAGTATACCAATATTTATCGGTTGGTCTGTTTTCTCAAGAATGATGGTACAGAGGCTTTAGCTGTTTTTGACAGTTTCTGCATCATCAAAAATGTCGGCATCGAAATCTGGTAGTCAGATTTCAGATCGTCAAGAATGTTCAGCCATAACTTTGCGGTCATTTCCGAGTCGGCAAGCGCCCGGTGAAAAACACCGTCATTATCGATATTTTTATAGTCTACCAAAGTGCCAAGTTTATGGTTTGGCGCTTCCTGGTACAAGCGGCGGGCAATCAGCATAGAACAGGTGAACTTACCGTCGTAGTTTCGGCCGATCTGTTGTAGTTCTGCATCCAGAAAACGCTGATCAAATGATGCGTTGTGTGCAACCAGATTGTAACCAGCAATAAAATCGGCAAATTGGTCCATTACTTCATCACAGCCGGGGGCAGTTTGCAGCATCTGGTTTGTGATGCCTGTATAACCTTCAATAAAGCTACTGACTCTGAATCCTGGATTCATCAGTTGCTGGAAACGGTCGACAACAATACCGTTGTCCATCTTCACTGCACCGATTTCGATCGCGCGATCTCCCATGTTAGGAGAAAGGCCTGTGGTTTCGAAGTCGAGAACAATAACAGTATTGGCTGTTTGAGGGGGTGTCACAATAAATAACCTTGTGGAGAGGATGTAAAAAGCTATTGTAACCACGGAAATCCAGGAATCCAACACCCATCTGCTTTCCTGCTGCTCATCAGGAGGTTGTGCCAGGAGGAAGGGTCGATTAACTTTAAATGCATGATATTAAATCAAAAATAATATAAGGATGTGCAAATGTTCAGATTAAAGGTTGATGATGAGATAAACCTGGTGCTGGTTAATGAGAAGCTTGCACCGTCAATAGCAGAACAAGTGGCGGGTAATTTGGAACATCTGTCGCAATGGCTGGCATGGCCGCGTTTCTGTACTACAGTTGATGACTTTAAAGCCTTTATACAAAAATCGCTGCATGACTATGCTGACGGTAAGAGTATGGTATGTGCAATCGAGTATCAGGGAAGCATTGTTGGTGTTTCCGGTTTCAATACTATTCTTCCCAACCTGAAAAAAACGGACATTGGATACTGGCTGGCTGCTGAGCATCAGCATAAAGGCATTATCACCCGTGTTTGTCGATCTCTAATTCAATACGCCTTTGAAGAATTAGAACTGGAAGTGGTGACAATTACACCGGCGACTGAAAATGCCGCCAGTCGTGCGGTTTGTGAACGTCTTAATATGACATTTGAGGGAATTATTCCTCATGCAGAAAATATAGGCGGCGTTCTTTTGAATCATGCTATTTATGCTTGTTATAAGTGAGTAAAAAATAGTCAATCATAAATTAAAGTAATATTTTCCTTATAACCACTTGCTGTCAGAAATTAGTCCTAGATGACAGAGAGTTATCTTACATTTTCCGGCAGGTGGTTTGTTAACTTCAGCCCAGTTACCACGTAAACACTTTGACTCCGCTTAGTATCTTTTGTATCAACAAAAGTTGCATTTCAAAATCATAAAATAACAGACGTGAAGAAGAGGTAATTGATGAGGCATATATCGTCTTATCAACGTGTGGCAACGTTAAGTTTTGTCAGTTTGCTTGCTGCCTGTAATGGCGGCGGTGGTGACAATACAAATAAAGATGGCTCTGTACAATATTCAGTTAAATCACAGGTCAGTGGTGGCGGTGCTGTATCGCCGTCAAACTACTCGGCACAAAAAGGCCAATCTTATACATTTACCATTTCGCCTCAGGCGGGCTATCAAATTCAGTCGGTGACAGGCTGTGATGGCCAGTTAAGTGGGAATAAATATACGATTGCTCCGGTTTCTGAGAGTTGTAATATTCGTGCATCGTTTATCACCAATGCAGAAGTAGCGATTGAACGCGAGGATCATACACAGGCTTCTGTCAGTGAGCTGATTCAATTCAGCAAAAAACGAATCACTGAGATTGAAAGCCAGCGAACCGCATTACTGGATAAGTTGTATCAGGGGGTAGGTGCAACACTGTCATGGAATCCGGCACATGACACCATTACGTTTTCGGAATTCATGCCCGAAAATACTTTTGCTGTACTGAAATCCACACAGAATGGTGATGGTAAAGCTTCATCAGAGGGAATGGTTTATGTCGGAGAGCAAAGCGAGCATCGATATGCCGCGATGAGCGCTAATATGTTCTCTGTGGATACTTCCGACGAAACCGATCAGTTGTTAAAAAACATTCTGAATTGGCTGATTAACAATGAAGATCCGAATCGAGCGCTTAATCTGGTTACATCTCATGTACCGAGTAAAGCGGATAGCTGGTATTTCCCACACAACGAAGACATTCGAACATGGCTGAATAAGTACTATCCTGACAAGCATATTATCAATACGGCCAATAGCTGTGATTATGAAGACCTGTCTTCCTGTATTGATCAGCAGCAACCTGACCTAATTGTTTTCAGCGACATTGACCGTGAAAATCGAGGCTATCAAGCAGTTGAAGCGGCAATTGAGAAAGCAAAGTCGATGCGCATTCCTGTTGTTGTAATGAACTACAAGCGCAATCCAAGCACAATGGCAGAGCCTCTCTATAGTTATATGGGCCTTCAGGGAAATGGGAACTACTGGAGTAAGCACCATGCGGTGAATTTTCAGATTGAAAGCTGGAAAAACACGGATCCTATTTGGCAGACAGTGAAACAACTGTTGTCTCGCTTGGATTCCGGTCAGTTTGATATTGCATCGTTGGGTAATTGCGAAAAGAACTTTATTTATTGTGATGATTCCGCCTTTATGGATGCCTTTAAGCGTGGCGCAGACTGGTATCGTAAGTCAGCAATAGGACTGGACCACGCTAAAATTGATGTGTTTTCTTCTGAGCATTATGGCCTGATAAAAGCAGGTTTACTGTTGTCTGATAAGTACCGTTCTACAATTGATTATCCAATTGAACAATCGGAGCCTACTGCCTGGCAACAGGCTATGTTTGCTGATTGGACTGTAAGTTATGCGCGTAAGAATAACCTTCCTCAACCGGATTTGGGTGTATACGTTCTCGAACGTTCACAAGTGGTAAAGGGAAGTAATGCTCATTACCGCTACCCGTCTACAGTTGAGGAAACTCGTACGTTCAGCGTACCGTATACAGAGCAGTGGACAACAACAGGCTGGTATGTGTTGCCAGGGCAGGAAGTGACGGTAACCCGAACAGATAACAGTGATACCAAACTGGAAATAAAGCTGAATTATCACCGTAGTAACACCAATCGTGCCTATAAAACAAACGTTTATCGGGGGCCTCTGGAAGTTAAACAGCAGCGTATTGCTGTTAATGCTGGTGAAACAGTGTCGTTTTCATCACCTTATGGCGGTCCAATTTACGCTTATCTTGAGGGAGATGATCAACCTGTTCAGGTATCAGTGAAGGCGAAGGGTGTCGCTAAGCACCCTGCGATTATGGATTTCAGTGATCAAGCAGAGATAACGCGTTTTAATCAGGCCATTGAAAATACTGAACTGCCGCATGTCGATTTACGGACAGACGGTGCGGAGCAGCATTTACGTCGGGATCGTTTCATGGATGCTCTCGGCAGCCAGTATCAGACAGTGAATGCGTTGCTGCACTCGATCGAAAATGATCACATTAATAATGTTTACACGCTTGCCGGCTACAAAATCCAAGGCAAGACGCTGAAGCAGTCGTTACCTTCAGATGTGCAAACAATATGTAGTAGCCTGTTTAGTGAATCAGATTGTTTTGATGAGTCGCTACATATGCGCACAATCATTCAGCATGCAAACTACGATCAGAATGCCCATTGCGGCAGTGGCTGTAGTGGTAATCCATGGGATGCATCTTGGGTGATTTCGCCTACAGGTTGGGGGGATAACCACGAACTTGGCCATAACCTTCAAACCAATCGCCTGAATGTACAATATGTTGAGGATGCTGAGAAGGATGACTGGACCAAATACAGCTCCCGTGCAGGAGAAAACTCCAATAACATTTTCCCTTATTATGTGAAGTGGAAATCGCACTATGTGCGTGATGCTAACACGACAACAATTACAGACGGTCACATGAACCATAAAGAGCTGTTCTATGTGTTTATGTCAGATGCTGCTCATGTAACAAACAGTTCGAACCAGCGTGTTGTGTTAAACCACAAATGTAAGGTAATGGAAGCTGACGCTACCGACCGTTTCACCGCTCCCTGGAAGAGCAATGCATACGCGGTACATAATGGCTATCGTATGGCGTTTTACATTCAAATGGCCCTTCGTCTGGACAACAAAGTGATGTCAACTGGCGATAACCTGGAAAATGGTTTCCATATCTTCACTTTGTTGTATCAACATAGTCGCATTTTCCGTAAATACGCTGACAACGAAACTGAGTGGCTGGCTAATCGAGATAGATTAGGTTTCAGTGCATTCCCATATTCTGGGCACGCTGTATACGGTGGTAAGGATGTGCGTTCAATTCCGGGGAATGACTTTATGTTGGTAGCTTTAAGTAAGCTGACAAATCAGGACTGGCGTCAGTATTTTGATATGTTCGGTTTACGTTATTCAAGCTTGGCCTCAACGCAGGTTAGCTCAAATGCTAAAGGTGGTAGCGTTCCTGTGGGGATGTATGTTCTTGAAGACGATTTGCCATCGGCTTCAATGAGTGTCGGATTAGATTTCTTGTCATTATCAGTTAACGACGGAACAACACACTGGCCGCGGGATGGTTCATCACCGGTTGGTTGTACTCTTTAATTTTGATTGTCCTATGTTAATAAAACGGCGCCTCTTTCGGGCGCCGTTTTTTATTTTCTATCAATAAATGAGATTATTTAATCTCAATACTCTTACTGGCTGGTGCTGTTGGTTCGACTTTTGGCACTTCTACTTTTAGAACACCATCAGTAAATGAAGCTTCAATATCATCTTGTTTCAGGTTATGACCAAGATAGAAGCTGCGCATCAGTTTGCCCTCATAGCGCTCTTTACGAATAACCCGGTCACCTTCTTTTTGTTCTTCGCTTTTTGAAGTCGATGCTTCAATTAACAAGTTACCGTTATGAATTTGAACGCTGATGTCTTCTTTTTTTACACCAGGAAGATCGGCAGTGATCTCGTAGCTGTTCGGTTTTTCGATGATATCAATCCTTGGCGAGAAGGTATCAATATCGAAGCTTTGTCTTAAAGCCGGAAATGCGTTCTCAAAAAACTGATTGAAGTCAAACCATGAATCTCTTGGAATCAAGCTCATATATGCCTCCTGTCAAAACCGCTTTAAATCCAGTTCAAGTGTAGTTAACGGTTACTTTTTATGTGGATGATTTTTACTCGTTTTGATGTTCCTCAATTTTCAAGCTTGCTTGTGCAGATGGTGAGGAAAGGTGTTTCGGAATGGAGAGAAAGTCTCAACCAGTGTGAACTATATTTATCGCTTACATGCCGTCTGGTAATTGTCTGAGTAGACGGTAGTTATGTGGATGGAGAAAGTCATATGAATCAGCACCGGCATTTCAGTGTAACGTCGTTATTCCTTGCTATTGGCATGACTGTATCCTTGTCAGTAAACGCCCAAATTCCGTTGATGAGTTTCAAAACTCAGCAGCCGATTACATTGGATGCGGTGGCAGAAGATGCATGGATAAAAGCCGCACCATTAAAACTGGTGCTGGATCAGACCGTCTATAAGCCAGAGCAGTATGAAGGGGTGCTTAGTACCAATTATTCGATTCGCTCTTTATATGATGATGAGTTTGTATATTTCTTTGTGCAGTGGGAAGACCCGACCAAAAGCGTGACACGGTTTCCGTGGGAAAAGCAGCAAGATAACAGCTGGAAGCGATTAATGAATAAGGACAAGACCGGTCACGAGAATACTTTCTACGAAGATAAGACGAGCATTTTTTGGAATATCAACGCAGAAGGGTTCACGATTCAGGGCTGCGATATTGCCTGTCATATGGCTGATGCCGAAGGCAAAGTGGCTGATATTGAAAACCAAATCCCAGGTCGGAAATTCACCCGATTGGCTGAAGAAACCATTGATATGTGGCACTGGAAGGCGGTTCGAACCGGTCTAACCGATCAGTTTGATGATCAATATGTGGATTCAAACATCGATCCGATAGACCATGCGAACTGGGGGCGTAAAAACGATCATAAAACCAGTGGCGGTTACAGCACCAATATTGCGGAAGAAAAAGAAATGCCGGCAATGGGGACCCGGCTTTGGAATGATGTCGATAACTACGCATTACTACCTAAAGATCAGGTGGCTTTCCTGGATACGTTTAAACCCGGTCAACGAATTCCGGCGGTTTTAGTTGAGCCGTTCACTGGCTCCCGTGGTGATATCAGTGCCAAAGCTGTCTGGAAAGAGGGTATATGGTCAATTGAGTTTAAGCGTAAACTGGTTACGACGGGAGAAAATGCAGAAAGAGAAGATGTTCAGTTTAAAGACTTAACGAAGCCTTATTACTTTGGTGTGGCTGTCTTTGATAATTCCCAGATCAATCACCTTTATACATTTCAGGTACAGACCTTGGTTTTCGAGCAACCTAAAGGAACAGAACCTGAGAAACCAGCTGTTCCGGTAACATCTCCAGCCAACATTGATGAAAAAAACGAATCGGATAAACAGCCTGTGAGTACAGCGCCGATTGAAGATCAGGCAGATGACGTTGAGATTAAATCAGAGTAGGGTGAAGGGATAAGTAATAGGCACCGTAGTTCATGTGTTTGGTTATATTCACTCCGGCGGCGTGATGTCGCCGGAGCTGGCTTGTTTTCTCATTCATTTTCTTTGTCGGAAGCCCCTCTTGCAATATTTTCTTGTTTGCTTTCACGTATAGATTCTTCTTCAGTTCTTTGTTTCTCAATCAGATTTTCGTCTGTCTCTTCTGTTTTGTGAGAAAATATATTTTTTAGCCAATCGAACATAGACCAACCTTAGTGTTTGTGGATTAGTGCAAAACACCCTATAAGCTTAGTCGCTAATATGAGGTTGTCTGTGTTCGGTGAGTTTGAGAATCGGCAGAACGGCATTACATTGAAAAGGTAAAAACAAAAAATAATGGATTATTTACAAAAGCTTACTCCGGTTATTCGCCATTTGGAACAACACTATGCTGAGCCGGTTAACCTGCAGCAAGTGGCTGAAATGGCCAGCCTTTCTCCTTACCATTTTCACCGGGTTTTTAAGGCAGTAACCGGAGAGACTTTGGCTGATTATATTCGCAGGCTTAAGCTTGCAAGTGCCTCCCAGTGTTTGTTTTACAAAAAGCACAGTGTTACAGAAGTTGCTCTTGATTATGGTTTTTCAAGTTCTCAGAGCTTGGCGAAGGCTTTTCGGATTTATTTCGGGGTGACACCGTCAGCCATCCGAAACTGCAACACACTCGCGGAATATTCTGACCTGATTAAAAATAGCAAGATTGGACACACGCTTCGCAAGACAGGACACGCAACGGATTCGTCTGGTGGTTATAGTTTTGGACAACAACCACATAGGAGGAAAACGATGAAAACAGAACTTTTGAACGCTCGCCATTTGGCTTATATCCGTGTGACTGGACCATACGGTGAAAATTATGAACCGGCGTCGGGCAAACTGTACCAATGGGCCGGGGCGAATGGATTACAGAATGGCCAATGTTTGTTTATTTATCATGATAACCCTGAAGTGACGCCAGCCGATAAGTGCCGGACTGATATTTGCCTGACTGTTCCTGAAGGAACTGAAGTTGGAAACGGTATTGAACTGATGGGGTTACCGGGCGGAAGCTATGCGACGATTCGTGAGACTGTGACTGAAAAAAGTCAGTATGCTCAGTTTTGGCAAGAGCTGATGGATCAGGTTGTTGCTTCTGGTTTTGAATGTGACGATCGTCCGTGTTTTGAGCTTTATCATAGCTATAATCCGGAAACCAATGTCGCTGATGTCAGTTTTTATACGGCGATCAAAGGGTAATTAAATACACAATAGAAAAACAGCAGGGGTATTGAATCCCTGCTGTTTTCATTTGGGCTTATCTTGCCCGCTATCCAACGCTGAACTAGGCTCTTACAAAGATCTGAGGTCAATAATTAATTTCAGGGGCTATTCCCGGAATGAAGAGTCAGCCGATGAAGGACGATCAACACGCGCCAATTCTTCGTACCGCTTATTTTCGTTTCTACGAAGAGCTTAATGATTTTCTGCCACAGGAGCAGCGCAAAATATTTTTTCCTTATTCTTTTACCGGAAAGCCGTCGGTCAAAGATACCGTTGAAGCAATAGGTGTCCCCCATACTGAAATTGACCTGATATTAGTCGATGGTGAGTCAGTCGGTTTCGATTTTAATCTCAGTGGTGGTGAACATATCTCTGTTTATCCGGTATTTGAAGCATTGGATATTTCACCTGTCATTCATTTGAGAGCTGAGCCTCTGAGGGAAACAAAGTTCATTGTGGATGTGAACCTCGGACGGCTGGCACAGAAACTGCGCTTACTGGGATTTGATACCCTGTACAGAAATGATTTTTTGGATGATGAAATTGTCGATCTTTCCCTGAAAGAGAAGCGAATTATTCTGACCAGGGACAGGGGGATCTTTAAGTTCAGTAATGTGACTCATGGCTATTGGGTTCGCAATCACAACACCAGGAAGCAATTGACTGAGGTGATAAATCGGTTACAGCTGGAAAACAGTTTTCACCCTTTCACTCTCTGTTCGCACTGCAATCAGCAATTACAGCCCATTGATAAAGAAGAGCTTATTGAGCGATATCCCCAACATGTTCCTAGAGATACACTGAAGTATTTTGATAAATTCTGGGTTTGTTCCGGATGTGACAAAATCTACTGGCAGGGTTCACATTATCAGCGGATTGAAAAGTGGATCGGAAAACTGACCAGTCGCAGAGATGCTCAGAAAACGACTGATACTTATAACAGTCGGTGATGCGTCTGATTGTTTGCAAAGGCTAATTTAAAGAAGAAAAAACCGAGGTATTGCCCCTCGGTTTTTGCTATGAATAACTCTGAACTGAGAGTTACTTAGTCAGGTAGGTGTAAAGGAATTCAGTTACGCCTACCATATCAGCAATTTTGATAAACTCTTCAGTAGTGTGAACTTTTGCCATACCGGTAGAGATATTGACGGTTTTCAGGCCCTTACCGTTGAAGATGTTGGCATCACTACCGCCACCGGTTGATTTTGTCTGAGGCTCAACACCGTTAGCAATGAATGCTGCTTTGACGTTTTCGATGAACGGATCAGCGTCATCAATGCGGTAAGCGTTGTAAGCGCGGGTAGATTTGATGTCGATTTCCGCACCGTGCTTAGCTGCAACCGTTTCAAATGTGCTAACCATGTGCTCAACCTGAGCTGCCAGCTTGTCATCGTCCAAAGAACGCGCTTCAGCTTCAAGGTACAGAGCCGGCATTACAATGTTGGTTGCCTGACCGCCTTTAACCACACCGATGTTCGCTGTTGTTTCGCTGTCGATACGTGACAGGTTCATTTGGCTGATAGCATCAGCAGCCACAGTCAGGGCATTGATACCTTCTTCAGGTGCTAGACCTGCGTGAGCAGGTTTACCTGTAATGTTGATTTTCAGGTTCTGCTGGCCAGGTGCCACAGTGATAATGGTGCCGATATCGCCGCCTGAATCCAGAACAATCGCGTTTTGCGATTTGACGAAAGACATGTCGAAGTGCTGCGAACCGTGCAGGCCGCCTTCTTCATGGACAGTGAAAGCCAGTTCAAGCGTTTTGTGAGGCTGGTTCTGAGCTTTAATGCAACGCACCGCTTCCATAATGGCAGCGATGCCGGATTTGTCATCACCACCCAGGATAGTGTTACCTTTTGAGCTGATAATTCCGTCATTGATAACAGGTTCGATATCGTTGCCCGGAGTTACTGTATCCATGTGGCAGCTCATCAGGATGCTACCTTCAAGCTCACCCGGAAGTTTGGCGTAGATATTAAAGCCATTCGAAATCTCTTCCGGTACAGGCAGTTTAGCCACTTCAAAACCCATCTGACCTAATTGCTCAGCAAGGGCTTCAGCAATGGCTTTTTCATTGCGTGACTCACTGTTGATTTTAATCAGTTCGATAAAATGTTGGATCAATCGTTCTTCGTTGATTATGTTCATAAGTATCTTTATCTGTCGGAATGAAGTAGACCCACTTTACCTAAAAATCACAGTGTTTTATGTGAATAGGTCAATAAATTGGTTGATTGCTGGATAGAAATTAGAATTATTATTGGTTACTTCGCTTATCGATAAAACAAACAACTATTAAAGCGTGCTTTAATCAGCAAATAACATTGTTTAGTGGATTAAGATTGCGTTGTTGAATAACGGAGCCTTTGCATGAAGAAGGTTAAGATTGAAGAGCTTCACCGGGATCATCAGCCAGAAGCGATTAGAGAGCGTCTTCAGCAGTCTCCGAAATCACAGAACATCTCGGATGCGGTTCTTGGTGGTATAGACGGTTGTGTGACTACCTTTGCTGTCGTATCTGGAGCGGTAGGGGCCGGATTTCCTGCCGGAGTAGCACTGATCCTTGGTTTTGCCAATCTGGTGGCAGACGGGTTCAGTATGGCAATCAGCAATTATGAATCAAACAAAGCACAGCAGGAATATGCTGACAGCCTCCGTCAAATGGAAGAGTTTCACATTGATGAAGTGCCTGATGGTGAGCGGGAAGAAATCCGGCAGATATTCCGTCAGAAGGGGTTTGACGGAGAAATTCTTGAAGCAATTGTAGAAACTCTTACCGACGACAAAAAGCTTTGGGTTGAAACCATGCTGACGGAAGAGCACGGTATCCATAAAACGTTAACCAATCCGTGGGTTTCTGCCGGCGTTACTTTCGCTGCTTTTGTAGTGATAGGAACCGTTCCTCTGTTACCGTTTCTGATGATGTCGTTGCCTTTATCTCAGCAGTTCTTTATCAGTGCCGGGCTTGCTGCATTGATGTTTTTCCTGATCGGCGTCTTGAAAAGTCTCGTCTTCGGTCAGCCTGCAATTATGGCAGGGTTACGTACCTTACTGACTGGCGGAGCAGCGGCAGGGCTTGCATACCTTACAGGTTATATTCTGCGCGAAATAGTCGGTGTGGCAGGGTTATGAAACGTTAAATTGCTATGCGACTATCCATTTCACATCAGATTTGATACAACTCTCAGCCCGATTCTTTGATACCGATTTTGATGGCAGATCCCGTAGCTGCCCGGATTGGACTTGGCAGATTTAGGTAACAATGCAGCTATATAAACAAGATGCCGTCGATTGGTTGTCATCCCTTCCTGACGAAAGTGTGGATTTGTTGATCACGGATCCGCCATATGAATCTCTGGAAAAGCACCGCGCGGTTGGTACCACAACTCGCCTGAAGAACAGTAAAAGTTCAAGTAACCAGTGGTTTTCAATTTTTCCCAATGAGCGTTTTGAGGAATTACTGACTCAGGTCTACCGAGTACTGAAGAAAAACAGTCATTTTTACCTTTTCTGCGATCAGGAAACGATGTTCTACATTAAGCCGATTGCTGAACAAGTAGGCTTTAAATTCTGGAAACCCATCGTATGGGATAAAGTGGCTATCGGCATGGGGTATCACTATCGTGCCCGGTATGAGTTCATTCTGTTCTTTGAAAAGGGCAAGCGGAAACTCAATAACCTTGGTATCCCGGATATCCTTGAAGAGAAGCGGGTTTATCGCGGTTATCCGACAGAAAAGCCAGTTGCACTACTGGAAACCTTGATTGAGCAAAGTAGTACCGAAGGTGAAGTGGTTGCTGATCCGTTCTTTGGTTCGGGCTCAACCATGGTAGCGGCACATAACCTTAACCGCGTTCCTTACGGCAACGATATTTCTGACAGTGCTCATGACCACCTAAAGCAACGTTTGGTTGAGGTTGCATCCTGACAGAACAAGAAGTCTGAGAGCTTAAGGTTAGCTATCCAGTTTAGCTTCAGTCTTGATGAGGTGCAGAATAGCCAGGTCGTGACCGACGACGAAAGTAACGCTCCACACGTTAGTTAATTTATTCACCGGAGTGGGAGTCTGTTCGGCCAGGCTCGTTAAAATTCTGTCTGCCTCATTCAATGGGAATCCGTCGATAGCATAAATATCCTGTTCATCAGACCAGGCCCGCATAGCGGTCTGGACATCACTGGCCTCAACCTGTGTTATGTAAGTAGCGCCGTCGTATTCCAGGATTATGGTATAGACAGACATAAAAACCTTCTGGTTGATGTGGACTGCAATGCTTGGGCTTTTCTTGGCCTACGCAAGCTTTGCAGTCCGGGGTTATTTAATCATCTTTCATCATCGACTGGGTATACCAGCATGTGACATCCCCGTCAGCAGTGACCAGGTTAACAACGATCTCACCGTAGAGCTTCCACCCATCATCAAGCAAATCATTAACTTTTTTTTCAAACTCAAACTCATGTTTATCGCAGACAATCTTGTATTTCATCATTTGTCTCCTGCTGGTATGACTAAAATTACCGCTATCAAACAATGGCTGCTGAGCCGAAGCGCGTGACAAGTGTCAAACGACTGCATAGTAAATAATAGTTATAAATTAGCAGGCTGTGCCTTGTTGTATGTAACTCTTGGCTTGAAAGATAAGAAAATTATCTGAGATGCCCCGTATTCTCACAGTTTGAGGTTTGATTATTACTTATAGTGGAATCAAACGTTACCCGTAGGCATATACAGAACATATTGTTCGGACCACGAAGGAGGTACCGGTGAAAGAGGTTGTTATACTTTTGATTACCGCAGTACTGGCTTGGGCCTTAAGGAGTGCCATCAGCTTAGATTATAGTTGGCTATCTGCACCAATTGATGCGATGAAAGCTGTGGTTGGGATAGGGGTGTTTTTCGTAATTTATTTAGCAGTAAGCTGGATTGTAGACAGGATCATAGCTTTTGAGCAAACCACCCAGCAGTCAGAGCCTTAGCGCTTTATTTTTGATTCATGATGGTTTTGATGTTCACATAAAAAATGCCAGTTAAGAACTGGCATTTTTTGCTTTAGTGCGCTGTAAGGCCAGAGCATTTATTATAGCCGTGAGGCTTATTTGCGTTTTGGCTGCTGGTAAGTTCGTCCCGCAGTCTGGTAGATATCTTTTTGTTTGATTTCAAACATATCGAAGAAGAACCAAGCAACGAATTTAATTACATCGTCACCGTCATTCATGATCCACTCAGCGTATTCCTGCTCTTCGCCTTCATCGTTTTCTTGCATAGAAACGTGGTAAATACGACGCTCGCCTTCGATTTCAGCCAGTTGGAACTGACCTGTCAGCGATTCAGCTGCTTCGGCGATATCTTTATCTTCACAAGCTTTAAGTGCATCTAAAACCTGAGGCAAGCTTTCCTTCTCGCAAAGCGACTTGATCAGGGTTTCGAACTGTTTTTGTTCCATTTTTATATAACCAAAAGTTGAGATGATGCTATTGTAGCAGTGAGAATTCGTTTTGAAAAAAGAGCATGACGGAATTCTTTTCATTTGGAGCTGTTAGTTTGATAATTAGCCGCCTGAAATACTTTTATGGAAAACGGTTCAATGGAAATTCATACTCTGGTGTTGTTTGCGGTAGCCTCTCTGTCTATAAATCTGATTCCCGGTCCGGATGTGATTTATATAGTCTCTAACACCATGAGAGGGAAAGCTTCTGCGGGCACTCAGGCTGCACTAGGATTGGGTGTAGGATATATTTTCCATACTCTTGCAGCGGTGTTTGGTTTGTCGGCTCTGATTTTAAGCTCGGCCTATGCCTTTCTGGCGGTGAAATTTCTGGGAGCGATATACTTGCTGTATCTGGGGATATCATCACTGCTTAATTTCATCAGGGGCAAATCAAAAATGAACCTGCCAGAGCAGGAATCCGATGCACCCGCTAATGTGTTCCGGCAGGGGGTCATCGTTAGTGTGCTGAATCCGAAAGTCGCAATGTTCTTCCTGTCTTTTCTGCCACAGTTTGTAGATACCTCATCTGCTTCCGCATCTTATCAGCTATTGGTTCTTGGTTTGTTGTTCTGTACGTTGGCAACATGCTGTAATGCGGCTTATGCCTTGCTTGGTAACTGGGTATTCCAGAGTGCTAAAGCTCCTGCCTTTAGCCGGGTGATGGAAGGTGCTTCCGGTTTTTTGTTGATTGGTCTTGCTGCCAGAATTGCAGTAAGTCAAAATCGGGTTTAAAACGTTGTACGGCTTTTCAGGAGCCATTTTTTTTGAAGTTATCTGTTTTTTCTTAAATTGTGGTTACCCTCACGAACACGTACCAGACTGATTTCATTGCAATGTATTTATGATGCGTATAACAGTCAGCTCGTTTAGTTTATGCTAATGGCTGATTAAAAATCAGCGCCCAATCTCATTTTGTGGCTAGCTGAATCTTTCTGAATGGTCATTTCCGGTCACTAAAATCAACGATCGTATCTACTCCCCCCGTCTACGCCGGGTTAGCCTCTGGCGGGGGATGGTCTCTTTGAGTTGTAAGTCATTAATAATCACAAATGTACCTTATAAAAAGAAAACTCAAGGAGACCATCGTGATTACAAGGAACATCAAATCCTGTCTGGCCCTGGCTATTGCTGCATCGCTTTCGGCATGCGGCAGTTCCGGTTCATTACCCTCTTCTGAAACCCCTGTTTATGCCTGTGATGCCGCTATGACTGCGCAGGCTGATGATTTGCGTATTTATCAGATTATGGTTGAGAGCTTTGTTAATGGTGATGACGCCATTGGCCATGGTACCGGCTATGGTACAAGCCACCATAAAGGTGACTTACAGGGTGTGATTGATTCCCTGGATTACATCCAGTCATTGGGGATGAATGCAATCTGGCTGACACCGATTTTTAATTCTGTTCCTGTGGAAGGTCAAGATCACTGGGCAGACCGTTTAGATGCAACCGGTTATTTCGCCAGTAACTATTTTGCGATTGATCCGCGCTTCGGCACTATGGATAAAGCCCGCGAATTGGTAGAAAAGGCACATGAGAAAGGACTTTACGTCTTCTTTGATGGTGTATTCGGTCACCATAAAGGTAATGTAGTGCCTTCTCCACAGGGACGTTTGCCAGTGGGAGAAAACAATCCGGTGAGCTACCCGGAAAGCCTTGAGTTCTATAAAGAAGTTGCGACATATTGGATTAAAGAGCTGAAGATTGATGGCTGGCGTCTGGATCAGGCGTATCAGGTGCCAACTGACGCTTGGAAAGAGCTCCGTAAGAGTGTTGATGAAGCTTCTAAGTCTGTCACTTACACCAATGCCAAAGGTGAAACAGTGAACCCGATGGGTTACATGGTGGCAGAGATTTGGAATAACCAAAACTACATCAATGAAACTGGTTATGGCCCACAAGGTGATCCGGCGCTGTGCTCTGCTTTTGATTTCCCGATGCGTTACCGTGTTGTAGAAACATTTGCGGCTAACGAGAACGCTGTTGGTGGTAAAGGCGGTGAGTGGCTGGCAGAAGGGATGGATTTACATAAGTTGTATCCGGGTCATGCCAAACCAAACCTGATGTTGGGTAACCATGACTTAGTAAGACTAGGGGATCTGCTTCAACGAGGTGGGATTGCTTCACCACAGGATGCTGAATACTGGCTACGCAACAAAGCTGCTATCTCATTCCTGGCTGCTTATACCGGACCGATTACCATGTATTACGGTGAAGAAATTGGTGATCAGGTAGAAAACTATGCTGCGAAGGTAGAGCAGGACTGTGCAGTCAAAGGTTTGTGTGATGATCATGTGGCTCGTTCAAGCGCTAAAATTGATGGTGTGACAGTGTCGCTGAATAAGCATCAGGCAGAGCTGCGGGATTATGTTTCAGAGCTAATGACGCTTCGTGCGGGTCATCCTGCATTATCAAGCGGCAAGCGTACTAATGTGATGGCAACGGATGCGATTTATGTTGATCACAAGCAAGCAGACAATGAAGCGCTGCTGTATATGGTCAGCACGACGTCAAGGGCTGACATCATTCCGTTAGATGGTGCTGATATTGGTTCTGAAGGCATGTTAATCGATTTGATGTCCGGCGATAAATTCAAAATGCAGGACGGCAAATATTATATTCCGATGACTGCGTTTGAAGCTCGCTTCCTGAAAATTGAAACCCCGTCGGCCGCCGGAGTGAAAGTGAAAGAAGCTGCAGCAGTTTCTCTGGTTGGAGAAGGTTTCATGGCTCAGTGCGATAATCCGACCGTTGAAGGCGTAGGTCCGGTAAACGAAACCTTGTATGTTGTCGGTGACTTCGCCGATTCCGGCTGGAAGCATAAGCCAGCCCGGGCTTTTGAATATAAAGGCAGCAATGTCTATCAGGTAGTGAAAGAAGAAAAAGCCGGCGCTTACCGAATGCAGTATGCGAGTAAAGACTGGTCTCCTCAGTTCACAGCTGACGGCCTGTCATTGAAACCGGGTGAAAAAGGGAAGTTAGCACGTGGTGGTTACGGCAAAGATACTGCAGTAACTATTCCTGAGGCCGGGCGTTATGTCTGGAGTTTGGAGTTCAGTTCTGACGGTCAGCCACAGAAGATTATGGTCTCTAAGTGCCATTAAAATCATAACAAATCTGAATCAAGGGGGCTTTATTGCTCCCTTTTTGGTTTATAATTAGACGGTTACGGGTAGATAAGAGAAATAACAATGACAATGGAACATGAATATTGTGTGGTCATGACGACCTTTGCGAATAAAGCAATTGGTAAGAAAATTATTAATTCTCTGATTGAAAAACGCCTTGCCGCTTGTGTTCAGGTACAAGCTGTTGAGAGTTACTACCACTGGGAAGGAAAGGTGAATTTTGATCATGAAAAATTAGTGATGATTAAAACCAAAACATCACTTTATGATCAGGTTGAAGCCGATATCCTCGCTAACCATGATTATGACACTCCAGAGATTATTCAGATGCCGGTAACAGCTGGATTTACGGATTATCTGAACTGGATAAAGGATGAGTGTAAATAGGTTATTAACTATAAAATTGCCAATTTAGCCATCAGGTTCCATTAATATTCATTTTGACAAACAATAATGCCTGATTTATCAAATAAATCAGGCATAACTGTGAAAGCAATCACGTTATGTAGATCCGAGCTGTTGTTATTCTTCTTCGGTCTGTTTGAAAGTGTTCCTCATTGTTCAAGCGACACCATTCTCTAGTAATAACTCTTATTTTTTAACCATTAACCTTCTAATTTGTCCCGTTGTTTACTTCTTAGTGTTAAGTGAAGAGAAGTGAATTGTTTGGGCTGAGTCCCGTTTATCTGATATCAGGAATAATAACAATAATGTCAGCAGAACCAGTACAGCGGCGTTTACAATTTGTATTAGACGCCTATCAAAAATACCCGAATGACAATGTTACTCTGTGTTATTTCGGTATGGCCAATGAAGTGTTTATTGTGCCGACCAAAGAGGGGAAATACGTTCTTAAGAACTGCTTTAAAAGCAATACCCGAGAATTAATCACGAATGAAGTGGCTTTGATTGATCACTTGAATCGTAATGGCTGCCCGACGCCAGCCATTATAAAAGATAAAAACGGCAACCCGTTCCTAGAGTTCGATGGGCAGTTTTATGTGATGACCGAATTTATTCCGGATATGACATATAACTGGTCAAGTGATATTCCGGACAAAGCACATAAGGAGACGGTACGAGCATTAGCTGATTTTCACAAAGCCACCAAAAACTTTGATGAACCTTATCCGGGATTACGGGTTGGCTTTCTTGATATGCAAGCTTGCCGCAATTGGTTATCGGGCCTTCAACAGCAAATTGAGGTAGCAGATAAGTCGAGAGCCTCTGTGGCTAAAATGGCGGAGCTATTACCACAGTATTTTGCCTTGCTTAATAAGCTTGAAGATGAAATATCGACGCTGGATTTATCTGTGCTTGAAAAGTGCTATATCCATGGTGATTTGCATTGCTTTAATCTTTTTTATGATCAGGAAGGAAATTTCACTCAGGTAATAGATTTCGATTTTTCCCGTTATGACTATCGTCTGGCTGATATTTTCTGGAGTAGCCGGATATTCTTTTTCCGTGAATTGAAGAAAAGATATAGCCGTAAAGAGTTGGACTCTGATGATTTTGAGTTAGCTGAAGATGAAGCTGTCGAGATATTATCTAAGATCTGGCGGATGGTAATTAGTGAATATCGGAAATCAACTTCACTTTCGGCGCAGGAACTTTCTTTTGTTCATCTCTTTGTTAAGGCAGTACCGCTTTATATTGTTCGCTTCTTCGAGTTAACCAACAGCGAAGAAGAGTGCCTTGAACATTTAGAGTGGTTTGAATGGGAGCTATCCCGAGGCGACAAGGATGCGCAAGGTTTGCAATCAGTTATCAAGCGAGTAGTCGATGAACTTGATTCAAAATAGTACCCGGCATGTAAGGCCAAATCTGGCGCTTCCTATTATCCGGCTGGCATTGCCAATTATGATTCAGGGAATTCTGTTCACTCTGATGGGGTTTGTGGATTCTCTGATGATCGGCCAGCTGGGAGAAGGTGCAATTTCAGGCTTGGGTAACTCGAGTCAGCTTCTCTCATTCAGCTTCCTGTTGTTTGCTGCGCTGTCGACTGGGGGCAGTATTTTGATTTCCCAGTATTCTGGGGCGAATCAATCGCATAAGCTGGTGCATGTCGCACAGAGTATGATCTCAACAGGCTGGCTGTGCGGATTATTACTGGGGGGAATCTTCTACTTTTTTGCTGAAGAGCTGATTGCGATTCTGACTACGGACATCTTTCAACCGTGGGGAGAGTGGTCCGCCGTGCCTGAAATTGCAGGGAGTTATCTGCGCATTGTCGCTTTTGCAGTACCTTGCATGTTACTTTCACAGATGGTTTCTGCGGTATTTAATGCATCTGGTGATACGAAAACACCGGTTAAGGTCTCTGTCTTTTTCAATGTGGTCAATTTCGCCGGTAACTACATTCTGATTTTCGGCCTGAAACTACCGGGTATTGCTGAGCCATTGTTTACCCCTTTAGGTTTGCGAGGTGCCGCCTTTGCAACTTTGATTGCCAGTGCTGGGCAAAGTTTTGTTCTACTGGTCTTTCTTATGCGCCAGTACAACATTGCGAACTTATTAACGCCGAACCGGGAATACCTGAAAAAAATCATTGAGCTCGGGTATCCGAATACGATTGATGGCTTTTATTGGCAGGGGGCTCGTGTGTTTTACACCGTGCTGATGAACTCTGTCGGTGCTGTCGCTTATGCCGGGTATGCCATTATCCGAACCTTTAAGGGACTGTTTATGTTGCCGGTCGGCGGCTTGCAGCAGGCAACGGCGATTCATATCGGTAAGTTACTGGGAGCAGGCAAGTTCCGTCAGGCGCAGGCTTGTGCGAACAGTGCCATTATGGCTGGGTTGGCGATTATGACTATTCCGGTTGTGCTCTTGCTGTTGTTGGCACATCCGCTGTTGGGGCTGTATAAGATTCAGACTGAAACTTACGAGCTGGCTTATGTCTGTATTTGGGTTCTGGCGTTCTCGCTGTATTTCACTTCTGTCAACTCAGTGATCCCGGGGTTACTGAGAGCCGGAGGTGATGCCAAAGCAGTAATGAACATCACTTTGGTCAGTTTTATCGTGGTTGGCGCTCCGGCCAGTTTCATCCTTGGTATCTGGTGCGACTGGGGCCTGATAGGTGCTTTTATCGGTATATCTCTGGAAGAAGTGTTTAAGGCCGGATTGTTTATCCGCCGGATGAGGCGTGGTCTCTGGCTGAAAAATCTCGTTCGCTGATTTAATCTTTCTATCCAAAGCAAAAACGAAACGCCATCGCAGTGTTTATTAATAAACAGCGGTGGCGTTTTTTATGATATTCAGTTTGGTATAGCTACATATTCGGATAGTTCGGCCCGCCGCCACCTTCAGGTGGTACCCAATTGAGGTTCTGCGATGGATCTTTGATGTCACATGCTTTGCAATGGATACAATTGCTGGAATTAATCTGAAATACCGGCTGCTCATTAATGGTGACGATTTCATACACACCTGCCGGGCAGTATCTCTGGCTTGGCTCGTCGTATAGCGGTAAGTGAGAAGCAATTGGTACAGCCGGATCTTTGAGTTTCAGGTGGCAGGGCTGGTTTTCCTCATGCTGAGTAGCAGACAGGTAAACAGACGATGCTTTATCGAAACTCAGTTGGCCGTCAGGCTTGGGATAGGGGATTGGCTTACATTTCTCAACTGGCTTTAAGCATTCATGATCTGCTTTTTCGTCTTTGACTGTCCATTTCACATGGTGGTTGAACAGGTTATGTTCGAGAGAGGCCAGTGCGCCGCCAATCAGATTGCCGAACTTATGAATTTGTGAGCCAAAATTCCGGGAATCATACAGTTCATCATAGAGCCATGATTCAGCATAAAGACGCTCATAGCCTGGTATGGTCTGATGAAATCCCTGTTTGATTTCGGCAAAAACCGCTTCGGCGGCCAGCATGCCGGATTTCATTGCGGTATGGCTGCCTTTGATTTTGGCAAAATTGAGTGTTCCGGCATCGCATCCGGCTAAAACACCGCCCGGGAATTGTTGTCGGGGCAAAGAGGAATATCCGCCTTTGGTTATTGCTCTGGCACCATAAGAAATTCGGTGGCCGCCCTGAAGATATTGCTGGTAGAGCGGGTGGTGTTTCATGCGCTGAAATTCGTCAAAAGGGCTGAGATATGGATTGTGATAATTGAGGTCGACAATCAGTCCGACTGCGACCTGATTGTTCTCAAGGTGATACAGAAAACTGCCGCCAGTCGTATCTGACTGGCTCAACGGCCAGCCGATACCGTGAATAACATAGCCGGGTTTGTGTTGGTCCGGTGGAATTTCCCACAACTCTTTGATTCCGAGAGCGTAGTGCTGGGGATCTTTATCATGATCAAGCTGGAATCTCCCGATAAGCTGTTTGCCCAGGTGGCCACGGGCACCTTCTGCAAAAATGGTGTATTTTGCTTTAAGATCGATACCGGGTTCATAGTTGTTTTTCGGGTTGCCGTCTTTGTCGAGCCCCATATCAGCGGTAGCGATCCCGGCAACAGCCCCCTGTTTGGTATAAAGGATTTCAGCGGCGGCAAAGCCGGGGAATATTTCCACTCCCAGATCTTCGGCCCGCTCACCAAGCCAACGGCAGAAATTTCCAAGGCTGATAACAAAATTACCGTCATTCAGCATTGGCTTTGGCGTGATTTCTTCGGGAATACTCAGATAGTTACTCTGATTGGTCAGCATGCAGAACTTTTCTTCGGATACTGCGGTATGGAGCGGAGCATTCAGTCTTTCCCAGTCTGGAAACAGCTCATCCAGCGAACGATGCTCGAAGAGGGCACCGGATAAAATATGCGCTCCGACCTGAGCCCCTTTTTCTACCACACAAACAGACAAGGCCTGATTCTGCTCCTGAGCCAATTGCATGAGCCGACACGCTGCAGAGAGTCCCGCAGGACCTGCTCCCACGATCACCACATCAAACTCCATGCTTTCTCTTTCCATGCCTACCTTCCCGAAAACAATTATCGAGCCATGACAGATACAGCTAAATATAGTCCAGTTGACGTAAACGTAAATTCAACTAGGCTCAAAGTGTAGTTGCCCGGGCTGCATCTTTGTTTAAAAAGGAATGCATTGTGAAAGTATTGGTAGCTATAAAACGGGTCATCGATCCTTATGTCAAAATCCGCGTGAAAAGTGATGGTTCGGGCGTTGAAACCAACAATGTCAAAATGGCCATGAACCCTTTTTGTGAAATCGCGGTTGAAGAAGCTGTTCGGCTGAAAGAAGCCGGTTATGCAGACGAAATTATTGTCCTTTCTGCCGGAGAGACAAGCTGTCAGGAGCAATTGAGAACAGCACTGGCTTTGGGAGCAGACAGAGCCATTCACATAGATACAGAATCCCATCTTGAACCGCTGACTGTTGCAAAATTGCTTCGTGCTGTGATGAAACAGGAACAGCCATCACTGGTTCTTCTCGGTAAGCAATCCATTGATTCTGATAATAATCAGGTTGCCCAAATGTTAGCTGCGCTTACCCAGTGTTCGCAGGGTACATTTGCGTCAATGCTTAGCATTGAAGGTGACGGCGTAACGGTAACCCGTGAGGTTGATGGCGGCCTGGAGACATTAAAACTAACACTTCCAGCCATTATCAGCACAGATTTGCGCCTCAATGAACCTCGCTATGCCTCTTTGCCTAACATCATGAAAGCCAAGAAGAAATCTATGCAGGTTATCACCCCTGATGAGCTGGGTGTCGGGATTAGTCATCACCAGCAAATATTGGCGATAACGCCACCTCCTCAGCGTCAGGCGGGAATGCGGATCGGCTCGGTTGCTGAGCTGGTTGATAAGCTGAAAAACGAAGCAAAGGTGATCTGATGGCGACGTTAATTATTGCAGAGCACAATAATCAGGTTGTCGCTCAGGATACGTTGAAGGCGATTCAGGCGGGGCTGTCGATTGATTCAACCGTGACTGTTTTGATCGTTGGAAAGAACTGCCGTTTTGTAGCGGATGAGCTGAGCCAAGTAAAAGGTGTTGATAACGTTTTGTTGGCAGATGAGCCGGTTTATGAATATCAATTGGCAGAAAACGTGGCTGAGCTTATTGTGGAAATTGCAGCGCATTACAGCCATATTCTTGCGGCTGCCACCACATTCGGTAAGAACCTGATGCCCCGAGTAGCAGCACTATTGGATGTCGGTCAGTTATCAGATGTGATTGAGATTCAGAGCCCGGATACAGTTATCAGGCCGATCTATGCGGGAAATGCATTAGCGCAGGTGAAGTCGGAAGATTCGATAAAGGTGATCACCATTCGTAGTGCCGCTTTTGATGCCGCACAAGCTGGAGACAGTCAGGCTGAAATTCTTGAGCTGAATAAGGTGATCCCATCAGATTTATCGGAGTTTGTCAGCAGGCAGACTCCAGAAAGTGAAAGACCTGAGCTGGCTGCGGCGCGGGTTGTAGTGTCCGGAGGCCGTGGGCTTGGTAGTAAGGAAGGTTTTGCGATGGTAGAAACGCTTGCAGATAAACTCGGTGGAGCTATTGGCGCATCGCGGGCAGCCGTCGATGCCGGATTTGTTTCCAATGATTTGCAGGTCGGTCAGACGGGTAAGATTGTCGCGCCTGAGCTTTATATTGCCATCGGGATATCAGGCGCGATTCAACATTTGGCGGGCATGAAAGATTCAAAAGTCATTGTGGCAATTAACAGTGATCCGGATGCGCCTATTTTCCAGATTGCAGACTATGGCTTGGTGGGCGACCTGTTTGAATTAGTGCCTGAGCTGATTAAATCTCTTGATTAAATTTCAGCAGATTCGTCAGTTTAATTCTGATTCTCAATGATCTGCCAGCCTTTTTGTTTTGCCATTTCGAACATTTCAGCCTGTTCGGTTTCAAGCTGTTCAGTCAACCAAGTGATAAAGTTTGTGACGGCGTCACTTTCAAGCTGGCAGTGATAGTAGTACTGCCACGGGCTGTCGATAATTGTCGCCGAGCGGGGAAGCTTGAGATAGCCCTGTTTCAGTTCATGCACGACTAACATCAGGTCAGTTATGGTTACGCCTTGCCCGGCAAAACAGGATGTCAGCGCCATGTCCAGCGTATCAAACGTAAGCCCTGAGTTATTCATTAACTCCGACTTATGGTTTCGCTTTAACCATTCGCGCCAGTCTGAACGATCTGGGGTCGGGTGTAGTCGCGGATAAGTCAGTAATTCATCGACACTGATAGCTTTGTCGGTTTTGGTCAGCAGTTCTGAATATACCGGAGCCAGGTACTCTTTTCGCAGCATATTCTTATGGTACTGGCTTTTGGGATCGCGATGTAAACCGTAAATAGCAACGTCATAGTCGTCATCATCCAACCTTAGTGCCGTGTCCTCAAAACCCAGAACGGAAGTCAGTACGATATCCAGTGACGGGTACTGTTCCTTAAAGGAATGCAAGCGAGGGATCAGCCACCTCACACCGAAACTCATTGCCACTTTAACCCGTAACGGAGCATTTTCTTTTGTTTTCAATTGGCGGATCATGCCGTTTAAATCGCTGTATTGGCGAGTTAACAGCAGAGCAATTTCCTTGCCTTCGCCAGTTAGGGTAAGGCTTCTGTGCTGACGGATAAATAACGGAAAACCAAGATGATCTTCTAGCTGACGGATTTGTCGGCTGACAGCACTTTGCGTCACATTCAACTCGGTAGCAGCCTGGGTAAAACTCAAATGCCGGGCAGCAGCTTCAAATACCCGAAGTCCGTTCAGGGATGATGGCAGCAGAGAGTGTCGGTATTTCATGAGTCATTTCCCTTTTTGCATGAGTTTTTGGAATGCAAGGGTGCCATAAAAGTTGTTTGAAACTCAATGGGATAATTCATAAATTACCCTAATAACAAAAGGGGAATATATGAAAAAACTGATCAGCCTGGCTGTTCCGCTGATTATTTCGCAGCTGGTTGCACAATTACTTGTGTTTACCGATGTCTGGATGATGGCTCAATTAAGTATCTTAGCCATTGCCGGAGGTGGCTTAGGTGCTGCGGTTTACTCGATCGTGTTTATTATTGCAGGCAGTACAGTCGGCTGTGTGGCGAATTTGATTGCGATTGCGTTTGGTAAGCGAATTACTCATCCGGAAAAAGGTGATACTGAAGTCCGCTCATCACTTAAGGGCGGTATTTTGCTTGCTGTTATTTTGACTCTGTTGCTCCAGCCTGTCTTTTTGATGATGCACGATCTTCTGCTGGTAGCCGATCAGGATCCACAAGCGGTAACTTTGGCTGTTGAATATCTTGATGCACTTAAATGGTCAATGCTGCCGAGCTTGATGCTGTTGGTATTGCGTAGTCTGGTCAGTGCATTTGGCGATACCCGTTCAGTGATGATTATGTCGATTGTGACTGTTGTACTGAATGTACCGCTAAATTATCTGTTTGCTTTCCATTGGGGGATGGGCCTGGCTGGCCTTGGTTACGGAACCGCTCTGGCGGCTTTTCTGGTGATGCTGGGTTATGGTTACTGGGTGTTTAATCACGCTAAATACAGAAAGTACAATCCGTTCGAGAAGCTGGAAGAGTATCAACTCAGCGCCATGATTCCGCTGCTGAAGATTGGTGTGCCAATCATGATTGCAACCTTGCTTGAATATGCGTTGATTTCCGGTGCTGCATTGCTGGCCGGAACATTGGGCGCAGTATCACTGGCTATTCACCAGATCGCGTTGCAATGCCTTAACTTTTCATGGAACATCGCGTTTGGTTTTTCTCAGGCCGCTTCGATTCTGGTCAGTCAGCATGTCGGCAGTAAAGAATCGGATTTAGTTCGTCGTTATGCGATTCAAGGACTGGTGACAGTGACAGCAACCAGTGCTGTAATCGGCTTGCTGGTGAGTATCTGGCCTGAATTCCTGACAACAGTATTCAGCGTTGAAGGTGATGTGCTTGCCTCTGAGCTTGTTGCTGCGTTACCTGGAGTCATGGTTATTGTGGCGATGTGTTTTGTGGTTGATGCATGGCAACTGGCGGCAATTAGTATTCTGCGCGGAATGAAGGTGGTAACGGCACCGACAATTTCAACTGTGATAGGTTATTGGTTGATTGGTTTACCGTCGTCCTGGGCTCTGATGAATATCATGGGACTAAGAGGTGTTTGGGCTGGACTTGGAATCGGTCTGGCGGCAACCGGAGTTATGTTGGTGCTCCTGTTGTTCAGACATCTGGCGAAACTCAAAAAACAATTCGCCGGGAATGGGATGGAATCAGGTAACTCAAGTGGTTCTGCATTATCAATTTAGCTGTCAGGCAGATGGATATAGCCAAGAAGAAAAAGGGAATATAAAAAAGCCGGAGCGAACTCCGGCTTTTTTGATCTGCGTATTCCGTCAGATTTTAGTACATACAAAAGTGTTATCGCATACGGAAAACATCAGTTTGTTTGTCGTTTTGTACTTCGGCAAAACTGCGAACAAATGGTCCTTGTTGGCGAATTCGAACCGGTAATGTATCAATGGCGCGTTTGGCTTCAGCTTTCGTTGCAAAATCACCGTAGATTACCGCATACCAGCGATTACCGAGGCTGTGTTTCCAATTTACCCAGATAGGAGCCTGGCCTTTGATTTCGCGAATATAGTCGCGGATGTCACGCTCTTCGCTCAACGCCAGAACCTGAATAGTGTAACGGTTCGGGTCGAGGTGGCCGTAGGCTTCCTGGGTGGTCATTGCGCCAACACACTGACTGTTAGTATAAGTGCTTTCTGTTGTTGAACAGCCGGCAAGAAACAGCAGCGCGATAATGGCATAAATCTTATGCATCCAATGTCTCCCTATTTGGTCCCGGATGACCGGGAATAGTGCTCATGTGCAAGTCTAACAAGCTGACAGATAAATGAATCACAAAAAGAGTTGAACGAAGCCGTTTGCTGCTTTTTTCATCGCTTTTGGTATGAATTAGCATCATTTCCTGAAGCTTGTCTGAATTCTGTGCATTCATACGGGGAAAATACACTTCAATAGTGACTATTTTAACTCTTCTCGATTAAACTGTATATATATACAGTATTTGTTATGAGTAAGAGTATGACGGTCCTACCTGTTTTTCTTGAGTCAGTAAAATGCGGTTTTCCATCTCCGGCTGATGGATATGAAGAGTCGTTGGATTTGGATGATTTCCTGATCCGTCATCCGAATGCCACTTTTTTATTACGAGCCTCTGGAGAGTCGATGGTTGGTGCTGGTATTTATGATGGCGATCTACTGGTTGTCGATCGTGCAGAACCCGTTGTTCCGGGGCGAGTTGTTATTGTCCGTATTTATGATGAATTTACCTGCAAGCGTCTGGTAAGGCATAACAATGCCTGGTGGCTTAAAGCAGATAATCCGGGATTCAACCCTTTTCCCTTGCCGGAAGACTCTGAAATCTTCGGTGTGGTAACCCGCAATATTCATGATTTGTTGAATTAGCAGGCGAAGAAGTGAGTAAAGCGTTAGAGGGGTACCGAGATCAGGTATGGGCTCTGGTTGATGCCAAAAGCTTTTATTGCAGTTGTGAGCAATTGTTCGATCCAAAGCTGGCGAATAAGCCGGTAGTCGTGCTTTCTAATAACGACGGCTGTTGTGTCGCTTTATCAGAGCAGGCCAAAGCATTGGGCATTCAGCGTGGTGCTCCTTGGTTTAAAATCGAGCGGGAAATGAAAAAGCAAGGCGTAGCAGTGCGAAGCTCGAATTATTCCTTGTATGCCGATATGAGCCGCCGCTTCATTGAAGAGCTGCATCGCTTTTCACCTCACGTAGAGCAGTATTCTATAGACGAAGCTTTTGTGCGCCTGGATGGCTTGAGCCACAAAGGGTTGGCGGGATACGGGAAAGATATTCGAGATACGATTGAAAAGCACCTTGGTTTGCCTGTTCGCGTAGGTATCGGAGCAACTCCGACGCTGGCTAAGCTTGGTAATCAGGCGGCCAAGCAATATGAAGAACGAGTCGACGGCGTGATTGAGATCGACACTGATCATAAGCGACGCTGGTTGCTGGAAAGAACCGATATTCAGGAGATCTGGGGAATCGGTGCGAAAATGTCGACACGTCTGCGTACTTCAGGTGTTCATAACGCCTTACAGTTAGCGGATAAAAGTGCGGCAGATATGCGACGGTTATGGAATGTTGGCTTAGCCAGAACGGTGTTGGAGTTACAGGGGATTACCTGTATTAACCCGGGAGACATTGATGAAAAGCGTAAACAGATTTTATCCAGTCGCAGTTTTGGTATCGGGATCAGCAGATTGGACGATCTTAAGGCGGCATTAGCATTTCATTGTCAACGAGCCGGTGAGAAATTACGTCGACAAGGCAGCCAGGCGGGAATTGTTAGTGTTTTTCTTCGTACCAACCGTTATAAAGAATTGCCTCAGCATAACAAGACCAGTATCAGAACATTGATGTGCCCGAGTCAGGATTCTTATAAGTTTCTGTCTTTGGCATTAGAGCAGCTTGATGCTATTTACCGACCGGGGTATGAATACCAGAAAATCGGAGTGATTCTTGATGAACTGACAGATGCTAATAATGACAATTTTCAGTTCGATATGTTTGATACTAGTGCGTTGGAAGAAATGAAGCGACGGGATTTAATGGCAATTACCGATAAAATGAACGCTCGTTTTAAAAACGGCATTAAACCAGCCTCAGTAATTAGCTCGACAAACTGGCATATGCGTCAGGCATTTCGATCAAATCGTTGGACAACAAGGCTTGATGAATTGCCGATAGCAAAATGTTAGGGGCCTTGCATTACAGGCGGCCACTACATAATAGAAGGGCGCTCTCTGGTGATCTGAGACGAGAAAAGATGATACGTAATGAATTGGCCTGAAAGAAGTTTTGCAGCCAGTCGAGGAGCTTACATTCAAAAATGAAATCTGTTGAGCTGATTGTAGGAACAAGATAGCGTCAGTGTATCTTGTTTTCAGTTCGCTAACCGTATGAGAAAAAACACTTTCCCATTTTTGCTCGCTTCTCTTTTTATCTCCGCTTCTACACTGCAGGGGTGCAGTAACTATATTACTCCCGATGATTTTCTTACTCATCTGGTTCGAAATCCTGCGTACCTCCAACCATATCAGGCAGCTGATTGGTTTAACACGTCAAAACACACGCTTTCTGAGATCCGGTTTAAACATGATGACGGGCAGGTTACCCGTGGAGTTGAGCTGAAAGTCGATGGCGCGTTGAATACCGTTTTGTATTTTGGCGGTCATCCTTTTACTCAGCGAGTTGATGAAGTTGCTACAGCCAGACAGTTTGCTTTGATGGGAGTGAACTTCATATCTGTCCACAGTCGTGGGATCGACAGTAATGGTAACTGGCCCACAGTATCTCGCCTTAAAAAAGATACCATCGAAGTTTATGAGCAGGTGAAAGCCGGATATCCCAATGACTTCATTATTCTTCATGGTCTGGCTTTAAGTACTTTCTTTGTTGCAGAACTGACGGAGATGCGTGAGGTCGATGCCATTGTTCTTGAAAGTGTATTAACTCGTATTGATGAGTCGGTTGAAGCAAGAATACCGTGGTTGCTACGGCTTCCTGTCTATACAGAAGTTGATAACCAACTGGCTGGTATGAATAATTACTCATCGCTGAAAACCTATCGCGGCCCGTTGCTATTGCTTGCCGGGGAGAAGGATTTTCAGTATCCGGCACAGCTTGCAAGGGCTATCTATCAGGCATCCCCTTCAGTAAATAAATCCATCTCTGTTATCGAAGGAGCTTCACAGGGGGAAATTATCAATCAAGATCAGTCGCTTGAAGCTTATCTAATGTTTATTAATCAGAACGGAATTAAGCAGTAAAGACTTTGTATAGCAAAGGATAAGTGATGATAAGTTGTCAGCCTTATAAGATTTAGTTTGATCATCAAAACCAGTTATAACTAAATTTCATTTTATAGAGGTAAAGGGTATTTTCCTTAGTATGCAGTACATTACGATAATAAAGCATCAGTTGTAGTACAGGGAAAAGCCGTCATGACTAAATGGATCGGGGGAGTGTTGGCATTGGTTGGTTTGTCATTGGTATCTTCTGGGCTTATCAGCGCATTATTGGATCTGACGGCATTTTTGTTATTGCTGGTTGCAGTGATTAAAACAAGAAAGGTCGTCTAATAAGACAAAAATTTGGGTCACTCAGAACCAGAGACACTTAAGCTGTGTCTCTGGTTTTTTTATGGTTGGATTTTTGATTGAATTATCAGTGCTTTATGAACTGCGTTCAAAATCCATTAATATTTTTACTTATTTTAACGTATACAGAAATAAGTATTCATATATAATTGCGACCTATTCGTCATTTTGTCGTGAAATGACAAGTCATCGATCCGTCTGCTGTGCCTGGCTTAAGACTGTAATGACTTTAATTTGAACAATCATAAGGTCTGTTCAGGGCTGAAAAGCAATTGTTTGAATAAAAACGATGAGTAGATGAGTAGCGGTTTAATATAAAAGATATAGATTAAAAAATGAACAAAGTAATTTCGCTTGCAACAACTTCGCTTTTAATGCTTTCCGCCAGCACGATGGCACAACAAAATAACTGGTATATCGGTGTTGATGTTTTTGAGTCAAAGGTTGATTTAAACAATGCCTTTGAAACAGTAAATTCTAGTTTTGGTGATGCTCTTAGTATTGACGACAGTGGTAACGGAGCCAGTTTCCTTGTGGGGTATCAGTTTACTCCTTGGGTAGCTGTTGAGGCCAGTTATAGTCGTCAGCATATTGATATCATTGACTTTGAAGCATATACAGGTATGCATTACACGTATGCTTTATTCCGCGCCAATCCGGAAACTATTGCTATTGCTACCAAGCTTCGTTACCTAACAGATACCGGGTTCAGTATTTATGCCAAGCCGGGTATCGGTTATACCATCTCTGATTTGGAATATGATGCAAACTCAACGCTTTGGTCTTCTAAGCTGGAAGTCGATCAAAAGAATAAGAATGTTCACTTCAACTTTGAAGTAGGAGCAGAATACTTCTTCACAGATTCATTCTCTCTAGGTGTAGCATATGAACGTCAGTTTGATGCTCTGGATTATTCAGCCGAAAATATTAAGCTGGAGAAAATGTCGATGGATTTGTATAAAGCAAGTTTGCGTTATTACTTCTAATTTTTTGTTTTAGAAGAATAAATCCCAATAGAAAAAGCCTGAACTGTTATGACAGCTCAGGCTTTTTTAATTTCAAGAAAGAGTATTTAAAATAGCAGGATATAAGTGAGTGACCCCAGCCCGATACTTAACCATAGTAAGATACCAAGTAGCAGAGGTTGCAATCCTGAAGCACGCAGTCTGTTTACCGTAATTCCAGAACCAATCAGGAATAAGCAAACCACCAGTACACGTTTAGAGACAAAGAAAATTTGGTCATAAACCGGTTGCAGGTTCGGTACCCAATGGGCAAAGAGGATAGCAACGCAGTAGAACACGATGAAGAAAGGCACGCTGATTTTTTTGCTGTTGCCTTTGAACATCAGTGAACTGAGGAAAGCCACAGGAATAATCCATAAAGCACGGGCCAGTTTTAGTGTGGTTGCGGTTCTCAATGCTTCATCACCATAGGCTCCGGCAGCACCAACGACAGAAGAGGTGTCATGGATGGCAATAGCGGCCCAAGTACCAAAAGCGTGCTGACTCATATCCAATAAGTGACCGATAGCCGGGAAAACAAAAAGGGCAACAGAGTTAAGAATAAAAACTGTCGCCAGTGCCAATGATGTTTGTTCATCTTTGGCATTGATAGCCGGAGCGACAGCGGCAATGGCACTGCCACCACAGATAGCGGTTCCTGATGCAATCAGGTGACCTGTTTTTTGTTCAATTTGCAGAAGCCGAGTAAGCAGGTTGCCGATAATTAGGGTGAAAAAGATAGACGCAATAATGAGCCCTAATCCCTGCTTGCTGGCTTCAATGGCCTGGTCTAAATGAATCCCGAAGCCAAGCCCGATGATTGAATAGGAAAGTAGCTTTTTGGTCAGTGCACCAAGGTTGAACTGAGTTGGTACAAAGCCAAGGCTAGCAAGCGAAAAGCCCAGAATTAAAGCAACCGGAGAGCTGATAAAAGGCATAAGGCAGACAAGGGCGATGGCAAAAAAGAGATAATCGGATGTCTGGCATTTTTTAACTGAATTGGTGAGTGAAGCAAGTGACATCATCAGTGATAAGTTAATCAGAAAACAAAAGGATGGCGCGAGTATACGTTGAAAATGGAGTTAGGCAGAGTTAAATAAATTGATGGATGGGTTAAGCAAAACTTAACGTTTGAATGATGCTTTTGGGAATTATAACGCTTACTTTCTAACCCACTTACCGGCTGCATTTTGGTAATAATGACCGGACTCTGTTTTTTCGATTGCTTTTTTATAAGCCAGCTTGCCAACTTCTGTGGTAGTCAGACCATGAGAAACAGCAATTTTTTTATACCTGTCTTTACGGAGTGCATTTACCCCTGTGACCAGTTTTCTTACTTCCGGAGATGGATTTGACGTCACGGCGGCAACATACCCCGTGTTAGTTTCACCAACCAGCCCCTGGCTTTTCGCCTGCTGGAGATCAAGTGCAAACGCTTGGGCAGAAATGAAAAAAGCAAATAGCAGAACTAGAAATTTCTTCATGGCATTCTCCTTGCCATATCAGAATACATCTTCATCACTGAATAAGTCATCTATTTCCTTGTCAACTTTGATCCGGATTTCATGTTCAATCTTAACGTTGAGGTTTACTTCAATAGGTTTGTCGGAGGGGGAAACCTGAACAGTAGGAGTGCAACCTGAAATACTGACGGCGCTGAACATGACAGTAAGCGCAAAAAGTGTGGTGATGCAGGTAAGTTTAAGCTGAATATCCATGGACTACGACCTTTGTAAGCCATTTTTTGTTAAAGCGCAAAATTGCTACTCGTTTAAACCAAGCTGCTTTAAAAACAGACTCTCCAGCTTCGATGAATTAATGACATTCAGTGTCTTTATTAGTGCTGGTATATCGTCTTCGATGTTCAGGTTTAGATTCACCGGACGTCCGTTTTGAAAGTCCGGATTATGCCCCTTAAACCTTGAACTGGCATTTAATTGTCCTTCTTTAGAATAGTCTATATCAACGGCCAGCGAGTCGTATTTATAATTTTTGAGAATCTTACTGATCACCAGCAGACTGTTTTCTCCGGCTGCTTCTATGTTCTTATCAATCGCAGAACCTTCTTTATATCTGAGAATCCCGCCGGGATAACGGGAGTGCAGGCTACCATTTTTAACCACCGGAATACCATCTTCAATGGCAACAGGAAAGCGGCCATCGAGGATGCCGGTTAGTTCAATGTCTTCAGGTTCAATAGCTTCTATCAGCTTCTTCAGATCTAGATGGTGCACAATAATCGGGATTTCCGGAATGTTGGCCAGTTGATTACTGGTGACACCATGAGTGCTGACAGAACCGCCGAGCGTATAAGCGTTCGCACGATGAAGGGCATAGCGATTATTTTCCGTGTCAAATTCTATTATTGCGAAGACGTTTTCCAGTAATACTCCGGCATGTAAAAGGCCGATATGGGCGCTGATCGGGTGCTTTGTACGTATACCTCCGGGAGTAATAACCGCAGTGACGGCAGCATTAAAGTCGGCAAAATGAAAGCCGTGAATATTGCCGCTGAGAGCATTGGTAAAGACACCAAAGTGTCCGGTTAATTTGTCTTTATTGATAACCAAGTCGGCATCAAAACTGATTTTGCCATTATTCAGATCGTATTCTAGTGGAAGCAGAGGCAGATAATATTTCTGCAGTGTTTGCTTGGGGCTAAAGTGAATTTCATTACGGTGTAACTTAATTCGGGTCTGTTGTTGGTTCAAGTCTGAGGTAACAGTGAATTGGACCAGTTGTGCTCGTTTCATATTATTCAGCTCGCCTTTGGCAGAGATACCTGTTGGTGTCAGTGATATCTCCCCGTTACTGCCAAAAGCAGGCAACCGCTGATCGTTTTGCCTGAGGTTCAGACTAACCTGATAGTGAGTGTCAATTTCTAGTTTCTCACCAAATTGAAACAGTGAAGTATCTTTCAGTTCAAGCTCAAGCTTTGCCTGATACTTTTGAACCGGAAGCCGGCTTTTGTCTTGAAGTAACTTTTTCCGAGTCTTTTCCGGCAGGCTGTCATCGAGAATGATTTTCTCAGCGTATGCATTAGCACCCAGGATAATTGCACTGTCAGGTTCAAGATTCAGCATTAATAGAGCTGGCTTGTCAGGCTCAAAGCGCTGACTAATTTCAATTCCTGGAATGCTTAGCTCCAGCTCATTGATTTCAGTATTGATAAAGTCCGGATGTGCTGAAAGCGTCAATTTATCGAGAGTAAGTAGGGTATGTTTAAGTTGTACTTTCAGATCTCTGGCAGACCATTGCATGGAAGCATCAGTCGTCGCATTTACCGTCTCAATTTTTGTGTTAGCAACAGGAAAAAGCTGACTTAGCTTTCCCTTAAAACGTAGCTCTTTGTGACACTGTAATGATTTTGAAATTTCTGGTATATCAATGCGTAATGAGCAGATGAGCTGCTTAAACTGAATAGAAAGCAGACTGTCGTGATGAGGGCTTGTCATCGCGATGTTTTCTGACGGCTCGGCAAGATTCAGAGTTAACGCACCTTTGTTGAAATGTGCTCGTAGATCGATAGCACCGTCGGTCTGAAAAGCCAGTGAAGAAACAGGGCGCTTCTCTGATTCGGATGGTGAAAGAACAGGATGATGGAAAGCAAATTGATTGAGGTCGAGATCGACTTTGGAAGGAAGCTTCATCGTTATCTGGTACTCGGCCTGAGCGATATCAATCACATTGGTTAGCTCTAAGTCACGTGAAGATTCAGTTGTCTCTGATTCTTCACTGTTAGCTGTATTACCATTCTTACTCTGATTACTAAGAGGCTGCATGCTGATCTGCTTTGCCGTAAACGTCAGAGGTGCCTGTAAAGTGGCACTCGGAATACCGTGGAGATTTAATCTGTCTGTCAGTGTTTTTGTATCAGCGAAATTTAACTGGCATGAGAGGTTCTTGGGTAACGGGTTGGCAACATGAAACTCGGCTCGACAATCCAAACTATTGCCATGGGGGCCGGATATATGCCCGGTAAAGTGAGCGTCCTCTTCATTTAAGTGTTTCAGGTGAACGTCAATATTGTATGGGTCAGGGCCGAGTGCTTTGCCTGTCAGCTTGAATCTTGCGTTCTTATCCGGCTTGTCTTTTCTTGGACGCGGGGTTTCCAAAACCATCACGGAATTAATAATCAGCTTTCCGTAGCTGAAATCTTTAACCTTCAGTTTTCGTAAAGGCAAACGAGACAGTTCTCCGATAGCTCTACCGAGGTGAAGTCCCTGGTTAGTGTTATCCGGTTTTTCGACAAATTGAGGCAGGAACTTCGGTTGTTCGAACTTGAGTTGATCAGCTGTTAGCTTGATACTTTGTGCCGCTTGATCAAGATCCATTTCCAAAGCGACATTCCGACCGGACTGAATGTAATCAGGCGTAACTGTTGGCCAGTCCGGTATCAGTTTTGCTATATGAACAGACAGAGGAGTTTTCTCAGGCTGCCAGCTAATAGAGAAATTACCGTCTTCAAAGCTGAGCGGATATCGATGTTCTGCTTCATCCTGTGGGGTGAAAAGCTTGAGAGAGGCTTGCCGGATAAAACCAGTAATCACCAGATATGGTTGAGTCGTCAGCACCAATTCAATGTTACTAATCTGCTGCTTTATTGGGTGATCATTTTTATCAAACAAAGATGCTTTGAGCTTGCTGGCATGAGCGCTAAATACATAAGGCTCTGAGAGGTCGGTAAAGTTAAACGAAGTATCAACAAAAGACAGAGCGCTAAGACGAATTCCTTGTTCTGCCAGTGCATTCAATACCACCGGAGCCAACCTAACCTCAGTTTGGCGGGAAAACAAGCGCCATGATGAATTTGAAATTGCGCTTTCCTCATCAACAAAATGTTCAAGACGAAGTTTTCTGAGAGTAAGTGCATTGTTGTTGATAGCAATGGATACTTCATCAATCATCAGGCCTTGCTTGAATGTGATGCCCGACACGGCATTGATTTCGATTCCCTTAGAGGCAAGCCAAGGAGGAATGATGATAGCCGGGATAACGATGAAACAAAGTAGAGTAAACAAGCAATAGATAAAAAGGCGCAGTTTACGGCTGCGTTTGTTTTTTTGTCGATCGCCATTTTTTTGCATCGTACAGGCTTTCTTCGACGCACTTTGCTGTTTACCTGCTTCATCCATGAACCAATAAAGCTCCCGAAAGACTTATCTTTGCTTGTTATTAAGCATAAGCCTGAATCATGGGTTTAGTTGGAAATGTTTGATTATTCAGTCTGCTATGTAGGTGAGGGAGAGTGAAAGATGCATAAAGAAAAGCCCTCAGAAGAGGGCTTTCGTGTGTCTGCATATCGGAAAAAAGTAGCCGGTTACTATCAGAGTTCAAAAAAATGTTTTTTGACAGGGCCCCGGCAGATTCCATGTTGGCTACATATAGTAGTTATTATAAGAATTCTTACCTTACAGGAGGTTAACAACCTGCCAGTGCAGGATCACAGGCAACCTGTGCAATCTTGGCTTCGTGTAATTCTTCTTCGGTTGGTGCCGGAATTGCAGTTTCATTATTCAGGCACTGTAGCGCATTCATCAGCGCATCTTTAACAGCAATCTTATCATCACCATCCAGAGCGTGGATGGCTCGGAAAAGTTCTTTCTGAATTTGCGCCGCTTGTTTGGATGCTTGTTCCAGCTCCAGATATTCAACAGAAGCGATTTCATGAATTCGCTGTGCTGAGACGTTTGGATTTGACAGGTCCCGATTAGTCATCAGTTGAGATGAACAATGTTTCAGATAGGAGATGCTTTGAGAAAGCGAATGAGAAGGTTGTTCCATAATGATTAATCCTTACCTGTTGATTTAAAATCAATTTCTTATCGTCCCAGACACATGTCGGCAACTTTAGTGCAAAATGCTGTGCGATATATTAATTCAGATCAATTAAATCACTATTCTCAATTGTTTTTAATATGAATCATAAGGGCTATGCTTTATTAGGTTAAATTTGCTATTTGATGGTTAATTTTGCCATACGAAGTGAGTAAATAATGAGTTAGTTAGTGCAATGTGTTGAAAATAAAGGCTTAAAAATCTGGCATGTTCTCTGCTGTAACATGATGACATTAGGTAGCCAAAGGGAATAGAAATGAAAAAATTGATGTGTGTACTGATTGTTATCTTTTCATTTTTTGCGATCAGCAATCTGGTTTCGGCAAAAGAGAGTTTGCTAATTACAGGAAAGATCGCGCTGAATAACAATGTACAACCGATCAATCAACTGGTAATGAAAGTCCCTGTCGGTAAAGTGCATCTCAGAGTTGCAGAAGGAGATACCATCACTTATCGGGTTGAAGTCAAAGAAGACACCTCCGGATGGTCATTACTTAAATCTGATTTGGATGAAATCAGCATTTCAGAAAATGTATCAGCTCAGACAGCATTCCTCGAAATTGATGAGGATGACATAAAGCAGGAGTGGACTTTAATTGTGCCACCAGAAGTTGCGCTAAATTTTGATGTCGGTGTCGGGAACATTAACCTTGATTCAATCAGCCAGTCACTAAAAGCGGATATTGGTGTCGGTTCTGCATGGGTAAGTGTTAATGCCGCTGATTATGAACATGTTTCAGCAGGTGTTGGGGTAGGAGAAATTCAGGTAAGCGGTTTTGAACAAAGCCAGATGACTCAGGAACGTGCGGTAACATCAGCTCAGCTTGAATACAAAGGTGCCGGTAGCAATACGATTGATATTGAAATTGGAGTCGGTGATGTCAATCTGAGCCGTCAAATGCTCTAAGTTGCTGTAATTTATTCTTATAAAAAAGTGAATAGCCTTTAATATATGGATATTCACTTTTTTGACTAATTTATCGCTACGGTTAAAAAATTCTCGGGGTAAATACTTAACAAAGTGAATAAAAATATCACTAACTGAATAGCTTTTTATTTCTATCGTCGGCATTTTCCTGTTTTCGGATATCTAGATTTTTTCGTCACTCAGATAAGTCTTCCAGTTTTCCGTTACACGCATGAACTCTTCCTGACAAATGTCTTCCCGTTCTTTTTTGTACTCTTTATCTATCTCATTCAAAAGTTGTGAATGTTGATCTGGGTTACTACCGTAAATCAGACACAAGGTGTAATAGTAACGCTGGATATCAAGGCTATGTTCATCGATAAAGTCCAGATTCTCAAAAGCTTCAACTTGCTGATCTTCATAGGCGAACAGATCGGCAGCACTAATCGCAACTTCGTCACCGTTTTCCACGTAATTCAGCAGTAAGACACTGGCAAAGTTATCTACGGCATCTTCCTCTTTGCCAAGTACAGGAATGTTTTGGTCAGCCACATAAGCATGTCCAAGCTCATGGAGCAAGGTATGTAGAAGGGAATCCAGAGCCGCTTGCTTTTCAGTAATCCCGGACTCTTTATAGTTGTTAGATTTGAACCGCTCAACGGCATGGTGGAAAAAGCTATATGGCACCAGAATCTCATGTTTCTCGGGATCGTATAACGGGCCATCTTCTGCACCAAAAGTAATTGTCACCGGTTCAGAAAAAACAACGACAGACTTACTTAATTCCAGAACCGTTTTAATTGCATCAGAAGATTTAATTGTATCCAGAACTTGCTTATCTGCCTCGTTATCTGCCGACAGGTATTGATACTGAACCGTTGGTTTTACATCGAGCGTCACGGGCTCAGAGGCGTCTGCAAAAGCATGCTGGCCGAAAAGAGACAGACCTGCGGCAATACTTAATGGTAATAAATTTTTTTTCAGCATATTCAGGATTTACATATTGGTTTGATGAATAAGCAGTATCAGATAAAAAATGATGATGTTTAGCAAGGATTACATTGTTTTTATTCGTAGGAATGCGATGTGAACCTATGATACAAAGAGCAAAAGGGATGACGATAATTCGTCGGGAGTGAATGTGAATAAATTATTGTCTTTTGAAGCTTTACTGGTTCTGGATGCGATTGAACGTCGGGGCAGTTTTGCTGCAGCATCTGAAGAGCTGGGGAGAGCGCCATCTTCACTGAGCTACCAAGTACAGAAGCTTGAGCAGGATCTGGATTTGGTGATATTTGATCGTTCCGGTCATAAAGCGGCTTTTACCAAGGCCGGAGCGCTGCTACTTGAACGGGGACGCCAACTTCTTACTGCCGCAGATGAAATGATCTCTGATGCCAGTGCATTGGCGCATGGTTGGGAGCTGGACATTACGATTGCTTATGACGGATTGATCAAGCTGGATCATTTATTACCGCTGGTGGATGAACTGGGAAAACAGAGCAAAACTCGCGTTCGCTTTCGGGAAGAAATTCTAGCCGGTTGCTGGGAATCTCTGGCACAGGACAGGGCTGACATACTGGTCGCACCTGCACCAGCGGTTGCTCCGCCGGAAGTGAAGATAAAACCTATCGGTAAGTTAGACACTATATGGGTCGCGCATCCTGACCATCCGATCCACCAGCACGACAATCCGTTGGATCCGAAAGTCCGCCAGCAGTACCGAGGAATAGCGGTTGCGGATACCGCACGTAATTTGCCGCCGCTGACTTATAACATTTTGGATGACCAGCCGTTGTTAACTGTTAGTTCAATGCACGACAAGCTGGTGGCACTTAAAGCTGGTGTCGGTATTGCAACCATGTCGGCAAGTTACGCTGAAGAATTGATAAAAAGTGGAGAACTGACAGTGATCGGTGATGATCCTGTGCAGGAGCTGGAGATCGTATTGGCGTGGAACCGTAGCCGCATGGGTAAAGCTAAAAGCTGGTGTATCCAACACCTTGAAAGCTTATGGAAAAGGCAGTTTAAGCAGAAGTAATACAAGTCATTCTTTCCCCTTGATTTTCATGAGTTTAAATTTTTACTGAAAACTGAATCAAGGGGAAAGAGCTTAAGATTATTTCAACGGCAACAGCATTTCGACAATGCCGTCTTCCATTTGGATATCAATATTAAACCCGACTTTTTGCGCCAGCATGATCATCCCGCGGTTTGATGGCATCGTCATTCCGCTGAGTTGGCATAATCCTCGCTGTTTGCAGTAACGGATGATTTTATCCATCAAGATACTACCCAAACCAACACCTTTCAGATCAGAGCGAACCAGAATCGCAAATTCGGCATCAATGTTATCCGGGTCGGATAAAGCCCGACAGACGCCGATAATTATTTCTTCGTTTTCACCTTTTTCGTTAGTTATTTGCTGTGTCGCGACAAATGCCATTTCACGGTCGTAATCAATCTGTGTCAGGTTTGCCATGGCTTCATGGTTTAATTCACCGACATCTGAGAAGAAGCGTTTGTAGAGGTCATCTACTGAAACCTGAGATATAAACGCTTTATGTTTGGGCTCATCTTCCGGCAGGATCGGCCGCAGCAAAATAGATGTACCGTTCTTGAGTGTAGCCTCTTCTTCATGCTCTTTCGGATAGGGCCGAATAGCGAGGCGCATTTGTTTGTCACCATCAAACGGCTGAATGGTCATTGAAGCATCAATCACCGTCATTTCTTCACCGGCAGCCAGCAGCGGATGAATATCAAACTCAACAATTTCAGGGCAATCGATAACCAGCTGGGAAATTTTGACCAATAGTTTGCACAGCGCAGAGATGTCCAATTGCTCGGGCTGACTTCGTTGTCGGATTTTACCGGTTTTAATCGCATTAATAACCAGATAGCGGGCCAACGCCATATTAAGTGGCGGAATAGCCACCGCCGCATCTTTGTTGATATCCCATTCGCCCGTACCTTCACCAATCAGAATGACTGGCCCGAAGACAGGATCATGGTGAACTGAAATCCGAAGCTCCTGGGCGCCTGAACGGTTGGCCATTCGCTGAACAAGCAAACCATCAATTTGTGCGCCGGGGTAATTGAGTGAAACCCGATCCAGAATAGCTTGAGCGCTGTTTGCTACTTCAGCTGCCGTTCTGAGATGAAGCATCACGCCATGAACATCAGACTTATGGCGAATATCCGGTGAACGGAGTTTTACCGCAACCGGATAACCGATTTGTTCGGCAATTTGTGCGGCTTCGGCAGCGTCTGAGGCAATCCAGGTTGGCAAGGTTCGGAAGCCATAGCTTTCGAGTACCGGGCGAACTTCGTGCGTTTTAAGCTGCGTGTGCCCCTGGGCGATAAGATGGTTTAGTACATCATGAACATGTCGTGGATTGGCCTGAACTTCCCCGAATGACACTGGCGTTTCCATCAATTGTTTCTGGTTTCTGCGGTACTCGACCAAATGCATGAAAGCGGAAATCGCACTTTCCGGGGTTCGATAGGCAGGGAAACCGGCTTGCGTAAATAACTGTCGTGATGTCACTGCCTCATTTTCACCAGACCAGTTACTCAGAATATTAAACCGCTTTGTGCGTGGATGAGATTTCAAAAGTTCAATCAGTTTCTCTGCTGTCTCTTTGCCTGATGCGATTGCAGACGGAGAGTGCATGATGAGCAAGGCGTCAAAATCATCACTGTCGAGCAGAACCTTCACTGCTTTTTCATAGCGACTGACATCCGCATCACCAATGATGTCAACAGGGTTGGAATGAGACCAGCAGGCAGGCAACACTTCAGATAATTTGCTGATGGTTTCATCACTCAGTTTTGCTAACTTGCCGCCTTGCTCAGAAAGCGTATCCACCGCCATTACAGCCGGGCCTCCGCCATTGGTCAGGATTGCCAATCGCTCTCCTCGGAGTGGTACTGAATGGGCCAGCGTCTCAACTGCAGCAAACAGTTCATGAGTATTGTGAACCCTCAGCATGCCTGCTCTGCGTATTGCCGCATCATAGACCGCATCCAGGCTGATTTCACCACCGGTATGCAAATGCGCGGCCTGATTTCCTGTTACGGTTCTGCCACTTTTCAGCACCAAAATACGACGGTTACGGGCTGCCGCTCTGGCTGCAGACATAAATCGGCGGGCATCTTTCACAGAATCAACATACAGCAGGATGGCTTCGGTTTTACTGTCACGGCAAAGATAATCTAACAGTTCGGCAAAGTTGATGTCACAGGCATCGCCAATAGAAAGGAATGTCGAAAAACCAATACCTTTATTTTTAGCCCAGTCGAGAATTGTGGTACACACAGCCGCTGATTGAGAAATAAAAGCGATCTTCCCCTTATTTGCCGCAACCGGCGAAAACGAAGCATTCAGGTCGAGCCAGGGAAGGATAATTCCCATGCTGTTTGGACCGACAAGACGCATTCCATATTGCCGGGCAACAGAATACATGCGATCTTCTTCGGTTTCTCCTTGGTTTTCAAAGTCAACATTCATTCCGGCTGCCAGCACAATGGCAACTTTGACGCCTTTTTCACCTAACTGACGGATAATATCTATGTTGCGATGGGCGTTGGTGCAGACAATGGCTAGATCCGGAACCCGAGGCAGACTGTCGATAGTCGGATAGGCCAGCACTCCTGCTACAGAATCATATTTGGGCGTTACCGGCATAATAGGCCCGTGGAAGCTTCCCGACAGAAGGTTGCGGATAATGATGTTACCGGCCCGATTGGGGCTGTCTGACGCACCAATTACAGTGATTGACCTCGGTTTAAGAAGTTTATTCAGTCCATCCATAGCGCCACCCGCCATCAGTTAGAATTAAGAACAGTTTAACGGATAGTAATAGGTGCAAGTGACTAAAGTCCGCGAGCTGTGATCAAAACAGGATTGTTTGATAAAGAAATTTGGAGGATAAAGAATTGAATGAGAAAATTGATGGCTCGGAGAAATAAACTAAAGATAGAATCGCAGCAACTGATTAAATTGCTGCGATTGATGATTTAGATTTCGTAACGACTCTTATCGCCGATGTCATAATGAATAGGCATACGCCACTTGGAAAATGCAGCCACCGCTAAAAGAATGGCACCGGACATACTGAAAGCAATGCTGATTTGTGCTTGGCCAAACACCAGGCAGAACCAGAATCCGGCCAGAGTAAGCGGCGTCAGCATCAATACTTTGAGTTTAAAGCAAAAATATTCTTTAATAGCCAATGCACTAAAAGTAAATAAAGCGGCACCAAGAGCCAGCGGATTCCATAAACCGGCAATCAGCCAGATAGCGGCGAAAAGGCTGCTGCCAGCAATAAGTAAGCGGAAACGCTTGTCGTATATATGAACAGTATTTGCTGCAATCAAAGCGGCAATAACAAGGGCAGGTGTCGCAAAGTCAGCCTCCCAGGCAATAACAGACATGACTGCGGCGGAAAAGGTTAGGGCACCGCGATATAAGATAACAGTTAACCAATCAAGGCGGTCGATATCGCTTTTAATATGTGGATCGGCCATTGAAGAACTCCTAAAAGGGATGATTGGACAAGAAGAGGGCTATATTACACCTTAATCCTGTGACCAATGGCTGATAGTTATTGATCTATCTTAAAGTTAGGGTTGATTGGGTTAAAAACCAACGGCAGAATAAAACACAGTATTTGGATTTGGCAGAGTAATAATGAAGAAAGTCGCCGTATTAGCCGTTTTAACGGCATTGTCCGGTTGTGCGTCAGATAGTGAAACAATGCAAATTGTCTCCTCATCTTCTGAAGAGATTTATACTGCAGAGCAGCTTCACACGATGGAACGCATTCAGGAAGCAAAAGTGCCGCAACCAGTAGTTCAGCCACCTAAGATTGAAAAAACAGTGGCTGTTGCTCCAGTAGCCGTACCAGTAAAACGCACCGTAACCCCAATACCAGAACAGAAAAAGCAGGTTACACCTAAGCCTGTTTACAAACCAAAGCCAAAACCTGTTTATAAGCCGATGGCCGCGGATTCTGATGGTTATACTATTCAGGTTCTGGCACTGAGCCACAATAAAGGCTTCCGTCCGTATATGAACAAACTACCATCCAACCAACCGGTATGGATGAACAAGAAGGAATTGCAGGGAGTACCTTGGTATACCATGCTGTTCGGTCACTACAGAACTCGCGCTGAAGCCAAAATGGCACTAGATGCTTTGCCTCAGGATGTAAAAGACTACGGCCCGTTTATCCGTAGTTTTCGTGAGATTAAAACATCTCCGACGCCAAAGCTGACGAAGCTGAAATAAAGTTAAACTCAGCTATTTTTAAGGAGAGCCGAAAGGCTCTCTTTTTGATCTGAGCAGTTAATTTAGTTTATCGCTTTATAAACCTTCTATTTTTGTGGTTTTAATAACCAAAAGAGTAACTTCAATTGAAGTATTTCACTGTTACATGCCATATGTAGTGCAATAGTCCGCTTTTTTCTATTACTATTGAACAAGGTTTTGACTGGTGCGCCTTATCATGTATCTGTGTTTTGGCACCAGTCTGTAACAGATATTAACTGTCAGGCGAAATCGCCTGCAGTGTTGTAATACAAGGGATGATAATGAGTTCAATCCATGTTTTATTATTGTGCGGCGGCGGCAGTGCCGAGCACGAGGTGTCACTGGTTTCTGCAAACTACATTGAAGAGCAGCTTAAGCAGATTGATGATATTGCTTACACTCGTGTCGAAATGAAAGAAGACGGGTGGTTTGATCAGAACGGGCACATGTGTCAGCTAAATCTGGATAAAACCCTGCAAACCGGCGACAAAAAAACAAGCATCAATTATGTAATCCCTTGTGTTCATGGCTACCCGGGTGAAACTGGTGATCTGCAGTCATTTCTGGATATGGCAAAACTGCCATACTTTGGCTGTGGTGCAGAAGCCAGCACTAATTGCTTCAACAAAATCACCACAAAACTGTGGTTTGATGCGCTTAATATTCCTAACACCCCTTATGTTTTCCTTAGCGATAACAACGAAGCTGCACATGCTCAGGCTGAAGCTGCATTCGATAAATGGGGGCAGGTGTTCATCAAAGCCGCGTGTCAGGGCTCTTCTGTAGGTTGTTACAAGGTAACTGACAAGTCAGAGCTAGCGGAAACGGTAAACAATGCATTTACTTATTCAGAACAGGTGCTTATCGAAAAAGCAATCAAGCCTCGTGAGCTTGAAATTGCCGCCTATCAATACGGTGAGGAACTGGTTATCACCAAGCCTGGTGAAATTCTGAGCCCGGAAGATGAGTTCTACACCTACGAAGAAAAATACAGTGCAGACAGCCATTCAACAACTAAAGTTGAAGCAGACAACCTGACTGATGAACAAATTGAGCAAATTCGGGATTATGCTCGTAAAGCTTTCATACACATGAAGCTGAAAGATCTGTCTCGTATCGACTTTTTCCTGAGCGAAGAAGGTGAAATTCTTCTCAATGAGATCAACACTTTCCCAGGTATGACTCCGATCTCTATGTTCCCTAAGATGCTGGAGCACCATGGCCACCAGTTCAAGGCGTTTCTAGAGCAAGCGATCAAGGCTGCTGCTATTAAGTAATCATTGAACAACACAGAGCGGGTAACACCTGATACACTCATCAGTCGTGATCCCGCTCTTTGTTCTTAATTTCGCTATTTGGCGATTTTATAACCAGATGCAATACTGGTCTATAGATGCACAATCAGGAAAACTATGCTGACAAAACAACAAAAACTGGAACGTTTTAAAGCCTTGCGCGAAAAAAACTACCGGGCGAGTCTTCAGCTAGAAGGTTTTGATGTTGAGCCGTTTAAGGTAAATGCACAAATGAATTCGTCATCGGAAGCCGAACTAATTGCCAAATTGAAACAGCGATATGCGAGATAAATATGGTGTGAGTCAGGATCCCGATTGTTATCCCAATACATCGGTCCTCAAAAATTACTTATCCATAATGGATGAGGATGAGCTTGAGCTTGCCGAAAGGGACTTTACCCGAGTTCGGGCCGAGCATTTTGAGCCTGTATTTGATCAATTCAACCTTCCTTATCTGCAAAAAATCCACCGCATACTCTTTCAAGACTTATATCCCTGGGCTGGCCAAATAAGACAGGTCGATATCACCAAAGGACAGACCCGCTTTTGTCACGTTCACAATATCGAGCGAGAAGCCAACCGTCTTTTTCGAGAGCTGGAAGAAGAGAACCATTTGTGTGGTTTGTCATTCGACAACTTTATTCGTCGCGTTTCGCACTACTTTTGCGAGCTTAATGTAGTCCATCCTTTCCGGGAAGGTAATGGTAGGGTGCAGCGTATCTTCTTCGAAATTCTGGCTATAAATGCGGGTTATGAGCTTTGTTGGGAAGGGATCAACCTCAAAGAGTGGGTTGATGCGAATCAAGCTGGTTATTTTGGAGAGTTAAAGCCGTTAGAAAAACTGTTTGAGCGAATCACTGTGCCAATCGAACATCCGCATGATTACAGCGAGCACTGGACTGAAAATCCGAGCTTAGATTGATTTAAACCATCGCATTTAACGCACTATAATTTTTATATTGCCACCAACTACCAAATACACGCCACTCACTTCTCCCAAGGTTTTGTCTTCCTATATTTAGCCAATTCCTGTTCATGTCGGTTTTTCTCGCCAACGTACAAAGCAGGCATAGCCGGGCTTTTCCAACGTCCTTGTTCCTGAATGTCTTCAACAGATAAACCAGAGTCAGCCAGATCCTTTGCGGCGCCAACACGTGGTGATTGTCCCGAGAACAAATGACCAGAAGGCATATTCAGCTCATCACTGGCTCGCCGGAATACACGATATATTGATGAATGATCTAATGCCTGGTCGCCAATGTTCCCATGTCGATCAATTCGCCGAAAAACAAAGCCGTCATCAATCAAACCAACTACCAACCAACGTTGAAGCACTTTTGATGAAACAGAACTGAGTTCAATTACCTTATCGCCGACAGTAATATTTACCAAGCCATTGCCGTGGATATAGAGTGATTCAACTGTCAAAGCTGAAAGTTCACTCCGCTTCAGCATTGCTTCAAATGCTACAGCCCAAATTGCCAGATCGCGAACATCCTTTGGTTTAATTGATAGTTCATAAATGTCTATTAACTTCTGCAAGTGTTCGTCACGAAAGGCAGATGCATTACAACAATCATCCCGTTTTTCACTTTGCTGCTTTTTCATTTCAATACGAATTTCGGTATGGGCACACGGATCCGTTAATTGGTGGCAACGATGAACCAACGAAATAGTGACAAGGTAACGTTTCAAACTTGCAAGCTTTCGCTTGAGAGACATGCGATCGATATATCTGTGTACGGTATCAGCTGTTGCGGGCAGAGCAGGGACTCTATTCTCTAAGCAGAAGTCGATGAAGCGATTCCAGTCATTTTTGAAAGCAACCAGAGTGTTTCTTGCATACTGGTTCTGTGTCAGTGACTCCCAGTTCTCAATGTCATTTATATGACAGTTGAACCGTTCAATACTGGTTGTTCTTTGTGCATTATCTTCTATCGGTTTGATTTTTCTAGTCATAATCAGTGTCAATATCTGGTGCACTATAATTATAAACATATAATAAAAAATAAAATTTACATATCAAATTCAGAAAAAATTTGGTAAAAACCAGAAATTTATAAGCATATCAGGAAGACAAACGTTTAACTTAATGCTTCAATAACAGAGTATGAAATAAGTATTTCGATAGTGTATCTGTCTGCATTGCAAACACTTATTCTGTACAAGGATTAAAGCAGTGTTAGCTCAGCATCGTTGAGGAGCAAAAATGAAGAAAAGACTCTTCCACCGAGGGCATAATATTGAGAATACGACTGGTGAACCTAATGGATGGAGAACCGTCATCAATGGGCGCCCGGTAGAAAACAAGCTTACGCTAGTCAAGAAGAGTATTGATTGGTGGTGTGATATGAAAGCGTTTATGCCGCCTGAGAAATTTGAAGGTCTAAATGCTCAACCTCAGCAAGCAGGCCAGAAAGTTGAAGAATACAGAGGCTTTAAGCTGGTAAATGACAGCGGTAACCCGAACGAGTGGTATGTCATCTTGCGTGGCAGACTGCTGAAAGGTTCTCCTGCAGCAATAAAGAAACATCTGGATGCTGTAATTGAAAAACTAAAACAAAAATAAAATTATGTTTGGTTTGTGTGATTGGTTTTACGTGAAAGAAAAAGGGAAGGGTGTTCGTATCGTGTAGTAACTGGTTTTAATAAATCTTGCCTAAACAGAATCTAGCCCGGACTGTGATAACGCAGTCCGGGCAATTTAATTAATAGCGAAGTGTAAGTAAAATGATATCAATCATCTTCGTCTTTCTTGTCGACATCAACCAGATAATCACCACTTAGCCAGTTTCGACCAATAAGCAGTTTGTACTCCAGCTTACTGCGGTCACGAAGGTTAACAGACACCGTCTTGTGTTCACCGTTCCAGCCTAAATCCATTTTTACTGCATAGCGGCGTTCAACGCCCTGTGCATTACGAATTTTACTGACTTTAATAATTTTGCCTTTATACCTTACTTCATCACCATTCTCATTAGTTGCTGTAAACTCAACCATATGACCAAGGTGTTCACGCATATTATCGCTGTCACTGTCTTCACCAATGACTTTAATATCAGTAGCATGAATAGAGGTTGTTTTGGCACCTGTATCGATCCGTGCCTTAAAATCCAGGTCAAGTTCATGTACTTTGATTGTTTCAACCTGACCAACAATTGACTTCTGTTTGCTGTCATTACTATCAGCCATCGCCAGGTTTGCCCCAGTTGAGCAGATCAAGAACAATACCGGTAACAGAATTTTTTTCACACACAGGCTCCTAAGAGTTTATTTGTCTGTTTTTAATATAGACACCAGATGGACTGTTGCACTCAACATTGTCCAACCAGCAGGAAGAGCTTACTCAGAAGCTCAATATGAATCATATACCATGAAGCAGAATTGTCGCTGAACAGCAAAGTCAATTATTGGTAAATTTTTAATAAATCACGAATTTTGCTGAAACAGGCATCAGTTTGTTCAAACTGTACAGCATGAAAGCCTAAAGTTTTAGCTGCTTTAACATTATCAGCATTGTCATCAATATAAAGGGATTGTTCTGGCTGCAAATCGTATCTGTCCAGCAACAGCTGATAGATCTGCGGCTCCGGCTTAATCACAAACTCTCGCCCAGAAACAATGCCGCCGGCAAACAGAGAGAAAAACTCATTACGATCATGAAGCGTTTCAAAAAAAGCATTACTCATATTAGTGAGATAGTAAGCAGAAAAGTGGTTGTCGAGCACCTGGTAAAGTAAATTTTCTGTAGCTTGTATTGGTTGCAAGCTATCTAACACATGATCAATAAAAGACTGCATTCTGGCTACAGTAAAATCGGTACGAGCTGCAAATTTCGGGATCTCTTCGGCAAGCAACATAGTGCCGCGATCCAGTGAGAGCCAATCCGGGTGATGGATAACTTCTTTAAGTAAAATGTTTTGCTCAGTTGGCGAATCGGTAAATGTTTGCACAATTCGGACAGGATTCCACTCAAACAATACAGCGCCAAGATCAAAAATTACGTTACAAATCATAACCGTTTCCGTTTTGCTACCATTTATTGATAATATTCGGGAACGGGTAATCCGCAAGCTTGATTCAATAACTTATTATCAGGCTCACAAATCCAAGAAAGCAGACGAGATTTATTTCAGATGAATGATAACAGCCGCTTAGTATTCTCGACAGAGACAGGTCGAATCAAAGAAGAGAAAGCAGCACCAAAACGTCCTAAGGGCGACGGTGTTGTTCGCATTCAACGTCAGACTAAAGGTCGTAAAGGCAAAGGTGTTTGTATTGTTACAGGCCTTGATCTTGAAGACGCGCAGCTGAAGCTGCTGGCTGCCGAACTAAAGAAAGTATGCGGCTGTGGTGGCTCAGTTAAAGATGGCAACATCGAAATCCAGGGTGACAAACGCGATGTCATTAAAGTTGCGCTGGAGAAAAAAGGCCACACAGTAAAACTGGCCGGCGGTTAATCAAAAGAGCCCGAGTTAACCCTCGGGCTTTTTCTTATCAACCATAAGAGATTGCTACTAAGTCATGGCAATCAACAAGTACAAAGAAGTAATTACAACTAGCTTTGAAGAACCAGGCAAACTGACCATTTGCAGCAGAGCTTAAAAATAGGTGTTAATTACCTATTTTATGGTAAATTGCGCATACTGTTAAATTGTCCAGTATTCCGAAGAGAGAGCGCGTAGTAGTCACACATCAAAGGGATAAGGGGCGTTTTACCGGACTCATAATTGGGGTGACTCTAATACCTTATTTAACATAATCTATATAATGCGCACTCAAGCTCGGGTTCATGTAGGGCTAGAAATCCTGTAAAACCAAGGACTAAGCCCCAATATCCTTGGCTACTCAATTTTGCCGTGATGTCTTTCCATGCTTGCTGGGCTTTATGCGATTTTGCTTTATCAGCTGCTAAGTAAATTAAAGCCTCATGAATATCAATATTTGTTTGCTCAGCAAGATAAATTGCTTCATTTTCAGTTAGATAGCAGCTTCCATTTCTTATTCCGCTTATTTTCTGCTTGCTGATACCTAAGTCTGCCGCAATTTGCTTGTCTTGGATGTAGTTTTTCGAAGTTTTGTAAGCATCTAACAGCTTGTTTGCGTACATAATTCACCCTCCGTTTTTGGGTAGTTTAGCCCCTTAGTACAGAAATTACTTGTCTTGCAGTCCATAAAATTCTGTTCTACGGTACAGACATTCCTGTACTGACAACCACTGAGGCGCACCATGACTACTACCAAATCTTCTCCAGCAAACAGTCTTCGTGAAGCTCGTGACAAGCTGCGTGCTCGTGTCGTTTCATCAGGTACGCCTCATAACCATAAACCTGTTGGTACTCATGTTCTTGACCGAATTGAAGTCAAACACCACATTTTGCCAGAGCTTGAATCTGGTCTGTCTGGCCTTTTCGTTGAAACGGAACAAGGCACAACTTTTCGTGTTGAATTCGCTGAAAATTGCGATTCTGCGTTAGCTTCCGGTTTGGATGTTCACACTGCCCACCAACGCGGCCTTATCTCTGAAATCACAATGAACTCCCAGCAAACCCTTCCTGAATTTGTTGTTACTAAGGATGAATATAGTGCTTTTTATCATGCCTCTTTTGCGTTGAGAGAGCGTTTAGTGATGTTGCGGCGCGACCTTGCTGAGGCTGAGAAATTTAAGGGAGAGGTGTGCATGTACCGTCGTTACATTGAGGAAGCGGAGAACGCATTGGCCGCTATTGATTCTATGCAGATTCGCGCTTCTGTTGCTAAGGACGCTTAATCATGACCGAGCAACTCTACTACCAGCTAAATGATGACGGAACCGGGTTTGCCTTTATCGGTGGTGAGCCTGAATACTTCCGCTCATTGACAGAGTTGCATCAGATGGGCGTTGAATATTTTCCTGCTGGTTATGAGCTTTTCGAAGTGACTTCCGAAAACTGGCAATCACTGTATGACTCTGGGGTGTTCGATAATGACCAATGCGATTATTGATTATTTGTCCATTACTTGGACACCTGAAGAATTGGGTCAAGTCATTGATTTGGCTAAGATGGGTGCATCGATTAAAGCGGTTCGCGGCAATGAATATGCCCTTTACGGTCAGCTTGCTCAAGAGCGTTACAATGTCACCGAAAACATGGCGGTTGATATGGCGGCAATTGATTACGTTGCGGCATTTCAGGCCAAATTCAAAACCACCATGTTTGAGGTTGGTACCTCAACGGCTCGCAATAAATTCCATGAGGTTAAGCACGACCTGTTTAACCATTTCGGCCTGAACACCCTTGATTGCATTTGTCGTGGCGAGGTTGACCGCTTCATTAATCGCCTGAATCACGGGCTGGGTTTGTTTGGTAACGTGTGGTCGTATTCCATGTGTTCCGGTGGCTTGTTCGGCTATCCGCATTCTGCCGATATTCTCGTTAATGGTCAGCAAGCCGGGAAATGTGCATGGGGAGCCAATAACCATGGTTGTTACGTTTCTATATCCGGTGTTGGCACTACAGCGTTAGATATGCAGGCCGTCTATGACGCACTTAACGAACTGCCAGGTGCAAAAATTACCCGTGTCGATATCGCGCATGATTCGCTAGACGGCAAATACGACATTAAAACCGCCCGCAAAATGGCTGAGCAAGGTTTGTTTGTTAACCGTGGTCGCCCTTGCTCTTACTCCTATATCGAATCTGGCCATATGTTCAAGCATGGCTCATACATCAAGGAATCTTGGCGCGGTAAAGAGCCGACAGAAGAATCCCTGAAAAAGCGTTACGGCTTCTGTCCGGACAAAGGCAAATCGTTTTATGTCGGTTCTCGTGAATCTGGCAAGCTGCTGCGCACCTATGAAAAAGGCAAACAACTGCAATCTAAGCAGCATCCTGATTGGGTTCGCTGGGAGCTTGAACTAAGAAACAAAAACCGCTCAATTCCGTTTGAGGTGCTGCTAGAGCCAGCCAAATATCTTGCAGGCGCATACCCTGCCCTTGAATTTGTGAACGAAGAACAATGCAGCATTGCGACCCATAAGCGCACCTACATGACCAGTGTCGAAAACGCGGTTAAGAACGGTGCAACCCAATGCGGCAAGCTGGTCAATTACATGCGTCACTGCTTGGGTCTGACGGCTGAGCAGGTTGTTAAGCAACTTACCGGGCATCTGGAATCACACGAAATCCCAGACCGCCTCAATACGATTGTGTTTGGTGACACCGAGGAATCGGAAGGTATCAAGCTCTCTGAAATGATGGTGCTCAAGCGGCGAAACCATCACGACGAAATTTATCAACGCCTAACGATGGCGTAACTACAAAAGGAAATGTGTATGTCTAGTTTAACTGTGTTAGCTTCTGCGGTAACAAAAGGCTCTGGTATCTCAAAGAAAACCGGAACGCCTAAACCCTACTCTTTTGCTCAGGTGCATTATCTGGTTCCTGCCAAAAGTTTCACGAATGATGACAACAATATCCAAAAACTTGGAATGGAAGAAAAAACCATTTCAATGAAGGATGACAATTCGTTGTTCGCGCAGTTCTCTAGCATTCAGTTTCCTTGCAACCTGCAATTAATTCTTGATGCAGACCCTGAAAACCCATCGCGCAATATTGTTGTGGACTTTAAAAGTGAACTCTAACTTTATTTCGAATTATTACCGCATCCAGTCGGAATATAAATATTTGCCGATTTGGGTCTGGGACAAACATATATTGCCCTACATCCGGGGCTAAGGTCTGAATTATGTCCATGTGCGTAGTGACAGACCCGCAAACAAATAATCTTGTTTTATCTACTGAGGTGCCTTGTAACGGGTATTTGCTGGTAGCTGAAACAGATATCCAAAACCAAATAACAGGTACGGAAGTTGGTTTGTTATTTGGTGCGGCGTGTAGTGCTTATGCGCTTCAATTCGTTATTAAACTCGCGTTAATGCAACTTGGTTTTAAAGGATGAAACTATGAAAAAAGTAAGTGTAATTGGTTTGGCTGCGTTGGCGGCTATGGTGGCGTCAGCTCCTTCAATGGCTGCTATTGATGTAACCGCTGCAACTACCGCGATTACTACCGATGGTACGGCGGCAATTACGTCTATTGGCGGTGCATTGATTGGCCTTGCTGGTACGGCCGTGGTGTTCAAATGGGCTAAGGGTGCAATCTTTGGTTAAGCCGTTGTGGTGCTGATTGAAGGGGCTTAATCGCCCCTTTTTTGGAGTTATGACATGCCTATTATTACTCCGTCCGATATTGTCTGGTTTTTTGTTTTATTTGTGCTGACTGATGTCGTCCGCCGTTTTTTTTAATTGCAGGCTAAGGGATTAGTTATGCGGTATTGGTTATTTTTCTTCCTGTTTATCTTTTCTGTTGATGTGTTTGCTTGGAGTTCCACTGGCTGGACGAATACAGCAGACGAGTCCCAACAACGGTTAAACAAGGCCATTGATAAGCTGGCTAACCAATATAAAGGGAAAGATACAAACGACTACGTTGTATTGCATTATGCCTATGTTGACGGTCCTGACCCCGGTTATTTCAACAGGTACCGGGGTATCTACGATTACGACATTAAAGGTGGGAATAACTGTCCGTCGGGTGAGATTCCGGATGCTAATGGACAGTGCAGGAAATGCCCCGATGGCTCATACCCGGTCGGTGATAGTGGCGAATGTTATGACTACACACCTGAGCCAGAGCCAAACCCCGAAGAACCAGAACCCAATAAAAACTCTTGCGCCGACAAAGCAGGTCAGTATGAAGGCAGTGTAACTTCTGGTCCTCCGGGTAAAGGAGGCTCACTTGTTTGTGGTGCTGGTAACTGTCAGGTTGCATTGCGGGCTACGGGTACTTGTACTGGTGAAGCTCCCAATGAGGAGTGTTATTACAAGGGGTATTTTACTGGTAGTCAGTGCGGCGATGAAACTGGTTCGAACCCCGACCCTGACCCTAACGAAAAGCCCAAACCTAACCCCGACCCCGGCGGCGGTGATGATACGGGGGGAACTGGTGGTGAAGGTGGTAACGGCGGAATAGATAACCCGGAAAACCCCGAAGACCCTGACAAGCCTAAGCCCGGAGAACCGGACGAACCCGAAAAGCCCGGTGAAGAAGGTGACGGCGATAAGAACGTTGCCAAATCGGTTGGTGAAATCGAGCGTCAAATCAAAAAGACCAATGACCTGCTGGCTTCTATTGATGCCAAATCGGGGCAAAGCGTTGGTGGTGAGACTGGCGGCGACCCTAACGGCGAATGTTCCGAGGCTGACCGCAAGGCTGGCAAGTGCGGTTCCTTCTTGACCTTTAGCGAATGCCAGAATTTCGACTGTGCCGGCGATGACCAAACCTGTTACTTGGCTCGCCGGGAATGGGAAAAGAACTGCGACATTATTAATTTCTTGGAGCGTCAAGGGAAACCGGACGGGCTTGCCGGGGCTTTAAATAGCTTTATTGCTGACAACCCTATCTCTGATATTAACGCGGGCGCAATTGATGCCTCGTCAGTGATGAACAAATACCGCAATGGTAACGGTGTGAAAATTAATGGCTCATGCCCCGCCCCTGATACCACCAATGTTTTAGGGGCAACCTTTACCATTGATTACGCCCCGCTCTGTCAGCTCGCCAGCATTATCCATTTCTTTTTAGTGTCGTTCTCTTTGGTTGGGGCTGGTTTATTAATTGCTAAATTTGTCTAGGTGATTGCAATGGCTCGGGTACTGTCCTTCTTATTCTTAACTGTTATTCCAGTAATGCCGCAATTAATCAGTGCAATTGCATCGCGTGTGGCTATTTCACTGGGGTTTGGCACCGTTGCTTATTCAGGGATGAGTGTCATTTTCGACAAGTTAATTGCTGAAATATCTTCATCAACGTCTGGCCTGCCTGCCAACGTGGTTTCCATGATTGCATTGGTCGGTGTGCCGGATGCCATGAATATTATGTTTTCTGCCGGATTTACCTTGCTGGTATTCAAAGGGATGAGCCGCATGGGTAACTTCCGCCGGATGGTGTGGCGCAAGCCGGGTGACAAAGACCCCATTGATTGGAGTGCGTAATGATTTATCTAAGGACGGGTAAGCCGGGAGCCTCAAAGTCACTAAACAGTATCGTCGAGCTGGTTGATAGCTATGACCCTGAGCGTCCCCAATACTATACGAATGTAACCTTGTTCATGCTGGATTATGAAGTAGCCTCTTCGTTTTCCGGCTGGTTCTATGGCTGGTACTTCCCTCGCCTCAAGAACAACAAAGCACGCAAGCAATTGATTAAAATCATGCGTCGGGTACATGACGATGATGAGTTCCTGACATTGGAGCATGTGCCGTGGCTTGAGGGGAATTACAACCAGCATGACCATTTCCAGACTTGGTTGCATTGGGTTCGTCAGGTCTACAGCCCCAAACAACTTGAATTGTTCGAAGAATACCTGACTAACACCGCCGGGACGGAATACCAGTGTTTTGAGCAAGTTAAACGGTTCAATTTACACTTCACACGGTTTGATGATGCAAGGAAATGGTATCAACTGCCCAAGCGTTCGGTGATATGGATAGACGAATGTCAGCAGTTCTTCCCGCCCCGCGGTGTCGGTTCTAAGGTGCCGGAACACATCGCAAAATTCGAAACCCACCGTCACCACGGCTATGACATTCACTTGGTGACACAAGACCCGAAGCTGATTGATGTCAACATACGCCGCCTAACAGGTCGCCATGTACATTACCATAATGCCTTTGGTGGTGAGCGTGTTACCCGCTATCAGAATTCTAAGGCGTTCGACCCTGACCAATGGCATGACACCAAGGCATGTGAAAAGAAACTGATACGTCGGGCTAAGGCATTCTATGGCGTTTATTGGTCGGCAGAAATCCATACCCACAAATTCAAAATGCCCAAGTTCGTCTTTATTGGCGCGGCTTTGTGCGTCTTTATTGTGTTGATGTTTAGTCTGGCCTATTACTCCTTGTTTGCTGATAAGCAAACATCGGAGGTTGTGAATGCTCCAGGTCAAACCCAGTCACATCAGGTTGTTGAAACACCTGTCACGGTTGATACGTTGCTGCACTCTCACTTAAAGGAAATGCTTAAGGGCGTATACATTGACGGTGTTGTCGTGACGTATCGCAATCATGACTTTAAGCAGTATGACTACTCATTTAGCCACGCTGACGGCAAAGGTGTTTTTACACCTGAGGATGTGGGTTTGTTAGTCATAGGAATCAAGCCATGCTTAGCCAAACTGAATTTTGATGGTGTCGACATCATGGTGACCTGCAATCCCTTCTACAAGCGTCCTGCGGCTCAAGAGCCGGAAGACATGAATCTCAAGCCAGATACCGCATAAGGAATAATGCAATGGATAACGTGGTAATGACATCAGAGCAATTTAACCAGTTGATTGAATTAATTGACCATCTTTCATTTGTAGGAATGCTGACAGCATTGTTTTTATATGATTGCTTATCGGCTGGGTTTAGGTGCTTTGTAACAAAGATTGATGCTGCTATAGAAAAAAGACAGCAGAAGAAATACGCCCTTTCAGCTGAAACCTCATCCAAACGGTAATAAAAAAATCACGCGGACGGATTCAAGCGCAGCGCCGCCGCGTGATTTCACCTCTCATCTTTGCCATTCCAATGTATTTTTATTGATGAATTGAGATATTATGGAAATATCTTGATGCTACTATAAATAGTCACTTCTCAAATCTTCTGTAATCAATAATTACCACATTTCAAATTGACGTAATTGACGTGAAATATTGACGTAATTAACGTCAATCGCTCTTGCTCCTATCCCGAAGGGATGATAAGGCACCGCAAAGATAGCGTCTGCCTGTGATGAATCATCAATGCGGAGCTATCGACATAAGTATCAGCGAAATAAAAAGCCTTCCATCCTGCTAAGCCTTGGTCTGCACCGAATAATCATTGAGTGATTTGTATATAGTCGGAGACTGGAGGACGAAAAACGCCACCCCGTCTAGTAATACGGGGTGAAAGTTAATTGTGGTCGCCACGCCCTTCAACGCGGTCGATACTGTCAGGTTTGTTAGTGTCTTCAGGTAACCAAAAAGCCACACAGTGGTAGCTTAGATTGGTTAATCGAGGTTTGAATGATCATTCACGATTTTTTGCATGCAATCAGCAAAAGACTTAAATTTATCTAGATAGTTATGAAGAGAAATCCGTATATCTTCATAGTTTTGACCTTCACGGGCTGGCTCAAGGAATATTTGTGGCGTTCCGTTTTTCGGAGTGAGAACTGTTATGTTCAGGAAAGACCTATGAGAAAAGTTCCTATAGGTTTTTATTTCGAAATACCATTCACTATTCATTGCTTGTTGTAAGCAGCTTTTTACTTTATTCCATAGCTCTTTATCAACCTCAGCATGATCTGTATTTCTTATTTTGTTCCAAAATATCTTATCTTCTTGATGCCCAAGAGCAAAACGCTCATTAGACCATTGAAGCAACAAATCATATGCTCCAACGAGTTCCCAAAAAAAATCACGTAAATGCCAGTGAAGCAAGTTTGTCTCATTATTGCTTAATCTCGGCCAATCATCTTTTGATATAGGGATCCTTTGCTCAAATGAATCAAGCAAACTTTTTATTTGGTATTGGTGGTAGCTTGCTCCTGTTATTGCAGAATTGATAAGCGTCCATCCATCTATTACCGGAAGTCGCTTAAGGCCTTTATGTTGTTTATGTTCCATGTTGTTTAGATCCCTGTGAATTATCAAACTTCTGCCTATATTCACATACATCATAGTACACATTGATGTGGTGTCAGCCTGTCCCAAATTTTCTTTAGAAGTCATGTAAACTTCTTCAGGATGCTTTATCCGTAGATTTCAGGTAGGTCGATGGGGATAAACTTGATATTTTGCCTAACCTTTCGAGTCAAAGCTGTCAGTTTGAGTATGAGCCACTGCATTATCAACAAAGCCCCTTTTCACCGGGGCTTTTTCTGTTATCTGTTCGTAGATTTAGGTAGGTTCTGGAGCTGCCTTGCGGTTTTGATAATAAGCGCCTTAGTCCGACTATCATCTTCAGCATTAATTTCTAGTAAGGCGTTTCCGGTAACAATTCGGTCTGGCGTTAAGCTCCATCCACTTGGCGTAATTAACTCTCCTTGTTTGATTCTCCATCCTCTCCATTTGTCATTTACAGCCTCTAAGTCACTACAGCTATAAAGTTTCATCAGCCGCCTGCACTCCGGCGGTATCTTCTGACCATTGTCCCAACGTGTGACCGTCTTCACAGATTTAAAACAAAGTTTCGCTGTCTCAATTCGGCTTAAACCACAGGTAAATTTTCTGAAAATGTAGTTGTTGGTTATTTGTTTGGACATGGTGTCCCTTTTTGCATTCCTTGTGTTACGAGAGAATGCATACTAACTACAGTGCATATCAGTGGTTTGCGTTATATCAGCAATAGTTATCATTTAACATAAGGCCGCTATAATGCGCACTGAATTATATCTACCTTAAGGGCCAAAAAGCTACTTGCAGCAACCAAAGAACTGACCCCAAACATTTGAAATCCTTGGCTATTTAGCTTTTTTGCAATGTCCGCCCACAACTCTTTGAGCTTTGGATTATCGTTGCGGTCACTGTGACAACCTAACAAAGCTTCTCTTGGGTCTATGTTTGCGCTCTCCGCTAAAAAAACTGCTTCATTATCAGATATATAGCGCTTACCTTTGCGCATTTCAGAAATTCTAGCCGGAGTTACATTCAAGTCGTGCGCAATTTGCTTGTCTTGCACATAGTTTTTGGCCTGTTTGTAGCTGTCTAACAGATAATTTGCGTACATGATGAAATTCCTCCTGAGCTTATTCTAGCTCGAAAAATACGTTTTTTCGTAACTTGCACTTACGATTTTACGGAATTACGCTTACGACAAATCGGAATTGAGATTAGTCGAGGCACACTATGGCGGTTACTTTTGAACTTCAAGACGGCGTTCGCTTCTTTGAAAATGCAATTGAGATTGTGGCTGTTTCTGCTGCCTACGCTGAGACCTACAAGAAAACGCATACCTTCATTACCCGCGAAATCGTCGAATACAAAACTCTGTCTGCTGCGCTGGCCACTGGCAAAGCCCTGTGTTGTCACCATGACGCAATCAACCTTTCTGGTAAGGATGCCTAATCATGATGCAGCGAATCTTAGTCCACGATTTGGCAACCGATACCTATGAGTATGTGAGCTTCTTGCCAGCCCGAACCCTGTGCACGTCGTACACCAAACCGGACATCAACAACGGTAGTCATCTGCCGGGCTTTGTTGACCATACCCGACCAACGCCAGATTACGTGTCGTCAATGCTTCAACGACAAGCGTTATCACAACCGATTCATTCGGTTGACGCGTCAGATGATATCAAGCCGTCGTTCGTTTCACCGTGTCAGGACGTGTTGAACCTGACGCGACCACACCGCGCTTTTGGTCCGGTAATGTCCCGGGCTTATATCAATATGGCTAAGAAAGTTGGTCAGCTTGATGCGATGCGAGCATTGGAAGAAGCCAATGAGCGTCTGACCAAGATGGAGTTCCGCTACACCTCAACGGATGAAGAACTGTGTGACTTTGCCAAGGCCAAGTCAGCTTATGTCATGCGCCAGGTCGCGGGCATCAAGGATGTCACCAAGGCATTCAAACGTGCCTGTGACATTCTGGCCGATTACGGTTTGTCATTCCGTCCGGAGCTCATCAAAAAAGCTGAGGAAAACGGCGAACTGAAAAGCCTGATTAACCGTGCAACCAACGAGCTTTGGTGGCGTCGTTCGCTACGCAAACATGCGGCCATTGAAATAGAACGCGCAGCCCGCGACCTGACCTTAGTCCACAAATACGGTCAGGCATATTGCTCGGATTTCTCACTGGGCCGCCGCCGACAACGCGATGCAGACAATGCCGACGTGCTCAGGAACACCATCGCCTACGACGAGGATGACTCTGATAACTGGTTCTCGCTTTATGAACTGTCAGGCAAATCCATTTCCAACCCGGAGATACGCCGCGCTGAAATGTTCGTTCGCCTGAAAGGTTTCGAGAACATCGCCAAGGCCAGTGGCCACGTTGCCATGTTCTACACACCGACATGCCCTAGCCGCTTTCATTCGGTTTCCAAGGGCAAGGTTAACCAAGCATGGCTTGATGCGGGCCGACCAACCACGCAGGACGCCCACAACTACATGACCGACATGTTCGAGAGCTTCCGCAAGGCTTTGGACAAGGCTGAAATCAAGGTGTACGGCCTGCGCGTGGTCGAACCCCACGCTGACGGCTGCCCGCACTGGCATGTGCTGTTTTTTATGGAACAGCAACATTGTGACGCCGTAACACGTCTGTTTAGGCACGCTGCCATGGCCGATTCACCAGATGAACCCGGGGCCAGCAAGTACCGCTTCAAGGCCGAGCCGATTGACTGGTCGAAAGGCTCCGCGGTCGGCTACGTCGCCAAGTACCTGTCAAAGAACATCGACGGCCAGCACATCGGCGATGACATCGCCACCGAGCTGGACGGCATCACCGCAGCCGAGCGCGTGGTCACATGGGCCCGGGTCAATGGCATCCGCCAGTTCCAGTTCATCGGCGGCCCGTCCGTCACAGTCTGGCGCGAGCTGCGCCGGATAAGGGAAGAATTCACAGAGGACGATACCGTGTTTAAACATCTGGATAACGGCGAATGGATGACACTTGAGAACATCCGCCGCGCCGCAGATTCATCGGACTGGGAGGCGTTCTGCCTTGCCATGGGCGGCGTGTTTGTCCGCCGTGACGACCAGACCATCAAACCCCGCTACCACGTCCCGCACATCATGGAAAAGCTCATCGACGAATACGGCGAAGAGCATCAGAGCACCAAACCACGCACCACCCGCTACGGCGATGTTGCCGGGGCGCGTGTGGTCGGCGTGGTGTTCAAAGCCGCCTATCTGGCCACCCGAACCCGCACATGGAAAACCGAAAACAAAGAAGTCTTCCTGCGCGGCACCAAGCGCATCATGACCGGGGTCACCGATGTCTTCGATGCCCTTGAGCGTGAAGGCGAATACCTACGGATGGCCGACGAGCAATACGAAGAATACCAGCGCTACCTCGACCGCCTTGATGAAATGAACGCCTATGTGTTCGACGAGGCTGATTGCGAGACCGTCTGGAGCGGCCGCGCGAAGGCTGAGCGCGAAGCGACTGACGGGAGCGCAAGCTCCCCTTGGACTTGTGTCAATAACTGTCACTAATAAGGAATTTAACGATGATTGTAACCGCCCGCATCAATGACCTCGATGACATCGAGAAGAAAACCACTGCCAACCCGAACACCGGGGAATCCCGTGATTCCGGCATTGTCCGCCTGCAACTGTTCAACCCGTCCGAGGTGGTCGAATGCCGCGTCTCCCCTGACCTCTGGGATGCCATGGGCGGCGGTGCTGACCTGAAAAAGCTCATCGACAAGAAGACCGACTACAAGATTCAGCACATTGAGCGCTCATTCGCGGGTGACGGCGGCAAGCACGTCAACTTCTCCGGCTGGCACCTGCTCGGCGTCCCAAGCACAACCAACAAGCCCGCCCAAGCGAGCTAACGGGGACACCATGGAACGCAACATCATCGCCCGTTATTACCGACTCCAGTCCGAACACAAGGCACTGCCGATTTGGGTCTGGGACACACACATACTGCCTTACCTGAAAGGCTAACTGGAAACCGAAAACAAAATGCGCTGCTTATCCGAAGGCCACATCACCGACACCCCCGTCCAGCAATGCGCCGGGTACGTGCTGTTGCAGCCTGACGATGTGGCCATGTATCAGAACTTCGATAAAGAGCTGTTTATCGAGGTTTCGGGAATGCTCCTGCTGTCGTTCTTCCTCGGCCACAGTGCTGGCCGACTGGTTCGGTGGCTGGGCAAAGCTTAACTCAACGTCAAATAAGGAAATATGTCATGAAAGAAAAATTCCAGAAATATGCACCTCGCGCTGGTGTGGTTGCCACTTCACTGTTTGCCACTGTTGCTGCTCACGCGGGCGACTACACCCAGCAACTGACTGCCGCAGGCGGTGAGGCTACCGCCAACCAGACCGCGGTGGTCGGTACGGTCGTCGCCCTTGCCGTGGTCGGCTTCGGTGTCGGCATGCTGCTCAAGTGGCTCAACAAGTAATGCCCGCCGTTCCTCCGGAACTCTTACTCGGGATTGCCTCCACCATGACCTTTGTCTACGGCTTTGTGTCCGGGGTGCAATCCCACTAACCACAAGGGGCTTCGGCCCCTTTTTTGATGGCTGACTAAGGGATTGGTTATGCGCTATTGGTTATTTTTCTTCCTGCTCGCCTTTTCTGTTGATGTGTTTGCCTGGGCTTCCACTGGCTGGACGAATACGGCAGACGAGTCCCAACAACGGTTAAACAATGCCATTGATAAGCTGGCTAACCGTTATAAAGGGAGGGATACAAACGACTACGTTGTATTGCATTATGCCTATGTTGACGGCCCTGACCCCGGTTATTTCAACCGATACCGGGGCATCTATGATTACGATATTAAAGGCGGGAACAACTGCCCGTCGGGGGGTGTTCCGGATATCAACGGCGAATGCCGCAGCTGCCCTGACGGCTCATACCCTGTCGGCGAAAGCGGTGAATGTTATGACTACACACCCGAGCAGGAGAAAAACTACTGTGAAACCCCCGAGGCACAGCAGGCCATGGATGAGGCTGTCCGCAACTGCCCGAACCAATCCGGCAGCGCCTCCTGTAACCATGACACTGAGCAAATTGAGGTTACCTGTTCGGATGACCCGGGTGGCGACGACCCAGAAAAACCCGGAACGGGTGAAGGTGGCGATGAGGGTGACGACCCGACGGGTGACAAGCCCGGGACTGGTGAAGAAGGCGGCGGTGACACGGGAGGCGAAGGTGGTGAAGGTGGTGGTGATACGGGGGGTATCAACCCGGAAGAAAATCCGGAGTTCTGCAAAGAACACCCCGAGCTGTGCTCCAAACCGGAAGAACCCGGAGACGATGACGGCTCCACCGACCCCGACGACAAACCGAGCTTTTGCGAAGAGTTCCCGGACCTTTGCCAAGGTTACGAAAACTGCCCGACCCCCGAAGCCCCTTGGCTGTGTGACAAGCGCCCCGACTGCGACCCCGCCGCTGGGGATATCTGCATTGATGAGTGTGACCCCGCGGTGGACGGTGACTGCTCCGGCACCGAAGGCCTGATAGCTGCGATTAACGAAGTCCAGTTCGCCGTTCGTGACCACAACAAGACCTCGTTTGATGTGAAGAGCAACACCCAAATCACCGCCAAGAACACCAAGGCCATCGCCGACAATACCAACAAGGCCAACGACCTGCTGACCGAAATCCGCGACCTCAACAAATCCGGCAATGACATCCTCGACAACAAAATGACCGAGATGATGAAACACATGGACGGCATCAACGGCGACCTGATTCAGGCTATCCGCGACAAAGGCAACGCCGTGGCTCCCGGGAATGGTGAAGGAAACGGTGAAGGCCAAGGCGACTGCCCCGAAGGTCAGGACTGCGAACCCGCGGGAGACATCGACTGCAACAAAGAAGAGAACAAGAACAGGCTCATCTGCCTGCGCCTCAACGGCAAAATCCCCAAAACCGACAAAGACCCGTTTGGGGATGTCCTCGGCAAGGAGGCGATTGCCCTGCTCGATAAGGACATCGAAGGGCTGCGCGATGAAATCAGCACCCTGATGGACACCTTTGCCGACAGCCTGGGCGACGTTTCCCTGCCCGAGTCCGGCAATATGCCCGTCTTCTCGGCCAACATCCATGTGGCCAACCGCAACTTTACCGCCAAGAACGACGCGTGGATAGAAAACAGTGACGCCATCAAATCGGTCGTCCTTGCCCTCGCCTCGCTGGTTGCCTTTTCCATCATTCTCGTCAGGAGGAAATAATGCGCTATCTGCCCCTGCTGTTAATGGCCGTCGCCGTGCCGGCACTGGCCAATACTACCGACAACACCTTCCAGTGGTTCATTGATGTTGCTGACCATATCGACCGCTTCTTCGAATACACCCCGTCGTTTATCGAGCGGATGTATGCCTACGTCCTCAAGTATTCCATCAAGATGAAACTGGTGATGATGCTCGAAAGCATGAAGTTTGCCCACGGGGTTGCGAGTGAGCTGCTCAACGACCTGTCGGTTTACCAGTTCATCGACTCGGCCTTTTCCTCGCTCGACCCGGACGTGCGCAACGCCGCCGCGGCCTACGGTGTTGGCTCAGGCTTCATGCGGGTTATCGAAGCGATGACCACCCGCTTCGTCATGGATTCCATGGGGGTATAACAATGGCAACCATCATCCGACACGGCGCGGCTGGTTCGTACAAATCCGCTTGCGCGGTCTGGTTCGATATCCTCCCGGCCCTACGCGAAGGTCGCGTCGTTGTCACCAACGTTGAAGGTATGCAGGACATCGCCACCATCGAGAAACGGCTCGGCGAACGCTTCCCGATAACGGCCCGCATCATCCGAATATCTTCCATGAACGAGAACGGCATCCGCCTCTGGCAGCACTGGTATAACTGGTGCCCGATTGGCGCAATGATCCTTATCGACGAGGCGCAGGACATCTACAACAAAACCGCCGGGTTCGACATGGTCAAGAACGTCTTCTTGGGTGTCGAGGCTTTCCGCGACAACCTGCCCAAGGGCTTCGTCGATTTCTACAACAAGATGCTGGCCGACTTCCAACCGGAAGAAGTCGCGTTCGACGATACCGGGGAAAGCATCGTTGATGAGTCCGGCTGCGTTATCCTGCCGAAGAACTTCAATATGGCCTTCATGCGCCACCGCAAATACAACTGGGATATCACCCTCTGCACCCCGGACATCCGCCAGATACCCGCCGAAGTCAAAGGCGTCGCCGAGCTGGCCATTCACCACAGCTCGAAAGACTCGTTCTTCCTTACCAAACGCCGCCCGCGGCTGTGGGAGCACAACCCGAAATCGACTTCCACCAAGCCGACCAAGGATGACACCACCAAGGGCGTGCGCGTTCCCCGGGCCGTCCACCTGATGTATTCCTCTACCGTCACTGGGCAAGTGACCAAGAGCGGCGCGGGTTCGTCCATCCTGCAACAACCCAAGTTCCTGCTGTTCCTTGTCGTCTTCCTGCTCTGCATCTACTTCGTTGGGAATTCTGTCTATGAAATCGCTACTCGTGATAATTCTGATGCTCCAGTACCGACTGGAGAAGCTCAGCCAGCACAAAGCCTTCCGGCTGCTGGCCAAACCGCTGCACCGACTGGCCCCGCTGGCACGTTGGCTGGGTATCCGGCTGATAGTGTTCCTCGTGGTCTCGATAGCCCTGCGGCTCCTGCTCAGGGGCGCTACCTTGATATGGCTGTAACCGCATGGCCCTATGACGTCAGCCAGCTGTTTGTTTCCGGCGTCCAAATCAAAGTCTTGAGTGACAAACGCCAGACCCTGACCACTATCATCTTCGAACAGCACAGCCCCGACGGCCAGCGCGGCTATGTCTACAGCGACCACCTGCGGCTGATGGGATTTCGCTTTACCGTGCTCGACCCCTGCTTAGTCCAGGTCAACTACGGCGACAGCCAGCAACTACTGATGTGCAATCCAGTCAATGACATACCGGACATCCGAGAAGAACGCCTGCCGACCGAACAGGCTCGGGAACCGGACTTCTCGGCCATGCCGCTGGCGGGACTGGTCACAAATGACAACAACGGTGAAATTTAAAGGGAGAGATTAAAAATGGATTGTATAACACTGACCAATGAACAATTTTCAGAGTTACTTGATGTGTTAGTCGTCGACATGATTGCGACGACCTTCATGACTGTGTTGTTTGCGTTTGTAGCTTGGGATGCTATCAACTACCTGCTGAAAAAGCTGATAGTTATCATCCGGGTCAGATGCATCAGGCGGCTGCGCAATCAGACCCGGACATAACCGATAAAGGTGCCGTCACTGGTGACGGTGCATAGAAACGTACTTCCCACTGACTACATCGCGCAGGCTGTTCAGCGTCAGGTGGTCGTTCTCGACCAGCATGTTGATGGCCTGCCGGATATCCGCCTCCCGGTCTTCCGGCATCCACACTGTCACCTTCTTCAACCCTTTGGCCTTCATCCTTGCTTCGTATTCCGCGTTCCTGCTCATTGCTTCGCCCCTCCATCCTTATTGAGGACTGACTCCTTGACGGCCAATGCCTTGGCATGTAGCTGCTCCACCTTGAGCAGGTTTTCTTTGCGCTTAGGGTCGGTAAGCGGCAGGTTAAAGTTCTCATCAAGTAGCTTCCCTGCTTCGCGCATGTATTCGTAATACTCATCAGGTAAAACCAGTTTATAAGTGTTCATCGCCCCGCCTCCTTACGCCTTGTTCCATTCGTTCAATGACTGAGTTGATGTGGCTGACAGCGCCCACATCAACGTCACCCGCTTGTGTACTCCGGTCGTCCGGCGGTTTACCTGCTGCTCCAGAGTGAAATGGCCATGCTGGTCACGGTGAAGCAACCAGAGTTTCGAAGGGTTAAAAGAATCCGTGCGGTAGAAAGTGGTCATCAGCGCGTTCTCCATGCTAGTGAATGGTGGCGGGCAACTTGTTTGCCCATGGCCCGCCATTTACTAGATGGAAGGCCCACACTGAGCCGGGGCTGGATTGTCAAGGGTGATGAGTAGGCCGCAGCGGCTTTTGAGCCTGCCCCCCTACGGAGCAAACCAACACAGAGTCAAAACGATCTCTAACCTACAAATTAGAAGAACCTGAGAGGCTCAAAAACGAACGGGCGTGAAGCTCATCATTCACTTCACCCTTGATAAGCAAGACTTGGCGGTGTACGCGCTGCTCTTGGGTTAGGGGTACCTCTCCTGTCGGTAGGGCTTGGCTGAGATAGCTATCTGTGGTCACGGCTTGAGATAGCTAAGGTGGCCCGTAATACCCCCCCCCCCAATTTCACTGCCTTATTCGTGCAAAATAGTGCCTGGAATACAACCTTGTTTGTGGTTCATCGCATTGATCAAAAACACATTTACTCTTTGTGGAATAGATAGAGAATCAGAAGGTAGGATGCCCAAAGGCTTATCATCATAATGGATTTCTGTCATGGCTAAGTTTTTGAATACTAGTGCTACAAACTACTATCTAGAAGAGCTTATTAAAGGAGCATCAGAAAGGTTGATACTGATTAGCCCCTTTCTGAAGTTGAACGACCGAATAAAAGAACTGCTCGAAGATAAAGATCGTTTAAAGATAGATATACGCATTATTTATGGGAAAAGCGAACTTCAGCCAGAGGAAATTAACTGGTTAAAGGAGCTGACTTTTGTCCGAGTAAGCTTCTGTAAAAACCTTCATGCAAAGTGCTACCTCAACGAGGATTCGTGCATCATTACCAGCTTAAATCTGTATGAATTCAGTCAAGTTAATAATAACGAAATGGGTATTCTAGTTTCGCGCGATACTGACGCTGAAATCTATAAGGAAGCTTACGAAGAAGCTCAAAGGATTATTCGCATCGGCGATGAAGTTCGCATATCTCTTGAGAAGATCACCGAAACCAATTCTGATGCCGAAGATACTCAACAAAATGATGGTGAACATACCAAATTGACAACATCTAAACTGGCTAAAAGTCATGGTATGAAGACGAATGAGTTGTTAGATAAATTTCTAACCGCTGGCTACTTGCAGCTTGTTGATGAAAGATATTTCTTAACGGATGAAGGCAAGGCTATTGGTGGGGAGTTCAAATATAGCAAGCGTTTCGGCCCCTACTTCCTCTGGCCTGTAAATGTATTAGATAAGGCATAAGCAAGGCTTGGCGGCGTACTTGCTGGTTGCAGCAAAGTAGCCGCCCTATTTTACTTTACCTAGGTTTAAACAGTCTTGATTCTCGCCACTCCAACCTACAGTGTGTGCAGATGTAATATTTGCGCCGAACGTCATATTTAATGAGTATTGTCGCAGAACAGCAGCGGCTGCAATAGCCTAATAAATCAGGATATTTCGCCTTTAAAATCCGGCTGTATAATTTGGGTCCCGTCATTTTCCTGATCACAAACCTGTATAAATACACAGTATAGCACAACCAAAAGGGAAGCTCTTCTCGTCCGAAGCTCTGGCTGAGATAACACCAATAGCATACTTTCCATAGAAACATCGCCCAATAAGCAACCACTTACCCATTCCAATGCAGAATAGTAACCCAATTTTGCATGCGTTCGATGACATAAGTGTGTAGAATGCCACTCAATATGCAACGCTATTCTGGGTAATGAATTTCTATCTGACTAACCCTACTTAGCACTATGATATTCACTTATATAAGGTACGATAATAATGACTGCTGAAATTGCTGTTATGAATAAAAGCGCTGTTGCCTTAGCTGCGGATTCGGCAGTGACCATTTCTGGCGGTGGTACTTCAAAGATTTACAATGGTGCAGAGAAATTATTTGCATTAACAAAATACCATCCCGTTGGAATCATGGTCTATGGTACAGGGAGTTTGTGTAATGTTCCGTGGGAATTGGTGATCAAGGAGTATCGAAAACAGTTACAAAATAAATCTTTTGATACTCTTGATGGCTATGCCGAGGATTTCTGGAATTTCCTATGTAAAGAAGAAAGAATTATCCCGATGGATCTCAGAGAGAATAGCCTCACACAAACATACTTACAAGCTTATGACTATCTGTTTTCTCTAGCAGATGATGCAGCTGTAAAATTTGTAGAGGAACAAGACCGTAAGCCAAATGTTGAGGAAAGCATTGAGATTATTAGTTCGTCATGCTCAGTGCTTATTGAAAGTTTTGATGAATCTGATTTTTATAACGGTTTTGATCAAGCCTTTTTAGAAGAGTTATCTGCAAATGGTATTAAACAGGTTAAAGCAATTACAGAAGCTAAGCACCCTGAGATTGATTTTCCGGATGAACTGATTCAAAAAATCAGTCAACTCTTCGCAACGATATCTTGTAAACAAAACGGACACAGCGTAGACACTGGTGTTGTATTTGCTGGTTATGGTGAAAAAGAGTATTTCCCTGTTGTGCTTGCTTACAATGTGCATGGGTTTGTTGGTGATAAACTAAAGTACTCACCTGATCCAGGGAAGAGCGCAGCTGCCGGGGCCAGTGGTTTGCAGGCATATGCTCAAGATGATGAAGTTATTACTTTTATGTCTGGTGTTAATCCTTACCTTGAGCAAGTTATATCAGATGCATATAAGCAATCAATAGGTGAAAGCTTGCATAAAGCATTTGAATTGCTGGAACAAGCATATGAAGACCAGCCTAAACAGCTTAGTGATATTCGAGCAGCTCTTCTTGAACATGCGAATCAAAGTTGGGATCAAGCATCAAAAAACATTCAGCTTCATAAACGCCAAGAACATGTTGATAAGGTTCTTCAAATGATTGAGTTTTTGCCTAAGCAGGACCTAGCTTATATGGCTGAATCTCTTGTTAACATGACTGCATTTAAGAGGAAGGTCTCAAATGATAGTGAAACAGTTGGCGGTCCTATTGATGTTGCTATAATATCAAAAGGTGATGGGTTTATCTGGGTTAAGCGAAAGCACTATTTTGATAAAGAATTAAACTCGCACTATTTTAACAATTTTCTTCAAGGAGCAGGACATGACCAATAAGACTTTGCAAGGAAGCATAGAGCTTAGGGAATGGAGGAAACTTTTTAATCCAGAAAAATTAAAAAGAGAAGAAGCTGAGAAAATTAATAAAATCTTTCGCGAAAAAGCGCAAAAGAAGAATAAAGAACCAGCATTCTCCTTTTGATTATGATTGACTAGACAAAAAAAGACAGTTAGAGACTGTCTTTTTTTGTTTTTGTAAGTGCTTTTTTAATAACTCATGGTAATTTTCTAAGTAATCTTGCTGTTTTAATGATTTCTGCCTTTAGCTTTCTATCGTTCTCGGCGTTAATTTCTAACAATGCATTACCAGTTATTATCCTGTCTGGTGTCAAAGACCAACTGTTTGGTGTTATAAGTCTTCCTCCTCTAATGCTCCACCCCCTCCATTCATCACCTAAAGGGTCAAGCTCTAAGCCTGAATACATCCTCATAAGTCGTTTACACTCCGGTGGAATTGATTTTCCCTTATCCCATTGCGTGACCGTCCTCACAGTTTTGAAACAAAGTTTAGCCGTATTTTCTATGCTCAAACCGCATTGATAAAATCGAAAAATGTAATTTTTAGTGAGTTGATGTCGATTTCGCATTAAATCCTTCTTCCCGCAAAGAAAGGATTCTAACTAATTGATTTATAATTAGTTCCCTGTTTTAACATAAGGAAATATAATGCGCACTGGGCATGTAGCCGCAAAGTTAAAATGGCTCTTTTCTGCAAAGTGAAAATGTCCTGTTTTTCCTACGGTGATCAGACTCTATCTGGTCTGTGTGAGATTAACAAACGATGTTGGTAACCATGAATGACAAAGAGATTTTACGCCTGAGTACTATCCGTGATGTTTGTGAAAAACGTATTCGACGCTCACGCTCAGATGCTGCAAGTGTTCTTTCATTAAGCGTCTGTCAGATCCAACGTCTGGTGACTCGCTTTCGCCAGCTGGGCGCAGCAGGAATTGTCCATCAGCGTCGAGGCAAACCGTCACCAAACAAAATTCATGAAGATATTCGATGCCAGTGCCTCAGTATTATTCGTGAAAACTATCCTGACTTTGGACCGACACTACCGCATAAAAACTCATAGAATATCAAAACATTTCTCTCCCATTGAAAACGCTACACCAATGGATGATTACCGATGTTTTTTTCCTCATGCTAAACACAAGCCTCAGTGTTATCAGTCACACCACCGACAGTCTTGGCTAACAGCTCTAGATTGCTCCCATCATGGCTATACGATATTGTCATCCCGCATAGCAGTTTTACCCAGTTGCCCAGAGATGCGGATAAAACTCAAAAATAAACGTTACAGGATCACCTAAAAGTTTACATAGTCATTCGTTACTTTCGAGAGCAATACGCGCTAAGTACACGCGCAATCTTTTAAGACAATCCGCAAAATAATGTGACAAGGTAACAAACGCAATAGTTTAACGACAACATAAATCCCCTTCATCTTCGAACTGGTCTTTGAACCAGTTTATCAATGTAAGCACACTCTCCTGTTTTAATCTTCCCGGGAAGCAAACGAAGTAAAATCCCTGGTAAAGGTTCAATACGGGTTCATCAATCTGATCCGTGGTGCGAAGTCTGCTCTGTCTTCCGCAGGTCTAAATGGTTGGTGCTTTATGCTAGCCGCACTAATTTTACTGCCAGTTGCGGGTACCAGCGTTATCACCAGTGGTAATGTGATGTTGAGACAGTGGCTTTAACACAAGCTAATGTGCTTACATTACTTGCAATTCTTGCCGTTAGTATTGTCGGCACTCAAATGTTTCATGCCAAAGCTTATAAGCTAGTCAATTCAGGTTCAGAACTAACACCGCTTATATTTACGAATCTGATTTTTGCCGTGATATGGCAAATCTGCTTTTTCCATGAAAACTTGGCGGTCAATAAAATTGCAGGAATAACTCTTATAGTGCTGGCTACGCTCAGCAGTACGTTACGTCGTTAACAATACGAAAAGGCCATCACGCACTAGAAATGCTAAATGACTGTTATCGTAACTCTGAGTCGGATTAATGAAATACCGGCTCATCGATAATCGCACCACAAATACAGATAACGGTTTCTCGTAGTTCATCAACCAGATATTCCTCTTCTTGTCCGCACACTGGGCAGACTTTTAGTTCAACGCCCTCATCTGTCATGTGATACTCCTATACAATTCAGTAACTCCATGTGTAACACTAGAATTTAGACTTTTGTGTCTAATCTTTCCGAAACTTGAACTGAGTCGAAGGATAAATATGACTTAAAGCTATATTGCTGAATTTACTTCGATTAGCTTATAAATATCAAAAACTTACAATTGTTGAATAAGTAAGTTAATTATTATTCGTAAATATTATATATATTACAAACTTATTTTTTGTCGATAAGAGATTATATTCCACTATTGAATTCAATTTTAGATTATATTTCTTGTGGTTATTTATTGTGCCTAAAGATGTTGAAATTCTTCTTAATCACAACGTGATTCAAATATCAGCTTTGACAAATCAAGAAGTAAAAACACTGAATCTCACGATAAATATTTTTTCAAGTTAATTATCTTATTTAGCTGCTAGAATCAAACTTTCATGAAAAAAGAAGAAAATCTTTTTGACTTTCCCTATGGTCAGAATACCATCCCGTATCCATTTTTTTATTCATTATAATGATAATGTTGAGGGCGATTGTATATGTGGTTTCAAGATCTATCCGTTCGAACAAAAATAGCTACCATGTTGGCAATGATAGGTGTGGGAGTTGTATCTCTTGGTGTATTTATGCTTAGTGAAATATCCAGCATTAATGATAATTTACTTAATATAACCAACCGAACTATGCCTAAAACAGCATTAGTTCAGGATCTTCAAACAGATATCACCACTATTCGTAAAGATGAATTTTCTATTTTACCAAATATTAACCACCCTGATGTGAAAAACTGGTTAAATGATATTCATAAAGTGTACAAACAAGTTGACTCAGCTCTGGCTACATACAAAACAACAATTACTGAAAATGAATCGCAACGACGCTTTGATGAAGTAATGCGCTCATGGAAAGCATATAAAGAGGCAACAAAGGGCTTCTCAATGGCTATCCAGGCGCAAGATACAAGCCTTGCGAATAATGTCGTACTGGGTTCATTTGATAAGTTCACCGCCTTGCAGGTATCACTGGATAAACTAATCGAACTTACTAACAAAGAAAGTGATCAGGGCAAAGTAGCTGCTATGAATCGTGTCCAGGAAGCGAATCTCTACACAATGGCTTCACTGGCACTCCTACTCGGCTTTATGGTTATCGTCGCTGTTTACATGATTCGCCAAATCACTCAACCGTTGGAAAAAACCACTGCAATGGCTATGGCTATTGCCGAAGGTGATTTAACCTACTCCCTTGACCGTTCAACAATCGGCAATGATGAATTTGGTTCTCTGGCTGATGCTTGTCTCGTTATGCAAAATGGTCTGAAAGAGCTGATTAACGAAATTTCTGCAGCCGTTGTGCAGTTAAGTGCGGCTATTGAAGAAATGAGTGCTGTTTCAGAGCAGTCGTCAGCAGGAATGGTACAACAGCAGGATCAACTGGCAATGATTGCGACTGCGATGAACCAGATGCAATCCACAGTTTCTCAGGTGGCCGCGAATACTGAAGATGCCAGTGAATTAGCGACATCTGCAACCAATGAAGCTAAAGAAAGTACTCGTGTGGTTAATGAAACAATTATTGAAATTGAGAAAGTAGCTAACGAAATTCAAAATGCCGGTGAAATGGTGGCTCAGTTGGAACAGGATACAGCCAACATCAGCATGGTTGTAGATGTGATCAGTGGTATTGCAGAACAAACTAACCTGCTTGCTTTGAATGCAGCTATTGAAGCGGCACGTGCTGGCGATCAGGGGCGCGGCTTCGCGGTTGTAGCGGATGAAGTTAGAACGCTAGCCGGAAGAACTTCACAGTCAACGTCTGAAATTATTTCTATTATTGATAAGCTTCAACACCGCGCAAAAGAAACAGGCGAAGCAACTAAAAATAGCTGTCAACTAATTCAACAATGCGTTGGACAAAGCCAGATCGCAGGAGGCAGCATCACACAAATTGAATCATCAGTTGCCAGTATTGCGGATATGAATATTCAAATCGCAAGTGCTTGCTGTGAACAAAATTCAGTGACAGATGAATTAAGCCGAAGTGTTGAATCTATTAACCAGGCATCAACAGAAGTCGCATCTGGAGCGAAACAGACGGCTCAGGCTTGCAGTGAATTAAGCCAGCTTGCAAATGGGCTTCAGGAAAATATCTCTCAATTTAAACTTAATTAAACATCCTCACCAGGCTGGCAAATGAATCAACCAGCCTGATTTTCTACTTAAATTGCATAAGTCTCTTTAAAAAACATCGCTGAATCCGATATTTCCTGACTGATGATTACCCATGATTTCATTCAGGTAGATTGTTGTCAGCAGTGTTTTGGAGACTGGTCATGCGGTGAACATTATTATTTGTACTGGCTATATGTTGTTCTACACCTTTGCATTCTAAATCTGTAGACGATTACGAACGTTTGTATCGTTGTTTACCTTGTGTAGGTTTACAAAACAAAGTTGATGATATAAACGAAAAATATAAAGGAGGCACTAAAAAGCAAAAGAAGGAATATTGGAAAGCCTTTCATGCAATTCAGAATATCTGGGAAGAAAAAGGCTGTTTTGGGCGAATATAGTTCTTTATTTTGCAGATAATAAAAAAATCCATTATAGTGTCACAACTCACACTTTGAATCGCTGTAATTCAGAAGCGTAATCCCCCTCTACTCGCTATAATGTCTTAAAATACACACCCAATAGTTAATATTAAGTAACATAACAATTAATATAAATCAGCAACTCTCCGGTTATCCCTTTCTGGAATAAGAAACATAAGTCATTGCAAAATATTGTGATTTCTCCAGTAAACAGCCAATTCCGTAGTTTTAAATAACAAAATGTTATACCTATTTGCCATCTTTTTGTAACCAAACAAATGGAATATGCAATATGTGTATGTTAACGTCTTTACGTAACAACAATTAAAAATAAACATCGTCGTACCAGTTATTGAGGGATTAGATATGGATATCAAGTCACAAGAAATACATGGTTTTGATGCTGATGTTATTCACCTTTACCTGCAGGAAATTGCGCAAAAGCCTCTTCTGACTAAGAACGAAGAGATTCTTTACAGCCGCAAAAGTCTGCTGGGTGATGAAGATGCCAAGGCGACAATGATTGAAAGCAACCTGCGCCTGGTAGTCAGCATTGCTAAGAAATACCGTGGTAGCGGGATGCTGTTAAGTGATCTTATCGATGAAGGCAATATCGGCCTAATTACCGCAGTAGATAAATATGATCCTGAACGTGGATTCCGCTTCTCAACCTATGCTACCTGGTGGATAAAGCAAACCATTGAGCGTGCTATTCACAATCAGGCCAGAACGATTCGCCTGCCAGTACACGTTTCAAAAGAGATCAACACGATTTTGCGAACTCACAAACAGCTGATGAAGAGCACAAATCAGGAACCAACTCATGAGGATATCGCTGAGAAACTAGAACGTTCTGTAGATGATATTTCAGGCGTTTTAGCTTACGATGCACCTGTTGTATCTATTGATCAGGCAATCAGCGATGATAGTAACTCACAATCAATTTCTGCTTTTATTGCTGATGATGCTTCAAATCAGCCAGATACCGAGCTGAATCAGCAAGATATAAGCAAATTGGCAATTTCGGTTCTGAATAGTCTTAATGAACGAGATCGCGAGATCATCTGCCGCCGATTCGGTTTGCTTGGTCATGAAACTCAAACTCTTCAGCAAGTTGCCGACGAAGTAGGTCTGACCAGGGAACGTATTCGTCAGTTGCAGGTGAGTTCATTGAACAAGCTGAAAAATGCCCTCAAACGAAATAACTATGATTTCGAGCTATTATTCTCTGAATCTGCTTAAGTACCAGCACTACAAGAGTGCTCTGGTCTATCCAGAGCGCTCCCCCTCCTTCCCTCTTTCTTGAGCTCAATTCTGCCTGCAAGAAATTATGTTGTTTCTTAGCAATTAAATGTGAGGTTTCTGACCCAACAACAGTCTGTTTCAGTAACGATAACCCATCAAAATCTGTAGTTTGAGTTCATCACTCATTACAACTACTGTCTAAAATGAAACGTTCATTAATTATCACAACATTGCTAGCCTTTTTTGCTCTGAATCATTCACCACACGTCATAGCAAAAGATACTAAAGCGGAAAAGTGCCTTAAAACACGAGCTAAGATCGAAAAGATCAATAAAAAGATGAAGCATAAATATACTTACAAGCAAGGTGTGAAGTATCGAAAGAAGTTAGAGAAGCTTTATAAGGATGAATTTAGATACTGTTTCTGATTTTTCTCAGAAATTTAGTGGAAAAAAAACTTAGCTCGTTGATAATTTATGAATAATTTTATTATCAATAGGCTTAGTGTGAAACGAGTACTGATACTAACACTGGCATTTCTACTTTCTTCTTGCACCAGTTACAGTGTAACCGAGGGTGAGATACAGGAATACCTTGACAAAAACGCATCATTTGAACGAACAGTCGGCGTTAGAGGCTTAGCTCACGCCAATGTTAAGTTCAATGATATCAAAGTGGGTATCGGGCGTGTTTCAGATGACCGTGTAAACCTTGAGGCTAAATCTGAGGCAAAAATTATTATTTCCGGGCAACCAGAGCAAGAAGTCAGCATTGATGTTAGTTTCAGTGCTGTTCCCTACTACGATAAGAATGAAGGCGCAATTTTCTTAAACGACCTTGAGGTTGAATCACTTGATATTGTGCCGGATGTACTTGAAGGTTTCGGTAGCAAGCACTTGATTTCACCAATTGTGCAATTAATTGGTCAGCTACTTCTTACGCGTCCTGTTTACCGCCTGGATGAAGATGATTTTAAACAATCAGCCCTTAAAACAGCTCGCCCTGAACTATTAATCAAAAATCACTCTCTCGTCGTTCAAATGTAACAATCGACAAGCTGTAGAACTAAAACGATTCAAATTAAGAATACGGGTTATGTACAAGGCTGAAAATTCCACTTCAGCCTTATTCCATCACTCTGTTTTTTGGTTAGATACGGTGTTTGCTCTTTCTAAAATATTCGCACCGGAAGCTTCATCGATGATGTGTACGGCTCGCTCTGCAACAAAAGCTTTTTTCATCGCTTCTGCTGCATAATCTCTTGCTGTTCCCCCCTGAGCTGAAATGACGAAAGCTAGAAGCATAAAAATGCTGATCACACCAAATGAAACCGTGAAAACAACTTTTCTTACAATTCGCCTTTCGGCCTGCTGTAATTCTTCCTGAATCAATTCAAGTAAATCATAGTTAGTTAAGTTCGGTCTAACCTTTCGTTTTATATTCATTGTCTGGACCTGAAATGAGACGTGCGAAAACTCTACCAAGTCTGACTTAACATTAGCTTAATCAATTACATCCCTCTCTCACAGTTTACTGCTTAGCTCATCAGTTTTGTATTTGTAGGTGTTTTTGTTGAGATGTCCTTATAAATTTTATTGGATTAAAAAATAAAAGTTATAGTGCATTAAATGAACAAAGAGGGGAACTCACTATGGCGAGTCCCCCCGAATGCATATTTTAAAGTACGATTTGAAACAAATTACATCACGAACTTATAAACACTAAGAGAAGTAATCAGCAGCCAGACAGGTATATTTCGGTATTTCAAAATAAGGAAACCCAACACCACAATAACTGCATCAACCCATGAACTAATTGATGTCATGACTACAGGTTTAACAAACGCACTAGCCAGAAGGCCAACAACACAAGCATTCACCAATGTGATTGAAGCTTTAAGCCGATGATGGCTGAACAGAGCTTTCCACGCTGGCAGAAATGCAAATAACAGCAGACTTCCCGGCAAAAAAATCGCAATTGTTGCAATTACACTCCCCAGAACAGGATACTCAGTTAGGTAAGAAGCCCCCAGATAACTTGCCATGGTAAACATCGGGCCAGGAACAAGCTGAGCAGAAGCATAAGCACTCAAAAAAGCATCTGACTCCACCATCCCGTTAAGCATTGGCTCCAGCAGAGGTAGAACAACATGTCCCCCACCAAATACAAAGCTACCAGCCTGGTAAAAAACATTAAAGAGTGTAAGCCACTGCGATGACTGAGCGACTAGTGGCATCAGCAATAAGATCAAAACAAAGACACCAAGCAAGACAAAATTTGGACGAATTACTTGCGGTGGTTGTGTATCAACGCAGCCGTCAGAACGGAATGACCAAAGGTGACCTAAAAGTGCAGCCAGTAAGATAGGAGTGATCTGCCCCAATAATCCTGTACTGAAAAACACAGCAACAGCCGTAAAACCAGCCACCATCAGCGTCAACTTATCTGTGATGTTCTTCTTCGCCATTCCCCACAGAGCATCTGCAACCACGATAACAGCCAGAAGCTTTGCTGACTGAATCAAAATATCAATGGACGGAGCATCACTATATAACTGAGTTCCCATCGCCAGAAATGTAAGTAGTAGAAATGACGGAAAGGTAAAGCCGACAAAAGCGGCTAATGCCCCAAGGTATCCCCCTTGTTTATAACCGATAAACATCCCCAACTGACTACTCGCCGGACCGGGTAAAAACTGACAGAGCGCCACTGCCTGCGTGAAGTCCTGCTCATCTAACCATTTTTTCTTTTGAACAAATTCACGCTGGAAATAGCCAATATGTGCAGCTGGCCCACCAAAACTGTAAAGCCCCAACACAAAGAAATGCCACATTACTTTCAACATAAAACCTCCTGATGAGGCTCCAGAATATCTGCTCATAATAAATTAATTAAATCGTTAGTTTTGATAATTACCATCGATAGGATTAATCAACAAGCCAATGATCATAGAAGATCAGCACAAATAACTAAGCACTTACCAACCATGTAAGTTTGCTACATAAAGCCAAAAACATTGTCCACCCATAAAAACAAAGCATTTAAGCTGATGTTTTTATTGTGTATTTGCTTTCGTAAGACTTACAGAATAAAGAAATAATGACAGGATAATATTCGGAGATGTCACAAACCCATTGATCTTCTATGTGTCCAACCCGTGCTAAAGGATAAAAATAAAGGCCTACTCCATCTGATTAGGTGGCAATAAATACACATTTTTACTGCGCCATTTTGTGACAGTGTGACCTGGCGTTTATTTATCGGTTTATAATCAATGGTATAATTCTCCGCTTGTTCCACTATGGTTGTTACCTATGCTAGAAAATCTTCAACAAATGGTGATCCTCGCTACTGTTGGTCACGAGCAAAATTTCACTCGTGCAGCAGAAAGACTTGGAATATCAAAATCACAAGTCAGTAAACAGATTCGCTTTCTTGAAGAACGATTAGGCTGTCAGTTGGTTCAGCGCAGTACCCGAACTGTCGCTCTGACCGATATTGGCCAGCAATATTCTGAATATGGCCAACAACTGTTGGATACAGTCAGTGAAGCGGAAGCTATGGTGGCTGGTTATAGAAATGAGATTAAAGGTGTACTGCGGATTGGTTTCGCACAATCTTTCGGTCAGTCACGCATTACGTCAGCATTAGCTGACTTTCAGAAAGAACACCCAGACCTGGAACTTGAAGTTAGCCTGTTTGACCACCGCCCTAACCTACTTGAAGAAGGTTTCGATTGTTGGGTGGCAATCCACGAGCATCCACCTGAAGGTATGGTTGCCCGCAAACTTGCTGATTGTGAATTCTCAGTTGTAGCTTCGCCTGACTATATTGCCGCACATGGCAAACCGACGGTGCCGGGTGATCTTCGTAAGCACAACTGCATTACGTACCAGAGCCGTGAACGTAAATATGTTAACTGGGAGTTCACCCGCGACGGTGTTCGTCAATCAATTCGAGCTCGGGGTAATTACCGAATTGATAATGCTCCGGCTGTACTTGATGCCGCAGTGTCAGGCCTTGGTGTTGCGTACCTGGCTACTTATCTGATCACTGATGAGCTTGAGACTGGTAAATTGGTAGAGTTACTTCCAGAATGGAAGGCTGATGTCGATCTTCCGATTTATGCTGTGTACCCGAGACGTAAATATCTCGCACCTAAAGTTCGTTCTTTTGTCGACTTTATGGCAGAACGCATGGCAGTTCCGCCCTACCGCAAACCAAACCCGGTAGCAGTCTAATAATACTCTGACTGACTATCTCAACAGTGCAGTTGTCATTCCATACAGATCAACTAAACCTAAAGTAATCAATAAACTTTAGGTTTACTAATGTCACCCATTCATACTCGGCTTAAGCCTTTCATTCCTGCTCTTTTATCAGTTGGCCTGGTAACAGGATGTGGGAATGGAGGTGACACCGTCACCAAACAAAACAACAGCAACAGCCCCCCGGTTACGGCTAACAACACAACTGTCGTTCCTAACGCACAAATTCTGCTGACCGAACTACCTGAAATGCGACAGGTAATTTATTTCGACAAAAACAGCTACGACCTCAATGTTAAAAGCCAGTTTTTACTGGATCCAATTGCGGTTCGCTTAAGACAACATCCAGACAGTTTTTTAGTTGTTGTTGGCCACAGTGATGACAGCTCAGATGAAGAAGATAATATCATTCTTTCATATGAACGAGCGTTTAGTGTTGCTATCTATATATCATCTGTGTTTGGTGTAGAAGAAGAGAGAATACAATTAGTCGCGGCAGGAAGCAGTGAGCGACTATCGACAGGACCAAGCGACAAGGAAAGAAAAGAAAACCGCAGAGTAGAAGTACTTTCACCAAAAGCAATTGTCAGAACATTAAGCCCTCACAACAATAACCTTCAGTACTGATAAGAAATAATAAAGGCAGTGAAATCACAGATCCCACTGCCCCGTGCTAATAACATAAGCAATCAAAAAATTACTGTTTCTTAATTGCGGGGAAAGCGTACATTTTCTTCAGAATGCCTGCTACCCCCTCCGTTAAATCTGCAATCTTATCATTGAAACGATTTCTTTCCTCTTCAGTTGCAGATTCATGCTCTATTCCAGCTGCGATATAGTTCGCAGGGAACAGATGGTAGTTTTGTGTGATTTGGCGATCAATCTCTTCTGCCAGCTCTTCCGGCGTTTCAAGAGGCGCTTTAATCACTTCACCGAAGCTCACATGAATATGGCGCTTCTCACCAACAATTCCCTGAATAATGCTTTCGATATCTTCAAACTCACCTTTTTCATAGCTGCCAGAAGTCGCCTTCTCATAAAGCTCTTTTGCTTTAGCTACATCACAAGGGTCATTTTCATAAGAAATAGCAACAGGAACAATGTTCAGCTTAGGCATAAACTCATCGAAAGATTCTTTACGCTTACGTCCTTCCATATAGAACATTTTCAAAATGGCTGGATCAGTTTTATCGTTACCGTCTTTAGCCCGCCCCTCTTTCTGAGCAATCCAGATAGAGTTACCGGTCTCGAGTGAATTCGAAATGTAGCTTGAAAGCAAACCAAGCGTTTTCATCATCTCACGTGGACCTTTGGCTGAGCGCTTAACAATAAAACTCTTATTGAGTCGCATCAATTCAGTCGCACAAGGTTTTTTCAACAGGTTATCGCCGATAGCGATACGAACTGTTTTGAAATTATTCTGGAACAGGCACCAGTTTACCATCGCCGGATCCATCGCAATATCGCGGTGGTTTGAAACGAAAAGGTATGACTGGTTAGGGTCAAGGTTATCAAGGCCGCTAAATGTTACCCCGTCACATGAATGGTCAATGGTAGCATTCATGTACTTCGCAACTTGAAACTGAACATCTTCAACCGTTTTTACATTCGACCATTTACGGATCAAAAAACGCTTGATCAATGGGATCAATAGCCAACCAAGCACACCGGACAGCTGAGGGAAACGATAATTAAGAATAGCTGTAATGAACTCTTTATCGTTAATCAGACGCTGAATTGCGCCACTTACTTCTTCATCATTGTAAGGGCGGATTTCTTTATAAATATCGTTATCTTTTTGCACAATTATGCTTCGTATCAAATAAAAACCGCGACATTTTACGCAGATTTATGTGTTTACCCAATGGCTAGAGCTCACAACTCAAATGGTTGGAGGTCCTACCACTCATATATGTATAAATTTAAAGCAGATTAGCCTAAAAAACCTGACTCTGTCTGTTGCTAAGATAGCAATTTCAGCTAAAAAACAGTCAAAAATTGTTGTGAACTGCCTCAGTTATTGACGGATCCGGTAAAACAGAACAATATGTGCATGCTTTTTTGCTAGAGACAGACTATGAAACAGGCAATTGAATTTTCACACAGTATCCAAAACTATCTTCACGTTGGCTCACGTCGTAAAAGCCATACCTCGTATATGATTGTGGTTTCTGAAGGCTCTGCCCTGATCAGATTAGGCAAGCAAGAGTTCTTAGTCGCAAAAGGAAATGGTTTTTGGATTCCGTTCGATTGTCTGCATGCGTTAACCGTTCTGCCGGGCACCAAGTATGACAAAGTCGAATTTTCAGCAAGGCTGACAACGCCTGTTTGCCGTGATGCAGGCTTCTTCAAAGTTACGCCTTTGCTGTCTGCTTTGCTCTACGAGCTTCGTGAAGATACAAAGCGGCATCGGTGTTCCGAGCAAAATCAGACGACAACAAACCTTCTTCGGATTATTGCTGATCAAGCAGCAAAACTTAAAGTTAAAACGCATTCTCTTTGCCCTTCTCTTCCTGCTGACTTCGACCTACAGCTTAGTCGAATGATAAAAGGTGACAAGGTAACTGATCGTGCAGCAATAGACGCTATTTCTAAAGTAACTGGTGTATCGTCGAATGAATTTGAAGCCTGTATTACCATGCGTGAAGCGCTCAAGCTATCTCGCTCAGGTCGTAAATTAAATCAAATAGCCGATACGTTGCATGTTCCTGCTGAAAGCATCAGTGCACTGGCAATGCCTATCCTTGGTGAGACACTGGCCTGATATATTCCAGCAGAACTCGATCTTGAGACAAAAAAAGCGACGTCTGAAACGTCGCTTTTTTGTTATGTTTTTGAAGAAAGTATCACTGAAACGGAATTTCGACCTGAAGATGAAAGTCATCATATTCATCAGCATGCCAGCGATAATCTAAACGTACTCGCGGGGAGTTCTTATCATTGCCACTCATGCCCAGGCTCATTTGTAAGCCGTGATTTTTGATCCACTCTTTGGCATCCTCAACCGTTAGAGCTTCTTCTTCCTTGTATTTATCTGGCATCCAGACATTAACACCATAATAGGTAGTATTTGAGTTGGTGCTGATAACCGGTGAGTCGGTTATTCCTGACCAATCATCCCAAAATTCATCATCCTTATTCTCTATGTCCTGTTTCCAATTCTTTGATGCGCGATGTGTATGCGTAGCAGCCACCATTGCCGCGTCTTCTGCAACGGAACACGAAGTAACAATATGCTGATGGTATTCATCACCTAATGCAGCAAGTTCACGAATATCATACTGCTGACACTGTGCTGCCATTGCTCCGGACACAAATGTAAAACTGGTCAGAACAATACAGAGTAATTTTTTTCTGCTACTACAATCCACAACCAAGCCTTCCACATCAAAGACCAACACAGAGCAGGCAGTAATCTACCACATAAGGTCAGTCGTGTTCACGAAAACTGTAATGTAATTTATCAGTAAGCATTCTAGCGACTCTTTCAGTCGTTAGGTGTGAGATCGAGCGATTATTGACAATATTCTCACGAATAATCGTACTTCTCACCTTGACAACTTCCGGGCACGCCAGAATCTGCCATTTATTCAGGATTTCGTCTGATTTGTAAAATTTCCCGAAATTGAGGAAGTTATCAGGACCAACAACAAATGTCAGCTCAGCATCAGGTAATCTTTTCTGTAGTTCCTCTAAAACAGCATAAGTTGTAACTGATTCATTTCCAACTGCTATTTCTTCTTCTAATCGGCAAAGTTCTAGGTTTGAAAGCCCTAAATCTTCGATAAATGCTTCTACCAGTTCGCAACGGGCATCATAGTCAATCATCGCCTTGCCCCAGGCATGTGAATAACTGGGCAGTAATAAGACGCGATCAAAATGCTGTAAACGCTCCAACACGGATTTATGCCCCAAACTCGGTGGGTTAAATGCGCTACCAAACACCGCAATTGATGTTGTCATGAATAGAATGCCCCTTTTTTATACTGATTTACCACAATTTCTATTTTATTGTGCACTCAGGATTGATCCTTACTTAGAGTTATCGCATGATTTTGTTAAAGGTTTAATGCATTTTTCACTTTTTTTGCGTTCAACCAAGCTAAATGACTAGATAGTGGGCAAGGCCCTGAGGATTCATTGACTATGGAACAGCTAATTCGTGCAGAAATGCGCGTATTGCCAGAAATTGATGTTGATTTTGAAATCCAGCGACGTGTTGGTTTTATTCAACGAAAACTAAAGCAATCAGGATGCAAATCTTTGGTGCTGGGTATCAGTGGTGGTGTTGATTCCACTCTATGCGGACGCCTAGCTCAGCTGGCTGTCAACAGACTAAATGACGAAACCAATTCTCAAGACTATCAGTTTATCGCAGTTCGTTTGCCTTATGGCACCCAGCATGATGAAGATGAAGCACAGCTGGCACTTTCTTTTATTCAGCCAACCCACTCTGTTAGCGTTAATATCAAAGATGGTGTTGACGGCCTTCATGCAAGCACACATAACGCACTGGAAGGTACGGGGCTTATTCCCGAGTGCCATGCGAAGATCGACTTTGTAAAAGGCAACGTAAAAGCTCGTGCGCGTATGATCGCTCAATATGAAATTGCTGGCCTTGTAGGTGGCCTAGTTCTGGGTACAGACCATTCAGCAGAGAATATTACCGGTTTCTACACAAAATACGGTGACGGTGCCTGTGACCTTGCTCCTCTGTTCGGTTTAAATAAACGTCAAGTTCGTCAGATTGCGGCTGAACTGGGCGCGCCGGAAGTTCTGGTTAAGAAAGTACCTACCGCCGACTTAGAAGAACTTGCACCTCAGAAGCCGGATGAGCATGCTCTGATGGTAACCTATGATCAGATTGATGATTTTCTTGAAGGTAAGCCAGTAGAAACTGAAGTTGCAGAGCGTCTTGTTGAAATCTATCAGGCAACACAGCATAAACGTCAGCCTATTCCGACAATTTACGAAGACGAAGAGTAATAACTCAGATTACTGTAAAAAAGGGGCTAAATAGCCCCTTCTTTTTTGTTCTTCAATCTGATTTGATTCAGGAGGCCTCTGATAGCCTGAGTAGATTATCAAGTTCCCACCAGATTGCTTCACAAAGACCTTTACGATAAACCGCCTGCTTAAATGCCGGGTGTTCTTGTTGATACATAGAAAAATACTTCTCAGGACTATGCAAGCTTGCCCTCACATTAGCAAGTCGATCACAGGCTTTAACAATAAGCGCAATCCTTGCTGATTCTTCACTGAGATCGAGCGATGCCAGTCGAGTGTTAACCTGCTCTTTTCTGGCTCTGCGATCTTTAAGCTTACCATCTGTCATATAACAAACAGCATCTGCTATTACATAACCGAAGTCAGCAGCAAGCTCTTCAAGGGATGTCTCAGTATCTTCCAGCACATCATGTAACTGAGCAGCAATCATTGCATTAGTACCAAACGGGCTAGCTAATCGTGTAACAGCATCAAGGTGTACATAATAAGGACGATCACCATACTTCTGAGTTTTATGTTTTGCCCTGGCTAATGTGCGCGCCTTTAGGTACCGGTTGTTCATCCTGACCCCCGTTTAATGACCAAAATTAAAAACTGAACAGTTAATATTCTATTTCAGCATGCAACTGTTTGCTAAGGTCAGATAATACAGTTGAGATTAACAGCACATTTTGATGAAAAAACAGGCACCTTATGGTGCCTGTTTTAGTAATCAGCTAACGTTTGGAACGCATTACTATTCGTCTTCACTCTGTGCCGCGTTCTGCTTCGCTTCCGCTTCACGAATTTCATCAGCAACAATTCTAATTGCTTCGCCACTGCTGATGCCTTTCGCCATCAGTTCATGGATCTTCTCTGCAGCTTTTTGCTGCTGCGCGTGAGTTAATGTCGGCACATTGTTGAACATAGCTGTTAATTCTACTCTGTTAAAGGGAGCATTATTCTAGGGGCAATTCGCTGTTTTGTCATCTACTTATCCAGGACGCCCATCAACTCGAGGAGTTGTCAGTATAGGAAAATATACAACAGTGAAAATCGCAAAGGCGACAGCCCATAAAATTGCTGAAATAACATAGGCATTAAGAATCATCACCGGAAACAACATCACCAGGAAAGTCCGTACAAGAGTAGCCAGAACCAGTGTGCCGAAAGCAACAACCATCAATTTTCCGACTTTCAGATTTCGACCTGTATGACCCAACGAAACTCGAGCAATCATGGCCAGAATCATACAACCAATACCACCCAAGGTAATAAAATGAAGCGATACACTGTAACTTATTGAGCCGTTAAACTTATTGATACCAAGTGACAACATCCCAATGATCATAAACAGGTAGGCAAAATGAAGCAGCCACAAAAGTGGTGTTTTCAATGTAGACAGTGTTCGCCAGCGAGCAAAACGGGCAAAGTTGCAAATCGCAGTCAGCAACATCAACCCAGCTAGAACCTCATTGCTAAGCGCTTCTGGAAGCGGCAACAAGACAGCAAGCAATAACAACCAACATGGGATCAGTGAAGCGAACTCAATCCACTTAACCCGGGTAATTTGCTCTGTGTTGGTTCCGCGCCAGGTGAAGAATGGGATCACCCTGCCCCCGACAACCAATACAATCACAGCAATAACCATAATGGTCATAAATGAAATTTCGCGCAGCTCAAACCCACCATAACCAAGCAGAGACAGATGGAAAAGCGCATTTAGAACAGTAAGCAACACAATCAAAGGGGCAAAGAACAGATTATTCCATTGCTTACGAATAACAATCGGAACAGCGAGAAAATACGCTGCCAGTGGCATCCATAATAAGTCGGCGATCATCAGTAAAGCATTCGGCGTTGAAACCAAAATCCCTACCCTGGCAACCAGCCACAAAAAAAAGATACTCGCCAATTTCCAGCCTCTTACACCAGGGTTCCCGGTCCAATTCTGAACAGCTGTTAACAAGAAGCCGATAATGATTGCGCCGGTAAAACCAATCAGCATTTCGTGGCTATGCCACCACAACGGATTACCGTACATCAAAGAGCTGACATTGAAGTGCCCTGACCAGAAAGCCGCCCATAACAGCATCGATATCACAGAAAATGCACTTGCAGCCAGAAAAAAAGGACGAAATGCGAGACGGAATATTGGAATAATCCGCTGTTCTTTTTCACTATCCAGAATCTGCATCATAGATAAATTTAAACTCAAACTTAAAAGATGCATAAATAATACATCTTTTAAGTTGTAATTCAAATGTATCTTTTGAATAGTGGAAAGACAGCAAGTCTAAATGAAGGCTATTTACTTATAAATCAGAAGCCTGGGTAATCAACTGGACGTGTGATAGTTTGTATATCAAGGATAGATATCTCCCCTTGCCAACGACTTTCGATTAATCCGACACTCAGCCAGTAACGACCATCAGGAACATCAATTTTTGGTAGCGTCGTTGGTAACTTACCATCAACATCTTCGGTCCAAAGCGGAGTCCAGGTAGTATCATTCAGATCATACATGCTCATTGACAACACCGGTGATGGACAAGCAGGATTAGGCAAATTACCTCGTTCTATACGCCAGTTTTTACTATCTTTCCAGGCTATTCTCTGCCTGATTGGCGGTTCAGTCAGAACAACCCAGCGATTCAAGCTCTGCTCACCCTTAGCACTGATAACTAACTGATAAAGACCCGCTGTGATTGGTTTTTCCAAGCGTCGAGTTTCAACGGAAAAATAACCGCCAGCCCCTATCACAGGTGAGTTGGCAATAATTATCTGATCCGGCCATTTAACCAGTTTCACTTCAGAGATATTGCTATTGCTCACGCCATTGATAGACAACTTGAGCATGATTTGATTGAGGTTCTGGATCACTTCACGCTGGATAACCAAATTGGGCAGCCAGTCCGGCAGTGAATTTTGAGACAAGCTTCGACCGCAATCTTCAGAAACAGCTAACTTAAGCAGAGAATTAATATTATCTCTCTCCTCATTATTCGGAGCTTGCTGCCAAGCCTGAACCATCCCCTCAAAACTAGCGGAAGTGCTACCTTCAAGCAGCCTTTGATGGGCCAAGGTATATCGATCCTGACCAGTAAACCACTTTGCTGCTGCACCCGGTGCCATTAACACCGAATACAACATAAACAAAGCACATGTATAGGAGAGCTTTCTCATTACTGTGCTGATTTCAGTCGGTAACCGACACCACGCAAAGTTTCAATTTCAATACCAGGCAATTTTTGACGCAATTGCAGGATATGCGTGTCAACGGTTCGAGTGGTTGGGTAATGGTTATAACCCCATACTTGATCCAGCAATTCATCACGAGTAAATACCCTACCCGCATGCTTTGCCAGAAATACAAGTAATTCGAATTCTGTACGAGTAAGGGTTATCTTCTCCTCTCCCTGTCTGACTTCACGACTGTCCATGTCAATAACAATATCGCCGGTCGTGATGACATTTGCGGATTTCACCTCAGGTGCAGAACCCGCGCTACGCAGGTGCAATCGAATTCGAGCCAGCAGTTCTTCTTCAGCAAATGGCTTGGTCAGGTAATCTTTTGCGCCAGAATCAAGGCCTACAACCTTATCTGTAACTGAAACCATAGCAGTCAGCAGAATAACTGGCACTTGCTTAATCTCAAGCCAGCCATTCAGGTAATCAAGCGAGTCACCCTCGGGTAACTGGCGGTCTAAAACAACCAAATCTGCACCCGACCATAAATCGGCTACTTTTGTTGCACAGTCAGCATACAGGCATTCATAACCTGCATCCCTCAAGCTCTCGAGTAAACCATCAGCAAGGTTGCGGTCATCTTCAACCAGAAGCAGAGTTTGATTCACACGGTATCTCCAAAATAAATGTTGTCGGCGGGCCGATTAGCTTCATTCGTCCCCCCATTCTCCGAATCATCGATTCAACGATTGTAAGACCAAGCCCTAGGCCTTTTTCACTAACAAAGGGCTTTCTCAATCTTGCCCAGTCTTTCGAACCAAGCTGGCCTTTATCTTCAACTCTTACAATCAGTTTTCCGTCGTTGAATGATGAAGTTAATTTAATAGGTGCTTTGCCGTACTTCTGTGCATTAGATAATAAATTATCAATACAAGTTCCCAGCCAATAGATATTTACCTTCACTGACCGATCATCGCTGAGCTGTAACGATACATCGTAGGGCTCACTTAAATATTCAACCCACTCATTAAAAGAGTCAACCTGTTGAACACTTAGTTCTTGTTGGTTTGCCTGAAGGTAATCTTTACTCGCTTCAGCAAGCTGGCGCAGACGGCGAGAATCTTCCGTCAAGCGCCGAAATTCATCGTATAAGCTCTCAGGTAACGCATCAAAATGACGCCTGAAACCTTCAACTGTCATGCCCAGGCTGGCAATTGGAGTACGAAGTTCATGTGTAAGGATTTGCAGAACAAGCATCCGCTCTTGCATGGCCCGTCGGCGAATACGCCAGCGGTAAACACTCCAACCAATCAACAAGGCCACGTTGACGACCAGCAAACCAACAAGAAGATAAAACATCAGATGGGACTGATCTTCTTTTTCCCAACAGATATTCCCGCTTTTAACCAGACAAAAATCCGTTTGCTTCAGACGTGTAAAGTTCACATCATACTGGTTCAGAACAAAAGCCCATGTTGGCTGGTCGTAAACATTGTATTCATTACCGTTCCGTATCCACAGCTCGCCATTCGAGATAAACGCTTCAGCGCCAGCAATATAAACATGAATTTCTTCATTGCTCATACGCTGCAGGCGACCGAGTATTGAATTAGTCGGTGCCAGCTCTCGCTCCTGGATGTGAAGGTATCTTTCCAAATCTTCAACCGCATCAGGGTGTTTCTCAAGATAACGAACTGCATAACTGCCGCCGCCTGGATGAATATATCCGGCTCGGACAAACCACCCTTTTGGCAGGATCGTGTTATTACAGATCGCTCTTGTGAAAACAACCGGTTGAGTAACCAGCGGGCTTACCGGCCACGGACCTTTACAGGTAATCGCATTTTTATAAAGGCGTTTGAGCGATTTAAGCGGATAAACTGCCGATTGCGGCAATAAGCTGGAAGGTAACAGTAAAGGATTGGGAAAACGACTTTGCAGCTTTCTGAAATCGTATGTCGCTAAAGGTTCGCTGTTGAGCAGCTCTGCACGTACAGATCTTAAACGCTCCGGCAAATTATCAGCCTCGGCATGACAGACTCCGGAGAGCAACAGCGATATTAATAAAACATACTTTTTCATGAGCAAAGTGTATCACTCAATTGGTCGTTAATGTCAGAAAATTGTCATTAGTTTAAGACATTTACAGTGAAAGCACCAAAGGCTAAAGGTGAAATGAGAAGAAAAAGAAAGGGAGCCAACTGGCTCCCTCTATTAGATTACAGCAAACTCTGTATTAAAGGTGTTCAAGAATCTTGTTACAAGACTCTTTAGCATCACCGAACAGCATTTGTGTATTTTCTTTGAAGAACAATGGGTTCTGTACGCCAGCGTAACCAGTGTTCATTGAACGCTTAAATACGATAACATGTTTTGAGTTCCACACTTCAAGAACCGGCATACCCGCAATTGGGCTATTTGGATCTTCCAAAGCAGCCGGGTTAACCGTATCGTTCGCACCGATAACCAGAACTACATCGGTTTCTTCGAAGTCATCGTTGATTTCGTCCATTTCCAGAACGATATCATATGGAACTTTTGCTTCAGCCAGTAGAACGTTCATGTGGCCTGGCAGACGACCCGCAACAGGGTGAATACCGAAACGAACGTTAACGCCTTTGCTGCGTAGCTTGTCAGTGATCTCATGTACAGGGTACTGAGCCTGAGCTACTGCCATACCATATCCAGGAGTGATGATTACAGAGCGTGCACCTTTCAGCATTTCTGCCACTTCTTCAGCAGATGCTTCGTAGTGTTCACCCTGCTCTTCACCTGTTGCTGCTGAGCTGCCGTCTGTACCAAAGCCACCGGCAATAACGCTGATGAATGAACGGTTCATAGCCTTACACATAATGTAAGAAAGGATTGCACCTGAAGAACCAACCAATGCACCAGTTACGATTAGCAGGTCGTTTGCCAGCATGAAACCAGCCGCCGCTGCTGCCCATCCAGAGTATGAGTTCAACATTGAAACAACAACCGGCATATCAGCACCACCGATTGAAGCAACCAGGTGGTAACCGAATGCAAATGCAATCAGTGTTACAATGATCAGAGCAAACATTGAACCTTCAGCGTTAACGAACATCACCATTAGCAGCAATGATACGATAACAGCAACCAGATTCAGCTTATGACGGTGTGGCAGCATCAGTGGCTTAGATGAAATCACACCACGCAACTTACCGAACGCCACAACAGAACCGGTGAAGGTTACAGCACCGATGAATACACCAAGGAAAATTTCAACAAGGTGGATATTCAGCATAGCGCCAGTCAGTTCACCGTGATCCAGGAAGGTGTTGAAACCAACCAGTACCGCAGCCATACCAACAAAGCTGTGAAGAATTGCCACAAGTTCTGGCATTTCTGTCATTTCAACTTTCTTAGCGAAGTGGATACCGATTGCACCACCGATGATCATCGCAAGGATAACCCAGGCTGTGCCCTGAGCTTCAGGACCAAAGATAGTCGCGAAAAGGGCAATTGCCATACCGGCAATACCATAATAGTTACCTGCTCGCGCTGTTTCCTGCTTGGAAAGTCCCGCAAGAGACATGATAAATAGTACTGCAGCAACAATGTATGCCGCTTGTACGATACCTGCAGACATGTGTTACTCCTTATTTATCTTTACGGAACATTTCAAGCATCCGTTTGGTGACGGTAAAGCCACCGAAGATGTTGATACTTGCGATCAATACAGCTATGAACGACAGGAAGGTAACAATACCAATTCCATGGCCAATCTGTAGCAAAGCACCAACAATGATGATGCCTGAGATAGCATTAGTTACGGACATCAAAGGAGTATGCAGGGCATGGGTAACGTTCCAGACAACGTAATAGCCCACCACACATGCCAGAGCAAATACAGTGAAGTGCGACAGGAACTCAGCAGGCGCATAGTTCGCGATCCAGCCGAATACTGCAACACCGGCAGCCATCAGACCATATTTCTTCACAGGTGAAGCCGGCGCTTCTTCAACGACTGCTGGCTGTTCAGGCTCTGGTGCTGGTTGTTGTGGTTCAGCAGACACCTTAATTGGTGGAGCCGGCCAAGTAACCTCGCCTTCTTTAATAACAGTTAGACCACGCAGAACTTCATCTTCGAAGTCGATATCGATGTTGCCGTCTTTCTCTTTACAAAGCAGCTTCATCAGGTTTACAAGGTTGGTACCATAAAGCTGAGAAGACTGAGTTGGCAGGCGACCTACCATATCGGTGTAACCGATAATCTTCACGCCGTTTTCTGTAGTAACAACTTTGTCAGCCTCAGTGTACTCACAGTTACCACCGTTTGCAGCAGCAAGGTCAACAATCACACTACCCGCCTTCATTGAATCAACCATTTCTTTGGTGACCAATTTCGGAGCAGGACGACCCGGAATCAAAGCAGTCGTGATGATGATATCAACATCTTTAGCCTGCTCTGCGTACAGACGCTCAGCAGCTTTGTTGAACTCATCAGACATTTCTTTCGCGTAACCGTCACCTGTGCTTGTGTCTTCCTTGAAATCAACTTCAAGGAATTCAGCACCCATTGACTCAACCTGCTCTTTTACTTCAGGACGAACGTCAAATGCGCGAACAATCGCACCAAGGCTTCCGGCAGCACCGATTGCAGCCAAACCAGCAACACCAGCACCTGCAACCATCACTTTAGCTGGTGGAACTTTACCGGCAGCTGTAATCTGGCCGGTAAAGAAGCGGCCAAATTCGTGAGCAGCTTCGACAACAGCACGATAACCGGCGATGTTTGCCATTGAACTCAAAGCATCAAGAGCCTGTGCTCTTGAAATACGTGGTACTGAGTCCATCGCCATTACGTTGATGTTTTTGCCTGACAGTTTTTCCAGCAACTCAGGATTCTGAGCTGGCCAGATAAAGCTAACAAGGCTTGCGCCTTCTTTGATCAAATCAAATTCATCAACACCCGTTTTGTCATTTACCAGGGGAGCGTTAACTTTCAGAATTAAATCTGATTGCCACACATCCTCAACCGAAACAACAGTCGCACCAGCGGCTTCATATGCTGCATCATCAAAGCTTGCTTCAATACCTGCACCATGTTCGACAGCAACGCTGAACCCCATTTTTAAAAGCTGCTCTACCGTTTTAGGTGTTGCAGCGACTCGCGTTTCGTTCGCGAGTATCTCTTTTGGCACACCAATTTGCATTATTATTCCCTGAATATTGGCAAAGAAGTAACAATTTTGTATCCAACCCACTCAGTAAGATCAAGCACTTTGTAGGAATAAAACAAAATTATTTAACATACACGCTGTTATTGACAGCAGATGTTACCTTCTATCAGTAATAAAAGAACGTTTTTAGCATGTGGACAGAGGTCAAACCTCGAATAAAACTGACAAAATACGTACGATCAGGCACATAAATAACCAATTAATTCGAATTCAACCAACTTATTGTCCAAAACGGACGCCCTGAGCAGTCAGTGCTTCCGCTTCAAATGCATCAAGAAGAGATGTTGTAGTGAACCCGGAATGGTAGTCAGAAAACCCATCTTTCCCTGATGAATCTGATACCAATAAGAATAAGCACTTAAGTTATTGATTCCTGCTTATCCCGATTGATATTTCTTGTAACTACTTCTCAATAGTTGTACCTGCCATGATCATGAGAAAATATACCGGCGGCAGGTGCCGGTATAGTTTAGAAAACTGTCGTTCTGCAATTTTTAACGGAACATGTCATCGCCAGTCTGCTTAATAAACATCTTAGCTTTCTCTAACATGAAGTTTTCCGCATCTTGTTTAGAGGCCAATAAATCCGAACGGATAAATGTATGAGTCTTCATCTCACCGTCGATTTCTTTACATATGCGGCCAGCAATACGGTACTGACCACCTTCTGCTATAGGCTCCGGATAAATCAGGTAACCTTCGTATTCAACAGGTTCAACCTCAACCGCTTTGGTTTCTTTACCTAATCCAAATAGTTTTGAGAAAAAGCCCACTTAATTTATCTCCGTGCCTCATACACATACGACATGATAATGCCATATCCGATATGTAAATAATTAAACCTGGGTAAAATTATGAGGAAAAAAACAATAAAATCATAGCTGTAAAGCGGCGAATTGCTTCAGATAAGTTTTATTAGCGCAAAAAAAACGCTGGCATCAGCCAGCGTCTTCTTTATGTCCGGTGTTCAATATACTGCTTATCGATAGATTCCGATGTCCTTTTGTAGGTGAACCGGAAGATCCGATACATTGTACTGTTTTGGTACTTTACGAGCGCCAAAGAGAATATCCAATGCGTGTGCAATCAATCCTTTGATGTTAACCGCATAGGCTTTTTTCTCCATTGCGGCGTTATGTGCGATGGTATCAAAATTCATTGCCTGTGCCATGATTGCCTCTCATTTTGTTGTATTTATGAACTGAGGCAATTTTATCCGGTTAATATTTCCGCAAAAAATGACAATATTTAGATGTCAATATTAGTTTTTCTTATGTGTTAATCGATAGTTAACCGCCATACTCTTTTAGCGCTTAAAACGACATTAACAATGAATAATTTCTCCGATTAAAGCTGTGCTTAGTGCATACTCTTGTTTTGCTTGCAATCCAACGCATTGGTACGCAACAATGATGCAACATAAGCAAGAGTGAAAATTATGATCAGCCTCTTATCTAAGCATTCCTCAACCTTACTTATTGTTGCAGCTATTCTAGGCTTTCTTTTTCCAGATACCTCGTTCGCCCTATTCCCTGTATTGCCCTATATTCTGTTCTTTCTTATGCTTTTTACCCTTTTGGGTATGCCACAAGCATTGCTGGTTAAGCAGCTGTTCAATCGCGAAATCTGGCTGTACGCACTTTTCCATTCAGCGTTGCTTACTCTGATAAGCTGCTCTGTTGCTATGTTATTAAACGCCAGCCCGGAGTTGCTTCTTGCTATAGCAGGTGTTGCTGCAACAGGCTCGCTGTTCGCCACACCTGCTATTGCCCGTTCTGTAGGCCTTGATGCATTAAAAGCCATGGCAATGACAATTGCCTCAACCTTATTAATGCCGATCATACTTTGTATCAACCTGATAGTTTTCCAGGACGAGCATTTCACACTAGACATGCAGAGTTATCTCCAGCGGTTGGTAATCTTTATCTTTGGCCCTATGCTGTTCTCAGCCCTTTGCTACAGGTTTATTCCACATCACCTATTGCATCGCGTACACGGCAAACTCTCGCAAGTCACGATTATTCTCGTACTGGCTTTTCCATTCGGGTTAATCGGGCCTTTCCGGGAGGTTTTCAATAATTCGCTCACTGATGGTTTCTTTTTCTTATTGATTGGGTTGGTTATCTGCGGTTTGTATTTTTTTGCAGGTTATCTTTGTTACCGTCGTGCAGGCCTTGATCAGAGTTTACTTGCTGCTGTTACGTCGGCAAATCGAAATGTATTACTGACATTTACTGTCGCCGGAAGCTATCTTGGCCCTGACTATCTCGTCCTGATGGGTGCTCTGCAATTACCTACTTATTGCCTTCCTCTTTTTGTCAAAAACCTCTATAAATTCACCGGAAAAATGGATGATAGCCAATCAATAAATAATTAACTCAAGAGTCGACATCACAAAGCATAATTCCTCTTCGCCACTGAACACAAAACAAACAATCTGCTCGTAATTTCAAATTTGTGATACGAAATCAACTCTTTCTCTTGCGTCTAGATGTTGATTTACCTAAGATTTCCAAGAATTCTCAGGGCGGGGTGAAATTCCCCACCGGCGGTAGTTCGAAATAGATCATATAAAAATGGCTTATTTTGAAAAGCCCGCGAGCGCTTAACTAATTTCAAGTTAGTTAAGGTCAGCAGATCTGGTTCAGTGCTTTTTTGCATGATTCCAGAGCCGACGGTTATAGTCCGGATGAAAGAGGATCAGTGGGGATCATGCCGATCTCTTGCTTTTTAAAACACAGTAGAAATGCTATATCTGAACTCAGGTTATAGCTTATACGCATAGCGTTCTCGTTATATATCCTGACGAGTAATACTGTGAAGCTATTTCAGCCTTGCTGAAACGCTGTCATTCCATGCCCTGATTCTGGTATTTTTTTATTTGGAGTATCTATTACCATGAATCAGTCTCTACTAGCCCCATACGGTACACCTTTCGAACGAGTTGAAGCAGGCCTGAACGCAATTCGCAATGGTCGTGGTGTTCTTGTTGTTGACGATGAAGATCGTGAAAATGAAGGCGATATCATTTTTGCCGCAGAAACACTGACTCCTGAACAAATGGCAATCATGATCCGCGAATGCTCAGGCATCGTATGCCTTTGCCTAACCGAAGAGCGTGTTCAGCAGCTTGATCTGCCTATGATGGTTGAAAACAACACCAGCGCAAACCAAACAGGCTTCACTGTAACCATTGAGGCAGCAGAAGGTGTAACAACCGGCGTTTCCGCAGCAGACCGCGTAACAACTATTAAAGCGGCTATCGCTGACGATGCGAAGCCATCTGATCTGAACCGCCCTGGTCATGTATTTCCGCTTAAAGCAAATCCTGAGGGTGTTCTAGCTCGTCGTGGTCACACAGAAGCGACTATTGATCTGATGCGCCTTTCCGGCCTGAAGCCTTACGGTGTACTGTGTGAGCTGACTAACCCGGATGGCACAATGGCTCGCCTGCCGGAGGTTATTGAGTTCGGTAAGAAATTCGATATGCCAGTTCTTACAATTGAAGATCTTGCGGCTTACCGCCTGGCAAATGAAGTAGCAAATACTGAGCAAGCAGAAAGTATTTCAGCATAATCAAGCATCAAAAAAGCCGAGAATTATCTCGGCTTTTTAAATACTCATAGTTTTTCCAACCTGCTTTACACAGGAACTTCGGATGAATAACAGCATTAAAATACTTCTTTGTTTAATTTTGATGTTATACGCCAACAGCCGGCATAAAGTAAATCAACGCAGTCCACGCTGAAACCCAACCAGTAACCATTGCAACATCTATCCAATCTCTGCTCATCTTACCCTCTCTACACAATTTCATTTCCGACTTATATTTAATATCGACAGGTTTGGAATAACCTTTAGTTTATTTTTACATAGAGTAAGAGCTGTTTCTGATTTATAGCGATATATGAGACAAGCGTTCAAAAAAACAAAAGAAGCGCCATTAATTCGACGCTTCTTTTTCGTTTTTTGTCATTTGATTGACGAATGTAATGACGAGTTAAGAATATTTATATTAATACTCTCGCTATATTTAACTCATTATCACTTTATTCAGGCTACCACCTGTTGTTCACATCCACACGGAATATAAGAGACCAAAGCATTTGATGGTGCTGACAATGTTTCAACCGTTTTAGCATAACGCTCAAAAGCTTCTGCCATGGTTACATTTAACGCTTTAGGTTCTACAACACAATCAAGCAATGCATCATATCCTTCTTTGCCCGTCGCTGTGTAACCTGACGAAATCGAGGTATAAACCGCATCATCATCCACGTCAACCCAATGACCGCCTTTGAAAGTCTGCAAGTCTTCAATTCTGGCTCCGGGCTCGGAGCAACAACGATAGGTATATTTCAGATTAGAGGTGTATGGGAAACTACCACTACCGGTTCCTTCTACCCCGTTATCAATCGCATTGTTAATTGCGCCTTCAAGAGCCTCTCGGACACGTTTACCTTTTACCTGATAAACCATTAGCCCGATAGCAAAAGGCAGCAGCTTACCGGCAATATCCGCTGACGTTAACGGCCCGGGATTCAGAGATGCCCTTACGCCACCAGCATTATGGATGGCAAAATCGACATCATACCCCATCTGACGCCCCTGCCAGACAAAACTGTCAACCACCAGCGGTGCAATCTGACTACCGCCACGATGGTCCGGAATACGCACATGACGCAAAGGCTCAGCAGCTTCAGCAATATGCTGTGTCTGGAGTTCACGAACACGCGGACGATATTCCGTGTTCAGCATATTTTCAATAATCGGATCTTTGGTACAGAAACGGATATTATCCTGCTGCTTCAGATACGATTTCACTGCGTCGTGGCTATCATCATCCAGATGTTCACTGCGGCTGGCATCAACTGTGAACTGACGCCCCAGCAATAACTGGTTCACACCACCGGCATTTTCAACTGTACCATCAGCATTAAAATCAAGCTCAAGCTGCCCCAGAGCCAGTGCATTACATCCGGCCTGGACGACACAAGTACCTTCAACCATAGTTGCGTAGGAATCAGTGACACCGTAACCAATATTACTAAAGTCACCCTGCATGGTATGAGTGTGACCACCAATAATCGCCCCCAAGCCATCAACCTGTGCTGCAAGCTCTAGATCACGGTCATATCCTAAATGGCTAAGAAGAACAATTTTATTAATGCCCTGCTTTTGAATCGCATCAACCGTGCTTTTAGCGACATCAACTACTTTCAAAAAGCTTGTGTCCGGATCCGGATTGGCGATACCCGCCATGTTCTCAATTGCCAGTCCGAATACAGCAACAGGCTCTCCAGCAACATCTTTTACAATGAATCGACCATGACCAGCTTCATTATTAAAAGCATACACATTGTGTTTATCACGTAGTGGATTCGGCTTGCTCTGATCTTCGTCGGCGAGATTCCAGTTAGCCACAAGCAGAGGGAAATTGGCCTGATCCATAAAATCAGCCACAATCCCGTTCCCCATATCCAGCTCATGATTTCCTAATGCCATTGCTTCTACGCCAATCGCATTCAGCATTTTTGCATTAGCCAGACCTTTATATAAAGAGAAGAACAATGTGCCCTGGAAACAGTCACCAGCATGAACAAACATAAACTCACGCCCTTTCAGGTGAGCCTGTCGTTTAACATCCTTTACCGCCGACGACACACGCGAAAAGCCTCCGCAGCTGGCATAAACAGAGGTTTCCGTATCAAGAACCTCATCAGGCAGCGACAAAGAGATAGAAGACGGCTCAAAGTGTGAGTGTGTGTCATTAATGTGTGCGAAAGTGATTTTCGCCGGGCGATGGTATGTCATAAAACTCTGATGTTCCTCAGTAACGCGGTGTTATCTAAATCTATTCCTATATGATTTAAGTCACATTGCTTGCAGTTCATTTCTCTAGGTTAAACCCAAAATGTGATTTAAAACAACACCTAAAATTGATTTTACATTCTTCAGCTCGATTTTATTTTGCTAATTCAGTAGTAAAGCCTGAATATGAATGCCAATCACACCTCTACATGAGCTACACAGAATGTACTGCTAATCTATCTGTGACGCGACTCTTCAGAGGTCACTTAGGTATATAGTATTTAATACAACTTCACGACAGATTCATTACAAACGACAAATGATTTCCTATCTGTACCCCGTCATTCTGGCATTTTTTGTCGGCGCACTCGCACAAAAAACAGGATTATGTATGGTCAGAGGCGTTCAAGAGCTACTGGCTAAAAGGCCAGGATTTCTTGCCACTATCTTATGTTGCGGCTTTTGGATCTGGTTGATTCCATTTTCACAATACAATGAAAGTATCTCAATGACCTTAAGCAGATATGCTGCCAATATACCTGTCGCCATTGGAGGCTTGCTCTTTGGCCTGGGCGCAGCACTCAATAAAGGCTGCTCTATCTCAACCATTTCCAAACTGTCAAAAGGCCATATTTATATGTTTGCCACGGTTCTCGGCTGGATATGCGGCTGGTGTTTCCTTGCATCCATGTCATTTGCTATTGAATACAAGCACCTTTCACCCGTTATGGACCCGTCTATGACTGTTACGGTTCTTCTCTTCGTACTTATCGCTCTGATATTTTTCCGGATCCCTCCTCAAAGAAGACCAATATTACTTGGCATCCTTTTATTTGGCGTAATCGCCAGCATTCTGACTTATCAACTTCCCGAATGGTCTCCAAGCCAATTGCTCAAAGATATCACAGCAGCCGGAGTACATGGTGAAAGTGAGAAGTGGCCGTCCTTTCAACGCTACCTCACCATAGTGGGATTAATTACAGGAATGGCTATCAGCGCAAAAGAACGCCTGTCATTGAAATCTTACGAACTGAGACCAAAACAGTTAATCAGCCATCTTTTTGCCGGAATTATAATGGGAATCGGTGCTTCTTTGGCTTTAGGAGGAAACGACTCCCAACTCCTTGTTGCCCTGCCTTCATTTTCTCCAGCCGGTGCTATTGCCATCTTCAGCATGATTATCGGAATTATTGGCGGGATCTTTTTAAGGAGAGTTATCAGTCACCGCAGGGAAAAGAATGTACTGCGGTGACGACTGATTATCTGTGAGTCACGCAGATAACCTTATAGCTGCTTACTGGTAACGACCGTGACGCTGCAGAAATTCAATCTTGTAACCGTCAGGATCCTGAACAAAGAAGAACTTTGCCAGTAACTGACCATCACGGAAGAATTCTTTGATTTCAGCTGGTTCATATCCAAAACCAACCAGTTTCTCGTGTTCTGCTTCAAGATCATCAACTGCGACTGCAAGGTGACCATAACCAGAACCGTGAGTATAAGCTTCTTCAGTGCCTTCGTTCCAGGTCAGCTCCAGCTCCATATCGTTTTCTTCATTACGAAGGTAAACCAGGCTGAAACCTTCAAAATCCAAGCGCTCAGCAATATCAAGTTCCAATGCTTCTTTATAAAATTTCAACGACTTATCTAGGTCCACTACACGAACCATTGAGTGGATAATCTTAGCCATCTGACGTCTCCTGTCTTTTCATCGTTTTTGTCCGGGTGTTCAGCTAACTGCAAAGCTTAGATTTGAACCCAGCAATTTTAGTCACGGGAATATAGCAATCACATCTGACGACCTCAACCTTTTCATGAATCGCCATTTTGTCATTAAGTATCAATAGCTTCTTACCGTTCTGTGATATCGGCATACCCATCCAGAACTTAGGTACTGTAATCTTAATATCAGAGGTGAGATATGCTGCTAAAACGAATTGAAGTATCAGGCTTCAGAGGAATAAAACGCTTGTCGCTGACATTCGATGAGCTGACCGTGTTAATCGGTGAAAACGCGTGGGGTAAGTCATCCTTACTCGATGCGCTCAGTATTGCCCTTTCCCCTGATGCCCATTTTTATAATTTCAAATTTTCTGATTTTCATGTCGACTATGCTGCCGGGCATGAAAAAATGGCTCAACTCCAAATCGTTATCCACTTTTGTGAAGATTACCCAGGAGAACATAACGCCCGCCGTTACAAAGCCTTTACACCGCTTTGGGTTGATGGTGAAGACGCCGCAAAGGAGCTGTATTATCAGATAAACAGTATCGTGAAAGACGATAAAATCATCACTCACCGTTCGTTTCTTGATAACAACGGCAAAATCATTCATTGCCCCGATACAGACAGAATAGCTAAACAGTTAATGACGCTGCACCCGATTGTTCGCATTCGTGATGCACGCCGCCTGAGGCGAGAAGCTTATAACGGAAACGGTAATGGCAATGGAAAGAATGGTAACGGCAACGGTAAAAGCGACCGTGACAACAGTGAGAATGCCCGGATTCAACGCAGGCTTGATAACACCTGTCAGCGGCTGATGACCCGCCCCGGACATGTCAGCTCAGATGAAATAAAAAGCAGCATTAACGCGCTGCGAACCCTAGTGGATCACTATTTCGCATTTGCTCCTCATAATCGCCCATCACAGTTTAACCGTGTCCATTTTCCAAGCTGGGCGCAATATACGAAAAATCCACTGGAGCAACTGACGCAGCCACACATGACCAAACAGGCCCGGTTAATTTTAATGGGGTTGCTTAATGCTTTTATCCGCGCCCGTGGCCCGGTAGAGCTGAAACGGCTTGCGCGTCCTATCATGATTCTGGAAGACCCCGAAGGCCGTTTGCATCCTACGTTACTACAACAGGCATGGACATTTATCTCTAACATGCCGATGCAGAAAATTCTGACCACCAACAGCTCCGATCTGACATCTGTGGTGCCGTTGCAATCAATCAACAAGCTCATCCGTGAACCGGACCGGACGCACGTCTATAACATCAGCCCCCGCATGCTGTCACGTGATGAAGAACGACGCGTCGCTTTCCATGTCCGTCTTCATCGCCCTAATGCCCTGTTTGCCCGCGCCTGGCTGCTGGTCGAAGGTGAAACAGAAGTCTGGCTGTTTAATGAATTTGCCCGAATCTGTGGCTATAACCTGGCCGCAGAAGGCGTGCAAATCATTGAGTTTGCCCAAAGTGGACTGCGACCTCTGATCAAAGTAGCCAGAGGATTAGGTATAGAATGGCATTTAGTCGCTGACGGTGATCTGGCCGGAAAGAAATACGCTGAAACAGTCCGCCACCTGTTAGGAAATGATGCAGAACGACACCGCCTTACAGTACTGCCTTGCAGAGACATCGAACACTTTTTATTTAAACACGGTTTTGAGCCTCTGTTCCGCAAATTAGCCAGTATCCCACATGACAGTCCGGTAACACCGAAGAAAATTATTGCCCGCGCCCTTAAGCGTCATGCCAAGCCGGATGTCGCATTAGCAATTGTTGAATTTACTGATGAAGAAAATGTTGAAGAAATTCCGGTACTGCTGCGTTGGATTTTAAAACGAATTGTCGTTATGTCCCGAGGCGTCAGTTAATTATTATTCTCTTTTTAATTGCATGACAATTTAAGTAAAACAACGCTCGGCATTCCCATCAAGAATACCGAGTTCACATTTTCAAAATAAACCTTATTCATACCGATGACTATTATTTGTTGCTTACTCTTTATTCTATAAAATTAAATCAAACAACAATAATATTTTTAATAATAACAAAGCCGAACAAGGAAGCATTTTGATTAATCAACTTCTCCATGCGCACAGAGCTTTTAATAAGATACTGCGGATGCTCGCACTGGGACAGAGCAAGCAGGAAATGCTGGAACAGCTCATTGGTGTTACTGAAAAGATTTACAGTGACAGAATGACATCCGTCTTATTGCTGGATGATAATAGCAATACACTGCATTGCGAATGTGCCCCAAACCTGCCGGAAAGCTATAAAAAGGCGATTGATGGCATCCCTATCGGGCCGGATGTCGGTGCCTGTGGGGCTGCTGCCTATTTTCGGCGTAAGGTGATCACAGAAAATATCAGCGAGCATCAAAACTGGATCGAGTTCAAACAAATTACTCAGAAGGTCAACCTTGCTTCCTGCTGGTCTGTTCCGATAATTTCCTCTAAAGACAAGGTTCTCGGAACATTTGCCACCTACAGCAGTTACCCGTCCTCACCTACTCCTTTCGAACTTGAAGTCCTGGAAATGGCCGCTTCCGTCTGTGCGGTAGCATTAGAAAAACACGAGATAGAACAAGAGTTATTACAGTCAGCCAATTACGACTTTTTAACCAACGTCTATAACCGCCGGGTATTCTGTCAAAAACTGCAGCAAGAACTCGATGATGTCGTTAAAGAAGGACTACTTGCGCTTTTCTATATCGATATAGACCAATTTAAAACCATCAATGATCAACATGGCCATATCTTTGGTGATCAAGTGTTGGTTGAAACCGCCAGCAGGCTGAGGCAAATAAGTCGTCACACAGATATAGTCGGTCGTTTAGGTGGTGATGAATTTGTTTTGTTGGCAAGTTGCAATGATCAGGAAGATTTTTACGAGCTTTATCATGAGCTGGCGAATGTGTTCAATAAAGAGCTAACGCTTAAGAGCATTCCTTTTTCCGCTTCGGTAGGTTTTGTCACCATTGATCGTAATGAAGCATTTTATTACGACATTCAATCCCTGATAAGCGCAGCAGATAAACACATGTATCAATGTAAGCATGAACATAAACAACTTTGCAGTAACTACCTAACGCATTAAAAAAGCCCGCATAAATTTGTGGCGGGCTATCAAAGGATAAATTGTATCCTTTCCATACAATTTTTCTTCCTATTTAAACATTTCTGCTTAGTCATTACTGTTTTTCAAAAAATAGAATCACTTTACCGACACTGAATCCCCATTTAGTCATTTCTGCGATATTGAATACCCTTTTCTCATCCTGGCGGAACATCCAGTCATTAAAGGTAATATCGTAGGTAGTATCATCAACAGGAACTCTTAATACATACTTCCAGTTCAGATCATTACCGGACACATGACCTGTAGCTTCTCCAACTACATCATCAGCATTACCTATATAGTGCCCGTCCATGTTACGTGTAATCACCCAGGTTCTGTGCTGCTTTTCACCGTCATCAAAAACAAAGTCTTCTTCCAGGGTTAATAAATTGCCTTGAACACGTCCTTTAATCTGAACTTCAAACCGACGAGTCTGCTTACCATTTCTGTCCTGGAGCATTCCCCATGCAATGATGTCACCCTCGAAGTATTCAAACAATTCAAAGTCCGGCTTTGTTCCCTGATAATCCTCTATAGAAGCAGAACACCCATAGAGCCAAACGCCCGCAAACAACATCCACAGCCATTGCTTTAATCGCTTGAGAATCATGATACCTCTGCCAGTTTATACATTACCAATGAGACGACTACGTATGGTCGGATAAGCGGTTTCGGGTGATAACCAGATATTGATAAATGCCAGCGACATTTCTTTGTCCTCAATGATCCCTATCCTCAGGTTATCCTGATAGAAAAATCCATTTTCACCTCGAATCACAAAGATCAACCGATCTCCTTTTTTGACATCTGGCCACATGGCATCAAGCTTAGCGAGCCATTGTCTACGTTTGTTTAGCGCAATCCCTAAATGCTCCCATTGCTGATCCGTTGCTTTCAGTAAATCATCTTTATTTATGTTTCGCTGATATTTGATAACCAAGGCAATGTCGCTTACGTCATTTCTGTATAACCCAGTGGGGGTTCGGAGCTCAGAGTCGTAAATCACCCATGGCCCCCATTTTAACCGTGCATCTCCAACCGCTGGCCAACTTTGCCAAGCTGCGAAACTGACAGAAGAAATAAGTAATAACAAAGTAGCAATGACCGCTTTCACGGCAGCAGAAAATGATTGTGGGAATTTCATACCTCTTCCTCCTGACTGAACTCGCGCTGAGCTTTATCACAACGTTGCAGAAAGAGTAGAATGAAGGCAGTAAAAATCGTCCATATAATCAGAACAACAGGTATTGTTGTCAGTATACCTAATGGCAAGTCAACAGCTCCCAACCGATAACCGGCCAGATAACTCATCGCTCCACCTACTCCACCAATTAAGATGATTAGCAAAGGAGAATGAGAGGCGATAACATGCCTGATTACCCAAACAAATGAACCGAAACCAAGCCAGAGCATGGCGAGCCACACTGGTAGGAAGGGATAATCAAAACGGAATACGCCCATTTCAATAAGCAGGTAATCCAACGTCATGCCAAAAGCAGCAATCATTGCAGCGAAACGCCATGTGTCACGGTACAGACACCAGCAGACGAGTAACATTATCGCCAGTAGCCATACCCAGTCACCCTGACCGAGCACGGCAATAAACCAATAAAGGTTAAACGTTGTTCCTACTGCCAGTAACTCGCGGAAAGGCATAACACCTCCGAAATCTGTATCATCGTTATCACTCTCAGCTCTGTGAGACAATTCTCATTGCTTTTGAGCAAATGACATGTTTACAGTTACAGTGCTAGCTAACACGACTTGCCACCAGCTGAACTGTACTGATCCGACGCTCTAAAAACCCACCTTCGCAGTAGCATAGGTAGTAACGCCACATCCGGATAAACCGCTCATCAAATCCCTGTGTAAGTAAAGTTTCGATACTACTGTTAAACTTCTTATGCCATTCAGACAGGGTTCTGGCGTAATCCTGTCCAATGTCTTTAATATCCCTGATGACAAAATCACTATGCTCCGTTAAGTGATTTGCCAACGTAGTGATTGATGGCAAAAAACCGCCGGGAAAGATATGTTTCTGAATAAAATCCACACCTTTGCTGTAACTGTCATAACGCTGATCGGCTATCGTTATCGCCTGAATTGCCAATTTGCCACGGGGTTTTAACAATGACTGACATTTCTTTATGTATGTTGTCAGGTACTCCTTCCCGACAGCTTCAACCATTTCTACCGACACAATTTTGTCGAATTGGCCTTTCAAGTCGCGGTAATCATTCTTCAACAACGTGATCCTGTCACTTAATCCTTCCTGCTCTATCTTCTCTTTCGCCCATTGATGCTGTGCATCCGAGATTGTGGTCGTTGTCACCTTGCAGCCATAGTGTTTGGCTGCATGTATTGCCAGTGCTCCCCAACCCGTACCGATTTCCAGTAAATGGTCTTTGTCGCTCAACTCAAGCTGACGACACAACCTATCCATCTTATTAATCTGCGCCTGAAACAAGCTCTGGTTTTCAGACTCATACACGGCGGCAGAATAAAGCATGTTCGGGTCTAAAAAGGTACGGTAGAAATCATTGCCCAGATCATAGTGAGCAAGAATATTTTGCTTGGCTGTCGCGACACTGTTTCTGCGTTGACGATGAATTAGCTTGTTCTTCAATGCACTCAGCCAGCTGACTTTACTCTCCAGCCGATCCAACAAACTAAGGTTGATTGCAAGAACACGAACGACTTCAGTGACATCAGGAGAATCCCACCACGCTTCAATGTAGGCTTCACCAGCAGCAATACTTCCCCCTTTGATAATACGTTTATACAAAGCAGGATTATTGACGATTAGATGCCCCTGACAGATGGCCTGTTTGTCTCCGAAGAAAAAAGTCTCACCCTGCTTTTCCACTAAGGTCAACCCGGCTCCCTGAAGCTGACGGAGAATGCCAAACACAAATCGTCTTGCCAGCGAGTCGGTACCGCTCACCGAAAACTCAGATTGATTTACTTCACTCTTCAACATATCCAGACCCTCAATTCGTTTTCCTTTGTGTTTAACGGATTACTTCCCTGTGATAACCATCAACTTGCCGGATGGCTGTAAAAAGGCACCCGCTTGAGCCACAGGCGCAAAGCCTGCCAGTAAATTCCAATAACAACTTTTATTGTTTGAACGGGAGTTTTGGCAATGAGCTGCCATAATGCCTTGCTGGTGAATGGCTGGCGCTTCATTGCCATGGTGGCGTCCAGTACCTTCTTGTTATCCTCTGCTGAGCAGATATCAAGATGAACCAACAGTTGGCTGTCAGGCTCAGTCAGGCGCCAGCAATACTGCTGACTCATCGGATTGAAAGGCGAGACATGAAATGATTTCTTCTCTGTCCAGCGTTCTGAATCCCAATGATCTTTTGCCGGTAACGCATAGTAATGACGTTCATTCCATGGCGTATTGCTGACCTCAGCCAATATCCAGCGCCATTTATCATCCTGATCGTAGAGATAATAAAGATTCAGCGGACTGAAATAGCAACCGGCATACCTGAGCTGGCAAAGAAGCATTACCCTTCCCTCTGTTCGCTCACCTGTAAGTTCTTCGACTTTATCGATAACGGCTTTCTTCAGTGCTTCTGGCGACTCAAATGTGGCTTTAGTTCCGACATCATGACCGCGCAGATAGTCGCCAGCAGAGAACCTTGCAAAATTGAATAACCTGCGACCAAATCCAAATACTGAAGTCTGAAGTTGTTCAAGTTCATCCAGGTCGATCAAAGGCATAAACATAGGGTAAGTAAAACTATGTTTTACTGGGGTGAAGCGACGATGCCTGACTGTGCCGACGAAAAGCGCACTATTCATATTCCTGCTCCCGACTTTTTTGTTCCGTTACGGCTTGTCGAGGATGTTGCAATTGCTGCGAAACTAAATCGGATTCTGCTTTTCTCGTGTTTTTACCAGCGACAACGGGGTTATCATTAATCGCATCAACGACATCCAGTGCACTGCGAACACCATCTTCATGAAAGCCGTTATACCAATAAGCACCACAGAACCAGGTATTCTGCTTGCCGTTGATTTCAGATCGCGCCCGCTGCGCAGCCATACTCTCGGTAGTAAAAACCGGGTGCGCATAAACAAAACGCTTGAGGACCTTATCCGGGTCTATCGCACTGGTTTGATTTAATGTGACACAAAAAGTCTCAGGCGCCTCAATTCCCTGCAGAATGTTCATGTTGTAGGTCAGCGATGCCAGACGCGTATCCCTGTGCTGACCGTTTACCATTTCAGGACCAAGGTGATAGTTCCAGGAAGCCCAGGCAGCGCGGGACTGAGGTAACAACCGAGTATCGGTATGCAGCACCACTTCGTTGTCCTGATAGGTCATCGCGCCGAGAATACGTTGTTCACCGGCAGTTGCATCGCCCAGCATGTTGAGCGACTGGTCGCTATGGCTGGCAAAAATCACATGGTCGTATTTCTCTTTACCCCGCGCAGACTCAACAATTACACCGCTTTCATCTCTCAATACACGATGTACGGGAGAATTAAGTCGAATCTTTTCTGCAAATGGCACAATCAGGCGTTTTACGTACTCTCGGGAACCTCCGGGAATAACAAACCACTGCGGACGATTCATCACTTCAAGCAAACCATGATTGCGAAAGAAACGAATGAAGAACTCCAGGGGAAAGGCCCGCATATCAGATAAGGTCGATGACCATATCGCTGCTCCCATCGGCAGAATGTAGTTCTGGCAAAAATAGTCGCTGAAATTATTGTGATTAAGGAACTCCCCTAACGTAAGCTGACTTTTATTGTCGATTTCAATTTCTCTTGCCAGTTTATTAAAACGGAGAATTTCAAAGATGAAGTGATAAAACGAAGGGTTCAGCAGATTTCGCTTCTGGGCAAACATAGATGACAGGCTGTGACCATTATATTCGAGGCCACTCACGTCATTATGAACACTAAAACTCATTTCAGTTGGCTGACCGGCAATACCGATTTCAGCAAGTAGCATTTCGAAATTAGGGTAGGTTCTGTCGTTAAACACAATAAAACCGGTATCAATGGCATAGCTTCCACTGGCGACGTCGACATCAACAGTTGCCGTATGCCCGCCGATATAATTGTTAGCTTCATATACCGTAATATCATGCTGGCGATGGAGATGCCACGCACATGTCAACCCAGAGATTCCGGAACCGATAATGGCAATCTTCATCTTTGTCTCCTTGTCATACGTTTAACCACAGCTAACTGCAAACTTGTCGGTAACAGCGATATAACTTTCAGTAGTAGACTAAATTTCAGAGGAAAATGGATTTCGGTTTTCCCCATGTCGATGCCCTGACGAATTTTCTCTGAAGCCAATTCCGTAGATACCAACATCGGCATGGCAAAATCGTTTTTATCTGTCAGCGGTGTTTTAACAAAACCAGGACTAACCAAGGTTATTTTCACACCTTGCGGGGCAAGATCGACGGCTAACGAATTAGCAATATAAGCAACCGCCGCTTTTGAAGAACCATAAGCTTCAGCTCTTGGTAATGGGATATACGAAGCTGTAGACCCAACAATAACCAGGCGCGTTTTATTACTGAAATTATCCTGCAATACCTGAATGCAGTTGAGCAGACCAAACACATTCACATCGTAAATGCGTTTGAATAAATCAACATCTATTTGCCCGTGCTCGATATATTCACAAGTTCCGGCATTTAAAATAATTAAGTTTGGAAAAAGAGAAAGCTCAGCAAAAGCCTTATGTACTTCATCAAGTTCAGTGACATTACAGCGAATAGGATGAATGTTGGGGTTATATTTCTTTAACCCTTCAAGTCGCTCCTCCGACTGACCGCAAGCGTAAACCAAATAACCATCGGCAGCATAATCCATTGCCAGTTGTTCACCTATGCCGGAGCTTGCCCCGGTTATCAAAACACTCTCCATAGCTACAGGTTCTCCTTAAGACGTCGTATTAACCCTCCAACAAGCGGAATACCTTCGTAGAGCATTTCTCCTAAATCAAAGTAATCACGATGATAAATAACCAAGCCATCCCTGTACTTAAGACAAGAACAACCTTTAACTTCACGAGCCTTACCGCCTGAAAGCCGAGGATGACTGAAAGTCATTGTCCATTGTACATACGCAGTATCTTGTTGAAAGCAGGTTTCATGAATTTCGAATTGGCATTCTTTCACCGATTTAAACAAACGGTTGAAGTAGTCATCGAGGTTTTGCCAGCCGACAACCCGATGAGCCGGATCTTCAAAAATAATATCCTGATGATAAATAGCCCGGAGATCAGCCAAATTATGTTTCGACAGTTTGCTATAAACATCGACAAACTTATTGATGGATGAATCTGACTGTTCTGACATACATCCTCCTGCCATTCGGGCTAATAGTCACATTTGCAATTAAACTTCCAACTGTTCTTTTGCAATTTTAAAGGCTTCAATTGCTGCCAGACGCGCTGATTTATGGTCAACAATTGGAGCGGGATAATTGATTTGAACCGCTCCTGGCCATGAATGCGGTTGATGAATAAATTTATCCGGCACGTCTTTTAATTCATGTACCCAAGTACGAATAAACTGACCATCAGGATCAAAGCGTTCACCCTGAGTGGTCGGATTAAACACCCTGAAATATGGCTGAGCATCTGTGCCCGTTGATGCCGCCCATTGCCACCCGCCATTGTTAGCTGCGAGGTCACCGTCAACCAACTGCGACATAAACCAACGCTCTCCTTCCCGCCAATTAATCAGCAAATCTTTGGTTAGAAAACTCGCGGTGATCATTCTCAACCGATTATGCATCCAGCCCGTTTCCTTCAACTGACGCATTGCCGCATCCACAATTGGAAAACCGGTTCTTCCCTGCTGCCAAGCCGCCAAATCCGACTCAGACTGTCGCCAACTGATATTTCTAGTCCAGCTCTGAAATGGCTGATCCCGACTCAGTCTTGGAAAAGCCACCATCAGATGACGGTAAAATTCACGCCAGATAATCTCATTAAGCCAGCTGAATGCGCCGCTTTCTGGCTCATCAAAGCAATGAGGAAAGACTTCCAGCAATGCACTGACACACTGACGGGGAGAAAGAGCACCAAGAGTAAGATACGGCGACAGACAACTGGTGCCGTCTATTGCCGGAATATCCCGCTGTTCATGATATATCTGAGCTTTCTCGCTACAGAATGTCCGCAACCTTTGACGGATAGCATCTTCATCTACCGGCCATTGCAAACTGTCTTTTTTCGGATAGGTTAATTCAATTTTGTCATGAACAAATAATGCTTCCGACAAAGAGCTAACTGCCTCCTCAGATTCTTTCTTTACTTGGGGAACAGGCTGAACCTTTGGCATTGCATGGCGAAACAGTCGGAGCCATTCTTTTCTGAACGGTGTGAATACTTTATAAGGGTCGCCATTTTTGGTCTGCACCTTTCCGGGTTCAATAATGCAGGCATCATCAAATGCACTGAACTTTATACCTTGCTCGCTCAGCAAATGTCCGGTGATCTCATCACGATTCTGTTCGTTCCATTCATATTGCTTGTTGCAATACACATGATTGACTTGATGCTTCTGGGCCAGTTCGCAAACGCTTTTTGCCGCCGCCTCAAAATCAGCGACTTGATAAATCAACAAAGGAATACCAATCTCAGCCAGTTGACTGCGCAATACTCCCAACCTTCTTTGAATCAAATCAACCTGAATCGGTGCGACATTGTGCTCATGCCATTGCATTGGTGTTGAGGTGAAAATAGCTATCACGTTATCACTGCGCTGACAGGCTGCAGTCAATGCCGTGTTATCTACAACACGGAGATCTGCGCGAAACCAGACCAATCCGGTCTTACTATTAGCCATTTCCATCTCCTATGCGTTACAGCTGGTTATAAAATCTTTATGAATCAGAGAAATATCGCCGGCAAACTTAATATCGCATTCCGTTTTTTGCTTCAGGTTTGTTAAAAGCAATTCCAATTGCGTCATATCACTGGCATTCAGGCTGGTATTACCGTAGAGAACAACCTTAGCGACATTTGCTTTTTCAAAGACGCTATTCAAAGCAGTTAATTTGCCCGAAAGCTCTGGCATAACAGTGACACTGTAACCATCGTCAGTCAGTTTCCATGCTTTAAGCCAGAGCTTATAACCATTTGTTTTATCAAAACTTAATAAATAGCATGGCTTCAACGACTGCTTTCGTGACTGAGCAATGAGCGAGAGATTCCTTTCAATCAAGACCGACTGCCATAATGAAGCCTGGATATTACTCAATGGGTTAGTTGGCTGGTTGATTTGTTTTTCAACCATATTTACAACCCGGTTGATAAAGACTTCAGCCGGATACTCTTTCATTACCTGAATCAGTAACCGATCCAATTTAGCTCGATTGCAGTCAGAGAGCGCTGCCATAATCGAAATAACAATCTCATCATGATCGGTATCTTTGCTTTCTTGCCCGGCTCTCGATTCAGTACCTTCAATTAAAGGACGCACCTTTCCGATGGCAACTCCTTTCTCTAGCCATGAAAGTATCCGTTGGATCTTCTCAATATCATTTTCAGAATACAGGCGGTGACCTTTCTCCGTGCGTTGAGGGTTAAGTAAACCATAACGCCTTTGCCATGCTCGCAATGTAACCGGATTAACCCCCGTTTTTTCTGAGACTTCTTTAATGGAATAATTTGGGCTTTCACAATCCATAACGTAACTTCAACTCCTGCGGGTATGGATCTAAAAATGTTTGTAGCTGCAAGTAAGGTACAGGGTATTCATTCAAGTAATGTTTGATTAATGCCAGTGGAGCCAGAATTGGCAGATGGCCTTCACGGTAATTATCAATCAGCTCAGACAATTCCTGCTTCTGGCGCTTGGTCAGCGAACGCTTGAAATAGCCCTGCAGGTGCATCAACACATTGGTTTTATTTTTCCTGCTTGCTCTTTCTTTTATTGCATCCATTAATTGCTGGCGATATTCGTAATAAAACTCGTCCATATCCCATTCTTTAACCGATGCAACCAAGCGACCCATCTTTTTATAAGCCATTGGACTATGTGCCATTAGCACCAGCTTGTATCTTGAATGAAAGTCAACGAATGCACCTGGTGTGCGGTTTTCTCTGAGAGACAGATAGAAGTCGTTCAAGGAAAAAATACGAGCAACAAAGTTTTCCCTCAGAACCGGATCTTGCAACCTGCCGTCTTCTTCAATGGGTAACCAAGGCATTTTTGCCATCAATTCTTTGGTATAAACCCCAACAGTACCTCCAGGAACAGTATTGCCATTTGGAATGTAAAGCTTAACCCTTTCCATTCCGCATGTCGGCGATTTGGCACAAACCACGTATCCGCACAACTCATCAAATGTTGATACTTGCTTATGGGCAAAGTCTTTCATTTTTGATGTATGATCTTTGTCCTGATTTTTAACCTCCACCAGTCGCTCGTCACCGTCAGGTAATTGCAGTAGGCGAATCGTCGGACGTGGAATAGTCATTCCAATACCAATTTCAGGGCAAACAGGTCTGAAATCAACATAGTTAGCCAACTCATCAACCACAAAACGGTTTTGCTTATGACCGCCGTCAAAACGGACTTTATGGCCAAGTACACAAGCGCTGATACCAACCGGAATAGACATAATCCACCACCTTGTACAAAACATTAACCTTGTACAACTAAATCTAGTATAAGAACCAAGGTTGTACAATAATTTATTTTGTACAACCACCATGAGTCACCCAAACATACGCCAAATCATCAACTTACGACTCCAAAAAACGATCGCCGTGTAAACAACCAACTCCCTGTAAACGACTAATCCCCTATAAACAACTAACGCAAAATATGCACCAACTCTTGCAAAATCAGTGGCACCTGTGTTTTTCCTTTTTACTTTCTGCACAAATCGCAAGTACAAAAAAAGCGGCCAAAAGCCGCTTTTTTTTAGGGTAAATATTTGAATATAAGAGCTTATTTAACCCAGCGCTCTTCACGCCATTCTTTCTGCTGTTCCACAGTAAGGAAAGTCCAGGCGACAACGCGAGTTTGTTTTTGACCCTGGCTCATGTTCAAAGTGCGAACATCGACTGCACCAACTTTCTTCAATGCATTGTAAATTGCAGAAAGGTTTTCTTTCTTCGAAACTAATGTGGTGAACCAAAAACATTGAGCGGCTTTTTCCGCACTCTGTTTAATCATACGCTTGATAAAAGCGATTTCACCACCCGGGCACCAAAGCTCAGCCTTCTGACCACCAAAGTTCAGCACAGGCTTCTTACTTTTCTCTGCCAAGTCGAAACCTTTGGTTCCCTTCTTTCGGGCATTCGCATTCAGATTTCTCACTTTACGCTCACTTCCAGCCATCGCATCTTCAAGAGAAGCATGGAACGGCGGATTACACATAGTGAAATCAAAGAGATCTTTATCGTTTATCATCCCCTGAAATATATGCTCAGGATTTTTCTGCAGACGACACTTAATGCCACCAGCCAGCGTTTGGTTCGCTTCAACAATAAATTTGGCGGATTTGATCGAAAGCGCATCAATATCTGCACCGACGAAACTCCAGCCATAAACACGATGACCAACAATCGGATAAGCACAGTTTGCCCCTACACCGACATCCAGACCATGGATCTTTCTCCCGGTCGGAATTTCTCCCTCATTAGATTCTGCCAGTAGATCAGCAATATAGTGCAAATAATCAGCTCTTCCCGGGATCGGCGGACACAAATAGCCCGGTGGAATGTCCCAGTGTTCGACCTGATAAAAGTGCTTCAGCAAAGCTTTGTTTAATGTCTTAACAGCATCTGGATTGGAGAAATCAACAGACAAGTCACCAAAGTTGTTCTCACTAATAAATGGAGCCAACTGAGGGCAGCTTTTTGTCAATGCATTAAAGTCATAACGCTCACGATGAGGATTTCGCGGGTGCAGGCCTTTTTTTGGGACCTGCGGTTGCTTCTTCTTGGTCATTTATCTTTCACTATGATTACGAGGTAACCAGAAATTCATCTGGCTACACTGAATTACTGCATATTTTACAGCATAACGCTAAGCATCATAAGACTCAGATTCTTAACACCCTTCACTTCGCTAAACTCCAAAAACAGTCCTGACATCACAAAATGATTGCATAACCACTCCAAATCCTTAGAAACACACATACTTAAGTTTAAAGTAGAAGCTAGCATACTGGATTGGTTGCTTATGTTTTTAAGAGGGAATTGCTATGCGATTAATTTTGTTGATACTTTCGCTGTTACCAATACTCGCCTTTGCAAAAACACCAGCATCAATTGCTTTCTATTACGGAGAAATCGACTCTGTACGTGAACTCATCAACTATGACCGTGTTGTTGTAACCCCCGGGCTCATAACCGACAAACAAATCAATACCCTACATAAAGCTGAGACAAAAGTTTATGCCTATCTCAGTATCGGTGAATTTGACGGAACAGAACTGCCACCAGAATTAAAATCAGCATCATCGGTTAAAAACCAAAACTGGAACAGTTTTGTGATGGATTTAACCGCTACGCCCTGGCAAAAGCACCTGTACACTCAGGCTGATAAAATTCTGGCCCACGGCTTTGATGGCCTGTTTCTGGACACTCTCGACAGTTATTACCTGTTTGCTGATGAGGAAACAGAGCAAAAATCGCAACAAGAAGCCCTTGTCACAATTATTAACTCTCTCCATAAATCAAAAGCCAATCCACAACTACTCCTGAACCGTGGATTTGAAATAACAGATCAGGTTCAACCGGCTATCACAGCCGTTGTTGCAGAATCGCTTTATCATAGCTATGACCCACTTGATAACAGCTATCGCACGGTGAAACAAAAAGACACCCAATGGCTAAAAGGAAAGCTCGACAAACTCAAAGATCAGGGCATTGAAGCCATTGTTATTGACTATATTCCGGCAAAGTACAGGGAACGCCAGAAAGCAGCAGCTAAAAGATTAATCAGTGAAGGTTATACCCCGTATGTCAGTGACGGAATGCTATATGAGTTTGGCGTAAGCACTGTCGTTCCTGTTGCCAAACGCGTATTGGGATTTTATGACGGACATCAGTTCAAGTTCACTGATTCACCATGCCATACAATGATGTCAATGCCGATTGAATACTATGGCTATGTACCTGAATGCCGGGATATTAATACAACAAACTTTTCCAAGCTTGATATCAGCCGATACGCCGCTGTATTCCTGTGGTTGGAAGATGTGTCATATCAGTTCAACAATTCCCTACAAACTTGGCTTCAAACCGTCATCAATACCCGTCCAATGTTGTTCATCAATGCCTTACCGACAAATCGTTTATTGCTAAACAAGCTTGGTATTACTGAGGCCGGCGAGCTTTCCGGGAAAGTTGAAGTAACAAAAGGCCAGCGTTGGGTAGATGGATACTACCCCGCACCTTTCAGTGAATTCGAGACATACCGACAGTGGTCTGTAAAGCACTCAAATATCGATTCATTGATTAATGTAAAAGATGAACGAGGAAAGACATCGGCTCTGTTGATCCAGGCTCCATGGGGTGGCGCTGTACTAAATCCATTTCCAATTGCATACCTTGCCAATGGTAACCAAACCTGGCTTCTTGACCCTTTCTGGCTCATTCAAACTACCCTCAACCTTCCCGCAATTCCGGCAGCCGATGCCACAACCGAGTCAGCCCGGCGTATTCTAACCAGCCACGTCGATGGTGATGGCTTTCCATCCAAGGCATGGTTCCCTGGGAAACCCTACACAGCCGAAGTTCTGCTTGATCATGTTTTTACTAAATACGCCCTTCCGCATACCGTTTCAGTCATTGAAGGAGAAATCGGTAAACGTGGTTTATACCCGAATATAAGCAATGAGTTAGAAGCCATTGCCAAAAAAATTTTTGCTCAGCCTAATGTCGAACTGGCCTCGCATACATTCAGCCACCCTTTTTTCTGGAGTGTGGGAGAAAACAAACAATATGGCGACCACCTTCCTATTCCCGGCTATGTCGTTGACTACGACAATGAAATTATTGGCAGCACCAATTACATCAACAAGCATCTGGCTCCTGCCAATAAGAAAGTAAAACTCATCCTGTGGTCAGGTGAAGCTGATCCCGGAGAAGATGTACTGGGTATTGCAGAAAAAGCTAACTTGCTCAATGTGAATGGCGGCAATACTTATGTCGTAAAAGGAAACAGCAGCTTAACGAGGGTATCTCCTACCATCGCATGGTATCCCTCTGCTGCTCAAGTATATGCCCCAGTACTGAATGAAAACCTTTATACCAATCTGTGGACTGAGCACCATGATGGCTATAACCGGGCAATTGAGACATTCGAAATCCTGGGAGCGCCTCGTCGTTTAAAAAACATCAGCATTTATTACCACATGTATTCGGGCGCTTACCCGGCTTCACTGAAAGGACTGCTTGATGTGTACAACTGGTCACTCAAACAGAAAGTCATCCCTCTCTACCTGAGTGACTATGCCCGTCGAGCCAGCTCTTTATATGAAACCGGCATTGCAAAAACACTTAACGATCAATGGCAAATTACCAGTACAGGCATAAAAAGCATCAGGGTTCCCGAGAAACTGGGATACCCGGCAATCAATAACAGCTCAATTGCTGGTTGGGATTCTGGCCCTGATGGTAAGTATCTGATCTTAAAGCAGCCTAAAACGCGATTAACTCTACAGAACTCACCAGATACCGACATTATTCTGAAAAATGCCAATGGAAAGCTCGTTAGCTGGCAGCCAAATGGCTCAACGATTCAATGGGACTTTGACAGCTATGTTCCATTTGAATTTGAACTCGCTAACGGCAATAGCTGCGAATTACAAAGCGCTGTAGCTTTCACTCGGAAAAGATTAAACAGCACAACGGTTCGCTATAAAACCACACAATCAGGGAGGATTTCCGGCACATTAACCTGCATTAAATGATTGATAAAAAACAAAAATAAAGGATTAGCTGTATTAAATATGGTTCAGGATAGTAATCAACCACAGACTGATAAATCAAAGAAGCCCAGAATCCGTCTGGTCAACAAGCTTACTTTGATCATTTTGACGCTCACTTCGGTGTGGGCGATGTGGCTTGTTGCGCCCAGTAAAGAGATGTTGACGAAGTTAATTTCCCGCTCATCATCGCCTGAAGTATCACTGGCATTCCTGCAGGAAATGTATGTCAGGGAGCCGGAAAACAGAGAAATAATCCAGCAAATCATCGAGAACTACCAGAGGATTGGGGATCTGGATGATGCGCTGAAGCTAACAGCTGAAATTCTATTTAAAGAAGACGGCAGCAAGGACTGGGAAGCCTTTGACGTCTACCTGAGCTTATTGCTGGAAAAATCCTACCAACAAGGTGATAAAACAGAAAGCAAAACAGATGAGGCGTTACGTCAATTGCTCAACTCTGTCGGCTATATCCCCGAAGCCGAACTGGCAAGAAAATATGCTGATGCCGCTATCTCACTGTCAATGCCCAAAACTGGTTACGATATCTTACTTCCCCACCTGCACAGTGAAAAAACCAGTTATCAGGAACTCGTTAATCTGGCATTGCAAAATTCAGATTATGAAAATTCCCTCAGGCTACAGCTAGACGCTTTTCGCGAGATAGAAACAGTCGATGAAGCACAAAAGCTTTTCCGTCTGTTTGCATTATCTGATGAAGCAAAACTCAGTAAACAGTTCATACTGACCTACAGTGGTAAGTTATGTGACCAACCTGAATTTCTTCAACTGACAATTGACCACTCATTAGCTATTGGTAACTCTATTACTGCTTTAAGGCAGTCTCTGAAATTACTCAGTATTGCCCCTGATGATGCATTAAGAGCAAAAACAGCTGAGCTTGCTATTTCCACTGGCAACATCAACATTGCCGTTTCTTTATTAAACGATCTGGTCCAAAACAGTCCGTCACAGACATCTCTTAGCAAACTACATGATCTGTACCGCTGGCAGGGTGATCTTCAAAACGCCTATAAACTTAGTCGCCAACTGTTGGCCTACAATATATCAGAACAGCAAATACGTTCTGGTATAGAAGAATCCCGAGCCCTCGGTGATATTTATTACGAAAGTATCTTTTACCAGCGGTTGGTCAGCAGCAATCAAATCAAACCATCCGAATACGACAACTGGTTAAATGCTCATGAAAAAGCACAGGGAACTCAAAGTGCAATAGCCAGTATTAACCGCCTTGCGACCACGAGACCACGTGATGCGGAGCTAATCAGTCATCAGGCACGCCTTTATAATTATCAGGGCAATTATCAACAAGTGATCAAAAAATGGGAACGCCTGACCCAACTTCGTAAACCAACAACGGATGAAGCGCTGTTGTCCTCAAATGCCTTTATACAGTTGCATCAACCTGGACCAGCTTTAACTGCGTTAACAGCGCCTCCTGAGTGGCTGTACGCCGATGATGATTATCTAGAAACTGTACTTTCCCTAGCCTGGGATACAAATAACAGAGCCATCGCCAAACAAACACAATATCGTCTGATGCAGACCAACAGCGACAAAATTGATGTCTTCAGATACCTGCGTATCAACTCACCATTAACTGACAAAGATATCGAAAACCTGCTTACCTTGTATCACTCTCAAGGAAGTAAAACCGCACTACTCGCTGCTATTCAGGCAACTGAGAAAAACGGTGACCGTTCGACCTTTATCAAGTTACTTGATGAAGCAGGCAGAGATCCCAAACTGAATCAAACACCAGAGATCCTTATTTATCTGGCACAAGAAGCAGCTCAGAATAACGAAACAGAAAAAGCCTTTGTTTTCTATCAACAGACTCTTTCTTACTCCCCCTATAACACCGCAGCAATCAACGGCATTCTCTGGCTGGCAATAAATACCAACAACCAGGAAAAGACAGCCGATATCTATGAAGAGTATAAATCATCGTTACGCGGTAACGATGATTTATGGTTGGGCTTTGCCACAGCTGCGCAGCAACTTGATAAACTTCCGGAAGCAGAGGCATGGTATCAACAAATTCTGCTTAACTCAGAGCAGGCTTATTCTGATGCAACGGATAGTAAAGCGGATGTGGCCGTTATTCTGAATTATGCCTCATTGGCTGAACGCATGGGGCAATATGATAAAGCCTATAAGTTAAGGCGTTATTCCGCAGAGAAACTGAGCGGCGAACTACTGAAGCTCGAAGATGGCGATATTTCTTATCGTTCTCTGGTTGCCCTGTTTGCCGGTGAAAACCTGGCATCCAAACTGGCAAAAGACGCAGCATTAAGTCAGCCTAACCAAAACCGAACAGAAGAGTTATATCTTTACTATCTGGCCAACAGGCAGTCAGATAACGTTTTATTCTGGCATCAGAGAACGGCACTAAAAAACTACCAATTACCTGACTGGCAAAAGTTATACATTGCAATCGAACGTAAAGATCGAGGTGCAATGGAAACTCTACTGACAAACTCACTCAACCTGCCCCTTGCAGACAAAAACCTTGCTCTGCAGCTTACCGGGCAACATCAGAAAGCATGGCAGCACGGTCAGGCAAACTTAGGCAAACAAACCGATCAGGCAGTGGAAAATCAGCTGCGGAAAATTCACGTCAGTCAGCATCCAAACAAAACTCACAGCCTTCGCACCAATATCGAACAAAACACCGAATGGGATATCACCCGATACAGCCTCGATTACTACTCTCCGCATAAAGACGGTAACTGGCGGCTGGGCTCTGATTATCAGCAATCGGGAACGCCTGAGTTATTCGTTGGTAATAACATTGATAACGAAAAACGATTACGCGGCCTATATCAGTACCAACAAGTCGAAACCAACTGGCAACTGGGTTTCGATTTTGCGGACGGCGTCGGCGATCAACGGCTGGGTTTAAAAGCTTCATTAGAAACACCCCTTGATGATTACTGGAACAGCGAACTCACCCTTGCGATAAACGACCACATTGAAGCCAGCCAGTTGATGACTCTTGCCGGTCAGAGCGATCACATTGGACTGACGCTAAATTATCAACCAACCGCACGCGAATTGCTGTCAATGCGGTTTAACTGGCATGAACTTTCTACGCGATTTAACGATGACATTGGCAAAGGCTGGGATTTTAATCTGAGGGCTGCAGAGCAGTTCTTCTTTAACGATCCGGCATGGCAAGTCTACGCCGATATTACAATGCAGAAAGTCGATTTGAGTAACCAGCCATTGGACGGTGTTAACAACTGGAATCAAGGCTCAACACCTTTGACCAGTGCTGATTTCATCGAAGATGAATACCAACGAATCTCTGTCGGACAACGACTGTGGCATGGTAACCCTAGCACTCCCGGAGCAACGGTTCCGTCGCCACGATACTGGCTGGATACCTCGCTTGGTTACAACGTCACGAACAGTCAGGCAGATCTGGCCGTCAGCTCTGGCCTGGGCTGGCGGCTGTTTGGCAACGATGAACTGTATTTATCCGTCGACTGGCAGAGTCAGGACAGAAACGGCGATCAGTCACTAAAACTGTCAATGGGTTATTACTACAGCTTCTAAAGGATAATAATGATGATGAAGAAAACTTTACTACTTGCTACCGGCCTGAGCCTCGCCCTCAGTGCCTGCTCCAGCTACCAGGTACCGGACAGCCCTGCTTTCCCGGCTGACAGCAGTTGGGCTGTCATGCCAATGATTAACAATTCAAATACTCCACTTGCAGCCGAGAAAGCTGAACAGATCTTGATTGCCCAACTCTACGCCAAAGGCATTAATGCCGTTATGTATCCAGAACATAAGACCAAAGATCTGGCCAGCATTCTGGATACTAACGAAAAAAGGCGCGCCGCTCAGTCATGGCTCGCATCACAACCTATTGACTACATCATTACCGGTTCCGTTGAAGAGTGGCACTATAAAAGTGGACTTGATGGCGAGCCGGCAGTAGGTATCACGTTAGAAGTGAAATCAGCCAAAACAAAAACAACTTATTGGCGAGCGACCGGAACCCGTGGCGGCTGGGGAAGAGAAAGTGTCAGCGGTACCGGACATATCGTCATAGAAGAGCTGTTAGACGGGCTGAAAACAGAACAATAACAACAAGCCAAAAGGACAATGATGAACAAATCATGGCGCAGGTTAATAAACGGCTTTAAGCAGGAAGGCTTTGCCTGGATGGAAACGACCATTGTTTCCGTTATCTCAATTTATGTCTGGACGCAGTCCGGCTCACTTGCTCCGACAAATAGTGAGCCTTACTTTTTCTGGCCTTTGTTCGGACCGCTTTTAATCGCTCTGAGGTACGGATTCGCCAAAGGCATCAGCTGTGCGTTACTCATGTGTGCCGGAGTTGCCAGCATCATGAGCGCAACCGGATTTCTGGAGTTTTATCCTTTTTCACTGGCCGTAGGAACGATTCTGACAGCAATGATCGCAGGTGAATTTCGCGATTACTGGCATAACATCAATCAGAAACACATTCTGGATCACCAGTATATGACACAGCGCCTCGACAGCTTCACCGAGCATTATCACCTGCTTAAAGTATCCCATGATCAGCTTGAGCAGCGAACCGCGGGCCAGACAGTCAGCCTCAGATCGAGTATCAATGAACTCCAAAAACTGGCGACACAGCACAGTGATCACCGGATTGAGCATTTGGGGCAACCATTCCTGAACCTGTTCGCTGAAATTGTCGGCATTGAAGTTGCCGGGATCTACAGAATCACGAACGGCGAATTAGTACCCCACGCTCATGCAGTATTAGGTGACGACCATCAATTGATTACAGACGACCCGATGTTGCTGGATATGCTTGAATGTAAAAAGCTACTCTCTCCTGCTCAACTTGAAAGCGGGCAAGAGCACAAATCAAGATATCAGCTATGTATTCCCCTGCTTGATACACATAAAAAGCTACAGGCCATCGTTGTGGCAGAAAGAACAAAATTCTTCATGCTTACACCGTCAAATATTGCATTGCTGTCACTGGTTGCTAATCACTCTGCTGACCTACTCAGCGATGCCATCATCGCACCTGTACTTAATAAACATCAAAGCGATTTGTTCCTCCGCTATATCGAGCGAGCTGAGTACAACAAACATCACTACGGCGCAGATTCCACTCTGGTGGCATGCATTGATAGAAGTGGATTAAATAAACAGACACTGGATTCAATTATCGACTATCGCCGGGGGGCTGATGTTTACTGGTCCTGTCAAACCCGTGATGGCCATCCTGCGTTAGCTGTATTGCTTCCTCTCACCACTGTTTACGATGCCCAACAATATGTAAAACGTCTTCAGGAGTTACTACAAAAACAATTGCATAAAAATCACGATGAAATAGATATCCTTGGTCCTCTTTCGCTGGACAAGCGCCGCCAAGAGATCAGGTTAATTATGGATGAGCTGGGAGCATTTGATGAAGAAATGGCTATGTATTCAGACGATAGCATTTGAGAGCATCAGCTTCTATATCGTCTTTAATAGTGAAATGACCGCCGCTATGTGGCTGTCTTTTTTGGGAACCCATGCCATCGCCAGTGCCAGCTTTGCTGCACTTAGCTGGCTACTATTGCCGACTAAGTTTAAGTTCCCTTTGCTCAGCTCAGCCTCTTTCTTGTTCATTATCAATTTCTTGATGCCTCTGTTCGGCATCATCGGTACGGCATGTGCTCTGCTGGTTGCGCTTCACCTACCCAGGAAGCAAAACCTGGTCACATGGCAACCCTGCGAAGAAACACCATTACCACAAAACCCGGGGGAACTGCTTGATAACCAGTTCGGAGCCGGTGCACTGCGCGATATTTTATTGTTTAACAATGACCAGGAACGACGCTTACTTGCCGTCAGTGCTATTCGCCACTTACCTCGCCAACAGGCTGTTCCATTGTTACAACTTGCACTTAAAGACTTGTCCGATGATGTACGTCTGCTGGCTTATGCCTCGCTTGAAGACACAGAATCCCGCATCAATGAATCTCTCGTTCAGCTGAAAGAACAATTTAAAAAACATAAACAAGCTGATACGGCTTTTGAGATTGCGCAGCAATACTGGGAATTGTGTTACCTGGGCATTGCAGATGGCATTATCAAAAAACATTACCTTTCACAGGCAGAGCGCTACCTGAAACTCGCAAATCAAATCACTGACAGAGCATCTTATAACCTGCTGCTTGGGCGAGTCATGCTTGAGCAGAACAAAGCTCATGAAGCGATTGAGTATCTCACACAGGCCCTCGACGGAGGCCTGCTTGTTAAACAAGTCGCCCCCTACATGGCAGAAGCCGCTTATATCATTGGTGACTACCCCAAAACACGCCATTACATTTCATATTTTCCGCAACGACAGGGAGATAAACTGAGCCAAATCAGGGAGTACTGGTCATGAAAAAAGAAGTGGATATCTGCCTGCTGCTGGAAGGTACCTACCCTTACGTACGGGGCGGCGTATCAAGTTGGGTACACCAGATTATTTCCGGCCTTCCTGAATTCAGCTTTCACCTGATTTTTTTAGGCGGACAGCCCGATTTCTATGACAAAGCAGCCTACACCTTCCCCCCAAATGTTGTCGGCTTTGAAGAACACTACCTGCTTTCCAACCAGGATGACATCAAACCAGGTGTTCGTGCAGGCAGCGAAAGTAAGTTCAGGACCTGGGGAAACTTTTTGTCCTATTTCGATAAGAAAAAAAAACCGCTCCCCGATGAGCTGTTAACTGATACAGCAGATCTTCTGGGGCAAAATAATCAACTTACTCTTGCAGACTTCCTGTATAGCCGAGCATCGTGGGATGTGTTGACTGAGCAATACAGCAAAACAGCAGAGAACCAGTCTTTTGTTGATTATTTCTGGACCTATCGCAATATTTTCAAACCGATCTTTATTTTGTCACGCATATCCAAAAACCTGCCAAACGCTAAGGTCTACCACAGTATCTCAACCGGTTATGCGGGTTTTCTCGGATGCTTGTGTAAACAGCAAACCAGTCGGCCATACCTCTTGACTGAGCATGGCATTTACACCAAAGAACGAAAAATCGATCTGGCCCAAGCCAACTGGATTAAGGACAGGCACAACCTGATCGATATCAGCATGCATAAAGACATGGACCTGACACGTAAAACCTGGATTAGGTTCTTTGAACAACTCGGCTTAACTGCATACCATCAGGCAGATGAAGTCATCGCTTTGTTTGAAGGGAACAGGCAACGCCAGCACCGCGATGGTGCACCTGAAAGCAAAACCCGAGTTATTGTTAACGGCATTAATACACAGCGATTTCATGAAGCCTACCTGAAAAGGCCGGATAAACCACCGATGGTGGCGGGTTTAGTCGGTCGGGTTGTTCCTATCAAAGATATCAAATCCTTTATCCGAACCATACGTAATGCAATGGAGCATATTCCCGAGCTCGAAGGCTGGATAATCGGCCCCAAAGAAGAAGATCAGGATTACGTTCATGAGTGTGAGCTGCTTATTGAAAGCCTGGGATTAAACGGCAAAGTGAAAATGCTTGGCAGCCAGAACGTTGTAGAAATCTTGCCAAAGCTGGGGGTACTAATGCTGACCTCCATCAGTGAAGCACAACCCTTGGTATTACTGGAGGCAATGGCAGCAGGCATTCCTTGTATCGCAACGGAAGTTGGCGCCTGCCGGGAAATTATAAACGGTGCTCCGGGGGAAGATGCAGCACTGGGTTCTGCCGGTGAGATCATTCCTATCGCCAGCCCTGATGACGGCGCAAAAGCAATTATTAAAGTGCTGGCGGATGACGAGGCATGGCGCCTGGCCGGTGAAAACGGGAAACAACGAGTAACACGCTATTACGATGAAACAATGATGTATGACGCCTACCGGCGCTTATATAAGGAGGCAATCCATGGCCGGAATAGGATTTGAGTTAAGAAAGATCCTCAAAAAGAACTCTCTACTGTCAATTGTTGAAGCGTATGGCCTCGCCGGACTTATCAGTTCCGGACCATGGGTTCTGTCGATTCTGGCACTACTGGTAATAGGTTTACTGAGTATCGGGGTGATTTTCCCTACCTATGTTATTGTCCAGTTCCTGGTCATCGTCACTTACCTCATGGCAGGTTCACTTATCATTAGCGGGCTGTTCCAGTTACTGCTAACCAGGTTTATCTCCGATCTTATCTTCTCCGGCCATGAACAGCGCATAGTCCCTAACCTGCTCGGCTCTATGTTGGTTACCAGTCTTATTGCCGGAGTTATTGGCGGGGCAGTTCTGGCTATCTCTCCAGAAATTGAACCTGCGGTAAGAATCGTCATTTTCACCTCACTGATTCTATTGTGTAACCAGTGGCTTATCATTATTTTCCTGAGTGGGATGAAAGAGTACTACCGGATCTTTTTCACCATGATGTTCAGCTACAGCATGATGATCCTTCTTGCCCTAATCCTTCCTCCTTCAGGTTTACTGGGTTTAATGCTCATATTTTGCAGTAGCCAGGCGCTGCTAACCTTCTCCTTTCTTTATCACGTTATCCGGGATTTTCCGGCCGACCGTCTGCTCTCTCTGGATTTTCTGAACTATAAAAAAACATTCTTCTCCCTGATCTGCTGCGGATTTTTGTACAACCTCGGTGTCTGGGCTGACAAATTCGTGTTCTGGTTCAGAGATGAAACCTCGCATCAGGTAATTGCAGTTTTCAGAGCCTCTTATATCTATGATTTGCCGATTTTTATTGCTTACCTGGCAATTGTTCCCGGCATGGCCGTTTTTATGATGCGGATGGAAACCGATTTTGCTGACGCCTGCCTCAAGTATTACGACGCTGTACGTGAAGGGGCAACCCTCGATTCTATCTACCTGCTCAAAGACAGAATGGTCCTTGCCTGTCGCCAAAGCATTTATGAAATATTTAAAGTTCAGGGAATGACACTGGCACTGTTACTGTTGTGGGCGGAAGATATTCTGCTAGCGCTGGATATTGACCTCGCCTACCTTCACCTGCTTTATATCGACCTGGTCGGGGTCAGTCTTCAAGTGTTGGTAATGGCCATTCTCAATGTTATGTACTATTTGGATAAACGATATGCAGCCCTGATACTGACAGCGTTAATGGCCGGAGGCAACTACCTGCTTGCGCAATACAGCATAGATTTAGGGCCTGTATATTACGGCTATGGTTTCACTGTTACCATGTTGCTCACCACCATTGTTGGGCTTGTTATTTTGGATCGTCAGTTTGAAGATCTTGAATATCAAACCTTTATGCTGCAAAAATCATAATAGATTCTGTACATCTATATGACTTAAACCAATATAAAACCGGCTCCAAATCAGAGCCGGTTTTGTTCAATTTTCTGCCTACATAATTGGAGAATAAATCATCCTCAGGACGATTTATCTTTCTGCTGTTTGGGCTGATGGAAAACTGACGACATCTTGTCCATCATGTCGATCGGCATAGGGAAAACAATGGTCGTTGTTCGGTCGTTGGATATTTCAGTCAGGGTCTGCATATAACGAAGCTGAACCGCGTTAGGAGCCTTATTCAACACTTGTGCGGCTTCCTGCAATTTAGCCGACGCTTCAAGCTCACCGGTTGCGTGAATCACTTTTGCACGACGGGAACGCTCAGCTTCTGCCTGCCTCGCCAGAGCCCGAACCATACTGTCATCTAGATCGACATGCTTGATTTCTACATTAGAAATTTTGATGCCCCAATTATCGGTATGCTGATCCAAAATGACCTGTAAATCTTTATTCAGTTCTTCCCTTGCAGACAACAGTTCATCAAGCTCATGCTGACCAAGCACAGATCGCAACGTGGTCTGAGACAATTGGCTGGTGGCTTCAAGATAATTTTCAACATTATTGATCGCCATTTTCGGGTCAACGACCCGAAAATAAACCACCGCGTTAACACGAACTGAAACGTTGTCCCTGGTGATCAAGTCCTGAGTCGGAACATCAAGAACGATAGTACGCAAATCAACCCGCACCATCTGCTGGATGATTGGAACAATGATGATCAGGCCCGGTCCCTTTACCTCGTAAAAACGCCCAAGCAGGAATACTACTGCCCGCTCATATTCACGTAACACCTTGAACATGCTGACGATTAACACAACCACCAGCACGATTATCGTAGCGAACGAATAAGTCACCATCATAATTATTCCTTATCAATGCCTGTTGTATCACAGTAATTATCTTCAACGTCCAGTTGTAACCCTGACACTCTCTTAACCGTAACGATTTGTCCTTTTTGTAACGGTCTATCGCACCTTGCCTGCCAAATCTCACCTTCCACTAAAACCATTCCTTCGCCGGGGAATCCACTCACAACCCTGGCCTGCTGGCCTAACATCACTTCGACACCTGTTGTAACCGGACGACGACGAGTTTTGAGCAACAATGCAAGAATCACAAAGGTAAACATTGCCGATACCACGGTAAGGCCGACAATCAAAGGAACGGCGATCTGGTATCCCGGTGTTTCGGTATCCATCAACATGATCGAACCAAGCACAAAAGACACTACGCCACCGAGGCCGAAAATCCCAAAACTCGGGCTGAAAGCTTCCGCTATCATCAACGCGATACCAAGTAAGAGCAGCCCCAGACCAGCATAGCTAACCGGCAACATCTGCAACGAGTACATGGCAAGCAACAGACAGATGCCGCCAAGCACTCCCGGCACACCGACACCCGGATTGTAAAACTCAAGAAGTAATCCATAGATGCCGATGAGCATCAGAATATAAGCAACATTTGGATTGGTTATGACTGAAAGAAGCTGGAAGCGCCAATCCTGCTCCCGTTCAACATAAGCGACATTGGCAAGTTCAATTTTGGATTCCAACCCGTTGATAGTAGTTGTTCTGCCATTGGACTGTTTAATCAGGCTGTCTAAGTCCGGCGCAATAAAATCAATCACATTCTTTTCCAGTGCGCTTTCCGCATCTAAGCTGGCTGCTTCTGTTACCGCTTTGGCCGCCCATTCTTCATTACGGCCATGCAGCTTTGCTAACCCCTGAATATAAGCAGTGGCATCATTGATGACTTTTTTCTGCATAGCCGTTTTTGCACTGATGCGCTCATCATCTTTGGCTGATTCACCGGATCCATCGCCTTTGGTTGCATCCTCTTCTTTAGGTTCTTTTTTCTCTTTCTTAGGAGCAAAAGGGTTACTGCCCTCGTCAGGTTCTCCCTGTCCCGGCCCGGTCAGGGAAACTGGTGTTGCCGCCCCCAGGTTTGTTCCCGGAGCCATTGAAGCGATATGGCTAGCTAGCAGAATATAAGTACCTGCACTGGCAGCTCGAGCGCCGGCAGGACCGACCCAGGTTGCAACAGGCAGTGGAGAGGTTGTTATGGCGCGAATAATATCACGCATGGAGGTATCCAAGCCGCCGGGAGTATCCATTTTAAGCACGATAAACGATGCCTGATCTTTTCTGGCCTGCTCAATTTCACGGGAAACATAGTCACTGGTTGCCGGGCCTATTCCCCCTTTTATTTCAATTATCCAGACATCATCAGCTCGGACAGTAAATGCTGTCATTAAAAAGGAAAATACCAGTGCGCAGAAAGAGAAAAGCTTCATATAACTTCCTCCTAGACTGAAAAACACAGCCTGAACATGGACTAAGCTCTGTTCTTATTTTGTTATCTACTGATAAGCATAGTCTACAGCTATTAATAATCCGCTAGATGTATGTAATTACGTTCAAAAATAAGACCAGCGCAACAAATAACCGGCTACTTAGTTCGCTTAGAGCTGGTTGAAATGAACGAATCCGAGGCATAAAAAAAGCGACCAAAAGGTCGCTTTTCCACTATGTATTGCTTTCGCAGTTAAGAGCTAAGACTCATTTCCACTTAAACAGACGCCCTAGCTTCGACGGATGATATGACCAGCAATGATCAAAAATCGTCATCAGCTCCGGGTTGCCATACTTCGACAAATTCACTGCATGGAAACGGTTTCTTTGCTGTTTCAGCTTTTGAATTCGTTTCATCATCTCATCAGGCTGAGACGGCGCGATAAAGTCAGACAGCACAATCAAATCAGCGTTTTTGTATTTCTCGTTGCTCATCAGCTCAATCGACTGATCCAGCACCGGTCCTAAGTCTGTTCCACCGTGGAAGGAATAAGAAAGGAAGTTCAGAACTTCTCTCAGGCCATCCTGTTTGGTCAGCTCGTAGGTGATTTGTTGCGTCGAGAACATAATGACATAGCAGTCACGATCCTCAGCCAGTGCGATTTGCATCAGGCCATAAGCCAACGCTTTTGCACACTGCTCAGGGAAACCATTCATTGAACCGGAGGCATCAATACAAACAATAAACGGGCCTTTATCCTGCTCTACCTGCTTAGTTTGTCGCTTATACGCCTTCACCCTGCGCAGCTTGCGCTGTGCGCCCTGAACCCGGTAATTCATCAGTCGCTTGTCTACAAGGTGCTTGTAGAACACCACTTCCAATTCTGGATAAGCAAGAAACATAGCTTCATTAGGCAGCAACTTCGACAGATCATCACTTTCATGAACGCCGACGATGTCATCAGTGACATTGTCACTGCGCTCTTCGACCATTTTCAGGTCTTCTGAGCGCACCCGTTCTTTATCAGGATCATCAACTTCGCTTGCCATCCGGCCCAGCTTTTCCGCAATCTCTTGCAGTCCACTGTTTTTCTTAAGGAAAGCAGCCATGGTTTTTAAGCTACTGACATCAGTTTTTGTCAGCCTGGCTTTTGCCATATCCCATAACCGCCCGGCTTTTTTCTCGTCACCGGCTTCTGTCACTTCCTGCATGTGCTGCATGGTTTCGATGCGCTGGTAAAGATCAGCCAATAGCTTTTCTTTATGCTGTTCCAGTTCGCTCTGCTGGGCATCAATCAGGGCTTTAGACAGATACTCATACCACTGATTACAGAAATAACTCTGAAACATAGGGTTATGTTTCTGGCTTTCCCGCTCCAGCAGACTTCTTGCCTTGAAATAAAACGATGAATGACCTTCAAGCTGTTTAACAACAGAATCAACCTGTTCAATAAAGTACTCCGGCTCCCACTGACAGGCTTCCTGATAAAGCTCAATTTCGCGCTTGAACTGCTCTTCTACACTCACGCTTGGCATGCGTTTGTGTATATGTCCCCGCCATTTGATGATCTGGTTTTTCATCGCCGTTTTAATGTCAGGGTTGGATTCAGCAGCCATCAAGAGCTGAGGACGTGTCATCAGCTCATTCACCGCATTATCAATAATGCCCGACTCAGCCAACATCATTGCCAGGTTCAGCGTTTCAGTTGCAGGCATACTCTACCCCCGACTTACGAAAAATACTCTGCAAGGTTTGAGATGCGAAAAGCACTTTTCTCAATCACCAAATTCAGTTCAGATACCGAATCAGATGCCGTTGCGATACTCTGCTCAATTGCCGCAGGCAGTTCAGCAGAAACAAAGTTATGTGGCAGCGCACCATGGAAGGAACTACGTGACAGCTTCAGGCTATGCTCTGCATCGCCAATTTTCTCAACTGCTTTTTTTGCTTCAACCTGCCACTTATCGTTCTGCGCCGCAGTAATACCGCAAGTACCGGCAATACCAACAAGCACTGAGCGGTTAGCAATATCCTTGATGATAAGCCGCTGCTGTGCATCAACGTCAAAATGCAGTCGACACAAATGGGTATTCTTGTTCACGAAACCATAAACATCACACTGACCGGCTTTGATCTTCTTCTCGAAGTCATCTCCGTCGACATATACCCAGCGGCTGTCACCTTTTTCCTGCTCTGAAACAGAAGGGTTTTGCTGAAGCATCACCAATTTAATCATGCGTGGGTTGTGGTTGATGTTATAGCGTCTTGCCTTGCTGAAATCGTACTTAAACGATTCCTTGCGCATCTTGGTTTCGCGGGAAAAAGTAACACACAGATCATTGGCGACTTCTTCATTAACATCATCAATCAGCCTTTGGGCTTCATTGGCATTGTCTTGCGCTGCTTCCTGATTAAAAGCTTTCTGCGTTGCAAATTCATGGATGACAGATCGAACCACATTTCGTGATTCAGGGCTGTGCCACAGGCAGTCTTGCAGTAACAGAAGATCCAGCGGGTTTATTGAATCTCGGCCATTATAGAAAGCACTGGCTTTCAGCAGTCGAACTGCTTTTTTCCAGCGGCGATCCGAGATGTAAAGTTCACTGTCAGCGGCAGCAAAACCATCCCCTTCTTCAGCACGTTTTTCAATCATCATTTTGAGCTGATAGATCTTCTCAAACAGATCATCAGTCAACTGGATATCATCAATATGAGTCTGCCATTCCTCGTATTCTTCATCAGTAATCGCAAGCCCCGGTTCCAGTTCCTGTACAGAAGGACCTTCACCCATCAGCATGGCTTTGAAATTCTGTTTCTCCTGAATACGATTAACAAACACTCGAACCAGCATACGGTCATAAAGTGCTTCCAGACCGCTGTCTTCATCCGGCAATTCGTTTGAAGCAGTGATCAGCAAACGCATTGGAACAGGAAGAATATCCTGACCATTTTTAAACGTACGTTCGTTTACAACCGTAAGAAGGGTATTCAGAATCGCAGGGCCGGCTTTCCAGATTTCATCAAGGAAAACGACCTGTGCAGTAGGCAGGTAACCATCAACTAAGCGGACGTATTTGCCGTTGTCTTTTAATTCTTGAATAGATAAAGGGCCAAACACCTCTTCGGGTGTAGAAAAACGTGTCATCAAGTAATCAAAAAAACGGCTGTTATCAAAAGCCTGAATCAAGCGTTTTGCAATCAAACTTTTAGCGATACCCGGCGGGCCTAGCAAAAAAACACTTTCACCGGCTAAAGCTGCAAGCAAGCACAATTTTATTGTTTCTTCTCTTTCGTAAACGCCATTCGATAAAACCTTGATCAGTTTTTGTATTCTCTCGGATACCAAGGCTTTATTCGGTTGCGTCCGTCTTGCCATTGTCAGCATACTTTCGACCTCTCTTGTTGCCTTGTCCCTATGCATGTAGCACAACAATCCCAGTCTTTTTCTAGGATAGACACAAACGACAACTTGTTACAGCTATGTTAACTGAAATAATTTGTTACAACCCTTGTATATCAGAGAGCCCGTAGCACAACCAGAAGTGAAACTTTGATTCCAAAAATGCCGCCTTATAACTTAGCTTATCAATACACGTATAATCCCGACAATTTAGCGCCAAATTACTAATAATTAGGTAATTATTAATAAAAATTTCAACTTTGCTGTCATTCAAGCAATTTCTGTAAAATTGAGCTTTATCACGCTTGCTTATCTGCCAAATCGCAAAATCGGCTACAACCCCCTCATTTCTTTCTCTCTGTTTTGTACCGACATCATGTTTTTTATCAACAAAATGTTAATTTATCGGGTCAAAATCACCACATGCGGAATCCATTGCCGCCCCCAATGAAGATCAGAGTACAATTTCGCTGCAGAACAAGGTAAATTCCTTGTTTGACGTCACTGTCTTTGCCATTATGTCTGACAAATCACCCCTCTTTATTTAGCTGTTTCAGGGTCTATGAATCGTATTTCCCAACTTCCACCACGCCGAATCGCACTTATCTGCACTGCTGTACTTTTTTTAAGTTTCATTCCTGCTAATGACAACCTGAAAACGGTCATTTCGATTGTGACTTTAGTACTGAGCATTCAACTGGTTCGTGAGGATTTTGGGACCGGCATGCGCGGATGGTTGCTACTTTCATTAGGGATGTACGGCGTTGGCGTTATCACCGACCTGCTTGACGATATTCCTGAGCTGCACAACCATTGGTTTCTTGATAACACCGAAGATATTTTCATCCATGTTGGGGTGTTTATGACTTGCTTCTGCTTTATCAAAATACTGCACCAACATCGCCAGTTAATTGAAAGCCTGAACCAACAAATAGATAAAGCCCGCAATTTAGAACAAAAACTCAGCCGTCAGGCTCTGCACGACGAACTCACCGGATTGGAAAACCGCCGAGCCCTTTTCCGTTGTTTCGATCATATGGCCATCGACCAGCAAAAAGGGATGCTGGCTTATATTGATCTTGATAACTTCAAGCAGGTCAACGACAACTTCGGTCATCAATCAGGTGACCAGGTTCTGATTGCAATGGCAACCACCCTGTTACGAACCACACCAGCCGGCAGCCGCACCTATAGAATTGGCGGCGATGAATTCGTCGTACTTCTCTCCTGGGGCGAGGAAAGATCCAACCAGAAATGGATCGATATGCTTTATGAACAAACCAAAGAAATCAGAGGTAAATACAACATTGGTATCAGTATCGGCCTTGCTCCTTACTACCCGGGGAACCTGAGTGATCCGGACTCAATACTGGCTAAAGCGGACCAGGAGATGTATTCCAACAAAGAAAAAGATACTGACAGAAGAACTGGTTGAGTATTGTTTAATTAACCACTTTCACATTATTGACATATTCTCGTAATAGGATGTTGACCGTTTACTTCTGGTTAATTTGGAGAAAGAAAATGTCAGCCAGGGCTAATACCTTATGTGCGTTATTTGCTGCCCTTACATTCAATGTACAAGCGAAAGAAACAGTCACAGTTTCAGGATCAACATCAGTAAGTCATGTTGTCGAAGTACTAGCAGAAACCTTTTCGAGTAATAATAAAGACACGTTTATTGCCGTTCAGGGCGTCGGCTCATCAGCAGGTATCGCGGCCGTTAAGCAAAATGCCGCTGACATTGGCATGAGTTCTCGCTACTTAAAACCAGCAGAAATCAATCCGGATATCACTACAGTGACTATCGCTCACGATGGTATCGCACTGGTGGTAAACAAGAATAACCCGGTCACTGACCTGAACAAAGAACAGGTTTCTAAAATCTATCACGGTGAAATTACGAACTGGAAAGAGGTCGGCGGTCCGGATTTAAAAATGGCTGTTGTAAGCCGTGAAAATGCATCAGGTTCACGCTTTTCTTTTGAAGACTACATGGGGCTGACTCAACAAATTGCGGGGCAAACCGTTTCTGATATCAACCCGCATGTGCTGGTCGTAAATACTAACGGTACAGTAAAAAGCCTGGTCTCTCGAAATGTCCATTCTATTGGCTATATTTCTTTAGGCTCGATTGATGATTCTGTTAAGGCTCTGTCTTTCGAAGGTGTTCAGCCAACCATGAGCAACCTGGAGTCAGGTAAGTACAAGATTTCGCGCCCATTCATCATGCTCTATAAAGAGAAGACAATTGAAGATAACGCTAAAGCCTTTATCGACTTTGTTATCTCACCCAAAGGACAGGATCTTATCCACCAGCGTGGTTACCTATCAGCAGTCCAATAAAATCGGCTAGCAAAAACGTACCGATAAGTTAAAGGCCAGCTATTACTGGCCTTTTTTGTTCTTCTGGCATTATTTTAGCCTAAACAACCGGGTACTTATGCTTACGTCCCCATTCAGCCCATGAACCATCATAAACTGTCAGTTTTTTTCTACCGGTCAATTCCGCCGCAAGCGCAAGAATACAAGCAGTAACCCCTGAGCCACAGCTGAAGATTAAATTTTGCTCCGGTTCGGATAAGGCATCAAAACGCTTTGAAAGCTGCTCAGTGTCCAAAAAATAGCCTTCACTTAGTAATTGAGAGAACGGCAGACTTTTTGCGTTTGGCATATGACCACTTCTCACTCCTGGTCTTGGTTCGGGTGCTGTACCGTAAAAGCGCTCAGCCGAGCGGGCATCAAGCACAACGGTATCAACATCTCCCAATCGAGCGTTCAGTTCATCGGCATCAATAACCCAGTTCGGACAAAACGAGGCTTTATATTCAGTCATTACGGGGTGTTCAGGGTCACCAATTTCCAGTTCTAATCCAGCCTTTTGCCAGGCCGGGAAGCCGCCATCAAGTACCGCCACGTCATGATGCCCCATTGTTCTGAACATCCACCATACTCGTGGTGCCGAAAACATCCCCTGAGAGTCATACACCACAACCGTATCCTGCTCTTTAATCCCAAGCTCTGATACTTCGCGGGAAAATAACTCAGCAGAAGGCAGCATATGGGGAAGTTCTGTATCCGGCGCTGCTATTTTTTTATCAAAATCAAAGAACCTCGCACCCGGTATACGCTTTTCATGCCACTCTTGCACAGGATCTCGTTCAGACCCCGGTAAAAACCAGCTGGCATCCAACACTACTACTTCCGAGTTATTGATGTTGTCAGCCAGCCATTGAGCAGAAACCAACGGGGAAGACAGTAACTTTGACGACATAATCGATTCCTTTTACTTTTTATATCTGCTTCACAATAAGCGGATAAGGGCACTCTGATTTGAATATTATAACTGGCCGCGATTAATATCTATTAGGTATTATTAACCGATTGGCATACTGTCGTATTTGCAAAGGACTGTAAATGAAGCACATTTTTGCAGGCATCGCTGCCCTATCAGCTCTTTTTTCACCTTTGACTCAGGCATATCACTCCGGAAGTGTCTCATTTTCTATCGACAATGACGGCATTGTCGGAACTGATCAGAACTATACCAATGGTATCTTCCTCGAATTCAACTCATCTTCAACTACAAAGCTGGAAGTCATCGCTCCCCGACCTATTAAAGATATCGCAACACTTCTTCCTTTAGATTCAAATACATTTAAGGGCTGGAATGTACGTTTGGGTCAGCAGATGTGGACACCTGAGGACATCGAACAACCAGAACCGGTTGAAGACGAAAGGCCATACACCGGCCTGCTTTTCCTTGAATCGGGGATTTACCAGTACTCACCGGAACTTGTTGATAAATATACCGCCATGATTGGTGTTGTCGGCCCGAACTCTTTTGCTGAACAGGGACAGAAGTTTATCCATGACCTTATCGGTTCAGATGAGCCCAAAGGATGGGACTACCAGATAGAAAACCAGGTCGTCTTTAACCTCGGTTATCAGGCCCACAGGCTGATGAAAAGAAATGATGTCGATGGGCCTTTAGGCTTAGAAGGTACTGATATCAGTGCTGTCGGACGCATTAACGCAGGTAATTTTCAAAGCGAAGTCGCAATTGGATCAATCGCTCGCTGGGGAAATAATCTCGAAAGCAATTTTGGTACTTCTGGTTTTTCACCGGGCCGCTTTGTCGATATCAGCGTTTTATCCGCAAGCCCGAAAGGTTACTTCTTTTTTGCCGGTGTTGAAGGTCGATACCGCTTCAATGACATCACAATAGAGGGGGATCGTCCGGAAGAGGTTCCGGATACCAATATAGAACATCTACAGGCAACCGCAGTTCTCGGGGGTGTGTATTACCAGCCTCAATGGGGTGTAAGCCTGAGTTTTGCTACCAGTACCCGTGAATATAAAGAAGATAAACACTCCACCAATTCAACCGGTTCACTGGAGTTATTCTGGCGACTTTAGTGAGCACACATTGGTAATCGGATAGAAAACAGTAACAGGATCATTCCGCCGTGAGTTTCGGCCAGATCTGCAACCAACTTTTATTCTTGATGCGATCACGATAAACAGCCGGCCTCTGATTTTCCGGGTTGATTTTGATTTTCAGTGACCAGTTTTCCTCTAAACCAAACGGAGCACAAATTGTCAGTTGGTTATCAAATTCAAGGCGAACACCTACACATGTCGGCACTTCAATCCACTGTCTGATACCTTCAACGGTATTTTGATACGGTTGATGACCGTGACGCAGATGCATCCGGGCCTGATTGCGAACTTCCCAGTTTGCTTGTGGAAAAAGAGCTTTCAATTGGGTTTCTATTTTTTGTTCAGACTCACAGGAAACATCACGGTTATCAAAATAAACCAGATCAATATCATTTAGTGGTGTCATCTCTGTCTTATGATGCAAATGATCCCAAATGGCATTTCTCAGAAAACCGGCACCAAGATACCAATCAGGTAAACCCACCTCTCTCGCCGCTCGCAGACAGCCCATTCTGTATTCATCAGCCAACATCAACTGCTTAGTCAGCTGTTCGTAATTCATCTTGCTTATCATTTCCACCGATTGTCCAGTTTAACCGTGCTTTTGGTTAGCTGAACTTTATTTTACAGAAGAAAGACCAGCAACATGGGATTAAAGCGTGCCTTTGATCTAATAATTCACGTCTTTATTAGAGTGTTCTATTAATAAACCGTATAATTCAGGCCTGATTAATACGCCGTACAGTAAAAGCCCAATGAATAAAAAACTCACCTACTCTGTTATATTTCTGGCGACAAGCCTGTCAATGAATGCCTTTGCTGAAGAAACACCTTCAGTACAGCCAAAAATTCTGAACGGTCAAACTGCATCAGGACTCGCTGAGAACTTACTGCCCTGGCAGGCCGCTATCCTGTCAAAACCGGACTTTTGGGGAAATGTCATTTCTGGCTGTGGCGCAGTCATTATCAGTGAACATTGGGCGGCAACTGCAGCACACTGTACCGAATCAACAAAGTTGGGTGATACGCTTGTTGCCGGTCTGACCTATATCCCTCAGGGGCAATCCGCAGAGAATATTGCTGATAAATACAAATTCACAATTGAAGAAAAGATCCAACATCAAGACTATACAGGCTCTTCAAGCAGCACTCTGAAAGCCGGTGATGTCGACCATGATATAGCCCTGTTGAAAATAACCACCAAGTCGCTACTAAGTGTTGCTAAACCAATTAAGATCGCAACGGCAGATGAACAAAGCCAGGCCAACGCACAATTTGCAAATACCTGGAATGCTGACGGTTACTCAAAAGGTAATCTCATTACTTCTGGCTGGGGTGATACAGCACCTTCATATAACGTCACTAGCAACTTACAGGTTGTAAAACTGGGCGGGATCCCTCTCTCACAATGTAATTCAGGTTATGTGATGACATCGGATTCTCACTTTGTCTGTGCCGACTCCAATAACCCGGCAATCAAAAAAGATGCCTGTGCCGGTGACTCAGGTGGCCCTCTTATCTGGCAAAACCCGAATAAAACTGGTGATTCAGATTTTGGCCTTCGTCTAATGGGTGTAACCAGTAATGGTCCTGATTGCGAACTGAAAAATGTTGGGCATCCTGCCGGTCAAGGTAATGGCCTTTATACTGAAGTGGCTTACTATCGCGACTGGATCGAAACTAAAACCGGCCTGACTCTGGATAGCATTGCAACACCGGATTTCGACCATGACCCATTCAAACTGGTTCGAGAAGATGAACATGTTGATACAGGAAGCTCGGGCGGTTCTGTTCCGCTTTCAATGCTTGTTGGATTAGGACTTATCGGCCTGCTCCGCAGAAAGCATTAATCTACTGAACGTATCAATCTGCAAAAAGATAAGAAACTTCATCAATGTAAAAGGGCTCCATTCGGAGCCCTTTTCTTCTTTCTACCTGACTCTAAAATTACTCATCTTTGAGAGCCATCAACTTAGTCGAGCCACCGTGGAATTTCTCTCGCTTACGCTGAACCAGAGCAAAGAAGCCAGGGATCAGGAAGGTTCCTGCCAGTAACACACATAGCAAACCACCTGTGAGTGAAATTCCCAATGAATTCTGGCTGATATGGCCGGCACCGGATGCAAATACCAGCGGTGTAATACCCAGAATGAACGACCAGGATGTCATATTCACAGCACGGAAACGTAATTTACCACCGCGCACAGAGGCTTGCTCAATATCCAGATCTTTCTCTTCCCGCTCAATCTTGGCAAATTCCACAATCAGAATCGCATTCTTCGCCGCCAGTGCAATCAGCAGAACCAAACCTATCTGCGCATACAGGTTCAAAGGTGTTCCTGTTACAGCCAATGCCAGGAATGAGCCCAATGTTGCCACTGGCACAACCAAAATGATCGCCAGCGGAATACTCCAGCTTTCATACTGGGCAACCATGAACAGGTAAATAAAGATCAGAGCCAGTGCAAACGCATAAATTGCCTGATTACCGGCTTTAACCTCCTGGTAAGCCATACCTGTCCATTCATACTGATATCCCTGCGGCAATACTTCTGCAGCCACTCTTTCCATCGCGGCGATAGCATCACCACTTGAGTAACCATCAGCCGGGTTACCCTGAATTACCGCCGAACGGTACATGTTGTAACGCCATGCAACATCCGGTTCGAACACTTGTTCTATCGTCGCCAGTGTACTCAGCGGAATCATATCACCACTGGCTGAGCGCACATGGAAACGCTCAAGCGCATCAAGATCGCTGCGGTAATCGCTGTCAGCCTGCACCGTTACCCTGAAGTTTTTGCCATACAGAGTGAAGTCGTTGATGTACATTGAACCCAGGTTGCCCTGCAAAGTCTGGAAGACTTCCGTCAGAGATACGCCTAGTTGTTTGGCTTTCACCCTGTCAACATCAACGTAGTAATGCGGAACATTGGCGCGAAATGTACTGAAGGTGTACTGAATCTCAGGCTGCTCATTGGCTTTCTGAATCAGCTCGCCCATCACATTTGCCAAATCTGTACGACTGCGCCCCAAGGTATCTTCCAATACAAACTCAAAGCCCGATGCAGCCCCCATTCCCGGAACAGCAGGAGGTCCCATTGCAAAAACGATAGCCTCCGGCAGTTGAGCTGCTGCGCGGACATTTATCCGCTGAGTGATCGCAAATGATGAATGGTCTCCTTCCATGTTGTTTCGCTCATCCCACTCTTTCAGTTTGATGAACATTGAAGCTCCATTAGACGCAGCAGCACCCGTCAGAAACGCGTAACCATTGGCAACAGTAATGCCTTCAACACCAGGCTCCTGCTCAACGATTTTCTCAAGTTTTGCCGTTGTCTCTTCAGTACGGGACAATGAAGCAGCATCCGGAAGCTGAACATTGACCAGCAAAATACCTTTATCTTCCTGCGGAACAAAAGCAGTTGACGTCGTCTTCGACAAGAAACTAACGGCAATTACGGCTACAACAAAACAGCTGCCCAGCATACCCACTTTACGAACCAGAAATCCGGCAATCACACCATATTTCAGCGTAACTTTATCCAACCCTTTATTAAAGGTACGGAACCAGCGTGAAGTATTGTCCCCGCCTTGCTTCAGAACCAGCGAACATAGAGCTGGAGACAGTGTCAGCGCGTTAATCGACGATATCACCACTGATATACAGATGGTCAATGCAAACTGACGGTACATAATACCTGTGATACCCGGCAGCATCGCTACCGGCAGGAATACCGCCAACAGAACCAATGTTGAAGTAATGATCGGCCCGGTTACTTCCTTCATCGCAATCAGCGTTGCTTTTCGCGGTGTAAGGCTCGGATCGCGCTTCATATTGGTATCAACATTTTCGATAACCAGAATGGCATCATCAACTACAATACCGATTGCCAGAATCAGGCCAAACAAGGTTACTGTGTTTATGGTAAAACCTGTTGCCAACATAATGGCAAAAGTACCAATCAATGACACCGGAATAGCAACAACCGGGATCAGCGTAGAACGCATACTACCAAGGAACAGGTATGTTACTGCGATAACCAGAATCACCGCTTCAATCAGCGTCTTGACCACACCTTTAATTGATTCAGAAACAAATAATGTTGTGTCATAACTGGTTTCATAAGCCATACCTTCAGGCATATTTGGCCGCAGTTTTTCCAGCAACTCCATTACCGCCTCGCCACTTTCCAGAGCATTCGCATCTGACTGGAGTGACAGCGTCACGATAGAAGCAGGTTGACCACGGAATAGTCCATTACCGTCGTAGAACTTCTTACCTAGCTCTACACGAGCAACATCTTTCAGATAAACAACCGAACCATCAGGGTTTGCTCTTAGAACAACATTTTCAAACTCACTGACCGACTCAAGGCGCCCTTTAGTCACAAGGTTGAACTGCACTTCCTGAACATTGTTAAACGGCGGCGCGCCAACTTTGCCGGCTGCGACCTGAACATTCTGCTCTGCCAATGCTGCATTAACATCTGAGGTTGTCAGGCCGAGGTTAGCCATTTTTTCCGGGTCCAGCCATACACGCATCGCATATTCACCGCCACCGATAACATTAACCTCACTGATGCCTTTAACACGGGCAAGCTGATCTTTAACGTTTAAGTTAATGTAATTAATCAGAAACTTATCGTCATAACGACCTTCAGGAGAGTAGAAGTTAAGCACCATCAGCAGATCAGGAGAACGCTTTTTAACAGTTACCCCGACCATCCGAACTTCAGCAGGTAACTTAGATTCAATCTGCGACACCCGGTTCTGAACATTAACCTGCGCCATGTCAGGATCTGTGCCGACATCGAAAGTCACATTCAGGTTATATGAACCGTCATTTGCGCTCTTCGAAGACATGTAGATCATGTTCTCGACACCATTCACCGAAGCTTCAATCGGATCGGCAATGGCTTCTTCAACAACTTCAGCACTCGCCCCCGAATAATAAGCAGTCACACTAACCGACGGCGGACTGATTTTAGGGTATTCAGCAACAGGCAGGTTCATCAGAGCAATTGCTCCTGCCAGTGTCAGAATAATAGAGATAACCAGCGCAAACTTTGGACGCTGGATAAAAAATCGACTCAGCATCCGTTAACCCTCTATTTTTGGTTGTTCAAGTCGAACGGTCATCCCGTTACGAACGCGCTGAAGACCTTTCGTCAACACAACATCATCCCCCTTCAGGCCATCGTTAATAACAACCCCCTGCTCTGTTTGCGGTCCGAGCTTAACGTTGTGCCGTTCTGCAACATTACCCTCAGCCAATACCATAACGAAGTCGCCCTCAAGGTCACTTTGTACCGCTCTGCGAGGTATTACATTTTTCTTTACAGGCGCTTTTTCCCGCAGGAATACCTGCACATGCTGACCCGGCAACAAACGCTGCTCAGGGTTATCGAACTTCGCCCGCATCGCTATGGTGCCTGTTGTCAAATCAATCCGGTTGCCGATATAGTCGACCTTTCCCAGATGCTGATAATCTTCGCCATTATTCAATGTTAGAACGACTTCAACATCCCCTTTGCCGTCACCGCTGCCATCCAGCATATCAATCCCTAAATCCAGGCGCTGACGCTCACTGATATTGAAAGATGCCTGGATCGGGTCAAGACTAACCAAAGTCGTCAGTACCCCTGAAGCCGGTGAAACCAAATCTCCGATACTGGCTTTGCTGTCACTAACCCGTCCTGTAAACGGTGCAACAATCTGGGTATATGACAAATCAACTTCCGCTGCTGAAAGCTGCGCTTTTGCCGCTTTAAGCTGAGCTTCGGCATTGAGTTTATCTGCAGTTAACCGGTCAAACTCCGACTGACTAATACTGCCCTTAGGCAACAAATTCTTGCCTCGCTCCCAGTCCAAATCTGCCCGTTTCAGACTCGCTTCAGCTTGTGCTATCGCAGCCTTTGCACTGGCAACTTTTGCTTCATAAGCTGCTGGCTCAATCTGGAACAACAGCTGTCCCTTTTCGACAATTTCCCCTTCCTGAAAATAACGCGCTTTCAGGTAGCCGGAGACCTGAGCAGTAATAGCAACATCTTCGATAGCTTCAGTTCTACCGACAAACTTCTTTCCCTGCTGATAGTCAATGACCGTTACAGGTTGTACTGCAACCAAAGGACTCATCGATGCTTTAGGACCGGATAACTTATCGCCGCATCCAACAAGCAAGCCAGTACTTATTAAAGTGGCAATTATAAGTTTTTTATTCATTATGCTGACCATAGGTAAAATATAAGAATAAATTGCAAATGCAATTTACAAGGAATAAACGCATGCAATTCAGTTATATAAGTAATGAGGCCAAATTAGCACCGGGGCTTTAATGAAAGCTGAACAAATAAAATTAGTGGCATATTTTTACTGGTTAATTGTTTCAAAACATTTCAAACAAAACCCAGGCTGAATAATGGATGTAAATGTATTAATTTAAGTATGAAATTACTTAAAGAGTGTCACGAAGAAAATCTAATAGCAGGCCTGGCCGTAAGAAATTCCGCCTGAACTTCAAACACAATTTATCCGTGCAAGGAATATTGGTAAGTTCTAAAGAACAAAAAAAAGCTGCCTTGCGGCAGCCTCTAAATTGATAAGAGAAAATAAAAAAAGAAGGGATTAATCAAGCTCAGGAACAGTTAAATCGTTTTTCGGTTGGGCTAATTTCTTTTGCAACCAGATACCGGATGCCTTCATGCAGTAACCAAACACCGCACCCAGGATCAGAGACGGTATAACAAGCTGCCAGTCACCGGCTGCCGCGAAAGTGGCACATGAACCAATGAATGTGCCCGGGATGAATTCAAGCCATGTTTTCTTGGCCTGAACGCACATAAAGAACGCAACAATAGCAGTAATTACATAACCGATGATCTCGATGCCAACCATGGTCGACAGGTGAATAATCACCATCGCCCAAAAAACGCCACTCATATTAGTCGCAATACTCAATCCAAGACCTTTCATGCCATCTTTAGGGGAAGCAAAATAAGTAGTACAACCAAGGAAACCAGCCCAGCTAAGTAAACCAAGGGAAACTGCAACCCACCCCCAAACACCTGAAAGAATACCTGTTGTAATAGCAATGGCGACCAATACTGACATTTGAAAATCTCAATTAACTATGAATCAGGAAACAGTTTAATTGAGTGAGCACAACATTATAGTGAGCAAGATCACACCAACAATGTAATGAGTGATAGCATATTTTCATTAATAAGATCATGATCACTTATATCGTAGATTTTTCAACAATATGTACCTGATATAACTAATTGGCTGTGAATTTAACAACAAAAACAATCAACTCTGTGTTTACCATAATAAACAATCAAAATGGACATTAACTACTCAGGCAAGGTGTCATTTTTAAAAGGATTATTACCTCTGCTATCTGGACTATGATAACGTTAGCCTGTCTTTTACATCTGATCATCACAGCTCCGCGCTTTCAGAATGTCCTTTTATCGGAGTTAACATGGGACCATTAATGCTTGATGTATCCGGCTATGAGCTGGATGCCGAAGAAAAAGAAATCATTCAACACCCAACCGTGGGTGGAATTATCCTGTTCAGCCGCAACTATCATGACCGTAAACAACTAAGAGCACTAACCAAAGACATTCGTGATACAGCACGACGACCATTTCTGATTTCTGTTGATCAGGAAGGGGGACGTGTTCAACGTTTTCGCAATGAATTTACCCTGCTACCACCGGCAAAAGCATTTGCCAACAATAAAAATGGTCTTGAACTCGCCGAACATGGTGGCTGGCTGATGGCGGCAGAACTGCTGGCTATGGATATCGATCTCAGCCTTGCTCCTGTCCTTGATCTTGGTTTTGACTGTAAAGCCGTTGGTGATCGGGCTTTTTCTGATGATCCACAACAAATCATTAAATACGCCAGCCAATTCATCAAGGGTATGAAGCAAGCCGGCATGGCAACAACGGGGAAACACTTCCCGGGCCACGGTGGCGTTGTTGAAGACTCACACCTTGAAACACCTGTCGACTCACGTGACTACATCAAACAACATGATATGACTGTATTTAAGCACCTGATTGAAAACGATTTGCTGGACGCTATGATGCCTGCTCATGTTGTTTTTGATGCCTATGATGAGCAGCCGGCAAGCGGTTCATCATACTGGCTTAAAGATGTATTGCGTAATGAGCTGAACTTCAAAGGCGTGGTTTTCTCTGACGACTTGAACATGAAGGGTGCTGATATACTTGGCAGCTATAGCGAAAGAGCCATTGCTGCACAGCAAGCGGGCTGTGACATGGTACTACTCTGCAACAACCGTGAAGGTGCGATTCAGGCCCTGGATGGTCTGCCACAAACTCAGGTTCCGTTACTTGAAACACTTTGCAAAAAGCCAACAGGCGAATACCGGGATCTGGTTAAAACAAGAAAGTGGCAGGAAAGCCATAAATCTATCAGTGAACTGGCCCACTCATGGCGTGAAAAGCATGCTTGATGTAAATCGGCATCATATCTACTAAATAAAAACAGGAGGCTAATACCTCCTGTTTTTTTAAACTAACCGCATTGTCGGTTCAAACTTCGGCTTTGGTTGAATCGACTTACAATAGTAAGCAAAATCTTTGAAAATCATTGGCTTGCCAAAGAAGTAACCTTGTTGTAGGTAAACACCCTGCTCTGCCAGATATTTTGACTGCTCTTCAGTTTCAACCCCTTCCGCAATCATTTCCATACCGGCTTCTTTGCCGAAAGCAATTATTGAATTAAGCAACGAAAGCTTTATATCTGTTGTTCCGATGTTTTCAACAAACATCTTATCGATTTTCAAGCTTCGAATATTTAATTGCTGAATGTAGCTGAAACCGCCATACCCAGTTCCTGCATCATCAAGCTTTACATCGACTCCTTTCTGCCTCAGTTGTTCTATCACATCAGAAGCCATTGCAAGATCAGTAAATTGCTTTCTTTCTGTCACCTCAAAAGCAATCTGGTTCAATTGAATCTCTGATCGTTGCAATATTCGCAGGGTATTTTCCATGATCACCTGACTTTCAAGTTGTTCCGGCACTACATTGATACTGATAACCTGTTTTGTTGCATGCCAGTTAAGCTTTGTCATCTCATTCGTCAGTTTTTCTATCAATTGATCTGTGATCGCCAGAATCTGTCCACTCTTCTCTACATATGGAATGAATTCCATCGGTGATATAACATCCTGATCCGGTCGGTGCCATCTGGCCAGCATTTCACAACCGTAAAGTGTATTGTTCGAAACATCTACGATCGGCTGGTAATAAGGAACGAACTCTTTCTCAACTAACCCGCGTTCTACCAAAGAGTGAAGCGACATCTTGCGTCGAGCGAGGGCCTGACAGGAAACAACGCACAGTACCCCAAGCGTTAACCCCATAATGAAAAGAGGCAGATACAGCTGATCTCGATACAGTTCGAGTAACTCTGCCTTCACATAAGTATCAACACGAAGACCATCAGCTAATTGTGCACTGAATAAAGGTTTGGATGAAAACAATGCTGCATCCCCTCGCCAGAAAGCCACCTCTGGGTTTTGTGATGAAGTGATGGCACTCAGCACACAATCACTGCAGTATTTATTTCTGATGGTATCGGAAACAATCGGCTCCATGTAAACCCACAAGGATCCTCTTTCCTCATGCCACTCAGCAACTAAAAGGTTTTGCTTTTTCTCTGAATCAAAAGCTACCCACAATGAAACATTTTCATCATAGTTTTCCACTAAAGGAATAACCTGAAGCTTGATATTTGTCCGAGGAAAGCTACTGCACCTTTGGTTGCCTGATGTTTTTATCGCAACCTGCTTTATCACATAATCATTATACGTGACACTTTCGAGCAGGTTGATATCTGAAATACCGCAGTCAAACCTGAAATTCTGACTTAATGATGCCAGAAGATCAGGAAATCGATTTATCTTCATAGAATGAAGATTCAGTAAGTCATCTGAATCAGAACTGATGATGTAAGTCAGCTGCAAACGTGAAAAGAAACTACTCGTCAAAGACGACAGTAATGCTATCCCCAAAACAAATGCCACACAGGCTAAATGTCGTTTTATCCCTGTAAAGAATGTTATTTCACGAAAAAAAGAGTATCGATATCGCTTGCTAGAAAACATAACCTTTCTAAGAACCTTCCTTCCCCTCGCTGCTTATGAAAGGCACAGTCATGCTATTTCAAATGCAACACGGCTCATTTATTTGATATACAACGATATTCACTAACAAGCTGATTAACAAGCAAATCATATAACTATCAGATGATGCTGATCACGGCTTAGAAAAATACAATTTCACCACAAGTGCAACTAATTGCATTAAATCAATGAAAGAAAATCAGGAGGGAATACAACAAGTTGAAACTTGTCGAAGAGAGAGTATCAGCAGGTCGGCCGTAATAAAAAAAGTAATGAGTAATTCAAACAGTATCCGCATCAGCCAATAAAAGAAAAGCGCCTGACGGCGCCTTCGCTTTACAATGAGTTACGCGAGTAGTCTATTCCCTTACAGCATTTCTTCTCTCTGAAGATGACATAAGCAGCACCGATGATAAAGGCAATGACTAGCACAGTTTCCATAATTAACCTTAAAAATGTAAATCTAAAATGGGTGACACGCACATCAGAGCGATGTCAGCGATAAGGGTTAACCTATGGTCTAAAAATTATCTCTAGAAAGAAGCAATTTTTAGACAAGAGACACGATAGCCTATCTGCGCTTTTTTTGCACTAACCGGTTATAAAATTGTGATAGAAAAAATATTAATAACACGTCAATGCTTCTATACAGCACCAGCAAATCAATCCATAGCCACCTGAAGAAAAAGAAAATACTTTACAGCTCGTTTACAACCTTAAGCATTACTGATCTTCATTCCTTTGCTGTCATGTTTCTCTGTAACACGTATATTTTGCTTGAAGCCTGGGAAAATCACCACTTGATTTTCCCCGACAATTCTTTTATCTCGATATTAGTTTTACTAATAAAGGAAAAACTTCTTATGAAACAACACATTGTCCTGTTAGAGCCAACGTTCTTGAGAAGTAAAGCTAACTGAAAGCCAGGTATCTCCCAACTCATCGCTCAATTCCTGCCAAATGAGCTCACGGATCGTATCCTGACGGCCTGTTGTCCAGTACGTTTCATTCTTTACCAGTATATTTATTTCAAGATCATACTGACGCCCTGTTTTAGCAAAATGATGGGTGTAATCATCAAAATGATATTGTTTGGAAAGCTTTGCGATCACCCTATCGACCTGGTGCTGAACTTTATCCTGCGGCGCAACCAGCAGAACCTCTCGTAAGTTTCGTTTCAGGACTTTCAAAGGCAACACTGATGCTGCTATTGAAAGCGTTGAAACAAGAATCGGGTCAACATAGGCATTCCAACGGGAGTATCCAAACTTATCCAGCAAAATCACCAGCAAGAAGCCGACAAGTATTGCAGCACTTAGAATGCCATCCACCAGCCACTCTTGCGAGTCTACCCTAACCAATTCCGACTGTTCGCTTCGCGCGATATAGGTTTCAGTAAAATAGATAGCAAAACAACAAACAGTCGATAAAACCGCATAGATAAGCGCATGCTCAAGGACAATCTCATGTCCGCCATGAAGAATACCTTTCACGCCAGTGATAAAGGCAAACAGGCAAGTCATCAAAATGAGCAATCCGTTGACAACATTAATTAAAGGTTCAATGTGAGCATAACCAAACTGGAACTGACGATCGTCCGGTTTAGATACAAGGTAGGCAGTATAGAGGCTTAACCCTGTCATCCCCATACTGAGAAATGAAAACATACCGTCTAGCAAAATGGCATTGGATCCGACATATAATCCATAGCCAATACCTAGGCTGGCTAATAAAACTGTACCGGCCAGGGACAATTTCAGCGCTAAACGCTCCTTACTGCTTTTACGGCTGGTAGCCATAAAATCCTCCTTTTCGTTCAATTGATAATTTACATATGGTTCACAACCACCTTAGCACTATTTATAACCCATTGAAAAGTTGCATTTTTCTTTCCGCATCAAAGCTAGCGCTGAGATTTATTATGCTAATTGATTGATATAAAAAGAATAAAACTAAGAATTTTAATCGAAGAATCTTTTAAATAAACGTAGATAACCAGACTAATCTAACAAGGCTGCTCTATAGTGGAAATCAGAATGATGCCCCGAGTTATACAGTCAACTTCAGGTCATTCATTCTGAAATTATGAGATGTGAGGAAAGATGGCGAAATTAAGACTCAAGGCGCTGTTTTTTGTAGCTGTAAACGCTCTATATCATTGAAGAAATTAATCATTTTGGCACGGCTAACGTTATACTCGAAGTCTGTGCTGTCACAAAAGCTCGTATTGTAAGCTTGCCTGTCATGATTTTTAATTCTGATGTACTCACAAGTTGCATGTTGCTCACACGCCTGATCTCGTTCTTTACGGAGCTGGTTCCAGTAAGTTGAAAAATGCTTTAACGCATAATCAAGCTGCTCATAGTTTTCTGCTGTCAGCTCCGGGCGCAGTATTTTCAGCTCATTTTGTCTTTCACCGATAAAAGCATCAAAGGTTTCACTCAGGGAGTAAGTCGCTCGATCATAGCACTCACCTTGAATGAAGGTCTGCTTCTGACTTGCAACATCGCTTACCGTTTCCTGCGACGTACAGGCTGAAACAAAAAACATAAAAAAGATTCCGCTGTACAACTTCATAGCGCACCACAATAGATTTTCCCGCAACAAATAGTAATCAAATTATGAGCGATAACCGATTGGTGACCTGCGTTGTAACTCCGAAGTCTCAATAATAAGACGTACTTTTAACCGTTGACTCAGTCTGTACCGATTTCTTTACTGTTCAAACCGTCACTTCCAGAGGCAGCTTTTAACAAAATAGTTACACTTAACATTATCTGGTTATACCGAGGGTTACAGGTATATGCCGCTAATAAGCCCTTCGTGCTTTGTCATTTTTTACGGTATAGCCATCGATTTATTTGCTGTCCGCCTCTTTTGAGGCAGCAACAGAAGGAGCTTGAGATGAATGTTCAGGCCTTACCGATGCATCGATTTATTGACCATAACGGTAATCCCGTCGATCAACTCCCTGAATGGGCCGACCAACCTACCCTAACCGATTTCTATCGCGATATGGTACTAACCCGAATTTACGATAGTAAAGCAGTTGCGCTACAACGCACCGGGAAACTGGGCACCTATCCCTCTCATGTGGGTTCCGAAGGTTTTGGCATAGCAATTGGTAAAGCACTTCGTCCTGACGATGTGTTTATCCCCTATTACCGGGACATGCCAGCCATGTGGGCCCGCGGAATTCCAATGGAGAAAAACCTTCAATACTGGGGGGGAGATGAACGAGGCAGCGACTTTGCCTTCAACGAAAGTCATTGTCGTGACCTGCCCTTTTGCGTCCCGATCTCAACCCAATGTACCCACGCTGTCGGGGTTGCGGCTGCACTAAAGATTCAAGGTGGACACCATGCCGCTCTGGTCACCCTCGGAGACGGTGCAACGTCTAAAGGGGATTTCCTGGAATCATTGAACTGTGCCGGAGTCTGGAACATTCCGCTGGTATTTATCATTAACAACAATCAATGGGCTATCTCAGTCCCACGATCTATTCAGTGTGGAGCTGAACGACTATCAGACAAAGCCAAGGGTGCCGGAATCGAAGGTATCACCGTAGACGGTAACGATGTTGTCGCCATGTACGACATCGTAATCAAAAGCCTGGACAAGGCGCGTAAAGGTAAAGGTGCAACTTTAATTGAAGCCATCAGCTACCGTCTTGGTGACCATACTACTGCTGATGATGCCAGCCGCTATCGCAGTGAAGATGAGTTACAGCAGGCCTGGCAGTTTGAACCGATCAAACGACTGAAATTGTTTCTGCTTAACCAAGGCTGGTGGAGTGAATCCAACGAAGAACAATGGCAAAACCATTGCCGGGATACAGTTGAAAAAGCCGTCGAAAATTACCAGGCCCTCGTTCCACAACCGCCAGAATCATCATTCGACTATCTCTACGAAACACCGGATGCAGACCTCTGCCGACAACGTGACTTCATCATCAATAAAGCAATGCGAAAAGAAGGAGGTCGTCATGGCTGAATTAACACTGGTCGAAGCGGTAAACCTCGCATTGCATCATGAAATGTCACACGACCCGAGTGTCATCGTTCTCGGCGAAGACGTCGGTGATAACGGCGGAGTATTCAGGGCTACTGTCGGCCTGAAGGAAAAACATGGATGTAAACGAGTTATTGATACTCCATTAGCCGAGGCGCTAATCGGTGGTGTCACAGTCGGCATGGCAAGCCAGGGGCTGAGACCTGTTGCAGAATTCCAGTTCCAGGGATTTGTGTTCCCCGCTATGGAACACTTGGCCTGCCACGCTGCACGAATGCGTAATCGCACCAGAGGACGCCTCACCTGCCCTGCGGTCTTCCGAGCTCCTTTCGGTGGCGGGATTCATGCGCCGGAACACCATTCAGAAAGTGTCGAGGCGCTATTCGCTCATATTCCGGGCTTAAAAGTCGTCATCCCTTCATCGCCACAACGCGCTTACGGTTTATTACTTGGTGCAATTCGCAGCAATGACCCCGTCATGTTTTTCGAACCCAAACGGATCTATCGTACAGTTAAATCCGAAGTTGAAGACAACGGCAAAGCATTACCATTAGACACTTGCTTCACGCTCCGAAAGGGCCGTGACATCACACTGGTAACCTGGGGCGCTTGTGTCGTTGAATGCCTGAAAGCATCAAACGATCTTTCCAGGCAAGGTATTGAGCTTGAAGTTATTGATGCGGCTACAGTTAATCCGCTGGATATGGCGACCATCTTCCACTCCCTTGAAAAAACCGGTCGACTGCTGGTTGTTCATGAAGCCAGCCAGACTTGCGGTATCGGCGCGGAGATTCTGGCACGTACCGCAGAACATGCCATGTGCTTGCTGAAAGCACCACCCAAGCGAGTTACCGGAATGGACACTGTAATGCCGTATTACCGCAATGAAGACTATTTTATGATTCAGGAATACGACATCATCGCAGCAGCCAGAGAGCTGATGGAGGGGTGGAAATGAAATCATTTTCTCTGCCGGATTTGGGTGAAGGGCTAGCTGAGTCAGAAATCATTGAGTGGCATGTTGATGTAGGTGACAGCGTAACAGTTGATCAGGTGGTATTGACTGTTGAAACCGCCAAAGCAACCGTCGAAGTTCCGGCGCCGTATGCAGGGAAAATTGTCCGGCGTTACGGCAACGAAGGTGATGTTATCGGCATTGGTAGCCTGCTGCTGGAAATCGATGAAACAGAAGCATCAGCTCAACAAGTAACAACAGAAGTGCAAGCGGATGCTGCAACTGTCGTCGGTAATGTTTCACAGCAAACTCAGGAAGTGAATGTTGATGAATTCTGGATTGGACAACCCCGAAGCCCCAAGCCATCAGACTCACTGAAAGCCCTACCTTCTGCGCGCCGACTGGCACAAAAGCTGGGCGTTGATCTTAAAACGGTCGAAGGAAGCGGCCCTGACGGGATCATTGTTGATACTGACATCTACCAAGCCGGAGATCAGCAGCGGCCCGGCACAGAGGTACTCAAAGGTGCACGCCGAACCATGGTTAATTCCATGACCGAATCCCATCATAACGTGGCTTCAGTCACAATAACCGAAGAGGCAATGCTTGAACACTGGCGTGACAATGAAGATATCACCAGCCGTTTAATCCTAGCCATTGTCTCTGCCTGCAAAAAGGAGCCGGCAATCAACGCATGGTTCGATGCCGAAGCTATGACTCGCTGCCTGCATGGTAACGTCAATATCGGCATTGCTGTTGATAGTCGTCATGGCCTGTACGTGCCTGTTTTACGTAATGCCGAAAGCCAGACAAGTGCCCAGATAAGAAAATGGCTGGACGAAACCACTACGGAAATCCGCAACCGAAAAATTGCCAGGGAACAACTTCAACACGCAACCATTACACTGACTAACTTCGGGGCTATCGCTGGGATCTTCGCTACACCTGTTGTCACCTCACCACAAGTCGCCATTGTCGGCTCCGGTCGGGTAATGGAAAAAGTGGTGCTTCGTAATAACCAAGCTGTGGCAATCAAGACGCTTCCTCTTTCTATGACCTTTGACCATCGAGCTTGTACCGGCGGAGAAGCGGCACGTTTCATAAAGGAAATGGTTCGTCACCTTGAGCAAAGCAATGATTAAAACCATTTAATAACAACCATAAAAAATGCCAGTCATCAGACTGGCATTTCTATTTAAAACCAAGCGTATAGCGCAGTATTAGTCTTCAGAAGCCGGATTTGCCGGTTTCTTTTTCTTTGGAATAAATACGTTATCACCCACAGCCATATTGTCGTAAAAACGCTTATCCATTTTCTTCTTAGGCTTACTCGCAGATGGTAAAGCTTTCTTCGCTGTCGGTTTCTTGCTAGTCGGCTTCTTGTGGAACTTCTTCTTAGGCGCTGGTTTTAAGCCCTTGAATTTGCCTTCCAACCCTTCGATTGTTGTGAAGGTAATCTTCTGCTGCAGGAAAGCTTCAACATTCTTAAAACTCTTCCAGTCCTTAGGACCTACCAATGAAATTGCATCACCTTTGTTACCGGCACGACCAGTACGACCAACACGGTGTACATATTCTTCTGCATGTTTTGGCATGTCGAAGTTGATTACGTGAGAAACCTTACTGATATCAAGACCACGGGAAGCAACATCAGTTGTTACCAGAATCTTATGACAGTCACGCTCAAACTGACTCATGATGCTGTTACGCTGAGTCTGGTTCAGATCACCGCTCAGTGCCACTGCCTTCAGCTTGCGCTCATTCAGCTCTTTAGTCAGACGCTCAGTATCCGCACGCGTTGCTGTAAAGATGATCAGCTGATCATAGTCTTCGGTTTCCAGAATCTTATCCAGCAGAGCCTGTTTATGATCAAGATGGTCACACAGCATAAAACGCTGGGTGATATCTGTATGCTGCTCAGCTGAATGACCAATTGAAATACGCTTCGGCGCATTCAGCATATCTGAAGCAATACTTGCCACATCTGTGTGATCCAGTGTCGCCGAGAACATCAGTGTCTGACGGCGACGGTGATTTGCTGCTTCGTGAATACGACGAAGCTGTGCTTCAAAGCCCAGATCCAGCATACGGTCAGCTTCATCCAGAATCAGCATTTCAAGACCATCAAGGTGTGTGCTGCGATGTTCTAGGTGGTCAGCAAGACGACCAGGAGTTGCTACTACAAACATCGGATCTTTACGGAACGCTTTAACCTGATCATTAAAGTTTTCACCACCAACAACCAGTGCGCCATCATAAGGCGTACCCGCAATCAGTGTGCGCAGCTGAGCAAACACCTGCTTAGCCAGCTCACGAGTCGGTGTCAGAATCAGTACACGAGGATCACGGCGAGTAAACGGCTTACAACGATACATACGCTGCATTGCCGGAAGCAGGAAGGCAAGAGTCTTACCGGAGCCAGTCTTCGACGAGGCCAACAAATCCTTGCCAAGAATGGCAACAGGAATAGCAGTCTGTTGAATTTCAGTTGGTTTATCGAACGCCAGGTGATTCAGTTTCTTAATAAGGCGCTGGTCTAATCCAAGATCTTTAAAATGCAAAACGATGCTCCGATAAATTGCCCGCTACACAGGCAGAGAAAATGTTACAGCCCTACCCTACGTGATATAACTCACACTAGGGTGAAAATTGTTAGCGGCGGATTATATCACAATTATTAAGGCTAACACCTACTTTAAATATGAATTATCCGTTATTACAGAATAAGATAGTGATTAGCTCAACAGCTGTATAAGAACCCGGCAATTCCTTTCAAGCAGTTAAGAGAAAAATGATGCAAACACCCGCTCAAAGCATAAAAATCCCGCTCATATTGGCAACTCTTGTCTCAACAACCATCATCTGGTCTGGCATCAATCCGAGCTTGCCTGAAGTCTGGCTGGCAGAAATCGTTCCGATTCTTCTAATCTTTATTCCCTTGGTTGTGACTTTCAAACGCTTTCAGTTCTCAAACAGCGCCTACGTCTTTATGTCATGCTGGCTCATTCTCCACACCATTGGCGCACACTACACATTTGCCAATGTACCGTTTGACTGGTTCAGCGATCTGATTGGTTCCGACCGAAATCACTTTGACCGTTTTGCTCATTTTTCTATTGGATTTTACGCCTACCCGATTGCAGAATTCCTGACTCGCAGAGAGCACTGCAAACCATTTATTGCTGCTCTGTTCGGCTTATGTGCCATTATGGCGATTGCTGCCGGTTATGAAATCATTGAATGGTGGTACGCAGTTCTTGCTGGCGGTGAAGCCGGAATTGAATTCCTTGGTTCGCAAGGTGATGTCTGGGATGCCCAACAAGACATGCTTGCCGATACCCTTGGCGCGGTTGTCAGTTTGGTAATTTTCTTTATCATCAAGCCTTATAGGTCGACTATACGGTAACGGCTATGTAGCGCCCCGCGAACCTTGATAAACAGAACCGCATAGATTGAAAAAGTTTTTCATTTCATGCGGTTCTGTATTAATGGCCACTTAACTGCGTAGAATCTTAAACTATCCCTCTCGATGTTACCGTCAGGCCACGAAGGCGAACCCGTTCACCGGCAGCAAACTCGGCTTCCAGAGCATCACCATCGATTGAAATAATCGGCATCATTGCATTATGAACTGCCGGAATCGTATCAAGGATGCCGCGTTTAACTTCGGCGTTATCACTGTCATGCGCATAATCACGATTAGCTCATCCCTAACTGGCAAATCATTGGTAGCTCCTGTTCGGCTAAACCACACTACCAATCGGTTTCAACTGTGTATCTGTTCAGCTGACTGGCTCCAGCAGTGATGAACAAAGTACAAAGTTCCCCCGGTGGCTGTATAGCCAACGGTCGAAGTGGTTGTAGTAAAGGTCTGCACCCAGGGTATCGCCCGTTGGTCGCCCAGCAAACCAACCAATAAAGCAGCTATATTCCTTTAACGTGGCCAGTTCGGACGGATTGAGCGTATTGGCCAACAACCAGTAAGGAAGTTCTATTGCAGTCTGCTCGGTGATTGGCTTTGGTGATCTTTTTGCTGTGGGGTTAAGGGGGAGAATTTTACGGCGCGCCCTTTCGTTCATGTCGACTTTTTCTCCCTGAGATTATCAGCGGTAAATGAGAAGCTCAGCGAAAGAAGATGCAACGAGTCACCTACTAACGATCATTTTCTAAGGCAAGCATCGAAGCTATCTACAAAAGATTTGCTGATTAACAGCAACCATGCTTTATAAGCACCTAAATGTATAATTTAAGGGGCTATTACTCATGGATATCAAAAGTAGCAAAGCAATAATACATGTAAAACGAATCAAACAATTTGGCGAAACAACCCTTGGTAAGCTGACCATTGAAGGGGTTAACAAAAGTTGGTATGTACTAGAACCTGGCGGGCCTGATTCTATAATTGAGGGTTCTGACAAGCGAATTAAAGCCGGTACATATAATGTATTACTCTATAATTCGGATAAATATAAAAATGTATATGAACTTAAGAATGTACCCGGCAGAACGAAAATTCTCATTCATAGTGGCAATTACCATGACGATACTGAAGGATGCTTAATGCCTGGGAAAACTTGGGGGGCTATAAATGATAAACAATACCATGTGGGAAATAGCCGAACGGCATTCAATGAAATAAAAGCTGAAATACAAGGAAAAAAATCTATTCAAATAACGATCACTAACCAGCTTGAGGACTAACACGATGTTCCACAGGCTTGTACTAACATTTATTCTTCTGCTTTCTGCATCCGCTTCTGCGACAACACCGAAGAACCAAATGAACCTTGATTGGTTTCTAAGTAATTATCACAGCATAGAACGCACAATATTAACGGAGGACAAAAAAGCGGTAATACCGATTTTAAACACGTTAGGTGAAATTTGGTACAAAAGAGACGGTGCTACAAGTGGTGAAATCTCACCATTACTTGCTCAAGCTTTAATTACGCATACAGATATCGCCCTTTCAGTATTATCTGATTACCCTGAATCATTCGAACGTTGGCTAGCCCAACTTCAAGGAGTGCTTTTTACTGATATAGATGGTAACCAGAAAGATTCTCTGATTGCATTGAGATCTGAACTTATCACTACTTTGTCTGAATATAGCCAAATTGGTGATAAACGATTGGTTCCCTATGCATTACGCCTTCTTGATAGAATAAAAGAGATTAACGTTAGGGTGGTTGATTGAAGTAAAGGTGGGATAATTTGCCAGCCGTTGACGGTTCTAAATCTATGGCAAAGCACTTTAGGCATTCATCTGGTGGATTCCCCTCCGACTCCCCTTAGACTGGCTTTGGTGATCTTTTTGCTGTGGGGTTAAGGGGGAGTGATTTGAGGATTTGGGTTAATGACTTTCATAATTTCTTGCACGACGGCTTCGGGGTCTGTCATTACTTGTAGATTGGTGAAACGTAGGACCTGAATACCCAATGAGTTCATGAAAGCGGTTCTTTCTGCGTCTTTGTTGGCAGCATTTTCTGAAACTTGGCTGTCACCATCCAGCTCGATAATCAGTTTTATTTCCGAGCAATACCATGCTGGAGACGAAATTTAACACCCAGTTGCTTGCTGCAGATTCTGGCCCAAAGACGCCTTTCCGGCTCAAGCATATTGTTGCGTAGTTGACGGCGGAAAGCTTTGCTTTGTTTACATTAAATACTTTATTCATTATTTAATAACCGACAAAGAGAGCAGCTTGTGACTGCTGCCCTCTTCATTTGAAGCTGTATCAGCTAAGCTCTATGTCTATATACAAAGGACAGTGATCGGAGGCTTTTGGCCTGTTGTCGCCAATATAGTCAAAACGCGGCCCCTGGTATTTTTCGGCCCGGGACGGGAGACCTTTTCGCATTACTTGCGGTAGGCTGTTGGCATTATTTTCTGCTAGTTGTGGCGACAGGAGGATATAGTCTAACTGGCGATATTCTTTTCCTCTTGCCCAGTGATGCGTCCAGCGTTCTTCTTCCGGTAGCCTTTCACTGATGTTTTCCAGCCCCTGATAGCTGACTAATTCAATAAGTGAGCTGTGATCTTCAAGATAGTCGTTCAAATCACCGACAACGGCATAATTACCCTGATATTGATTATCCGCCCAGCGTTTTTCGACGATGCTCATGACCTTATCGGCCTGTTCTTTGCGGCGGGCGTAGGTCTTATCCCGTCCTCCAGCCATAGATTTGAAGTGGTTTACGTAGACAGTTAATGATTTGCCGTTAACATCGATATCAACTTCGAGGCAATCGCGTGAGAACAGAAATGCGGTGTTGGCGGCGTTGCGTTCGCTGCGCCAGGTTCTGATATGGATAATGGGGTATTTCGAGATCAGGGCAACATCAATGCTACGCGGATCAAGAGCATCTACCAGGATGCGGTATTTGTAGCCCATATCTTGAAGATATTCTGATACGAATGTATCCAATACTCTGAGGTTTTCAATTTCCTGCAGAGCGAGAATGTCGGCATCGACTTCCTTTATTGCTTTTGCGGTGATTCTTTTTTCATCATCGTTATTTATGTCGTATGCGGTTTGATTGATGGTGAAGCAATCGCTGTTGACCGGATCTTGATGCCGTTTGAAGTTATAGCGTGCAAACAAGTTCTCTGCGTTGAATGTTGCCAACCTAACCATGATTCAATTCCTTATAACGGTTAACTCTGACAGACGAGTACAGCCTACACAACGCCTTCGGCTTTCATGCTTTTGTTGCATGGAATCGTTTAAAGCGTAGTGATGGTGTTTGGCTTTATCTACTTTGATATTTGCTTTTGTGTACCTGCTGCAGGGTTCGCTAATAAATATGCAACAGGGGCAAAGTTAATTGGTAGTTCGGTTGGGTTTTGTTTTAGTGCGCTCCGGTGTTAGCCCCCCTCCAGCTCCCCCTTTGATTGGCTATTGGCTATCTTTTGGCTGTGGTGTTTAAGGGGAATTAGTTCTGAGGTGACATACTTTACGGCTCTTGAAATCTTACTTTTCATCGACTAGATGAGTGTGTGAGCCGGACATCACATTTGGTGCAAATCTGATGTGGTTATCTTGATTATTATTAAATTAAATATAATTAACAATGCATAAAAGAGAGTATATAGAAGTTTATTTGCGTCAAAAAGGTGCGAGCAGAACGGTAGTGAAACCTTATCCTTTTCTATGGCACTGGCTTTTAAAATCGAACAAAAAACCTTGCTTATTTGAATCACCACTGAAATTGTTTTTTAAGGAGTTGTTTTTAGGAACTGCATTCTGGGGCGGTGTTATGTGGTTAATCGTATGGCGCTCACAAGAACCAAGTATCAACAATTTGTATATGTCGTTACTTTTTGGCTTTCTCTCAGGTTTAGGTTTGAGTTTGGAAGTTTTATATTACTCAAGAAAGCTTAAAATCACGTCATCATGGGCTGAATGGTTGAAAGAGCATGATTTAACTGAATAAGCATACCCACATGGTACATTTTAATTGATTTCGAGGCTTAACGCCTTTTCACCAAAGTCGACGTACCTTACTTGCCCTTAAGAGCTCATAATAAATCACAGGCGTTTTATACTTGATTCGGCTTTCAGGAATGAAAACACCAAGAGCATTCAAAAGAAAAAGGTCACTCAGTGAGTGACCTTTTTGTAAGAGATTCTGAGCATTAAGCGTCAGGATAACCATTCGGGTTATTTGACTGCCAACGCCAGGTATCTGTCGTCATGTCATCAATCGTACGTGTTGCTTCCCAGTGAAGCTCACGTTTTGCTTTGCCTGGATCTGCCCAACACTCAGCGATATCACCCGGGCGACGTGGTGCGATCTGATAAGCTACTTCAACACCGGAAGATTTAGAGAAGGCTTCTACCATCTGCAGCACGCTGAAGCCGTTACCTGTACCCAGGTTGTAAATATGAAGACCGGCTTCTTTACCCTTATGATTCAATGCAGCCAAGTGGCCGTCTGCTAGGTCAAGCACGTGGATATAATCACGTACGCCTGTACCATCAACTGTCGGGTAATCATTACCGAACACAGACAAATACTCACGACGCCCTACTGCAACCTGAGAAATGAACGGCATCAGGTTATTTGGGATACCTTGCGGATCTTCACCCATTTCACCAGACGGATGAGCACCAACAGGATTAAAGTAACGAAGCAAAGTAATGCTCATCTCAGGATGCGCTTTCTGAATATCAACCAAACACTCTTCAACCATCAGTTTACTACGCCCATAAGGATTGATTGCTTTTGTCGGAAATTCTTCAGTAACAGGAGTAGTAGCAGGTTCACCATAAACCGTGGCAGATGAACTGAAAACCATGGTATTCACACTGGCAGCTTGCATAGCCTCAACAAGAACTAAAGTGCCGTGTACATTATTTTTATAATATTCTAAAGGTGCATCAACAGATTCGTTAACTGCCTTAAGACCTGCAAAATGAATCACTGCATCAATATCATTCAGATGAAATACATTATCCAAGAAATCACGGTCACATATATCTCCCTGATAAAAAAGAGGTAATACTCCGGTAAGCTTCTCGATTCGAGCCAGTACAGTTGTCTTACTGTTATACAAGTTATCGACGATGATTGGTGTCATACCCGCTTCAATCATCTGAACGCAAGTATGACTACCTATGTAACCAAGGCCGCCTGTTACTAACACACGCATTCTGCCTCCCATTATCATTCGCAATCCAAATTGCAATATCTATTGTTGCACAAACAAGTGATACATAATCATACTACTTCATAAAATACGTGATTTTCTCAAAATATCGTTTCTTGCTTAATTCACTGCAAAAATAGAGCCAGCAATACAAGAAACCTTTAAAACACTGTACAATTTACTATTCATTTAGCAGAACGGAATTTAATAATGAATGCTGATCTCATATCTAAACTCTATCGCGGGATAATCCTGCTGTTCTTCTTTATTACTTTAACCGGATGTGAACTGGTTGGCTGGAAAGCCGAGCAAGATAAAAACACACTTCAGGAAGCGGGTTATACCGAACATTTCCTCCCCCTTAAGGATGGCGGTGTAATGAAGTTCTGGGTTGGTGGCAACGGCAAACCTCTGCTCTTACTTCACGGTTTTGGCGGCACTGCAATTTCAACTTGGAAGAATGAAATGCTCAGCCTTAACAAAGATTACATGGTCATAGCACCCGATCTGGCCTGGTTCGGAGATTCTTACAGTAAAGGTACGCCTAACCTGGAAACTCAAACCGACGCAGTCTGGCAGATTCTGGATTCACTAAATATTAATAAAGTCAGTGTTGCCGGTATTTCATACGGTGGTTTTGTAACTTACAACATGATGACGACGCCAGAGCGAATCGAAAAGTCAGTCATCATTGCCAGTCCCGGTCCCTTGTTTAACGATCAAGATGTAGGGCTGCTATGTGAAAGAGCCGAAGTTGATAAACCGGAACAGCTATTCGTTCCTCAAAACAGTGATGAAGTAAGACGATTATTTGATCACGTCTTCTATAAGAAAAAGCAAATGCCGGACTTCATTGCTGACCAAATCTACCAGAACTATTTCGAGCCGTGGCGAGAAGAAAAACAACAGCTAATCACTAGCCTGATTAATGACCGAACTCGAATCAATAATTACCCTGTGAGTGAACTCCCACCCAGCATGCTTGTTTGGGGCGACAGTGATCAGATTTTCCCGCTTCAAAATGGTTTAAGACTGAGCAAATATCTAAATACAGCATTAGTTGTGATACCAGAAACCGGTCATGGTGTAACCAATGAGCAACCTAAACTCGTAACTAAATTGTTAAGTTCATTCATTTAGTAACCAATCAGTTTCATAATTTACAGAAAAAATTAGACAGATATAGCCAGACGAATTATCCTAGCTGTGTAGTGCATCACGTTGCGCAATATGGCTAAGTTTCTACAAGGATGTGAAGTCTGGCTATGACGACTGTAATCAAAAGCGAACAATTAAAATCAACCAACTACGCATACTATGAAAAGCGTGAGCAAATACTGAAGAAACAACTTGCAATATTGTTTCCTGTAACAGGCGCAATTTGTTTACTTTGCGCATTTACCTATTATGTTGCGGATGTTTCCTCCGTTTTCACCATCGCGGCTTTAACCGGTGCAGTACTCTCCTACCTGCTATCACTTATGAATCTGCGCAATGGCAATCCATACATTTTAATCTGGATTTTTATTGGCTTCTCAACCGCAGTGTGTTGCTATGGATTTTACAGTGACAATACCCATATGGTCAGCAATACCATTGCACTTACTATTCCACTGCTTTGTTTCTTTTCTCTCAGATATAAACATGCCCTGTCATACAGTCTGGCTTTTGGTCTTATCTACATTTTTCTGAGCATCGGAGAGATATCAAGTAAGGAGCAGCAGTTAACTGAAGTGCTGCAAAATATCAGTTCTTACACCATGATTTTCATCATGGCGCACTTACTGGCCCGTCATCGCAATGAGGCAATATCAAAGGTGCGCAAAACAGCGACCACTGATTTTTTAACCGGACTTAAAAATCGTCATGGTATTGAGAATATCTATCAAAATGAAGCTGCTCGCTGCCAACGTTACTTACGTGATTTTTCAATGCTGTTACTGGATATCGACAACCTGAAAAACATCAATGATCGCTACGGCCTGCAAGCCGGTGATAAGGTCCTGATGATGGTGTCCAATCTGCTGCGTGAAAAAATTCGTCAAACAGATCATATCGCCCGTCTAAGCAGTGAAGAATTTTGCCTGCTTCTGCCAAACACATCTATCACCCAAGCTGAAGAGATGGCAACCCGACTAAAGGACGATATCGCCAGCTGCTCACTGGAACTGGAAAACGGCCAAACTGTTACTGTTACCATCAGTATTGGCTTAACACCTGTCGAATATCAGGAATTCAGCATTGATTATTCAAAAGCAGACAGTGCACTGCAAAGAGCCAAAAACTGGGGGCGAAACCAGGTTGTCGTAAGCCAGTAAAAACCGAATTCCCTAAAATAGGCCAGATGAGTCTGTGTTACACTCATCTGGCCTTTTCTATTCGCTGATTTTGATAAAACCACTATGAACACAAAGAACAATAAAACCCTATGTCAGTGGAAATGCTTTTCTGTTGAACAGGCTGAACATACCCTGCCTGACGGACGTGAAGTCGAATTTACCACAGTCAAACATCCTGGTGCCGTTATCATTTTGCCGATAACAAATGACGGCAAACTGGTGATGGTTAATCAATACCGTCCGGCAATTCAAAAATGGATTCTGGAGTTTCCGGCAGGCACTCTTGAAGATCAGGAGAACATCCTGGAATGTGCAAAGCGAGAGCTCGCTGAAGAAGTACAGCTTCAAGCATCTAACTGGCAATCACTTGGTGAACTTCTTCCGGTTCCAGGCTTTTGTGATGAAGTTCAGTACTTGTATCTTGCTCAAGGACTGTCTGATTGTGCCGGCGAGCTGGATGATGATGAGGTAATAGAAATTACCTCTTTGACTATTGCCGAGTTTGAAGAAAAAGTGGCAACAAACCAGATTCAGGATGCAAAAACCATCGCGACATTCTTTAAAGCCAGAATGATGAGTCTGATTTGATTAGAAACGCCCTAACAAGCCTCTTGTAAAACTCGATATCCTGATCAGGTTGTGGCATCTTGCCCCTTGATAACGAGGAATATGATATGGATAAGCTATTTTCAATTTTGAATAAGGCCGCAGCAATTATTGCCATGCTGATGTTTATAACCGGAGGCGGTATGGCTTTGTATGTGATGGTTTTCGGTAATTAACCCACACGACATAAATGAATTCAGCGCCTAAGCCTGGTCTTATCTATCCGGTTTAGGCTTTTTTTGTCTGAATAAAACTGTTCGAAGAGTTATACCCAGTTTGGTATTACATTCGCATCCCGCCATCAACTTCAAGCACACGACCGGTAAAGTAATCATTCTCAAAGATAAACTTCACCGCATGTGCGATTTCACTGGCTTCTCCCATTCGGCTGAGCGGCACCATTTGCTTCAACCTGTCGATAGCTTCCGGCTTTAACTGATCTGCCATTGCAGTATGCACGATACCGGGGGCGACAGCGGCCGCTCGAATACCATATCGTCCAAGCTCCTTTGCCCAACATACAGCTAATGTTGCTACTGCGGCCTTAGACGCAGAGTAATTGGTCTGGCCGATATTTCCAGCTCTGGCGACACTGGATATATTGATAATGACTCCCTGATTACCCAGCTCGATCATACTCGCAGCCGCTTCACGACCGCATAGAAATGTACCGGTAACATTCACATTCATTACGGTGTTGAACTGCTCCAATGGCATTTTGGTCAGTTCACCGTCCTTCACTTTAACCAATAAACCATCTCGCAATACCCCGGCATTATTAACCAGTCCGTTTAGCTGTCCGAAATCAGCAACGATCTGCTCGAAAGCAATTTCAACCTGCACTTCATTAGAGACATCCGCTTTATAGATTAACGCTTTCGCACTGAGCATCTGGCACTGCTTCTGAGTTTCCTTTAATCCTTCTTCATTAAAGTCAATCAATGCCAAATCAGCCCCGGCCTGAGCCAGAGTCACCGCCATCATTTGCCCCAACCCTTGTCCTGCTCCGGTAATTGCAATCACACTATTGTTCAAATCCATACCATCGACTCCCCGCCCCCTAACTGCCGCCAACCGCATTGTCTTCCCTCAAAGGTATTAGAAACATGCTTGTTGTTACGCTATTTTTTGTCCCGATAGAACTCAAAAAGACTCGAGAAATCCCGCAATTCATTACCTCTCGTATTATGAAAAGCATAAAGGTTTCTGGCCAATGTACCCATTGGAATAGCAGATTGACTTTGCAAGGCAGCATCTATACCCAACCCAAGATCTTTAAGCATCAGTTTTGCCATAAAACCAGGTTGGTAGTTATTACTGGAAGGAACTTTTTCCATCACATTAGGACACGGATTGTAGAGCTCCAGAGCCCAATTACGCCCCGAGCTTTGTAGCATAATGTTGGATAGCACTTCAGGGTCGAGGCCATTATCAATCCCCAGACTTATGGCTTCACAAGTCCCGGACATCAACACACCTAAAAGAAGGTTATTGCAGATTTTGGCCATCTGGCCGTCACCAGCTTTACCGGCATGAAAAATATTCTTCCCCACATGTTGCAGTACACCCTCTGCTTTGCTGAAAGCTGAATCAGTACCGCCGACAATAAAGGTTAAAGTCCCCGCCTGAGCGCCGGCTACACCACCGGATACCGGCGCATCAACAAATTCAAATCCTTTTTTCTCCGCTTCTCCGGCCACCAGCCGCGCTGATTCAGGATCGATAGTTGATGAATCGATAAGAAATGTGTCACCTGCGACCATGTTCAGCAAACCAACACCGCCATGATGATCACCAAGGTAGACAGCACGAACATGCTCGCCTGCAGGAAGCATGGTAATGACGGTATCTGCTCCCTGAATAACATCATCAAGGGAAAGACAAAGATGCGCGCCTTTGCTTTCGACCTGTTTTGCTGCGTCAGTATTAATATCAAACACCCTGACCTTACAGCCGGCTTTTAACAGGTTCTTCGCCATCGGGTTACCCATATTTCCCAACCCGATAAACGCAATAGTGCTTGTAGCAATATCACTCATGACTCAGTTCCTCTTGTTAACAACGGCTTATTACTTACGCGGCAGCCCCAGCTTTGCCAAAGGATGATCCTTTTCATCCCATAACGAAGAAAAAAGCCTGTCTATCACGGACTGTTCCACATCCTCTACCCGTTTATACATCCAGCTCGGATGACCACATTTATCAATCAGTCTCGCCCTCACACCTTCTTCAAACTCACCCAGCAAGCCACTTCGCACTGACAATACCAGCTCAAGCCGAAAACAGTCTTCCAATGATAAAAGGTGATATTGAGTACATTGACGAAAACAAATACAGGCAGTAATCGGACTGCCTTCTTCAAGGTTTTTCTTTGCTTGTTCCAGCCAACGTCCAATACCATCAATTGCGGCTATTTGTGTACAAACAAGAGATAAATCTTCCGCAACACAAGCAGCCTGGATCTGGGCAAAGTAAGGAATGAGTTGACTGGACGGGTGTTGTGATAATGCAGCTTCTTCAAACCCAGACAGAAGTTCACTGACCAGCTCGAAATGATCGGCTTTATTCCACAATTGCCCCTGCAATTTTTCGATGACGCCTTGCTTGTGTTCAGGAAGAAGAAGATGTTCCGTCAACCTAAGATCAAGCGCATCACTGGCATTGATCTGTGCACCGGTAAGGCCGAGGAACAACCCAATCCCGGAGGGAAGCTTATTAAGAAACCAAGTGCCACCGACATCGGGATATAAGCCGATGCTGATCTCAGGCATCGCCATTCGGGACTTTGGCGTTGTAACCCTGTGACTTGCGCCGATATAAAGGCCAATGCCACCGCCCATAATTATCCCTTCTCCCCATACAATCAGCGGCTTACTATAGGTATGAATGAGGTAGTCGCAACTATATTCGACGGTAAAATACTCAGTCAGAAAGTTTTGGGCCGAATCATCGTCCTGTCCGTTCTTTCTCTTTTCTGATGATGCCTGCATCATGTGATACATAGTGCGAACATCACCTCCGGCACAGAAAGCTTTCTCACCGACACCATGAAGAAAAACGCAGGCAATTGAATCGTCTTTTTCCCAGTCTTCGAGGCTACTTTTCAGTTGCTTAAGCATATCGAGTGTTAGCGCATTCAAAGACGCCGGATTATCAAGTTCGGCAATCCCGATTTTGTGTCCGTCAACGCAATCCAGCTCGCTTATATTTACTTTACCTGTCATATCCGCGCGACCACTCCTTATTTAGATCCCCATGCTCATCCTCATAACAACTTTTCCCATTTCCTTACTTGTTTTTCCATTGCGGTTGACGCTTTTCCAGAAATGCCCTGACACCTTCTGTCTGATCTTCGGTATCAAACAACTTCACAAACGCCTCACGCTCCTGAAGTAATCCATGTTGAAGTGGAGCACTGCGACAGTTCTGGATAAGCTGCTTACAGGCCGCAACAGCAGGCGGCGACTGATTCGCCACAGATTCAGCCATTTTCCTCGCCCGTTCCAGTCCGTGACCGACGGCAACCATATCTTCAATTAAACCAATTTCAAGCGCTTGTGACGCATTAAGCCTTTCACCACAAAGGATCATCCGCTTGGCCCAGCCTTCACCCACAAGCCATGCCAGATTTTGCGTACCTCCGGCACAGGGCAGCAACCCCACTTTGGCCTCAGGCAAAGCCATCTGTGCATGGGCTTCAGCAATTCGAATATCACAAGCCAGCGCCACTTCAAGGCCGCCCCCCATGGCATAACCGTTAATTGCCGCAATAGAAACGCCCCGGAATGCCGACAGGGTTTCAAACGCACGACCAAAGCTTTGAGCCATCGCCACAGCGATCGCTTTATCCCCATCCGCAAACAGGTTTAAATCCGCACCAGCCGAGAAAAACTTATCGCCCTGTCCGGTGACCACCAAGGCATAAACATCTTTGTTGTCGTTGAGGCTATCAACCATGGCTCTCAGTTGCTCAAGGCTTTCTGCGGTCCAGGTATTCGCCGGAGGGTTATTCATAGTGACAACAGCCACATGATTGTCGATATCCAACAGAAGTGAAGTGTCATCAGACGTCTCTGCAGACATAGCTTTCCCCTTCTTAACTAAATGGCTGACATAGAAATAGCGGCTTGATTTATAATCAGTTCAAACCAATTCAGGGCCTTCAGCCAATACCCGCCTAGCGATGATCAAACGCATAATTTCATTGGTACCTTCCAGAATCTGGTGCACCCTGACATCACGGAAATACCTTTCCAGCGGGTACTCTTTGATATAGCCATAGCCGCCGTATAACTGCAGTGCCTGATCGCAGATCCTGAAACCAATATCTGTTGCAAAGCGCTTTGCCATTGCGCAATAGGCCGTTCTGCCCATATCCTGACGATCTAGTTTACTGGCGGCATAACGAACCAATTGTCTGGCTGCAACCAACTCCGTTGCCATATCCGCCAACTTAAACTGCACCGCCTGAAACTGAGACAATGCCTGGCCGAATTGCTGGCGTTCCATGACATACTGACGCGCCTGATTCAACGCTTGCTGAGCAGTTCCCAATGAACAGGTCGCAATATTGATGCGGCCACCATCCAGCCCTTTCATAGCAATTTTGAAGCCGTCACCTTCATGACCAAGAAGGTTCTCAACCGCAACAGCAACATTCTCAAACGTAACAGCCCGAGTCGGCTGACTGTTCCACCCCATTTTGGGCTCTTTCCGACCATAGCTGATTCCTTGAGCGTCCGCCGGAACAATAAAAGCAGAAATGCCACCGGAGCCCGGCTCGCCGGTGCGCGCCATCACCAGCAACACATCAGTTTCACCGGCTCCGGAAATAAACGCCTTGGCACCATTGAGAATATAGTTGCCTCCCTGCCTGATCGCGCTGGTTGTTAACGATGCCGCATCCGACCCCGCATTTGCTTCAGTCAGGCAATAGGATCCCAACCATTCACCAGTCAGTAATTTCGGGCAAAAGTGCGTTTTCGCCGACTCAGTAGCAAAAGACGCAATCATCCATGTCACCATGTTATGTATGGTCATGAATGCAGTGGTTGAAGTGCACCCCATCGCCAGTTGTTCAAATATAATCGACGCATCCAAACGGCTCAAACCAAGACCACCGTCTTCTTCCGGCACATAAAGACTAAGAAAGCCCAGCTCGCCAGCCTCCCTTAATACGTCTTTAGGGAAAGACTGCGCTTCATCCCATTGAGCTGCATTCGGTTCCAACTGGTCATGGGCGAACTGACGGGCTGTTTCAGCAAATGCCCGCTGATCTTCATTAAGTTCAAAATCCATCAGTCCTCCCTTAACACATCAGAGCACATAAGAGCACATAAGAGCTGTACTTCTGACCTAGCGTAAATGGATAGTCAGGTTTGGTCCGGTCGGAATATCATCTTCAAACCATCGAGAAGTAACGGTCTTTGTCTCGGTATAAAAACGTACTGCCTGTTTGCCATAGGCATGGAGATCGCCGTAAAAACTTCCGCGCCAGCCGGTAAACGAGAAGAAAGGTAACGGCACAGGAATCGGCACATTTATCCCGACCTGTCCGACCTGAATTTCATGCTGGAATTTACGTGCTGCCGCCCCGCTGGCGGTAAAAACAGAAGTGCCGTTACCGTAAGGATTGGCGTTAACAAGAGCGATCGCCTCATCTAAAGTATCCACTTCAAGGCAAACCAGAACCGGCCCGAAAATTTCTTGCTGATAAATGGACATATCAGTTTGAACACCGCTGAACAATGTCGGCCCAACCCAGTTACCATCCGGATAACCGTCTACTTCGCAATGGCTACCATCAAGTTCACATCTCGCACCCTGTGCTTTACCTTCCTTAATCAAATCCAGCACCCGCTCTTTAGCCTGCTTGCTGATCAAAGGACCATATCCTGCTTTATCATCATTCCAGGCTCCGGGGCTGACTTTTTCCATCTCGGTTTTCAAATCAGCAATCCACTCTTTTGCCCCACCAACAAACACAGCGACAGATATCGCCATACAGCGCTGACCTGCGGCTCCGACAGATGAACCGACAAGATTACTGATCACCTGCTCTTTGTTGGCATCCGGCATTACAACCAAATGATTTTTGGCCCCGGCAAACGCCTGTACCCGTTTAAGGTGATGAGTACCTGTTTGGTAAATATGACGGGCAACAGGGACTGAACCGACAAATGAAACAGCCCTAATATCAGGATGAGCCAGCAAGTAATCCACCTGCGTTTTTTGTCCGTGAACGATTTGCAAAACACCGGGAGGCGCACCGGCCAGCTTAAAGAGTTCAGCCAAACGAATTGAAGTCAGCGGCACCTGATCAGAGGGTTTCAGCACGAAGGTATTACCCGCTGCTATCGCCATTGGAAACATCCACAACGGGATCATGGCCGGAAAGTTAAACGGGGTGATCCCGCAGCAAACACCTAATGGCTGGGTAATCGAGTATGAGTCTATATCCGCTGCAATATTTTCAGCAGTTTCTCCCATAATCAGGCTGGCAATATTGGCAGCCTGCTCAACAACTTCAATACCGCGCCAGACATCACCTTTGGCATCGGCAATGATTTTCCCGGTCTCACTCGATAACAACTCAGCCAGTTCATCATGATGCTCCTTGAGCAACTGCTGATAGTTCAGCATCAATCTGGCCCGTTCAGGCACCGGCACTTCTTTCCAGCTTTTGAAAGTCTCGCGCGCACTGGCAACGGCTTCTTCAACTTCATCCTCAGTTGAACATGGCAATCGGGCAATAACAGCATTGGTTGCCGGATTGGTGACATCCAGCCATTCCAGTGAAAAAGACTGCCGAAATTCACCGTTGATATAGACGGGAACATGGTGACTCATGTTTGCTCCTCCGGGCGCTGAGCCCTCCATTCAATAAATTCGTATGCTTGCATTCATTAACGTGACGCCGTCACAGAACAGGCACTTCAATAGCGACAGCCGTTGCTTCTCCGCCTCCGATGCATAATGCAGCGATTCCTTTCATAAGCGCAGGACTCTCACTGCCCAGGGAATCAGCGGCAAGAGCAGAAGCTCGGTGCCTTAATGCATGAATCAAAGTCACCAGAATCCTTGCTCCGCTTGCACCAATTGGGTGACCAAGTGCACAGGCTCCTCCATGGATGTTAACCTTGGATTCACCCAATCCCAGATCCCGTATAGCAATTTGAGTAACAACGGCAAACGCCTCATTAATTTCCCATAAATCAACATCAGCTACTGACCAGTTAAGCTTATCCAGTAACTGCCGTATGGCATAAACCGGGGCAATCGTAAATTCAGAAGGTGGACGGGCATGAGTTGTATGACCGCGAATTATCGCCAGCGGCTCTAATCCCTTTTGTTTTGCAAGTTCTGCATCCATTACCAGTAGCGCAGCCGCACCGTCAGAAATTGCACTCGAATTTGCCGCTGTCACCGTTCCTTCTTTTGCAAAAGCCGGTTTTAATGCCGCTATTTTTTCAATCTTAATTTCACCAGGGTGCTCATCCTGTTCTATTAGTGAGACGGCGCGTTTACTCTCTTCCAGCCGAACAGGAACAATTTCATCATCATGAACATCAGTCAGTTGAGCCGCTACCGCCCTTTCAGCAGAGAGTGCTGCCCAGTTATCCATTTCTTCACGGGTAAACTCATATCTATCGGCAATCTGCTGAGCGTAAAAACCCATCAGTTGACCTTCGTAGGCATCCTGTAACCCATCCAGGAACATATGATCATAGAAAGAGCTGTGACCAAGGCGGAGTCCTTTGCGGGCATCTTTTTGCAGATAAGGCGCATTGGACATACTTTCCATCCCACCGGCAATCACAGTGCTTGCTGTCCCGGCCTGAATCAAATCATGAGCCAGCATCACTGATTTCATTCCGGAACCGCATACTTTATTAATGGTGGTACAGCCTGTTGAGGAAGGAAGCCCAGCGCCCAGAGCTGCTTGCCTGGCCGGAGCCTGTCCCAAACCAGCAGGTAGAACGCAGCCCATATAGACTTCGTCGACGAGATCGGGTGCCACTCTGGCACTTTCCATTACGCCCCGGATGGCAAATGCCCCCAATTTCGGTGCAGCTAAAGAAGAAAACTGACCTTGGAAGCTGCCCATAGCGGTACGGCGGGCAGCCACTATCCAAACGCTTTTGTCCATCACTCCGCCCTCTCTCTGACGATAGCAACATGTGCGAAATCGAATGTCAGTCATTGTTTATTTTGAGCATTTTCGATTTCTTGACGTTTTCGTAAGCATAGCACTAACATTTACGTAAACGTTAAGAAACAAATAAATCTATCAATTAGAAAAACGTAAATTTTCTTTCCGTCAGCAGCCTTGATGCAGGTATGCGATCGGTTAATACCCTTATTCAGGAGGGTGCCGGACAGTGGAAACATTTAAAATCAGTGAATTAGCAAAAGAGTTCGATGTTACTACCCGCAGCATTCGGTTTTATGAAGATGTTGGTCTGCTACATCCGTCAAGAAGTGGCAATATCCGAATCTACCAGCACAGAGATAAGGTCAGACTGAAGCTGATTTTAAGGGGCAAGCGGCTGGGGTTTTCCCTGGCAGAAATCAAGGAACTGTTCGAGCTGTACGACACAGATCAGAGTCAGACTCAGCTTCACGAAATGCTAAGAATCATTGATGAAAAACAAGCTATTCTGCAACAACAGCTTGACGATATAAACGCGGTAATGAACGAATTACAGACAGCTAAAATCCGGTGCCAACAGGCGCTCTCTAAACCAAAAAGCGCTTAATTAGACTGTTTTCAAATTTTAAACCCCTTCTTCTTCATTTTGCTGAATCGGAGATGCTATGAAAGATCTGTTCTCCCCTCTTAATTTTGGTCTCGGCGAAACCATGGATATGTTGCGTGAACAGGTCAACAGTTTTGCCGCTGAAAACATTGCCCCGCTAGCCGCCCAAATCGATCAGGACAATCAGTTTCCCAACCAGTTATGGCCCTTGATGGGCGAAATGGGTCTGCTTGGGGTCACTGTTGATGAAAAATACGGCGGAGCCGGTATGGGATACCTAGCTCATGCCATTGCAATGGAAGAAATCAGCCGCGCTTCAGCCTCGGTCGGCTTGAGCTATGGCGCTCACTCTAACCTCTGCGTCAACCAGATTTACCGAAATGGCACGGACGAACAGAAAAAGAAATACCTCCCCGATTTGATCAGCGGAAAGAAAATCGGTGCCCTTGCGATGAGCGAGCCGAACTCGGGTTCCGATGTCATCAGCATGCAATTAAAAGCTGAACCGCATGGCGACCGCTACATCCTCAACGGCTGCAAAATGTGGATCACAAACGGCCCCGATGCCGACACCATAGTGGTTTATGCCAAAACCGATCCCGATGCAGGCTCTCACGGCATCTCTGCTTTCATCATTGAAAAAGACATGAAGGGATTCAGCCACGCCCAAAAGCTCGACAAGCTGGGAATGCGTGGCTCGAACACCTGTGAGCTGGTATTTGAAAATTGTGAAGTCCCGGCGAGCAGCTTGCTCGGTGAATTAAATAAAGGGATCAGTGTGCTGATGAGCGGCCTCGATTATGAGCGGGTTGTTCTTGCTGCCGGGCCACTTGGCATCATGCGAGCTTGTTTGGATCTGGTCGTTCCTTATATCCATGACCGAAAACAATTCGGCCAGTCTATCGGCGAGTTCGAGCTGGTTCAGGCCAAAGTTGCCGATATGTATACCCGAACCAACGCCGCACGGGCTTATGTCTACACCGTCGCTGCAGCCTGTGACCGAGGTGAGACAACCCGTAAAGATGCCGCCGGAGTGATCCTCTACAGTGCTGAACTCGCCACCCGGCTGGCGCTTGATGCTATTCAGTTACTTGGCGGTAATGGCTATATCAACGAATTTCCGGCCGGACGACTGCTTCGGGATGCAAAGCTTTATGAAATTGGTGCTGGCACATCTGAAATCCGCCGAATGCTGATCGGACGGGAACTGTTTGAAGAATCCAAATAAAAACCAACAAAGCAAGGACAGCCATGGCGATTATTCAGACTCATATCCATCCGGGCGAAACACAGTTTAAGCAGAACAGTCAGAATATGGCAGAGCTGGTGGATGAGCTACAAACCAGAGCTCACCAAATTCTGCAAGGAGGCGGGAGCAAAGCCGTAGAAAGGCAAAAAGCCAAGGGCAAACTTCCTGTTCGTGAACGCCTTGATGCCGTACTGGACAATGGAAGCCCTTTCCTCGAAATCGGTCAGTTTGCGGCTTGGGAAGTCTACGACGAACCTATTCCCTGTGCCGGAGTTGTAGCAGGAATCGGCTACATTGAAGGCATAGAATGTATGATTATCGCCAACGACCCGTCAGTAAAAGGTGGCACCTACTATCCCCTGACTGTGAAAAAACACCTTCGCGCTCAGGAAATCGCCGAACGCTGCCACCTGCCCTGCATCTATCTGGTCGATTCCGGCGGTGCTAACCTTCCACATCAGGCTGAAGTTTTTCCCGACCGTGACCATTTCGGGCGTATCTTCTTTAATCAGGCCCGAATGTCGGCCAAAGGTATTCCGCAAATCGCGGTCGTACTCGGATTATGTACCGCGGGCGGTGCTTATGTTCCAGCCATGGCCGATGTCGCCATTATCGTCAAGCAACAAGGTACGATCTTTCTGGCCGGACCGCCGCTGGTAAAGGCAGCAACAGGCGAAGTTGTCACGGCAGAAGAACTGGGCGGCGCCGATGTCCATTGCAAAACATCCGGTGTTGCCGACTATTATGCCCACGACGAACACCATGCCCTGGAGCTGGCCCGTAAGGCCATCACCAGTAGCCACCTTTCGAAATCATACAAACCGGATCATCCGGTATTACCGCCTCGTTACCCACAGGATGATCTGTTCGGGATTGTTGGCACAGATTTGCACAAACCAATTGATATCAGAGAAGTCATTGCCCGGATCATTGATGATTCCGATTTAGACGAATTCAAAGCCTTATATGGCGAAACTCTGGTCTGTGGTTTTGCTCGACTTCATGGCCATTCAATCGGCATCATCGCCAATAACGGCATTCTGTTTTCAGAATCCGCTCAAAAAGGTACTCATTTCATAGAACTGTGCGCCAAACGGAAAATCCCCCTGTTGTTTCTCCAGAACATTACCGGCTTCATGGTCGGGAAAAAATACGAAGCTGAAGGAATCGCTAAACACGGAGCCAAAATGGTGATGGCCGTGTCCTGTGCCGATGTTCCTAAATTTACCGTGATCGTCGGCGGTTCATACGGTGCCGGTAACTATGGCATGTGTGGCCGAGCCTATAACCCAACCATGATGTGGATGTGGCCCAACACTCGAATCTCCGTTATGGGCGGTGAACAGGCTGCCGAGGTTCTTGCTCAGGTTACCCGAGACATTAAAGAACGTAACGGAGAAAGCTGGTCACAAGCCGATGAGGAAGCTTTCAAAAAACCAGTGCATGAAATGTATGAAACTCAGGGCTCTCCTTATTACGCCAGTGCCCGCCTGTGGGATGACGGGATTATCGACCCGCGCCAGACCCGAGATGTGGTCGGCCTTGCGTTAACCGCGGCATTGCGTGCACCGATACCTGACAGCCAGTTTGGTATTTTCAGAATGTAAGTGACTCCACATAACTTAATGCGATAAGGCAAAGCAAGGAGCAAACAATGAACCAGTCCACATCAAGTTACACCAACCTGCATACAGAACTTGATGCCGATGTCCTCTGCTCCGTATCCGGTTCTGGTGTTGCCACTCTCACGCTTAATAGAATCCATAAACATAACGCTTTTGATGCCAGCGTTGTTAAAACCTTAAGCCACTACCTTGCGCTGCTAAAAGAAAGAACAGATATCCGAATACTGGTTCTGAACGGCAAAGGACGTCACTTCTCCGCCGGCGCGGATCTTAACTGGATGAAATCCATGGCAGACAAATCAGTTCAGGAGAATCATAAAGATGCTTCTCAACTGGCAAACTTACTGGCCGAACTCGATTCCTTTCCGGCCCCGACCATAGCCCAGGTTCATGGCAGCGCTTACGGCGGCGCACTGGGTCTCATCTGCTGCTGTGATATCGCCATTGCCAGTGCAGAAAGTCATTTCTGTCTCAGTGAGGTGCGGCTTGGTCTGATTCCAGCCACCATCGGCCCCTATATCTGTCGGGCAATAGGCCAGCGCCAGGCTCGGCGTTATATGCTGACTGCAGAACGTTTCAACGCTGCCACCGCCCGCAAGCTCGGGATCATTCATGAAGTTCGGAGCCTCTACGAGGAAACGGACAGATTATTATCACATCTTATCGAGCAACTACTTCATAACAGTCCCGAGGCACTGACTCAGGCCAAAGCCTTGTGCCAGTTGTGCCATAACAGAGAAATAGACGAAGAGCTGAGAGAAACCACCAGCGGCCTTATTGCTGATATTCGAGTTTCACCCAATGGTCAGGAAGGTCTGAAAGCATTTTTTGCCAAACGACCACCAGCATGGAGCACAAGACATGAATGAATCAGCAGGCAAAAAAATTCAGCGACTGATGGTCGTAAACAGAGGTGAAATCGCCTGTCGTATCATTTCAACAGCAAAAAAAAAGGGCATAACCACCATAGCGGTCTACTCCGATGTCGACCAAAAGGCAAAGCATGTAGCAATGGCGGATGAAGCCATTCTGATTGGCAAAGCCCCGGCACAAGATTCTTACCTCAACATCCCGAAGATTATTGAAGCAGCAAAACGGGCTGGTGCAGAAGCCATCCACCCCGGCTATGGTTTTCTTTCTGAAAATGCCCGATTTGCTGAAGCATGCAAATCCAATGACATCATCTTCATCGGCCCGACAGCCGAAGCCATGCTGGCAATGAGTTCAAAATCTGAAGCCAAAACCATAATGGAAAAAGCCAATGTGCCGCTGATTCCCGGCTATCATGGCGCAGATAACTCAACGGATAAATTACTCGATATCGCCGGTCAGATCGGTTATCCGGTCATACTCAAAGCTGCTCTTGGCGGCGGCGGTAAAGGCATGCGAATTATCAATTCAGCCGCAGAGATGCCAGAAGCTATTGCCGGAGCCAAGCGCGAATCAAAAGCCGCTTTCGGCGATGACCAGCTGCTGATTGAAAAGTATTTAACACAACCGAGGCATATTGAAATTCAGGTTTTTGCCGATCAGGCTGGCAATACTATCTATCTTTCCGATCGGGATTGTTCAATTCAGCGCCGTCATCAAAAGATTGTTGAAGAAGCCCCTGCTCCAGGACTGTCTGCCGAGCTACGCCAAGCGATGGGACAAGCCGCCGTTGATGCCGCCAAAGCGATTGGCTATGTAGGAGCTGGGACTGTTGAGTTTCTTCTCGACAGTAATGAGCAATTTTATTTCATGGAAATGAACACCCGCCTGCAGGTTGAACACCCGGTTACCGAGTTAATCACGAGGCAAGATCTGGTTGAATGGCAAATAAAAATCGCAGAAGGTTCAACCCTGCCGCTTAAGCAGGAAGATATCAGTCACCGCGGCCATGCAATTGAAGTCCGAATCTATGCTGAAGATCCGGAACAAGATTTCATTCCATCTTCCGGGCAAATCCATTTCCTTCAAGAGCCTCTGACCTATCATAACGATCAAATCTGTATCCGACTTGATTCCGGCATCAGGCAGCATGACAGTATCACCTCATATTACGATCCTATTCTGGCAAAACTCATCGTTTGGGCGGAGGACAGAGAGCGGGCTACTCATGAGCTGTCATCAACACTTTCTGATTATCGTCTGATTGGCCTGGAAACCAATATTCCCTACTTACAAAGAGTAATTCAGCATCCGGCTTTTCAACAAGCTCAACTCAATACGCATTTCATTGATCAATATAAAGCAGAGTTAGCGTGCATTGCTCCACCACTATTTGAAACAGGACAAACCGGTAAACACTCAGTCGCCAAGATCCCTAAGCTTGCATTGTTTGCGGCCGTTGCCGAAATAGAACAAAGTCGTCACTCACAACCATTTCCCGATTTATATGGCTGGCGACTCAACCAGGATCCGTATTCAGATACCGTCATAAATACAGATAAGGGCGATTGCTATAAGCTGAGTTTCCAGCATCTGGAAGATAAAACGTTCTGCTCGCTAAAAACAAAGCTCAAAAAGATAGCTACAAATAACGAGCCTGAGTCAGCCGCAAGTCTGGATATCCATCTTTTATCGACAACTGAAAATCCACATAACTCAGGGATTAACGACTTTCAGATTGAAGTAAACGGGTACTCCTGTCATTTCAGCGCCGTTTACTGTCAAAACCGCCTCCACATCTATCATGACCACTGGTATGACGTATTCACATTTGGTCATCAGGCTGATTACCTGCACAGTAAAGAAGAAAATAATCAGGCAGTCGCTCCTCTAAACGGTATTGTCAGCACCTTGCTTTGTCAGCCCGGCGACACCGTAGATGAAGAACAACCGCTGCTGGTTATTGAGGCGATGAAAATGGAATATACAGTCAGGGCTCCGTATGCAGGAACCGTAACCAATATTCATTTCCAGCCTGGCGATCAGGTTGAACATGGTGAGCAGTTAGTCAGTTTCAAATAGAAATAGATAAGAAAGCTGATAGTCCCGAAGAAAAAGGAGTTTCAGATGGCCACACTTCCGGAAAAAGTAACTATTTTTGAAGTCGGAGCCCGAGACGGGCTCCAAAATGAAGCCCACGTCAGTACAGAAAACAAAATAGAATTTATCAACCGGCTTTCCCAAAGCGGATTACGTCACATCGAAGCAGGCTCATTTGTCTCCCCGAAATGGGTACCTCAAATGGCAGACTCTATGGAAGTAATACAACAAATTCAAAAACAACCTGGCGTTATCTATTCTGCCCTTACTCCCAACATTCGGGGGTTTGAACTTGCCCTCGCCGCCGGAGCTGAAGAAATTGCTATCTTTGGCTCATCGTCTGAAGGTTTCAGCCAGCACAATATCAACTGCTCAATTTCAGAAAGCCTGAAACGTTTCGAGCCAGTTATGTTGCTGGCAAAAAAACATCAAATTCCGGTTCGAGGATACCTCTCCTGTGTTGCTGATTGCCCCTATGATGGTCCGACACCACCACAACAAGTTGCCGATGTTGCTAAGGCACTGACTGATTTAGGCTGTTACCAGATATCCCTAGGCGACACCATTGGAACAGGCACACCACTGCGTATCGCCAGAATGATAGAAGCTGTCGCCAGTAAGGTGACGCTGGAAAATCTCGCGGTACATTTTCATGACACCTGGGGACAGGCACTGACTAATATCTACCAGGCTCTCAGTATGGGAGTTAACGTCATAGACAGTAGCACTGCCGGTCTCGGCGGGTGCCCCTATGCTGAAGGAGCAAGCGGAAATGTTGCCACTGAAGATGTCATCTATCTCTGCCAAGGGCTGGGAATCGAAACGGGTGTTGATTTAGACAAAATCGCATCAGCCGGATGGATGCTTACTGAAAAAATGGGAAAACAGCCGACGTCACGAACTTCGCTGGCATTAAAATCACGGCAATACAAAAAACATCAGCCGACATGATACAAAATAATAAAAAAAGACGATAATCAGAACTGCTTCCAATTATCGCCAAAGGGCTATGAGATAGTAGCAACCAAATATTCTGTATGTATTAATCTGCTCTTAGATAACGCTGCTCGGCTTCCAGTTCACTGGCAACCTGCCATATAACCATCTCTCTTTTATCTCGTATACTTTGTTCATGTTTTTTATTGACAACGTTTTGTCTATTATCCGGACCAATATATTGGTCAGCATAACTATCAAATAACGCCCTGAATTCTTCCATCGTCGGCAAACAATTATGTGCTTGCTCATACGAATCAAAAATATCATTTACTGCTGTTGAAATATCACGTTTTACGCCATCCGCATCTGAACTAAAAATCATTATTAACTCCAATATAGATTGCAACGCAATGCACAAGATTGAAATATCTAAAGTGTAGCCAACAGATGTAGAATTCGCAGGAAATCAATGCCACTAATGAGAATGATCGTAATAATATATAACTTACTGTTGGTTAAGGTTTTTTATTAAAACTTAGTCCAACAATTCATAGGTATTGTAAATTTCCACCGTATTTTCGTGACTTCGACCTCAAATAATTCACAATAATCTATTTTATAAAAACAAAAAAAGATGGTTATGTCATTGAACATAACCACCGCCAAGTCTGAACAAGTCAAGGATAGAAGTTTGAGTTACAGCAAAGCAATTTCTATTGCTGAGATTTTAAAAATCTTTGTTGCGATTCTATTTGATATAACACCCGCCCTGCTCTTTTTACTCTGGCAAATTGCTTCTCAAAGTTATTTGTTATTCCTTCAACGCTGAGCTGATCCATTGGGCCTATATAGCTCTTTGTATTTTCGTCAAATATTGAACGAAATTCTTCCATTGTTGGCAGAGATAAATGCTGTTCATCTAAAGATTCAACAATATTATTAACTGTCATTGGAAGGCCATGATTAACACTATCAAAGTCTGAACTGTCCATGATGCCATCGCTCCATTATATTCCTGTATCGGAATGTCCAGATTATCTAACAAAACAATTGTAGACGATAAATTACTCACTTATAAATTCAAAAAAGTAACAAAACCTGACCCAATTAAATACTAAGATTATGTTTAATCACAAATTAATTGCGATTACATTAAGATTAATTATTTATTAATAAACTTACTATCATCATTTTTCTAGAACAAAATCTCAAATTTAATGAAACTGCATGCATTTCAACTTTCATCACTAAAACAGCTATAATTAAAATAGTTATCAAATCATGGTGTTATGATGGCTTATAATAATTATAACTGTTCAATATTGCTGGGCAGACATCCTTTCATCACATCAATACCAACTGCCCGGCACATAATATCCGCTATTGAACTCAGCTTACTGGTCACAGCAATAACATCTTTCCAGCATGTGTTCGCAGCACCGGTATCAGAAAATGCAACTACTTCTTCTATAACAGAAGAATCTGAAAACGACATTGTGAGTTGGATTGATGATACTCAGCTGACGATTGCAGACAGTATTCATGATTACAGCACCTCACTTGATCACTTTGTCGGCAAAAAAGAAGATGAAAAGCCAATTAATAACCGCAGCTATCTCCGCCTTAGGTTAAAGAGTCGGTACTCTCACCGCGAATACCTTGAAACAGACGGTAGCGTCTACCTTAAACTGGACTTACCGCACACAAAGAAAAACTGGAAAATAATCTTTGAAAGTGATCCGGATGACTTTGATCGTCTTGAAGATAAAGAACGCGGCATCAGCGCCAACAGTAACAGCAGCCTGAGTGGAGCCATTGGAGGTGTTCGTCTTCAGGGAAGAAAACTGGGTGAATGGAAAACCAATTTTGACTTAGGGCTAAAACTTAAATTCCCAATTGATCCTTTTACTCGAATAGAAGTTTATCGCACAGATCAACTGAGTTATGAGTGGACAAGCCGTATAAAACAAGAAGTTTTTTACTACAAATCCAAAGGCCCGGGTACATTAACGTCTTTCAATTTTTACCATGCAATCACTCAGGAACCTTCAACGATTCTCAAACTGAGCCTGAACGCACAATACCTGGATACGGATAACAACTGGGAAGTCGTTCAACAGGCCGAGATATTTGACCGAATCGACCAAGATAACCTTCTGCAATACTCTATCGGTGTCAGTGCAGATTCAAGACCAAACTATTCAGTAACCAACTCCTGGGTATCCATTGGCTGGAAGCATCGACTATACAAAAAATGGCTTTATTTTACAGCAACACCTGAACTTGATTTCCAGGAGGATTTTAATTACAAAATCAATCCCGGAATAATGTTTGAACTGGAGTTCTACTTTAGCTCCAATGATCGTGGAAACGATCGTCTGAAGCATGTTATCCCTTCACCATAGGTTGTAATTCACCTAATCACTATGCAGCTATCCAATTTTAATCAAGTGCAATACTGACACCTAGGGTAAAGGTATAAGCTGAGATATCATCAAGCCCGACTAAACTGCTGGCTTCTGCGAAGCCATGCCAGTCGCTGTTGAATGCACCAGATAAACCAAGGTGAACACGGCCATAGACTGTGTCATTGCTATTCACAATAATCGGTAAAATACTGCCCGAGTTATCTGCCTTGAGTTGACTTATAATTCGCTCGGATCCGCTGTCGATATCATAATGGAGATATCCACGGATATAGGGCTGAAAAATACCTAAACTAGTTCGAACAGGATGTGACGCACTCAAACCGGCAATCAACATTGTTGATTCAAGTTCGTTAATATTATCAACTTTAGATATTAAATAATTTGAGATCCCTTTAGACGGCCGTTCACTGTAGCGATCAGTGTCAGACAGTGTGTATTGAATACTGCTTTCAAACGCGATGTTCAGATAGTTGTAGTCAACGACATAGCCTCCCCCCAGGGAAAATACCCAAATATCTGAATCTACGTCATTCGTGTTATTAAATACGCTATCACTGTAATGTCGAATACGTCGCTCAATATCCGTATCCATCAGTGCATAGCTGGCCGTGAAGTCAACATACCAATCGTCACGAAAATAACTGAAGTAACCAGAAGCCACCAAGCCATCTATTTCACTTTCATAACCTTCATTTTCATCTTCATTAAACGGCAGCCCCAAAGCGACGCCAAACAGATAATGATCATTAAACAGATAATCACCACCTAACGTAACTGAATAGCCATCCTGCTTTTGTGCTACATCTTTAGAGAGATAAGCTCTGTCATTTTTGCTAACAGTACTAGCATTTGAATCAAACCGAACATAGGCTCCCAGCCGTGAATAGTTCTGCTCACCAGCCAATCCGTCCTGATACAGCATAAGCTCTGATATCTGTGTTCCACCTGCCGGCCATGTCTTTTGCTTAGATGCGTAACGAAGGTCACTGGCACGCATCGCCATCTCATTGCCATTTAGTCCACGAGTGCTTGTCGCCATAGCCTGCGATGATCTCGACTGTGACAGATCATCCTTACTTACCTTATCCCCTCTCACATCATTGGCTAACCGCATCAAATCGGAAATGGCCAGATAAACCTCCTGAGAAATTCTGCTAGTCATTGAATTTGTTTGTTCCTGCTCTGCAGCATAAGAGATGTGAGTACCAAAAACTGAGCTTACAGTCAGTGTCGACGCAACAGTTATGTTGCGCATTGTATTTATGTCCATACAGTCCCCCCAAACACAGCTACTCACTAGCTCTGGGTTTTAGTTCTGTTTTTTGTCAGTGAGCGCATAGTTCAGTATAGGAATCGTCGCAATCCTCCCTTGTCGCAAAAATGACCATGTTGGGCATTTTTTACGGTTAAAAAAATATGAATAATGAAAACAAATCCTAAAAACACACTACATGTTTATACTGAACTGAAATATAGTGTGTTTTGCAGTTATTCCTGTCTGGCTTATGTGGATAATGTGTGGCAGTATTCAAGAATAAAATTAATTATTATAAATAGATCAGCCAATTATTATTAATGGACTGAATGCAACATTAAACAAAGTCACTTTCACCTGAGCAACCAGAGCATGTCCGATCATCAAGGCACCGCACTTAAAGTCCAGCTGGGAAAAGCTATAATCTTTGACTGCTCAACCAAGCGCCTTACATACAAAAACCGTCATATTGATTTGAACCGCGCAGAACGCGAAGTTCTGTATGCGCTAATTATCAATTCACCACGTATGGTCTCCAAACCTGATTTACTCGCTGCAGGCTGGGTTCGCAAAGACGTAACAAAAACCTCCTTATTTCAAACAATAAGAAACCTTAGAATCAAACTGAAGGAAGAAGAGAAAGGGCAAATCATCGAATTGATCCCTAAGCTGGGATACATAATAAAGGTAACGCCTTATGAAGAGCCTGAACAAGCAGCCGAACCAGAAGTAAAAAAAGCCCCTGAAAGCCAGAAACCAAAGAGAAATAAGCTCCGAATAGCATTTTTCTCTGCTGCTTGTACATTGATATTAGCATCAGCTGCAGCTGTCTATTTCTACCTTCAACCAAAAGATTTCTTTTACGAAGTAGCAGACAAAAACAATAACAACACCATAGTGTTATTGGCACAAAATCAAAAAGATCTGGATTTTCTTCTGAACCGTACGGAGCAACACCTGTCTCCGAAGAAATTCCATGACAATCTGTTTTTCATTGCCAAAACCGAAAACTATTACTCCATAGCCTTTTGTGAAAAGAACGAACAAAACGTTTGTGACCCTAACTCAGCCCGAGCACTGAGATTCAGCCATCTTGAACTAGCATCTTTCTGGCCACTGATGACTGAAGAATCATTGTCTATTGGTTGTATGTCTGTATTTAACGACGACATCGCCATTACATCGTCTGCGAAATCGTACAATCTCTATCTGGAAAACGGACAGGTATCCCCTAACTTATCTCAGTATTTCGTCCATAAAAAAGAACAAAACTACTGGAACTTCACTGGGATCACTTATCGGATGAACCAAAAACAGAAACAGTTTGTTCCAATTTCATTCAAAGGGGGCGAGTTCAGGCTGAAAGAGACCACAATTGTACCCTTTCTGGCAATGACGACGACAAAGCCTGAATATTTCTACTGGATCAAATCCAAAGAAGAATTAAAGGCTATGAACATCCAGCTTCCAAGCCAAATGGAAACTAGGTTCGATAACGTTTACCGCCAGACAATCGGATATGAAAGCTATATGCTTTACCGACAGGATGGCCTGTACCTATGGTACTCCGCAGAAGCCGGTTTCTACTGGTTTAACAAGCAGGGAAATGAGGCATCCAACTTTCCTGAATTCGACACAATAGCACCTTGCAAAGACTTCCTGCACATCAGTTCCAATCCCCAGTGCAAATAACCCATACACCTCCGGCTAGAAACAAGCCGGAGGTATCAAAAACTCCAACTAATTTGCCATCACGCAATTGATTATTACTCTTATATAAAGGCTTTACTTCTTTAAGGTGACGTGATGAACAAGATTAGACATGGACTATTCAGCTTCTTCTTCACATTTCAGGCTTTCTTCAGACTGGCCTTTCCTTTGCTATTTAGCCTTAACCTGCTGGGTGTAGCTTTGGGGCTGCTGCTGATATTTACACCGTCAAACGCTCGCGAGTACAGCGAAATCATATGTCTATGTTTTGCATTCAGCTCATGTTCTCTGTTGGCTCTGAAGCATTTTTATCCAACAATTCTGGCGAAAACTGATACACGCAGTAATAAGATAGTTGTTCCACTGAGATAGTTTTTCCGCTGAAATAACGGTTCCGTTTAAAACGGTTGTTACGCCAGACACAAAAAAGGACATCCAATGATGTCCTTCTTATTATCTTCTGCTTTGAAATCAGATTAGGTGCGGTAAAGCACCTTAATGATGTGGTAACCAAACTTGGTTTTTACCGGACCGATTGGCTCAAGCACCTTGCCTGTAAACACGGCTTTGTCGAAAGCAGGAACCATAGCACCTTTGCGGAACTCGCCCAGATCGCCACCACGTTTGCCGGATGGGCAAGCTGAGTATTTCTTAGCAAGCGTCTGAAATTTAGCGCCTTTCTTCAATTGCTTAAGAATATCGTCTGCTTGTTCTTTGTGCTTCACCAGAATGTGAAGCGCTGCTGCTGTTGAAGCCATGATAGCAACCCTAATCTAACTATGAATAAATCGCGCAAAGTGTGCGATAAATCGCAGCAAGTAGCAAGCGCAAATAAAAATGCCAGCAACATTCGGCTGGCATTTAATCTAATCAAGAGATGAGTATACAACGTGCGGTTACTGCATCTTAAAAATCTGCGTAGTTTCCAACTGAGTCATCTGACGAATTTGACGCCATACAAAGTAGAAAATCCCCATCATCATCAACATGGATGGAATCGCAATCATCGGGTAACTCATCAAAGTTAGCTGACCCAGTTCTTCATTAAACGCCTGAGAACCAGACGGACTGGTCACAATCATTTTTGCCAGCACATAGTTCATTACAGATGAGAACACGAAAGTACTCGCAAACAGGTAATTAGAACGCATCAGACACTTATCGAAATCCGGCTGTCTGCCGTTTTCGCTCAGCTTCTGTTTAATCAGCGTCAAATTCAACACAGAATCATTAAACAGCAACTTGGTTACAACCGGATACTTAGTAAAGGTCGAGATGAATACAGCAAGACCGATTAAGCCCGGAATAAGCGCTTCTTTTACAGCCAGCCACTTAGTGTCCAGCTCCAGCAAGCCTATCCCACCAGTTAGCAACACGCTGACAAAACCCAATAATGAAATAAAATTGAATTTCTTGAACTTAATTAATTCATAACCGCCGAATACAACCGGAAATGCCAGAGCGATAACTAAGGCACCGACGGAGCCCAACTGATCCTCACCACTCATTTTCATGAGTACAACAGAAGGAACAATTACGTTGAAAATCAAATCAGTAAACGGGTTCGCTTTCTTTTCTGCCATAATCTCGTCAAAAGTTACTTAAAAGTTAATTCCCGACCATTGTTCCGTGATTTGATGTTCCTGTAAAGCGTTTCGAACATACAAACTGTAAAAGGCTGCAACAAAGCCAAAAGCTCTGTCACTCCTCGCATTTTTTCAATGGCGTATCTATAGCTCTATAGCGATACCGACAGCTGGAAATTCAGCAATCCTCTCCCATACTCATTCAACAAAGACAAAATAACAAAGCACAATATTACCGGAGCAAGGAGTTAAGCAATGACTAAGCCGATTATTGCCAACAATCAGCCTATAAAAGTCAGTCTAGAACAAGATAAGGAATACTACTTCTGCAGCTGTGGACGCTCTTCAAAACAACCTTTTTGTGATGGTTCACACAAAGGTACTGGTTTTAGCCCTAAAGCTTTTAAAGCCAAAAACTCCGGAGACGCTTATCTCTGTGCGTGCAAACACACAGGCAATGCACCATTTTGCGACGGTACACACAAACAATTTGCAGCAGAAGATGTAGGCAAAGAAGGACCCGGTATATCAGCTTCCTCAACTGAGAACTCAGCAAATGAAATGCCGATTGCCACTCCGACCAAAGAAGAACCAACCGTTGCTTTCATTCACCAATTAGCAAGAGAAGGTCTGTCACAGATGGGACACCACGGTCCAATGACTGCAATGGGAGTCCCCCGCTACCAGTTACCAGACTGGGATGACATTCAAATTATGGTCGCCCAAATGGCTACTCGCCCGCTGCTGGAAAATGCCAAAGTTGGAAAAGAGTTAGTGATCGGCCCTAAGGCCAGAAAACCTTTAGTATTGGATATTCCATTGTTTGTCTCTGACATGAGTTTCGGCGCCTTATCCGAAGAAGCGAAAATAGCATTGGCAATGGGTGCGGATATGACCGGCACAGGGATCTGCTCAGGTGAAGGTGGCATGCTCACTGAAGAGCAGCAGGCAAACAGCAAATACTTCTATGAACTTGCCAGTGCCAAATTTGGCTACCGCGAGGAATTACTTCATAAAGTTCAGGCATTTCACTTTAAAGGCGGCCAGGGAGCTAAAACAGGAACCGGCGGGCATCTTCCTGCCAGTAAAAATATCGACAAAATTGCCGAGACCCGTTGTCTGAAACCCGGAACGGATGCTATTTCCCCCCCTATCTTCACTGATTTAAAGACGGTGAAAGATTTTGCTGATTTTGCCAATCATGTTCGGGAAATAACCGGCGGCATACCGATCGGCTTCAAACTCAGCGCCAACCATATAGAACGTGATATGAGTTTTGCTCTTGAAGCAGGTGCAGATTACATCATCCTCGACGGCCGAGGTGGCGGAACCGGTGCCGCACCACAGATTTTCCGCGATCATATCAGTGTGCCGACGATTCCGGCTCTTGCTCGCGCCCGGTACTTCCTTGATAAACAAGGTGTCTCTGACGATGTGACTTTAATTATCACCGGAGGCCTGCGCACCCCAACCGATTTTGTAAAAGCCTTGGCTTTAGGAGCCGACGGCATTGCTATCGCCAACAGTGCAATGCAGTCGATCGGTTGTGTTGCAGCCAGGATCTGTAACACCAATAACTGCCCTGCCGGTATAGCAACCCAAAACAAAGATCTGCGACAAAAACTTAATCCAGAAAGAGCAGCAAAACAGCTGGCAAACTTTCTCACCGCTTCAACTGAACTCATGCAAGTAATGGCTCGGGCATGTGGTCACTCGCACCTGAATCAATTTAATAAAGACGATTTAGCCACCTGGAACCATGATATGGCTCGTCTGGCAGGTATTGAATATTCCGGCTTTAAACAAAGAGATTAAATAATGATTTATAAAAGAAAAACAGCGGCGGTTCTGGTAACCTGTTATGCAAAACGCCGCGTATAGCCCGGCAATTTCGTTATCACGAACAAAGGACATAGCAAATGCTTGATGCAGCAAATACCGCCCTGGTAATTATTGATGTCCAGGGCAAACTTGCACAAATCATGGACCAGAAAGACGCCCTGTTTCAAAACCTTGAGACACTGGTGAAAGGAGCAAAGATCCTTGAATTGCCTGTTGTATGGGTAGAACAGATCCCTCATAAGCTCGGCCCGACAATTCCACAAATTGCTGATAACCTTCAGGATCAGCAACCTATCGCCAAAAACAGCTTCAGCTGCTACCGTTCTGAAGAATTTGTTTCAGCGCTTGAAGCCACAGGTTGTAAGAATGTCATTGTCGCTGGTATTGAAGCACATATCTGTGTTTACCAAACCGTAAGACAAATGCTGGATGCTGGCTATCATGTAGAAGTCATCAGTGATGCGGTTTCGTCCCGCCACCCTCTCAACCGTGAAATTGCATTAAATAAGATGAAACAAGCTGGCGCAGAGCTGTCTTGTACAGAGATGGTCCTGTTTGAATTACAGGCAGTAGCTGAGGGTGATCGATTCAAGCAGATTCTGAGTATTGTGAAATAACCTGATGAATTAAAAAAAGCCGATGAACAATCATCGGCTTTTTTCTGAACTCGTTATCGAAACTAACGATTAATAACCAACACCAGCACAATACGAAGAGACCAGACTCATAACCACCGCAAAAGACATTACATTCAGGGCCGGCTTACTCTTCGTCAGAGTTGGCATCAACCATACTCCGACTGAAGCTAACAGTAACCCTAGACTGAAGACATGCGCGACGAAAGGCCCAACTTCATTCAGCATTTCAACTCGTTGTGCAAGATCAGCCAATTGTGGAATACCCGTCAGGAAACAAACCACTGCGATAACAGCACCCAATGCAGGCAGGTACTTATTTACTTCTTCCACTTTATGTTCTGCTCGCACCAAAGCGGTGTGAGCCAATAACGTTCCACCACATAGTGTTGTCGCAATAAAGTGGGCAGCCACCAGCCAGTGTTCACTTCGTTGAATCAGGCCATGTCCCAAATAAAGCAGACCACTCAATACAACAACCGCCAGCATCAATTTTCTTAGTTTATCGTTACCCAGTAAGGCTTTCTCTGCGAACCAGTACAACAGTGCCAGAACAAAGAAAACAGTCACCAGCATAGCTTCTGTACTAAAACTATAAACAGAATGAACTTGTGACAGCATCAGATTGACTTCTCGCAAGATCAGCGAAGTAAACAACAGAAGCCATAATACAGGCATTGTCCGGTGCAGGCGGTCACTCTGACCGAAACACAGTTTGCCGCTGAAAATCACGGCACCTAAAATCAGAAATGCACCAATCGACAATTGGGCAAAAACACTAGATAAGATGAATGGCCAATCGAACCAAGCCATGTGCTACCTCTTCTATCAAACTTCCGGATAAACCTGAAATCAGATAATTATTATTTAATACGAAACCGCGTATTTTGCCTCAAGCCGAATCGTTCTGCCAGAAGGATACCAAATACAAATGAAAACCTGTTTTAGCCCGCTGATAAAGAGTGCTGGTACACCAGCAAAGATCGAACAGTTCGGTTGACTGTGACACCTAACAACACTATCTTATTTTTGAACAAAAAATAAGCAAGAAGTAATAAATCACAAGATTAGAAAAATTCCAGACAACTCCAGCAGAGACGCCTATGTTTGCAATTACCCATGTAGATGTATTTGATGGCCAAACTACCAAAGCTAACCAGGCTATCCTAGTTGAAGGCGATACCATTCAGGATATCCTCCCGATGGACGAAATCAGCCTGCCAGAGCAAACATTCAATGCCAGCGGGCTGACAGCAACAGCCGGTTTTATAGACATTCAGCTAAACGGTTGTGGCGGCGTGATGCTAAATACGGATATTCAGAAAAAGACCCTGGATATCATGAATCACACCAACCTCAAATTTGGTACGACTCAGTATCTACCGACTTTCATTACCAGTGGCGACCATGACATGAGGAAAGTCCTGGAGCTTATTGGTGATATCGAAAACAGAGAAGCAGAAGGCATCCTGGGGTTGCACCTTGAAGGCCCTTTTATCAGCAAAGAGAAAAAAGGCGCACATGATCCCATCCACATCCGGCATCTCGACGAAATGACAGCCTACTTCCTGGCTGATCATGCCGATAAAATCAGTGTCATTACTTTAGCCCCGGAAAATACTGCTCAACCTGTTATCGACATCCTTACAAATGCAGGCATTACTGTTTCTTTAGGCCATACTAATGCAACCTACGACGAGCTAGAAGCCAAAAGCGGCTTCCATATGGCAACCCATCTGTTCAACGCAATGTCACCGTTCGGCTCAAGAGAACCCGGTGCCGTTGGTTACATCTTCGATAAAAAACCTTATGCAGGGATCATTGTTGATGGCATCCACTCTGCATTTCCCTCAGTACGAGTTGCCCATGAAATCCTTGGTGAAAATCTTTTCTTAATCACAGATGCAGTCACCCCTGCCGGTACGGATATCACCGAATATGACATGGCCGGGATTACAGCTTATGTCACTGATGGTAAATGCCATTACGCAGACGGCACAATTGCGGGCTCAACAATCACTATGCTTGATGGTATTCGTAACTTAATAAAATATGTCGGATTAAGCCGTGAAGAAGCCCTGCGTATGGCAACGCTATATCCAGCAAAAGCATTAAATATTGATAATTTCTATGGACGACTGGCTCCCGGATATAAAGCAAATATTACTTTGCTAACAAATACAAATGAAATAGACAGCGTATTTCAAATGGGAGCAAAACGCATTTAATCAATAAACAAAGAAAATAAAAAAACAGAAGACAACGCAAGTAATATGTCACACATATTACTTGCTTTCATCACAGGTAAAAACCACAAATAAATAATACAAACAAAATAGATCCTTCCACATTGGTTATTAACTTCAAATGGTTACATTACCCACCAGGTGATATATAACACTGAAAAACATATTCTCTTTGGCTCAAATTCTGCGTATAAGCCCTACCGCCCTGAGTGTAAATATCACACAAAGCCCGTATAAGAAACACCCAAATCGAGCAGATACACAAAGAAATCAGTCCCCCCGCAAAAGCACAGCCAATCAAGATAACTTTGTTGCGTATTAAACAGCACCCACTGCAACAAAACTAATCCCAGTTCATTTAAAATATTATTCTCCACACAGCTTATAGTTAAATAAGTAACACAAATGCAGTATGGAAATATAACCTAATGATTAATTTAAAATAAACCCAAAAGCGCAAAAAATACTAATACATAGTTTTAGTAAAAATAAAAATTAATTGCTACCAGACCGCAATTTTGTGCTAGCAAAATTAGCCAACAGTGTACTTTTATGTCATTATCCACGCGAATAATTAGTAACAGATATATTAATAATCACTCCAATTCATACCCCTTATAAATTACTTATATTTTTTGCAAGGATAGTTTAATGAGAAAAAAACTATTAGTCGTTGCATTGGGTTTTACCAGCTCAATGGGCCTTGTCGGCTGCAACGACGACAGCAGTAGCACAACCTCATCAACGGTTAATCCAAATACTCCCACCACACCAAAAACAACATACAGTGTAACCGCAATCGATGGTTACCTTAAAAATGCTCATGTTTGGCTTGATCTAGATGGTGACTTCCAGCTCGATGAAGGCGAACCTTCCGCTATTACTGGCGATGGCGGTAAAGCTGATCTGAATGTAACAGGTATCAGCAACCCAGAGAATTACTCTGTAATTGTTCGCTCCATCAAAGGTAAAACCCTGGATGAAGATACGGGGAATACCGTTGCTGCAGATTATGTAATGTCAGCACCAGCTGGCGAGCAACATGTCACCCCTCTTTCTACCCTTGTACACGTTCGTCTTGAAACCAACGACACATTAACTAAAGAACAGGCAGTTGCCGAAGTTGCAACTGAACTGGGTATTGATGATAAGGACGTTCTTGGCGACTTTATTGAAGAAAAGCGGACAGAAGCAGCCTTTGGAGCCCGTAACCTGGTTTCTGCCGGCATTCTGCCTGAAACCCCAGCAGAGCTGAAAAACGAAGCTGATGAAAACGCTCCGGGGACACTGATCAGCAAAGCGACAACAGCGAACACAACAATCAAAACCTTCGTTGAGCAGAAAAAACAAGAAGCTCAGCAAAATGGTGAAGAGCTTGATCTCCGCAACCAACTAATGGACTCAGAAGGTAATATTGTCAGCGATAACGACGCAGATGGTGTACCAAATACAGACGACTTTGCGCCTGATGATCCAAAAGAATGGCTGGATTCAGATAACGATAACATCGGTGACAATGCTGATACTGATGACGATAACGACAATACTCTGGATGAGTATGACGCCTTCCCGTTTGATCCAACCGAAACAAAAGACACAGATGGCGACTTCATCGGTAACAATGCAGATACCGACGACGATAACGACAATGTTATCGACAGTGAGGATGCCTTCCCGCTAGACAGCTCTGAATCTGCTGACAACGATAAAGATGGTATCGGTAACAATGCCGATCATGATGATGATAACGATGGCACAGACGACAGCCACGATGCCTTCCCGTTTGATCCAACTGAAACTATCGATACGGATGGTGACCAGATCGGTAACAACGCAGATACCGATGATGACAACGACAATGTTATCGATACCGAAGACGCATTCCCGCTAGACAGCTCTGAAACAACAGATACTGACGGCGACGGTATCGGCAACAACCGTGACACCGACGATGATAACGATGGTGTCGACGATGAAAACGACATCGCCCCAACCGACCCAGAAGCAGGTCTGTCTGATATTGCCAAGGTCATCACTTTCCTTCAGGAAAGCAGCAACATTTATGCTCCATTTACTGATGGTAATGACAGCGAAGGCGAAAAGCTGGTCGTTGAAAAGTTCACCATTAACGGTAGTGATGCAAGTGTAGCTACCCGCTACATTGTAAACGCGGATAAATCACTATCTGCAAGCCCATCGTCAGAACATACTGATGTGATCATGACAGCCAGTGGCTGGACAACAATTGATGACCAGTTTGCAGTAAGCATGGGTGACAATAGTATTACAGTCTACCCAGCCAGTGCTCCGGAAATGACTTACACAGCCTCCGGTACAGTAAAGGATCTGGCAGATCAGTTAATCGCAGGCAACAGTGGTGAATGGGGCGAAAAAGTAAACCCACAAGCCCGCTACCCTCAAGGCGCAGCAGGTGCTTTACTGACTCTGACTGCAAACACCGACATGTACGAACTTGATAACCACTCTCCGTGGTTCTGGCGAGGCAACAATGGCCTAGATGATGGTGAAAATGCAACCACACTGACAGAGCTCCTTTCCAGTACTGCTGCCGGTGATGGTGCACAGGCTGGTACAACAAAAGGTATTTCTCTTGGCTACAGTAATGGTTTTGATTTTGGTGTTGAACTGGTTCAGGACGGTACTGCTAACTACTACAACTGGCAGTGGCAGTGGCAGCAAGGGACTGTTGCTCAGGTTGGCTCTGGTACCTGGAGCATGAGAACTGTCAATGGTGAAGAAATTCTGGAGTTCACGGTTCCTGATGGTGTTATCTCACAATGGGGCAACGATTGGAATTATGACACTCCTCACCTGCTGCTTTCCGCCCATGAAGGCAAAGTACGTTTCGGCTCATTCACACCGGCAGGCACAACCGAAGACGATGACTCAGCTCTGCTGATAAACACTATCGCGTACACTGCGCTACTGGAAGCAGTTGATATGTCATCTGAATCGGTGTCTCTAAAGACTTGTACGACAGGTGACAGCTCAGAAAACAGCGCTGCAACCAAGGCTGATTTCGAACAGGCTCTGACTAACTGTGGTGGCGTATCAGAGCCGATTACAGCTGAAATGCTCACTGGCCAAAACTTCCACCGTGTAAACAGCGAAGGTGAAAAACGAGATTACACATTTAATGCAGACGGTACGGTTTCCGTCTATAAGAATAACGTCGAAGCTTACAAACAAAACTGGGCTATTAGCGGCAACTATGTTGTTCTTACTGAGACCTGGGGCGAAAACGGCGAAGCAAATTCTGAATGGATCTGGGCCCTACTTGACCGCAATGACTCACAATGGTCTGTGAAATTCTACGACAGTGAAACCTATCGAAATGATCAAAACGACCTTGTTACCGAGAACTATGTTTGGTCAACCATTTTTGATCTTCAGCCTGTAAACACTGTACCAACATGCAATATTCAGGAAGTTGAAGCCGGAGCAACACTTGAAGGTTTCAACACCCAACTGACAGCATGTAGCGACACATTACCAACCGTCAGTTATGAGAATATTGCTAACGGAGCTCTGACTCGTGTTAACAGCACTAGCCAGACCCGCGCGTATGTATTCCACAGTGATAACACAGCAACCTACTACAAAAACGGTCAGCCGAAGAGCCGAATCTGGAGCCTGGACGCTGAAGGTACACTAAAAATCACAGCAAATGAGACTGCTGAATTTTATGACCTGTTAAGGGTTATAAATGAAGGCTCTGGGGAACTGGAATTCGCAGTATTCAGCAACGAAGACAATGCGATCTGGAAAACCAGCTACAAGGATTTCGATCCAAATGTAAACCTGGTTGAATGTGATGCCATGAACTCCGCATGGGATGATGCCAACGATCGCCCGCTTGTCTTTTCTAGTTATGAAGAATTCAAGCAATCCGTAATTGAGTGCCAGTCCAGCCTGAATGGTTCAACCACAACGCCTGTTGCTAAATTCAGCACAGAATTTATCGGTACCGGCATTGTGCTTGCGGCAAGTGATGGCACTGAATACGAAGAGTACCGCCTGAATGAAGATGGAACAGGTACTTATACCTTCCGAGATGAAGCTGAAAATGGTATCGAACAGTTGTCATGGTCAATCCATGAAGACGGTATCCTGAAAGTGGTAATCAACTTCACTGAAAACGGCGTTGCCCAGACTTCAACTGATTACTTGGCGATTGTGTCCACCAATGGTATCCAGTTTAGTCTGAAGATACTCAGCGTAAGCACAGAATGGCAAAGTGTGAATCCAACTGGTGGTGGTGATCTGTGGAGTGGCGTATTTAGCTATCCCGCTCCATAACAAAATAATGCTGACGAGACAAACTACTTAGCAAAATAAGACAACAAAAATGCCAGTCAGATATTCTGACTGGCATTTTTATAACTATAGCTCAATCGGGGTTTATAAATAAACTAAATACATAAAAGCGGACTCTATGCCCGCTTTTTAAAATTAAACCTATAGATTATGCGGTTTTTGCTTTCAGGCTATCTTCACCCTTAGCGCTAACTGCCCTAGCCATTTGAAACTCACGCAGTTTTGAATACAGGTAAGTAACAACGATAGAGAAAAACAGATAAGAAAGCGAGAATACAATCGGTGAATTGATCACATTGGCTTCCAACCCCCACATGACACCGGCGATAGTAACTCCCATCTTTGCCATCATACCCATTAGCAACATCAATAAAGCTAACTGCGGGTAACGTGTTGAACAACGGAACGCCAACCAATATCCAGTACCTACAGCTACAGCCGCTATACCAAACCCGGCCATAAAGGAGTGGAAATGTTCACCAGAAAGCACTCCGCCAAGAGACGAAATCAGGAAAATCAGAGCGAACTTCATAAACACACCTCAGTATAACTAATGAGAAAAAGGTCATTTCGATCCATATCATCGTTAACAACTTCATTTTCCCACTTTTTGTGCTTATTTCATACTCAGATAATATTCTTACAGCGAATAAGTAACACTTACCCCTCAAATATTTACACTTAGAAACACCGTAACATGTTGAATTTACAAACAAGATAAAACAAAAGGTTACAAAGTGGTTAAAAACACAAGCAATTGTAAGAATTCTTTTCAAACGCCACATATGAATATATTTATGCTAAAAAAAGCACAAACCGATCGTCAAAATCAGAATGAGAAATCATGATTTATAAATTTTTCATTATTAAATATGGAATTTAAGTTTTAATAAACGATGTCATCAATATCAGGCAAAAAACCATTCACAATGCCTAAAAACCGTTCAGGCTCACCGCGGACATAAAAAAACACCCGGTTAAAAACCGGGTGTTTTCATTAGTATCAGGCAGTATTAGAGCTCAGCCTATGCTGTCAGCACATCTTCCAGCTTCTCAATTTTCACTGCTGCTACTTTGAACTCAGGGATCTTAGCATGAGGGTCTGTCGCCGTGATGGTCAGACGGTTAGCCGGAGATTCCGCAAAGTGGAACGGTACAAACACAACGCCCTGCTGCATTCGCTTAGTAACAAATGCCGGCGTGTCGATATAACCTCGACGGGTTGATACCCGTAGCATTTCACCATTACCGATACCCAAACGCTCAGCATCAGCAACCGAAATCATAGCGCGCGGACCAGCCAGCTTATCAAGGCCTTTCGTCTTACGGGTCATAGTACCAGTATGGAACTGCTCCAACAGACGGCCTGTTGTCAGTACCAGCGGATACTCATCATCCGGCAGCTCGGCAGCATATCGGAACGGAATCGCCACCATCTCAGCTTTACCACGCACGAATTGCTTCTCATGCATGATACGAGTTCCCGGATGGTTGTCATCTCGGCATGGCCACTGAACACCTTCACTTCCGATGCGCTCCCAGTGGATACCGGCATATTGCGGAGTCAACTGAGTAATTTCTTCTGTAATATCCTGAACGGACTGATAATCCCAGTCACTGCCCATTGCATTAGCAATACTCTGGATTATCCACCAGTCTTCTTTCGCTTCTCCCGGAGCCTTAACCACAGGTGAGATGCGCTGAACGCGACGTTCAGTGTTAGTAAAGTTACCGGACTTCTCTGCAAATGAGCATGAAGGCAGAACCACATCAGCATACTGAGCAGTTTCCGTTAAGAAAATGTCCTGAACAACCAGGAAGTCCAGCTTCTCAAGACCTTCAATCACATGCGCCTGATTAGGATCACTCAGTACCGGGTTTTCACCCATTACATAGAGACCTTTTACCTTATGACGGCAAGCTGCATCGATAATTTCAGTTAGGGTCAAACCAGCTTCTGATGGCAGATCCGGCTTATTCCACGCTTTGGCAAATTTGGCATGTACATCCGGATTATAAACTTTCTGATAACCAGGAAGATTGTTAGGCAGCGCCCCCATGTCACAGGCACCCTGTACATTTGACTGACCACGAAGCGGGTTAATGCCTGCCCCCTCAATACCAAGGTTGCCGCAAAGCAGCTGCAGGTTGGCAATTGAGCGAACATTATCATGACCTGTCGTGTGCTGAGTAATACCCATCGAGTAATACACTGCTGTACGGTCAGCCGTACCAATCATTTCAGCAATCTTAATCACGTCGCTGGCTTTTACGCCGGTGATCAATTCGACTTTATCCGGGGTATAAGCATCAGACATCACTTCCGTTTTCAGTTGCTCATAACCTTCAACACGCTCAGCAATGTATTGTTCGTCCTGCCAGCCGTTCATGATGATCTGCTGCATGATACCGTTAATCAGCATTACATCCGTACCCGGACGTTGAGCAACATAAAGCTCGGCATGTTCAACCATATCAATCCGTTTTGGATCGGCAACAATCAGGCGAGCCGTTCCTTTACGAATTGCCTGCTTAATATGCGAAGCAATAATCGGGTGAGCCGATGTGGTATCAGAACCAATAATAAACACCAGGTCAGAATGTTTAATACCCGGAATATCATTGGTCATTGCCCCACTACCCAGCGATGCTTCGAGCCCGGTTACGGTTGACGCGTGACAAAGACGGGCGCAGTGATCGACGTTATTGGTACCCAATTCACGACGAACAAACTTCTGAAAAGCAAAGTTATCCTCGTTAGTGGTTTTCGCAGAAGAGAAACCGGCCAGCGCATCAGAACCGTGTTGTTCTTTAATACCACCCAGTTTTTCTGCCACTAGCGACAGTGCTTCATCCCAACTTGCAGGTTGCAGTTCGCCATCTTTACGGATCAGCGGCGCAGTCAGACGCTCTGAACTATGAACGAAGTCGAAGCCGAAGCGACCTTTCACACACAGCATGCCATCATTAACCGGAGAGTCTTTAGCACCCTGCACGTAGCGAATCTGGTTGCGGCTTTCATCGACATACATGGTGACCTTACAGCCAACACCACAGTAGGTACAGATAGTATCTACCGGCTTAAGCATTTCGATACGGCCCTGCGATTTATCACGCGCATCAACCAATGCGCCGGTCGGACAGACCTGAACACAGGCACCACACTGAACACAATTGGAGTCACCCATGTTATAACCGTTTTCAAAACCCGGACGACACTCTGGACGGTTAGCACTGCCACCATCCGGATTTTTCATGAAGCTCAATGCGCCATGAACAGCATTTTCGTTACAGGCCTGAACACACTGACCACAACTAATACAACGGTTAGCATCGAAAACAATAAATTCAGACGAAGTATCGACACAGAATTTCTGACGACTTTCCGTGTCAAAGTCGTTGTTATCGACTTTGTATTCAGTTGCGTAGTCACGCAGCTTACAGTCGGTATTGGCCTGACAGCCACACTCCAGACAACGCTCAGCTTCGCGAATAGCCTCTTCATTCATGAAGCCTTTTTCAACTTCATCAAAGCTCAATTCACGCGCTTCGAGGCTCAGTTCCGGCATTACCGCACGCATCACTTTTTTAATGTTAGTGAAATGCTCAGGATCAACCTGCTTGAGTTTGGCTTCTTTGTGTGAGTTAAACGGTTTAACTGGAATATTTTCCATATCACCGTTAAAGAAACGATCAATCGCTTGTGCTGCCACTCGACCATCGGCTACCGCCTCAATCGCTGTAGCCGGGCCACGGCGGAAATCGCCAATACTGAAGATATTTTCGACACCGGAATGCATAGTGCCAGCTTCAGACTCCAGCGTTGCCCAACGTGTCAGCGGCAGCTCGATGTTGTCATTATCAAGGAAAGTCAGATCAGGTTTTTGCGATACTGCAGCAACGACTGTATCGAAGGCTTCAGTGAAGTATTCGCCGGTTGGCTGTGGACGACGGCGACCCGATGAGTCCGGTTCACCCAATGCCATTTTCTCCAGCTTCACTTCGCAGACCCGGCCATTATCATCAGCAATATTCTCAACCGGGTTAGTCAGGAAGTGGAACTTCACGCCCTCATGCTCAGCTTCTTCGATTTCATAATCTTCAGCCGGCATTTCGTCGCGGGTACGACGATAAATCAGAGTTGTATCCGCGCCGTCACGAACAGCGGTACGGGCACAGTCAATTGCGGTATTACCACCACCAATTACAGCCACCTTCTTACCTGTGGTGTACTGCTTCTCGGTGACATAATCTTTAAGATAGTCAACACCCAAGTAGCAACCATCAAGATCACTACCTTCATAATTCATTTCAACCGCTTTCGACGCACCAACAGCTAGACATACAGCATCGAAACCGTTCACCAGTTCAGAAAGCAGGAAGTCTTTACCCAGCTCTTTGCCGGTTTCGATCTTCATACCGTTACGGCACATCAACTCAACTTCTTTGTCGAGGATTGCTTTTGGCAAGCGGTATTCAGGAATACCATAACGAAGCCAACCCCCCGTTTCCGGCATCGCCTCGTAGACAGTGACGTTGTAACCTTCGTTGCTCAGGTAATACCCACAAGTCAAACCGCCCGGACCACTACCGATAACAGCAACAGACTTATTCTTAGCAGGCTTACGTTCAGGAACATACTGCTCCTGCGCTTCCAAGTCCGCATCAGCGGCATGACGCTTCAGCTGACGAATAGCCAATGGTTCATCCACCAAGCCACGACGACACTCTGCTTCACAGAAGGCTGGACACACACGACCAATAGAAAGCGGCATAGGCAGAGTGCGTTTGATCACTTCGATGGCTTTTTGATGATCGTTCTGGGAAATGTGGTAAAGGTAAGACTGAATATCAACTCCGGCCGGACAAGCGGTCTGACACGGAGCCTCACAGTCGGCATAGTGATCAGAGAGAATGCGGTTCAGTGCTTTGCGGCGAGATTCCGATAAAGCTTCACTCTGGGTGGTGACTTTCATTCCTTCAAAAGGTTTTATTTCACATGCGCGTTGTATGCCTTGTCCTTCAACTTCGACCACACACAAACCGCACGGTACTTTTTCACCATCTTTATTCAAACCACATAAGGATGGTATTTCTATCTGGCATTGCGTCGCGGCTTCAAGCAGTGTCTGCTGGCTGTCAACAGCCACTACCTGTCCGTCTATTGTGACATTGTTCATAAATTGCCTCATTTAGTAACTCGGCACTGACTCATGGCGATTGATAATACGGTGGGGAGCAAATAAATGCTTATTCACTTGTATTAGCTAACTTCTTGTTCATAGGGGAAAGCCAGGTACAGTACTCAAGGATGATTGAGAGAAAATCATCATTTTTGTTATCGTCCCAACGTATCAGAACCAGAATAAAATTCCTTGATTTGGAGCACTGTAGAGAATTATTTTTTGATCAAAATAAAGTAATCAATATGTTCTATCTATATAATTATCTACACCTATATTGAAATTACTTTAAACTTTCTATCACTTTATTTCACAATTAACCCTTAAGGGTTAAAAACAACAATAAAAGCAATTTTTCGCCGCCACTTTACACATCATTACCCTCGCTATCCTATGAAACAGGTATAATTACAGTGAAATTCAAGCGGACAATAGATAAAACCAATAAATCGATAAGTATCACATAGTTATTTGATGGAACCTTTTTAAACCCCATATAACGCGTGACTTTTGCCCTTTATCCGACATATAATTCGATGATAATTTTAATAATTTCTTGAATTACCGGGCAAATTATGGCCAATATCCTTGATTCTGTTGATCTGCGCACACAGCTTGTTGGTGAAAACCGACTTGAGTTGCTTATCTTCAAACTACATACATCCCAACTATTTGCCATCAACGTGTTCAAAGTTAAGGAAGTTGTAAAACTGCCTAAACTGAACAGCTTACCCGGTTCACACCCGAATATTACCGGCGTTGCGAATATTCGCGGTCTTTCAATTCCTGTCATCAACCTTCGCCAGGCCATCAGCATGCGCCACGGCGCCGAAGAAGGTGAATGTAACCTGATCATCACTGAATATAACCGCTCTATTCAGGGCTTCCTGGTCGGTGAAGTGATGAACATCGAAAACCTGACATGGCGTGACATTCAGCCACCTCCTAGTCAGGTTGGCCGCAACAACTACCTGACAGCACTAACAAAGCTTAACCGTGACGGCGCTGAACGTCTGGTAAGTATCATTGACGTTGAAAAAGTACTGTCGGAAATCATCGAGTATAACGTTCATATTTCTGATGACGTACTGGATCAGGATATTGTTAATCACCTGCATGGTCGTAAGATTCTGATCGTTGATGATTCATCAACAGCTCGCGCCCAGATCCGCGATACCCTTTCGCAATTGGGTCTTGAAATCATCGAGGCGACAAACGGCCTGATGGCCCTGAACATGCTGAAGAAATGGTGTGATGAAGGCAAAAATATCAACGATGAAATTCTGATGATGTTTACTGATGCCGAAATGCCGGAAATGGATGGTTATAAACTGACGCATGAAATCCGTAATGATCCGCGTATGAACGACATCCATATTGCACTGAATACGTCGTTGAGTGGCAGCTTTAACGAAGCCATGGTGAAAAAAGTGGGCTGTGACCGCTTCATTTCCAAGTTCCAGCCTGACCTGCTGGTTGAAGTGGTTCAGGATCGTCTTCGCGACATTCTGTAATTCAACAGTTCGCCAAACAGATAAAAAGAACTCGCCTCTCGGCGAGTTTTTTTCTTTTAGCATCTTTAAACCCACTATTTACCCTCGCTTCTTTTGCACCAATTCCTAGCAATAAATCAGGCTGAAATGAAGCACCGTAATTTTCAGTAAAATCATCAGCCAATAACTGTCATCCCTGGCCATTTTCTGCCTCCGTCATAAAATCGGTTTCCAGCTCATTCCAAGCTTTCAGAGTTTCACCGTGTAAAATGTCAATCCGCTGTGCCCGTGCATCTTCAGATATTGTTGCCAACTGCACAGTCAGCAACAGCATGATGAAGAGGGGGAGCACCCAGCCGGGTGCTCCGCTGTTATTGTTTGTCGTCATTGTTCGATTACCTGCCAGTTATGCTGACTATTAAGCAAAACTACTCACCTGATTAATGAGTGTTCGCAGTCTGAACACTGCTCTGGCTGCTGCGCAGAGTTACACGGCGGTCAAAGAAATCACCTTCGAAGTTCTGCTCGGCTTTCAACGGCGCCTGATCACCATAGGCCGCAACAACAATCTGATTAGCATCAATGCCATGTTGTTCAAGGTAATTACGAACCGCATCAACACGACGTTGTGAAAGTGCCATATTCTTCTCACTGCTACCGCGGCGGTCGGCGAAGCCTGCCAGTTCCCACTTAACCTCAGGAGCCTGCTTCATCATCTCGGCCAGTTCATCAAGCTGACTTTGGAAATGTGGTTCAATAGAGGCAGAACCGGTACGGAAATGAACATTCATCTCCAGAGCCAAATCAATTTGACGTTGCTCTTCCATCATTCTGTCCTGCTGAATTGCTTGTTGTTGCAGGCGAGCAATCTCAATCTGGGCCTGGTTATAACGGTGGCTTATACGCTCTAATTCTGCGTTGCGGGACGCAATTTCCTGCATTTCTTCATCCTGCGCCTTAATGTAATCTTCCTGACCGACTGTGGTACCGATAATGCCGCCGATAATACCGCCGACAACCACACCAGCAGGGCCGGCAACCAGTGCACCGAATGCCGCACCAGAACCCATACCAATCAGTTGTTCCTCATGACCGACTTTATAAGCATCATCAGCAGGCTCAACGGTGTTGGCCTGAGCGACCGGAGCAATTACAGAAGTCATCAGAGTGGTAGCGATAAGAGTAGAAATTAGCTGCTTTTTCATTTTGGAATCCTCATTCGTTATAAACGTTTGACGTTATTGTTTGTGTCGTTGCGTTTCGATGAGGTAATTAAAACAAGCAGATCTGGCATTATCGGGGAGAAAAAGAGGCAATGTGCTGATCAATTGTGGCAAAAAAAAGGCAATCGCCACACACCGCTTTTATCTGCACTTTTTTATTGTATAGTCACAACCAGAAAGCAATTTGCTCTTGTAACGCAGCAGTAAATGAAGGTAATAAATGAAGAAAATAGTTATTGTCGAAGATGAAGCGGCGATTCGCGAAAACTATATCGATGTCCTTAAAAAGCATGGCTATAGTGTGCAGGGTTATGACAACCGTCCGGATGCACAGGCGGCTTTCGAACAGGAGCTACCGGATCTCGCTATTATTGATATAGGCCTTCAGAATGAGATTGATGGCGGCTTCTCTTTATGCCAGTCGCTTCGTGCCCTGTCGCCAACTATCCCTATCATTTTCCTGACCGCCCGCGACAGTGACTTTGATACCGTTTGCGGCCTGCGAATGGGTGCCGATGATTACCTGACTAAAGACATCAGCCTGCCGCATTTGATGGCTCGCATTGCTGCCCTGTTCCGCCGGAGTGATCTGCTGGCTGCCCCAACTGAGCAGGAAACACTAATTGAACGCGGCCCGCTAACCATTGATAAAAACAAAATGCAGATATTCTGGAACGGACAGCTTATTGAGCTTACCGTGACGGAATTTTGGATGGTCTATGCCCTGGCCAAGCGTCCCGGTCATGTAAAGAGCCGCCATGATCTGATGGATGAAGCCCAGGTGGTTGTCGATGACAGCACCATTACTTCCCATGTAAAACGTATCCGCAAAAAATTCATGCAATATGACAACAATTTTGACTGCATTAACACTGTCTATGGCATGGGCTACCGCTGGGGCGCATAACGGATTCAGATGAAGAAACTACCGAAATTACCTGTTGGCCTCAGAGTCAAAGTTATTCTGATCTCCAGCTTTCTGCTATTACTGCCATGGCTGGGTTACAAATACATCCTGGAGATGGAAAAACTGCTGCGCCAGGGTCAGGAGCAAACCCTGATTGGTACTACGCGAGCTGTCGCTACGGCACTGAATGAGCGCCCTAACCTGTTCAGCGATCAGGCCAGCTTCCTGCAGTCGGTACAGAAAGGCCGAGACTTGTATGCCTATGAATTGCAAAATCCGATCACATTAGACGGCCAGCTTAATGACTGGACAGATTACGACGATAAAATGGTTCGCTACGGTCGCGATTATGTCCAGTTCAGCCGCAGTCCATACGACCATAACAGCATCAGCTTCCGCCATATTGTCGGAAAATACGATGGTTACCTTTACGCGGCCTTTGAAGTTTCTGACATCAGTCCGGTTATGCGTCGTAAAGATTCCCTGCGGGTAGACCGCAATGACCACCTGATCATTGCCATGACATCACCTGATGGTGAGTTTTCCCGCTATGTTGTATCCGCTTATGAAGATGGCTGGATCAACGCATGGCAAATCACAGATGACATCTCGAACCCATCGACACTCATTCAGCAAAAACAAATTCAAGGCTTCTGGAAATCAACTGAAAATGGCTACAACATTGAATTAAGATTGCCGCTTTCCACCCTTGGCAATAAGTTAGGCTTTGCCTTTTACGATATCAATAACAACCAGAACCGCGAAATCGATACTATCATCGGCACTTCCAACACCACGCGACTCAGCAGACTGGGAACAGTTCTGGTGCCATCTCCTGAAATAGAAAAAATCCTGAAAGGAATGGGACACACCAGTTCCCGTATCTGGGTGATTGATCGCCACCAGCGTGTGTTAGCACAAACCGGCGATATTCAGGATTCTAACGGCGTATGGTCATCATCGGTTAAATACGCAGATAATGACGATTCCTGGTGGTCTGCGATTGAGAAGAAACTGTTGCATCCGTTTTACTACCGTTACCTTATTACCGAACCAACAGAATTCAGCGACTTCAAACAAGATGAAGCACTGGTGAAAGGGGTTCATGTTTCTCAAGCGCTACAAGGGCGAGGCTACTCCCAATGGCGTCGTTCGGAAGACGGAAAGGTTATGATTCTGTCTGCTGCCTACCCTATCTGGCTTGATAATAATGTGATGGGAGCAGTAGTGGCAGAAGAGTCGACTATCGGTATTCAAACCCTACGGAACCAGGCGTTGGAAAAGCTGTTTAATGCCATTTTGGCTATCATCGCCATCGGCACAATTACTCTGTTCTTATTCGCATCAAAAATATCTTCTCGAATTCGTCGCCTGCGTGACGAAGCAGAGCAAGCCATCGATAGTCAGGGCCGCATCCGACAACCGATTTCGCCTACTACCGATACCGACGAAATCGGCGATCTGTCACGCAGCCTAGCCGGAATGGTGAACCGCCTAGGCCAATACAATCACTACCTGGAAAACCTATCGTCACGTCTGTCACACGAATTGCGCACGCCGGTTGCAGTGGTTCGTTCTTCACTTGAAAACCTGTCGATGCAAGATCAAGACGAGGATTCCCAACGCTATATTGACCGTGCGCAAGACGGTGTTAAGCGTTTGAGCACCATTTTGTCGAGCATGACGGAAGCCACCCGCATAGAGCAAAGCCTGCAAGGTGCAGAAAAAGAACGATTCCCGCTTAACGAATTGGTTTCAGGCTGCATGCAGGGTTACCAAATGGCCTTCCCTGAGCAGGCATTTAAGGTTCATAGCGGTAGTAAAGACATTTTCATTAACGGTGCGCCGGATTATCTGGCCCAGCTTCTGGATAAACTGATCGCCAATGCAGAAGACTTCAGCGACAACCAGAATCCGATTGAAGTGATTCTGACTCAAAACGGCCCGCAGGCTAACCTTTCAGTCAGTAACTACGGGCCGTTATTGCCGGAAAATATGTCTGATCAACTACTCAACTCCATGGTGTCAGTGCGAAGCCAGAATAAGCAAAGCAAACCTCACCTTGGCCTTGGGCTGTTCATTGCCAGACTCATTACAGAGTTTCATGAAGGGAAAATCAGACTAAAAAATCGTGCAGATCAAAAAGGTGTCGAAGTCATGATTACCCTTCCTGTTGCCTCGGAGGACAATTAAGTTTTCCCTCATACAAAAAGAGCACCTTCGGGTGCTTTTTTGTTGTAATTCCACCAATCAACTTCAAATGAAATTACGATACCGCAGCTGTATACAGCCCCACAGCTATTAAAATCGCCGCAATGGCTAACAGCACTTCAAACATCTTCTCAAACATAAACTATCCAACCATTGGAAAAAGGCGATTCAAAGTACTTATTAAGTACTTCAGCCACACTACATTTTATATCTTACCTGTAATGGCTAAATCCAGGCTGAACAACAAAAAAACATGTGAATTCGTTACAAACATTCTGATTCATCTCTAAGATTAAAAGTATTTAAACCTCAGTTTCATAGATAACCACACCGTAATTCCCAATACAGCTTTAAATAGCTTGATAAATTCGATGCCCGACTGATTAATTGAGCGTCATATTTCACTTATGATCTAAATATATTAATGGATTCACTAAAAAAATTATTTATCTCAACAGCCATCACTATCAGCAGCTACAGCTATTCAATTGAAATAAATGACATTTCATTACCATTCAATGAGTACAGCGCTCTCAGGTTACTGGCAAAGTCAAAAGTCAGTACCATTCAACTTCCGGCACTATTTAATTCAGACATCAACGATATTTATGGTGAAGATAAAAATAACAATCAATTCAGAGATGATTACGAGGCAATGCTATTGTCGAATTATCAACACCCGGAATATGTCGCAATGGGATTGTTATCAGCAAAACACTGGAAGCTTTTGTTAGATATCCACAATAATAATTTAACGATTACAGATAAAAAACATGCGAAGGCAATACTTGAACTAAGTCTTGAGATTAACCATTGCTATTATCATTTACAAAGAATAGACAAAGACCTCCACTCACCTCTGTTGAGTTACTTCAATACCGAACAGAGGCTAACAGCCAAAAAAGAAGCTGAACAAAAACTGTTTTCATTAATTGGCAAGCAACAGGAGTCGCGATCTCACGAACGCCTACCTTGTGAAGTTTTCAGCACCATGCTATCTGAAGAGCTGGACTCAGCAGTCAGCAGCTAATCAGCCATTCAAAAACATAATCTTTTTACTCAAGCTGACTGTCTTCATTATTGCCTTCCGGTATCAGTGCTCGTCCTGAACTGCTTTCCATCACATCAGCCTGCGCCATCAACTCCTGCTCTTTTTTCTCCATTGTCCGGAACTGGGCTTCGCAGACACTTTCTGTCACTCTGTCTTCTCCGTAAGTGCTCAAACAACGATCCATGTATTCTTCATATGACATTAACAGTGTGTCCGAATGCGCCGATGCCATCACCATCAACCCTGCTCCTGCAAGGAGTAGCTTCACCTTCATCATTACTCACAACCTTCATACCGCTGTTTTTGACTTCTTTAAGTGAAGTTGATGACACAAAGCTCTGCCAGTTAAATAATGAGAAATAAAGAAAAGGGAGCCAACAGACTCCCTCATACAGCGTGTTTTTCTTAGTTTTAAAACAATTAACCGCGATAGTAATTCTGAGGAACAAACGGCATTTTTTCGACTGTCATTGGCAGCTTCTTACCACGCACTTCAGCAAAAATTTCTGTTCCCAACTGAGCAAGTTCTGTTTTGACATATGCCATCGCGACAGGCACGCCTTTAGTCGGCCCAAACGTACCACTGGTCACAACACCGATTTCATTATCATTAGCATCGAACAGTTTACTGCCTTCACGGACTGGAGCCTTAGACTGGCCTACAAGGCCGACACGTTTTCGTGCCACGTCTTTAGTTTTGATCTGCTCAAGAATAATTTCCGCACCAGGGAAACCTCCTGCACGCTCACCGTCAGCACGGCGTGGCTTGCTGATCCCCCAAAGCAGGCTGGCTTCAACCGGTGTTGTAGTTGTATCAATATCATGCCCGTACAGGCACAAACCACATTCAAGACGCAGTGAATCTCGGGCACCAAGGCCAATCCATTCAACCTCTTCCTGACCGAGCAACTCACGAGCCAGTGCATCTGCCTTACCTGCCGGCACGGAAATCTCATAACCATCTTCACCGGTATAGCCGGAACGGCTAACAAAGCATTCAACGTCCAGCAATTCATACTTACCGGCATCCATAAACACCATGTCACTGACAGCCGGATTCAGGCGAGCCAGTACTTCAGCAGCTTTCGGCCCCTGCAACGCAAGTAGTGCGCGATCTTCGATAATCTCCAGCTCTACATCCTGCGGTAGGTAGGCTTTGATATGTGCTATATCTTGCTCTTTACAGGCTGCATTAACCACAACAAACAGGTGATCTCCGAAGTTAGTCACCATCAAATCGTCAAGAATGCCACCCTGCTCATTAGTAAAGAAGGCATAACGCTGCTTACCAGCGGGCAAATCGATAATATCTACCGGCACCAGCGCTTCTAATGCTTTTGCGGCGTTCTCACCGTGAAGACGAAGCTGACCCATATGGGATACATCAAACAGGCCGGCAGCCTCACGACAATGGATGTGTTCCTTACGCACACCCAATGCGTATTGAACGGGCATATCATAGCCGGCAAAAGGAACCATCTTTGCACCCATTTCAATGTGAAGTGCGTGCAGGGGTGTTACCAGTAGTTCTTGAGACATACGTATTACTCCATCAACCGCAGGCATGCGGCACAGTTTCCATTCAATGTTGCAGCTATGTTAAAAGCAGTTTCTTATAGTAAACAAAGTTTCCTTTCGAGCAAACTGCGTGACTTCACATAATTTTAGTAAAAAGGAAATTTGTACCCATGATTAAACCGACGAAAGAATAACTTGCCCTCAACAGCAAAGCATTGCCAGCTGATTCTATGATGCAGTAACCCAAAGAATATGGGCATCTTCATTGCTGACAGAAACCAGCATATGGCCCATGGTGGCATCGTAGTAAACCGAGTCCCCTTCTTTAAGGTTTACTGGTTCATAAAACTCAGAATAGAAAATGATTTCACCGGAAAGTACCAACAGGAACTCCTCGCCGTCATGGCGGATCCAATCAGAGTAATCTTCAAATCGGCGGGCACGTACCCGTGACTTGAACGGCATCATTTTCTTATTGGTCAGTTGCGTTGCCAGCAACTCATGTTCGTAGGTAGTCGTCGGATGCGGTTTACCTTCATCAATGCGGGTAATGTCCCGTCGACCAGTCGCGCGGATTTGTTTTGGCGGAGCAAACAGTTGAGGAATATCAATCTCTAACCCACCAGCAAGTTTCTGCATTGCCTGAAACGTCGGTGAGATTTGCTCATTTTCGATTTTTGATAGTGTGGAACGGGCCAAGCCGGTACGTTTACTGGCTTCTTCCAAGGTCAAGCCGTGAGCTACACGAATTTCCTTCAGACGCTTACCGAGTTGCAAAGGCTCTATTTTTTCGGCTTCACGCTCTCTTTCAACTGTCATTGACGGGTAGATATCAACTTGATGTTCGTCGCTCATTACACCTCTCCCTGGTACATCAATCCCTTCATTCTGGCATAGCCGATAAGAAACTCAAAAGTCATACGAATCAAAAAGTATGACCCATACGTCATATTTGAAACAAAGTTTCCAAAAGGAAACTGCGTAATCCGTGAACAAGATTTAATCCGATTTAAACAGGAAAACAAATGTCTTATTCCTCTTTTTCTTCTTCCTCAGTAACACGAACAAATCCCCTTCGAGACCATATCCCACAGGGGCTTATTTACAATTTTAACTCAATATCAACACATGATCCGCCCGACAATTTGAACAAAAAACAGATCAATCAGCAGAAAATCCCATGACACAACGCAAACGTTTGCTTAAAATCATCGCGATTAAATTAGACAAGGATCCACTATTGGAAATTCGACGCTGATCGGCTATCAATAGAAAGGTATGTTACGCAGTTGTTAGTACAAAGCATCGAAGTGCACATATGCCCTGTGCTAAAACTGCTGAAAGCATCATTTATAACAAGCATAACAACAAAAGCGCATCACGCTGGAAAAAGGAAATCCCCCTCCCGGGGCGCGACTGAGGATAACGTGAAATGAAAGCTTCATACCAAAACCATGACCTTGAGATGTTTTTTTCAACCGATCTTGCTCAGATCGACGGAGCAGTCAACGCTGGCATCATGGCAGAGCTCAACCGCCAAAATCAGCAAATCGAACTAATTGCTTCCGAAAACATCGTATCTAAAGCGGTTATGCAAGCTCAGGGAACCTGCCTGACAAACAAATACGCCGAAGGCTATGCCGGTCGTCGTTACTATGGCGGCTGTGAGCATGTCGATGAGATAGAAAAGATCGCCATCGCCCGAGCCAAACAGCTTTTCCAGTGTGAATATGTCAATGTTCAGCCACACTCCGGCGCCCAGGCAAACGGCGCGGTTATGCTTGCCCTGCTTCAGCCGGGCGACACCATTCTCGGCATGTCGCTCGATGCCGGAGGCCACCTGACTCACGGTGCCCGTCCTGCCCTTTCCGGTAAATGGTTCAATGCCGTCCAGTACGGGGTGAATAAAGATACCTGTGAAATCAACTACGATAACGTTCGTGAACTGGCTCTCGAAAGTCAGCCCAAAATGATCATTGCTGGTGGCTCTGCCATTCCACGCAAAATTGATTTTGCTAAATTCCGCGCCATTGCCGATGAAGTCGGCGCTTTCCTGATGGTCGATATGGCTCATATCGCCGGACTGATCGCTGCAGGCGAACACCCTAGCCCGCTTCCTCATGCCCATGTTGTCACTACTACAACACACAAAACCCTGCGCGGCCCACGTGGCGGCATGATCCTGACTAACCATGAAGACATTAATAATAAGATTAATTCAGCGGTATTCCCCGGTCTGCAAGGCGGACCGCTGATGCACGTTATCGCAGGTAAAGCTGTTGCCCTTGGCGAAGCGCTGGAACCGGAATTCAAGCTCTATATCAAAAACGTGATCAACAATGCGAAAGTGCTGGCCGAAGTCCTGCAAGCTCGAGGATGCGACATTGTAACCGGTGGTACAGACACACACCTGATGCTAGTCGATCTTCGCCCTAAGGGCCTGAAGGGTAATCAGGTTGAAGAAGCTCTGGAACGTGCAGGCATTACCTGCAACAAGAACGGCATCCCATTCGATTCTGAAAAACCAATGGTGACATCAGGTATTCGCCTGGGAACACCGGCTGGCACCAGCCGTGGTTTCGGTGCAGAAGAATTCAGACAAATCGGTGAATGGATTGGTGATGTCCTCGACGGGCTGGCAGCCAATCAGGAAGACAACAGCGAGGTTGAAAAGCGTGTTAAACAGCAGGTACAGAAACTTTGTGGCCGCTTTCCGCTTTATCACTAAATCAACAAGCCTTCACCGCCGCTGACACGGAAGCCCGTCGGCGGCTTTAAATAAAGACAAAACCAATGTTTCATGCCTATAAACATAAGCAAAGATAACCGGCTTAAAAAGAAAAACAATCAATATCAGCGAAAACACTGCGCAAGGAGTTAGAAATGGAAAATACATTGAAGTTCACTGAAAGCCACGAGTGGGTACGCGACAACGGTGATGGCACTATCACCATGGGGATTTCGGATCATGCTCAGGGCCTGCTTGGTGATGTTGTCTTCGTAGACCTTCCTGAAGTCGGTGATTCGACAGAAGCCGGCGAAACCTTCTCTCTGGTTGAGTCGGTAAAAGCAGCGTCTGATATCTACTCCCCTGTTACCGGTGAAATCGTTGAAGTTAACGAAGATTTGGAAGACAGCCCAGAGCTTGTAAACGAAGAACCATACGAAGGCGGCTGGATTGCTAAAATCAAGATTGCAGATATTGAAGAACTTGAAAAGCTAATCGACGGCGAGAAATACCTGGCGACCCTCGAAGAAGACTAATGAACTTCGGCTTTTTAGCACACGAACCTGCGCTTAAAAGCCGTTTTACGTTGTTATCGAAGAATTCTCTTTATTTACCTGATGCTCACAGGTAACAGGTAGTAACAGTTCAGGATAGAACCATGACCGACATGACTCTTCTAAATGCATTAAGTGACGATAAGGAATTTGCAGGTCGTCATAATGGCCCGGATTCAGCACAACAAAAAATCATGCTGGATACTATCGGCGTTGCAAGCGTTGACCAGTTGATTGAAGAAACTGTACCGGCAGCAATTCGCCTGCCGGAACCAATGAAGCTTGACCAGCCACAAAGCGAAGCGGACATGCTGGCAGCCTTAAAAGCAATGGCCGCTAAGAACACCATCAACCGCAGTTACATCGGTCAGGGTTACTACAACACTTACACCCCAAACGTTATTCTGCGTAACGTTCTTGAAAACCCAGGCTGGTACACCGCCTACACCCCTTATCAGCCAGAGATCTCACAGGGCCGCCTGGAATCCCTGCTAAATTACCAGCAGATGATTATGGATATGACTGGCATGGAGCTGGCTAATGCCTCATTGCTTGATGAAGCCACTGCTGCCGCCGAAGCCATGACCCTGTGCCAGCGCGCAAGCAAAAACAAGAGCAAAGCCTTCTTTGTGTCTGATGAGCTGCACCCGCAATCCATTGATGTCGTCCGCACCCGAGCCGGATACATTGGCATTGAAATTATCAGCGGCTCTATCGACGAACTCGATAACCACGATGTATTCGGTGCTCTGGTACAGTACCCTGGTACCACAGGTAATATCCATGACTTGACTGACATCATCGAGCAAGCTCACAGCAAAAAGACCCTTGTGGCCGTTGCTTCCGATCTGCTAGCCCTTACCCTGCTGAAATCACCGGGAGAAATGGGCGCAGATGTTGTGATCGGCAGCGCCCAACGTTTCGGTGTGCCAATGGGCTTCGGTGGTCCTCACGCCGGATTTATGGCAACCAAAGACAAACACAAGCGCACCATGCCGGGCCGAGTTATCGGCGTATCAAAAGATGCCAAAGATAACCAGGCTCTTCGCATGGCGATGCAAACCCGTGAACAGCATATCCGCCGGGAAAAAGCGACGTCTAATATCTGTACCGCACAGGCATTACTGGCTAACATGGCAGCTTTCTATACCTTATACCACGGTCCTGAAGGATTACGTAAAATCGGCCGTCGCGTTCACCACTTAACCGCGATTCTGGCGGCCGGACTTCGGGCCTCCGGCATTGAACTAACAAATGACAGCTTCTTCGACACTCTGACGCTAAATACCGGCAAGAAAACTGCCGATTTCTACATAAAGGCATTGAATGCTGGTATTAACCTGCGTAAATATCCAGCTTCAGGTGACCTTGGCGAACGTCTGGGTATCAGCCTGGATGAGACGACCAAAGTCGAAGATGTTGAAGCACTGCTTGGTCTGTTCAGTGACAACAACCTACAAGCATCAATGTTTACAGCTGATATCGCCAGTGATGAGTTTGCAGCTATTCCTGAAAACTGCCGACGCACCAGCGAATACCTCACTCATCCGGTGTTTAACCAGTACCACAGCGAAACGCAGATGATGCGTTATATGAAGAAACTGGAAAACAAAGACTACTCACTGACCCACGGCATGATCCCACTGGGCAGCTGTACCATGAAGCTGAATGCCGCCGCTGAGATGATCCCTGTCACCTGGCCGGAATTCGGGGCCCTCCACCCGTTCGCGCCTATCGAACAGGCAAAAGGTTATGTCGAAATGGCGGACAAACTTTCTGAAATGCTGTGCACTATCACCGGCTACGATGCCATGTCGCTACAGCCAAACTCCGGCGCTCAGGGGGAATATGCCGGACTAATTGCAATTCAGCGCTATCATGAAGCCAACGGTGATTCGCATCGTAATGTCTGCCTGATCCCAAGCTCAGCCCACGGCACCAACCCGGCCTCAGCCGCGATGGTTTCAATGAAAGTTGTGGTTGTTGGTTGTGACGATCAAGGCAACATTGATATTGACGATCTGAAAGCCAAGATTGAAAAACACCGCGACAAACTGTCGTGCATCATGATCACCTACCCGTCGACACACGGCGTCTATGAAGAAGCCGTTCAGGAAGTGTGTGAACTGGTCCATGAAGCAGGCGGTCAGGTTTACCTCGACGGTGCCAACATGAACGCCCAAGTCGGTTTAACCAGCCCGGGCTTCATCGGCTCTGACGTTTCACACCTGAACCTGCACAAAACCTTCTGTATCCCGCATGGTGGTGGCGGTCCGGGCATGGGCCCGATTGGCGTGAAATCTCATCTGGCTCCATTCCTGCCGGGTCATGTTGAAAACACCGAAAGCGATCAGCCTCAGTACGCGGTATCAGCTGCTAACTTAGGGTCCGCTTCCATCCTGCCGATTTCGTATGCTTACATTGCAATGATGGGTGAAGAAGGTCTAACAGAAGCAACCAAGCTGGCTATTCTTAACGCTAACTACGTTATGGAGCGTCTGCGTCCGCACTACCCAGTATTATACCGCGGCACACATGGACGTATCGCTCACGAGTGTATTATCGATATCCGACCGCTCAAGGATGCTTCTGGTATTTCTGAAGAAGATATTGCCAAACGCCTGATGGACTATGGTTTCCATGCGCCGACTATGTCGTTCCCGGTCGCCGGAACCCTGATGATTGAACCAACTGAATCCGAAGATCTGGCCGAACTGGATCGCTTCTGTAACGCAATGGTTGCCATCCGTCACGAAATCGCCCGTGTCGAAAACGGTGAGTGGGACCTGAAAGATAATCCTCTGGTCAATGCCCCACACACTCAGGCAGATCTGATGGAAGCAGAATGGAACCGCAGCTACAGTCGCGAACAGGGTTGCTTCCCGTCACACCAAACGAAAGACGCCAAATACTGGCCAACCGTCAACCGTGTCGATAATGTATTCGGTGACCGTAACCTAGTTTGCTCCTGCCCTAGCATCGAGAACTATGTTGAGGATTAACAGAGTTGATCACAGATAACCGAGTTGGAAACTAACTTGAGTAATGATAACCACCTACTTCAGTAGGTGGTTTAGGGTTGAAAATAAAAATCCGCCTTCTAAAAGGGGACGACGACGCTGTTAATTCTTTAACAACTATAACTGTTGCTCAAGATCTTGTTTGTCTTGGTGCCTCACATACCTTCTAATGATTTCTCATTAACTCCAGCGGTTTCGACAAAGTATCCTCTCGCCCAAAGTTGAAATCGATACCATTGGAAGGATTATCGCAACAAGATGAACATGATCAGGCTGGATATTTAGCTCCAAAACCTCGCAATCCTTCATGTTGCAGAGAATGTATACTGAACGATAAAGCTCTTTACCTACATTCCCTTTCAAAATCTTAAATCGGTATTTGGGCGTCCAAACAATATGATATTTACAACGCCAGTAAACATGTGATGAACTTCGATAATCGCCCATGTTCGTTGATCCCTCTTACTTATGGTGAATAAGAGTTTTTCTTCTAACATGGGCACTTCTACGGGCGATAGCCCCTAGGAGCAATCACCACCGCCATTGCCGGTGGTTTAGGGATGACAACAAAAGGCAAACCAAATTGTTCGCCTTTCTGTTCTTGAATAATTCATTGGAGTCAGACTACTTTACTTCTATACACTACAATGGACGTGTACATATTTTTGGTGTACCCAGTACAATGAAAGAAGCAAAACAAGTTAAACAGAAAAAGAAACGAAAAACTTACACAGGGTCAGATGCTAAAGCGTTCTCGGTAGCTGCAAATCGATCAGCTAAAACAGTGTGCCCCGCTTACCAAACACCTAAACCTCTTACTGAATGCTTCTCGACCACCTTCCATTATTTCACACACTTCGTCCCTAATATCTTGTTCGATTAGGCTACCACTAGCTTTGCTCTTTACTTGACCGCCACGGAACTCCATAACCTTGACTAGCTCAACGTCTCCATTTACTAAGATATTAGGGTTATGCGTAACAATGATATTTTGTCACCTTTCCTTGTTATGCCCAAGTTTCTAAAAGTAAAGTGAATCCTCTGCCAATTTAGCTTCTAATTCCAGTTCTGTTTCAAACACATCAATTAGAGGGTAACCAGCACTTTCTTCAGCACCACTCCATGTGAGATGAACAATATAGAATGTAGAACTAGACTTTAGTAAAAGGTCATCTCGGTCTTCTCTTTTAGCCAAAAGATTAACACTATTGCCAAATAAAGAATGATTTGTGCCGAGTTCTTTTTTCAATTCAGTCTCAAGAGCTAATTTATGTTTTTTAGGATATTCGGAAATATCAGACCAAGGTTCTTTAAACATCTTTTCCTCTCGTGACCATGACAACATTTCGTCGCTTGATATTTATCTTTTGGAGCATAACGCCTGCAATAAGGTGTGCCCCACGAAACCAACCAAGCACACCTAACTCCATACTAAAACCGCCGAGTGTAACGCATCACCTTGATTGCCTTGTTAAATGGCTTGGATGCTTAATGCTCTGAGATCAGTGACCAACGTTGCTGATTATCAACGCTTAAAACCAGTAAGCGCATATTAAAGTAACTACCATTTGATACATGATCACGTATTACAACAATCAAATCTTCAATTTCATCGTTATTGAGGTCTCCTCTACCAATAATGCCAACCTCTTGGTATCCGCCAATGTGATAATACGTAAAGCTTGACTCGGAGTTTTTTTTGAAACTTGTAATAGGTGTAACATCAGACCAATACTTTAGCTCTGGGTTTTGATTACTTCGCTTTGACTCTGCTGATGAAGTTATAAAAGATAATTGCTTCGGCCAAAAATCAGGAGAGCTCTCTTTTAGTATAGGAAGAGGTAAATAGCTTAACTTCGATGGTTTTGCACTTAACATTAACTTTGAGGCTTCACACATAACCTTGAGCTCAAGATAAGCATTCATATCATATTGTTTAACTGTTCGTGTTTCAGGAGATGAGTCTATAAAATAGTCCTCACAAGAAGATAAGATTAATTTATGCCCGCTATTATTCTTAACTACTATTTCTGAATACCAAGGTTCTTTTATTAACTTTGATAATTCATCTACATCACTTAACTCTACATTGGAAGATAAAAGCTCAGGTAATGTTAAGCCATCAGCCAATGACACAGGTATTTTTTCAATTGCATTACACGCATTAACTGAAAACATGGCCATAATCGAAACCGGCAAAATAAACAAACAACATGATTTATTGCTCATTTTGCACCTTCTTTTTTTTAGCTTCTTCTCTTTTTTTCTTGTCTGCTGCCGCCTTCAAAAGTAAATTTTTTACATATTTATTTCTTTCAGCTGAAACAGGTGGTTTTCTATTGGACTCATTGGCAGCCGTTTCCCAATTTTCTGATTTTATTGCTTTTTTAAAGTTAGGCCACTTAGTATTCAAGTCAGTCATACCAACATTAAAAATAATATCAAAAAGAGCTAACCTAACTTCAGTTGGATATGTCGCAAAACTAGGGAAAAGACTTTTCAGCTCATTTTCAAAACTATCTATATGCTTGTTAGTTAAAGCATCAATTTCCGTATTTAGAAGCTTTAAACTAACAAACCTCTTGTAGTAGCTAGAAACTCTATTTTTTAACTGTTTTTTTACGGATTCAAAATCACCTTTTATATCGTCTTTAATCGCTGATAATCCATTTGTTTTTTTAAAATTGAGTTTTTGTGCACTAGCAAGATCTTTAATTAAATGTCCAACACCTACTGTTACATAACCTTTTGAATCAAGGTACATATGATTAACCTTGCCCTCATAATTTTCCAGTTTTGCCTTTAGTGTTGCCCTTTCAGTTACAGTAACCATATATCCTCTAATTTTTATAAGCATTCAGTATGTTTGATTATAGTTAGTTTAGAGATATCATTACTTTATGGTCGAAATTATTCCGACACAGATCGAGATTTTTTTGCCATTTAACGTCTGGCATAAGGTGCGCTGTCCGAACTTGGGAGGTGAACTCTCAACGCATCCCATCTGCAAACATGGGACACAACAACCTCGAAATTGTATTTTCCCATGAACTATCAACGCTTTGAACCAAATACATTTGCATAACAACCTAATGAAATATTCCTTAGGGCTGCATCACAGGACTGATAGGCAAAAAAACCGGCAAGCCTTTCACTACAGTGTAACGATGAATAATGCGATGGTTCATTGCCAGAGTTAAAGGCAGCAATGGAGCTGATAACCTTCATTTCGCCATTCGTTATGGACAGCCTTGCGATGAACGAATGATCTCTGTGGCATCGTTCTTGAGCGAAGAAATAACCAATAAAAACAGAGTCGCTCTTCAGCATGCCTAACGCCTGCGATAAGGTGCCCCACACTGAACCAGCAAAGCGCACCGAACTCCGAACCAAAACCGCCGAGTGTAACGCGTCACCCTTGATTGCCTTGTTATGGCAGAATTACTTACCAGAAACGCTACCGCTACAGACAAATCTGCTCGAACGCCAGTCAGTTTACCCTTCCATTAAAACGAGGACAGAATTTTGTACATAGCTTCATGAACCAACATGCAAAATCAGTAGCCACTGGATGAAGAATTGCTCTTTACCAACTGATATAAATCGGAAGCTTCGGGGAAAATTGACAAGAATTGAAACTTGATAATCCGAAGCCCAATTTTGATATTTCCTTTCGATGATGCTTCTGGCAATTCTGACAGCAACCACAACTGGCAAATCAAGTGTGCTGCGGACAAAGCCCGCTAAATTCACAGTTCGTTATACCGAAGAGCGTTCAGTTATATCGCCAGAAAAGATCGGCTTAATAGCCGCTAAGCTTGACCCACAGAGCTTGAAGCGAAAACCACGTTGCCTGTGCTTTTTAAGCCATAACGCCAGCCATAAGCTGCGCCCTACTAAACTGACCAAGTCAACGGAACTCCAAACCAAAAGTGCCGAGTGTAATGCGTCACACTTGATGGCCTTGTTATGGCGCGTTCAAAGTAACCTACTCAACTTCCATACACGCTACAACTACTGGGTTTCCTGCTTGATAGCAAAAAATCATTAGCAACACCCTGAACACATTCATGATTCTTGTCATTTATTTATGATTTATCCAACAATATTAGGCGTTACTTGAGAAAATGAACAGCTCCTTACTAACCATTTTGAATCGGTTCTTCAAAGAGAATACAGCGATAACCATTTTCATTGAAAACACCAATCATCACCCCTATCAATACAATCGCTTTCAATATACACTACGCACATTAAATAACCTTAACTTTCAATGAGATAGCACAGGAATCCGAATGAGAACATTAACCATAGATGATATTAGAGCACTAGAGTTTGAATTAAATGAATTTAACCCTAAAGGGTTCGAGCTTAAACAAACAGAGTCAGGTGATTATCAATCGTTTGGGTATGGATATGCATCATTTACATCAAAATGTGGTGTAAGTATTGAGTTCGGCTATTACGTGCAAGGGAGCGGGCCAAACTATGAGGATGCATTTAATTACAGAATGATTGCAGATGACCCTGATAATGAAGATGCCCACATTATTCTAGATGGGGCAAATTTACTAAATGATGACGGTAAAGTTTTGTGCGAGTATGACGTTCAATTGATATGCCGCCATGTTTTATATAAAGATATAGTATGGCAACGCCATATACTTCCTTATTTACCAACTGAACACGATGACCTTGATAATTAAAACACAGGTGTGAAAACAACAATTTTATAAAAATCACCTTCTAGATTGTTAAGATGGTGATTTTTTATGCTTGTATGTGAGATCTCGTTTGCCACTACGCCATAACGCCGGGCATAAGGTGCGCCACGATTAACCTACCAAGCACACCAAACTTCAAACCAAAACCGTCGAGTGTAACTGGTCACCTTGATTGCCTTGTTATGCGATAGTTGTCTAAATTAAACTCTAAACAGCTCCAGGTAATCAGCTAATGCGAGTAAAGGTAATGAGACCCCAGTAAACATTAATAACCAGTAAAAGACAAAAGCCAACAATCGATCAAACCTAGTAGTATTTTCAATTAAAAATTCTCGATCCGCGTATAAAGAAGATAAAGAACTACGTCTTAATTTACGTATGACGTACGTAGGTAAAGATAAAGCCTGAGCTACATTTATAATATCCCAGCCGCTAGCGTATTCGATGCCTAAACTATCTTTTGTATTTTTGTTCCGCCTCAATTTTCTAACCGTTATCTGGCCAAATGCAATGTAAAGCACCATACAAATAAAACTATTCAATAATAATACAGCAAATATTAATGATTCGATTGAACTCATAAACCTAACCATCTCATAATTTGATCATAGGTGTCACCGGAGTTTTCTTTCACATAGCTATTAACACCCATTGATACACCTGCTGCAACTCCTGCAACAGCAACACCACCAACGATCAATCCAACCGATAGGAGTCGCGACAACCAAGAAACCTAGTGCAGCTGTTCCAACATTTACTGCAGCAGTACCAGCTATGGCACTAGTTGCAAAACTAGTAGACTCAATAAATAGCTCTCTCTCCCAATTGTCTCCAGCCACATAACTAGTATGAATATTACCAACCCTACTGCCAAAATCGATCACAGCTAACCCATTACCTAATAGTTTTGTATGCTTGGTAAATCGAATTAGATTGTTAGCTTGTACATCATTGACAAGGTTTAATTTGGCTACATTACGGCTGCTGCGTATTATATTTTCAGCTCGTACTGGATTAGTTAAAGGAGTTCCTTTTCTTGAACGAGATTTTGCCGAAACAACAGATAATTCATGTTGAAAACTTTTTTGCATTTTATTAAATGCACGATAAGCTTTTTGCTTTGCTGTATTTCTTAAAACCGAATTTGATTTTAATGTTTTTTGATACTCCATAAGTGCATTTTGATAACTCTTAACATCGCCAACAAAGCCGCCAACTCTATTAGCATATACACTGGTTGAAGCGCCAAGCAACCCGACATTATATTCAGACAATTTAGCTGTAACATCAGATACATTGACTACATTTTCACTACCTAACGATAATGACAAATGAGTTAAGTTACGTGAAATAGTTTTTGGCCTTAAGTGAGTCAGTAGCTTTTTGCTAGTTGCGGATAACTCACCTAAAGCATATGGTGAATAGGCTTCAATACTCTTATTTTCATTACTATGACCATTTGCCGTAATATCAATGCCGCAGTTCTTCTCTAAAGCTTCCAAACTTAGAGGTTGATTACAAAGGATTATTTCACTCATTTAACACCCATAATTCGTATTGGTGAATATCTAGAAATCACACTACCCAATAGTAATACCAGTGCATAAAAACAATCCTCAACTCCTTTCAATTTTCGCATTCACAACTCAATTTTTGAAAGGTAATTTCATAGCTTACATTCACCTCGCATAACGCCGCAATAACTCGTGCGAACGCCTTACTTTCCAAACCTATTATACTTCAAACCACAAACACCGAGTGTAATTAGCATCGTGTTGATTGCTTTGTTATGTTGCGATGTATTTTGATACGTAATCACTATTAAATTTCTGCCAAAGTAACAGCAGGTTGTCGTAATCAAGCTCATTAGATGTCAGCAAACTTGGATTAGCAGGTTGATCCTCAATTATATTTTGACCTGGGGCATAAGTTGAGACGAATGGTTCACGTTGTGACTTAACACCCTCTCCACCTGACACATTTAGCTTCTTAGAGGCAATTGATTTGGGTACTGGATTTACCTTGCCAGTAAATATATCCAGTCAAATTATGAAGAATGCTGCTTTCTTTATCATCTAATGTAAAGCCAGCTAGCTTTGCCAAATCATTAAGGTTATGCGTAGGCACAATTTCAATAGAGTTTGCTACAAGAAAACTCTTGAAAAGAAGTTCAAATGACATTCCCATGATCATGCGGTATGTATCGCCAGAATCCAGCGTCTCTCCTCGTGACCATGCATCCCAAAGAATTTCTGCGGATTTTCTTAAATGGCATGATTTACTATGCCAATAACTCGAATTGCCGCTCATTTGCTCAAATTGCAAATCGTAAATTGGATCTAAGTTGTTCAAATCTAAACCTCTAAATAACGCTGGATAAATAGCAACATAACGCCTGCAATAAGGTGCCCCACGCAAAACCAACAAAGCGCACCAAACTTCATACCAAAACCACCGAGTGTAACGGGTCACCTTGATTGCCTTGTTAGCTTTATATGGCTTTTGCGTAAATAAACATTTCCGTTACTGGATCATGACCTTCACGATGAAATATTTTGTGTTCTATATCGAGAACCTCAAAACCTGATTCCTTCAAATTATCAGCTATAAACTCGTCATTGTGATAATGAATATAAACACGGTCACCGGTTGAAGACTCTTGATAACCAGATAAGCTCTCATTCCCTACTATGGCACTTAAATAAAGCAACCCACCATCATCAAGTAAATTTCGTGTATCTTGAATTAACTTTTTGGATTCCATTTTAGATAAATATGGAGTGCAAAAGCCACAGATTATTAGTTCAAATTTCTGCTTAATACAAGAAATTTCACGACAATCCATTATTTCAAAGTGACCAGAAGGTATATTCTCTTTTGCTAGCTGAATCATATTGGGAGCTAAATCTATACCAAACACATCTATGGATAAATCTTTCTTTATCAGATAGTTTGAGATGTTTGCTGGACCACAACCAAGCTCTAATACAGACAATGTCTTATTTGTAGGCAAATACTCAATCAAATTATCGTATGTCACAGTATACAAAGCATAATCCATATACTTATCTTGATACTCTTTTGCAAATTTATTAAACGTTTGTACCGATACTTCACTGTACTTCACGACTAATCCTTATATCTTGTAATGTAGAATGAAGCTAACGCCTGCAATAAGGTGCGCCCCACGAAACGAACAAAGCACACCAACCTCCAAACCAAAACCGCCGAGTATAATGCGTCACACTTGATTGCCTTGTTAGCACTCATGCTAGCTTGGCCGAAATAGAACAAGAATAACGATCATGTAATTCTGTAATTATCTGAATATCGGGATGCAGTTTTCCTGACCCAAATGATGCTAAATATTTTGTTACTGCATTATTCAAAGACGATGCATGGTATTTATCTAGCCATTGTTGAAATTCTTGTTGTTCTTTCCCATTCACGCGAGGATAGCGACTAGATGGCCTTTCAACAGCTACCCTCCAGGGTTTTGGGCTAAGTCGTGCGCGAAAACACTCTTGTTGCTGACATAAGCGCATATATAACGGGTCTACATTCAAATCAGTAAACATTTCTCTAACAACTGAATCTTCAGGTGAGAAAGTTCTATTTGTCACAATAAATCGAAGACCTGAGTGTGTCTCATATACTTTGAAAGATAAGTCAGGGTGATTTTCTTGATACCTTTCAATATTCTTCAAATAATACGTTTTATCTTTTTGAGACTTACCAAATTTTCCAAGTATTCGATCAATGAAGCTAGATGGTGGTACATCTATATCTCCAAAAAGCACAGAATCAGTGTTAAGGACCGTTGCGCCGTAACTATTACGGCTCAATATTGCTAGCACTCGACCATCATTAGACTTAATTTCGTCAATTATTTCTTCTTTGACAAAATCTACCCAATATTCATACTCATCATTCTTGTCGAAATCTCCACCAAAAAAAGTTTGCATTGCAGCTAATCTTTTTTCGGCATTTTCCTTTGCTGCTTGTGAACTTTCATTTGATGCGCCCCAAACGGATATTACATCTTTCCCAAATACCTTTTCACTAACAGTTACATCTTGTTTTTCCCAATATTTCGCAAATTTCATAATTTCCCACCTGAGTGCTAACGCTTGGCATGAGGTGCGCCGCGACTAACTCACCAAGCCCACTAAACTTCATACCAAAACCGCCGAGTGTAAAGCGTCACCTTGATGCCTTTGTTATGCATTTTTTTGATAATGTTCCCTGTGATACTGAATAAAACGTATATCTATCTTATGTTTTTTTACAGTTACCAATTCACCTGGAATACCGATTAAAGTGAAGTCATCCGATATGGTAAAACCACCATTATCAAACATCACATGGTGGTTAGGGCAAAGACACAAAATATTATGCTCACTATCAGGACCATTATGGGGCTCACCTAATGGCTTTATATGGGCGGCTTCTGCATACAACCCAGCGCTAGTTTCTATAGCTATACCACATACTTGACATTTATATTTGTGCCATTTTTTTACATTTAATGCCTTTCTATAATCTCTAACTACTTTATTTGAACTAGTGGATTTTCTTTTAGGGGCTTCATATTCTGCTGGAGGTTCATTTACTTCATCAATGATTATATTTACATCTTCAGCAACTAACCTATATCGCCAAATAATATAGCCAGATTTACCTAACTCCTTCCAATAATCTTCCACATGATACAAGCCTGAATATTGATACCCAGAATCAGGGCTGTGTTCATTTTTATGTTTGTAGCCCCGAGTGACTCGAACAGGTAAACAATCAGTTTTACTTTTAGCAAGTGCAAGATTAACTGAATCTAAGGTTTGATCCGCTACCTGCTTTTTCCTAGTATCTTGTCCACCCGCACCCGTATAAATAATGACATCACCAAAATCTTCGTCATCTTCATATCCTCCTGAGAGCACAATTGAATCAGCGCCTTCCAGTTTTGAGCCACTAATACCAGCTACCGTAGGACCGTGAACACCTGCTTTTGACAAAGCATCCCTGTTTTTAAATTTATCACCAGGTTTTATTCCAGGAATATGTCCAAAAACTCTCAATTACATCCTCCTAACGCATAACGCCGGGCATAAGGTGCACCAACACCAAACCAGCCAAGCGCACTAAACTCCATACCAAAACTGCCTAGTGTAACGTGTCACCTTGATGCCTTTGTTATGGCTATATTTCAAGTGATTAACTTAATTTTTGCACGCTACCGCCGAACAGAATTATTTACCTGCCATATGATTAAGGCATCATACAACAAACAAAATGTATAAATTTGAAATCGCTCAACTTTAGCCTTAAATATTAGACACCTAGCCTCTTGTGAATGGATTTTGTGCGGGTGATTTTCAGAGGAATTGGAACAATAGCCACAGGACAAAGAATTGCCCTTTACCAACAGATTTAAATCGAAAGTATCGGGGAAAATAGCAAAGATTAAAATCTGATAACCCTTAGCCAAAAGTTCAAAGCTGGTTTTCGATGAAGTTTCTGACATTTCTGACAGCAAGTACAGTCGGCAAATCAAGCGTGCTGCAGACAACGCCAGCAAAATTCACAGTTCGTTATAAACTGAAAGCGTTCAGTTATACCGCCCGAGAAGTTCGGCTAAATAGCCGCTAAGCTTGATCCGCAGACATTGAAGCGAACACCACGTTGCCTGTGCTTTTGCATTAAGGTGTGAGCGACGCTTGGCTATACTTGAGCGAAGCGAAAATGCCAAGCGTTGCGAATCACTCTTAAATGCTTTGTTATGCGTTTTTTGCACTATTTAATGACGTTATCATTATTTTAGCCATCTCAAGCTTTGTTTCTTTATCAGCAGTATCCTCAACAACCTTGAATGAGAGTAATACATTCTGAATATCAACTAAGCTATCGTGATAGCCTTTCAATTGTTGTGTTGTTTTACTATAGAGCCAGAAGAATACACCTGAGATAAACTCTACAATCACGCCAGAGCCCGCAGATATATAAGCAACAGAATCTGCATTAGTTAAATCTGTGAACCCAATAAGCATACCTGTAACAATTAGAAGAAAGCCTATAACCCCAGCTATCATTGATGCAAAAAAACTTTTATTTGTATGCTCTTTGACCATTTTATAGTATTCACTCAGATTACTAATATTTATGTCCACCAAACGATCAAAATATGTAACTTTATCTGTATCCTTTATTGGTCTTAAAGTGTTTTTCTGAAACTTTAACCCCTCTAACTCCTCAAGCAATTGACGCCGACGTACATTTCGTCGAGCGGCTATTAATGCATAAGCAAAACCAAAGTAAAACAGCATAGCTACGCCAATCAACCTTGCATACTCATCTTCATCTTGATGAATTCCAAAAAACTCTAAGAAATCCCCACCAATAAAAACAAATACTAATGAAATGGTTATAGCTAAGCCAAGGAGCATATCTGGGGCTCTACTTTCCTTGTGTTCTAGTTTTACCTGCAACTTACTTATTCGTTCTTCGACACTATTCAACAAACTATCGGTTTGTTTCACTACATCCCTAGTATCTGATTCTTGATTATTATCTGACATGTTTCCTCTAAACTTTTTAAACGCATAACGCCGGGCATAAGGTGCACCAACACCGAACCAACCAAGCGCACTAAACTCCATACCAAAACTGCCGAGTGTAACGTGTCACCTTGATGCCTTTGTTAGGCATTTCCATGTGCGCTGTCCTTACTTGGGAGGTGAACTCTCAACGCATCTCGCCTTCAAACATTGGATGCAACAACCACGAAATTGTATTTTCCCATGAACTATCAACGCATTGAACCAAATACATTTGCATTACAACCTAGTGAGGAGTTCATTTAGGCGGCATCTCCGGATTGATAAGCAAAGAAACCGACAGCCCTTTCACTGTATTGTAACGATGAATTATGCGGTGGTTCATTGCCAGAGTTAAAGGCCGCAATGAATCAGATAACCTGCGTTTCGCCATACTTTATGGACAGCCTTACGATGAACGAATGCCCTTTGTGGCATCGTTCTTGAGCGAAGAAATAACCAATGAAAACATAGTGGCTTTTCAGCATGCCTAACGCCTGCAATAAGGTGCCCCCCACTAAACTAACAAAGCACACCGAACTTGATACCAAAACCGCCGAGTGTAGCGGGTCACCTTGATTGCTTTGTTAGCTTCTTGGCTCGTTTATACCAGTATTTTTTACCTTCTGGGCGGACAACTTTCTCTAAAACTGTATCCCCGACATGGCTGCGTTTATTCTCGACGTAACTTTGTAACTCAGTTACTAACTCTTTAAAGTTCAGATCTTGAGTCGGAATATAATCAGGCTGAGATAATTCAGAATATAGTTTTGGTGTTGCATCTGACTTTTTATTTGGATATAGAACCAAGCTAACCTTAACTTCTTCAAAATTTTCAGCCCCACTATGTGCTGCAAAATTATGCCTGAGTTTCATGACATTATCGTGAGTTTCTTGTAACTCTTCAGGCACATGTTTTCTTTCGAGTTTTACCTTTCGACCTTCACACGATGTAAAACATTTACCATAGAATGTTAAAGCTGCAACAAAAAGCCCCTTTATTGAGTTCATTTTTGCAGGGTCTTTTACTCTATCAATTTGTCCTGGCTTTAATCTTTCTATTTCCTCAAGCCAAAAGATAACACTACGCAAATCCTTATCTATCAATGTATACGCTGCATATTGCTGACTTATTTTGTCTGACATAGTTACAACAGGAGCTTGCTTTCTACCATAGTAATATCGATTATAGCGTCCATTAATAGGATCAAGGCACTCCTCTATCGTCCACCCATCTGACATCACCTTACGAATAATCATCCCTTTCGTCATATTTACCTCTTAGAAGCTAACGCCTGGCATAAGGTGCGCCGCGACTAACCTACCAAGCACACTGAACTCCAAACCAAAACCACCGAGTGTAACAAGTCACCTTGATGCCTTTGTTAGGGCTGCGATATAAACGTTTGATATACAGACATAAAAATCAAAGCCAGTATAAACCATAATATGAATTGCTTAATCATTACTGATACATTTGAAGGTTTTGAGCGGTTCTTTAATGCAATCTTTTCTTTAAACTCAGGGAAAAGTTCTTCTACCACTAACTGCCCATTCACATATGCCTGAGTTGATATGTCTTTTGTTGAAATGAAAACAACGATTTCTACTGTTTCTCCATCCACTACAAAGGTAAGACGATCTTTCCTTTTAATATTCCATCTTTTTTTCAGCAACTTTCCATCGAAATAATATTTTTCAAATCCTAAAAACGAAAATGAAACTCTAAATTCCTTTCCATTAACATCAAAATTAGCATCCATATCTACCCGTCTCTGTTAACTATAATATGCTAGTCACATCTTGTTGTGCATTCGAAGCCCTAACGCCTGCGATAAGGTGTGCCCCACCGAAACCAACAAAGCACACTGAACTCCGAACCAAAACCGCCGAATGTAACGCATCACCTTGATTGCCTTGTTATGGCAAACTCAATGAATATTAATCACTTACAAGATACGCTACCGCTACAGAAATACCTGCTCGGATGCCAGCAAGTTTACCCTACCATTTAAACCCGAACAGAAATTTATACATAACTTCATGAACCAACTAGAAAAACCAGTGGTCACTAGACAAAGAATTGCTCTTTACCAACGGATATAAATCAGAAGCTTCGGAGAAAATAGCAAGGATTAAAACCTGACACCCCTTAGCCAAAATTAAGGAGCTTTATTTCGATGATGTTTCTGGCATTTCTGACAGCGAAATCAACTGGAAAATCAAGCGTGCTGCGGACAGAGCCAACCAAATTCACAGTTCGTTATACCGAAAAGCGCGCAGTTATATCGCCAGAGAAGATCGGCTTTATAGCAGCTAAGCTTGACCCTCAGACCTTGAAGCGAAAACCACGTTGCCTGTGCTTTTAGGCCATAACGCCTGCAATAAGGTGCCCCACACTGAACTTGCAAAGCACACCGAACACCAGACCAAAACCATCGAGTGTAACGGGTCACCTTGATTGCCTTGTTAGGCATTTCCAATTCCGTTATTGTCTCAAATGACTACAGAAAAGGTTTTTCATGAACCTTTCTGAGGTCAATCTACAAACCAAGCATCTTGTGAAAAATCATCCCAAGATAATTTAAACTGCTGACTAGTAATACGCCATTCAGTCCAACCCGTTGAATGGAAACCTTTTAGGGTATAAGTCACTAGCCCTTTGCTACCCACACTAGTTATTACCTCTAATATTTCTTGATCAAGAGGTTCTGTTGGGTACTGATGTTCTTCAAATACCTTTGTCTCATCATTATAAACTGATGCAATACTCTCTATTACACCGTTGAAAGTGATAGCGCAATTTTCGATACACTTGGCTACAGGATAAGGATTAGCTATGTGTTCTGCTAAAATATTAGCAAAATCTAGATAGATACTAATGCTGTCATTGCCATACACTATCTTTGATACTGGGCTATCGTGGAAATCTAGTTTTTGAAATTGACAATTGGTTTCATACTTCATGTGAATGCCTAACGCTTGCAATAAGGTGTGCCCCACCGAACCTGCAAAGCGCACCGAACTCCATACCAAAACCGCCGAGTGTAACGCATCACCTTGATTGTTTTGTTATATGCATACACGATGCTGTAAAAGATAAGTATTAACTTTCTTCTCGAAAATCCTTCTTGGATTTGACCATGTCCGATCAATACGCTTATCCACCCCAAAAATAAACTCTTCAAGTGAGCTAACTGAGACTGAAATTTCATTAGCCCAAAGGTTCATTTTACAAACAAAATCATCATAAACCTTTACTCGATATGAAGCTTTAAACTTTACTTCAGGGCCATTAATGCTTTGTACAACCCTTTGGAACTCATCATTTTCACCTAGATCCAATAAAAAAGCGCAATAGGCCAGTTTTGTCCATTTATCAAAGATAGGTGTTACTTTTGGATAATCATTTGCTTTACATAAAAAAAAGAACAGCTTGGTAAAATACGACTCCCCAAGACCATCTATTTTTCCTTGCCCCTTAGTTTCCATGAATATAAAAGCATCTTGTACTTTTCCTTCACTTAGAAGAATATTTACATGCTCAATAATCGCTATAAGTTGGTCTTTTGGATATTCTAACATTTTAGACAAGTTATCCTGCTTATCTCCGCATGATGAGACCCCACCCCATATCATCGACGCAAAAAAACCTGTGTACATACACTTAGATTTAAATATTTCGGTCACTATTGAACGTGATATTTTATTGTCACAACAAATTGAGAATATATCCCTAACAACATCATAGTGAGTGTATTTTTCGTATTTTCTTGGTATATCAAAGACCATTTCTTGTTTGACATATATTGGACATTCATTTTCCTTAATAAAACTTGGTAGCACGTCTAATCTCCTTGCATATAACGCCTGCAATAAGGTGCCCCACGCCGAACTAACAAAGCACACCAAACTTCGTACCAAAACTGCCGAGTGTAAGGGGTCACCTTGATTGCTTTGTTATGTTCGTTGCTTAAAGCCGCTCATAATTGTCTTTGAAACGCCATCTAAGCTAGGATAAATCGTTCTATGATTCACTCCTAACCTATTGAGGTCGTTTCGAATAGACTCTTTACTATCGCCATCAATAATGACGCTAATTAATTGAATACCTTCACTGTTCGCTACAAGGTCTTTATCAAAATCTTCTAAGAGCGCCTGAGGTAATGGAAATGCACAAAACACCCCTTCTTGTGCTGTAATCCTTGCGTTCGAATGGCTCGCTTTAAAGAAAGTAACGTCTTCAATATCTTTTACGTCATTTTCAGTTCCAAAGTACCCTGATTCACAAAAATACACTATCCCATCTGTTCCAAAGTGCTCTGCGTTTTCAACAGCAAAGAATAAAGCTTTGAGAGGGTTTGTTGTCCAATCAAGTAACCTTGTCGCTAGTCCGTGGTGTTGAGCCAAAATAGTTAAATCCAACTGCGTTTTCGGCTTTTTATCGAGGTAAGGAGTAGACTGGCTTTGAAACTCTTCGAGCAAGTATTCTTCTAGTTCATCCCAATGACCGAAAGCGATATTGAAACACATTTCTGGCTTGGCAATACGAGAAATCGAAGGTAGCAAAGCCCACTCTGAATTCGCCTGACCTCGTACAAACTCATAATGAATAGAGTCAGCAAACTCTAAATACTCAATAATACTGCTTACTTTCATTTTTTCTCCGAGAACATAACGCCTGCGATAAGGTGTGCCCCACCGAACCAAAAAAGCACACTGAACTCTGTACTAAAACCGCTGAGTGTAACGCATCACCTTGATTGCTTTGTTATAATTCGGCTTTTCGCAGGACTGCTAAATAATTTCCATCATCCTCGACCCGAACAATTTCAGTTCGAAAGCCACATCCTTTTGCCAAGCTTTCCAGTGAAAATATATCAATATCCAACCAGCTTACAGTAGCACCTTTTACACCAGAGAATTCAAAACTAACGTTCCTTGTTACAGGTTGATTTGCATTATCAATAGAGTTAAGGATAACTTGACCAGTCAGTGACAAATTCTTTTTTGCCAACTGTAAAAAAGATAACAGCTTAGATACTGTACCCACAGCTCCAATACTACGACCTAATAATAGCCAGGTGTCAAAATTTGAATCAAACCTACCTTCAAAAATATCCTGATTTATGACTGAATTTATTCCGCGCGCCGTCATAATGCTGCATGCCGCGGCTGAAACATCTAATGCTGTAATATCAAAACCATTGTTCTGAAGATAAATAGATTGCACTCCAGCCCCAGCACCAATATCTAGAACTTTGCCTTTACATAAAGTCAGAGCCAATTTATCTATGGGGTAATAATCTGCCGGACGAAAGAAAACAGAAACTGGCAACTCATAAGGTTCAAACCCTTCGGTATGCACGAGCAAAGCTGCATCACTATTACCACTTGAGTATGAAACAAGAGCATTGCCGAAAATATCTAAGCCATTTTCCACCGTACTGACCTCCGAATTATAACGCCTGGCATAAGGTGCGCTGCGACTAACCTACCAAACACACCAAACTCCATACCAAAACTGCCGAGTGTAACAAGTCACCTTGATGCCTTTGTTAGGCATTTCCATGTGCGCTGTCCTAACTTGGGAAATGAACTTTCAACGCATCCCGCCTTCAAGCATGGGATACGACGACCTCGGAATTGCATTTTCCCACGAACTATCAACGCTTTGAACCAAATACATTTGCATGACAACCTGATGAAGTGTTTCTTAGGGCTGCATCACCGGACTAATAGGCTGAGAAACCGACAATCCGTTCATTTCATTGTAACGTTGAATAATGCAATGGTTCATTACCGGAGCTAAAGGCAACAACTAAAGAAACAACCTGCGTTTCGCCATACTTTATGGACAGCCTTGCGCTGAACGAATGACCTTTGTGGCATCGTTCTTGAGCGAAGAAATAACCAACAAAAACAAACTCGCTCTTCAGCATGCCTAACGCCTGCGATAAGGTGTGCCCCACTGAAGCAGCAAAGCGCACTGAACTCCATACCAAAACCGCCGAGTGTAACGCATCACCTTGATTGCCTTGTTAGCAATATTGTCATCCAAAGCCAAGCTTAATACTATAAAAAAAACATAAGCAACCTGACTGACACTTATTAAACAGAACACATACAAAATAACTTATTAACTAACAACTCTATTCACTGACATTATTAATCATATTAATTTGTTTCTGTAAATGCCTGTATTGTTCTTCCCAATTGTTAGCAATGGCAATTTCTCTAAGAGGTGAGGATTTCGAGAACAAAAGTTTCAACTCATCAATATTAATGTTTTTTGATTTTTCAAATTCACTTAAAATTTTATAAACTTTATCTGTCATAATTTTACAATCAGTTCCATTTGAACGTTCCAGATTATCCAATATAATCCTGACCGTATTGACATTTAACTCATTGACTTGCTTTCTTGAACTTCGTTTAAATAACCATTTTAACATAAGCTTCCTATCCTATATTGCTAACGCTTGCGATAAGGTGTGCCCCACCGAAACCAGCAAAGCACACCGAATTCCAAACCAAAACCGCCGAGTGTAAAGCATCACCTTGATTGCTTTGTTATGGCTCTAACTTGATGATCTTGATGTATTTTCAATGTATCTACACTTTGGGTAAGCACTACATGCCCAAAATACATTACCTATATTTTTGCCTCGCTTAGCTGTACGAAGAACCATATGAGATCCACACTCTTGGCATAAAGTTGGAGTTTCATTAACTAAGGAGTTAAAAATGATAGGTTTTAACAGTTCACTTATTTCACTAAGTACATAACCATTCTTTGCTGGGATTTCCAACAATTTAACACCGGCGGTATCACATGCAGACCTTAAAAATTGGTCTCGTTTGTGACGCTCTAATTTATTATGAGAGCTATCATTTAGCTCTATCGCACAAATAATTGAAATATCGTCAGCTTTACATAATACAAAATCAAAATGCTTTGATGAGATACTGTTAAAAGCCTTCTGCCACAGACTCCTATTTTGGCTTGGTACGGGTGATAAAACATCAGCAACCCTAACCTTTGAAAAAACCAAAACATCATCATTTACCACATTATGCAACACACCCAAAAAAGACCGTTCAGCCGGTGTAAGTAAATTATTAATTTTAACGTATGAGTACTTAATCTTACTTTCTGCTTTAGGCGTTTTTTCAGAGATAGGCGTTTCAATTTTTGGCTGTTCGTATGTTGGTTTATCAAACGTTCCACTTTTTTTGAGCCAAAGGAAAATAACTAAAATCAGCCCCAGAATAAGTAAAAACCAAAGCATAATTTTGAACACTCCCGTTAAAAAAACATAAGCCATAACGCCTGCAATAAGGTGTGCCCCACTGAACCAGTAAAGCACACAGAACTCCGAACCAAAACCGCCGAGTGTAACGCATCGCCTTGATTGCATTGTTATGACTCACCAAGAATACTTCCCTTACCTGGCAGCAAAACAAGCCACGCGTGATGCCCCTGCGACAAAACTGACAGCAATCACCAACTCAAATATTCCCACTGACTTTCAGCGACTTTGAGCACACCAAATTTGCATGACAACAAATGCGGAGTCACACAGGCTGCAAACGCCAAACTGATAGCCAAGGGAAACACCGTTTCAGCCAAAGAACGCATCGAGTTAAGCATGAGTAACCCTACTCGATACTGATGACAGCAAATACATAAACAACCGACGTTTCGACTCACTCAAGGAGCAGCCGGTTGATGGACGAAATTGCCTGAGAGATGGTGTTCATTTGTGCTGTAGCTTTTGTATAAAAAACGCCTCGCTTTTAGAGGCATAACGCTTGGCATAAGGTGCGCCACGACCAACTCACCAAGCCCACTGAACACCAAACCAAAACCGCCGAGTGTAACGCGTCACCTTGATGCCTTTGTTAGAAATTAGACTCGTACGGGTAGATTTGAGCCTGTAATATCAGCAAAAGCGTAACCTTTTGACTTCAGTAGTTTTCTAAGACCAAACTCAGCTCCATAGGGATTCGTGGTTGGTCCAAATTTAACTTCAACAATAGGAAGCTTATTCGCATTTACACCCGCCATTGGGCTTGGATCAATCGACACATAAGGAGTAAGGCCATAAGGGCCTGAACGAAACTCTATTTCTGACTCTTCATGTGTAGCAACAATATGGCATAATCTCCATTCTTGCTCTGATTCAAATGCTGGATGTTTAAATGAAATAATGTACTCGACAATTTCACTCCTTAGATGCCCGCAACACATAGCTATATATGAATTGGCATCGTTCACAGTCATCCCCGAAGTATTTTTATCTAGGATAGAAACTGTTTTATCGATAACATCTCTTAATAATTTTTCTTGAGTAATAGGACAATAAGTGACTTTGCGAAGGTACAATTCTTGACTTGGATGCTCAACTATAGAACGCATCCCAAGCTCTTTCGAGTTAACACCAATTGAATACCCTCCACCATTATCTGTGTATGATCTCCATTGCGCTAATAAGTCACCACCTTCACAAAAGCATGTTATATAACAATCGAACATCCCTTCAAATGGATTAGCCGTCTGTAATACTCGCTCCAAAAAAGTAACAACAATAGGGTTCGTTATAGTTTCAAATTTCTCTTTAACTAATTTTTCAAAAATCCCTAATGCATAAGTAATCTCCGACTCATCATTTAAAAATTTATAATGTGTTGCCCATAGCCTTGAACTAGAGAGTATTCCTAATAAACCATTTGTATTTGTATAATGATAAAGAACATCTGGAATGTTGATATGGATATCATTACGAGTCCCAGCTCGTTTATCTGAATCCAGATACAATATATCTCTAAATTTTTCCACCAATAGTCTCCAATAATTTCTAACGCCTGGCATAAGGTGCGCCACGACGGACTTACCAAGCCCATTGAACTCCAAACCAAAACTGCCGAATGTAACAAGTCACCTTGATGCCTTTGTTATGTAAAACAAGCAGTTGAATGAAAACAGTAAAAATGTATCATTACAAAACGCATTGCATTGCAATAGTGTACTCTAAATACATTTACTGGATTAATATCATGAAAAATGACGAGCTAAAAGACTTGCTTGATAGTATCAGACTTACAGTTAAAGACGATTGCCTAGCAGGTCAAACCATTACCACTTATCAGTTGCCTAAAGAAGCGAAAACAGAAAAAGTTTTGGATGTACTTCCTGAGCATTTTGAAAACTACAAAAAAGTCGAAATAGATGAAAAAGGTAATTTAGTACTGACGCACCCTGACAAAGAAGACTAAACGTATATTTTCTTCAGGCTGAGGGGATTTATCTCCTCAGCCAAACGGCTTTTACATAACGCCGGGCATAAGGTGCGCCACGACAAACCTACCAAGCGCACCGAACTCCATACCAAAAATGCCGAGTGTAACGCGTCACCCTTGATGCCTTTGTTATGTTTTAGTTTTCAGAATAACAAATGGCTGATTTCAATAATCTGAAATGCACTATGGCAGCGACGATACCCATTACGAGTCCCAGACCTTGAGCTAGTAATTGTGAAGTAATAACTTGTAGGAGCGGAATGCTTAGAAGCATAAATGGTAAAATAACAAAAACCGCCACTCTAAAACCAATAGGTAACTCTAATGCTGCTAGTTTCAGAAAAAATTCACGTCCTTCATTTTTTACATGTGATTGATATACCCACCAATAGCCTACATAAGCAATAACACCAGAAAGGATGAAACTAAACACGTCAAGAGCAATAGGCTTATTCACACTGATAATATAAAACGAGAAAGGAACTGGTATTGATATACCTGAGATAATCATCAATGCAACAAATTGCCTCAGTGAGTCAGTTTCTGTGAAATCACCGTTGTACAATCGTTTAGCTACAGTTTTATAATCCCAAAAATAAATATTTTTCACTTACAACCCTTTTTACTACTCAAATGTAAAGAAGAAAACATAACGTCTGCAATAAGGTGCCCCGCACTGAACTAACAAAGCACATCGAACCTCATACCAAAACCGCCGAATGTAACGGGTCACCTTGATTGCCTTGTTATGTGGCTTTTTTCCACGCATCTATCGTAGCATTTGCGCGAGCTTGCACTTCTTCGGGTGAGATACCTCCGGCAATAGTTAACTCCCATAACCTAGCTTCGATATCATTTTGAATTTCTACAGATAAGTCCGTAAACCTAGCTGTGCGATTAATAAAAAAGTCACGGTCTTGCTGAGAATAGAGACAGTTTTCAGTTTCTCGCATAGAGTTATGAACAATCCACTTTCTTATATCGTTATAGTCCCGTAGCTTTATAATAAAATCCTCGGAAACTATATCGCTTCCATCGAGCAAACCGATTAATTGCCCCAGAGTTTTCTTGCTAAATTGCTTCAACTTAGTTTCAGCATTTTGTGCTGATATACCATTGATTTTAATGTGAATAGAGCCAACGATATATAACTTTATTAGAAAGTCTTCAACGTGCTGGAGGTGCCAGATTGCCTCCCCCGTTTTCTGGTAGAAGTAGCTTAGCTCTTGAGGTACTATCTCTCTTCCCATGTACTTACTCCATTTGCCACATAACGCCTGGCATAAGGTGCGCTGCGACTAACCTACCAAACACACCAAACTCCATACCAAAACTGCCGAGTGTAACAAGTCACCTTGATGCCTTTGTTAGGCATTTCCATGTGCGCTGTCCTAACTTGGGAAATGAACTTTCAACGCATCCCGCCTTCAAGCATGGGATACGACGACCTCGGAATTGCATTTTCCCACGAACTATCAACGCTTTGAACCAAATACATTTGCATGACAACCTGATGAAGTGTTTCTTAGGGCTGCATCACCGGACTAATAGGCTGAGAAACCGACAATCCGTTCATTTCATTGTAACGTTGAATAATGCAATGGTTCATTACCGGAGCTAAAGGCAACAACTAAAGAAACAACCTGCGTTTCGCCATACTTTATGGACAGCCTTGCGCTGAACGAATGACCTTTGTGGCATCGTTCTTGAGCGAAGAAATAACCAACAAAAACAAACTCGCTCTTCAGCATGCCTAACGCCTGCAATAAGGTGCGCCCCACTGAACCAACAAAGCACACCAAACTCCGAACCAAAACCGCCGAGTGTAAAGCGTCACACTTGATTGCCTTGTTATGCCGCACCAAGAATACTTCCCTAACCTGACAGCAAAACAAGCAACGCGTAACGTCCTTGCGGCAGAACTCACAGCAATTACCAACCCCAATATTCCCTCTGACTTTCAGCGACTTTGAGCACACCGGATTTGCATGACAACAAATGCGGAGTTACACAGGCTGCAAGCACTGAACTGATAGTCGATGGAATCACCGTACAAACCAAAGAACACCACGTGTTGAACTGAAGCCGACCAACTCGATACCAATGCAGCAGAAATATTAACAACCGACATTTCGACGAACTCAAGGAGCAGTCGGTTGATGTACGAAATTGCCTGAGAGATGGTGTTCTTGTGCGCCGAGTTATTTGTAGAGAAAACACTTAGCTTTTAGTGGCATAACGCCTGCAATAAGGTGTGCCCCACTGAACCAACAAAGTGCACCAAACTCCATACCAAAACCGCCGAGTGAAACGCATCACCTTGATTGCTTTGTTAAATGCTAACTAACCACGCACTCAATGCCGCTACTAAAGGGAACAATAAATCGGACTTTAATAACCATAAGGTGCTGAGTGGCGTAGTTATAAAGCACAACAATAATTTGGTTCTACTTATTTTTACCGAGATATCACCGTGCCCTACTCCAATTGAAGTCCATGCCCCTGTACTTGCAGTTGGGTTTATCATCCCTCGTACATTTGCTTCACTAACTCTATCTCGAACTGAACCAGTCTTATTCTGAAGTTTGCTGTTAATCTCACTGATTAATAGCGGATGCTTATTAAAACCTTGTTTTAGGTTTGAGAAGAATAGTTTTAGATTAATTAGACAGAGCGCCGATGATAACAACAGCATCAAATGCAGTAAAACCGTCGTAATATCGAGACCATCAACTTGGTTGATAGTGACCACACCCAAATTTAGGTCAATTGCTTCGAATAAGCTTGGATTAGCTACTTCTCCATAAATAACTACTGCTGCTACTGTGTAGATGCTCAAAGATAACTTAGTAATTTCCAATATTCCTCCTAGCATTTAACGCCTGCGATAAGGTGTGCCCCACGAAACCAGCAAAGCACACCGAACTTCGTACCAAAACCGCCGAGTGTAACGCATCACCTTGATTGCCTTGTTATGGCAAACTCATGAGATTTGAATCACTTACCAGATACGCTACCGCTACAGAAATATCTGCTCGAACGCAAAACAGTTTACCCTACCGATAAATCCCGAACAAAAATTGATACATAACTTCCTGAACCAACGCGTAAAATCAGTAGCTACTGGAGAAAGAATGGCTCTTTCCCAACAGATATAAATCAGAAGCTTCGGGAAAAATAGTAAGGATTAAAACTTGATAACCCTTAGCCAAAATTTGAGAGCTGGTTTTCGATGAAGTGTCTGGTATTTTTAGCCGTGTATGCTGCTGTAAAATCAAGCGTGCTGCGGATAAAGGACGCCTATCTCACAGTTCGTTATTTAGAATAGCGTTCAGTTATATCGCCTGAGAAGATCGACTTGATAGCCGCTAAGCTTGCCCCGCAAACCTTGAAGCGAAAACCACGTTGCCTGTGCTTTTTATGCCATAACGCCGGGCATAAGGTGCACCAACACCGAACCAGCCAAGCGCACTAAACTCCATACCAAAACTGCCGAGTGTAACGTGTCACCTTGATGCCTTTGTTAGCATATCATTTGACTTTCATCGCTGTACTAATTAGTTCATTTATACCGGGCATTGATGGAGATGAGTCACCTGATAATAATCCTGTTTCCGTCCTCGAAAACAAAGCTTGTAAGACCAAATCTCTAGATGAATCATCTATTTTATTTTTATTGCTTAAACTCAAATATAAGTGAGTTAGCTGTCGCCTTTCCTCTGAATCTCTCATTAAATGAAAAGAACTGAAAGTTAACCTAGATACGGACCTAATTATAAAAGCATAAATCGTAACTAATATTACAAGCATAGCGACTTGTTTGACAGAAATAATTGTAGAAGTCGATTCAGATGAGAGAACAAACTCTTGGTAAACTTCATAGAAGAAAACCATACCAAATATGGCAATAAAAATAAGAATGGAAGCCCATATTGAACCTTGCTTATAATATCTCCTGGCTGACTGTCTCCAGTACCTAGCAGGACCAGTAAACCTTAATGTGTCGTGGTAAGTTCTTTCAGCTTTTTCCATTGATTCTTTGGATTGCTCAAGAAAACTTCCAAAGCGGCTCTTCTCCGTCTCTAATAAGGTATTCATATTGTTCAATATCTGAGATGCGTCATCTTCAAAAGCTAACTGTGTTCTTTGTAGATTGCTGAAATTTCCTTTAAGGTCTTCAAAATCTATTTTCTCTTGAACAATATCGCCAGGTGTAGCATGTTTAAGTTCTGATGAAAATAACAAGCCATATATTTCAAAGTCTCTATCACCCAGATTATCCCCACCATTCACTGCAATCGAAATAAAAATATCAGCCTTTTTTTGCCCATATTTTTCGCATAAAGTACAAAAAACTTTTGAACAGTTATATCCGCTCCAAAGCCAGCCTTCCTCAATTACTGTTTTAAAACAACCAACAAATCGTTGAATAACATTTTGCTCCTGCTCGTAACCTTTTATATTTCTAATTATTTTATTAAGTTCATGTATTTTAGCAATTATACTATTGAATATTTGGTAAGAATTAACATATTCATGCGTAACCCGCTTGTTTTTCAAAATTGTATTGCACTGCCTTTCCCACCAATCACGCTCGCTAATGCAAAAAACTCGAAATTTTTCCAAATCGTTAAATCTAAACGAATTTCCAGAAACATCACTTATAACTATTAAGTCCATTAAATATCTCCCTCTGATAATATAATGTAGATGTGCTAACGCCTGCGATAAGGTGTGCCCCACGAAACCAACAAAACACACCAAACTTCATACCAAAACCGCCGAGTGTAAGGCATCACCTTGATTGCATTGTTATGACTCACCAAGAACACTTCCCTTTCCTGGCAGCAAGACAAGCAACACGTGATGCACCTGCGACGAACTTACAGCAATCACCAACTCTAATATTCCCGCTAACTTTCAGCGACTTTGAGCACGCGGATTTGCATTACACACTAACGCGGAGTCACACAGGCTGCAAACACCAAACTGATAGCCAAGGGAAACACCGTTTCAGCCAAAGGACGCATCGAGTTAAGCATGAGCCAAACAACTCGATACTGATGGCAGCAAATATATTAATAACCGACGTTTCAATGAACTCAAGGAGCAGCCGGTTGATGAACGAAATTGCCTGAGAAATGGTGTTCATTTGCGCTGTAGCTTTTGTATAAAAAAACACCTCGCTTTTAGAGGCATAACGCCAGGCATAAGGTGCGCCACGAGTAACCTACCAAGCGCACCAAACTCCATACCAAAACCGCCGAGTGTAACAAGTCACCTTGATGCCTTTGTTAGGGCAAAATATCCGTCGGTTATTACTATAAAAACCTAAGTCAACATTTTAACAAATGTAAATAGAGCATCTCCAGCCATAATGACTGGTGCAATTATGAACAGAGTAACAATTATTACAGAAAACCATTCTTTCAATCTTGTTAGATAATACCAAAATGGATGAACTGTTTTTTTCGAATCGAGCTCTTTAAATGAAAACAAAAATATTGAAATAGCGAATGCTTCTAGAGTGCATATAATTGACAGAACTCCGAACCAAGCCAGTTGCTCATTTTTTTCGCTAAGCGGTCCCAAAATAAAAAAACCGACTATACATACAACGGTCATTAAGACCGCATACCATCGAAGGTGCATGAACCTTACTGCTACTTCATTGAACCCTTCTGGTGAAAACTTCACAAAATCTCCTTCACTACAGTTTTATCGTTTTTTATGTCTAAATATAAAAATCTGACCACAATATTATTCTCAATTAGAGGATCAAATCTACAATTATTGCCCTAACGCCTGGGATAAGGTGCGCCACGATGAACTCACCAAACCCACTGCACTTCAAACCAAAAATGCCGAGTGTAACGCGTCACCTTGATGCCCTTGTTAGCTGCTCAATCACTTGAATCAACAGACAAAAAATCAACAATTTTCGACCAATCATGGTAATGCTGTAAATAACGCGGGTTAGAGAGGTGGCCATTAGCTTTTCTTCTTGTTGCTACCCATTCCCTACTCAAAACCCAAACATCAAACTTCGCTATAGGCCTCAAGCTACTCCCACCATCAGGAGAAATATCTTTGACTTCATGATATGGTTTGTCGACAAGAATTAAAAAGTCAAAATCAAGAGATGAAAATTTCAATGACGCTGTATTGTTTGACCGATATTTTACCTGTAATCGGCATGACTTCTGAGTTTGAGGATCTACAACAATCAAATCATAGCCTGGCATATTGGGGCTAGCTACAGAAACAATATAGCCAAGTTCAAGCATAATATAGCCAGCAATATATAATTCAGCTCCTTCCCCACGAATAGCAGCCTCTGCTTTTGCTTGACTTAAGTCTACTTCACCAAATACACATGGGTTAAAGTCCAACTCTTTTCGAGCCCACAGTAATACTTTGTGCAAGTCTGTGCTAAACCGACTATCAGCTAGTTCAGTATAGTTTCCATCTTTTGCCCGTATAGATGCGATGTAATTATCTTTCTTTCCTTTTAAGGAAAAACGTTCAATCCAAACATCAACCTCTTTACCTTGATAGAAGTATCCCTCAAGCTCTCTTGATGATATGGTTCCGCCTTCATCTTCAATTGCTTTAATAAATCTCACATACTCTCCATAAGCAGCTAACGCCTGCAATAAGGTGTGCCCCACCGAACCAGCAAAACACACTGAACTCCATACCAAAACCGCCGAGTGTAACGCATCACCTTGATTGCTTTGTTATAATTCGGCTTTTCGAAGGACTGCTAAATAATTTCCATCATCCTCAACCCGAACAATCTCAGTTCGAAAACCACATTGTTTTGCCAAGCTTTCCAATGAGAGTCTATCAATATCCAACCAGTTTACAGCAGCACCTTTTACACCAGAGAATTCAAAACTAACTTTCCGCGTTACAGGTTGATTTGCATTACTAATAGAGTTAAGGACAATTTGACCAGTCTGTGACAAATTATTTTTTGCCAACTGTAAAAATAATAACAGCTTAGATACTGTACCCACAGCTCCTATACTACGACCTAATAAGAGCCAGGTGTCAAAACATGCATCAAGCCTACTTTCAAAAATATCCTGATTTATGACTGAGTTAATTCCTCGGGCAGTCATAATCCGGCATGCAGCTGCTGACACATCTAATGCTGTAATATCGAAGCCATTGTTTTGAAGATAAATTGATTGCTCACCAACACCTGCACCAATATCAAGAACTTTACCTTTACATAAAGTCAGAGCCAGTTTATCTATAGGGTAATAATCGGCCGGACGAAAGAAAACAGAAACTGGCAGCTCATAAGGTTCAAATCCTTCTGTATGCACGAGCAGAGCTGCATCACTATTACCACTTGAGTATGAAAGAAGAGCATTACCGAAAATATCCAAGCCATTTTCCACTGAACCTACCTCCGAATTATAACGCCGGGAATAAGGTGCACCAACACCAAACCAGCCAAGCGCACTAAACTTCATACAAAAACTGCCGAGTGTAACGTGTCACCTTGATGCCTTTGTTATGGCTATATTTCAATCAGTTAACGTATTTTTGGCACGCTACCGCCGAACAGAATTATTCACCTGCCATATGATTAAGGCATCATACAACAAACAAAATGTATAAATTTGAAATCGCTCAATTTTGGCCTTAAATATTAGACACCTAGCCTCTTTTGAATGGATTTTGAACGGGTGGTTTTCAGAGGAATTGGAGCAGTAGCCACAGGACAAAGAATTGCTCTTTACCAACAGATATAAATCGGAAGCTTCGGGGAAAATAGCAAGGATTAAACCCTGATAACCCTTAGCCAAAATTGGGGAACTTTCTTTCGATGATGTTTCTGGCATTTCTAACAGCAAGCACAACAGGAAAATTAAGCGTGCGGCGGACAAAACCCGACAATCTCACAGTTCGTTATACCGATAAGCGTTCAGTTATATCGCCTGAGAAGTTCGGCTTGATAGCCGCTAAGCTTGACCCACAAACCTTGAAGCAAACACCACGTTGCCTGTGCTTTTAAGCCATAACGCCTGGGATAAGGTGCGCCACGACTAACCTACCAAGCGCACCAAACTCGATACCAAAACTGCCGAGTGTAACAAGTCACCTTGATGCCTTTGTTAGGCATTTCCATGTGCGCTGTCCTGACTTGGGAGGTGAACGATCAACGCATCCCGCCTTTAAACATGGGACGCAACAACCTCGAGATTGTATTTTCCCACTAACTATCAACGCGTTGAACCAAATACATTTGCATGACAACCTGATGAAGTGTTCTTTAGGGCTGCATCACAGGACAAATAGGCAAATAACCGGCAAGCCTTTCGTCACAGTGTAACGATGAATAATGCGATGGTTCATTGCCGGAGCTAAAGGCAACAACGAAAGAAAAAAACAGCTTTTCGCTATACTTTATGGACAGCCTTGCGATGAACGAATGACCTTTGTGGCATCGTTCTTGAGCGAAGAAATAACCAATAAAAACAGAGTCGCTCTTCAGCATGCCTAACGCCGGGAATAAGGTGCACCAACACCAAACCAGCCAAGCGCACTAAACTTCATACAAAAACTGCCGAGTGTAACGTGTCACCTTGATGCCTTTGTTATGGCTATATTTCAATCAGTTAACGTATTTTTGGCACGCTACCGCCGAACAGAATTATTCACCTGCCATATGATTAAGGCATCATACAACAAACAAAATGTATAAATTTGAAATCGCTCAATTTTGGCCTTAAATATTAGACACCTAGCCTCTTTTGAATGGATTTTGAACGGGTGGTTTTCAGAGGAATTGGAGCAGTAGCCACAGGACAAAGAATTGCTCTTTACCAACAGATATAAATCGGAAGCTTCGGGGAAAATAGCAAGGATTAAACCCTGATAACCCTTAGCCAAAATTGGGGAACTTTCTTTCGATGATGTTTCTGGCATTTCTAACAGCAAGCACAACAGGAAAATTAAGCGTGCGGCGGACAAAACCCGACAATCTCACAGTTCGTTATACCGATAAGCGTTCAGTTATATCGCCTGAGAAGTTCGGCTTGATAGCCGCTAAGCTTGACCCACAAACCTTGAAGCAAACACCACGTTGCCTGTGCTTTTAAGCCATAACGCCGGGCATAAGGTGCACCAACACCGAACCTACCAAGCGCACTAAACTCCATACCAAAACTGCCGAGTGTAACGTGTCACCTTGATGCCTTTGTTATGGCTATATTTCAAGCAGTTAACTTGAATTTGGCACGCTACCGCCGAACAGAATAATTTACTTGCCATATGATTAAGGCATCATACAACAAAAAAATGTATAAATTTGAAATCACTCAATTTTAGCCTTAAATATTAGATACCTAGCCTTTTTTTAATGGATTTTGTGCGGGTGATTTTCAGAGGAATTGGAGCAGTAGCCACAGGACAAAGAATTGCTCTTTGCCAACAGATTTAAATCGAAAGCTACAGGGAAAATAGCAAGGATTAAAACCTGATAACCCTTAGCCAAAATTTAGGAACTTTTTTCGATGATATTTCTGGTATTTCTGACAGCGAGAACAACTGGAAAATCAAGCGTGCTGCGGACAAAGCCAGCCAAATTCACAGTTCGTTATACCGAAAAGCGTTCAGTTATATCGCCAGAGAAGATCGGCTTAATAGCCGCTAAGCTTAACCCACAGAACTTGAAGCGAAAGCCACGTTGCCAGTGCTTTTAAGCCATAACGCCTGCGATAAGGTGTGCCCCACTAAACCAGCAAAGCACACCGCACTCCGTACCAAAACCGCCGAGTGTAACGCATCGCCTTGATTGCCTTGTTAGGTTTTATTCCGCTAATTTTAAAAACCGTTGATATTGAACATCCATTTCTTTTTTAGTGTAAAGCTTTGCATTAGATTCATTTTCTAAGCAAAGTTGCATAAATTCTAATATTTCTGATTTTGATAGTTGATTTCTAGCTGGAAATATTTCTTCTGGAGAGAGATTGAAGTCCAGCCAACTTAAGTCATCGTCAAATATAAGGTGAGCACCCCATCTAAGAATTAATAACTCCCCATCACGGTTATCAAACACGACGCTTATTGCGTAATAGTAAGTTTCACTATCAAAAGACTCAGAATACGGAAACTCTTCACCATTTAGATCAACTAAAACTTTATCATATGACATACAGAAACCTAACGCCTGCGATAAGGTGCGCCCCACTTAACTAACCAAGCACACAAAACTTCAGACCAAAACCGCCGAGTGTAACGCGTCGCCTTGATTGCCTTGTTATGCAAAAGTGCGCAAAATACCAACTTAGCGGCGAGAATCATAAAAACCAATCAATGACTAACATAAAGTGATTGGTAGATGATCACCGCTTTTAAAGCCCAACTCACTGGTGAGTAAACCAAGAGCCAAAAGGATCACCAAAAAAAGTTACTTATTGGTGAGAAAATCAGAAGCCGAGGCTATCAACTTTGGAACTCTGAACTGACTGGCGTGTACACAGAACCAGTGAAGAATGGCTAAATTGAACAAGTTAAATCTGTGCTTTTCGAAACTGCACCCAACTGGTAATAAGCCAATAGCAGAATACCATGTTCTTATGCACCGTGTTTCCAGTTACTGATTTTGCTTTTAGTGCATAACGCCGGGCATAAGGTGCGCCACGATGAACCCACCAAGCCCACTAAACTCCAAACCAAAGCCACCGAGTGTAACAAGTCACCTTGATGCCTTTGTTAGGCATTTCCATGTGCGCTGTCCGAACTTGGGAGGTGAACTCTCAACGCATCCCGCCTTTAAACATGGGACACAACAACCTCGAATTTGTATTTTCCCATGAACTATCAACGCGTTGAACCAAATACATTTGCATGACAACCTGATGAAGTGTTTCTTAGGGCTGCATCACCGGACTAATAGGCTGAGAAACCGACAATCCGCTCATTGCAGTGTAACGTTGAATAATGCAAGGGTTCATTGCCGGAGCTAAAGGCAAAAACTAAAGAAACAACCTACGTTTCGCCATACTTTATGGACAGCTTTGCGATGAACGAATGACCTTTGTGGCATCGTTCTTGAGAGAAGAAATAACCAATAAAAACAGAGTAGCTCTTCAGCATGCCTAACGCCTGCGATAAGGTGTGCCCCACCGAGCCAGCAAAGCACACCGAACTCTGAACCAAAACCGCCGAGTGTAACGCATCACCTTGATTGCATTGTTATGACTCACCAAGAATGCTTCCCTGACCTGGCAGCAAAACAAGCAACGCGTGATGTCCCTGCGACAAAACTTACAGCAACCACCAACTCAAATATTCCCACAGACTTTCAGCGACTTTGAGCACACGGATTTGCATGACACACTAACGCGGAGTCACACAGGCTGCAAACGCCAGACTGATAGCCAAGGGAAACACCGTTTCAGCCAAAGGATGCATCGAATCGAGTTAAGCATGAGCCAAACAACTCGATACTGATGGCAGCAAATACATTAACAACCGACATTTCGATGAACTCAAGGAGCAGCCGGTTGATGAACGAAATTGCCAGAGAGATGGTGTTCATGTGCGCAAAAGCTTTTGCTTTTGTAAAGAAAACACTTAGCTTTTAGGGGCATAACGCCTGCGATAAGGTGTGCCCCACCGAACCAACAAAGCACACTGAACTCCGAACCAAAACCGCCGAGTGTAAGGCATCACCTTGATTGCCTTGTTATGCCTCACCAAAAACGCCTCACTATCTTGGCAGCAAAACAAGCTACGCGTGATGCCCTTGCGACAAAACTTACAGCGATCACCAACTCAAATATTCCTGCTAACTTTCAGCGACTTTGAGCACACCAAATTTGCATGACAACAAATGCGGAGTAACACAGGCTGCAAACGCCAAACTGATAGCCAAGTGAAACACCGTTTCAGCCAAAAAACGCATCGAGTTAAGCATGAGTAACCCTACTCGATACTGATGGCAGCAAATACATTACCAACCGACATTTCGATGAACTCAAGGAGCAGCCGGTTGATGAACGAAATTGCCTGAGAAATGGTGTTCATTTGCGCTGTAGCCCTTGTATAAAAAACACCTCGCTTTTAGAGGCATAACGCCTGGGATAAGGTGCGCCACGACGAACTCACCAAGCCCACTGAACTCCATACCAAAAATGCCGAGTGTAACGCGTCACCTTGATACCTTTGTTAAATGCCCCGAACTCAAAGCCAGTGGCCTACCCATTTGCAACAAGTATTGCCTCTGTATTCTTACCGATGCATAACTTCCGTAGCTGAGAAACAAAGTTCAGTACCTTTCGAGTATCTGCTTTTATTTCACCAGTAATTTTACGAATTTCCTCGGGCCGGCAACCTGTATATGGGTAATCAGATAAGCTTATGTGAATACTGAAAACTCCAGTTTTAGCAATGACAGAACATCGTAAACCTAACCGCTCTAAATACTCACTACCATCAAGATTTCTCTGTCCCGCAATTAACTTTGTTGTTCCCTCAACTTTGTTGACAACTTGTTCAAGTGAATCACAGAAGTTCTCAATCTCACTGAGATTAAACCAACCTTCGCCATAACCACTGAAACCATTCAGATCAAGTTTACCTGTCAACCCTGCCGTATAATCTTCAAGATCGATAGTTACTGTTAGTTGATTCATTCGAATATTTCCTTGGGCATTTAACGCCTGCGATAAGGTGCCCCGCACTAAACCAGCAAAGCACACCGAACTTCATACCAAAAACGCCGAATGTAACGGGTCACCTTGATTGCTTTGTTATGTGCGTTTTAATAACCTGGTTCGATCCATATGTCCGTCAAGTTATTGACCTCAGTAATACCATTAATTGACATTACGAACTCTAACCCCTGAATTTTGTCTATATTGCTATCATCAGGTAGCCTAAAATCAAAAGATATATCAGCTTGAGCCGAATGAGGTAAGTTTACAATCATACCGTGTGTATGATCTTGAGTTTTATCACCAACACTCATTTGATAAGGTGTTAAAGAAGTACCTGATGGTACGACTATGGAAGAAGACGTTCGTTGAACACTGAACTTAATACTACCTTTTTGCTTAATATTCATTAAGGTAAAATCACACCTTAACGCACTTCCGGACTGATAACACCCTATAAGCTCACCTTTTACACCAGCAGTTTCAAAAATTCGCTCAGGCTGATTCTTATAGACACCAACAGTTATCCAAGCCAAAAAAGTAACTAGTAAGCTAAGCGCAAAAACTTTTACCATTTCAACTAACGTAACCTTTTTACTCTCACTATTCTTCTTAAGAAATAAATAATAGCTAAGAGCCAATACCAATAAAAAGATAACGAGTGTAGATACCTGCACTGCAGTGTATCCAAATACTCTAATTGTACTCACTCCATTGACAACATCGGATACTATCCCTGCGCCACTTGATACACCGGCTATTCCACTACCTATTCCACCAAATGTTGCAGCTGAATTTGCAACTCGTCCCATAACATCATCCTCACAGTAATAAACCAATTGCACATGTTGATTTATAACACAAATTAATAGAATAGATTTAATTGTGAGGTTTTTTTTAAGCTTTATAGCACATAACGCCTTCAATAAGGTGTGCCCCACCGAACCAACAAAGCACACCAAACTTCATACTAAAACCGCCGAGTGTAAGGCATCACCTTGATTGCCTTGTTATGCCTTTAGTGGCGGTGGTGGTACTAGTGGAGGTGGTGGTAATGGTATTTTTGCTTATTGTCGAAATGCACTTCTTTTAAATGTTTACATAAACCATCAAAATCTGGAAACATTGTTCGATCATTGATACCCATGAGGTTTAGTTCTTTCATTGCAATATTACGTTCAGATGCAGGCATGTCAATTTTGAACAAGTAGTGCTGCCCTTTACTCATAATGAAAGTTTGTATATCTGCTACATTGGTAATTGTAGTAACGCCCATTTGTCGAACCATTCTTTGGTTATTTGTAGCATATGGAACAAAATCACCTACAAACAAATTCGAATCAAGAAGGTTATTCGATGGCTTTACTTCCGAAACCCACCTATCGATGTCAAACATAAATATAGAAACTGAATCTAAAGGCTTAGGAGCTAAGGGTGCCCCTTTGAATGCAAAATATGCGGCAATATATGGAGATAAAGTCCAGTCAAGCAAAGGGGTAGGAAAACCATGATGCTGTAATCGAGCAAGTAACGCTCCAAACTCAGTACCATTTTGCAAATTAACGGGGGTATCTATTGTAGAAAACTGATAATTTACATCGTACATTATTTCACTGAGGTAGATTTGCATACTTATAGCCTTACCCTCAGAACTACTTGTTTTTAGCTTCCATGTTGCATCACTTTGTCCTCAAAAGTAATATTTTTTGTACCGCTAGTATTTTTCCCCACCCAACTTTTGAAATGATTCCAATCGTATGTCATATATTTGACCTTTTCTTAGGCATAACGCCTGCAATAAGGTGCGCCCCACTGAACCAACAAAGCGCACTGAACTCCGAACCAAAACCGCCGAGTGTAACGCGTCACCTTGATTGCTTTGTTATGGCAAACTCATGGAAATTTAGTCACTTACCAGATACGCTACCGCTACAGAAATATCTGTTCAAACACCAGCCAGTTTACCCTACAGTAAAAACCCGAACAGAAATTAACACATAACTTCATGAACCAACTCGTAAAATCAGTAGCCACTGGATAAAGAATGGCTCTTTACCAACAGATATAAATCGGAAGCTTCGGGAAGATTTGTGAAAACTGAAATCTGTTAGCCTTTAGTCAAAATTTAAAAGCTGATTTTCGATGAAGTTTCTGGAATTTCTGACAGCAAACACAACATTAAAATCAAGCGTGCTGCGGACAAAGCCAGCCAAATTCACAGTTCGTTATACCGAATAGCGTTCAGAGTTATATCGCCTGAAAAGTTCGGCTTGGTAGCCGCTAAGCTTGACCCGCAGAGCTTGAAGCAAAAACCACGTTGCCTGTGCTTTTTGTGCCATAACGCCAGCCATAAGTTGCGCCCCGATAAACCAACCAAGTGCGCCGGACTCCATACCAAAAATGCCGAGTGTAAGCGTCAACTTGATGGCCTTGTTATAAAAGCACAACAAATACAATAACTTAAAACTTAAGCCACAGCTTACAGTCCTTGATGGTTAATTTCACTTCTGCAGCCTTGAATCAACAATTTGCATGACACCCTGATGTGGACTTTCTTCGGCTGCAGCACTGAACCAATAGGTCTAGGAGCCGGCAACCGATTATTCCAGAATCAAGTTGAGAAATACGGTGGTTCACCGCTGAGAGCGGAGGCAGCAAAAAACCTAGCAACCTGCTTTTCACCACACCTCTTGGACAGCCTGGCGACAGACGAATGGCCAAAGAGGCATCGTTTCTGTTCGATAAAAACCACTGGAAAATACCTTTAAAAAGAGCGATATAACGCCTAAGCACATGCGCCCGTTACCGCAAATAACAAAATTGACTACCGTAAACACCAAAGCCAATTCATACCAAAGCTGCCGAGTAAAACGGGTCGCATGGTGCTTTTTGTTATGTGCGAACTATCTATAATCTCCGTCCTAATCGCTTTTCTATTTGCTTTTTCTCCCAGCGCTCATTGAACCAATTAAACCATTCATAGACATGAGCAGCATGATTAAGCACACCGATACCCCAGCCTAATGCCGGCCAAATAGCCCAAATATAGCTGGAGTCTGTAAGTAAATTTATTAAGAACAAAATAAAGATGACGACCAAATAATTTGTTAGATGGGAATAAAACCCTTTCAAATCTCTAACGTATTCGACTACTGCCAGCTCATCTTTCTGATTTGCGTTGGTATCCATACTGCAATCAACCTCTTGTAATTCATTGACATGAACATCAAAGACTGCAGCTAAGGACTTTAACGAATCAAAACTTGCCTTTTGCCCTCTTTCAATTCGCTGAATTGTACGAACACTCAAACCTGTCATTTCAGCTAATTGTTCTTGAGACCAAGCTTTCGATAACCTTAATTTCCTTAGTTTCATCATTACCTCCTTTGATGTGAAACCACATTGCCCCATAAACTACCAAAAGGTAACGACACTAAGGTGACAAACACCTGACACATATTTAAAATCAAACACTTAAGAGAAGCACATAACGCCTGCAATAAGGTGTGCCCCACTGAACCAGCAAAGCACACCGAACTCCATACTAAAACCGCCGAGTGTAAAGCATCACCTTGATTGCTTTGTTATATTTCTGTATTAGAGCTTGTCAAAAATGTCATCAATACCAGATGTTTGATGCTTCACAATTGAAAATAGATCAGTTAAGACAGTAGCGCTTCCAGTATACTCCCACAAAACTCTACCAACAAAATCAACCATTGCTATTTCTACACGCTCTTCAAAATAAAGCTGTTCAAACTCTGGTGAGTAATTTTGATACCTACGGCTATAGATAATAAATTTTTTCCCTTCATATTCTGTAGAGTAACAAATAGGTATAAAATCGTCTGTTGCACTAACTAATGTTTTTGGTGCATCAATAATATGCCAGTTTAAATCGCCTTGAGATGTTAGTTTTTGAAACTTGACAATTAGCTTAATTTCTTTTGACCCAAATATACTCATCTTAGTCCCACGCTAAATTCTGCTCTGTTTGTTCTAACTTCGTTGCTATATATTGAAGTTGCTCATAAAAATACCATGCATCACTTTGAGTACTACATCTCGTGAAACTCTTAATATCATTGATGTATTTTTCTACAGACTTTCTATCTTCGTCTTTAAGCGTATCTTTTGATTGCTCAAGGCAAGCTTGAAGCTTAGTTAACTCAACTGAGAATTTCTTAGCATCCCAATTATCACGACGCTGTGATAACAACTCATTTAACAACCGACTACTTTCTAACAACCTTTTATTTAACGCTGGTAATGTTGCTTTTCTCTTGAAGGATTTTCTAATTTCTTTTGCTTCATATAATAGAAATAAAGAAACTATAATTCCAATACCAGAAAACACGATGGATAGATTTTGTGCCCAATAAGGCCACTGTTCATTCACTCTTTTACCCTTTTTAATCAGCTTGAAAAATCAAGAACAAATCATCACGGTAAGCTTACTAAAACAATGTGTTAGAGGCAATATTCAGGAAATATAACGCCTGGGATAAGGTGCGCCACGACTAACCTACCAAGCGCACCAAACTCCAAACCAAAACAGCCGAGTGTAACAAGTCACCTTGATGACTTTGTTAGGCATTTACATGTGCGCTGTCCGAACTTGGGAGGTGAACTCTCAACGCATCCCATCTTCAAACATGGGATACAACAACCTCGAAATTGTATTTTCCCCTGTTCTATCAGAGATTTGAACCAAATACATTTGCATGACAACCTGATTAGGTGTTTCTTAAGGCGGCATCACCGGACTAATAGGCTGAGAAACCGACAATCCGTTCATTTCATTGTAACGTTGAATAATGCAATGGTTCATTGCCGGAGCTAAAGGCAGCAACTAAAGAAACAACCTGCGTTTCGCCATACTTCATGGACAGCCTTGCGATGAACGAATGACCTTTGTGGCATCGTTCTTGAGCGAAGAAATAACCAATAAAAACAGAGTCGCTCTTCAGCATGCCTAACGCCTGCAATAAGGTGCCCTACTCGATACCAACAAAGCACACTGAACTTTCTACCAAAACCGCCGAGTGTAACGGGTCACCTTGATTGCTTTGTTATATTTTATTGTTCACAATAATGTTTTAAAGCCGCTCTAAAAAAAGTACCATTGTTATTATCGAGTTTTTCACCACCTGTTTTCAGGTTAATTCCTACAGGCTTTGTTATTGGAACATCCTTGTAGTCTTTATATTTGGAAACAGAATAAACTACATCCTTAGAAAAAGTACCTTTTCTTTTAGTTTCAATATCATTATTTAATAATTGAATGTATTTTTCATTCTTATCATCAATCCAAATACAATACTCTATAAAACCATCACCTTTTATCTTGTTAGCTTCATATATCTTTTCATCTAATCTTTTCAAAACATCTCTCATAATTTAATCGCCATTGAAAATATAACGCCTGGCATAAGGTGCGCCACGATGAATTTACCAAGCGCACCGAACCCCATACCAAAAATGCCGAGTATAACAAGTCACCTTGATGCCTTTGTTAGGCACAACTCACAGGTCTATACCACACTCTTTCTGAATGATCGTCCTCGCTAAACCTGTTACATCTTTAAACTGATTCATTGAACCATATTGACTGTAATACGGCTTTACTTGGTCACATGAACCACGGATTGATAATGCTAGCCGTAAAAAAGCAACTGAATCACTTGGATCCATATCCAACTGCTTAAGAGCCACTTCCATAGCATCATCTAAACGACTATTTAAATAATATTGCTCATACTGTTTTGAAAGTAACTGATATTCCGTCGCAACATCTGCTCCGTCAGATGCAACAACCGAAAAAGACGCAAAACAAATTATGGCACCACTAAGATTCCTGAACCACTTGGTACTTTTGCCAAGAAGTCTTTCCATTGACCAGGATGAATTGTCGGACAACCAGCTGAACCTTTCCATGTAGTCTTATACCCCCAATGAACATGAATATAGTTTGCTCTTTTTCCATAATCTGGAAAATTAGGATTCTTGTTGCGAGTAGGAACAAATTGATTGTTATTGACAACAAGAGCAGGCTTACCTTTATGAGTACCATGGGTTACCCCATATGAACCTTCACTAATGAAAGGATATGCCTCTTCTCCTTTTATTGACGGATCACTTGGCTTGAAAGGATTGGGGGTTGAACTGCCTTTAAAAGTACCGAGCACTTCACCATTTGCACTGAAAATTGTGACTTTCTGTGTATAAACAGAGTCATTCGTAGTTCCTGTCTCACCAAAAACCACTTTCCACGTTGAATCTCCCATCGATGTCACCTACTTGAAGTAATCATGTGGCAATGATGATACGCAAGCGACAGTATATAAATATCAAGCTAACTATCTTTTGCGAGAAACTACGAAAGATTTAAGAAGGATTTACATATTTTATTAAGTGCCTAACGCCTGCGATAAGGTGTGCCCCACCAAACCAGCAAAGCACACCGAACTCCATACCAAAACTGCCGAGTGTACGCATCACCTTGATTGCCTTGTTATGGCTGCCCCTGCAATTCACTTGCTCGCTTAATAAATGCATCATTAAAGTCTTTAGCGGCATTACCCATATCAGCTTGAGCAGTAGCGTTGAACTTTAGCGCTTTCTCCAAGTACCACTGACCAAAATCAGTTTCATAAAACTTGATAAGCTCGCGCAGTTCATTGTCGCTATATACAGAATATCCCTTCATATATGATTCTATGTAGCGCTGTTTACCAAACTCAAAAACTTGTTCAAACTCAGAGTCAAGATACGCTGGTGATAATGATGGATAAAGACGCAACAACTCAACTCTGTAAATAGAGACAGATTTATCCGCCAACCCTTCGATATCCATTACTTCTGCTATTTTTTGCTCCAAGTCCGTGCGTTCATCCGCGAATAAAGAAGAAGAAAAAAATAAAAGGCTAAACGCAATTATTGATAGGTTTCTCATATACTTCCTTAAGCCATAACGCCTGCAATAAGGTGCCCTGCACTAAACTAACAAAGCACACCAAACCTCATACCAAAACCGCCGAGTGTAACGGGTCACCTTGATTGCTTTGTTAGGCCTGTGCTTTCAATATGTTGCAGTCTTTACCAGACAAAAAGCCTTTAACCAAAGACCCAACTTTTTTCTTGACCAGAGTTACGCCATAATCTGACAAATCCATATGTTTTGAATTCTCTATTTCGATTACGCAACTATGGTACTTGTTCTGCTCTTCTTTCGTTAATAAAACACTTTCAACCGTTGGGTACTCAGTAGCTCTTATTGAAAGTACTTGGACCTGTGTAGTCTTGGGTAAGGTAACTCTACGATTATCTAGAGTTATAACTTTATTTACATATGACTTACCTTCATTAGCTAACCATGCTGATATATCACCGCCATTTGAATGACCTACTAGCGTTAGATTATGAAAATCATACTCAGGAAAACGTGATGGTAACTCATGTTGTAAAAAGTTTAGCGTCGTAGCACCACGTTGCCAGTTCTCAATTCTCGTTTTGTACAAATCACCTTTTCTCGATAGTGGCGGATCACTTGGTAATTCATGGTCAACTGCAACAGTTAGATAATTCATCGAATTCAATAATTGAGTGATAAATTGATACTTTAAGTATGGAACCCTGTTTCCTGCGCTAATAAAAGCAACATTACATTTTTTTGATGTTGAGCAATTAATCCTTTCACTAGGAAAATCCACTGAAATAGGGATATGCCTATCTCTGCTGGCATCATAAATATCTAATGTTTTGGAGAAGCTTGAACAAGCCACACATGAAAGTAACAAACCTATAATGTACCGCATTCCATTCCTTAATTTTCCGATTCACCTAAGAAGGCCTAACGCCGGGGATAAGGTGCACCAACACCGAACCAACCAAGCGTACCGAACTCCATACCAAAACTGCCGAGTGTAACGTGTCACCTTGATGCCTTTGTTAGGCATTTCCATGTGCGCTGTCCGAACTTGAGAGGTGAACTCTCAACGCATCCCGTCTTCAAACATGGAAAAATACAACCTCGAAATTGTATTTTTCCATGAACTATCAACGCTTTGAACAAAATACATTTGCATGACAACCTGATGAAGTGTTTCTTAGGGCTGCATCGCCGGACTAATAGGCTGAGAAACCGACAATCCGTTCATTTCATTGTAACGTTGATTGATGCGATGATTCATTGCCGGAGCTAAAGGCAACAACAAAAAAACAACCTGCGTTTCGCCATTCTTTATGGACAGCCTTGCGATGAACGAATGACTTTTGTGGCATCGTTCCTGAGCGAAGAAATAACCAATAAAAACAGAGTCGCTCTTCAGCATGCCTAACGCCTGCGATAAGGTGCCCCACACCGAACTAGCAAAGCAAACTGAACTCCATACCAAAACCACCGAGTGTAACGGGTCACCTTGATTGCTTTGTTAGCACTCTCATGGTGTCAAATTACTAGGCTGTATGTTTCATTGCGCAGCGATATTGTTGCGGTAGCCCTATTTTAACTTCATGCTCAAGCACCAATTTTAGCCTATCGTTCAGTTCATGATCTTTTAAGGTTATAAACCCTAACTTTCTATAATATTTAGCGTTCCACGGGACATTGGAGAAAGTTGTTAATGTAAGGTGTTTATTTGCATTTTTAGCATAATTAATAACAAAGCTTATTAGCTGATTTCCTATACCTTTCCTTTGGTGATTATAATCCACAGCAAACTCTGATATGTGAATTGAAGACTCATCCTCAATGTTTTCAGCACATATAAAACCTATAACTTCTGAATCTAGTTCTGCCAACCACGCACCATTGTTTCTTACTGCCCTTTCATAAAATTCTTTGCTATGTAAAGGAAGATTTTCTGGTAGACAACTCAAAAAATCGAATGGCATTTCAGAAAAGACAGCACCCGACTCTTGCTCGACATGAACCATCTGGGTTATATCGCCCAGAAGCGCCCTACGTATCTTTAAGTTATTTGGGCTATAACACTGATTCATCACTCAATCCTTATGATTAACAGTTTAATTTATCAACTCACAACTAATGTGCTCTTAGGTGCTAACGCCGGGCATAAGGTGCACCAACACCGAACCTACCAAGCGCACTAAACTCCATACCAAAACTGCCGAGTGTAACGTGTCACCTTGATGCCTTTGTTATGGCTAGATTTCAAGCAGTTAACTTGAATTTGGCACGCTACCGCCGAACAGAATTATTTACCAGCCATATGATTAAGGCATCATACAACAAACAAAAGGTATATGTTTGAAATCGCTCAATTTTGGCCTTAAATATTAGGCACCAAGTCTCTTTTGAATGGATTTTGTGCGGATGGTTTTCAAAGGAATTAGATCAGTAGCCATTGGACAAAGAATGGCTCTTTACCAGCAGGTATAAATCAGTAGCTTCGGATAAATTTTATAAGAGTTGAAACTGGACAATCCGAAGCCTATTTTAGAGGGTTTTCTTTCGATGATGTTTCTGGCATTTCTGACAGCGAGAGCAACTGGAAATCAAGCGTGCTGCGGACAAAACCAGCTAAATTCACAGTTCGTTATAAACTGAAAGCGTTCAGTTATATCGCCCGAGAAGTTTGCCTAAATAGCCGCTAAGCTTGACCCGCAAACATTGAAGCGCACACCACGTTGCCTGTACTTTTAAGCCATAACGCTTGCGATAAGTTGCGCCACGTTGAACCAGCCAAGCGCGCCGGACTCCATACCAAAACCGCCGTGCGTCCGCGTCAACTTGATTGCCTTGTTATAAAAAACGCTTAAATTACAGCCTATTACAAGAAACGCTACCGCTAACAGTTTTAACTGCCCAGAAGCCAAATATCCTACCCTACCTTTGAAATCAGGTTTGGCATTGGATCGTAACTTTCGGAACCAAATAACAAAATCCGGAGCCTCTGGACAAAGAACTGCTCTTTGCCAACTGTTTTAATCGGAAGTCTCGGGAATAATTACCCAGGATTGAAACTTGATAATCCATAGCCCAAAGGTGTGACCTTTCATTCGATGAAGTTTCAGGCATTACTTACAGCGAGAACTACTGGCAAATCAAACGTGCTGCGGACTAAACCAGCGGGCTTCCTTTCCACGGTAAACTGGCAACGATCAGAAATACAGCCCAAACAGATCGGCTTGGTAGCAGCTAAGCTTGACCCACAGAACTACCAGCGATCCTTGTTGCCAGTGTTCTGATTTATAACGCCTGGCATAAGGTGCGCCCCACAGAACCAGCCAAGCGCACCGAACTCGACGCCAAAAATGCCGAGTGTAACAAGTCACCTTGATGCCTTTGTTAGGCATTTCCATGTGCGCTGTCCTAACTTTGGAGATGAACTCTCAACGCATCCCGCCTTCAAACATGGGACACAACAACCTCGAAATTATATTTTCCCATTAACTATCAACGATTTGAACCAAATACAATTGCATGACAACCTAGTGAGGAGTTCATTTAGGCTGCATCTCTGGATTGATAACCAAAGAAACCGACAGCCCTTTCACTGCATTGTAACGATGAATAATGCGGTGGTTCATTGCCAGAGTTAAAGGCCGCAATGAATCAGATAACCTGCGTTTCGCCATACTTTATGGACAGCCTTACGATGAACGAATGCCCTTTGTGGCATCGTTCTTGAGCGAAGAAACAACCAATAAAAACATAGTGGCTTTTCAGCATGCCTAACGCCCGCAATAAGGTGCCCCGCCCTGAACTAACAAAGCACACTGAACTCCATACCAAAACCGCCGAGTGTAACGGGTCACCTTGATTGCCTTGTTATGCGCGCTGATACCAGTCAAGTAAATTAATCAATCCCGTTTCACTTTGTACATGCAGCAGGTGAGCTTCATTGTTAAACCCTAGCTTACTTGTGATCAGTTCTAAGTTTGAGTGCCGACCACGTTTATTCTTAGTAGGCTCATAGGTTTTAGTTAAAATAACATCGTCTAATTCAGATGGGGCAATCTCAACATATATGGACACTTTGAATTTGTTTTCTTCAATAAGGGCAAGCTCTCTCCCTGATAACATTTTATATGAAACCAGCTTATCCATTTCATTTAAATATGTCGTTAAACTGGACTTATCTAATAGATTTCTAGCTTTTTTTGGGTCCCAACTCATGTATTCCTCCTAAATAAGAGTGCAGTGAGTGCATAACGCCGGGCATAAGGTGCACCAACACCGAACCTACCAAGCGCACTAAACTCCATACCAAAACTGCCGAGTGTAACGTGTCACCTTGATGCCTTTGTTATGGCTATATTTCATCAGTTAACTTGAATTTGGCACGCTACCGCCGAACAGAATTATTAACCTGCCATATGATTAAGGCATCATACAACAAACAAAAGGTATAAGTTTGAAATCGCTCAATTTTGGCCTTAAATATTAGGCACCTAGTCTCTTTTGAATGGATTTTGTGCGGGTGGTTTTCAAAGGAATTGGATCAGTAGCCATTGGACAAGGAATGGCTCTTTACCAACAGATATAAATCAGTAGCTTCGGATAAATTTTATAAGAATTAAAACTGGATAATCCGAAGCCTAATTTAGAGGGTTTTCTTTCGATGATGTTTCTGGCATTTCTGACAGCGAGAGCAACTGGAAAATCAAGCGTGCTGCGGACAAAACCAGCTAAATTCACAGTTCGTTATAAACTGAAAGCGTTCAGTTATATCGCCCAAGAAGTTCGGCTAAATAGCCGCTAAGCTTGACCCGCAGACATTGAAGCGAACACCACGTTGCCTGTGCTTTTAAGCCATAACGCCCGCAATAAGGTGTGCCCCACTGAACCAACAAAGCCCATCGAACTCCGTACCAAAACCGCCGAGCGTAACGCATCACCTTGATTGCCTTGTTATGTTTAAAGTCAATCACTTGCCTCAAGAATCATCTGTGATCGCCAAGCTTCGATACTTGACCACTTCTCATCAGTTGCCCCATTATGCGACCAAAAGACCACTTCACCTTTTTCATTTAAGCAAAAGTAATCTGAGTTATCTTCACATATTGGTAGAAGGTTTTCTGGTAGATCGTAGTATTTACGTGCGCTTTCTAAAGCCTCAAATATATCTACATGACTTCCAGGGTTATCAATTTCCAGAGCTTCAAGTACAGAATCTCCAAGATCATACCCTGATTTAATAAACTCAACATATTCGGTAGAAAAAAGCATACCTAGCTTCTGTTGTGCTGCTGCAATTTCATCATCCGATGGAGGAATATACTCAAATATTTCCATATCACTTTCTTATTATCTAATTAAACATAACATTATATTCAACGAACAAAGTTCGCATATCTCGTTCGTATATTTTATTCGTAATCCCTCCCTGCCATTCCTTCACATTTTAATCAATAAAAACAGAAGGCTAAAGACAAAAACGTGCTACTCAAAGAGCAGATACACCGAACGAGGTTCGTGTATCACCTTTTTCTGCTACCACTTTCATTCAACTGATAAACAACAACTTTTCATTCTGGTGCGATAGACACTCTAAATCAGCGAACTCAAAGGATGTTGATATTGCTTTGAAATGATACGTCATCTAGCCTGAATTAAAATTACTGTATGGATGAACAGATAAATGAAAGATATTCCCCACCCTATTTCATCAATCAATAGTAACTTTATTACCGAGGTTACATCATTTATTCGTGTTCGCGGTCTTTCTTATTCAACGGAGAAAACCTATCTGCACTGGATTCGGAGTTTCATTAAGTTTTGTGGTTACCAGTCAAGACAGGATATCTCAGCCAAAGATATCTGCCGTTATCTGAACCATTTAGTCACCAAGCAAAATGTCTCACCGAATACTCAGAAAACAGCTCTTAACGCACTCGTATTTCTCTGTCGGGAGTTATTAAAACAAAATACTGAATCACTGAGTTTCAAACGTGCGAAGAAAGGTCCAAAAGTGCCAGAGGTCTTTTCCCACTCTGAAGCATTAGCTGTTATAGATCATTTACCATTACCGTCAAAAATTATTGCACAGCTTATGTATGGGAGTGGCTTGCGAATCAATGAAGCATGTCGGCTCAGGATTGCAGATGTCGACTTTGAAGCAAGCTCTGTCACAGTAAGAAATGGCAAAGGAAACCGGGACAGAAAAACACTGTTGCCGAATTCTCTCCATGCCCAACTTCAGCAACAAATAGCCATGGTTAATATACTGCATGAGCGCGATCTCGATAATGGGTTCGGCGAAGTTTACATGCCTTATGCCCTCGCTAGGAAATTTCCAACGCAGGCTAGAGGCTTGGGTTGGCAATACTTGTTCCCGGCCCCAAAATTAAGCACTGACCCGAGATCAGGAAGGGTTATGCGTCATCACATAACTGATCGCGCTGTTCAAAAGCATGTCATGAAAGGTATACGAGCAGCACAAATTATTAAAAAAGCGGGCTGTCACACTTTTCGACACTCATTCGCGACCAGGCTGCTCGAAAGCGGAACTGACCTCAGAAATATTCAGGAGTTGCTGGGACATTCAGATATAAAGACAACACAAATCTATACCCATGTTGCGGGGCTTCATAAAACCGGAGTAAAAAGCCCGCTGGATAAGACTTAAATTCAAAATAGTGACATGCTACCGCCTAAGATACTGAAATCCCTTGGTGCATATTGATGATGTGCAATTGTAATACAAAGCATCATTATTTTGCTTTCAGGGATAGTCATTTTGTGAGAAATAGTGGGAATCAAAAGCTCGGTTGTTTAATTTGCAAACAATATTGATACTTGCAAAAGCATTCTACTAACAAATGAAACAACACCTATTTTAATACCAAAAAGGCTTCAGCTAATGCTGAAGCCCTTCGTTATTAGGTGCTTTCGTCTGTTACAAAATAAATCTATTTTAGAGCTGTAGTTGCCAACGTTGTAATGGTGAGTCAGAGTCAATGCCAGACCTTCCCCAACGGTCAACACTGTCGACGACTAAGATACGCTCAGGGTTAGGAACCAAAGCTTTTAACACTTTGCTTGGTTTTCTTGCAGTCAGCAGCCAAAGCGATTCATCGTCATTCAGCAATTGAACTAATGCTGTCTTATCTTTTTCAGTCCACTCAAGTTCAGGTGCAGTAAATCGGTCAACAACAAATAACTGATTGCCTGATGCAAAATCTTCAAGTTCTGTCGAAAGTAGAACAACCGAATGAACGTCTGCATCAAACAACGCATTTTGCTGCTGATTGATCAACTGACGAATATCCAGCATCAATTTTTGCTTATTAACTTCGATGCTCGCGGATGCCTTAGGCCATACCCGTTGCAAGTCATCACTAACAATCGCAGTCATACGCGCCAAATTAGTCGGGTTTAACCAGGCGAATAAAGAGGTCGAACCGTCCTCTAATCGTAAAGATGCCACTCCCTGCGCTCGTGGAGATATAGCTTGTGAAGCATCAATTTCAATTATTCCGATATTTCCCATGCGGGCATGAACATATAACGGGTCTTGTGGCCAAATCGCACCTAATGTAATCACCACTTTTGCTTGTTTCGCTGCTTTAGCTGTCAACTCCGCGCCTTTACTATTAAACCAGTTAGGCATTCGTTGTACACCATATCGCTTAGGAGGAAGATAGCTGGTTGTTATCGCTGTTCCTTTCGTCAGTTCAGTGGCAAGCATGTAAGTTACAGGAGTATCAGTCAGAATATCTTTTGCCTGTGTCAGTGACGAAGCGAATAGCCCACAACCAACGGCAAGCAGCCAACTCAGATTCAACAGCGCCTTTTTCGATAATAACGTCATTTTCATTTATCCCTTGCGAACAATGCGGAAACAAGTGGCACTTAAGAAAAACAAAGCCGAGACGATAATGATTGCGGCTCCTGAAGGAACCGGAAGCTTTAACTCCATCGGCAGAATTGTTCCAACCAGACAGCTGATAGTTGCCAGCAGAGCTGACATCAATACAAAACTCCCCATATTTTTGGTCAGTAAGCGGGCCGTCGCGCCGGGAATCAGCAGCAAAGCCCCCACCAGAACAGCACCGACAATTTTGACCGATGCAATCGTGACCAGAGTGATCATCATGACAAACAGATAGTCATAAAAGTTGGTCGCATAACCCCGGACTTTGGCGATATCCGGGTTGATACACGTCAGCAGTATCCGGTTAAAGGTCGGGATCAACAGCAACACAATTAGCAGGCAACTCAACGCCAGAATCAGCAGATCTTGATCAGATACCGTCAGAATCGAACCAAATAACACGTTTTCCAGCATGTGGATGTTTATCTTCCGGGCGACATACATCAGCAACGCTGCCCCTACAGCCAATGCTAGAGCAAGGAATACCCCAACCAGCGTGTCATAAGGCACATTGGTTCGATTACGTACGAAATGCAGTAATAACGCGAAAATCATGCAGAAGCTGAACAACCCTATCATCGGGTTTTCCGGTGGTTCACCAAGAAGTACACCCAGTGCGATACCGGTCAGAGCCGCATGCCCAACCGCTTCGGAGAAAAATGCCAGTCGCTTGGCGATAACTAAGGTTCCCAAACCGCCAAGTAAAGGTCCTAACAGCAAAGCAGCCACTACCGCATTGACCATAAAGGCATAGGAGAAGCTTTCGCTAAGCAAGCCTGAGTTAACACCAGACTGTGCCCAGGTGCGAATGATATCCATCATGCCGCATCCTCCAAATTGGTCTTCGAAGGTAATGACGGAGCACTATAGTGATTGAACAAACGCTCAATTTTTTCCGGAATCAATACATCGGAAACAGAACCGCTATCAACCAACTGGCGGTTTACAACGTGTACCTGAGCATTTAGGCGCCTTACTGCTGTTACATCATGATGAACAGCCAGAACGGTTTTCCCTTCAGCAACTAACTCATGCATCAAAGATTCAAGATACCGAACCCCCTGTTCGTCCATGCCGGTTGTCGGCTCATCCAGCACCAACAAATCCGGATTATCCAAAAGCGCCTGAGCAAAAAGCACCCGCTGTTGTTCACCACCTGATAGCTGTCCCATCCTGCGATCCGCTCTTTCTGCCATACCAACACGTTCCAGCTGCTGTAAAGCATATGATTTCGCTTTTGATCGACGACGCCATTTTGGCCAGAACAAAGGCATTCTTGTCTGATTCAACAAGATAAAATCCATCACGGTCAAAGGCAGGCTGGACTCAAAAGTCGCTTTCTGAGGAACATAACCGACTTTGCCTTTCTGCTCTCCCGGCCACTGAACCCGGATCTCTCCACTGAACGGCGTTAAGCCTAAAACCGAGCGAAGCAACGATGTCTTACCGCCGCCATTTGGCCCCATCACTACATGGCATTGCCCCGGCGCGAACACATGATTGATATCGTGCAGGATGATGTTGTCGCCATATTTCAGGCCAACATTATTAAGGTGAATACCCGGACCCATTATTTGCCATCCTTATTTACAGCCACGCTTTTCACTGTGTTTTCAGCAGCAAACTTCATCGACCGAACCAGAGTATCCAAGTTCTCTTTCATCTCGACTTCGACTTTATCCGCTTCATACGGACCATGAGTCATGTGTGAAAAACGATAAAGCTGAACGCCGGTCGCTTTTTCGATGGTATCGACATAACGGTTTGGCATGTTGAGTTCGTAAAAAAGTACATCAATGCCGGAATTACGGATCTTCTCTATCGTTTCCTGCAACTGGCTGGCGCTAGGCTCAACCCCGTGAGCAGGTTCGATAACCGCAGCCACATCAACACCAAATTCCTGCAGCAGATATCCATAAGCATTATGCGTGGTCGCCACAACCATACCGCTGGTATCCAAGTCTCCCAGCGTCATCATCGCGCTGTGTTTGAGTTTACGGAATTTTGCCGCATAGCTGCGGGCATTTTTACGGTAGAAACGGGCATTATCCGGATCAATTTTCGCCAGTTCATTTGCAATGGTGTAAACCTTCTGGATAGTGGTCGATAAACCGACGAAAGTGTGAGGATTTACCGCACCGTCACCGACAGACTGACCCATGGCAGGTAGCAACGGTACATCTTTATTGGCTTCAATCACTATCAAATCATCACGATTAGCCGCTTTAATTACTTTCAAAGCAAAATCATCATGACCGATGCCATTTACCACAATAATATCCATCTGCTTCAGGCGGCGGAGGTCGTTAGGTTGCGGCTGATAGTTATGTGGATTAAAACCGGCGTCTACCAGCGGTAATACCTCTGCCTTGTCGCCGACAACCGCCTTTACATAGCTGTAATAAGGCTGAAGAGTAATGCCGATCGTGAGTTTATCTGCAGCCTGCGCGGTCAGACTGGTCAGCAGCAGGCCGAGTACAGATACCACTTTCAGCAAACTGAGTTTTGTTGAAAACTTTTTAACCAACTGTCTTTGTAATAACTGTTTCATAACGTGGTTTACATCGTCGTTGTTGACACAATGAAAGGGAAAATTAATGGTTGTGAGTGTCCTGGTGGTCAATAAATGCAACTTGCTGCCACCCTGCTTTAATCAAGGCTGAATCAGATAGCGACATCCCCTGCTGATAGACATCACCTTCAAAAGGCGTGGCTTGCAGATTGAAATCAATCCAAACATCCGGTTCCTGAGCATGACAGCTCAGAATTACAGACACGGCTCCCTGCTCTGACTGGCGAAGTCCCTGATAGATGCCGGGGGCGACCTGGTGCCAAAGGTGTTCACCTTTGTGTTGCCAGCTTTTATCTTTAACAAAAGGAGCTAACCACAAAGCTTCCAGTTCAGTAATCGACGGCCAGATATCTTTATCATCAAACTCAATGCTGTCCTGATGAAGATTACGAATCTCTTCATGAGCGAGCCGAAGATCGCCAATCATCGCCAGTTCCTGCGCTTCAAGATTTGCCAGCGAAATTTGATGGGCGGCCAACTCCTGCTTATCAGAAACACTCTGGTGATAAGGCAGCAAAATCGCGGCGACCAACAAAATAACGGCTATAGAAAGAGCCACCCATTTGCCTTCCCGGCCTCCGTCATCGGGTATGACTGATTCAGTGATCATTTCTCTGAAATCTCGACAACATCAACTTCAACCGGGCTTTCATGTCCGGCATCAAAAACCAGATAAAAATCTGTATCCGGACGTTTAAACTCGGCAATGGAACGTCTGTCTGTGATCGATTTGGCAATCAGGTTATCGTCGTAATCGAACATATCGACGTCATAATCAACAGCGGTGCTGCCATCACTGTAACCGGCTTCGCAAATCACTTTGTCGGCTTCAAACCAACAACTCATCAACGGAAAGTGCGCATGTGCCGACATAGAAAACAGGGCCAAGAACGAAAGAAGCAACTGGCTGGTACGCTTTTTCATGAAATCCTCAAACAATTCTTTGAATACACTCTTGAACAAATTCTTGAACATAAGACAAAGGCAAAAACAGCCTGCTTCAGCAGGCCATCATCAGTTATTGAAGTACAGCTTCAAAAGTCAGGTGGACATTAACACTGGCGCGATCAGCCAGCGGATTGTTCGGTAAGTCGCCTCTATAGTTTGCTTTCATCAGCCAGCGACCAGCCTGTGCCGGCACGAATGTCACCATGCCGTTTTCATCACTGACTACATCAATTTGCTCCTGGTGGTTACGATAAAGCGTGCCTTCACGATTGATTTCAGCGGTGACACCTTGCTGAGGCTGGCCGTTATAGAAGAACTGAAACTTTACTTCCTCTCCCTCAATAATGTCTGACGGGTGAGTGAGCGGTAGCATTTCGAGGTATTTACCTTCAAGCTCGAATGCTTTTTCTGTCGGCTTTCCTACCGTGACATAGCTTTCGGCACGGGTGAAACCAAGCTGAGTGACAACGTCACGGGATTTTGCCGGCAACAACTCATCACGTTCGGCTTTAGTGGCTTTCATCCACTTCACCGTGTCACGTCTACCGGCCTTATACTGGGTGTAATAAGACGGTGTGCCGTTAATCGCCACTTTATGTGTCCCTTCTTCTTCGAAGTAGAAGTCGAACATCGAACGGCGCTTACCGCGAATCACGAAATTCGGTCGTTCCTTTCGACCATCAGGCATCACAACCTGAGCGGTTTCACTTCCGGCCGGCTTATCAAATACAAAGGTACCGTGTGAAGCGGTTACATCGAAAGTCAGCCAGTCACCACCTTCTTTAGACACAGTGAAGTGCGAAGGTAATACCCAGCGTGGGTGAGCATTGGCTGTTGCAGATACCGCCAGACCGGCAACCATGGCACACGCCAGAGAGACCGCTTTCATCTTGTTATTTTTAATCATCATCAGACTCTTAAATATGTTTAATCCATTACATTTACGCTCAAGTTATTGAACCCGATAGCGTAGTTTGATCTCGCCAGTTTCTTCGGTCGGGGTTAGAACATGAGTAAACCCGGCTTCACCCAACTCCAGCTTCTGCCGAAGGTAGTTGCGACCACCATGTTCTCGCACTACTTCGGCATAGAAGGTGTACGCACCCTGCTCTACCCGGTTCCCATTATCGTCCAGACCATTCCAGACAAAACGGTATTCACCGGCTGGTCGTGTCGCCGAGGTCACCGCATCCACCAGCTCACGGTCATAACGCCCAACTTTGCGCCACCAGCTGCGCAAATCTTTCAGCCATTCGTCCTTTCCAACCCAGAGCTGAACAGTCCGAACCGGCTTACGATTGGCATCTTCAATCCATACCGCCACATAAGGGCGGGCATACATAGAGGTTTCAATTTTCGGCAGCTCAAATTCCACGTCCATCACAGCAGATTGAGGAAGCGGCTTTGCATTAACAGAAGCCGAAATAGCCAGCGGCAGTGCCACCGACATAGCCAGAAGTGACTTAGCAAAAGAAGTCATCACAAATCCTTTCAAAACAGTGGCACAGGCCCAGAGTTTGACCTTAGGGAACTGCGCAAAGAAAAATCAGAAGTGTGGAAAGCGAACCGACAGCAGTCCATACCAAAGAATTACTGAGTGTCTTTTTCTTCGGCAATAGCAAACAAACGCCTGTCAGTACGAAGAAAATCATCAGCAACGCGGTGATATCGATAAACCACTTCCACACTTCACCACTGTTACGCCCTTTGTGCAGATCATTGAACACAGCAACAGCGCCGTAATGGGTTTTCTCGATAATGGCTTCACGGTTAATTAAGTCGACATAAACCGATGCGTTGAACCCCGGACCTTTATAATCAAGGGTAATTTCCCCTTCGATTAACTCGCCGTCTTCCACATCAGTAAACACTTCCATGGCCGAAGGCTTACCGGAAACATCACCTTCACTGGTCAGAAACGCAATCAACGCTGACTCGTCAGGCACAAACGGTCGACTGCCAGAGGTGATTAATGCATCAGGCAATGTCAGGGTCACTTCACTGACGGATGGCTTACTTTTGACGTAAAGTTCAGGCCTGTTGAGGGTGATGCCGGTTACAGCAAAAAAAAGCACCACAAACAACAGCGCCATTGATATGTAGATATGAAGGCGACGAGCCCATAGCTGAACAGCCTTTGTTTTTAGAAACATGAACAATCACATCAAAAACCACAGAAATCTAATGAGCACAATTTAATTGATAATTGTTTTCATTGGCATTTGATTTACATTGTTTACGTTTGGCAGGATTCAGATTTCGATTGTTCTGGCAGGATCAAAATCGTCATTAAGCAGCATCGGCCAGTAACCGCGAGGGTTAGCCAACACACGGGTATTGTGAATGGTCAAATCGGTACTGCTGTGTATATGGCCGTGGAACCAGGCGGCTATATCGTATCTTTCCATCAGTTCTTCAAGATTACTGGCATAGGCGGCAGCAAGTGGCGGGATATTTTCATCAGGAAAGCATTTTGCGCTCGGGGCATGGTGGGAAACAATAACGGTTTTCCCCTGATAACCGCTTTGTAATTCAGATTCTAAAAACTGCAGGGTCTGATAATGAATATCCAGTGCATCAATCGGTCTGAACATGGAACCTCGCGGATCCATATGAACCTTTCGGTGATCGTTCATACATTCCGCGGCCCGGTTCATCGCTTCCATAGGATTACCATCAATCCGGTAGTCGGTATAGAGCGTTGCACCCAGAAAGCGGACATGGTCGATTTCTATCGCTTCTTGCTCTAAAAAGTGAACATGGGTTCCACGGGTCGCCGTTCGCCAGTTTTTATGGCATTTCTGCAAAATGGAACCATAAGGCTCATGGTTTCCGGCCACGACTATCGTCTGCTTGCCCTTTGTTTCAGCCAGAACCCAGTCAATATAGCGGCTCTCACAGCCGGTTCCGATATCCCCGGCAAGAATAATCAGATCAGCATCTGTCTCCGGCAACGAGAAATCCCACGGGCTTGCCATAAACTCCAGGTGTAGATCTGATAAATACTGCACGAGCATGCTTGTTCTCCGAAGCCGAGACAACAGAAAGCAGCCAACTGACTGCTTTCTGCTAATTACATTGTTATTTAATGGTTTATATCATTATCTGCTCAGGTCAAAAGCCACTAACTCGCAGCCTGTGACTCACTGCACACACGTTTCTGAACATTAGGCGGTGCTGGTTCATAGTGACTGAACGCCAGACTGAAACTTCCTTCACCGCCGGTTATAGAACGCAAGCGCTGTGAAAAGTCCTGAAGCTCATTAAGCGGAGCCTTTGCCTGAAGTGCCGTCTGGTTATTTGGTGTTACGTCGGTACCGACTATCACGCCGCGACTGGAAGAAAGATCACCGGTAACATCGCCGACAGCCGGAGTCGGTATCATCAGGGACAGATCAACAATCGGCTCCAGAACTATCGGATTTGCGTTATTCACCGCATCCAGAAAAGCTTTCTTACCGGCAATAACAAAAGCTATCTCTTTCGAGTCGACCGAGTGGTATTTACCATCATAGACCGTCACTTCAATATCGCGGAGCGGGTTACCGGAAATAGCCCCTTCATCGACCGCTTGCCTGATCCCCTTCTCTACCGCCGGGATCAGCGCTGTCGGAATGGCCCCGCCTACCACTTTATTGACGAACTTAAACCCGGCTCCGGGCTCAAGCGGACGAACCTTCAACTGCACCTCACCAAACTGTCCGGCACCTCCGGTTTGTTTTTTATGCCGATAATGGCCTTCTGCCGGCATAGTAATTGTTTCGTAGTATTCAATGCTTGGCTGAAAAGTCTCCACGGTTAATTTGTACACCGCCTCCATTTTTTCCAGCGCGATCTTCAGATGGAATTCGCCCTGACCGCTCAACAAGGTTTCATTGGTTCGGGTACGATGCTCAAGCCGGAGTGTCGGATCTTCTGCCGCTATTTTCTGTAAAACTTCGGAAAGCTTTTGCTCATCCCCCCGCTTAATCGGCCGAATAGCTAAGCTGTACATCGGCTGCGGGAAAAACAAGGTGCTCATGACAATGCCGTCTTCGTCATGGGAGTCGTGGATCACCGAATCAAAGCCAAGCTCATCCACTTTCGCCAGCACACAAAGATCACCGGCTTTAGCGCTACTGATTTCAATGCGCTTTTTACCTTGCAACTGATACAGGTGCCCGACCTTAAATGCCTTGTTACTCTCTCCGATATAGAGCTGACTACCGGCATTAATCTCTCCCTGGAACACCCGGATATAAGCCAGTTTTCCCAGATAAGGATCTACACTGACCTTGTAAACATGAGCAACGCTGTGGTCCAGTTGATCACAGTCAACACTGATCTGCTTACCGTCTTTCTCCAGTAAAGGCGGGTTACCTTCTTCCGGCTGCGGCATAATTTCCGCCATGATCCGCAGTAGCATATCGATACCGACATCGGAATCTGCCGACACGAAGCAGACAGGAATCACGTGACCTGTTCGCAACGCTTCTTCAAACGGGTCATGCAGTTGTTCAGGGGACAGCGCAGAGCCTTGTTCGAGATACAGCTCCATCAGTTCTTCATCAACTTCAATGATCTGATCAATAAGCCGTTCATGTGCCTCTGAAACACTGTCGAAAAGCGTCGGCTGATCATTATCAGGAGCAAAATAGCAATCGACGACACTGCTGCAATCTTGTGATGGTAAATTGATTGGCAAACAACAGCTTCCAAAATGTGTTGATAACTGCGCGACAAAATCTGCCAATAAATTCGGATTCAAATCCATCTTGTTGATGATAATCATCTGGCATTTTTGCTGTTGCCGGGAAAATTCAAATAAACGCTCTGATACCTGATTGAGAGGAGTATTGGCATCCAGTACCAGTGCCGAAGTTTCAACTGCGGGGAAAATACTTAATGAGCGGCCGAGCAGCTCGGGAATTCCGGGAGTGTCGATGATGTTCATGCGGTGTTTATGCCAGGCTAAGGCAACGGGGGTAGCTTCAATACTGTGCTGGTACTGGATGGACTGATCATCAAAGTCAGTCACTGTATCCCCCTGCTGCACACTGCCCAAATGTGTGGTTGCATGAGCCTCGTATAACAAGCGCTCAACTAATGTTGTTTTCCCAACCCCGCTCTGACCAACAAAGCCAATGTTACGTATTTCATTTACAGACATAGATGCCCCCTGAATAACAAAGACGAGTGATGACACATTTTTACTGTGAGAGTTGGCGGCTATGCCGCCTTATCGTCTTCCAATTCATTTTCCGTCCGGGAACATCCATCAATGGCTCCATTCTCTGACCTGTTAATTAAAGCTTAACCTCACTTCCCGGCTCTGCCGTGATTTTCTTTATTAGAATCAATATGTATTCGAAATTTATGATGTTGCTCTCGCTCCAGTTTCATTACCTCATGCTGTAAATGAGGTATTCACTGGCACAGGCTTCCGCAGTGAACGATAGTTTCAGTATCTGAACTTAACGGATTCATCCGGTGAAAGGCATACATATTAATGGCGATCAGGGTGAAGGCGGCGGCCAGGTACTGCGAACCTGCCTGACTTTATCACTGCTGTACGGGATTAACTTCACCATCAGTAATATCCGGGCCCGGCGAGACAAACCCGGCCTGCGGCGACAACACTTAACTTGTGTGCGAGCCGCCAGGGAAATCAGCAACGCCCGTGTTGAGGGTGATGAACTTGGCTCCACCGAGCTGCATTTCAGCCCCGGTGAAATTTATGGCGGAGAATATCAATTTGACATAGGTACTGCCGGCAGTTCCACACTGTTATTCCAGACACTACTGCTACCTCTGCTACAGGCCAACAAAGAGAGCCGGATTACACTGACTGGCGGTACCCACAACCCGATGGCACCAACACTGACCTACCTAAGACAAAGTTTCCTACCCTTATTAAGACAAATGGGAGCCAACGTCGAGGTAGAGGTGAAACAGTGGGGGTTTGTTCCCGCCGGAGGTGGGCAGTGGCTGGCGCGAATAAAACCGTCGAAACTCACTCCTATTGAATTAACAGAACGCGGTCGGCTAAGAAAATGTCGTTTGGTGAGTTACTGTGTCGGACTGCCAGAGAGTATTGGCAAGCGGGAAATCGACACCTTTATCGGCCTCTATCATGCCCCCATCGATGAATTTTACATTCGCTCTCCAGTAGCTTTATCCAGCGGCAACCTACTCTGCTTTGATATGAAGTTTGAACAGATGCAACTGAGCATCATCCAACTGGGAAGATTAAAATTAAGAGCCGAAACCGTCGCCGAAAAGCTCAATAAACAGGTCAGGGAATATCTTTCTTCCAAAGCCGTACTGGACCGCTACCTGACCGATCAAATTATGCTCCCAATGGTCGTTGCCCGTGGTGGATGCTTCAGCTGTGATCAACTATCCACCCATGCCACCACCAACATGGAAGTGATTGCCCAAATGACCGGCTATCACCTTCTGTTTAAACCCGGTCATCCGTGCAAACTTATGGGGTAATGATATGTTCTGCCCGTCTAATATCCTCCGCTATTCAGAAGGTGTTGATACGCTTAATGAAAGTCTGCGCCAGCCATCAAGTCGTATTGTCTTATTTGGCCCACCGGGTGCCGGAAAAAGCTTCCTTGCAGCAGAACTGGCTAAGCGGATGCAATCTGAAGGTAAGCCTTGTGCCTGCCTGAGTGCCGATCCTGGCTCACCGGGGTTCGGTATTCCTGCTGCAATCAATCTTGGGATATGGAAGGAAACCGACTGGCAACTAACAGATTTCGAAGCTTTATGCAGCCTGGATGCTGCCCGCTTCCGCCTGCCGTTAACAGAAGCACTCCGCAGCTTGATGCTACGTATTCCGGCGGAGATCCCGCTTATCATTGATGCACCCGGCTTAATTAAAGGTGTGGCCGCTGCCGAGCTTCTACCCTCACTGATTGATATTACAGCCCCGACGCAACTGGCTGTGCTGGATAAGTTTACCAACAAGGACAGCCCGGAAAGCCCTGCATGCTCTGTCTCTCTTGAAAACGAAATAGCCAACCTCAACGTTCCGGTTATAGCGATAACAAGCTCTGAGCTGGCCATCTCACCAAACCGACACCAGCGAGCCTTGCGACGAACGGCGCTATGGGAGCAATACCTCAATACTTGTAGTGAAATGGAATTGGATATCCGGACACCAAAGCTACTCGGCACCCCGCCTCCTGTCGATCATCCTGAAAAATGGGCCGGGCTGGTTATCAAGCTAACAAACAGTGATGGCGTGACTTCTATGGGAGAAATCATTGAACTGGAAGATCACCAACTCAAGGTTCACTGCCAGCCATTTAAACAGCCGCCCGATCAATTACTGGTTCGCGATGCCAGACATCTGCCCGGACACTTGCTGGTTACTGCCGTAACTAAGCATGCAGCCGGAGGTGCCTCTGACGCGCATAGACAAAAAACCGATACCCAATCTCTGGTTCATCCATCAGATGTAAAACCGCTTCGAAATACACCTCGCATCCGCCGAAGAGATATCACCGCGGAATTGGTCAACGGTCTGTTTGATGACCCGTTACTACTGATTAAAACCAACCAGAACCGTCGCTGCCTGCTGTTCGACCTTGGCAACACTTCCCGCCTGCCAGTTCGCCATGCTCATAATGTCAGCCATATCTTCATCAGCCATGCCCATTTCGACCATATCGGTGGATTTATGGGGCTACTCCGGGTAAGGCTCAGTGCCAGTGGAAGCTGCCAGCTCTATGGTCCGCCAGGGCTGGCCAGACATATTGCCGGTATGATCAGCGGAATTTTATGGGATCGTATTGGTGACAACGGCCCTGTCTTTACCGTTTCTGAGCTACATGGCAACAAACTGTGCCGTTTCCGGCTTCAGGCAGGTCACCATGAAATACCGATTTTGCCAGAGATCACTGTTCATGACGGTATCATCCACCGTGAAGAACGATTTATCATCCGAACCATCGAACTGGATCACGGTACGCCTGTTCTGGCTTTTTCTTATGAACCGGTTGCTGCTGTTTCAGTCTCAAAATCAGCGCTGAAGGAACTAAACTTTCCGCCGGGGCCATGGCTCGGAAAACTCAAATACGCTTACATGGCCGGAGAACAAGATCGATTAATTGACCTTCCTAACGGTGAAAGCCAGCCGGTGGGCGTTGCTGGCCAAGCAATTACTTCGCATGCAGGCAGGGAAAAAAATAGTCTATGCCACCGATCTGGCCGATACCGCAGATAACCGGAAAAAGTTAACTGCGCTTGCCGGTGATGCTGATGTTCTGTTCTGTGAAGCAACTTTTTCTCAAGACGATGTTCGCCGCGGTACTGATAACGGCCACCTGACAACCCGGGCTTGTGGTGAAATTGCAGCCGCCGCCGGGGTAAATCAGTTAGTGCCTTTTCACTTCTCCCGCCGTTATGAAAAACAGGCAGACAAACTGTACCGGGAAATCGAGGAAGTGTTTCCCAATATAGTCAGATGCGACTGAAGCCAGTACAAAAGACAAACCGAAAAACAAACCAACCCAATCCAAAAAAACACGGTGAAACAAAAAAGCGAGAGCCTGTAATCAGACTCTCGCTTTCATATTTTTTTGACTCTAAGATGTGATTTTCAGTGTCAGCTGCTGAAACCTCAACTATTCATCTTTCGCATCTGATTCAGGTATTTGATCCAGCTTTTAGCGGCAGCCGTTGATTCAATATTGTCAGCTTTCTTGGCATGAACAATCGCGCTGTCGAAATCTTCCAGCTTGTAATAAGCCCGTACTTTCGCCAATTCAACATCCGCCCGGCGTTTTCTATCGCTGACTTTATCCAACTCAGTCAAAGCCTTTCGGTAATGACCTTCCTGCAACAAAAGCTGAGCCAACGACCAGCGATGCTTATTGTCGAGCTTAGCTGCCAGCATCCAGACCTCAATGGCCTTATCCCACTCTTTTGCCATCTGCCAGTACATCGCCTGAGTGGAAACCAACTCAGCATCTGATTCTACACCGTTCAGTTCAGCATAGATTTTCGCCGCACGTTCAGGAATTCCTCTCTGAGCATATAGCTGTGCCAGTGACTTAAGGTTTTGCTGGCTCAGTGCTACACCCTGACGTTTAGCCAGAGCCAGTGTATCCAGCGCATCTCTTGAACGGCCAAGCTGCATCTGAATCCCGGCCGTTTGCTGCCACCATGCAGCTTTATTAGGCTCCAGCACAATCAGGCGTTTAAGCGTCGGAATTGCAGATTTCCAGTACTTCAACTGAAGCTGGGCACCCAATTTAATCGTCAGCGGTGCCACCTCGTCATGTTTAGCAAATGACTCATAGGTTTTCATTGCTGACAGCACCGATTTCCATTCACTCAGCTGGTAATGAGACTGAGCAATACGCAGCCACAATTCATCAGTTTTCTGACCTTCGGGAATATTCTTCGTCAACTGATAGTAATGTGGCAAAGCCCGCCTGAACTTTTCATCAGACAGCAAAATATCCGCCAGCATTCGTTGCGTTACCCATGCCTGCTCATCTTCCAATAGCCCACTTTTGACGGCCTTTGACAGGTTCTCAATAGCTTTGCCAAGGTCGCCCTGTTGCCAGTAGAAAACGCCCAACATACGTTGTACAAAAGCCTGATCATAAGCTTTCGAGGGAGAGATACCTGCCAGAAGGGCTATCGCCTCATCTAGCTTTTCTTCCTGTTGCAGGTTATGCGCACGCTGAACCTTGCCTGCGGTATATTGGGAAAGTTCGGCATTAACCGGCCCGGCGACAAATATCAGAGCCAGGACAAAAGCAAACTGCTTCATCATCGATCTATTTTAAACTCCAGTCTTACTGATTGCCCCAACTGAGCCACCGCTTTGCCATCTACAACTTTCGGCTGGTATTTCCATTTGCGCAAGGCGCGTATAGCTTCCCTTTCAAAGACTCGGCGAGGTTTTGCATCCACCACTTGAATATCAGCCGGACGGCCCTGCGGATCTATGGTAAAGGTGAGTGACACATACCCTTCAAGCCCTTGCCTTTGTGCTTTGGACGGATAACGAGGTTCAACCCGATACAGCGGCATTGCCTGCTGATTAGCGCCAAAGTCAGAAAACTGAGGAACATTAATCGCCAAACCGGTAATTGCGGTATCCAACGCCAGACTTGGCATGGTTGGCGTTACTGTTGCGTTCGCCGTTTGCGATGCAGTCGGGACGGCTTCCGGCGGATGCTCAGGTGTATCCGGCTTTTCCGGCACTGCTCGTTTACGGCGCTGAACTTCCTGCTCCTGCTCAACCATCACCATGTCAAAAGCAAACAATTGCTTATCATCCTGTGCCCGCTGATTACCGTTATCCACCATCCAGGCCATGAAAGTAAACAAACCAATCGCGGTTGCCAATGCCAGAGGCAGTGCAATGATTAAACGCAGCATCAGCGTTTCTCCGCAGCCAGCGCTATCTTCTTAACTCCGGCCCCTTTCGCTGCATCCATAACTTTAACAACCGTTCCGTTATAAGCATGTTCATCTGCCTGAATGACCAAAGACGCTTCTGGTTGCTCAAGCAACAAGTGTTCTAATGTGGCCTGAACACGCTCAACATCGACAACCCGCTTGTCGATATAGATGTCGTTAGCTGAAGTAATCGCAATGAAAATACCGGCATCTTTCTGGCTAACCACATTGCTGGCCTGCGGGCGATTTACTTCAACACCAGACTCTCGTACAAACGAGCTGGTCACAATGAAGAAAATCAGCATGATGAAAACAATATCCAGCATCGAAGTCAGATCGACCTGGGCTTCTTCACGAGCAGAAGACGGACGACTTAATCGCATCACTGGCTCCTTAATAATTTTTCTAACTTGAGTTCACGCAGATGGCAGGCTTTTGAAAGGCGGGCGTGAACAAACATACCGGCAAGAGCTGCAACCATGCCAGCCATTGTCGGCAATGTTGCCAGCGAAATCCCTGATGCCATCAGGCGTGGCTGGCTACTTCCCTGAGTTGCCATCACATCAAACACTGAGATCATGCCGGTAACTGTGCCAAGCAGCCCCAACATAGGGCAAATTGCCACCAGCACTTTTATCAGATTCAGATTCTGGTTCAGCGCAATACGGGCCTCACTCAACCAACCGTCACGAAGGGCATGGGCATACCAGGATGTTTGATCGTCCCTCGCCTGCCACTTCGTCAGCCATTGCTGTTTATGTTTTGGGTAAGTAAACGCCAGATAAAGAATCCTTTCGATCACCAAAAGCCAACACAGGACAACCACAGCAGCCAACCACCATAGCACCTGGCCGCCCTGGTTCATAAAGTGCTGCAGCGAATACCACCAGGATTCCAGCCCCATCGCTTGTATAAAATGCACTTCAAATATATGGGATCCCATCAGGCTGCGCTTCCTGCTTTTTCAGCCTGTTCCGCAACCAGGCTGATGCCCTGTTTCTCCAGAATATTGCGGATATTATCAGCCTGAGTACTCAACACATTGTGTGCTAGAAGCAGCGGCATTGCTGAAACCAGTCCCAGTACCGTTGTTACCAACGCCATGGAAATACCTCCGGCCATCACGGTCGGATCACCGTTACCGAACTGAGTGATCACTTGGAAAGTTTCAATCATCCCGGTTACTGTCCCCAGCAGACCCAGCATCGGTGCCAACGCCGCCAGCAGTTTCAGCATCGACAGACCTTTTTCAAGCCCCTGCTGTTCATCAACAATGGTCTCGAGCAGGCGAAGCTCCAATGCTTCAACTGAACGGTTCTGCGCTTTGTTATACACGTTCAGCACGCGACCAAGCGGATTGTTACCCGGCTTAGTAGGATTTTTCAGCTGGGCTTTAATTTGCTGACGGATCATCATCAGTTTTGCGCCGCGGAACAATGCAATCACAGCACCGACAGCCAACAGACCAAGAATGATCTTACCTACGACACCACCATGTTCGATGCGATCTTTTAATTCAGGAGAATTAGCCAGTTGCTCAAGCATCACGCCTCGGGAAGGATCAACAACCACTGCCTGCAAACCGGATTCGTTTAATTGGGACATCACGGAGAAAGAAGGGCCATTTTCCGGCTGTTTAAGATAAGGTGTTGCAACATGACGTTTACCATCCCAGGAAATGTAACCCTGATCAGCAATCAGGCCCATGCTTCCCAAGCGGTATGCCTGAACAACTGACTGGTGACCTTCACCATTGATGAAAGGAACACTAACCTGACGTAGCTCTGTACTCGCCTTGATCTGCTCAGTCATACCCAGCCAGAGGCCGTTTAACTGAGTGATTGAAGGTAATGCTTTTGCAGCCACAATCTCATTAACTACAGCATCATAGTTTGAGTGATCTGCACCGGTAACTGAAAACGCCATTTCAGTATCCAGTTCTTTTGCTGCCTGACGGACAACACCAAACAACTCACCAAGACTGCCGGTTTCCAATCGTAACTGCTCTTCAAGTTTCGTCAGCTTATTTTCATTTTTGCTGAATGACTTGCTTAACAGCTCAGTTTCTCGCTGAAGGCGGTTACGCTCAGCAATCAGGGCATTGCGCTTCGCTCTGACTTCTTTTTCCGTCAGTTTGAAACCGGCTTCACGCTCTGCGTTATGCGTTTTTTGTATCTGTTGTTCTTGTCTGGTTTTCTCAAGAAGAGTCGGATTTGCAGAAGCCGCAAAAGGCAGGCTAAACAGACATAGTGCGATTGCTAACGTTTTGATTTTCATTACTTGCTCTCCACGTTAACAGATACAGGAAGTGAAATGAGGCCAGGTGCTGCCTGCTTTGAGGCGATGGCAAAAGCCTGATCAATACCTTTGGCAAACTGTGAATCCAACGCCTGCCACCCTGAAACCTTATCGTTCCACGCCCAGTAGCGTTTACCGTCCAGGCTTCGGGCAACCAGTGAGATTCGGCCAAGATACAACAAGTCAGCTTCGATAGAGTCCTGATCCATCAGCTCAATCCGGCCCTGATAAATACCCAGCTTGGTGCCGTAATCAACTTCTATCTGGTAAGCCTCCAGAATACGGCGATACTTTTCTGCATCACTGACATCGGCCTTCCCCATCATCGCATCTAATTTGGCGATTCTTGCCAGCCGATGCTCCCGACGAACAGGTTTATCTTCAGCTATCAGCACTTTTAAACCGTCAATCATCTTATACATCAGAGGAACGATGCCTTGACGGGTCTCACCGATGCCGCGGATCTGAACGTTAAGGCTATCCGCCTCTGCTTCCTGGCTCACAACAAGACGGGCTAAGTGATCGCGGTATACAGTCAGGTTCTTCACTTCTTCCTGAAGTTGTTCAATCTCAGCCGCCATCGATAGTGTCGCTTCGGCACTTTTATCAATTTTTTTCTGGCTTTGCGCAGAAGAGGCATTGATATTCCTTTCAATCGACCGTGCGCTATCCAGGCTATCGGCGTTTGCGCCTGCGGCCAAAAAGCCCATCATTACTGCAAGGCTGGTTTTTCTTAGCTTCATTTTACAAATAATGCCTTCAGAGGATTCATAAAAATAAAAAATCGCTATGGGAATCATAGAGATAAAGTTCAAAAAACAAACAGTGGCATCATAAATGAAAATAAATATCATTTAAAGTGCTTTTATTGCTCGAATCAAAAATGTGGGGGAACTTTCACTCCCCCAAAATTAAAACCCAATTTTATTAATAACGTACTTGCAATGTCGCCATGTAATTGCGACCTTCACCCAAAATGGTCTTGGTCTGGCTGCCACCTGCCAGGTAGTCAGTGTCAAAGACGTTTTCAACATTCAGGCGCATGATGATGTCCAGATGCTGATCGTATTTAATCGTATGGGCAACACCTGCATCTACACGGGTATAAGCATCTTTCTTATACTCGTTTTCAGTGTCACCGTAACGCTCACCGACATAAATCACACCCAGGTTAGCATTCGTATTATCCGTAACAGCATAACGAGACCAAATGCTTGCTGAAAGCTCAGGTACATCCGCAGGACGCTTACCGTCTTTCGTAACGTCAGTAGGATCTTTCACTTCTGCATCAAGGTAAGTAAATGAACCGTTTAGTGCCAGTTTCTCGGTGACATAACCGGAAGCACTCAGTTCAGCGCCACGGTGAACCTGCTCACCAACCTGAGTCGTTATACTTTCTTTTCCAGGTACATCCGCAACCTCTTCGCTCAGTACTTTGTTTTCCTGTGTAATATCGAAGACAGCTGCCGATACAAATAGCTGGTTATCAAGCAATTCCCACTTGGTTCCCAATTCATACAGTTTGCCCTTCACCGGCTTTAATTCCATGCCATTGTTGACATCGTTTTCATCGTTCACCGGATCTTTTGGCTCAAAGCTTTCAGAATAAGTGAAGTAAACAGAACCGTTTGATTCAGGATGGAAAATAATACCTGCTTTTGGCAGTACATTGTTGTGCGTGTGTTTGTCATTTTCAAAGCGGTCAAAGCGAACACCAGCCAACACCTGCCACTGCTCATTGAAGGTAATCATATCCTGCAGGTAAATACCGTAGGAATCGCGTTCAGTCGGATCTTTCACTTTACCATTGCTGTAATGCAGGTTTGCCGGCTTATCCATCGGCTGGCCAACAGTAGCTGTAAAGCCTTTCAAGTACTGGCTTTGCGTTTTGTAGTAGTAACCCAGCCAGTTTGCACCGACAAGCATCTGATGATCGACACCCAGTGCATCAAACTCACCGACGAAATCAACATAAGCAGTATCAAACTGCCAGTTGTCCCAGCGGTCGTAGCCATTATAAGTGAATGTACCATCAGCCGCGTTGTAAGTATCTGGCTTGGAGAAGCTTTCGATGTCCCGACGCTCAAAGTCCTGATGGTTATACCCTGCCGCAAGATGCCAGCTGTCTGTCAGTTGCGCTTTAACATCCAGACCAATATTTTCGACATCATTTTCAATATTTGACCACTGAGCATCCCACACATGGCCTTCGCCTAAAACAGGTTTACCGTCAACAATATAGGCTCCGGTATCTACGCTGCCGTGGTCATTGGTTTTGTCATAATGGAACGAAAGAGTAACATCATCGTTGATGTCGTAATCAACAAACAGGCCGCCAACAAAGCGCTCAGTGGAAGGCGTGCTGCCGTCAGTGTAATTGCGCCATGAATCATAGTTTTGTTTAGCCAGCACAGTACGAGCACGAAGGGTTTGGTCTGCATTCAATGCTCCGCTGACATCAACAACGGTACGAGATGAGTTATTCGAGCCGATATCCTGACTAACGTTTACCTGAGTTTCATAAGTCGGTTTCTTCGAAACCATGTTGATCAGGCCACCCGGCGCAGATTTACCATACAGAAGGCCTGCCGGCCCCTTCAGCACTTCGACTCGCTCAAGCAGTTCTACCGGCTGACGGTAGTGAGACCAGTGTTGCTTACCATCACGAAGATAGCTGTCGCCACTGCTCAGCTCAAAACCTCGCAACTGAAATACCTCACGGTTACGGCCTTTGCCGCCTTCCGAGATACTGGAGTCATTCTTCAACACTTCCCCAAGCGTAGAGGCCCGTTGCTCATCAATAATCTGTTCATCAATGATCGCTACCTGCCCCGGTGTTTCCAACTGAGTCGCCTCAATACGCATCGCCGTGGTATTAGTATCCGCTTTATAGCCGTAGTCACGGGCGGTAACGACCATGTGTTCATCCACACTGTCCACCTGATCATTGGTTTGCGCATAAGCGACCGGTGCCGACACGATGGCACCAATCAATAAAGCCAGCTGACTTTTAGAAAACATTTTCCGCTATCTCCATATTATTTGAGCAACTAAGCCTCTCCTGATTATTGTTTTTGAGAGGTTGGATTCAGGCTAATATTCGCCCGGGGACGTGACTGCTTAATCTGGAGCGGAATATAAGTGATAACAATTCACATTTGCAGGTAATTTACATTCTTTGCATTCGTAAAGAAGTATCAGGAAATCATTAACGAAATATCTACTACTACCGGAAAATCGCGTCATTCGTGATATTTAACGGATTGGGCGCTATAATGCCGCGGATTTTATTGATATACACGGTATAAGAAGTGACACAAGTAAACCTAGACGAAGTACGTCGCCAACTGACAGAGCTTAACTACAAAGCTGATAAGATTCGCATCGTGACAGTTTCACCGATGGACGAGGCGCTGCTGGAGACTTGCACAACCACTGAAAATGAGTGCTTCTACAACAGCTATATGAATGTAATTTATGGCAAAGGCGAGCGTTACGTTCTGGGTTACCGTTGTGAAGAGCCAATCATTGATCACGCAATTATCCGTAAAGGCGATCAGTATTTTGACCCGACTCTTCAGGCTGAAGGTGATTTTGAACCTTACCAGTATGCAATTCTGACTGAGTTCACTGTGTTTGACATGATGAAACATGCAAAATCAAACAAAGACTTCCCGCCAGATGTTGATTACCTGTTGTCTAAAGCAAGTAAATTCAAGAACGTTATCAACGTAGAAAAAATGCGTAAATAAAACTTCGCAAGCAATGTTTCGGCACGTTATATGTCGATAACAGTCTCAAGCCTGCTTACAGATATTCCTCCCGTAAGCAGGCCTGGTTAAAAACATACCCTTTATTTTTTCTTTTCCCCGCACCTATTCCTTCTAAAATGGCAATTCTCAGGCAGGCCGGAACAACAAGTTGATCCGCAAACCGCCTTCCGGACGATTTTCAGCACTGACATGCCCTTTCATTAATGACATGGATTCTTTAACAATCGCCAGCCCCAAGCCGTAACCACCGGATTGTTTATCCCTTGCCATCTCCAGACGGGTAAAGGGATCGAAGATCTGCTGAAGTTGCTGCTGGGGAATGCCGCAACCATCATCTTCAATCACCAATTGTGTCCAGCCATTTCTGTGGCCGAGCGAGACTGAAATCTTGGCTTCTGCTCCGGCGTATTTCACCGCATTCCCGAGCAGATTCTTAACCACCCGAAGCAACAGGCGATTATCGGCCCGTACCATTTCTCCACCTTTGTCTCCTTCAAATGACAGTACCTGCCCCGGCTGAACTTTACCCTGCATATCCAGCACTATATGCTGACAAACAGTTTCCAGCTGCACCGGAACCAGACTCACCGAGTATTTAGCATTCTCAAGCTGGCTGTATTCAAGGATCTCTGTTACCAAATCGTTCATCTCGTCAGACTCTTTTTCCAGCCTATCCAGCAGATGCTGACAGTCATCAGGGAGTCGCTTACGCAACAGGTGAAGAGCAAGACTATGCCGCGCCAGCGGTGTTTTGAGTTCATGAGAAACATCACGAATAAGCTGTTTCTGTTTTTGCGCCAGACCATGAATACGCGTCGTCATATGGTCGAAAGAGTCAGCAAGATGCGCGAACTCAGTGACTTTATCCCCCACTTCGTTACTGACCCGAACACTGAAGTCACCGTCGGCAAGACGATTACTCGCATCTTGAAGCTTATTGAGAGGACGCTGTAAATAACGCGCTAATAGCATAGAAAACACACTCAATATCAAGATCGCAATAAAGATTTGAATAAGCGAGAAATAATATGGGAAATAGCGCGCGGGATGGTACTGACGAGGAAACTGAACCACCAGGGTATGCCCAGTTCGAAGTGGTATAGCAATAATCGGCTGATTTACCCGGTTTTCAAATGTCGTATCCAAACGACGAATAAACTGCAATTTAAATTCAAAATGCGGGTGCATTTCACGGCCGCTGATCGTTTTCTTATCACTGTCTAGCACAAACAGATAATAATCTTGTGCTTTTTCCCAGTCAGCCAGTTCATCCATATCTCCGTCTTCAATCATTACTTCAGCCTGATACGCTAATTCCAACATCTCTTGTTGGATCTTTTCAGGAACATGAAGCATGGCCCTGATCAGTGCAAACTCGGCAACGTTTTGCACAATAAGAATTAAAAGCAGAATGACTGCAAAGTAAGAAAACAGGCGAAATGCCAGCCCATCTCGGTTAGCGGGGAAAAACAACGGCTTAATCTCGGTAAGGCGAATCGATCTCATTCTTCTTATCAAACAGCAAAAAAAGAGCGCCACTCTATCACATTTGACAGAACCCTGACTATTGGCAACCCGAGCTTATCCCATAATCAATACGTCATTGTTACAGCTCCAAAATTAGTAGCAGCAATCTAAATAGTGATAACTGAGATCCGTGTACCTGCTCATAATTATCAAGTTTGAAAGCAATAGATTACAATTACTCAGTGAACGACACAGTAAACTATGGCATATATAAGAACAGATACAAATTAACGGGCGTAAACCATTACATGTAAACAAAAGCCCGTTAACTATCAAAAAGAACAAGGATTAGTGGCGATGAAACTTTTATTTTTCCTATTTTCCAGCTTGTTTATGTTCGGATGCAGCTCTGGAATATCAGTATCACTACCGGAAAAATTTGAAGATACCCCAGAAGACACCGCAGGTTACCTGACCGGAAGCCTGAGTGCGACAACGCATGGCCCGTCTTCCGGTGAAGGCCTTGTCACCACCCTTTATATTCGTCAGTCCGGAGATAATGAGATCATCACTCTGGTCAACAAAAACGATGACTATGATTTCAATACCGGTTTTATGAGGGGCCAGCTGTTCAGCATTGCGCTGCCACCAGGAAAGTACGAACTGTTCTGTATCGGCTTCAAAGGTGACAACGGCAATAAAAGCATTATTTCAAAATCCAGAGAGGATCTCGGACTGGAATTTACGATTTCCCCCGGTAACGTAACTTATATCGGCCAGTTTATTACTTCCAGCCTTGTTGCCAAAAGTACACTCTGGAACCAAGAGTACCCTAGCGGATATGGCATAATTACCTATAACGAAGCCAATGAGCGTGATAAGGCCTTATTTTATGAACGTCACCCGGATCTGACAGGCTTTTCGTTTGATTACCAAAAACTGGCTGAGCGAGACAGTCAGGTAGTTTCTGCTAAATCAAACTAATAACACTAGGCAAAAGATTCGAGTAAGAAATGAAAAAGCGAGAGCCTCACAACTCTCGCTTTTTTCATCTGACTGGAAAAGTCTGGTCCCAAGTCCGATCCACGTTCTGGCCTCACATCACCGGCTAAATATCCCGTCTCAATTCTGTCGGCACGCCGGTTTGCAGGAACAAAGCAGAATTCAGTCGGTTTTCCGCGGTATCATCACCTTCAACAGATGTTAGCAACAAGTCAGTCGGTTTAACGCTTTTATGTGTGCCCACCTGCTCTTCTGACTTCGACAGCGGCTGATGAACTTCAACATATAAAGAACCATCCGGCTCCACTGTCTGCTTTAACGGCTGATTGATAACCCTCACTTTAGTGCCTTCCGGCACTTGGGGGAATAACCACTCAATATCCCACGGGTTCATGCGAATACAACCGGAGCTTACCCGCATTCCAATACCGAAATCTTTATTGGTTCCGTGGATCAGATACTGTCCGCTGCCATAGCTGAGTCGCATCGCGTATTCACCCAGAGGGTTTTCCGGACCGGCAGGTACAACGGCTGGCAACTCAATATCATGCTTCTCACGATATTCTTTACGAATGTTTGCCGTCGGGGTCCAGGTCGGATTCTCAATCTTCTGACTAACCTGAGTCGTCATTTGCGGTGTTTCACGTCCTACACGTCCAATACCAATCGGAAAGACATGCATACGATCATGATCATCCTGCGGGAAGTAATACAATCTCAACTCTGCGAGGTTAATGACTATGCCCTCTCGCTCCACATCAGGCAAAATTAACTGGGTAGGTACTGTCAGCAGTGTCCCCGGTGTCGGCAGGAAAGGATCAACGCCTTTATTGGCTTCCATCAGTGCCAGAAAGCCAACATCGTATTTGTTTGCAATATCAGCCAGGCTCTCACCTTTGTTCACCTGATAATATTCCATTGTACCGACCAGCTTGCTGTTAACATCCGGTCGCTGATACTCAATGGCGTTCGCTGCCATTGATGCCAGACAAGTGATTGATATAAGTAATGAGCGAAACACAAAAACGTCTCCCTTTGAGGTACTGAAAGTATGGCAAACATTGGGCTGTTATCACTTTTCAATAGAATCTTTTCTCAAGTTCTATACACCGCACCAGCGTTTTTCTGTCAGAGTTTTTAACACCAGCCCATTGTACGTGGCTGCCCCCCACACTTCGTCATCGTAAAGTCAAAATTATCAATTTAGATAGCGTCTGACACATAGTCAGTTCATCGTATGAACAACTATTCATCGTATAAACTAAATCAGAGAAGTTAAATTGAGGCTGCGAAGATGAACGTACTATCTTCATTCAATATGGACAGGCATCAGCGAGTGGTGATAGATACAACCCGCCAGCAATGGCTGGCATCTCCTTCCACCGGCGTCTGGCGGATCCCGCTTGAGCGGGAAGCGGCAGAAAGAGGCCAAGTCACCAGCCTTGTTCGTTATGACCCCAACACCCATTTTCAGGCTCATTTCCACCCCAACGGGGAAGAAATTTTCGTTATCGACGGCGTATTTCAAGATGAAGACGGCGACTACCCCGCAGGTACCTATATTCGAAATCCGCCGGGTTCATATCACTCACCGGGTAGCAATACTGGCTGCCTGCTCTATGTAAAGCTCAATATGTTTCCTGAAGAGGATAATGTAATTTTCCGGCTTGATACCCACAATGCAAGCTGGCAACCGGGACTAGAAAACGGCATGTCTACCCTGCCTCTGCATGGCTTTAAAGGTGAACAGACTGTCATGATGAAATGGCAACCCGATACATCATTACCCCGCCACCGGCATGACGGCGGCGAGGAAGTCTTTATTCTTTCAGGAGAGTTCTGTGATGAACAGGGCGAATATGAGAAAGGAACCTGGCTCCGAAACCCGGCCGGAAGTACTCATCAGCCATCAACACGGAAAGGCTGCCTGATGCTGGTAAAAACCGGACATCTCTTAGTAGCAGGGGATTTTTAAAGTTCGTTCAGCTTGAACGGACACAATTACCTAAGCAATAAAACAGATGCCGACAACACTGAATCTGGCATCCGTAACAAGGTAATTGTCACTATTCTGCTGATAATAATCGGCAGGCATTCTGTCCAGCAGGCCGGCCTTCTTCAGCTTCTGATGTTCATGACGAGTCAGGATTATGTAATCCAGATGCGAGTCTAATAGCTGCTTTATTGACTCAATACTCAGCTCATCATCTCTGACCATCTCTTTCAGCTTTCCAGTCAGTACCGTCAATGGCATGCGCAGCTCCCGAACAAGCTGCTTACGATCAGTAACTTTAGTCGCTGCTACAGTTCGAGGACTGAACTCAAAGATCTGCTCCCAGTCGGCCTTTCCATTTCGGGTCAGCAAGCCGTGGCGATAACAGTAATAGCTTTCGAAAAACTGTTTCAGGAAATGGTAACGTTCTGCGTAAACCTCAAGATAGATATGCTGTAACTCAAGGTTGGCATTGAAGTCGTGTAGATCAGTCATAGTAAATTACAAACATTGAGAAAGTGGCAGTTTCTCAAAAACCGCCATCAACCCCAACAAAAACATTAGAGGTTAAACCTTACGCCAACAGCGCCTTCAACTTCCATGCTTGACTCTTTTTGCATATACCATGTCACGCCAGCCTCTGCATATATATGCACATAGTGATATGGCAGGACGATTCCAACACCGCCACGAGGTCCCCACTCATGTTCACTGTCATCTACCCATTGAATACCAGTGAATCCATAGAGAGGCGAGTACATACTTCCTGTTGCCATATCACTGGTATTCCAGATTGCATCAACAGAAAAACTTGGCTCATTAAAACCTACAGCGAACTTGTAATCATCGCGATACTGTACCGTTAGTCCAGATGTCGGGCTGCCGAGGAAAACACCGGCAGTCAGTGGAGAAGTAAGTGCAGCAGCCTGCATAGGAAAGGCCAAAAGAGTTGAAATCAAAACAGCTTTTTTAATCATTCAAATTCCCTGAACTAAGCGATAAATTTTACTTCGAGCCGAAACATACCGCCTTTATCACTAAAATCAAAGTGCAATTTGATGAAATTTTTCACTAATTATTCAGGTCTCTTGATATTACATACAGATATAAGCCGACAAAAAACACCGTAAAAAGATACGGAATAAGCCGGAAAATTAAGGAAGAATATGCTTATCAAGAAAACATCACGCTGGACTTTAACTGAAAATGAAGCGACCCCTGAATCAGTCTACCGCCAACGCCGCGATATCCTAAAAAAGCTGGGAATTACCCTTGTCGGAATGCCAATTGCGGCAAAAGCCAATGCCGGGTTATTTGATGCCTTCACCGGTTCAAAAAAAGAACTCAAAGACACACGCCGGTTACTTACAACCAACTCCTCTCAATACTCTGGTAAGCAGCTTGCACTGACACCTGAAAGCAAAATTCTTCAGTACAATAATTTTTATGAATTTGGAACCGATAAGTCAGATCCGGCAGCTCGTGCAGCCAATTTCAAAACGAACCCATGGAACATTGAAGTTGGTGGACTGGTCAACAAACCTCTGACGCTGGGCTATGAGGATATTTTCTCCTCATTCTCTCTGGAAGAGAGGATCTACCGGCTGCGCTGTGTCGAAGCCTGGTCGATGAATATCCCATGGATTGGTTTTCCTTTAGCGACTTTGCTGAAAAAAGCCGATCCGAAAAGCAGCGCTAAGTATGTTGCCTTTGAGACCCTCTACGATCCTGAACAGATGCCGGGACAGGCATCGCGGCGTCTAGGCGGCGGCATTGACTACCCTTATGTCGAGGGTTTAAGACTGGATGAAGCTATGAATCCGTTAACTCTGCTTTCCGTCGGCCTTTACGGTAAAACCCTGGCTCCGCAAAATGGTGCTCCAATCCGGCTTGTTGTTCCGTGGAAGTATGGTTTCAAGAGCATCAAATCTATTGTCAAAATCACCCTGACAGACAAGCAACCGCCGACTACATGGAATCTGCTGGCTCCTCAGGAATACGGCTTCTATGCCAACGTTAACCCGACAGTTGACCATCCGCGCTGGAGTCAGGCCAGTGAGCGCTTTATCGGTGAAGGGAGTCTGTTCAGCAGCCGACGCCAGCCGACCAAAATGTTCAACGGCTATGCGGAAGAAGTAGCGAGCCTGTACAAAGGTATGGATTTGAGGAAAAACTACTGATGAAGCTGTCACCTAAACACATTACCGGACTGAAAGTCATCATCCATCTGGTATCGCTCAGTTTTGTTGCGTTACTGATTTTACAGACTCTCAGCGGCGACTTGGGAGCTGACCCGGTTCAGGGCATCAGCCACTTTACCGGAAAGGCAGCACTCAATACCCTGATGATAACCTTGCTGATCTCACCTGTTGCCAAATACTTCAGGCAAGGCGGACTGATGAAAATTCGCCGTCTGACAGGCTTATACAGCTTTTTCTGGGCGGCACTCCACTTGCTGGGCTATCTGGCGCTGGATCTCAACTTCAACTGGTCACTACTTGCCGTTGAAATTGCTTCTCGCCCTTACCTGACATTGGGTGCTATCAGCTGGCTAATCCTGCTTGCTCTGGCAGTCACCTCGACTAAAAAAATGCAACGCCGTCTTGGCTTTCAATGGCAAAAGCTGCATAACCTTGTTTATCTCGCCCTGCTTCTGAGCCCGATCCACTATTACTGGTCGGTAAAATCCGGAATTACAGAGCCTGCTCTGTATATTTTGGTTTCATTAATTCTGCTTGGCCTGAGGTATAAGACATTCAAACGGTGGTTTTCAGGATTTTCCGGCCCGAATCGCGCAGCCTCTTCGAAGCCATAACTGTTAAAATCATCAATATTTGCTAAGAAGCCCCCAAAAAGGGGCTTTTTTGATCACTAAATCATTGAATAATCGTCAGGCAAAGCATATTTTTCTGTTACGATAACTTATCTGTAATAAAATGTTTTTGGCCTGACCCATTTACCTAACCAATTTTTCAGGCTAAGCATGTTGTATTGTGTTTGTGAGGCTTTTCATCTTTGGTCAGAGATCTTCTTTCTGTCAGTATCAACCAGTTTCAGTCTGACTGCTTGCAGCTATGTGAGCATCATTATCCGACAGTACATAACCGGGGGATGCGCGAATATCACATGGGTAAAGCTTTATGCCGACGCATTATATCGACCATGAAGCAAGCCGATATCAACGCCACCCTTGTGAAATCACCAAGCGAAGAGAATCAGGAACAACCAGTTTTTACTATCGAAACACCGCATTTTTATATTCTGGTTATCGCCCATCGTCTGGACAGCGCCAATCTGGGCCGGCGTGAAGCGCTACTGCAATCAATTAGTGCGGCTTGTAAGCAAACAGACACTGACAAACCACAGCACCTACTGGTTATTTCTGACCATTGGTTCGACCGCAGCAAAGCCAGTAAAGAAATTCCGGCCTGGTGGCTGGGACACTTACCTGCTAATTCAGATGAGTACATCGCCGACGGTATCCGACTCCAGGATTGTGCACATTCTCTACCGAAAAGCCTGGAGCAAAAATGTGCCCTGTCCGGCGGATTCCACGAAGTTCATCACCCGCTAAAAAGACATGGCAATGGAAAGGTTGTTCATCGCTACCTGCTGTTAACCGCTTATTACCCGCTAAATCATGTAATCTCATCGCAACAGTAATATCTGTCTGATTTACACAGGCTGACAACTGACATCATTCAAAATATAGTGATCATATCGATACCCTATTTAAGGGATCATCCGATACTATAGCTCCCTGTTAATTTGTTATCAGAACTCACTTTCATGCCAGAAATCAGCCAAGCACCACATTTATCACTGCGGGATGACGCCATTTTCCGACTCTTCATCCGCTACACCATGCCAACCATTGCTGCCATGCTGGTTACTGGTATTTACGTTGCTATCGACGGCATGTTTGTCGGTCATTTTATCGGTGAAAACGGCCTTGCCGGGATCATGCTCGGCTACCCTATCGGCTCCATCCTCTATGCACTGGGTGCGATGGTCGGCATGGGAGCCTCAGCCCTGGTCTCAATAAAGCTCGGCGAAGGGCATACAGACCAGGCCAGAATTATTGTTGGAAACGCCCTTTCGCTCTGTCTGATTATTTCCCTGATAAGCTGCAGCTTAGGCATTCTTTTCGCTGATGATGTCCTGCGCTGGCTGGGAGCAGAAGGTGAAATATTCCAGATGGCATCAGACTACCTGTTCTGGTATTTCGCCTTGGGCGCTTTTCCTGTTATCTCAATGGCGTTCTCATCCCTGCTGCGAAATGACGGTGAACCTAACCGGGTTACCTGGATTATGATTTTCGGCGGTGTGCTGAATGTGATTCTCGACTGGGTATTTATCGTCGTCATTCCATGGGAACTAACCGGAGCAGCCATCGCCACCATGTTGTCACAAGCAGCAACCACTCTACTCTGCCTGCAACATTTTTTCGGTAAGAAAACCCGCCTGAAAATCAGCTGGGAAACCCTCAGATTACACTGGGACAGCGTAAAGCAAATTAGCCGATTAGGTCTTTCCAGCCTGCTGATGTACCTCTATCTGTCGGTAGTGCTGACCCTACATAACAAGGCTTTCCTTTGGGTAGGAAGTGCCATTCATGTCGCCGCTTACGGCATCGTCAGCTATACCGAAGCTTTCTTCTACCTGATATTTGAAGGGATTGCCCTGGGTATCCAGCCAATTACCAGCTACAACACAGGAGCCGGTCAGACTGAGCGAGTGATCAAAGCACGCAACATGGCCTTTGCCGCCACCTTACTGGTAGCGCTCAGTGGTGTCGCTTTCCTTTACGGCTTCCCGGACTATGTGGTCTATCTCTTTGCCGGAAATAACACGACCCTGCTGCCAGAGGCAGTTAACGGCATGCAGCTTTACTTCTGGGGGCTTCCGATGGAAGGCTTATTGCTGGTGGGCGCAACCTATTTCCAATCAGTGAATAAAGCCAAAGAAGCCTCGTTCCTGACTGGCGGCAAGCTCATTCTTATTACCCTATTCATCTTTACCCTGGCCAAATTCGTCGGCGTTAATGGCGTCTGGATTGCATTGCCACTTTGCAGCTCAGCATTAACCGCCTGGATGATTTTCACCTTAGTTTATAACAAGAAAAATTCATCAAATTGATAAAAACAACAGCAAGCAAACGATTAACAGCACCTTTCGGTGCTGTTTTCTTATCCAGAAGATGATTTACCACTTATCGAAAGGTGATGGTTATCACAATTACATTGGTTAATTCTGCAATACACATTTCCTGATCAAGTTCAGAGGGTATTATCAAACACCTGTATCATTTAAGTGATTGTCTTCAATGTTTAAGAAAACACTTCTCGCTGTTTCCCTTGCAGCAACCTCCCTCGCCAGCACTTCAGCTTTAGCTCTGGAAAAAGTCGATCTGCTAATCAAAAATGCCACCGTTCTGACAATGAATCAGGAAAACACTGTCTATAGCAACGGCTTGGTGGCAGTGAAAGAGAACAAAATTTTTGCCGTAACTGACGGCTCGAACATCAAAGACTACCTCGCCGCCAAAACCATTGATGCCGATGGTGATATTGTAATGCCGGGCCTGATCAACACCCATACCCATGTTTCAATGACCGTCTTCCGCTCACTGGCCGATGATGTACCTGATCGCCTCCACCGTTATATTTTCCCGTTGGAAAAGAAACTAGTCTCCCGTGACATGGTTCGAATCGGTGCCCAGCTAGGTAACGTGGAAATGGTCAAAGGCGGCGTCACCACTTATGCCGATATGTATTACTTTGAAGATGAGGTTGCCAAAACAGTTGATACCATAGGTATGCGTGCCGTTCTGGGGGAAACTGTCATCAAGTTCCCGGTTGCTGACGCGGCTAATGCCGATGAAGGCATTAAGTATGCGCTGAACTTTATAGAGGAATACAAAGATCACCCGCGTATTACCCCGGCTTTTGCTCCTCACGCGCCTTACACCAACACCACAGAATCCCTTCAGAAAATCACAGAGCTTTCACTTAAACATGATGTACCTGTGATGATCCACCTTGCTGAATCTGAACGTGAAAACCTGGTAATTGCAGAACGAAGCGGTGGTAAAACACCGGTTGAATACATGGCCGATATCGGAGCGCTGACCCCTAAGTTGGTTGGTGCGCACGTGATCAATGTTGATGACAATGACATAGCCCTGCTTAAAAAACATGACGTCGGCATTGCCCATAACATGAGTGCCAACATCAAATCAGCAAAAGGTGTTTCCCCTGCCCTGAAAATGTTCGATGACGGGCTACGCATCGGTCTGGGTACAGACGGTCCGATGTCCGGCAATACCCTTAGCACCATTGATGAGTTCAACCAGGTTGCCAAAGTTCATAAACTGGTCAACAAAGATCGTGCCGCCATGCCGCCGATGAAAGTGATCGAAATGGCGACAATCGGCGCGGCTCGTGCCCTGCATATGGAAAACACTATCGGTTCGCTGGAAGCCGGTAAATTGGCAGATATCATCGTGATCGACACCAAAGCACCGAACATGGTACCGGTTTACAATCCGTATTCAGCCCTTGTGTATTCGGCTTACGCGTCAAACGTTAAGCACACCATTGTTGATGGCAAGCTGCTAATGGAAAACCGTAACATGCTGACAGTTGATGAAGATGCTATTCGCAAAGAAGCATTGGAATTCAGCGATAAAGTCAGAAAGACCGTTGTTGAGAGCGGCGAAGTGGTTCAGTAATCCCTTCACTCCAGCAGGTACAAAAAACGCCGGTTTCTGTTAACCGGCGTTATCATTCTCAGACGTAGCAAAAACCCGACTGAATTAAATTACACCCAGTTCTTTCAGGCGTTCCATCAGATAACTATCCGCTGTATGGCGTTCAGAAAGTACCACTTCCGGCTTTGGATGAAGGAACAAGGGCAAGGAGATTCGAGCCTTTGACTTATCGGCACCTTCCGGATTGATTACCCTGTGAGTTGTTGACGGAAAATAACCGCCTGACGCTTCCTGCAACATGTCACCGATATTGATAATCAGGTTGCCGAAATCACAAGGAACATCAAGCCAATCACCCTCTTTCGTTTTCACCTGAAGGCCCGGTTCGTTTGCCGCAGGCAGAACAGTCAGCAGATTGATATCTTCATGCGCTCCGGCACGAATGGCGCCAAGCTCTTCATCACCTTTCAGCGGCGGATAATGCAGTACGCGCAACAGCGTCTTATCACTGCCATCGATCATGCTTGAAAGCGGTTGTGAATAAAGTTTAGAAACATCTGCCGGAGAATGCTTCTCGACCCAGGAAAGCAACTCAGAGGCAAGTTTATTTGCCTCTTCATAGTAATTTTGTAGTTCTTGCTTCAGCGCATCAGGACATTGTCCCCAAGGATAGTAGTGAAAGTACTCTTTGATATCTTTCTTGGTGTGTCCTTTTGCTACCTCTGAAACTTCAGAAGGAAAGAAGCCATCCTGAGTTTCGGTATTAAAACGAAAGGCATTCTTCTCTTCTGAGTTAAAAAACGCTTCCCAGTTTTTGTAAATAGCGCTTACCATCTGTTGCTGGATCGGGTGATTCTTAAGAACACCGAAACCGGTATTACGTAGTGACTCAACGAAAAGCTCTTCAGCATTATCCGCTGTATAATCAACTGCTTCCAATTTCATACTTATCTTCTTCTGACTGACTGTTTTTTGTTAGGCGATGAGCAATCGCATGATATTCATCTGTGATGAAATCGTTTTTATGACGGGGATTGTATTGACTCAACCAAACAGTAACAAGTTTGAAACAAAAGCAATTTGGAAAAACTGTATTTACCACAAGAAACAAACAATCGTTTGCCTAAACGTTTGCAACCCCAAAAACAGTTAAACAGAAAAATTACTTTAAGTTCTTAAGCTGTGATGTGTCCGTATGCTCCAAAACCTCTTTTGCAACTGTTTCAGGATCTGTTGGCTTACTTGACTGTGACGACATTGCATTTCCCACAGAACCACCAACCGAAGTCGCCTGAACCTGCAACTTTTTGCCCTCACCTTCTCCTGCCAACCATCCGGCCTTATAGTCAGCATCAGTGTTAAATCGAGTTTCGTCTCGTATGTAATGTTCAAACTCATTACCAGCTTCCTGCAAACCGCTATGCCTGCCATCATGAAAACCCTGAATATATGATTCATTATGACCACTGTCCCTGAGCGAACTGTCACTTGTTCCGCATGCTGTTATAAAAGCAATTAACAGACACAAACAGCCCCATAGAACACCTCTCATAACAATCTCCCACTTAAGCCTGATATCAACATATTAGTTGGGTTGAGCCTATTTAAAGAAATTACTGGCTGAAGAACACAGGAAAAGAACAAGAAGCAAAGGCAAACCCTGTTCCGCCCATTCCCACGCCTCTTCATCGTATTAGTGATATCTGAGTAACAAAAGGTTAGAATTGCCCGCCATAACCGCCGTTCAAACCGAATCTGAATAGCACAACTTTCATCACAATAGATCAGCCTATGCACTCCCCGGAACACTGTTTTACACCTTTTAAAGCCTCTATCGATTCTTTCAGCTTACCTGAGCGTTTTACGTTCCCGTTCTACTATGAGCCACACCCGTTATGTATGCTGGCAGCAAAAGAACTTCAAGAGCATCTGGAAACTCAAACCAACTGGCAGCATAACTTTGGTCTGAATGGTGATACTGGCACTGCAGTCGGTAAAATGTTTGGTGTGCTTCTGGTGGAGAATAAACATGGTGAGATAGGCTATTTATCGGCTTTTTCCGGCAAGATGGCAGAGAAAAACCTGTTGCCGCATTTTGTTCCGCCAGTGTTCGACATGCTGACCGAAAACAGCTTTTTCCTGATCGGGCAAGATGAGATCAACGGTATTAACGCTCAGATAAAAACGCTGGAAGCTAATCCGCAACTCAATGAGCTAACGCAAGCGCTGTCTGTGGCACAACAAACAGCCAATGAACAGATTGAAGCTCACCGCAGCAAAATGATCGAAGCCCGAAAAGTCAGAAAGGCGAAAAGAGCGGCAGCGGAAGCTGAGCTATGTGGTGAAGAGCTTAAGGCAGTAAAAAACCAGCTCAGCCAGGAAAGTATCATCGAAAAACTTCAGCTGCGGGATCTAAAACTGGAATGTGAAGCAAGTATTCAACACGCCCAGCAGCAGCTTGAGTTACTGACTAAAGAAATCGAACAACTTAAAGATAAACGCAAAAACCTGTCCGCCGCCCTGCAGCAAAAATTATTCGAACAGTATCGTTTTCTCAATATTCTCGGTGAGGAAAAAGACCTGGGCGAAGTTTTCGTCAACACTGCTCAAGGAGTACCACCAGCTGCGGCCGGCGAATGTGCAGCACCTAAGCTTCTTCAATATGCGTTTAAGTGGGGAATGAAACCACTAGCCATGGCTGAATTCTGGTGGGGAACATCGCCTAAATCAGAAATCCGCCAGCATAAGAATTTCTACCCTTCCTGTCAGGGTAAATGCCAGCCGATTCTAGCTCATATGCTGGTTGGTTTAGACGTTGATGAAAACCCGTTACTGACAAATCCGGGCGAAGGTAAGCAGGTTGAGGTGATCTACGAAGATGGCGACATGGCCGTGGTCAACAAACCGGCCGAATTTTTGTCCGTGCCGGGGAAAACCATTGAAGACTCCGTTTACCTGCGGATGAAACAACGTTTCCCTGATGCTACGGGTCCGCTTATCGTCCACAGGCTGGATATGTCGACATCCGGCCTGATGGTGATCGCGCTGACAAAAAGAGCCAACAAGAGCCTACAGAAGCAATTTATTCAACGCACGGTGCAAAAGCGCTATGTTGCCCTACTCGACGGTATCATTGAGCAGGATGAGGGCATCATTAACCTGCCACTTCGTGGCGACCTGAACGACAGACCCCGTCAGCTTGTCTGCCACCAGCACGGCAAACACGCGGAAACCAAATGGGAAGTGCTTGAGCGAAAAGATAACCAAACCAAAGTACAGTTGTACCCGAAAACCGGTCGAACCCATCAATTAAGGGTTCATTGTGCCCATGCTGAAGGGCTGCATACCCCAATGGTTGGTGATGATCTTTACGGTGTAAAAGCAAACCGCCTGCACCTTCACGCCGAAATGTTAGAACTGGAACACCCTATCACCCACGAGCCGATGCAATTTAAGGTTGATGCTGAGTTTTAATCGTAATTCAACTCACAAATTTGTTCATCCCCAAAAAAAGCAGCCAAATGGCTGCTTTTCTTTATGAACAATGAACTGAACAAATGGTTGCTTATCTGATTTATACGTTTTCTTTACAGGTTGGAGCTAGTACCTGGTACATCTTTTCGAATCCATTCAATGAGACTGTTACTTGTTCTTTATCAGATGTGCCTTGAAGCGTAACTATCAGCTTTTCTCCCTTTACAGCGGTTTCAATTTGTTTTTCAGGCATTGTTGCCCAATGAGTGCTGCCCTTTACCCAAACATCCATGTTAAAGGCATCACCATTATCTATACTGGCTTTTGCCTTATAGCCGGGTTCTTCACGCTTCATCGATTTGAAAAATAAAAGATTCACACCTTCATAAGTACAACGAAGTGCGACGGTATCAACATCACCGTCACTTTTTGCATCAGCAGCACCAATGATAACCGGCTTGCCAGTAGTTACGTCCTGAGATTCATAATGACTCCAGGCTCCGTATTCATCTTTCAGTTCAAGAGCGGCATTTGCCTGAAATGCAGTAAGAGCTATAGAGAGAAGGAAAAATGCTGTTCTCATTTGTTTTTTTGTCCTGTTAAATCGTGAGCATCATGTCATCCGACGAAATAGCGAACGAATGACAAAAACGCACAAATGATATCAATTATCATTAATATTTAACAGATTGGCTTATCGACTCATAAGCAATTTGAGATAAAACTTTTCCTGGCAGGCATTGTAAAAGATCTTTCGACGCGGACGAATAACCTGTTCAGCACCATCAATAACTTCATAGCTAATCCAACACTCTTCGCATACAAGGTCATTGTTCACTTCAGGTTCGTCGGTTGAGTCATCTCTTTCTACGGAGTATCGCAACTTCACTCCGTTATCAAAAGTAAACAGGGTTTCTGCCCTGTTCACTTCAATGTCACCATCCTGATAACTGTTCGTTTCAGTCTGTTGTTTTACAACAGATAACAGCTCATTACACTGATGAACAGCCCGGATATAGGTACTCAGTTCTTGCATTCTTACCCCAGGCGGGAGCCGTTAGGTACTGGCCTTTCTGGCATAGCCAATGCTGGCAGAATGCCATCTTCATAGCCAATGTCGAACAACATACCTTCTGAAACTTCACCGCGCATTTTTCGTGGTGGCAGATTAACAACAAAAAGAGCCTGTAAGCCTTCGATTTCAGCCGGATTCTCTCGCTCCTGCTTGATACCGGATAGAATCTTACGTTTGTGATCGCCAAAATCGACGATAAGGCGAACAAGCTGATCCGCGCCTTCAACATCCTCTACCCGTTCTATGGTACCTACACGAATATCGATTTTTGAAAAATCATCAAAGCTAATCGTAGGTTTAATTGGTGCTACTTCCATACTTCCTCTCTGTCACCATTTCAAAAGTGCAAAATAAGAGGACATATTTATCATACAAGTCAACACATATTCAATGACTCGATGCACAGAACTTAGATTTATATCAAAAACCTTAATATCAACGCCAAACGCTTAAATATGACACTTTTATTACGGTTACATGACAATTAACAGTTAGAATAAAAAAATATATAAACTGAATCCAGATCACGAATATAAATTAAAGAAAAAACAAATAAACAAAAATAGAATTTTTACTCAATTAAAATTAAACAGCAGTTTGAATATTAACTTTAGCAAATATAAACCACTTATAAAGAACTAAACTTTTTCGATTACTTTAAAATACAATTACATCTCAATAATTTATCTATTTGTTATACATTTAGTATATAGCAACACTGTAACCACAAACGCAATCTAGACATAAACAACTAATTTAATTAGAGTTTAAAGTCGTCATTTTAATGTCGCACAACGACATTAAAATGACGAAAATGGTTTAATTATTTTGACAAAAAAACACAGCAATAAATCAATAATTAAGTTTTTTTTACTTCTGCCGTATATTATAAATATAAACCCATAGCAAAATGGATGGCGAAATCACCATAATCAACTAATTGCCATAACTATTAACCCCATATTAATTGATTTATTCCAGTTTGTTTTTTCAAACCGAGCTGTTATTTAACGTGTCTAACAGAGGATGTATCTATGAGTTTAATCAAGCGCTTATTATTTTTGGTTATTTTTAGTTTTGCGGTAACTGCCTGTAATAGCGGAGGAAGCAGCTCTGGCGAAGTTACTACTAAGAATGTAGAAGGTATCAGCACCCCTTCAACAGTTAGTGTTGTGAACTAAAACCAAATTAAAAGGAATTAAAAATGAAGAAGTTATATTTGGCATCCGCGATTGCCAGCGTACTTTTTTCAGCACAGAGCGTTGCCGCATACAACGATGCTGGTACGGATTACTCAAACACTGTAACTGACAGTTATGTAGGTGAGCAGGCAGCAGAGCCTTTAAATATGGCGAATATGCTGCTTTGTATCATGAAAGCAACCGGAGCTGAGAACTTTGGTAACGCCAACTATCGCGCCCTGGTAGATTCAGCCCAGTGTGAAAGCAGGGAAAGCGACAGCTCACAAGCCTCATCCGGTAAAATCGCTTTCTCCGAAGTGGTTGTCAGCTCCAGCCGTGCTGATAGTCAAAGTCCGCAAAACGTATCTGTCTGGTTCCAGGATTCTGAAGAAACTGACGGTCAGTACATAGTTAACACCAGTGTTTCAGCAGCTCCCGGTCCTACCAGCCCTTTCGGCGCACTTCGCTTCACCTTTAAACACGCAACCGGTCCGGACAAAGGTGATCTAAACATCTCAGTTCAGAATGGTCAAAACGTGATCAGCCTGATCAACACATTCCAAGATGGTAGTAATACCATGGAGCAAGCTGCAATTGTTCAGATTGATGATGCTCAGGGCAATAGCGGTCGTGGTAAAACCAAAGGCATGGACTGGAACCAGAACCCGCCGGTACCAATTGAATTCAAACTGGCCTATAACCAGGACTTTTACCTAAAACAGGCAGGCAGTAACCCGGAAGTTTGCCTGAGCCGAAATAACCCTCGTGAAAATGTTCACAGCTATTCACTGTTTAACAAAGTGACCGGTGAACTGTTAGATATTAAAGCCGGCTTCAACTTCGATTACATCTCATCGATAACCGGCCAGCCTCAACACGGCTTCATCGGCGAGTGGGGAATCTGGACTGAAGAACAGCAGCAACAAGGCTATGTTCCGCCAACAACGATCACCGATGACAAAGGCGAAAGCTACACAGTGGTAACCGCGCCAGGTAAACTGGTTCGCCAGACCAAAGGTCAACGTACCCTACGAGATGGTGAAAAATTTGAATACTGGAATGGCAGCAACCAGACCATCATTCACTGGGTAGAAAGCGCCGCTCAGTTCCAGGCCGATGACGGCAATGGCAACCCTGACGGTAGCGACGCAGGAATAACTGCAAATACCTATTTCTGGTCACCTCTCCTACGCCAGAACATCAACTATCTGGGTAATGGTAGCGGTCAGCATAAAGTTGCCTACACAACCAATGAAACTGTCCGGGCTAATGATGCTATTTTCAACAGCGGTGCCATTAACCTGGTCTGTTACGGCAACTGTCCGCAGAGCAATATCAGCCAGAATGATGCGCTGAACTGGAACTTCACTCAAGCCTATGAAGATCCGTCATCAACTGGCATTGCTTACACTATTGATCCACAGGATATGACCCTGATGCTTGCAGGTCAGCCGGTTAAGCTTAACTTCACCCGCGGCGATCTGAGCAATGATCAAGACTTCTGGGGAGCATCAAGCGGTGAGTTTGTTCTTAGCACAGATGCGAGCTCTGTAACCAGCTGGGATGACCTGAATGGTCAGAGCCTTGTGACTTATCGTTGGGAAATGGGTGTCGACAGCTGGAGCCAGCTGACAATGCTAAAGAGCACGACAGATCAAAGCTTCTACGAGTTCGACAAACCGGTTAACTTTATTTACACCCACCAGACCGCTAATGACCGCAATGTTGAGTCTGCTAACGATAGTACGCAAGTTCGCATGGAGTACCATGGTCCGGGTAACCTGCATGGTATTCCTTGGGAACAAACCAATGGTCAGTGGAACGCACAGTTCAGCATTGCTGACGGCACCGAAGTTTATACCGACAGTAACAATAACAGCTATGTGCTGAAAGCAACCGGCATCGATAAGCGTTTCCAGCCAGCTGCAGGCGGTGTAGCAGATTGTACCAACTCGGGCCTTAGCCTGACCGGTGCATCACTGCTGACTCTACCTAATGCTGCCGATATTCCGACTATCAGCACCACTTGGGAGGATAAAGATGCTCTGACCCTTGATGATGACCCATGGGTAATTCACGGGGAAGTTCAGCCTGGTGCTAACCAATAATTTTTAACTCCCGATAATCAGTACTACTCACGAAAAACCGCTTAGTTCGCTAAGCGGTTTTCTTATGTCGCTCATTCAGTGGAACTACCCAACCACCAGTACAAACCTCGTAAAATCAAAAACTTAAATACACGACCAATAACAGATGGAAACCTGATCTAACCTATCATTCCATCTAACCTGAGCTTCAGTTCCAAAATAAACGTACCTCTCATTCTTAAAACCTGTCGTCAGGTTCTGCCTGTTGAGACCAATACCCCTAAAAATCTTGGGCTAATATTAAATTGACAGGATTGTTGAGGGGGAATGGATATGGCTGACTTTACACAACAAATGCGCCTGAAAGGAAAAGCTGAAGAAGACCTGTATTTTGCCGAACTCGACCGTAAACTGATCGAAGCCTTACATGAAAAACAAGCACAGGAGCGCGCACAGAAATCAAAAGCTGACGATGAAATTAACGTCGGGGCGCAAGGTCAGCAGAAGTAAGCAAAAACCTTGCGCAATTAAATATCAGCGCAATTAAATATCGGCACTGACGTTAACCCGATCAGTGACAGTATCGGTTACCTTTTATTGGCTCACAGACCGATAAAGTGACTCATAAGGTCATGTGGTGCAACACCAGCCCGGAGTGGGTTTTGAGATAATCACCCTGAGCCACCTTCCTTTTACCGTTAATCCACAAATCACGCAGGCCACTGGCATAAAGTTCAGGGGCCTCAACTGTCGCATTGTCACGGAAGTTATCACCAAACAGACAGAGATCGGCATAATTTCCTGCAGCGATTTTGCCTCGATAACGAAGCCCGAATGTTTCTGCACTCAGCGCTGTCATCTTATAAACGGCTTTTTCTATCGACATTAAGCCACGCTGATTAACAAACTGACTCAGAATACGGGGAAATGTGCCGCTGACTCTAGGGTGCAACTGTCCGCCAAAGATGGTATCGGTACCAACCATACCACGAGGATGAGTAAAGATTTTCTCAACCAGGGATTCATCCATGAAGTAGTCAATCATACGGACATTACCCCGCTCACTGACCAACAAATCCAGTACAAAATCCACCGGATCCTGATCCAGCTGACTGGCACAATCACTGACAGAACGTCCCAGCCACTGGTGTGCCTCTTCACTTTCCACTTCACAAATCAGAATGTTTTCCCAGCCAACCAGTGCCGGCAGGTTATCCCATGGTTCGCCAGCCTCTGGCAAAATACGTTCAGCAAACCAGTCTCGCACCTGACGCCGGACATCCGGCTCTTGCAGAGCCTGCATCAAGGCTTCAGGTTCATATGCACGAATCAATGCCGGTGGCAGAATAGAAAACAGCGTTGTACTGCCATAGTGGTATGGATACTGATCAAACGTCAGATCATTACGGTCAATCAGGCCGAGCAGTGAATCCAGTTTTCCGGCATTACGGCGACCAATAAGCTTAAGGTGAGAAATATGCAGCTGGCAGCCCGCCTGCTCGCTGATAGCTATCATTTCCTGCAAAGCTTCAATGATTTCATCACTTTCACTTCGCATATGAACCACCAGCGGCTTACGGTGTTTTGCCGCCACTTGTGCCATAGTCAGCAGCTCTTTTTTATCACTGAACAACGCCGGATGGTAAATAAGTCCAAGACTGATGCCACGCGCACCAGCTGACAACGCCCGATGAGCCAATTTTTCCAACTGACAACGCTGCTCTTTTGTCATCGGTGCACTGCTGTTTCCGCAAATTTGATAACGCAGCAGCCCATGCGGCAAAAATGAAGACAAGTTAACTTCAAGGCCCTGCTGTTCCAATGCCGCGCAATATGTCGTGTAATCTTCCCAGTTCCAGTCTATTGGCGGATTACCTATGATTAACCGATCACGTACTTCCTTCTGAAGTGCCTTGGGCAAAGGTGTCACCCCAAGACCACACAGGCCGACCAGCTCGGTCGTAATTCCCTGCATAACCTTGGGCTGAAACCCTTGCGGAATAAACGTCGCTAAATCTGCATGGCTGTGAACATCAATAAATCCGGGCGTAACATAAGCACCGGCCGCATCAATCACCTCATCGACAACAGCATCAATAACCGGGGCAACATCAGAGATGAGGCGTCCCTCCAGCAGAATATCACCGTTAAATGCAGCTCCGCCCATTCCATCGATAACTCTGGCATTTTTTATTAATTGTCGCATTACAACTACTCCTTACCTATGCATGTCGTAAGACCTTTGCACAGTCGGATCAAGTCATACGACACAATAACTTAGGCAATCCATTCTATACCTCTCCCCTTTATATGCAATTGATTGATATATTTATAAGTTTGAATTCTGTGCTGATGATCATATTTAAAATCAAAGGACTAGAATAAAAACAGAAGCGATAGAAATTCAGTTCGGGATAAAGCTATCTAAGCCGGTTCTTAAATCAGGGCAGGAATTATGTGCGGAAGGTTCAGCGTCGTCAGTACATCACTGGATACCTTGATACACGAGGAAACCGGAGTCAGATTTACCACCGAAACCAACATCGATTTGCGACCAACACAAACCGCATCGACGCTGGCAATGATCGACAATAGACTGGTTCAGCAAGACACCATTTGGGGCATTCAGCCCAACTGGGCAACACATTTGATTATCAACGCAAAGGGGGAAACGGCTGGAGATAAAAAAACATTCCGTCTGGCGATGAAAACCCATCGCTGTCTTGTTCCCTGTTCCGGCTGGTATGAATGGCGAGATGAGGGAGGCCCTCGCAAACAAAAGTATCTTTTTACTCACGCACTGGGAAAGCCACTTTATATGGCAGAGATCTGGTTTCCATACGCGACTCCCCACCTTGTCACTCTGACCACATCGGCTAACAAAGCATGCCAGCCTTACCATCCGCGGATGCCAGTATTTATTCCGCTCAACAGCATCAGGCTCTGGCTTAATGGTGATATTTCTGAACTGACAACCTTGTTACTGCCCGATAATACCCTGCCGCTTAAGATACAAGCATGCTGAATTTGATCTGAGTCTTTACGCTATAGAAATAACTTCATCTACAAGGTATTTGCCAGACAGCAAAGAACACTGATCGCAGCATACTCTTTCAAATCATCATACTCAGTGTCTCGGAACTTTTTGATTGCCACTTTGGCATTTTCAGCCTGGATAATGTCGCCGACATCCGTAAAGCCCTGCTCTCTCAGTTGCTTCTCCTCCTCACGACAGGTTGCCGAGTTGATATCGATGTAAGTAAGCACTTTGCCGTTATGGAAGAATTGAAATACTGCCATGCTGTTTCTCCTTTTTGATTAATACCAACCGGGATAAGTAAGTGTTCCAATAATTGCACAGGAAAAATCACCTAGGACAAGGAAGAATTTGCCGTAACTAGTGGCGCTAATTACAAAAATTCTGACACAGTAATAGGTGATTTTAACCAGCAAGATTGATCAAAGACTTATGCTGGTTGGTATAAGACTGCTTCTAAAACGTTGATCAAAAAGGTCACTACGAGACTAATCTAAGCTAATTCACTAAGCCAGCAACCACAGTACATTAATTTCAAATTGTATGATCAATCGCAAATTAGCCTTATTTATCTTTTGGTTAGCTCGATGTATAGTTCAGTACATATCGATTATAACTTTGTGAATTACCATGAACAGAGCCGCCTCTTTCCTATTCCTTGCCTGTTTCAGTACTGCCAGCCTGATTTCGACCAATGTATCAGCCGCAGCACTTCATGTTTATGCCGGCGCAGGTCTTCGTGAACCGATTGAAAAAATCGTTAACCAGTTTGAGCAACAAACCGGACATACAGTCACTGTGGAATACGGCGGTTCAGGGCAAATCCTCACCCGCTACAAAATTACAGGTCAGGGAGATCTCTTTATCCCCGGCTCCGATCGCTACATCTCTAAACTGGAAAAAGACGGGCTGGTTTCTGCATCATCAAAGCTGGTTCGCCATATTCCTGTTATCGCCATTCGCAAAGATAAAGCCGCAAACATTCACTCTGTTGATGAGTTAGCAGCAACTAACCTCCGCCTAGGTCTGGGCGACAGCAAAGCAATGGCACTTGGACGCAGTGGAGAAAAGCTTTTAAAGGCGACTGGCCACTATGATGACCTGATGAACAAAGTGGTCGTTCGTGCCGCAACCGTAAAACAGTTAGCCCTCTATTTATTGAATGGTGATGTTGATGCCGCTGTCATTGGCCGCGCCAGCGCATGGAAAGCCAGAGACAAAGTTGTCATACTACCGAATCCTGAAGGTGCACCAGAAGAAACTGCGGCCATTGCCCTGCTAAAATCCAGCCAGCACCCATATGAAGCAAAACTGCTGATGGAAAAGCTGACTTCAGCAAAAGGTATACAGGCTTTTACTGACGCTGGCTTTCTGCTGCTAAAGCCGATCAGCAACTAGCAAATGAATATCAGTTTAAAACTGGCATTGTTACCCCTGTTGCTTTTACTCAGCATTGTGTGCGGTTCTGTTAGTGCCATGATTTTCCAGCTTGATACCGGTTCGCTGATCGAAACGATCTGTGATCCGGAGATCCATTTTGCGCTTGGAATGTCACTCGGCTCATCACTGATTTCACTGTGTCTTGCTATGTTGATTGCTATTCCGGCAGCCTGGCTGATGAACCAGGTAAAACTCCCCGGCCAAAGCGTCATTGATACCCTGCTTGATCTGCCAATGGTATTGCCACCGCTGGTCACAGGTATGGGACTGTTACTGTTAATCAGTCCGCAAGGTCCGCTCGCTCAGTTGTTACCATCACTGCGCGGGCTGGTGTTCAGTCCGGCGGGAATTATAATTGCGCAGACCTATGTCGCCACCGCCATCATGCTTAGAAGTTGCCGCGGCGCATTTTCTACCATAGATCCGGGCTATAGGCTGACCGCATACAATCTCGGGCTTTCACCTCTGGCGACACTAATAAAAGTTGAGCTTCCGTTATGCTGGCGCCCCCTGGTGTGCGGAGCCATTCTTGCCTGGTCCCGGGCTATCGGTGAATTCGGAGCCACGCTTATGCTGGCCGGTGCGACAAGATTCAGAACAGAAACCTTGCCGATGGCAATTTACCTGAATATTTCGAGCGGCGATTTCCAGCTGGCAATAGGAGCAGCCCTCTGGCTATTAGTGATTGCAGCCTGCCTGCTGTTTGTCACCAGAGCGATTAATCGTTGTGAACATTAAACGGCCTTAACATTAACCCCAAAGAGTATCGACCAACAGGTATTACGCCATGCTGAAGATTAACCAGCTAAGCACAGGGATAATCAAAAATGCCCATTTACATCTGAAACCTGCGGAATGCATTGCGATTACCGGACCTTCAGGCAGCGGCAAAACTACCTTACTCAATGCCATCACCGGATATACCGACTACCGGGGGTCAATATCCATTAATCAGGCAAAAGTTGATACTCAACCGAGTTGGCAGCGGGCATGCCGTTATCTGAACCAGCGGCTTTACCTTTTCCCTCACCGTACCGTTGCCGGCAATCTGGCTCTGGCGCAGCAAGGAAGCAAACAGACTGTCAATTCGACTCAGCAAATCGCTTTGTTGGAGCAACTCAATATCGGCCATCTTGCCGATCATTATCCTCATCAGCTTTCAGGTGGTGAGCAACAACGTGTCGCCCTGGCAAGAGCCCTGATCAGCAAACCCAAACTCTTGCTGCTTGATGAACCTTTTTCCAGCCTGGACTGGGACAACAGAACCCGGCTCTGGCAGGTCATTCAACAATTACGAACAGAAACCGGGGTAAGTATTCTTCTGGTCACTCATGAACCAAGAGAAGCCGACGCCCTTTCCGACCGACAGATAAGTATTCTCGACGGTCGGCTTATCCACTAACAGGAGTTCCCATGTTGTACTTTTCCGATCAAGAACTTGATGCCTTTTTACTTGAAGATGCCTACCGGGGAGATTTAACCACCCACGCACTCGGCATTGAAAAACACATGGGTAAAATGGTGTTTAAGAGAAAACAGGCCGGACGGGTGGCCGGAGTTGAGGTTGCCAGAGCCTTACTGGTGAAACTGGGGCTGGAGCCTGTTGTTCATGTCGAGGACGGTGCCGATGTTGAGGCTCAGACCGTACTTATTGAAGCAGAAGGCAAAGCCGAACAACTTCATACCGGCTGGAAAGCCCTTCAACTCGTGCTGGAATGGAGCTGTGGTGTGGCTCAGTATACTGCCGAGATGACCGCTCAGGTTCAGGCAGAAAACCCGAATGCTATTGTCGCCTGTACCCGAAAAAGCATTCCGGGAACCCGAAAACTGGCAACCGCGGCGGTTCTGGCCGGAGGTGGTCACATTCACCGTGCAGGCCTGAGCGAAACCATTCTGGTATTCACCAACCACCGTCGCCTGTATGAAGAGCCGGATAACTTCGCAGCTCAGACCAGCCGTCTTCGTCAGCAAGCTCCGGAAAACAAAATCACCGTTGAAGCCGATTCTCTTGATCAGATTGAAGAAATCCTTAAAGGCGAACCGGATATCATCCAACTCGACAAATTCTCAGTAGAAGAAGTGTCCGAAGCTCTGGCTCTTGTTACCAATTCCGGCCAATCAACCATCTTGTCTGTTGCCGGCGGCATCAACCGCAACAATGCGGCTGAGTATGCCAAAACGGGCGTGAACCTCTTTATTACCTCTGCGCCGTATTACGCTGCGCCGGAAGATATCAAGGTAATCATCACTCCGCTTTAACTTTTATTTTTAAGTGTATTTTCATAACAGCGGGAACCGTTAACCTGCTATAGGTAACGGTATCCCCTTCAATTTACGTCGATAATTCCGTAAGAATTCGTTTAAAGGGGATAAAGATGATCAATATTGATATTCCGGGCAAAGGAAACTGCCAGATTGAATCTCTGGTATTGGATTTTAACGGCACACTTGCTTGTGACGGCCAGCTTCTGGAAGGTATCGAACCGCGACTTAAAGCACTTGCCAGCCAGCTTGATATCTACATCGTGACTGCTGACACCTTCGGCTCAGTAAGGGCGATGGTCGAACACCTCAATGTAAAGGTGCACATTCTGCCGACAGGTAATGAGACCGAAGGTAAACTGGCTTTCATCAATCAATTACATCCCAGCCATGTCTGTGCAATTGGCAACGGCAATAATGACGCGGCGATGTTGAATGCCGCCAATATATCGATGGCTGTTATCGGCTATGAAGGACTATCGGTTAAAGCGTTAATGGCCGCAGATATCACCACCTCATCAATCAGTGATGCGCTGGATTTACTTATATACCCGCTTCGCCTGAAATCTACGCTGCGCAGTTAATAATCAATCTCATTAACCATGGAAATGTCCCGTTGAGATCCGATTCATACGAATTGATTTCAAATAAAGCACAAGTGACAGAGTTTAAACATTTACAAAAGTTACAAAAGAGCTAGATAGTTACATAAAGAAAGGATTCAACCTACGTGGGAAAAAGTGTTGTTAGACTACGCAAAAAACATAACAACCCTACTACACATAGGTGAACCATGCTAACCAATAACGTAATGTCCCAAAGCGACAAGCGAATGATTAACATCATTTTCGCACTGTCTGCGGCGGTGATCCTTCTGGCCACAATTCAAAATGAAATGCCTAACGGTATTATCGGTGCTGTCGGCATCATGGCGGTTGTAGGCTACATCCTTAATGTCGCTGGCGACAAAACGCCTATCGTTAACCAGTTCTTTGGTGGCGGTGCCATTGTAATCATTTTTGGTTCTTCATACATTTTCCACAGTGGCCTGGTACCTCAAGAAACTGCTGACACAGTAACCACTTTCATGAAGAGCGGCGGCTTCCTGTCATTCTTCATCGCAAGCCTGGTAACCGGCTCTATCCTGGGTATGGACGGTGACACGCTGAAGAAAGCTGCGCTGAAATACATCCCTGTTATCTTGGGTGGTGTTGGCGTTTCATTCCTGCTTGCTGGTACTGTTGGTGCTGTTCTAGGCCACGGCTTCTTTGAATCAGTAATGCTGATCGCGCTTCCTATCATGGGCGGCGGCATGGGTGCAGGTGCTGTACCTCTGGTTGAGATCATGTCTGGTAACACTGGCATGTCAGCTGAAATGCTAATGTCTAAGATGGTTCCTGCACTGGCTATCGGTAACGCAATTGCTATCGTGATGGCTGGTCTGCTGGACAAGCTGGGCCGTGTATACCCGTCTCTGACAGGTAACGGTAAGCTGATGCGCGGCGCTGCTGAACAAGAAGAAAAAGCACAGGAACAACAAGAGCACAAAGCGTCTATCGACACGCTTGGTATCGGTGCACTGCTTGCAATCACAATGTTCTACGTTGGTACTCTGCTGAGCAACGTTATCAGCATGCACACCTACGCGCTGATGATCATCTTCGTTGCTGTTGTTAAAGTATCTGGCCTGATGCCTCGTGACCTTGAGCAAGCTGCACACGCTTGGTACAAGTTTGTGGTTGATAACCTGACTCCTGCTCTGCTTGTAGGTATCGGTGTTGCTTACACAGATCTGGATCAGATCATGGCTTCTCTGAATCTTGTTTACTTCCTGATGGTTCTTGCCACTGTTGTGGGTGCAATCATCGGTGCTGCGATTATCGGTCGCCTGATGGGATTCCACCCAATCGAAGCTGCAATCACGGCTGGTCTGTGTATGGCTAACATGGGTGGTACTGGTGACGTAGCAGTACTGGCAGCAAGTAAGCGTATGGAGCTGATGCCATTTGCTCAGATCTCATCACGTATCGGCGGTGCATTCATGCTGATCCTTGCAACCCTGATCATTGAGCTGCTGAAATAAAGCAGACACGATTCTGAAGATTCAGATATCCAAGCCGGGCTTTATGCCCGGCTTTTTATTATCTGGCAATCCTTCGATTTTCCCTTCACCACCGAAGATTCGACGTCCAATCCGGCATCATGGTGGATAGTTATCCAAATTCTCTGCAAGAATAACCAACTGTGAAAGATAACCATTCACAGCATGGTGTATTCGGTTATACTCCCTTTCCTCTGACGTACCCTAAAAACACAACAAATATAATGAAACTTAAAAGTTATCTTGCCCTCACAACAGCGGCGACCTCGTCGTGCATTGTGATAGCGGTAACGACTGCAATATTTTTCCTGCTGCAAAACAGTCATATAGAAGGCATTCAAGCCCGGGGACTGGAGCTTGCACGGGTAGTGGCCCGAGATCCTGTGGTCATAGATGCAGTCGAATCCAAAAACAACGGGCAACCTTATAATCTTCAGCACTATGTAGAGACAATAAGAAGCCGTACCGATGCTTCCTACATCGTTGTTGTCGACAAAAAAGCAGAACGCCTGACCCACCCGAATCCCGAACGAATCGGCAAACATTTCATGGGCGACGATATCATTCCGGCTATCCGGGAAGGTGCCGAGTTCAGCAGCGTTGCCGCCGGAACCCTTGGCAAAGCCATTCGTAACTTCTCGCCGATAATGCGCAACGGTGAAGTCATCGGTGCCGTGACGATCGGTTACCTGTCCGAAAAAGCCACTACCATTCTTTATCAGCAGTTTGGTTATATCGGATTACTGATCATTCTGGTTTACCTGTTGGCTATAGGTATTACCGGCGCTTTCGTTTTCAAGATGAAACGAACTTTCCTCGATTATGAGCCGGAGTACATCGTCAACAAATTCCGCGAACATGAGATGATCCTCAACAGCATTCGCGACGCCATTATTGCGGTCGATAACAATATGAATATCACGACCATCAATAACAGTGCGCTGAAATTACTGTCGATGGGTATTCCGGGACGCGATGACTACGTCAGCCAGCCTTTGTCACGCTTCTCCGTACCGCTCAGTCATCTGGTTCTCGCCAGCCACGGCGCATTCAATCAGGGGGATTTTAAAATCGGTAAGCTGGACTACCGCGCTGATATTTACCCAATCAAAAACCCGAAAGGCCCGCGCGGTCACGTTATCGTGTTCTTCGCCAACCTGGATCGCAATGAGCTGGAAACAGAAGTTACCAACCTGAAAAACTACTCCGCCCTGCTGCGCAGCAAAACCCACGAGTATTCCAATAAGCTCAATGTCCTGTCCGGAATGCTACAAATCGGCAACTACAACGAAGCCGTCGACTTCATTCAGCAGGAGACCGACAGCTATCAGTCGATTGTTCGCAGTATCGTACTTTCTGTTACCGACAGTGCTATTGCCGGATTGCTACTGGCGAAGTTCAACAAGGCTTCAGAAATTGGCGTCAAATTCACTATTGATGAAGATACCAATATGTCGGGTTACCATAAGAATATTTCTGAAAAGTTTGTCACAATGCTCGGTAATCTGATTGACAATGCCCTGCTCGCTTCATGGCAGAATCGAGAACAGGCCGAACCGGAAGTGCAGGTTTACCTGAGCGACCGAAGCAACCATATCATTCTGGAGATCCAGGACAGCGGTGCCGGAGTACCCGAAAACATAACCGACCGCATTCTGGAATTTGGCGTCAGCTCAAAGAACGACGACGAGCAGAACGGTATTGGCCTGTACCTGGTCAAACAACTGGTTGATTACTTCCACGGCAGTATCGACTGGGAACGAACAGAGCAGAACACAACATTATTCAGCATCTACCTCGATAAAAGCGAAATCAGCAGTCATGACTAAAACAACAGTAATGCTTATCGAAGATGACATTCGTGCCAGCTACACGCTCGAATCAACCATCAACCAAAACCCGGACTTCACTGTAGTTGCCGTCAGTGAGAGCTGTGCCGACGCCTTATTACAATATGATGCTTTCAAACCAGAACTGATCTTTGTTGATATCAGCCTGCCAGACGGAAACGGTATTGATGTGATCCGCCAGTTACGTGAACAAAATGCGACCTGTGATTTCATCATGACCACAGCAGAGCGTGAAACTACCACTGTCGAAAAAGCCGTTCAGCTTGGCGTAACTGACTACTTGGTAAAACCTATCCGCATGTCGCGGGTGAATCAGGCGCTGGATGACTACAAGCTGTACAAGCAGAAGTTGTCTGGCAGTACCACTGTCGATCAGAGTGATATCGACCAGATCCTGCGTAAAGCCCCGGTGAAACAGACGCGCCAGACACCAAAAGGGATCGATGCAACCACCCTTGCCTCACTGAAAACTATCTTGCAAAACGAGAGATTACATGACTTCTCAGCAGATGAAATCGGTAAGCGAATGAGCGTAAGCCGCATTACGGCAAGGCGTTACCTCGAATTTCTGGAATCAGAAGGCATGATCAAATTGGTATTGAACTACAACACAGGCGGTCGTCCTCGCCGTCTGTATCAGATGGTGGATTAAGCCATAAATTCAGCTGATTTTACTATTTAAAACAAAAGCCTCTGCCACATCAGAGGCTTTTCATTTGAATATAACTATATGCTGATACTTCATCACTCTGTTGTATTTCCCTCATATCAGCACTTCCCCACTCTTAAATTCTTGTTATTTAAGCAACTCAAATACCCCCGAAATAAGTGTCTATATTTACAGCTTAAACAAGCAATAAATCCCTCTTAACCAACAACGTTGAGGAAAGCACAATGCAATTGCAGGATGTCGTAAGAAAATTCGCCGTGGCCGCAGCGATTGTGAGTACGCTTTTATTCCCTTTTATTACCAATGCAGCCGAGTCTGACAAGCCTGAACATGAGTGGAAGATGGTCACCAGTTGGCCGAAGAGCTACCCGGGATTAGGCCAGGGAGCTGATGAACTGGCAAAGCTCATCAATGAGATGAGTAATGGGCGTATCAAAGTCACCGTTTATGCGGCCGGGGAAATAGTCAGAGCTCTGGAAGTGTTCGATGCCGTTTCCAGCGGCAAAGCTGAGATGGGACACAGTGCCGCATCTTACTGGACAGATAAAGTCCCTGCTGGTCAGTTTTTCGCAGCGGTTCCCTTCGGGCTCACCGCACAAGAAATGAACAGCTGGATCTATAACGCCGGCGGCCTTGAACTATGGCATGAGGCTTATGCTCCTTTCGGTATAATTCCTATGCCGGCAGGCAGTACAGGCGTACAAATGGGCGGTTGGTTTAACAAAGAAATCAAAACCATAGATGATCTGAAAGGCCTGAAAATGCGTATTCCGGGCCTTGCCGGTAAAGTACTGAATCAGGTGGGTGTTGAAACCATGCTCCTGCCCGGCAGCGAAATATACATGGCACTGAAACACGGCAAAGTTGATGCCGCAGAATGGATTGGTCCATACAATGATATGGAATCTGGTCTGCATCGTGTCGCGAAATATTACTACTTCCCAGGCTGGCATGAGCCCGGCACTATTTTTGAAGCACTGATCAACAAAAAGGCGTTTGAAAAATTACCTGAAGATCTGCAGTCAATAGTAATGAATGCCACCCGTGTCGTTAATAACAACGTACTGGCCGAATATACCGCGCGCAATAATGCGGCGTTAGAGCGCTTGGTCGGTATCTATAAAATTAACCTGCTGCCATTTCCACCCGCTGTGCTTGAGCAGTTGAAAGATATCTCCGAGCAGGTGGTAGCAGAAGAAGCGAAAAAAGACCCAATGAGCCAGAAAGTCTATGTCTCCTACATGATGTTCCGAGATCAGGGTCATGACTGGCATTCACTTTCTGAGCAAGCTTATCTGAATGCCAGAAACCCACAATGATGTTTCACCATACAGTTTAACTTGCTGAATACGACCATGGAAAATGAAAAGCCTCTGCCAAAATTATCTCGCAGAGGTTTTCTTTTATATGAACACAGACAACAAACAATAATCAAAATGCGCAGATAAAATCACAAAACAAAAAAACAAGACAAAGAAGTGACATCAAACCAACATTAAAATGACACTTATACTTTCAAATACCTCCCAGCTAAAAATGTAAGGATTTATTAATTAAAAAAGATAAGGTCAAACCAGTCAAAAATCATTTTCAATCAGCTGGGAAATAGAATATAAATCATACATAAAATAACATAATGAGAGAAAAGTCATGCTAATCAACACATCAATGAAACGGTTTATCTCGTTATTTGAAACCAAAACCAGATCAATAATAGTCATCTAACCCCTATAAACAGAGATAAGCATCATGAAGGAAGCACTAGCCAAGATCGAAGAATATCAGACACTTACCGGGCAGGAAGGTGAACACATTGATTTATTGAATTTACACATAAAGTGCTACTTTATTAAAAGTAAATTTTTAGACAATGGTGACAAATCTGTTTTAGCTAAACATATCCATAATCTGCTTAATATTGAATTAGCATTTTGTGATTCGACTTTTAATTATTGTGCGAAAGATATCATCCTGGAGCTGATAACTAAATTCAAAAATTAGTTATAATTTTAATTATCAGTGAATACTTCCAAAGTATAAATAACACGTGGCATTTGAAAATATGGATACCGTCCACAGTAACCTTTCACCAATGCGTATAACCAGCTAAATATTGCCACCTTAAATTAAAAAGCCTCCGCATTAATAACTATGAGGAGGCTTTTATATTACTGCAATTATTGCCCCGGCCAGTTGCCCGGTGCGACAGGCAAAGTATAACCGCGGCTGGCTATTTTCTCTTCGATAGTCGCAGTACCATCCAAGTCACTATCAATAGGCTGCATCAAATCAGAGACAACTGCTGCATGAGTTTCATCAGTAAGAGTGCCATCCGCATCAACATCATAAACGAAACTTCCAGAACCATCGTAGGCACAGCTAGTTGTAGGCGCATAAGTAATATCAGCCGAACCTAAACCTATTGATGCATCAAAAAGCCCCGTTAATGGATTTTGAGTAATGAACTGACGCTGAGCAAGCTCCAGCAAAGTATGGCTATTACCCGGGCCAGCCCAGTTACAAATCATACCTTGTACATCACCAGTACTGCTGCCAACTCTCTCACCATAACCGGCATATGATTCACCATCTAATGGTGAGTGAGCATTAACACCAATGTTAAATACTCGACTATGGCTATCTCCAGCGCCCGCCTGCCATACATAAGCGTATTCACCAGACAATTGAGTTGGATTGAAGTTAGCGACAAAAATGTTGAAGTTTTCACTCCATCCATCGGGCTGACTGTTGGCATCATAATATTTTGCTGCGTCGACCATATTATCGGTGTCATCACCGGCCCCACTCGTCAACCCGTCCACACCATGACCACAGAAGATACCGGTTCGACTTTGTAACTTCATATCTGTCAGGCTGTTTCTGTCGTAACGTAGCGAACCATTAAGAGTGCGGTCAGCCTGGTTGCAATTACCGCCGGGGAAATCATTTTGATCACCATCAACCCGATAAAACAACACCCCGCTGTAATCATTAGTCGTACCACTAGTGGTATGTTCTAAACCAATAACCACATTCTTAGCTGTCGCTACAGGTGTATAAGTGAAGTCTATCGAATAACTCCATTCATTAGCAGAAGGCTGACCGAGCGTTACACTATTGAATGTTACGTTGGGAACCGACAGCGCATTCATTTCAGTCGTTAGTGTGATACTTGCTCCTACCGAGGGAAGCGCAATACTGTTCGCGTTTGCTGTAGAAACCATGCTGGCAATAACCATTAACGCCGCCATCGATTGATCTCTGGATCCCGCCAGGCGTGCATTCATTTGAGCTGCTGCACATGCATGTCCTGTAGTGTCTTCTTCCAGCCACATCAATAAATCACCGCCAGGTAACTGTCCGCTAACTCCAGTCCCATCAGGGTGGTTAGTATATAAAAGCGTTGGCCCGTAACACGCAGCATTAGAGCCTGTGCGATAAAAAAGCTCAGCAGTAAAAACACTGCTCAATGGTGTGGAACCATTTAAAATGGCATCAATACGAGCCGTAGCCCATGAATAAGTAGAAGAAGATGAAACTTTTGGTAGTGCTCTAAACTGTGTTTTTTTACCCGAACTTTCCGGTGTCACATCAAACGGTGATACCACTACAGCCGCCATAGGGACTAACGAAGAGTTATCAGCAGTACTGACATCATCTGAATCAGAGCCACCACATGCCGAGAGCATTAATACTGAACCAAATACTATCGTTTGTTTAATCATTTCAGATCCCTCTGTAACTATCCTAAATTCCGCAGTAACTCAGGCAGGATCATGAATACCAAATGTCTATATAACCTTAACCTTTTCCATTATCGACCCTGCTGATTCATCCGTTTTATTACCATTATTACAAATCTTTAGTGAATCAATACTCAACTACTAGCATAGTATTCCTAATTGCCTATCTCCAATTTCAATTCAGTAATGGAAAAATGACTGCGATAAAAAACGTTCCCCCCTGAGAGCCAAAGTCAAAACAAACTTCAGCTAACACAAAGGGGGGAATTATTGGGTTTAGAGCAATATACTCAAATTACTATGCAAACCAACCAGTGACAACGTCACGTTTAGGTACACTACCCTTGTGGACTACCTGCTCATCAATCACTACAGCCGGAGTCGACATGACCTGGTATGCCATAATTTGTGCCATGTCCTGCACCTTCTCCAGCTTGATTTCAATATTAAGTTCGTCGGCAACGTCCTGAATCAAATCAGCTGTATTACGGCAATTAGCGCAACCAGACCCTAAAACTTTAACTGTTTTCATTTTGTTTCCTTATATTGTTGAGAATGAAATGATATTGAATGTCCACCCAACCAGGGTGAAAGCCACCAGCAGAACAGCAAATAATGTTGCCAGTAATTTCCACTGCATCACTTGCTTAAGTAGAATAAATTCAGGAAAGCTGGCAGCCACGGTACTCATGCAAAAAGCCAGCGTTGTTCCAATGGGTAACCCATTAACAATCAGGCTTTCCATAACCGGGATCACTCCGGTAGCATTAGAGTAAAGAGGAATACCCAACAGTACAGCAGCAGGAACAGACCACCACTGACCGTCGCCAAGATGAGATTCAATCCAGCCGTCAGGCACAAAACCATGCAGCGCCGCACCAAGGCCGACACCGATAATTACCCACTTCCATACCCGGCCAAAAATATCGATGGTTTCTTGTTTTGCGAACTGATGACGGTCGCTAAAAGTCAGTGTTTGCCTTTCCTGAGAATTCGACTGGAACTCATGCTCTTTGCCATGTTTCAGTGCCTCAGCCGCAAAAGACTGTAACCACCGCTCAGCCTTGATCGCATCAAGGAACAGCCCGCCGAGCATTCCGACCACCATACCGACCAGGATGTACATCAGGGTAAACTTCCAGCCAAGCAGGCTCATTAGTAGCAATACAGCCACTTCATTGATCAATGGCGAAGTGATGAGAAAAGCCATAGTGATCCCGAGCGGGATCCCGGCAGAACTGAAACCAAGAAAAACCGGAATACTGGAACAAGAACAAAATGGCGTTATAGCTCCGAACATTGAGCCCAGCATATAGCCAAAGCCACGGCTTTTTCCGGCCAGAAAATCCCTGACACGCTCCACATTCAAAGAAGCGCGGATCACCGCGATCAGGTAGATCATCACCAACAACAAGGCGAAAATCTTGGTCACATCTTCAACAAAAAAATGCAGGGCATCCCCGAGTTTTGTGTCGGCAGACAAGCCCAGTAAATCGAATACCAACCAACTGGCAATATCGGAAAAAATCTGAAACATGCTTACTTCTCCCCCGGCTGTATTTCAGCGGAAAAGTAAGCAATCAAAGAAAATGTCATTACATCGTCCTTATAAAACTACCTCGTTATTACAAAGACGATGAAGGGGCAAAAAGGATGCAGAATTTTTTTAGTTTTTTGATTCTCGAGGAGTGAAACAGCAAACCTTGTGATACTCATCAAGTTTCACCTTACACGACTGACTAAGCTGTCGTTTCAGCTTCTGCCGTGCCCGCTGTAAACGGGACTTAGTCGCCACCAGCGTCATACCATGAAGTTCGGCATATTCTTTCTGGGTCATCCCATGAATATCACAGGCTTTCAGAATATCACTGTCCTTCGGAGCCAGTTCGTTCAGCACCCGCGGCAGGCATTGGGTCAGGCTGTCAACTACCCCTATCTCTTGTTGTTCCGATTCAAAATCCAAATCATCAAGAGGAACAAAGCTACGTTGGCGAGACTGGTCTATCACCAGGTTATTGGCTACCCGAAACAACCAGGCTTTGGCATTGTCGATATCGCAAAATGCCTTGTTTTTGCGCATTGCACGCAGGAACACTTCATGAAGCAAATCTTCAGCCAGCGCATCATCGTCGGTATGTTTATACAACCATGATAACAACGAATGCTGATGCGCCTGCCATGCCCTCATCAGGCACGGCGCGGCTGAATGGTGAACTGAATCCGCAGATTCAATAGTACTCATTCCTATACAGTCCTTATCTCAACGCGTGAATCAACAATGCTGGCATAAAATACCCGGGTTAACAGGCTTCAGCCGATACAGACTGGCGGTATCGACGCAAAATGCGGTGCTCAGCAATGCTTGAAAGAATAAACATCATCACATAGCCCATACAAAGAGCCACAATGATAGCAACGACATTGGCAGTAAACACGGATAGCAGATAATACGCTGCAACCAGTGTCACAATTCCACTTAAACGAATCATCAGGCTTTGAGTAAAGTGACCGTGCGCTTTGATATATGCCAGCTGATAGGCATTCAACATCATGAAAATAAAGAAAATTGAGAAGTGGAACAGCACAGGTACAGCACCACTGTACTGCTGCGGGAATACCCACATCACAATTTCCCTACCCCACAGTAGCATGGTAAGGAAGAAAGTCGCCCCGACAGCAAATGACAACCTGAACACCCAACGACGAATGCCTTTGATTTGCCCGTGCAGCCCTTTCCGGACACAAACCGACAGCTCCGGCAGCACAAAACGGTAAATCGGAAATACAAACAGCATGGTCATATAAGTGAACACCGGACGGACAACCACCTGGAAGTCACCCAGTTCATCAATGCTGAAGTGGCTGATAGTCAACAGAACAGTAATGTAAATCATCAAAATACTGGCACCAGCTTCCAGCGAGGCAGTAAAGCTTTTTTTCACATAGCTGATGAGTGTCGGATCGAGATGAACCGTTGTCAGGGGCCTTGTCGCAATCTGTTTTCGGCGGCTGATATACATGAAAAGTGCCACACCCAATGATGACAGGCTCAAGCCATAGAATAACGATGACAGCGCATCGAGCTGCAATACGTAGTAACAAAACAAGAACAGCACCACATTACTGAGCGGCTCCAGCCATGTAACCCGATTTGATATGCTGTAAAGACGGTACATAGCAACCAAATTGGTAAAGTAAACCTTCAGCCCCATACTGACTATCACACCCACCAACTGAAGATAACCGACATTAATATGTAGCTCATGCTTAATGTAAGGCAGCACCAATCCCCAGGTTACCAGCACCATAGCAATCAGGCTGAAGCGGAAGATATTGATAATATCGTGATCATTTTGTGTCTGACCATAACTAACGACCATCGACGAACGAAAGCCGGTCATCAGGATCAGGGAAAGCGAGATAATATCAATCACACTGTTAAACAGCGCCAGATCGTTTTTCGGCACCCACTGTGCCAGCCAAATTTTAAACAGAAATCCAACGGAGATACTGGCTAATGTGGCCCATATCCCGGTTATGAAGGCTTGTTTCAGGCGAGGCAGCGCTTCATCTTGCTGAGGAGCCTGCTGAGCGTCGAGCTTAAACATACAAAGAACAATAAAAACCAGTTTGTCAGCATGTTACCGGATTTACCCAGCCAAATCCCCCTCCGGTTATAAGCTAAAAGGAAAAATTAACCTTACACAAATGATGAATAACTATACTTATGTACTGGTACGATGTGTTCGCTCTGCTATGTAAACATTAATAACTTAGCGACTTCAAGAAAGTAACGGCTGGAAGCCATGGCTGGCAACACAAAGAAACGGAGTTGGAAGCATGACGGAATCAGTGATCAGGTCAAACAAAGAAACCAAAAGGACATTAGAAGATCTCCCCCAGCCAAAAGGATGGCCTCTTCTCGGTAATTTCCCTCAAATCAACAACACGAAGTTACATCAGATACTCGAACAATGGAGCCGTGAATTCGGAGATACCTTTAAGTTCAGCATCGCCGGGAAAGAATATGTGGTGATATCTGATCCGGCGGCTGTGAAAGATTTACTCCGCCGTCGGCCTAAATCAATTAACCGCACTTCAAACCTGGAGAAGGTTTTCAAAGAACTAGGTATTCATGGTGTCCTGTCTGCCAATGGCGAAAGCTGGAAAAGGCAACGCAAGCTAATCATGCCTGCATTCAGCAAAAAAAGTCTTACCTCATTTTTTCCTTTGCTTGAGCAAACCACCAGCCGACTTCAGCAAAGGCTGATCAAGCGAACAGCAGACAACCACGACATTGCCATTCATGACGACCTGCGGCGCTTTACTGTCGATATCACAACATCTCTGGTTTTCGGCCACGATACCTGCCTGTTAGAACATGATGGCGACGGATTGCAAAAAGATTTAGAAGTAATTTTCCCGCAATTAAACCGACGAACCAAAATGCCGTTCTCCTACTGGCATTACTTCAAAATGAAACAGGATCATGAACTCGACCGTTCACTGGTTAAAGTGAAAACTTACGCTCTCGACATCGTCGACCAGATCCGGGATGAACTGGAAAAGAATCCACAACTGGCTGAAGCACCGGAAAACATCCTTCAGGCAATGGTTGCCGCATCAGATGGTGACAATGATCGCCTGACTAACGAAGAGTTATTTGCCAATATCCTGACCCTACTTCTTGCCGGTGAAGATACCACCTCTAACCTGATTGCCTGGATGCTATTTTTTCTCAGCCAAAAACCGGACGTTCAAGACAAAATCAATGCAGAAGCCAACAAAATTAGGATGCAAAATGAAGGCAAGACTACCGTCGAAGGTCTCGATCAGTTGAAATATCTCGAAGCAGTAGCGAGAGAAACATTGCGTTTGAAATCAACAGTACCAATGATATCAGGGGAAACCGTCGACAAAATGACCCTACCTGACGGAACGGAACTCCCGGCCGGAACCGGCTTGTTCATGCTGACCCGACTTGGCGGCATGGATGAAAAATTTTTCACCGATGCTGAACAATTCAATCCAGAGCGTTGGCTGGAAGCTACTATGACCACGGAAGCCTGCCCCCACAAAGCCAATAACCAGTTTCCTTTCGGTGGCGGCGCCCGCCACTGCCCCGGAGAAGGGCTGGCTTTTATGGAAGTAAAAATGGTCATCGCCATGATATGTCAGCACTTCACAATCGGATTACCAACAAATCCCCCTGTTGTCGAAGAAGAGTTTGCAATCACGATGCGGCCTAAAAACCTGGTGATTAAATTAATTCCCAGATAACAGGCAAAAAAACGCCCCCTGCTGCAACAAATGACAACAACAGGGGGCGATTAATTCGGCCTGTTTCCCGACAATCTGACGGGAAAAGGTTAAATCTTAGAAGTCGATGTTTACACCGGCAAACAGACCATCAGTCTTAGCATCGAAGTCAGTCTTCAGATCGTCAAAGTCCTGGAAGTCAAAGTTATGAATGCGGTAGCCCGCTTGCAATTCCAGATCAAACGCGTAAAGACCGATAGAGTACTGAACACCTACAGACGCATCAAACATAGTGTTGTCGTCGTAAGAGATACCGTTACCTTTCGCAAAAACAAAGATTGGTGTCATTGGCAGGCCAACTTCTGCAGCCGCGTAAACGTGAGGAAGGTAACCACTGAAATCTTCAGTCTTCAAACCAAGATCTTTAATTTCACCGTCAGCAAACTCAGAAAGGCCGATACCAGCATCCAGAGATACCAGATCGTTATCCAAAAACTCGTAGTAAAGTGTGTAATCACGCTTAGTGTAAGCGTATTCGCTGTTATCTACTGACGACTGACCAATTTTGAAGTTAGGAATAAGTGGCACAAAGTGCTCAAGAGAGGCTTCAAAGGTGAAACTCGTGTCATCACCATCAACTTTAGAACCCGCAAAATTATGTGACTGCTGCCACATGTTAACTTCAACATCACCACCGATCAGCATGTCAGCTGAAGCCATAAACGGAGCTGTAGCTAATAATGCTGCTAACACTGATTTTTTCACTTGCATTATCCTTAATTATTTCTCTGTATAATTCTTATGAATTCAGAAAGATGAGACTTAATCTCAAAATTGCGACTGTATATTCATAACGACCATATTAACACACCATTTAATAACTAAAATCGCTTTTATTTTGAACAAAATACGCTAAACGCTTATAACGAAAAGACTTTGTTGCAATATGGAAAGCTAAAATATGTGATTACTCAAGAAGATAGCGGCATAATATGACATCGCCTTGGAGACATCCGGTGTTTTAAGTTATTGATGTAATCTGATCTCATCCGATCAGCTGGTCAAAAAATGTGTAAGCAGGATCTCATTCTGAGTTCAAAAAACAGCCAGTCAGGCGAGGAAAGAAATAACGTAAATAAAATAAGTGAAAAGTGAATCAGATATGCCCTTGCAGCGTCCCTGCTGCCTGCCGAAGCGTTGTTTGTTTTGGCTAGTCGGTGTGAAATGGTTTCGTCTCCCCCGGTTTTCTCAACATTTTATCGACAGCGTCAAGGTGAAGTTCTTCCTCGCTGATCATCTGCCTGGCGTACTCTTCCAGTAACACCGATTTCCCTTCAGCCAAATGCAATAATTTGTAATATAAAGCCAGCGCAGCCTTTTCATGCTCCAGGCTTTCTCGCAGAATATCGCCGATGTCGTGCTTGTGTGTCTCCAGTAAAGGCCCGACTTTGAGCGAAGGATGTCCTCCCAGCAGCGTCACCATCTCACCAGCTTTATGAGCGTGGATTAGGCTCTCATCAGCATTGCCCTTCAGCCAGGAAACAATTGGGATCCGGTTATAACCAAACACCATCAAAGAGTAATGGGTGTACCGCACCACACCGGCTAACTCAAACTCCATGATGTTATTCAACAAATCAACTACTTGTTGTTTTTCACTGTCATTCATGATGACTCCTTACTTGCAGTACAGCTAAGCAATAAGTGTGGTGGCCCCACACCAGTGACTCATACCAACTTTAGTCAACCCCGGATATTTGGAGTAATACCAAAGCCGGCAATTAATCCGAATTTCCTTTGTGCGATAACGATGATTTATATAGCCGATCCGAACCCAGTGGTAGCTTCAGGCTTTCCATCCACTTATGTTGGCGCCTTAGCTCCTGGTTTAACAGGCGATAAAAGGACTCGATATCCCGATTAGTACAGCTGTCACTGCCAAAGGTCGCATCAAGCTCATAGCTTCGTCGGATGATCTGCGCATTGATATTACGGTTCTTAGGCAAGCTATGGTTGTAGGTTTCAATGGCATCCACCCGGGTAAGTATTTTCTTGATATAGGGTTTGTTTTGCAGATAGTTATTTTCTGCTAATCCATTGATATGAGGAATCGATAGATAACAATCACGGCCTACCAGGGCATCAAGGTAGTATTCTATATCCTTGTCAGTTCTCTCCATCCGGCAAAAATGTTTACGACATTCCACCTCACGGATATAAAAATCTTCCAAATCCTGTAGCTTGCGAAAATAAATCAGAATTTCAAAACCATCCTTACAGGCCAGCTCGATAGCCGGGACATTGTTTATCCCCGCTTCGGCAACCGATATTGCCCCTTTGATTTCGTTATGATCGGTAATGGCTATCAGATGATGTTTGCCTTTCAAAAATTCGAGGTAAAAAGGCAAGCTACCACGCCCTTTTGCCTGCGTGGTATGAAGATGAAAGTCAAAATAGCTGCGCTCGTCACTCAACTTAAAATCATAGAATTCCGAGAAAAAATCAGAAATCTTGTCAAACTCAATCATGATCGCCTCCACATAAATAATAGAAGAGATCAAGCATTCTCAGAATCAGCTGCTATTGGTTAATAGAGCAAGCGTGACCAATAATAATGATCGGTGGCATTTCGCTATGAAAGAATTTTCTCCTAAAGCCAGCAGGCAATATATGGATATGAACCAAGGTCATCAGACGGCTCAAATAACGCCGCTCACCGAGGCCCGAAAACTCTCATCTACTGAACTCTATCATCCCTGTGATCCCGGGCTTTTTGACTTCACTACTACTAATGACATAGAACCGCTCAACACCCCACTCGGGCTCGACCGTGCCGTCAATGCGATAAAACTCGGAATGGGAATCCCTTCCAAAGGTTTCAACATCTATGTGATGGGATCTACCGGACTCGGCAAACACTCAGTAACCCAACGCCTGTTGACTGAGAACATAGACAAAAATAAGCCGGTGTATGACTGGTGCTACGTCAATAATTTCCGAGAAAACAACAAGCCGACCATTCTCCGACTACCCGCAGGAATGGGAAAAGTACTGAGGAAAAAAGTCCAACAATTAATTGATGAACTGAAAGTCACCGTTCCGTCGGCTTTGCAAAACGAAAACCTGATAAAGGAAACCGATCTGCTCCAAAACGCGTTAAATGAAAAAGAAATAACCGCTTTTCAAGCGATTGAAACAAAAGCCGATGAAAAACAATGCATACTGAAACGCTCGCGTAATGGGTATCTGATCCATCCTGTACGTAATGATAAAGTGATGAGCAAAGAAGAGTTTTCCAAGCTTTCACTCAAAGAGCAGGAACAAATAAACAATGATATTGAAGAACTCCGCTTTATGGTGGTTAACCTGCTCAAACAAGTCCCTATCTGGGATCAAGAAATGCGTGCGAAAAAAGAAAAGCTGGAGCGTGAATGTGTAGGCATCACCCTTGATTATCTCGCCGGACAACTTCCCGCAGAGCTACTGGAAATAGAATCGGTCAATAAGTACATCCAGAAGTTGAAACAGCATGTACTCGATAATATTCCGCTGTTCAGCGGTAGCCTGGAAACCGAAATCAACGAATATACCGGACAGAAACTCAGCTTCAGCCCATTCACCGTCTATGACGTCAATATCATTGTCGATAACAGCAAGACTGAGGGGATCCCGGTAATTTACGAAGATAACCCGACCTTCGTTAACCTGTTCGGCCGCATCGAGCACCGAGGGGAATTCGGTGCATTTGTCACCAACTTTACCCTGATCAAGCCCGGCGCTTTCCATCGCGCCAACGGCGGTTATCTGTTGCTGGATGTAAACCAATTGCTGAATAAACCCTTCGTCTGGGATGTTATTAAGCGCACACTACTTTCAAAAGAGCTGCGTATTCAGCCGCTGGAACAATTACTAAGTATTAATTCTATAGCCAGCCTTGAGCCTGATGTCGCTCCGATTGATATCAAGGTGATCCTGTTCGGCAGCCGTTTGTTCTACTACCTGCTGAAACAATATGATCCGGACTTCAATCAACTATTTAAAGTACAGGCAGACTGCGCCGAAGAGATCGACAGAACCCCCGAAGCCTGCCAAATGTACGCTAAATTCATCAGGCATCTTCAAAAAGAATCTCAAACCCGCCCTCTGAGCAATGAAGCCGTTGCTCGTATCATCGAATATGCGGCAAGACAAGTCGAAGATGGTGAAAAACTGACTCTGCATCAAGGTGACATCAACAGCATGATCCTTGAAAGTAATTACTGGGCAGGTGAACAAAATCAGGATGTCATCGCACTTGAACATATAGAAAAAGCGATTGATGAGAAAGAGTACCGTACCGGTTATTACAAAGAGCTAATCACCGAGAGTATCCACCGCGGCATCAGCAAAATTGAAACTGAAGGCATGCGTGTAGGTCAGGTGAATGGACTCTCCGTCTATCGTATTGATGACAGTATGTTTGGTCGACCTACCCGCATTACGGCAGCTGTTCACCTTGGTCAGGGTAACGTTATTAACATTGAACGCGAAGTCAGCTTAAGCGGCCCCAGCCACTCCAAAGGGATCATGATCCTAACAGCATTTATGCGCCAGCAATATGAACAGCGAGAGCCTTTATCTTTCTCCGCTACCCTTACTTTCGAGCAATCCCATGGCATGGTTGACGGTGACAGCGCCTCAACAGCAGAGCTGTGCGCCTTGATATCCGCAATTGCTCAAGTACCTCTCAAACAAGGTATTGCCCTGACCGGAGCCATCGACCAGCATGGTCATGTTGAAGCCATTGGCGGCGTAAACGAAAAAATCGAGGGTTTCTTTGAAATTTGCAGCACAAGAGGGTTGACCGGAGAACAGGGAGTCATCATTCCAAAAACCAATACTGCTCACCTAATGATTAATCAGAAAGTCCGCCAGGCTGTCGATAGAGGTGAATTCCATATCTGGACAGTCGATCATCTCGATCAGGTAATGACACTGCTGACAGACAAAGAAATGGGCAAACTTAGTGACAAACAGCGCTACCCGGCCAGCAGCATTAACGGCGCAGTACTGGCCCGAATTAAACGAATGAACAAAGCCAAAAACCCAGAAAACGAAGACACAAAGCGAAGCAAAAAACAAAAAGACTAGAGCATGTCCCTAAGCGAAAGGAAAAAGCGTAAGAAAAAATCCGAGGCTTCTAATACTGTTAGCCTCGGATTTTCATTTTTATATGCTCGGCTTCTGAAGTAGAGACCCTACCCCATTTGAGACTGAAGGTAATTCGGCAAACCAATCTTTTTAATCAATCCCAGCTGCTTCTCCAGCCAGTAAGCATGATCTTCCTCAGTATCTGCCAGCATCACTTCAAGGATTTCACGGGTCTGGTAATCCTGGGCATCTTCTGCCTGTTTGATCGCATCTTTAAGGGCTGAGTCAACCGAATACTCAAGTAACAAATCATTTTCGAGCATTTCCGGAACATCTTTACCAATCTTCAGTCCTTCACGCTTACTAAGGTCTGGTATACCTTCTAAGAATAGAATACGTTCAATTAAGCGAGAGGCATGACCCTTCTCATCATCAAATTCATGATCAATACGTTCATATAATTTATCCAACCCCCAATCCTGATACATACGGGAATGGATGAAATATTGATCCATTGCGGTTAATTCACCAATTAATAGCTCATTAAGCGAATCGACAATTTTTTGATTACCTTTCATCTCGACCACCTGTCCCTTTACATTTGCGATTGCAAATAATTCTCAGTACCAATATTTCTTAGAAGTTCTTGTTGAGTTTCTATCCAATCAACATGCTCTTCTTCATAGGTTAAAATATCTTCCAATAATTCACGGCTAACATAATCACTTTCTGATTCACAATAAGCGATGGCTTCGCGAAGAAGTGTTAATTGCTCCATCTGCAAATCCAGATCACACTGCAACATCTCTTCAGCATCTTCACCAATTCTCAGCTTCTCCAGATGTTGAAGGTTTGGTAAACCTTCAAGAAAAAGAATACGTTCGATCAGATCATCTGCCTGCTTCATATCTTTGATCGACTTCTTATATTCCTTTTCATCGAGCTCATTCAACCCCCAATTCCGGAACATCCTTGCGTGCAAAAAGTATTGGTTGATTGATGTCAGCTCAATAGTAAGCACCTGGTTTAAATAACCGAGCACTTGATTGTTGCCTTGCATAACATTACCTCCGCAATTGGCATATCCGTTTTATTTTTGCCAGCCTTAAGCATAGGTGGTTATTTGCATTTTTGTTAAATACTTGCAACAAGACAATTGAAACAGCTGTCAGGACAGAAAGAAGTGAAGATGGAATTTAATACGCTCAAAATAACTATTTATTGATGAGAACAAAGTTGTTCAACCAGCTAATCTCATTATGTATTCATAACTAAGAGAATAAACCTGTCTACAAAGCTGAAAAATGATCATCAAGTATCAAAAATATATATCAGCCTAATATTATGGACTTAGATGTATATATTAATAACCCCACAATTTATACCAATATCGCATTAACAATCCCTCATAATCCATTAATTTCTTTTCGATACAATTCTTTTTAGGGACGATTATGACGTTTTTCACCGTTTTGTTTCAGCTTGTAAATGTAACTTAATGGTGAACAAATCGTAACCAGCTCAGGCCGCACAATAACTATTATTGAAACAAGGACTTTCCGTGTTCAAAACAATAAAAACACGTATTGCCATCAGCGCCGGTATCGCAATGGCATTTACGCTAATTTTCGCAATGGGGATGACGACCCGGGCATTTACCAATGTCAACCAGCAGGTTACGGACAGGGTAAAAGCGCAGCTTAACGAAGCCACCCAACAAAACCTTGAAGCTACAGCGATTGAAGAAGGTAAAACTATCGCTAGTAACCTTTTTCCAGTACTGGCAACTCTGGACCAGATTCGTTCGATTATCGAACTGAGTGGTGAAAGTGGTACGGGTGCTGACATCATCGTCAAACAGTTCACCGCTGCACTTGAAGCTCAGGATGAAGCGGTTTTTGCCGGTTACATGGTTTGGGAAGAAAAAACCTGGCCAGCCAGCACTGAAGCTGGTGCGAAAGATGCGATTAACAGCAAAGGCTACCTGGCACCTTTCTTCTCACCAAACACCAGCAATAGTTTTGACCCGGTTGCGATGGAAAGCTTTTCCAATACCGAGCTCAACAATAACGGTGAACGTAAAGATGATTGGCACCTGATGCCTTACGAAACCGGAAAAACGTTTGTTATGGAACCGTACATGTACCCGGTTCGAGGCAAGCAAGAACTGATCACGACAATCAGCCAGCCGATCAAGGTTAACGGCAAGATTGTAGGTTCCCTAGGTTTTGACCTGTCACTGGCTGAACTTCAGGGACAGAGTGAAGATCTGGCGCGTAACCTGTTTGACGGCCAAGGCAACGTTATCATCACTTCATGGAAAGGTGCGGTACTGGCTAACAGCGGTAAAGCGGCCCAGGTTGGTAAGAAGGTAACCGGTGAGCTGGCAACAAAATGGGCTGATATTCAGTCTCTCGCTCGTCGTGACGGTGTAAGTGTCATGACAATGGGTGATGATGAGTTTGCCATTACCTCTGTAGATACATCCGGCGCACCATGGATTGTGATGGTGTCTGTGCCAAACAGCAAGCTGGCTCAGAGCGTTAACGCGTTCGAAAAATGGAGCGGTGAGCAAAATGAAAGTGCAATCAACCAGGGCGTCATTGCCGGTTTGATCACAGCCCTAATTGGCATCGCAATCATGACCATGATTGCTAACTCAATCGGTAACGTTCTGTCGAACCTGGTTGACCGTTTCCAGGATGTAGCTGAAGGTGACGGTGATCTGACTTACCGCCTGGAAGTAAAAGGCCAGGATGAAACTGCCCAGCTTTCTCACTGGTTCAATACCTTCCTGAGCCGCCTGCAGGTTACCCTGCAGACCGTAATGACCACCGCTATTCAAGTTGATAACAGTGCGAACGACGGTAAAGCCAAAGCAGAAGATTCAAAACACAAACTGAACGCACAGCTAAGTGAAGTAAACTCACTGGCTACCGCAATTAACCAGATGAGTACAACCGCGCAAGAAGTAGCGGGTTCTGCCGTTCAGGCAGCTGCGGCGGCAAGTCAGGTTCAATCAAGCAGTGTTAACGGCATGGGGCAGATGAACAATGCTGCGACTGCTGTTGGCGATCTGGCAGTGCGTGTTAACGATGCACAAAACCAAATTCAGAATCTGGCACAGTCCAGCGCAGCAATTCAGGGCATCCTGAGTGAAATCGGTGGCATTGCCGATCAAACTAACCTGCTGGCACTGAACGCAGCAATTGAGGCGGCACGAGCTGGTGAAGCTGGTCGTGGATTTGCCGTTGTTGCTGACGAAGTTCGAAATCTGGCAACCCGCACCCAGACATCAACTGAAGAAATCCGCACCATGCTTAGCCGCCTGGAACAGGAAACTCAGTCGATTGTGGGGCTGATGCAACAAAGCCAACAACAAGCAATGGATACCAAAGATGAAACTCTGGCAGCTCAGCTGGCGCTGAAAGAAATCAATGAAGCCATTGAAGTGATCAATGATATGAACAATCAGATCGCTTCTGCAGCTGAAGAGCAAAGTGCAGTTTCTGAAGAGATCAACCGTAACGTTGTTGTTATCAACGATACCGCGACCGATGTGATGGACAGTATGAACTCAGCCCTGAACAACAGCGAAGAGCTGGCAGGAAAGGCTGCAGAGCTACACAAAGAGCTAAATAAGTTCAAAACTTAATCACTTAATTAAATATTTTGTCATAAAAGCTTAAAGCGACCGAAAAACGGTCGCTTTTTTTATATGGCCTTAGTTATTGGCAGTGCAGGAAAACAAAAATCATTCGTCTGCTCTATCAATAATGATTAACGTTATCAAACAGATGTAGCTCAACGACACTTTGCGCATTCTGAAGTATAAAAATGATTAATAAAATCAAAAGAACTTATTTCCATTTGGGAAAGCTACAACTACTCAGCATATTGTGGCTGTCAACATTGCTTGTCAGCCTGACATTGTTCACCGTCAGCAATATACACAGCTGGGCTCAACACAAGGATAACCTTGTCGGGCAGCTTAACTCCCTGTCTGAAGGTATTGCCCATGATTTAAAGAACAGCCTCGCCGCCCTCAACTATCAGTATCCGGAGCCTCTCTGCGATCATAAAACAATGATGGCAATGCAGCAGGCCGACTACTTCGCTAACTTCCTGACCAGTATTTCAATCGTTAAGGATAACCTTATCGTTTGTAGCTCAACTCAGGGAATGATTAATCCTCCTACCATCCTGATTGAGCCTGACTGGATCTCGTTTGCCGGCGTAAAAGTACGCCAACATCAAACAGTCCCGTTTTTTGAAGATCATGTCACCGGCCGAACTGCTCAAATTGGCAATTTCCTCGCGTACCTGGATTATTCCAACGCAATCAGCGAGCCACAGCAGCCATGGCTCAAATACATCAGCTATTACAAAAAAGATGGCGCTCTGAACTACCTGTCCGGTGACGCCGATTTTATTGTTAATGACTTTACTCCACATTCGGACGACTCACAGTGGTACGAAAACCAGAACTGGCTCTTCAGCCAGTGTATTAATGACAATGAATGCCTGCTGATTGCAATCGATATTCCAGCCTACTTTGCAGCCAATCAATCCATGCTGTTCCTATGGGGCAGCATTTTAGTAACCGTACTCATTCTAGTCGGCTTACTTGGCGATCACGTTCACCGCCACCTTTTCAGCATTCCGCGCCAGGTTCGCAACGGAATCAATGAGCACCAACTCACCCTGCACTATCAGCCGATTCTCGAAATGGCTTCTGGTAATATCATCGGCTGTGAAGTGTTGAGTCGTTGGTGTACTCAGGATAACCAATGGATCCGACCTGATGAGTTCATTGCTATTGTTGAGCAAAACGGTCAGACAGCAGAACTGACTGAGCAGGTCGTCTTAACCTGTATCCGCGACTTATCGAAGGTCGGCATGTTGGGAAAAGTAAAAGTTGGTATCAATGCTTTCCCTGCTGATATTGCTTCAGGCCACATTCGTAACCTACTATGCAGTCAACTGCCGGAAGAATATTACTCGCTATTCTCTATCGAGTTGACCGAGCAAAAAATTGAGAACCTTAAAGCTCTTAGCCAAGGCGTACAGGATCTTCGCAGGCTTGGGTTTGAAGTCGCGATTGATGATTTCGGTACTGGTTTTTCTAACCTTGAAGCCTTACGAGAAGTTAATGTCAGTGCGCTGAAGATCGATAAAAGCTTTATCTGGGGAGCTGAAAAGCCGTCACTGAAACGAAGCCTTGTCGAGCATATCGTCAACATTGCTAAGTCGCTGGAGCTCCATATTATTGCTGAAGGCGTCGAAACAACGGAGCAACTGGAGTATCTGCGCACGCTGGATGTCGACTACACCCAGGGCTTTTTGCATAGTCGTCCGGTTAGCCTGGAAGAGTTTGTGGTAAAAGCAAAACCATACGTTGATACCGAGAGTTCCTGATTAAACACGTCAGTTTTCTTTGCGAACTACGTGTTTTCGATAAAGTTCGAGGAATTCCAGTACAATTTCCCTCGCGACATCAGTCTCACTGTTTGTCAGAAAAACCATTCCGGTCTGGGTAACAGGGTTAAACACCATTTCAGTTCTTATCCCTTTTACCCAGCCTCCATGGTGAACAAAACCGGTTATGCCACGATAATCAAATGTTCGCCACCCCAACCCATAGTAAACATTACTCAGCTTGGCCCGATAGCGATACTGATTGGCGCGAATATGAGGCTTATGCATGATTTCCAGTGATGAAGGACGTATGACTGAAGGGTAATGACCGAACTGCGCTAACATCCATTTCGCCAAGTCCTGTGCGCTGGCATTGACTCCTGCTGCGCCGGGAACTCTGTAGTAGTAAGGTTCAGGCTTAACGGCAGCGTACCCTGACTTCACCTTAACGTGCGGAACAACACGGTTAGGTTCATTCTTAAACTCATCAAGCCCGAATGAAGCATGATCCATCCTCAGCGGAATAAAAACCAGCTCCTTAACCAAAGTCGGAAAATCCTTCCCGGCAGCAAGAGCAAGCATATCTGCACTAAGGTTATAGACAATATTCTGATAGCCGTAACATTTACCCGGCTCACAGACGAATTTGACTCGATCAAGAATCTGCAGGATCCTCGTGTAGCGAATATTATCTTCCAACAAGTCTGAATAGGCCTGGGGAACAAGCCCTGTTGTATGCGAGAGCAAGTGTCTGAGTGTTACCACCTTACCCAATTCCGGATCACTGAATTCGATATCTTCCAGATACGGAACTACATGCGTGTCCCACTCAATCAAACCTTTGGCAACCAATATTGAGGTCACACCGGATGTAAATGTCTTAGATATTGAAGCCAGAGGAAAAACTGTTGCCGAATTGACTCTTTGCTTACCACCAACTTTCGTCACCCCATAACCACGTAACAACCTGATGTTACCGTTTATGATCACCGCCAGCGATGCACCGGGTACTCCCTGCTTAACGGACTTCTTAGCGTATTTATCTAACGCAAACACGATTTCATCTTTTGGCGCTGAAACAGCTGTACCACAGTAAAACACAGCCAGCATGACAGCCGCCAGAAATCTGGGAAACTTCAGCAACACAGGCTTACCCTCACGAAAATGCAATTCTTAACGCAGAGCCACTATGTCTTCAAAATCCTAAGGGTAGTGCCTGTTACTGATATCAAAGGCTCTCTGATTTGAGAATCAAACTCAATCAGGACAAGGGATAACAACTAAAAACAAGGAATGTCAAAAAACTCACATTTAACCAACAGAACTTACTTTGAAGCCTTTATCTTAAGATATAAAAAAATAGTTCAAGAAATCGCCTCAAATTTACACTATGATAATTTTGCGTGTTAATTTTAACCCATTGCATATATTTGCTTTGGTTACATATATTACATATTTTCCGCGTACACTTGTTCGCTGATTTGATATTTCTGTGTGTACACTTGTTCGCTGAAAACGGTGTTTTATTGATAATTAATCCTATTTATCGAGTTAATGTGGTTTTTTTTAGATATTTTGCACTAAACGCACACTTTGAATATCTTGTTGATATTTAAACAAAAACACTCATCGGACGAGTCAAGAAGTGAGATCTGGGACACAAAACAACTTTTATTGTTCGCTATAGTCGCTACAATACTTCGCCTTAAGCACTTCAAGACAAACTAAAATAAGGTCACACAGTCATGAAAGTAGTCGATTTCTTAAAACAAAAGCGTGATGTTCTTTCTCAACATCCGTTTGAGCTGAAGGATTTCCTATCTCCGTCTCTTCGTGATTACTGGCTTGAATTGGTTGAGAAGGCGAACAATAGTCATCTGGGTTCACTAATTAATCAAAACAGCACTGCTTCAAATGATGATGCTGTAGACGCTCCTGTGGAAGTAAAAACAGAAGTGAAATCAGCTACAAAACCAACTTCAGAAGAAGTTGTTGCTGAAACAGAAAAAGAGCCTAAGAAGCCTAAAATCGAGATGCATCCTGAAGCTGAAAAGCTGATGAATGAGCTGAATGAAACACTGGGCGAAGTGATTCATGTCGGCAAATGGCTGACGGTTGATCAAGAACGCATCAATGCCTTTGCTGATGTTACTGAAGACCACCAGTGGATTCATACTGATCCTGAGCGTGCGGCAGCAGAGTCTCCGTTCAAAACTACAATTGCGCACGGCTTCCTGACGCTGTCTCTGCTTTCAGTTCTGACTGACAGTGTTGATCCGGAAAACCAGAAATTCCCGACCGCAAAAATGACAGTTAACGTTGGTTTGAACAAGGTTAGATTCCCATACCCGGTTAAGTCTGATAACCGCGTACGTGCAAGCACCAAAATTCAGTCTGTCACACCAATTAAACGCGGCCTGGAAATCGTTCAGGAACTGACCATCGAAATTGAAGGTGTTCGCCGCCCTGGTTGTGTTGCGGAATCAGTGATTCGCCTGATGTTCTGATAGACACCAAACGAACAGCAAAAAGCCATCCTCTCGGATGGCTTTTTCGTTTATAGCAATTATTAGGTTATTTGGGGCACTGACACTTTGCCATTCAAATACACTACAAATTACCTACTCTGCCCTTACTTACTCTGCTACGACCCCGCTTTTCTGGATCACTTTCAAAGCTTCTTTCTTACTCAACGAAGACAACTCTTCACTGTAGCTAGCAACGAACTCTGATACATAATCAGGGGCTGTTTTCGAATACTCACGCAACACCCAGCCAATCGCTTTGCGAATGAAAAACTCATCTTCATTAGCCAGCATTAAAATTGTCTCTTCTAACAACGGTAAGTTGGTCTGATCCTTATGTTTCAAATGAGCCAGAAGGGAAGCACGGCGCAGCCACATGTTGTCAGACTCACGCCATTCAATGAGCTTCTGTTCAAACTCCCTATGCTCCTTAACCAACAAACCAATCAGGTTTGAGGCAATTTTATCAACCGTGTCCCAATGGGTAGCCCCGAGCAGCATTTCCTCATAAACAGCAAAGGCTTCTTTGGTTCGGAAAGCTTTATAATATTCTGCAGCATCCATAGCCAGATACTGCTCTTCACGGTTTTCACCGGACCACAACCAAAGCACCAAACGGCTGTAATCAGTGAAAGTAGCAACTTTGGTGTGCTCTCTGGCCTGTTTGAAAATAGCCTGGCGCTGAGGTGTTTTCACACCATAGAAAGGCTGGTCTGTTTTCATGTAGGCCTGCATTTCCTTTGCAACATCGGGATCACCGGCTTCGGCCATCCGCTGCTGCATGAAAATCACCATTGGAATGATGAGGGACATGTATAACTTCCTTTTCGACTAACTTTTTTATTTTGATTATTGGAACCTAGTTCCTGTGCAGCCATTCTACCCCATCTTTCATCACGGCAAGAAGCCCGGCAAAAAACCGGGCTTAAGCCAGTATCAGAAACTCACTGACAAAATGATTATTTGCTACCCAGTTTGCCCTGATATTCGAGGTACTCAAGAATCCGCTCTACCTGCTCACTACTGAGATCTGTATGATCCGGCATCTGGGTATATCTGAATTTAGAGGGCTGACGAATGTACTCACGCAATATCTCTGAATCACGGTACGCCAGAATATTCATTGGCGCATTCAGGTCCGGGCCGACTTTCCCTCCCAGTTGATCAAGAGCATGACATTTCAGGCAACGAGCTTTAAAGATCTTGAATCCGTTGAACACATTTGAATTTTTCTTTACCCCGGTCGGATACACAGCCGGATACCGGTTCTGAAATTCAACAGTGTTGATTGCCGCTAATTGATAAGGCCACGGATAAGCCTGTTTCGGCGTCTGCTTGTCACCTTTCCAAACCAAATAAAACGGCCCTGGATTCGACTGGTTGTGACCAATCTGTTCCCACTCAGGAGTATCAACATCGCGAAATACAATATAGCCACCCTGCTCCATCAGCTTATCCATGGTTGATAACGCCTGATAGCCATCCAAAGCAATAAAATTCACATCTGTTGTCAGTCTGCTTTCCCATGAATTCCCGTAGGCAAAAGCCATTACATCATGAAGGGCAAAGCCGATGTAACGCTTATCTTTACCATACTGAGGGTCATAGATATCGACCTGATGCGTTGAGAGCTGTTTCTTCATCTCATCAAGAGTGACGGTTTTCAACACCTCTCCGTCCTGAGAAAAAACCAGCTTCGCTGCATTGACCACGGTCGCTAAACACAGCAAACCAATCACCGTCAGCCACTTTATCCATCGCGCTTTATCTTTCATTTGAACGCTCCTTATTCCGCTGATTTTTTATGACTGCTTCACTTTGACTATAGTCTTTAACCTTTTGGCATTATTGGGCTTTTTGGTTTATGAGATAACAGTCACAACCATTTGCTTATGCTCAATATCCTAAACTTACTCTATTCGGTTCAAAACTGTGTTCACTGAGCTGGCCTCATCACCGCCATAAAATGGCGTAGTACTGGCGGTTCATATTCAAATTCAAGCCCTTTTAACGCCCTTGCACACCTTGCTACAGCAATCACAGCGTCAGCGACATAATCCATATGATCGTTGGTATATACACGCCTCGGAATGGTCAGGCGCATGAATTCAAAAGGAGATGACTTTTGATTATTGGTGACAGGGTCACGCCCAATTAAAAGAGAACCGATTTCTACAGCACGAACACCGGCCTCAAGATACAGTGCATTACACAATGCCTGAGCAGGAAACCTTTCCGGTGGAATATGTGGTAACAGCTTCTTGGCATCAACAAACACAGCATGACCGCCGGGTGGCCACTGAACAGGTACACCGGCATCATGAAGCCGAGAGCCAAGGTACTCAACTTGTTTAATCCGATAAGTCAGAAAATCTTCATCCAACCCGTCAAATAATCCTCTAGCCAGCGCTTCCATATCCCTTCCGGCCAATCCGCCATAGGTCACAAATCCTTCCAGTGGCACACAACGGGACTGCACAGCCTGAAACAACTCAGGATCATCACGTACAGCACAAAGACCACCGATATTTACCATTGGGTCTTTTTTTGCAGACAACGTCAGCATATCGGCATAACGAAACATCTGCCTGACGATTTCTTTAATCGACTTGTACTGGACCCCCTCTTCCCGCTGCTTTATAAACCAGGCATTTTCACAAAACCGCGCCGAGTCCATCACCACAGGAATGCGGTATTGGCGACCCAAAGCATAAACTGCTTTCAGGTTTGCCATTGATACCGGTTGTCCGCCGGTACTGTTACAGGTGATGGTCATAATAATGGCAGCAATATTCTCCACCCCGTAATGACAGATACAATCTTCCAGCTTTTGCAGGTCGATATTCCCTTTCCAGCCAAAATCCGATTCAGTATCGAACGCGCGCTCATCCACAAGGTTAATGGCTTGGGCGCCGGACAATTCAACATGAGCAGCAGTGGTATCGAAATGAAAATTGGAAATAAATACAGGATGGTTTCCACCGCGTTCCCGCTGCATTTTTTCAACCAGGCACGGAAACAATAGCTGTTCAGCACCACGCCCCTGATGAGTCGGCACAAAGTCCCGATAACCGAAGACCTCTTCAACAGCTGTTTTCAAATGATAGTAATTCCGACTGCCAGCATAAGCTTCATCCCCCAGCATCAACCCCGCCCACTGGGATTCACTCATTGCCCCGGTGCCGGAATCAGTCAGCAGGTCGATATAAACATCTTCACTTTTTAGCGCAAACGGATTGTAACCCGCTAGTTTCAGCGCCTCTTCCCTGTCAGCCAGTGTTGTCATCCGAATTGGCTCAACCATTTTGATCCGAAACGGCTCTGGAATTCGTTTCATGCCACACTCCTAACCACCGCCTCTGGGTGATGCACCTGAGTTGACGAATATTCTCCCTGTTCCTACGTTAAATATATCAGTCACCTGTAAAACCATGTGTTAGGGCATGAGTTTCCATGCAACTGGCGCGATTCATGCCTTGCCCTATACGAAAGTTGAACGACTACTGATTCAATGCAGAAGATAGTTCAGCGAAAACCTTTAGGAGTCGCCACCATGACCTATGGACACTGGCATTACCCGACAGAAATCATCGCCAGAGAAGGCTGCACCAACAAACTTGCCGACTATTGCCGGAATACCGGAATCCATCGCCCGCTGCTAATCACAGATCATGAGCTGGCCGAAACTAAGATGGTGCGAAATATTATTTCGGGATGCTGCGAAGCCGACTTACCGGTTGAATTATTCAGCCATATCCAAAGCAACCCTACCGGGGCCAATGTTGAAGCCGGGATCAAACACTTTGTCGATGGCAGGCATGACGGCATTATCGCCTTAGGCGGCGGCTCCAGCATCGACGTAGCTAAAGCGGTCGCGTTGGTTGCCAGGCAGGCATTTCCACTATGGGATTTTGTTCACCAAGATGAAAACTGGCAGAAAGCAGATCCGGAGCAAATCGCCCCAGTCATTGCCATTCCGACAACCGCAGGAACAGGTTCAGAAGTAGGCCGGGCATCGATAATCAAAGATGAGCTAGAACATAAGAAAAAAATCATTTATCACCCCAAAATGATGCCGAAGCTGGTACTGCTGGACCCGGTATTAACCTTAGATCTTCCGCCGGAGCTGACTGCCGCCACAGGGATGGATGCACTGTCACATAGTCTGGAAGCACTCTGTACTCACACATTCCACCCGATGTCCGATGCCATAGCCCTGGAGTCTATGCGGATAATTTCGCATTACCTGCCTGTCGCCTACATGGAAGGCCAGAATCTGAATGCCCGCTTCGAGATGCAGATTGCTGCCTGTATGGCCGCAACAGCATTTCAAAAAGGCGTTGGTGCTACACATGCCCTATCCCACACCCTGGGAGCCATTTACAATAAACATCACGGTCTGCTTAATGCCATTTTGTTGCCGTATGTCCTTTCTGCCAATAAAGACCATATTAATGAAAAAATGATCCGGATGGGACGGTACCTTGCTCTGCCAAGACCGGATTTTCATGCGGTTATGGCCTGGCTACTCTCACTGCGAACCGAACTGAATATTCCTCACACGCTTGCAGCCATCGATATCGACAGCAAAGAGGCTGAACGAATTGGTGAAATCGCAGCATCAGACCCTTCTGCGGCGAGTAATCCGATCCATTTCACAGCAGAGCAATATGCCGAGATATTTACTAATGCCGTCAAAGGAACGCTCATTTATCAATGAGGTGGAGTGAATATGGTTTTGGGTGTTCTGCTATGTGACGACGTACGACCCGAGTTACAAGAAAAGCATGGCAACTATCCGCAGATGTTCAACGAGCTGTTCAAGCCGGTTGATCCGACTATGCAGCTCAATTTCTACCGCGTCATTGATGGCCAATACCCGGAGACTTTAGATGAATGCGATGCCTATATCAGTTCTGGCAGTCGCTATAGTGTGAATGATGAGGCTAGATGGATAGGTGCTTTCGAAGCATTTATCCACCAACTCTATCACCAGCAAATTCCCTATATCGGAATTTGCTTTGGTCATCAGATGATCGCCAGATCACTTGGTGGGGAAGTTTATCCTTCATTTAACGGATGGGCTATTGGTGTTAAATCTGTGAAGCTCGATCAAGAGGAAACCCGCCGTCATAGCTGGATAACTGATGATGTTGAAACGTATTCCCTGATAGTCAGCCACAATGATCAGATAGCAAAACTACCACCAGAGACGCTTGTGCTGGCCAGCAGCGAATACTGCCCCTATGCGATGATTCAGGTCGGTGATCATTTTCTCGGTATTCAGGGGCACCCGGAATTCACCCCGGCATACACGTATGATCTCATTCAATGCTTGAAGAACCGATTCAGTGAACAGGAGCGCGATTCAGCACAAGCTTCACTGGATAGCAAAACCGATCACTTAACTGTTACTCAATGGATCGTGAATTTCATCAAACAGCGACATCTGGATTTCTCTCAATGAAGCTCAGAAACCTTAAGCGGGAAGTAAATTCGCTGACGAGCTCTATTCTGCCAGGTATAAAATAGCGCCGGAATTTTCACTCCGGCGCTATTCTGAATTTCACGAAAAATCACTCAATTTTAAACTTCAACTGTCACCTTTTTAGCCAGTGACATTGCGAGGTTATTATCATAGTAAGCCGCTTCATTGATGAAGTGCGGATAGGCTTCATAATCGCCTTCCCAACAGATAGTACTGCCATCAAACAGAGTAAAAATCGGGTCACCCGGATGCAACGGTTTAAAGTCGGCATCCTGTACATTGCGGTGAACCATACCGATTCGCTCTCCCTGTTCATCTTCCGGTAACTTCAGAGTTTCGGAGTATTTAAAGGCCTCAAAACTTTTCGGTAGTTCAGGCAATTTATCCATATTGTGCAGATCGATATAGTCCAGAATATGCCCCGTCATTTCTTCCATCCAATCAAGGACATCCTGACGGATCACTGACTGTGGCTGAGGGCCTACTTCAACAATCACACCCTGTGCTGAAATCGAACTGAGGAAATAATGCTCTTCTACTGACACCTGATCTTCCAATACAACAACTGCATCCGGCATTTTGGATTTAACATAGGCGGCCATTTTACGGTTGAAAGTATCACTTTGTAGCAGAATAAGTGACGGTCCCATGTTACTGGTGGTGTTATGCAAATCGATAATAAAGTCTGTTTTTGCATCACCTTTCGGGCCAAGCTGGTAGTTGATCGCTTTAGCTCGGCTCTGCTCGTAATTTGCCAGTTCAGTGTTGTTAAGATCTTCAAAGCCAAACTGACGGTTCAGGTCACAATCCAGGTAGCGTTTGTTCTCATCAAAGGCTTTCGGGTTGGCAAATACGGTTTCTACCGAAAAAGATGAGCGTGAAATAGCATCTGGTAATTGCTGCCATTTACGCAGCAGGTAGATGCCACTGAATTCATTGCCATGGGTTCCGCCGACGATCGCAACGGAGTTGATATTACCTTTCCTTGTATTCACTGCTCAGGCTCTCACTCTACATATTTATTCACTTTAACAGACTAAAATGAATACCAGCTTTATCAGTAATTTGCCAGCACTAATACAACAGGTCGGGGTTGTGCTGACAGAAAATCCCTTAGTAATACTATAGGTTATTCAGTCGCATAGCCCATACAAAGTTTAAAACTTAACCTTTCCTCTTAAAGTTTTGGTCTGCCCTCGCTGTGTTTTCTTATCCATTCGGCGGCGCTGTGAGGCTTTTGTTGGTTTTGTTGCCCTTCGTGCTTTTTGTTGCACGACAGCTGATTTAATCAGCTCTTTTAAACGTAACAATGCATCTTCTTTGTTTTGCTCTTGAGTACGGTATTGCTGCGCTTTAATGATGATGACACCGTCTTTGGTTATGCGGTGATCACTAAGTTTCAGCAGCCGTTCTTTATAGAAAGCAGGTAACGTCGAGCGTTTAATATCAAAACGTAAATGAATGGCACTGGAGACTTTATTTACATTCTGGCCGCCTGCACCCTGGGCCCGAATCGCGCTGATTTCGATTTCCCAATCCGCAAGTTCAACAGAATTAGAAATAGTTAACATGAATAGATAAATGGCCTGTCTTGTGAAACTGTCAGCGATTATATACTCAAGCGCCTCAGTCAGCACTGAGTCGTTTCATTCTGCGACAACGTTCAGAGCAGTATTTGACCGACTCCCAGCAGCTTTTCCATTTCTTACGCCAATAAAACGGGCGCTGGCAGACCGGACAAACCTTCGACGGCAGATTGACCTTCTTCATCCTGAGTTCCTCTTGTTCTCCCTGATCAGCTAAGTTTTATGAAACAAGCCGTATGGCATGCTTGTTATTTATTCATGTAAGTTTTAGATTCTGTGAACATGCTTACATCTTTAGCCTGAGAGGGTACTGAAGCTTAAGCCGAAAACGTATTCTCTGAGCTATTCAACTGCTAGATATTTATATCCATGAACACAGTAATTGCTTTACTTGCTGACGGCGGACAATTTCTTCGCCCCTGGCTGCCCGAAATTGCAACCGCGATGATTGCCTGCCTGTTGGTCGTCTTCGGCTCCGATATTAACCGGGTTCTACGCCGTCATCTTGCCAGTACTAACTTTGTAGTACGCACGCTGGTCTTCATTCTGGTCAATGCTTTTGGTTACGGCTTTCTGATTGTATCCGTATCACCCTGGATTGCAGGAAAACTAGGACAGGTACCAAGCCAATGGCTATTCTGCATCATCGTTGTTACCTTTGTATTTGTCGGTGCATGGGCACAAAGAAACCGCGCGATTTAATACTGCTCAGCCCTATCCCCTAACACCGATCTGCACTGGATAGATGGCCTATAACAACAAAGCCCGGCATTAATGCCGGGCTTTGTTAGTTATAGTAACGCTTTTTCGCTATACGCGACGGTATGACAGATAAGTCGGCTCCCACATATGCTCGACCACTTCCAAGTCAATATCTTTGCCACGCAAAGTCGAATCTGGATCTGTCTCCTGCATATGCTTAAGAATTGTCATCGCTACATGATGCGAGACTTCTTTCAGCTCTTTAATCCTTGGGTAAACACAACCCGCCGCCAGATCTTCTTCTGAGACACATTCAGCCAGCGCATACGACGCCGTGGTGAACATATCCATAGTGACTTTCTTAGTTTGCGAGACAATCGCAGCAAGGCCGACACCAGGGAAGATAAAGACGTTATTGCCCTGCCCGATACGATATTCAGTACCGTTGTAATCAACGTTACCGAACGGGCTACCTGTCGCAACAATCGCCTGGCCGTCACTCCACTGGTAAATATCTGCAGGTAGCGCTTCACAGTTAGCCGTCGGGTTAGACAGTGGGAACACCATAGGACGCTTAGTGTATTCCATCATCTTCTGAACATGCTCTTCTTTGAATGCCCCACCAATACCACTGGTTCCCAGAAGCACAGTTACCGGATGGTTGTTGATCAGCTCAGTCAGCGTCACCTTGCCAAGCTCTTCGGTATGCCAGTCGGCAGCGATAGTGTGTGGTTTGGCGTAGCGTTTCTTGTACTCATCCAGTCCATCACGATCATCAAAAACCAATCCCTGAGAATCGAGAATGAAAATCTTATCGCGGGCAGCCTGCTGGGTGCAGCCCTCTTTCAACAGACCGGCATAAATCTGATCTGCAACCCCGACACCACCAGCACCGGCACCATAAACGACATAAGTCTGGTCTGCCAATGTTTCCTCTTTGATTTTGACTGCGCCCAGAATACCGGCCAGTACAACTGAACCTGTACCCTGAATGTCATCATTAAATGATGGTAGGTAGTCTTCATAATCATTGAGGTTATCGAATGCATTCGACTTACTGAAGTCTTCCCACTGAAGCACTGCCTTAGGGAAATGGCGCTTAACTTGATGGACAAATTTCTTAATGAAAGCTTTGTACTCTTCGCCACGCAGACGCTTACGAGGCACACCTAGGTACATTGGATCATCCAACAGTTCCTGATTATCCGTACCAATATCAAGCGCAATTGGTAAGCAGTGTGCAGGGTGAATACCCGCACCCAGTGTATAGAGTGACAACTTACCAATCGGAATGCCCATACCGCCAACACCCTGATCACCCAGCCCAAGAATACCCTGGCTGTCAGTTACCACTATGATCTTGATATCTTTACCCATGAAGTGACGGGCAAGTTCACCCATGTTATCGACATTATCTTCGGTGATATAAAGACCACGCGCTTTCTGATAACGATGGCTGAATTCCTGACACGCCTTACCCACCGTCGGGGTATAAATGATTGGCGTCATTTCCTCAACATGATGTGAAAGCAGTGCATAAAACAGCGTTTCGTTACGATCCTGCAATGCCCTCAGGAATAGATATTTTTCGATATCCGTCGATGCATTCCTGAAGCCATCGTAAACACGGTTAAGCTGATCTTCGAAAGTCTGAACACGTGGAGGGAGTAAGCCATCCAGCTGAAACGCTTCCCGCTCTTCATAAGTAAATGCAGTGCTTTTGTTCAGTGTACGGTCATTGAGCAGTGCGGTACCAGTTAAGGAAACGGGTCTGAACTCATTGCCATTTTCATCTTTCCAACGCAGGTACTTGCCTATCGTCATGGTATCCCTCCAGTCTTAATTTCGACAATCAGCCCCGGTCGGCATTCGTCTGTAATATTGAGAAACAATGCCGGGCTGACACTGACTCCCTCAGGAGATAACGAAAGATTCTACGCCCATTATCTGAGGAAAAATGTGAGGCTTGGTGAATAATTAATTGATTTTAAAATAGTTATAAACAAAGAAGCCCGCATTTATAGCGGGCTTCAAAATTAGGCCAGGTTATTGTTCTGTTTGGTATCAGAAAGTAACCGTCAAGTTCTCTGTCGTAAGAACCGCATCCTTGTGGATTGAGCCGGTATCAATATTCAGCACAGCGCTGTTATCTTCCTCTGGATGATCAACACTACCATTACACACAAGTGCAATGTCGTATGTGCCTAACGGAACATAGCCAACTTCAAACGATCCCGTTGATGCATCAACAGCGGTAGTCGCGTATGGTGCATTTGGGCTGTCTTCCTGAATATCGCCATAATTACCATCGTTCGGTGTGGTGTAAACATAAACGTGAGCATCGCTGATATCGTTACTGCACGATGACGCACCGACAGAACCACTGATTGTCGCAACACTTTCGTTGTTCACCATACGAATGGCTGTTGTCTTCAAACGATAGCCATGTGCTTTGTTTTCAACAATACCTTTGCGCAGATCGAACTCAAGCGTGTATTTAGGCGCTGTCGATGCAGAGATCTCAAAAGAATCAGGAATGATAATCTTGCCATTGGCATTGGTGTAACCCAGTTCCATCACCTGATCGCTGTCAGTCACAACATGAGAATACGGTGTATTAACTGGATCACCATAATCACCACTTGCAACCGCATTAAGGCGAATCTGTGTATATGTTCCAGCCTCCAGGGCTTCGTCACTCAAAACCTGTAGTGATTTCTCTCCCTGGAAAGCCATCAGGTTAATGACCATAAACAAAGGGTTACCATCGGCATCAACAGGAATTGAATAAGTGTCCGGGATACACTCAGCAGAGCTTTGATCAGCCGCAAATGAAGCTGTCCCCCAGCTTGACTCATCTTCGTCCGTTTGCTTTACCGATATCTGATCAAAAGCCACACACACCTTCTTCAGACTATCGACCGGCGCATCAGAGAAGGCCAAATTAAACTTTGCAGCACTTGTATTGCTATCAGATGAACCTGAATTGCATCCGACAAGCGCAAGACCAACCATACCAGCTAAAATAACCTGCTTCATTGACAAACCCTTAATAATAATTCGCTCAATAAAGTACAAAAAAAACGCATTTAGCTCTAGCAGGGCTCTCCAATAATGAACAAAACTCACAGTAAATTGACAAAGACGCAAATATCAATCTCTCCATACAACAATACGACGCATTAAGACAAACGATTGCACACTAGCTGAAAGCGATAATTTCCTAACCAAATTCATACAATGCCGACAAAGTAGTCAATAAGATCAGATAAATAAGACAGTGCTCACAACAGAAGTAAGCAACCAATTACATTGCAACAAAATTATGTAGCATTCGTTTGGTTTTAAAAACAAATCGGATAATAAAAATGAAATTCACTCGAAGTGTAATTGCTGCCTCTATCGCCCTGGCTGCTCTGGCCGGCTGTTCTTCCAGCAATGATGAGACAATTCAACCTGTCACCGAAGCTCGTTTCGCCACCTACAATCTTTCTTTTGACCGCGACACTTATGAAGCACTGGTTGCAGAAATGGAACTCAGCCGAGAAGAGCAATCAGCCCTGATTCAACGCTATAAAGACAATGATTCGACACTAACTGAAACACAGAAAACGACAGCAAAGAAAGTTATCCAGATCCGCAACGTTGCCGAAACTATTCAGCGTACCCGTCCGAATGTCTTCCTGCTGGCTGAATTTAATAACGACGGTGAAGGTAAAGACATGAAGGCGATCGAGGGCTTTCATGATAACTATCTGGCTTATGCGCAAAATGATCAGCTAAAACCAATCAGCTACCAGTTCCGGAAAAACATCGCAACCAACACAGGTAAACCAAGTGGTTTTGACCTGGACAATAACGGTAAAGCAACAAATATCCAAAATGACGCTTGGGGCTTTGGTAACTACTACGGGCAATATGCTTTTGCCGTATTCTCTCAATTCCAAATTGATGAAAATAACATCCGCACTTTCCAGAACTTCAAGTGGAAAGATATGCCTGGCGAAACCAACCTGAAAATAGTGAAATGTGATGACCCAACTAAGATCCCGGCAGGCAAGAGTTGTGGTGACAACTGGTACAGTGATGAAGCCTGGGAGCAATTCCCGCTTTCATCGAAAAACCACGCGGATCTGCCGATTATTATCCCGACACCTTCCGGCGAACAAGTCATTCACTTCCTGGTTTCGCACCCTACCCCGCCAATCTGGGCAAATGCGGCAAACCACAATGTCATCCGAAATCATGCTGAAATCGAGTTCTGGAAAGACTACATCGAATCAGACAACTACATGTATGATGATAAAGGCATTACAGGCGGCCTTGCAGCAGGCAGCAAATTCGTTATAGCCGGTGATCTGAACGCCGATCCAATTCAGGGTGATGGCGATCTGACAGCCATTAACGATCTGCAAAAGAGTCCGCTGGTAAACATTCACGCGACAATCGGCTCCCAAACCCCAACCAGTAAAGGCGGTCCGGAATGTTTCGATCTGGAAATCTGCACCGGTGACAACAAAAACACACCGTACATTGATCACATCACTAGTAAGAGTGGTCTTCGCCTCGACCACGTAATCCCATCTGAAAACCTGACTGTAACAGACTCTGGCGTATTCTGGCCGGCAAGCTACGAAGACGGCTACCATCTTGTTTACGATAAAGAACTAGGTAACAGCAAAGGTGTCTCTTCTGACCACCGTCTGGTGTGGGTTGATTTTGACTTGACGAAGTAGCCTTAATTCGCTGTTCTGACTGAAATCAATAAGCCCTGTCATGAGAAACATCACAGGGCTTTTTAATTTAAACAGAAAACACCGGAGAAATACCGTAATCCTGCCCGCCCATCAGCAATAGTCCAATAACCACCAGCAATATACCGCCCAAAAGCTGTAGATAGTAACCGGCCAGGTTCCAACCCGTCTTGCTACTATTATTGCTGGCCATCAGATAGCGCTTAACCAAATGCTTACCAGTTAAAGTCATCATCGCAATGAGGGAGGTTGTAAGTGCTGTCCCTGCCGCCATCACCACCGCACTAATGACTCCCATCCAATACATTCCGACCATATTGGCAAACAGAAGTACCATAATGGCACCAGTGCAAGGCCGAATCCCAATCGTTGCCACAATACCGACATACTCCCTCCATGTGGAAGCCCGGTTAATCGCTTCAGCATCAGCGACATGCTGGTGACCACAACCACACCCTTCATAATGATGGTGATGGTTCTGAGCTAAAGAAGGCTTGCCTGCAAAAGGCTGGGCTGAAGAGTGAGCCGCTGACTTTAACGCAAGCTGCCCGGTTTCGTCAGGTGATTGAGCTGACAACGGCGTCAAAGCCATCACCTGAAGCTTAGAATGCCGCATTGAGTAATAAATATGCTTTATCGCCTTCCAGCAAATCAGTGCTCCCAGTACAGCTACCAACGCAAAGCTCAGCGACACAAAAATCATCGCTTTTTGGTTAACCGCACGCATTGACGCGCTAAAGCCCCAAACCAAAACACTCACCAATACAATCGCGACCAATGCCTGACACAAAGCTGAAATAACTGTAAGCATCAGACTTGCTTTCACCTTCGTCGGGTGGGTCGCGAGATAGGTAGTAACAATCACTTTGCCATGCCCCGGCCCTAATGAGTGAAGCATGCCATAAAGAAAACTGAATCCGCCCAGGTATCCACCAGCAATCAACGGGTTTGCCTTAGCATCGTATAACAAGTCTGCCAGTTGGGCGTTTACCTCGCGCTGCCACTGAATACTGGCAACCACCAGTGATGGCCACAACAACCACAACTGATATAAGCCAATTGCTAAGGCTAATGAGACAATAGCGGCTACACACCAACGACCTCGGTGAGCCCGACGTCTTACCATTTCGTTACATTCTGATTGAGAAAAAGGTTGGTTCATGGTTATTTTCTTTTGGTCTGTCGAGTACTCATTAGGCAGCAGGAATACCAGCACAATGGATTTTCACTGTCTGGGTAAACAGCTGTCCTAGCGCATTATCCGGATCGGCGTCAGTAGGCAAAGACATCGCATAGCTCATTTGCTCAGAAGTCGGATTAGGCTCAATCATTTCCAGCTGACATTGGCGGGCAAGCTCAGCCGACAAGACAACATCGTTTGCCGATTTCCACGCCATATCAACATAGTAACTCGGCTCAAAAATCAATAAACGCAACGAATCTCGTGTAACTGGCTTTGGCTTTGAAAGAGGAAGCTCAAAACTGATTACTAACTTAGCTCTGTCACGCGTTAGTTTCTCGCTATGGGCCACTTTGTACTTAATCGGATTATCGCCATCATAAAAGTAAGTGAAGTAGTGTTCGTACTTCATATTTTCTAGCACCGATGCCGAGATCTTACGAAAGGTTTCCTGCTCGTTTTCGGAAGAAACATCTTCACCATCAAGCATGTAAGCCGAGGTCATCGCATCAAAAGACCACTCCATTTTAAAGCCGGAGATCATCCCATCCTTACCTTCGATATAGGTTTTCATATCAACCCAGGAATGAGGATGGGCTTGCACAGTCGGCACCACAAATACCGCTAACGCCCAAAGCAATAGGCTCTTACGAGGCCATCGAGATAAATGTTTGTAATTTGATAATTGGCGATAGATATTACTGACAAAACGAGAGACTCGTCTGAATAAATGGGTTCGTTGCCGAAAGTGATGGAGATGGTGTTTTTTCATAATGCTAACGCCTTTTATTTGTAGTTATGTTATAACATAACTTACAATTATTACAAAAAGTTAAACCCAACAATCACCACCATAAGTGATTATTTAATAATGCAGGTAAAATCAGACGATACAACACTGTGTCAATCCTGCTTAAGTCTCAACCGATCCTGCATATTGAGATAGCCATCGATCTGAGCAAGATAAGCGATATCAATCGGACTACTTGCAAACACACCCACCCACTTATGATTAAACCTTTTTATAGCTGAACTCATTAAAAAATTATTTTCCAAACCAACTTTAAATGGATATTGTTCTGTTTGATTTAAATTTTTTGTATCAATTTCTTTTACATATACCATCTGATAATCAAAAATAGGAAATAGTAATCCTTCAAGCTCCAAAATAGTATTGGACGGTTTTTCTTTATCAGAAACTCTTAGGTTCACAGTTCCTGCGTGACAAGTGGCATAAACATCAAATGGAGTATCAGGCAACCAATACTTCATTGAAAAGCGACAACCGAGACCATTAACATAAACCAAAGTGATAAAGACGGTCGAAAAAATAACATTAGCGATTAAAAGTAACTTTAAACTTTTCATTATAGTTTTGACCATGTTATCTCCTTATTTGTGGAGTTTAACTCAGACAAAACACTAACCCCTTTACTTATATCGTCAACATGCGCACCAATTGCACTATCTTTAGAGTAACAGGCAATACCTAAATTATTTCTCTTACATTCCACATCAACAACATCTATATATATCATCAGATAAAACCTGAAAAATACCAGATTAGCAATCACGAGTATCATTAGTCTAATGAACTGAAAGGTCTTCCTACTGATAAGATTTCCATGCCGCACATTGATATTAACTCGCTCTTTATTTGTAGAGACGACTTCCCTATTATCATATTCAATGTAACTGCTAGAATAAACATATCCTCTTCTAGGTATGTTTTCCAATTTTATATCTTCACTGACAGATAGCACCTTCCTTAAGTTGTGAATTGCAACATTTAAAGAGTTGTTCCCCACAACCCTGCCATTCCACCCAAACGCTACCAACTCATCCTTCGAGACTAATTGACCATTTCTATCAACAAGATAGCTTAAAATATTGGCCTCCGATGGCGATAGCTTATAAAAAGATTCACTGCTCTCGTCATCAAAACACACAACTCTCAACATTTCCATATCGAGATAAATATTACTCGTTATATTTATTTTCATAAAACAGTGACCTATTGATATAGGCATCAATTATAAACAACCTCAAAAACACATCACAAGATTTACACAACAATAAACAAATTTTGTGATGACGTTCTCAAAACAAAAAACTTACACAACTAAGTGCATGCTGAACCACAAAATGCATAAGCAATTGTATTTAAAGGATTAATTTTTTAATTATTGATTGATTATTTTACCAAAGCATAAAAAGTTCGTAGTTTACCGCTACAAGTTACGCTGATTGCAATGAAATACGTGTATGTATAAGGAACGTGACAGTTAAATTGTCACTTCTAACTTTCAAGTAGAAGACTTTTATGTGGGATTTAAAAAACCAATCCCAATTAAATATTTTCAAAATAGCACCAGTGCTGAAGTCGATTACAAAAATCACATAAATACAGTGATTTTACACTGTGTTTTTCTAATGGGATTCACTATACCCATTAGTTTTTGAACTTGTGTTTTCATTAACACTAAAATTAGCCTTATCGGAGATAGCTATGAAAACAAATAAAACAGCACTAGCATTAATACTAAGTGCATTATACCTACAGGGGTGTGGTAGTGGTTCTACAAATGAAAACACTAATACAGAGAAAACAGTTAACACTGGATATTTTAGAGATGCAGCCGTCAGTGGCGTGACTTATCGTACGGAATCACAGGCAGGGGTTACAGAAAGTGCAGGTCGATTTCAGTACAAAGAAGGAGAAAAGATCAAGTTTTCGATCGGCTCGCTATCGCTTGGCGAGGCTGATGCGGGTCCGATTGTTACGCCGATTGAAATGACAAACCTTCTTTACCCATCTGACACTGAAAACGTGAACATGGTACGTGTTTTAATGGCGTTAGATAAAGATAAAGCCCCTGAAAACGGAATTCAAATAAGCGAAAGGTTACGCGCATACCTTTCAAACGATGTCGACATGAGTAATATCGACATAACATCAGACCAAGGTGTAAATGATATTTCGACACTGTTATCTCAATACATCGATATCAACATACCTAGTGCTCAACAAGCCATAGAACATTTTAATGAAACGCTAAGATGCAATATTAGTGGCGTTTATTATGGTGAATACAATGGTGATGACAGCGGTCTATTTGGAGTCGCAATTGATCCTGTAGGACTTCGTGCCCGTGGTGCTGTTTTATCTGAACAAGATGACTATGTACATATTGGTATTCTTGGTAAGCCTTTGGAATTAAAAGGCGGAAGCCAACCGCTAAGTATTGGAAGCACCAATCCTGATTATGACGATATTGCTAAGTTTTCTGTAAATATCGGAGCAAACAGCGTTTCCGGAACCTGGCACTTTGCTGGCGTTGGAGCACAAGGTCAAGTCTCGGGTCAAAAAGCACTGGATTGGGAACGACAAGGAACAATCAAGTATGTCGGCACCTATTACCAAAACACTAACGAATACTTTGTTCCCAGCGGCCTGATCCAAATCACATACAATGGTGAGCAGGATGCCACTATCAATATTTTTGATTTTACAGATGGCATCGTAAGAGAGACAACTTCAGAAAACGATAACGGAAATATCTCATTTTACCTAACAGATTACAGTAAGTTGAACTTGAACCTGGCTGAGCGTGCAGGTGAGGTCATTAACGAAACGTTTGATGATGAAATTGGCAACGACTATCGCTTTAAGATGAGTAGTTGCCGTTTGTAATATATGACGTAGCGACAAAAAATCCCTCGATGTTTATCGAGGGATTTATGTTATCGAACTCAGCTAAACCAGACTTATTGTTAAGGTTCAGTATTAAGGCAGTCCATCAAAATTACGCCACGGCTTCTTCGAAGGTTCTCAGCACCTGGCGATCATTTTCAACCCGTTTGATCCAACCATCTGATTCCATGCGGTTCAGAACTGGGATCATGTACTTACGGGATAAACCGGTTCGCTCCCTTGCATCGGCAATGGTAAAGCGCTCGTCCATCTCACGACCATCAATCAGATCTGTGACTAACTGTTCGTAGATATTCTTCTCGTAGTAAATCTTGCCTTCAAGCGGTACAGCAAAACCAAGACGCACCAGATTTCGCAGCTCTTTCTGTGCGCCCGGGATCTTTTCTTTATCCGCTTCAAAGCCCTGCTTTTCCGCCTTACTCATGTGATCGAGAATTTGCTTAGCAACCGGTGAAAGCTGAGTTTCACTTCGACCATTACCCAAAGAGAACAACTCACCGTTCTGGCGCAACTTGCCTTCTTCTACCATCTGCTGCAACAGGGCTGACAGCGTTTCTACCGGCAGTTGTAGCTTACCGCTCAGTTCATTCACCGACAGGTCGATCTGCTCCTGCTGGAGGATAGCCTCAACCTGCTGATGGGATTGTTCAAAGCACTCTTCGGTAAAAAGCCATTCACCGCAAACCTTATAGCTACTTTCATCCAACTGATGATCGCCCCGCTTAGCATAGCCATAGAGCGCCATGTTAATGTTGACGTAATTTTCCCAGGCAGGCTTCTCTGGCATGTCCATCAGCAGATCATAAAGCTTGCTACGTTGTTGTTTCTCTACCGCCCCGCCCCAAACGATGGCACCGCAGTTAACAATTCGACTGCCACCATGCTGAATCAACAATGCACGCTGATTCCAGAAACAGCATGCAGGCTCTTTGAGACGAAGGCGGGCAAGGTTTGTTCCTTTGAAAACAAACACCTTAGCCAGAGTATTGAATGTACCGAAGGCAACTTCAATTTCACTGTTGTTACGACATTTATTCTCGAACAGCATGCTATCAAGGCGGATAATGACTTCATCAACCATAAAGCCTGCTTCTTTCGAGGCCATCAGGCAGAAGCCACGCTCTACGTCTCTCTTCTTCACACCTTTAAGGCCAATCGCTACCCGTGATACCGGCTTAGCCGTTTCAATATTCTGGTGGTAGGACTGCAGACTCTTCACCTGTACTTCCCTGCCGGAAGGCTGAAGGTACAGCTTCTGGCCAATGGTAAACTCACCACCGCACAAGCTACCGGTCACCGTTGTGCCAACGCCATTGACCGTAAACACACGGTCGATGTACAAATGCGCCTGACGCTCGCTGTCTGTACGTGATGCGTCCAGCTCTTCCATTTTGTCGATCTTACGGCAGATATGCTGACGCAGAGCATCAACCCCTTTATTCTGATGTGCAGATACCACCATAGAATCAGGAATAAACCCGGCAATTTCCAGGAACTGCTCCAGCGCTTCTTCCTCTACCAATGTCAGCATCTCATCATCAACCAAATCTGACTTGGTGATCACCAGAGTGACATTTTCAATCCCCATCGCAGCAATCACTTTGAGGTGGTCAGTTGACATCTGCATCCAGCCTTCATCGGCGGCAACTACGAACAAGACCATGTCGAGGCTCCAGACCCCGGCAACCATGTTTCGAATAAAACGTTCGTGTCCCGGCACATCAATCACACCCACCGGCTCACCGTTAGGGTGCTTAAAGAAGGCAAAACCGAGATCAATTGTCATCCCACGCTTTTTTTCCTGAGGAAGGTGGGCAGTATTAATACCAGTCAGTGATTTAATCAGTGCTGATTTACCGTGGTCAACGTGACCTGCTGTTCCGACAACATAACTCATTGCAGTACCTCCGCCAGTTGGCCACGCAAATAAGGAATCTCAGAATCAGAAATGGTCGCCATATTCAGCTGTACCTTGTCATGTTTGATTACGCCGATAACTGCCAGCGGCCAGTTACGCATAACCTCAAGCAATTTCTCGGCTGAGCGCTTATAGCGACCGTTTTCAGGACTGATCTCGACAGACCAGGAAGGATCGTTCTGATCCGGCAGTGACCCACCACCGACCGTCATTTCAGAGCGGACAACCTGCAACTGCTCGCCAAAACCTTCTGCAAGCTGCTGAGCTCTTTGCTCAAGCACCGCTTCCGGCTGGGTATTCTTGCTTTCAGCAACACCCTGCCCGCTTTCAAGTTGGTTAAGTTTTCTCACAACCAGTTCTTCAAGCAGTGAATAAACAATTCGGCTCGGCCTGAAAGCCCGCATCATCGGGTTCTTTTCAAGTTGCTTAATCAACGGCTGCTTACCTGTCACCAAACCGGCCTGCGGACCACCCAGAATTTTATCACCAGAGAAACAAACCAAATCTGCACCCGCCTGAATGTAACTCGCGACAGTTGGCTCATCTGGCATGGATTCTGTCGTTGTACCTGAGCCCTGATCAACAGCCAGAATGACATGCTCCGGCAATGCCTGCGCCAGTTCTTTCACATCCGGCGATTCGGTAAAGCCCCGGATCTTAAAATTAGAGGTGTGAACCAACAGAACCATGGCAGTATTTTCGGTTACTGCATCAAGGTAATCCTGAGTTGTCGTGATGTTAGTCGTACCGACTTCCACCAGCTTGGCACCGGAAAGTGCCAGGATATCAGGGATCCTAAAGCCGCCGCCGATCTGGATCTGCTCACCGCGGGAAACAATCACTTCTTTCCCTTTAGCCAGTTCATGCAGCATAAGATAGATAGAAGAGGCATTGTTGTTCACAACCAGGGTGTCTTCACCTTTCACCAGATATTGCATCAGCTGCTGCAACATACCTTTGCGCTTACCGCGTTTACCGGTAGCAAGGTCGATCTCCAAGTTATTGTAGTGAGTATTAACTTCAGTTACGCTTTGCCAAAGTTCAGCATCAATTGGCGAACGACCGAGATTGGTATGAACAATCACCCCGGTTCCGTTTATGACCCTCTGCAAACGCTGGCGATTCACCAGCCAACATGCCTGCTCTATGTAGTGATAAAGCTGCTCAAGGGAAAACGGTACACCTTCAGGATCTCTCAGGTGCTTCTTTTTGTAAGCCTGCACCTGCTCACGAACAATGTCCGTCACTACTGGACGACTCAACCGCTCGATGTAAGGAGATATGAAGGCTTGCTGAAGGATCTTTTCGATTTGTGGAATTGAGGACAAGGTGCTTACTGTCATAATCAAGCCCCGATATTGATAAACCAAAAAACAGAAAGTACGTTGATACCGAATCAGAATTAAAAAACAGCTATTACCAGTTTTAATTTAGCCAATAATACCGAAAGGGAATCTATATCAATTTCTGTTCAAGAAAATGTTCTGAGGGCAAATTATGAGAAGATTCAGGGACAAGTATAAAGATGAAAACTAACAATCTGAATTAGTTTGGCGAATATGATTGCCACCGTCACTCTTCTTACCCTGAATTAATAATGAACAGCCAAAAGGGAATCCATTGTTATAATCAGCAACCTGACTTAGTGAAAACAAAGATAAAAGTCAGATTGGCGGAAGGAGCAGGAATCGAACCTGCCAAAGCCTATTCAGCTCACGTCGGTTTTGAAGACCGGGAGGGCCACCAGACCCCATCCACTTCCGCATTATTATAGGGTGTAAATGATTATAAAAATAAGCAAGTAATCATCATTTCAACCCCGATATAAACTACACAATTTAGTAACTTATATACTTTTATATCGATATTCCAACGCTAACATTTTGTAATAAAAACTGCGTTAGAGTTGGCGGAAGGAGCAGGAATCGAACCTGCCAAAGCCTATTCAGCTCACGTCGGTTTTGAAGACCGGGAGGGCCACCAGACCCCATCCACTTCCGTGTTTCGATGGGTGTAATTTAGCGCATAAGATCATGATTTAAAAGTAGTTGAATTATGATTTGTGACTTCATCAGCAAACACAAATAAATATAAAACCAGTTGCCTATTTGGTTAACTGGTTAACATTTTTTGATTTAATTAATCGGTAGTCCCTTTCTCAATTTTCGAGAATAAACACACAATCAAAACATTTTATTCACAAGCATAATCAAATTAACAATATCCCCATTCAAATATGTAATGATAGAGATTAGTTTTACTAATATTAATAAGCAGTAGCAAAAAACAAGAGCTGAAGCCGCTAATATCAACTCCAGTTCCATTATAATAACAGCAACCAATTGAATATTTTATAACCAACAGAACAGTTCTTATTGTAATTTGATGAAACTATTCGTTTAGGGACAACATTGTGAGATACGACAAACTCGAAATTGTCAGCAACAACCCAAGCATTGCTGAATTAAACACTCAGGTTAAATTAACTCAAAGAAATAACATTAATGACGTACTCATGTTAGTAAGGGATAAGGTCCACCTTGGTGGAAAACTTATTTCCCACCCGTTAGCAGGAAGTGTTAAACCTCATGAAACGCCATATCGCAGCATTCTTATTTTAAACAGCCAGGAAGAACTGGATATGGATTCTCTGGATAAAATTGAGCAGGCAATAGAACGCTACCAGATCCTCTGTAAGACGAATCCGAAGCACCTGACTCTGACTGAAGATAAGATAAATGCCAACTTCCCGGTAAAACAAAGTTCAGATTTTCAATACATTGATTTGCAGCTCATTAAGTCATGTCTAAACTCGCTTGGCTTTAAGGGACTGAACTAACTTTACGCTTCCTACTTCTATTTTGCTTTTCTACTATTCGGCTCCCCGTGTATGCGGGGAGCTTTCTCTCCTTCCCTTCAAAGTAACCTCTCTGCTCTACCTTTGTTCAGTAATCTGTATCCTCTAAACTTCAGCTCTAAGCTTGGCCTTATATTCTCGCTACAGACACCCAGACACAAAAAAAGCCAGCCGATAACTGGCTGGCTTTAGTGCTTTCACATCTACCTGAAGAGGTAATTAGAACACGGTTTGCTCATCAATCTTAGTCTGAAGCGCATTTAGTGCTTTCTCAACTAGCTGACGACGTGCGTATTTCTCTTCTTTTGGCTGCATCTTTGGATCACCCAGTGGGTGAGGGATCGCAATTGCAGGAACAATACGGTTTGCACCAACTGTTTTAGAGATTGGCACAACAGTTAGAACGTGAACTACAGGCATTACTTTTTCGATTTCTTTTAGCATCGTTGCGCCGCAACGGGTACAAGTGCCTCAAGTGGAAGTAAAGATAGCAGCTGTAACACCGGCCTTCTGCAGTTTCATCGCAATCTCAGCGCCGTATTCTTTCGCCTTCGCGACCGCCGTACCATTACCGACCGTGGTGTAGAACATGTCATGGAGGCTACCGATAACTCCTTCTCTTTCCATGTCTCGCAACACGTCGACTGGAAGAACTCGGTTAGGGTCTTGGTTGCAAGCAACTGGGTCATATCCGCCGTGTGCTGTTTCATGAGTCTCTGCCGTTAGCGCTTCAAGACCAGCAATGCTGTATTCACCGTACTTAGAAGCACTTGATGATTCAATATGGTCTGGGTTGCCCTTAGGAACAACACCGCCTGAAGTAACAAGCGCAATCTTAGCTGTGCTCATCATTTCAACTGGTGGCTGAGGTTCAACACGGTCAAATGCCGGCATTGGGTATTCTGTTGTGAACTCAGAACCGGCAAGCTTGGCAATCAACAAATCAACTGCACGCTCTGCACCACGTTTTTCAGCAAAGAAGTTTAGGCGGATACCGCGAGGCATATAGCCAGCTTCTTCTGGTGATCCTAGTTCGCCATCTGTTTCAACATAACGGTTAATCAGTTTAACCATCGCAGGAATAGCTTTACGCATGCTTGCTGCGCTGTTGCCTGTTTCAACCATGTAAGCGTACTGACGGAACAGTTCGTAACCAGGGTTTTCAGGGTACATACCTGTGATAGTAGTGATGCCCATTTCGTGAGCAACTTTAGCTACCGTACCACAAGCCATGCCGTAACGGCCGGCGTTGAAAGCAGGACCGGCAATAACCAAGTCAGGTTTCAGTGATGCCAGAATTTCCTGAAGGTTATGGCAGCACAGGCTTTCATTTTCGTTGAAGTATGAGTCACCACAAACAATGGTATGAGTAACTTCAGCCTTTTCACCCAGCATGGTGTTAACCTGAGTACCAACACCGATGGTGCCCTCAGTCACTTCCATTGGAGTGTGGGCCATTTCTTCGCCACCTTTCTGAGCGAAGAACTGGTTCAAATAGTAAACGACTTTCAATGTCATGTGAGTATCCTCGCTTAGCTTGCTTTGGTGGTCAGGTTATGGTAGCCAAGTTCACTGGTTGCGCTAAGAATAGCTTGTATCTCAACCGTGATAGAGCCATCTTCATGCAAGCTGCCCTGGAAACCACCAGCAACCATATCAGCGTAACGGTCGTGACCGATCACTTTGTCCATTGCAGGAAGTGTTACCAACTGGTTTGCGTTACCGTTAGTAACTACTGCGTCTGCACTCTTGTGAGAGTCAGCAAGTGACTGGCTTTCACCGTTCTGACCAGCGTATTCGTCAGTCAGCAGAACTGTCTTGATACCAGCAGCTTCTAGCTTGGCACAGTTCATCATAAGGTCAGCGTCAGGGTTACCGAAGCCTTCCTCACTAACGATTGCTGCATCCCAGCCCATTTGCTTAGCAAGCTTAACAACGTAGTTAGAAGAACGTTCTTTATCACGCAGAGTCACGTTTTCGTTAGTGACAATTACGCCCATGAAGTTGTACTTCGAACCGTGGTGACGGTACAGGTCATAAATAACCGGGCTGTTTTGGTGAACAAAACTGGTGTTCTTATCACACGCAGATACGCAGTTACCACTGATGATTGCGCCATCCATTACTTCTGTTGGGTACAGCAGTGTTGGCAACATGCCTTTCACATCAACACCGTAGCAGTAAGTGTCGTGTAGAAGGCCTTGGCTCTGAAGCATGTAAACATAACCAACTTTTGGCAAGTTAGGATACTCAGCAGCCTGCTCCAGCAGAGGCTTAGTTTCGTAAGTGTGGATCTCGTCTGGCTCTACATCAGCAGCCAACTTACCAATCCAGCGACCTGCTTCCAAACCAACCAGACGAAGTACACCTTCGTGATCGTACTGGTCGCAAGAGTCATCCACTTCACACTGGATAACCAGGTTCATGGTTGAGGAGAATGGAGTGTAATCTGCACCAGGGCCGCTCATATCCAGGATACCTTCCTGGAAACCGACAACCTCACCAGTAGTGATAACAGCCATACCTTTCAGAACGTGTGTACGACCTTCACCCACCATTGCTTCTTCACCTAGGTGACGTCCAGGGAAGATGCTACCTGCACCACTCACTTTCACGCGAGGTTCAATCGCATCTTTCACTGGCATGATGCGGATGCTGTCACCAGGTTTCGCGATTGATAGCTCAATAGAGCGGATACGGTGATCCAATTCTGACAAGTAGCCGGTCAGGGCTTGCTGATCGATCACCACGGTGTTTTCTTTTACTTCGCTCACCGGCCCGAAAGCCAGATCGCGAACATGAATGTTGCCTAGTTCGAGTTTCATTTATATCTCCAAACAAGCGTCAATTGGGTTCAGGGCGGCTTCAGGAAACCTTAATGCCGCTACCGTTTTCGGCGTTGCCGACAACCCAACATGGTTCTTCACAATTGCTAAATTCAGTCAATAAAGCATCCAGACAATCTTTAGGTACAGCTGCCAGCAAGCCGCCGGAAGTTTCCGGGCAACATAGCTTGCTATGCCAGATTTCATCCAGTTCAGAGGCAAACTCAATATCTTCCTTGTAGGCATCCAGGTTGCGCTTAGCTCCGCCTGGGAACAGGCCTTGCTCGGCGTAATCTTCAGCTTCAGTAAGGAACGGTACCTGTGTTGCGTTAAAGTGCATGCACACTTCGCTCTTTTCAGCCATTTCTAATGCATGGCCTAACAACGAATAACCAGTCACATCAGTACAGGCTTTCACCGGATACCGGGCAAAAATCTCCGCCGCTTTACGGTTAAGCTTTTTCATGCTGTCTGTTGAGGCTTTAATCGCCTTCTGACTCGCCTTACCCCGTTTTGCAGCGGTTGAAATCAAGCCGGTACCAATTGGCTTGGTCAGTACCAGAACGTCGCCGTTTTCAACGGCAGCTTTGGTTTGCACTTTGGAAGGATGAATTGTACCCATGACAGACAAACCGAATTTTGGTTCGCTGTCTTCGACGGTGTGACCACCGACCAATACCGCGCCAGCTTCACGGACTTTCTCCGCACCACCTTTGAGGATCTGGCCAACGATCTCTTCAGGAAGATCACCGGGAACACAAAAGATGTTCATTGCCAATGTTACCTGTCCGCCCATGGCATACACATCGCTCAACGCATTTGCGGCGGCAATGGCACCAAAGTCGTACGGGTCATCAACGATTGGAGTAAAAAAGTCCAATGTTTGAATCACAGCAACATCGTCAGTGATTTTGTAGACGGCAGCATCATCACTTACCGTCAACCCAACCATCAGATCAGGATATGCTTGTTGGGGAAATAGGGGTGAAATGGAACGCAGAACCTGCGCCATGGCCTTAGGGCCAATTTTAGCGGCTCACCCAGCTTTTTTGGTCATCTGCGTCAGACGTACTACTGAATCTGTCATTTCTAAATCCTTACAGCGGACGGCAAGAGCGCTACTCTCCGAGCTGCCGATTTCGCGCTCACGTTTATTTCTTTCTATTACTATCGAATTGGACTGGCTGGAACCTTGTCAGGCTTTGCCGGTATTAACCAATGTATTTCGCTTCAGTTAACACTGCTTTGGCCTGTTCCAAATCTTCTTTTGCAACCAGTACGATAGGACCAGTACAGCCCATACCTGTGCGGGCAAAAATGTTCGCTTTCCACAGCACCTGGCAGGCATCTTCAATCTCAAGGATATCGATACCGCCGATGTCTGCGTCTGTCACCTTCTCAGGTGGCGCGGTCACTTCAGCCTTCGCTTCTGTTGGTTGCTTTGGCTGCTTGTACTTAGCCAGCGCGCTATTCAAACCTGCCAGTGATGCGGCTTCCCACTCTTCATCGACACGCTTCATAACATTCCCTTTTGCTGCGTCAGCACACAATCTCATGGCTCCTGCCACAACCGGTGCGCCAGACGCTCTCGAGATGATATTTACCAGCTTGTCTGCGCCCTCACCCAAACCAGGACCGTAGCCGTAGCCTGAAGCTTCGTAGCTACCACCAGTGGTAAAGGATGAGAACATCTTCATCAGAAGGTTACCGGTCAGGCTGTCTGTTACCATGACATCAGGTGTACCTTGCAGCAGGTCGTTACCGCGCATTGCGATGCCGCCGTCAGCACGTGCTGACTCTGCAAAGTTGATGTCATAACCCGCATCGGCCAGTTCACGCAGGCTTCTTTCGCACAACGCTTCGCCATCAATGTTCAGCACACCAACAGTTGGCTTTTCAATGCCGCAGGCTTTCGCCAACGCAATACCGTAGATGGTATTTTTCAGCATCGCTGCCTGACGGTTGGTATCAGAGGTACCGGTAGTTGATGCGATAATCATTTCGCGACCGATACCAGGGGTAACAACTTTACCCATGGTGCTGACACCCAGCGGGAAGGCATAGTGCAAAGTTACACAGCCATCAATTTTCTTGTCGGCAAACAGTTTTTCCATCACCTGGTGGCATTCGTGCAGGTCCGCTGCCGGATAGCACTCAAAACCACAGTCAGGACCTTCGCAACCGATGAGAACAGGTTCGATGTCGCTGTACTGGCGAGCGGCCAGTTGAGCACCACGAAGCAGTTCTTCAGGGCCATGTTCGCTACCAGCCAAAGTCAGGCCGATACGCAGTTTCTTACCGAACTGCCCACTCAGCAGGCCATCAGCCATGGCGTTGAAGGTGTCGGAAAGTTGTCGATTGATGTTACTCATAGCAACCTCCGATTACTGCTCGCCCTGTTCACGATTAAGCAAGTTCTCAGCTACATCACGCATTGCCTGAGCAACTACCTGTTTAACCTGAGCCTCGTCGAATACTTCACTCTGCTTGCCGCTGTTCTTCTGAACAACAAAGCTCAGACCATCGAACAGGTTAGTCATACGGCCAAGGAACAAGCTGCCCTTACCGACCATCATGAAGTTGTTGATGTCGCCGTTCATGATCATTTCGCGGCCGAAGCCAAGGAACGGAACACCTGACGGGATGTGGCCCTGAGTTGGCGCAAAGCCAGTCATACCGTGTTCCTGAACGAAGCTAGGAAGCTGAGTACGTTCCAGTTGGCCTTCTTTCACTGCCAGTGCCGCAATCATCTTATAGTTTGATTCTGGCACGTTACCTGCGCCGGCAGGCTTAGTGATTTCAGGGTTTTGCATTTCGACGGAGTATTTGTCGACATCTGTCATTGCCATACCGGCTGCTTTCAGCGGGTTGGCAATCAGCGCAGTCATTACTGCCTGTGGAGATGAACCAGTACCGATCTGGTGACGACCCACGATATCAGTGTTGATTTCAGGGCTTACGCCATCGTTCTCGCTAACCAGGCAGGCAAAACCAGCCAGGCAGTCTTCCAGAACCGGCATGTCATGTTTAACATGGTCACGGCCGTTCATGCCCAGTTTGGCAACTGCGCCACCGGCGACAACCATAACATTCTTGAAGATACCCGCTTTAACCAGTGCTGAAGCCTGAGTCATTGCGTGTGCAGGTGCTGCACAGAAACCACGAACGTCAGAGCCTGATGCCATGGTACAACCAACAACTTCACCGATAGCTTTAGCAAAGTTACCGCCACCGCGCTGGTTAATATCACCGCATGCTTCTTCTGAACATTCAATGATGTATTCAACCGACTCAAGATCGATGCCCTGCTGCTTCAGGTGCATTGCAGACATTACACCGGATGCCTTAGTACAAAGGTTTTCCAGCATGATGTGTGCAGACAGGTTTTCATCTTCGTCGTGTGCTGCTTTCACACAGCCCGCAAGTTCACCGTTCATCATCAGCACTTCAGCCTGATGATTCTCAGCCATCGCCAGAATCTCATCTTTTGAGATTACCTGATGACCAGCCATCAAATCGACGTCACCGTAAAGTGGGTGGTGGCTGATCTTTTCCTGGTAGGTTTCGATGAACTCAGGGGTAAAGTAAACCAGGTTAAACACGTCAACGTGGTTTAACATGGCGTAAAATAGTTCCTGGCAGTAGATTTCACCGAACTTGCCCTGCTGAGAAGTATGTTCTTTATTCTCATACCAAGGCTGTGGGATCTCTGCTAATTGCTGGGGGGTAAGGTTACCGATATAACACTGGTTCGCTGGGTATGATACAACATCTTCGTATGGGCGAAGGTGAGCGTTCAGTTGCTGCAAGTAGCTGTCTGACGGGTCTTTTGCCCGAGTCTGTACTTGCACAGAACCGTGTTGAATCAACACATCTGGGGTATGGGCGAGCACGTAGCTCACGCCTTTAATTACTGCGTATCCCATTGTTACTCCTGCATCCGAGCCGGATAAAAGGTTCGAACCTGCCTGTTGGAAAACAGATCCGAACCAGCATTGAGATATACTTATGCTAATGCAGTTTCGCTGCGGTATTGTTGCATTTCCGCTTTGATAGCATCGACATCAAGTACCATTTCCATCATTCCAACCTGCTCTTCATAAACAGCCGGATCGACGGCATTTTTAACTTCGTCTTCAACCACGTGATAACAAGAAAGTCCTAACTGGACTCCCGCCAATGGTCCTGCAAAAGTCGGATCGCCGGTGGTGACGGTTTCGCAAGCCAGGCCAGAAGCTTCTGCTTCTGCGCCACCCAGAATCACAACCAGATTCTCGGCGCCTTTTTCATCGGCTAGGGCTTTAATCCGCTTTTGGTTCTCAAGATCCATTGCGCCAGCGCTTGTTCAGACGAAACATTCTGTAGTAGAGAAAGCAACGTGAGCACCTGTAGTTTTCATGCAAGCTTCGATTGCCTGACCAGGTACGCCATCGCGGTCTCCGAGAATGATCACTGTCTTATTAGCGAACACAATCTTTCTCCCGATTAAACATACTTACCAAATTGCTCACGATACTCTTTAACCTCTGCCACGATGGCATCGACATCAAGTACCATTTCCATCATGCTTACCTGCTCGTCGTAGACTGCAGGATCCACATTGTCTTTAATTTCCGGCTCAACCACATGATAACAAGAGAGTCCTAACTGGACTCCGGCTAATGGTCCGGCAAAAGTAGGATCGCCGTTTGTAACGGTTTCACAAGCCAGGCCTGAAGCTTCTGCTTCAGCGCCACCAAGTACGACTACCAGATTCTCTGGGCCGAACTCGTCAGCAAAACCTTTAATCCTCTTTTGGTTTTCCAGATCCATAGCACCTGCGCTGGTTCAGACGAAACACTCAGTAGTGGAGAATAGAACATGTGCGCCAGCAGATTTGATACAAGCTTCGATAGCCTGTCCTGGTACACCGTCTCTGTCTCCCAAGATAACTACTTTCTTATCTTTGAGCATTTTTCACTCCAAGGGTACAGATTACTAAGGTCATGTTAGGCAGATAACTGCGATAACATGGGTTTAACTAAAAGCGTGGGAACAAGAATAAATCCTCAAACACCATGCTTTTTATTTGTGCCAACAGGTCAGATAACCTATTAAATACAAATTCTTTCTATCAGCCTCTCTGCGAGACCGGTTCAGCCTTACGCTTTTTCAGCGATGAAGCTTTCTACTTCTTGTGCGATCTCTTCGATCTCAAGCTCTTCACCAGATAGGTGCTTTACTTTTTCACCGTTCTTGTAGAAAACGATTGAAGGCAGGCCCATCACTTTCTGCGCCATAGCCAAACGGCGGTTGCCCTGAATGTTCAGCTTGCAGAATTTGATGTCTTCGCCGTATTTCTCAGCCAGTTTCATTACGTCTGGCATCAGTTCAATGCAGCGGCCACAGTTTTCGCTCCAAAAATCAACAAGAACGACGCCTTCAATATTCACTTCAGAATCGAAGTTCTCTTTGCTTAATTCGATCATTGTTTTTCCTTAATACAGAGTTTCTAACTCAGCGATATCCTTCACATCCACACGCTTGGCTTCCTGCCCAGCGTCAAATCGAATTACGACCGGCACTTCTTTTACATTGAAGCGGTTGGCAATGTTCTGGCTCTTATAGGTATCGATAGTCACCACACGCTGTTCAGGGTGCTCTTTACAATGCTCTTCAAGCTCGTTGATTACATCAAGGCTCTCTTTGCTCAGCGGGTTCCAGAATGCCACCATTGCAGTGCCGCCAAACTCAGCCACAGACTTGCGCCAGTTTTCTTCTTCTTCGATGTAACGGTCTGCTGCTACTGCTGCTACCGCACCATCACCGGCGGCTGTTACTACCTGACGCAGGAATTTATCGGTTACGTCACCAGCCGCGAAAATACCCGGTACGCTGGTTTCCTGCTTCTCGTTGGTGATCACATAGCCTTGCGGAGTCAGTTCAATCAGATCCTTAACGAAATCTGTCTTCGGCACAGTACCGACAAACATGAACACACCGTCTGTAGTCAGTTCACTGATTTCACCTGTTTTCAGGTTCTTCAGTTTCACACCGTTAACCAACTCATCACCGCAGATTTCTTCCACCACAGAGTTCCATACGAACTCAATCTTATCGTTGGCGAAAGCCTGTTCCTGAGCGGTACGATCCGCATCCAGAATGCCCTGATCATGCAGTACAATCATGGTGACTTTGTTAACGAACTTGGTCAGGAATACGGATTCTTCAACCGCAGTGTTACCTGAACCAACTACCACAACATCCAGTTCTTCATAGAAGTCTGCATCACACGTTGCACAGTAAGAAACACCTTTACCACGGAACTCCGATTCACCCTTGATGCCAAGGATTCGAGGTGTTGCACCGGTTGCAACGATGATACTTTTAGTCTGGAACTCTTCACCTTTGCTGGTTTTCAGTGTTTTGATGAAGCCGTCTTCAGCGATGCTGATATCTGTGATCAAACCGCGGGCAAACTCGACACCAAACTTATTACAGTGGTCACGGAACATATCCATCAGCTGCGGACCAGTTGCTTCCAGAATGCCTGGGTAGTTTTCCATTTCGCTTGTTGTTGCTGCCTGACCGCCTGTATTGCGCTTATCTTCAATAATAAGCGTCTTCATTTTTCCGCGGGCTGCGTAAACACCGGCAGACATACCGCCTGAGCCACCACCAATAATTATGACATCGTATAGTTCTGACATATTTTTCACCGATTTTTATTTTCACTAACACATGTCATCTAAACCAAACTCAGCATCTATATAAGGCTTTATTTATTTGGACTAGTTATGACACTTCAAAACAAATCAGTTTTACAACGCAGACCTATTAAGCCCTGCGGTAAATGCAAACAGTGATTTATGTCATAGTTCACTTGTTAGCATTTTAAATTTGATAGCCAAAGGACTGTCATTATCTATTGGGTGCTTTATATATGTTGTCTTTAATTCCTGTCGAGATAACTTCTTATCCTTAACAACTTGAAGGCGATTATAATTAGTAATGTTTATTTTTTTGTGAGCAATGCCCTGTTGCAGGATAAAAACTCTGAGAATTAGACATTTATGATACATAGGTCATATGTTTTTAGCTGTTTAGGCAATATATGAGTCATCATGACCCTGCTTTTAGTTATAAAAAACAAATAATTTGACTACGATAGGAAACTTTTGCCCTTATAGTAGTCAATATTGCCAATTTTCTCTGGCACATTAATAACTTACGAAAAAACTCAACACAGGTCACATTTCATCCCAGACCCGCCACTGCATTAGTATTTCTAATATCAAAAATTAAAAAATATACTGGTTCAGTTGCATACCAAACCAACAATGTCCCACTGATTTAATTTCACGCTCAAATTATTAAACATTCCTAATAAAATAGTATTCTTTTCTCATAAAAATCAATTTAACCGTCAAGCAATAAAACATAGAAGATACGGGATAGAGCGGGGTATTTTTGAATTTGAAATGCTCTTGGTGATTTTTTTATCTCAAACCCATCAAAACAACAAAACAACAAATTAAATATCACCTTATCAATATCCACATTGAGGATTATTCCGCTGTTATTTGTTCTATAAGAAGATAGTGCTCACAAAAAGATAAGTTAATAGAATGATAATCTCCGCTCCGAATGTTCAACACATACATTTGGAGTTATGCAATGGAAACGCTGGAATTCAAAAATGGCTGGCTCAACCTCAAAGATGAACAAATTGAGGCTATCAATCATTTTTGTAAAAACTACAAACACTTTTTGAATATCGGAAAAACCGAACGCCAATGTGTTAAAGCAGCAATAAAAGAAGCTGAACAACATGGCTTCCGCCCTATCAATGAATTCGAAGAATTAAAAGCAGGCGACAAAGTCTACTTTATCAATCGTAATAAAAACGTTGTATTGACTGTTGTCGGTAAACGTCCGATCAGTGATGGTATCCGCTATGTCGTTTCCCATATTGATTCCCCTCGTTTAGACATCAAACCAAATCCAATCTACGAGAAAAGCGAACTGGCTCTGATGCGCACCCACTACTACGGTGGTATCAAGAAATATCAGTGGGCTTCCCGTCCGCTTGCACTACACGGTGTTGTTGTCACCAAGTCCGGTCGCACCATTGATATTGCTATCGGTGAAGATCCACAGGATCCAGTATTCACTATTCCTGATCTGTTACCTCACCTTGATAAGAAAGTTCAGCGTGAACGTAATGCAGCAGAAGTTCTGAAAGGTGAAGAGCTGCAAGTTATCGTCGGCTCTATCCCTATGGAGTTCGAAGATAAGAAGATCAAAGATAAGGTTAAGCATCATATCCTAACCAAGCTGCATGAAAAATATGACTTCACAGAAGCCGATTTTATTTCAGCAGAGTTGATGCTGGTACCTGCAGGTAGCGCTCGCGATGTAGGTATTGATGAAGGTATTGTCGGTGCCTACGGACAGGATGACCGCATCTGTGCTTACACCTCACTTGAAGCCATCCTTGATATTGAAACACCAGAACAAACTGCAGTTTGCTTCCTGGTAGATAAAGAAGAAATCGGTTCTACCGGCTCTACCGGCCTTGAATCCCGCTACCTGGAATTCTTCACAGGCGAACTACTGGTACGCCAAGCTGGCAACAAGTATAACGACCAAATGCTACGCCGCTGTCTGTGGAACTCCTATGCCCTGTCTTCTGACGTAAACGCCGGTTTGAACCCACTGTTCGAATCTGTTCACGATGCTCAGAATGCCTCAAAACTGGGTTACGGTCTGGTTCTGACCAAATACACAGGTCATGGCGGTAAAGTTGCCTCCAATGACGCAGATGCTGAATACGTAGCATCTCTGCGCCGCATCTTCGACGACAACGAAATCAGCTGGCAAACAGGCCTACTGGGCAAAGTTGACGAAGGGGGTGGCGGTACTGTTGCGAAATACTTGGCTCACTACGGTATCAACACTATCGATGCCGGTGCTGCCATTTTGTCCATGCACTCCCCGTTCGAGCTGGCTTCCAAGTTCGATATCTATGAGTTGTACCGCGCTTACAAAGCGTTCTACATCCAGGCATTTTAGTGCTACGGCACTAATGGAGACTAAGTTATGAAAAAACGTCATCCGTTAACCTTTTATATCCTTTGTTCATGCCAGTTCTGGTGGGCTTTGTCGTTCTACAGCCTATGGGCAATTCTGCCGGTATTCCTCGGTGATGAACTGGGTATCGACCAGAAAACATCCTTTGCAACTTTCGGTGCGTTCGCCGCACTGGGTGCCGCTATCCTGTTCATTGGTGGCTGGCTTGCCGATAAAATCTTAGGTGCGAAACGTACTCTGGTCTGGGGTTTCTTCTTCCAGGGCCTGGGTTACTTCATCATCGCCTACTCTGCAATCACTGCTCAGCCACACTTCGTATTCATTGGTCTGGGTACTGTAGCTGTTGGTCGTGGTATTGGTAGTGTTGCGCCTCCGACTATCATCGCAGCATCTTATGACAAAGATGACCCGCGTCTTGATGGTGCATACACCCTGTTCTACATGGTTAACAATATCGGTGCATTCCTGGCTCAGCTTGGCGCGCCTATCATGGCTTACAGCATCGGCTGGACTTCAGCGTTCATCCTGTCTGCTGTGGGTATGACAGTTAACGTTGTTACTTACCTTCTGTTCAACAAGAAGATCAAAGAAGCAACCGAAGCCGACAAACATGCTGTACCGTTCAAAACCAACAGCCTGTTCCTGTCTGGTGTATTGCTAGCCATCGCAGCAGCAAGCTACTTGCTGACTAACCTGCCACTGGCTCAAGCCGTACTGGGTATCGCAGCTCTGGTTATCCTATTCCTTATCATGAAGGAAATGAAGAAAGAAGCACCAACCAGCCGCAAGCGTATGGTTGTTGGTCTAGTTCTGATGGTTCAGGCTCTTGCATTCTTCGTACTGTACAACCAAATGCCAACATCACTGAACTTCTTCGCCATCAACAACGTTGAAGCAGAAGTATTTGGTATCGCGGTCAACCCGGTTTCTTACCAGTCACTGAACCCAATGTGGGTCATCTTCCTGAGCCCGATTCTTGCCCACATCTACACCACTCTGGGTGAGAAAGGCAAAGACTTATCTATGCCAGGTAAGTTTGCACTTGGTATGCTGGTATGTGCTGCGGCTTTCGGCTGCGCTGGCTTCTCTCAGTACTTCGGCGACGAAAACGGCATGTTGAACCCATTCTGGATTGCAGCACCTCACTTCCTGTTTGCTATTGGTGAGCTGCTAATCTCCGCGCTGGGTCTGTCTGCTATCGCTAAGCTGTTCCCAAGCCGTATCCGTGGCTTTATCTACGGTGCATGGAACATGACGCTGGCAATTGCCTCCGTAGCCGGTGCCTGGGTTGCTGGCCTGTCTTCATCTGGCGAAGTTGAAATGACACCAGTTGAAAGTTTGGCTTCTTACGGTAACTACTTCTTTGCGCTTGCTGCAGCATCAACAGTTGTGGGTATCGTCTGTGTTATTATTGCTCCTCGCCTCAACCGTCTTATCGAAGCAGAGCCAGAAGCAGAAAAAGAAGAAAGTCTGCAAACTGCATAATTTCATCTTTGACTTTAAAACTATTAAGCGAGAGCTCCGGCTCTCGCTTTTATTTTAACAATAAGATGATTTTAACAATTTAAAATATGATGATAATTCTTCTCTCATTTTTATTTTGTTTTCTTCAATGTCGACATTATTGTTTTTGATTTTTTTTGCCAGATCATCAAATGAACTGAAACGTATCAAATCTAATCCTAATCCATAAGATAATTCACGATCATTTGGACTACCTTCAGACACACAGACAATACCCCGACCATTAGTCATATACTGCCTAGCACTCGAGATACCACCTCTTGGTTGCAAGATAAAATGAGAACAAGACATAATCATACAAGTATATGTTAAACTGTTTGTTACTGTCGGATAACTAATAGTAACAATACTTTTTTTCACATATCTCAAATACAGGCAATATAAATCAATTAATATTCTTGTGAACTTGACTTTATCATGATGAAACAGTAAGAACTTATAGTCATTTAATATACCTTGCTTGTTAAATGATTTAATCAGGCTAATTAACTGCTTCAACGTAAACCTTTCCCTTTTACTTCCAAGAAGTATTCTATTCTCAGGCTTATCATGAATTAATTTCATTTCGAATAAATCATTCAACTTATCAGTATGTTCAACAGGCATCGTTGCAAATGGATCTCGAACATTAATGATGTTGAAATCATCTCTTCCCAACACATCGCTCAACGCCCCCCTAAATGCCTTATCTAAGGTAATAAATGTTTTTATACGTGGTAATAATTCAACAACATCAGAACTTATATGGAGCTTTTTTGACTCAGCGATCACACCTTTCTGTTGTTTGATTTTTTTCCACCTATCCAATTCATCATCAGTAAGATATATACGAACTTTTTTTATCAAATCCTTTTCAAAGTCATATATATCCTTTACCACAAAACTATTAGTACTTGTAAATGAAATTAGTGTGAACGACTTTGCCTCTGAAAGTTGAGAAAGTAACGCCCTATCATATGAAACACATGACACTCTTACATTACTTGGAAGATCAGTTTCAGCATCGGAATCAATTGTCAAAAAAACCAATTTGTCTTGATCAACGTTCGCCTTATTAACCAAAACATCAATATATAGATTTGTAAAAACATGTTTCCCATGACCAATAATAACATGTTTATTTTTAAACTTATTCATATCTATAAATTACAAACAACCTAAACTAAAAAAACAATGAATTTTATTCAACCTAATTATAATTGAGCTCCACTTTACACCCTATGAGCTTTAATGTTCTTATATTCCAAATTTAAATGAATTTACTAGTGACATCTCAAATGCGAGATTAAATCTTATAATTGAAGATCCTACTCATATGAAATTAACATTAAAGCTCATCTATATTTAATGTTATATACTACGAGATGGGTATAAAACCAGTTTCATACTATTGATATGACTATTATTATGATGCAACGGTAATAGCATTTCAATGCTTGCACCTAAAATCAATACGCTTTATTGAATACAGCTCCTAAAATCTAATATTCACACTATAAAATCTTACACGGCTATGCTTCGCACTATATTACCAATAAGTTCATAGGGTATAATCTACTACTCATGTTAATGCTCTGATATTTTTTACAAATTAGCTAACTACAGACACTTTTATGGATTTCGATGCCCTGCTTACCCTCTCAGAAAACGGAAAGATATTTGCCAACCCTCGTCGTATCGCCCTGCTAAAAGCGGTACAGCAAACCGGCTCAATCAGCCAAGGAGCTAAACAAGCAGGGATCAGCTACAAAGCTGCTTTTGATTCCATCAAAGACATGAACTGCCGCTCAGAATCGCCGCTGATCACTAGTGAAAAAGGGGGCAAAGGAGGCGGTGGCGCGTCAGTCACCCGCTTCGGCGAACGATTGATTCAGATGTATGATCTACTCGATACTATCCAGAATATGGGACTGAAAGCGCTCAACGATGATGAAGCACCGCTGCACAGCCTGCTTGGGGTAATGGCGAAATTCTCACTACAAACAAGTGCGCGAAATCAGTTCTTCGGCACCATCAGTGATATTGAGAATCATGCCCTGCACGATCGGGTATTCATCCTGCTTCAAAGTGGTCAGCATGTCATAGCGACAATTACTCATGGCAGCACTGTTCGTCTGCAACTAAAAAAGGGTAAAGATGTTGTCGCCCTGGTTAAGGGCCCCGCGATTGAAATTTGCAGTGAGCCACCAGCAGACCCACAACTAGATAACCAGCTAAGTGGAACCATTCGCCACGTACAATATGATGAAAGTTCAGCCGAGGTATCAGTAAGGCTTGATGACAATGATGAGGTTTGTGCCCTCATCGACAGGAAAGAAAATGAACAGGATGAGCTTCAGGAAGGAAAGCACGCGCTGGCATGCTTCTCTTCTTCCCAGGTAATTATCGCAACGCTCAGTTAGTGAACTGAATACAATCTCCACTAAAGGCGCTGTAGTCGGCGCCTTGCAACAGACAATCAACGAAATGTTTGTAATCCAGATACTGGGAAAGAACCAGTAAAACTGCTGTTAACACCAGCCCAAGCAACGAAATGCGAATCAACCAAACTTTCCTTTTCTTCAGTGCTAACATCAGACAAAACAATGAAATTGGTGCAATTAGCAGAGTAAAGGGTAAAAGGCTGGTTACGGAAAGGGCCATATTGAGCATCAAACCTCAGTGGATTCTTCGGGCGTCAATGATAAGCCTTTTTCTGCTCTCAACTCAAAGCTTTCAAACACAATTTGCAATAACTTACATTACTCTGACACAAGCCATTCACAGCCTCACAGGTAAGCAAACGATTCATCATCGTTAATATGAAACATATCAACGATACGTTGTGATCCATCCCTCCTTTTATTCACCAAAAGCATAATAGTTCTGATTTGAGTCACACTTTGTAAGCATAGTTAGTGCACATCGAAACGTTTCGCTCTACATTTACAGCCATCGAAACGTTTGCGTAAACGTTTCGATGAATAAAAATGATTTTGGATGCCACGCCACACAGGCTTGTTCATCTTGCTTCAATACCCTGCTCGAATAAGGTGCAAACCATGAAAAAAAGCGCACTCATCAATTCAGAATTGTCATACGTCATCGCGACTCTGGGACATACTGACGAAATTACCATCTGTGATGCCGGCTTACCGATTCCGAATGAAACGCAACGTATCGATCTTGCGCTTATTCCTGGTGTGCCAACCTTTATCGAAACCGTCAAAGCTGTGCTTGGTGAGATGCAGATTGAAGGCGTTGTCATGGCAGAAGAGTTCATGAGAGTCAGCCCAGCTCATCACGAAGCACTTATCGGGCTGATTCGTGAAGAAGAAGCACAATGCGGCAAATCAATTAACCTTAGCTATGTCAGCCACGAAGAATTCAAGATCCACACCCAAAACAGCAAAGCAGTCGTTCGCACTGGGGAATGCACCCCATACGCCAACGTGATCTTCCAGTCCGGCGTAGTGTTCTAAACCCCAATCTTGTAACGAATTGCAAGGAACTGACATGAAACAGCCAATCTTAGAACTACAAGGCATTGATAAAGCATTCCCGGGTGTAAAAGCCCTTGATAATGCTTGCCTTAATGTCTACCCAGGCAAAGTGATGGCTTTGATGGGAGAGAACGGGGCCGGTAAATCTACCCTGATGAAGGTACTGACCGGAATTTATACCAAGGATGCCGGAGAAATCCGCTACGAAGGTCAACCGGTCAGCTTTAACGGTCCTCGCCATTCGCAGGAAGCCGGCATCAGTATCATCCACCAGGAACTGAACCTTATCCCTGAGCTGACTATTGCTGAAAACATCTTTTTGGGACGAGAAAAAACCAATGCCTTCGGCGGTATTAAATGGTCAGAAATGTACCGTGAAGCGGATGCCCTGCTGCAACGCCTGAATGTAAAACACAGCTCACGCCAGCTGCTGGGTGAACTCAGCCTGGGCGAACAGCAGATGGTTGAGATCGCCAAGGCACTATCCTTTAAGTCTCAGGTCATCATTATGGATGAACCGACTGATGCCCTGACTGATACCGAAACTGAGTCTCTGTTTAAAGTTATTAACGAACTGCGCGATGAAGGCTGCGGTATCGTCTACATCTCTCACCGTCTGAAAGAAATTTTCGAGATCTGCGACGACATTACAGTACTGCGTGACGGTAAGTTCATCGGCCAGCGTGCAGTCGCCGACATCGACGAAGACACCATGATCGAGATGATGGTTGGACGCCGCCTGGATGAACAGTACCCACGTATTGATGTCACGCACGGTACAACCTGCCTGGAAGTGAAGAACCTTAACGGTTCCGGCGTTCATAACGTCAGCTTTAACCTGGATCGCGGTGAAATTCTGGGAATTTCCGGCCTGATGGGTGCAGGACGAACTGAGCTGATGAAAGTAATCTTCGGTGCCCTGCCCCGTGAATCTGGCGATATTGTGCTTGATGGTAAAACAATCAACCCAATCAGCCCGCAGGATGGTCTGTCGAACGGTATCGCTTACATTTCTGAGGATCGTAAAGGTGACGGCCTGATCCTGGGACTGTCGGTTAAGGAAAACATGTCCATCTGCTCGCTGGAACAACTTTCCAAAGGTGTTCAGCTCAATCACTACGATGAGGTCACCGCAGTTGAAGACTTTATCCGACTGTTCAACATCAAAACGCCGAGCAGAAATCAAATCATTGGTAACTTATCCGGCGGTAACCAGCAAAAAGTTGCCATTGCCAAAGGCCTGATGACCAAGCCTAAAGTTCTGATCCTCGACGAACCAACTCGGGGGGTCGACGTCGGTGCGAAAAAAGAGATTTATCAGTTAATCAACCAATTCAAAGCCGAAGGGATGAGCATCATTCTGGTCTCTTCGGAAATGCCTGAAGTGCTGGGTATGAGTGACCGAATTCTGGTCATGCATGAAGGTCAGATCAGCGGTGAATTTATGGCCGCCGATGCCGACCAGGAAAAACTTCTGGCCTGCGCTGTAGGTAAACAAATTAATGAGGTAGCAGCATGAGCACCAACGCTATGACTAAGACCCCTGAATCCGGTAGCACCAAGCTATTCAGTAAAGAGTGGTTAATCGAACAGAAGTCACTGATCGCACTTATCTTCCTGATTGTGGTGGTGTCTTTCCTGAACCCGAACTTCTTTACCGTTGACAATATTCTGAACATTCTGCGTCAGACATCCGTTAACGCCATCATCGCGGTAGGTATGACCCTGGTTATCCTGACCGCAGGTATCGACCTGAGCGTAGGCTCGGTACTGGCACTGTGTGGTGCGTTTGCTGCCAGCATGATTGCGATGGAAATCCCAGTAATTATTGCCGTTCCGACAGCTCTGCTGGCCGGCGCTGCTCTTGGCGCAATCAGCGGCGTAATCATAGCCAAAGGTAAGGTCCAGGCTTTCATTGCCACCCTTGTTACTATGACCCTGTTGCGCGGTGTCACCATGGTTTATACCGACGGCCGACCAATCTCTACCGGCTTTACTGATGTTGCAGACACATTTGCATGGTTCGGTACCGGTTACGCAATGGGTATCCCTGTACCAATCTGGCTGATGGTTATCGTATTTGCCGCAGTCTGGTACCTACTGAACCACACTCGCTTCGGCCGCTACATTTACGCTCTTGGCGGCAACGAATCGGCAACCCGTCTTTCAGGCATCAACGTAGATCGCGTCAAGATTGGCGTCTACGCAATCTGCGGCCTGTTAGCAGCCCTGGCTGGTCTTATCGTTACCTCTCGTCTTTCATCGGCTCAACCAACTGCTGGTATGGGATACGAACTGGATGCGATTGCTGCAGTAGTGCTTGGTGGCACCAGCCTGGCCGGTGGTAAAGGTCGAATTATGGGTACTCTGATTGGTGCCCTGATTATCGGCTTCCTGAACAACGCACTAAACCTGCTGGATGTATCGTCCTACTACCAGATGATTGCCAAAGCAGTCGTTATCCTGCTGGCAGTGCTGGTAGATAACAAAAATAAGTAACACCGATTGATTACAACCTCTGTAGCGCGGGCTCTCTCCTGCCCGCCTAACCCGACACATGTAGAAAGGAAAACGGAATGAAAAAGTTAGCAACCCTGATCTCAGCTGCCGTAATTTCAGCTTCTTTCAGCACTACCGCTGCCGCGCAAGATACAATGGCGATGGTTGTTTCGACCCTGAATAACCCATTCTTTGTCACAATGAAAGAAGGTGCAGAGGCAAAAGCAAAAGAACTGGGGTATAACCTGATTGTTCTTGATTCTCAAAACGACCCGAGCAAGGAATTGTCGAATGTTGAGGATCTGACTGTCCGCGGTGTAAAAGCAATCCTGATCAACCCAACCGATTCAGATGCCGTCTCTAACGCAATCCGTATGGCAAACCGTTCTAAGATCCCTGTCCTGACTCTGGACCGCGGTGCAAGCCGTGGTGACGTTGTCAGCCACATCGCATCTGATAACGTTGCCGGTGGTGAAATGGCCGGTAAGTTCATCATGGAAAAAGTCGGTGAAAAAGCACGCGTTATCCAGCTAGAAGGTATCGCTGGTACATCAGCTGCCCGTGAACGTGGTAAGGGCTTCATGCAAGCAGTTGATGCTCACAGCATGAACCTGCTGGCCAGCCAGCCTGCTGACTTCGACCGTACCAAAGGCCTGAACGTAATGGAAAACATGCTGGCTGCAAACCCGGATGTGCAGGCTGTATTTGCTCAGAATGACGAAATGGCGCTGGGCGCACTTCGCGCAGTTCAGGCTTCAGGTAAAGATGTTCTGATTGTCGGCTTCGACGGCACAGATGACGGTATTGCAGCGGTTAAACGCGGCAAACTGGCAGCTACAATCGCTCAGCAGCCGGATCTGATTGGTGCTTTGGGTGTAGAAACCGCCGATAAAATGCTGAAAGGCGAAAAAGTAGATGCGAACATCCCTGTTCCACTGAAAGTTATTTCTAAATAATCAATAGTATCAGGAACCTGACTCCAGGCTCTGTAATGAGCCACTTAGGAACTGGAAGTCAGGTTCCGATCTATTAACCAGAATCTATCGTTTAGTGCCAACGTTGATGCCAAACGAAACACTAACCCATATATTCTGGCCCGATAAAACGGCAAACGTACAGTTAAAAAGGTTTCAATATGAATAAATTAGTTGTTCTTGGTAGCGTTAATGCCGACCACGTTTTACAGGTTGCTTCTTTCCCGCGTCCGGGAGAAACCTTACATGGCCACAGTTATTGCGTTATCCCCGGCGGTAAAGGTGCCAACCAGGCTGTTGCCGCTGCACGTCTGGGTGCCGATGTTGCCTTTATTGCCTGTGTTGGTAATGACAGCTTCGGCTACCAGATGCGAGAAGAATTCGCCAAAGAAGGCATGAATACAGAAGCTGTTCTGGTAGAAGAAAACGTCCCAACAGGCATTGCGATGATTCAAGTTGCTGCCACCGGCGAAAACAGCATCTGTATTTCTGCTGAAGCGAACGCCTGCCTGACACCGAAGCGCCTTGAGCCTCATCATCACCTGCTTGCTAATGCTGATACCCTGCTGATGCAGCTGGAAACGCCGATTGAAACAATCGAAGCTGCGGCAAAGGTGGCACAAGAAGCAGGTACTCGTGTTGTACTAAATCCTGCCCCTGCTCAGCCATTATCTGATGACTTATTGCAACTTATTGATATGATTACGCCTAATGAAACAGAGGCAGAATTGCTTACTGGCGTAAAAGTAGAAGATACAGCGTCAGCACAGAAAGCAGCAGATGTCCTGCATGCCAAGGGGATCAAACAGGTTATGATCACTCTGGGTAGCCAGGGGGTCTGGATCAGCAACGAAGGAAAAGGTCAGCAAGTACCAGGCTTCCGCGTTGATGCAAAAGATACCACCGCGGCAGGTGATACCTTTAACGGAGCCCTTCTGACTGGGCTTCAGGAAGGCAAAGCCCTTGATGATGCGATCCGGTTCGCACATGCCGCAGCTGCCATTTCAGTAACAAGAATGGGTGCTCAGACTTCAATTCCACACCGCAGAGAAGTGGAACGCTTTCTGATTGAGCACCATTAAGTAAATTGCCTGTATAACCGGCTTCAGACCCTGCCACACTCAGGTTAGAAGAATGTCAGTTATACAGGCTGTACCAGTTATCTGGTATGTGTCAGGGAGAACTCAATGGCGACAATCAAAGATGTTGCAAAGCGCGCCGGGGTATCCACCTCAACGGTCAGCCATGTACTCAATAAGACCCGGTTTGTCAGTGAAGACATTTCTGTCCGGGTAATGGCAGCAGTAGAAGAACTGAACTACGCCCCTTCTGCCCTTGCCCGCAGTCTAAAGGTAAACCATACCCGTACCTTCGGGATGCTGGTTACCACCTCTACCAATCCCTTTTTCGGTGAAGTCGTAAAAGGCGTTGAACGCCGTTGTTACGAGCAGGGTTATAACCTGATCCTTTGTAATACCGAAGGCGATGTCGAGCGCATGCGCTCTAACTTAGATACACTGCTGCAAAAGCGCGTTGATGGCTTGCTACTAATGTGCAGCGAAGTCGAAGGCCGGGATTTCGACCTTTTCACCCGCCACCAGCCGGTTCCGACTGTCGTTATGGACTGGGGCCCGATAGGCTTTCCAAGCGATAAAATTCAGGACAACTCACATCACGGCGGCTACCTTGCCACTCGACACTTAATCGAAAAAGGTCACACTAAAATAGGCTGCTTAACCGGCCCGCTGGATAAACTGCCAGCCCAGCAACGTTTGTCAGGTTTTGCTCAGGCAATGGAAGAAGCCGGACTGGAAATCAACAAGCAGTGGATCGTATCCGGATCATTTGAATGCGAAGGCGGCGAGCAAGCCTTCAATGAAATATACGAGCGAGGCCCGCTGCCTACAGCCCTATTTGTCTGTAACGATATGATGGCGATGGGCGTGATTAATACAGCTCACAAGAAAGGATTGTCCGTACCGGATGACATTTCCATCATCGGATATGATGACATCAAGCTGGCTAAATATATCACGCCGTCACTCACTACTATCCATCAGCCAAAACATCGTCTTGGCCAACAGGCTGTTGATACGCTATTGGATAAAATCCAGAACAAGCGAGCTTCTAACAGAGTCATTCAACTCGAACCGACACTGGTTGAGCGTGACAGCGTAAAAGCTATCTAGCTCCATTCGCAACGCAGACACGATAAAAAGCTTAGATTTCTTATTAAGCCATTTAACACAGCAAATAAAGTAAGGGCAGAACAAACGTTCTGCCCTTTTTATATGTGGAGAGTATCTAATAACCATGTTAAAACAGTCATCTCTATGTGATTACTGCTTCTAACGGGAGTTCTGTTTACCGGATATATCGATTTAAATCACCAGGCCACCGTCAATTTTCAGGGTCTGACCGGTAATAAATGAGGCATTATCACTAGCTAAGAACAACGCACCTTTCGCAATATCTTCCGGCTTACCCATGCGTTTAAGTGGTGTTTTGTTCTTCATGTAATCCAGTACTTTTTCTGGCAAATCCACTGTCATCGGGGTTTCAATAAAGCCAGGGGCTATACAGTTAGCACGAACCTGTGCACCTTTACGCGAGAATTCTTTTGCCCAGCCTTTAGTCATCGCAATTACACCACCTTTAGTAGCAGCATAGTTACTCTGACCGATATTACCGTCAGTACCAACGACAGATGACATAGTAATAATTGAGCCGATACCTGCTTCAATCATGACCGGAGCAATTGCCTGAGTCATATTGAATACACCTTTAAGGTTCACATCAAGAACCATATCCCAGTCATCTTCAGACATTTTGTCCAACAGGTTGTCACGGGTGATACCAGCATTATTAACTAATACGTCAATATTGCTGAATTCTTGCTTGATCTTCGCAATAAAGTTTTCGATTGCCTGACGATCACAAACGTTAAGCTCAACTGCTCTTACATTGCTATAATCAGACTCAAGATCAGCCATCGCCGCAGCATTCATATCACAGGCAAATACCATTTTTGCATCGTTTTTAGCGAAAGTTTCAACGATACAGCGACCAATTCCCTGCGCTCCACCGGTAACGACACACACTTTATCTTTAAGCATGATTTCTCCCAATTTTCATACTAATTAGTAATACATTTTTTGAACTGAAACTAAATTAGCATATTGAAAATATGTATCATCAACAAAAACACAGTATTTATATGGATATTAGAAGAAACCCACAAAATGAGGCGTAACAAGTTTGCAAAACCAACTGCTCGGATATGTCAGAGAATAGCCTCATGAAATAATAGTAATTAACTACACTATTCAGTTATATTGAGTTTTCTCTCATCAACTGTCGAGCAATATAAAAAACTTAAATAAAAATGTATTGCTTATAACTATTTTAATGAATATAAAAAAGCATGAGGCATACGAATTACCTCATGCTTTAAACTATATTCTTTTTAAAATTATTATCTGACCTTCACAATTTAAAGAATGACAACGAATGCTTCTGTTTTTCTGCCAGTACAGACAATTCATCACTGGCTGTCGCACATTGACTTATACCTGTCGCATTTAAGCTGACAATATGATGGATGTTACTAATGTTTCGGTTAATATCATGAGTAACCTGAGATTGCTCCTCCGCCGCTGTCGCAACCTGAGTATTCATATCAGTAATACCCTGTACCGCTTCATTTATTCCTTGAAGGGCTTCATTTGCCTTATCTGTGAGAGTATGGCTACTTTCCAGCATTGTTCGAACTGAATGCATGGTTTCATTGGCATTTGCCGACTGAGCCTGTAACTGCTCAATAATGACCTGTATTTCCCCTGTCGATTCCTGTGTTCGAGCTGCAAGCTGACGAACTTCATCAGCAACAACAGCAAAACCGCGCCCACTCTCACCAGCACGAGCCGCCTCAATGGCAGCATTTAAAGCCAGCAAGTTAGTCTGCTCTGAAATACTTTGAATCACTTCAATTACTTTACTTATCTGCACAGACTGTTGTTCGAGCTGGTTAACTACTTCAGCAGCATCATTCAAACGGCAGGCAATCTCTTCACTGGCGTGTGTAGTCTGGTCAAATAACCCAGCCCCTTCCGCTGCCAGTACACCGGCGCTACGGGCATTATCATCCGCTCTTACCGCAGCCTGATTGACGCTTTCAGCCGTAGAGGAAAGCTCCTCTACCGCAGTTGCAACTTGCTCAACTTCGGTTGTCTGCTGGTTGGCATTCTTTTCCGACTCTTTCATCACCGTAGCAAGCTCTGTTGATGAAGATGCAACACTCGCGCTGATTGTCATCAGCTCACTGACCGTCTTGCGCAATTGTGAAACCATTCGATCAATATCATGAGCAAGATGGGTGAGTTCATTTTTTCCATCAGTATCTAACTCAACATTTAACTCACCACGAGCTACTTTTTGCATCGCCTGCTGCAGAGCTAAAACAGGACTGACAATATAGCCGGATAATAACCACCCGAATCCAACACCGACCAAGATCGTCGCTAATGTGAGCCACATAGCCGTTTCGAGAATTTGATTGTGATTTTGAACCTGAATTGCAATCTGCTGATCTGTAATAACATTCAGCTTATCGGAAAGTGCATCAATCGCAACGGTCATATTGTCACCCAGAGAGCGGTACTGAGTGACATAAGTCTGATATTCCAGCTCATTAATTCGCCCAGCATGATACTCTGCCAGCACGAACAGCATGGTATTGCGAGTATAATTTAAATACTCATTAAACGTCCGATTAAATGCATTTAATTCTGTTTCAAGACCAACCACTGCTCTGAGCTTCTCAATCGCAGCTGTATTTTCCTGCTCGGTCTGATTAAGGCTATTTTCAAAGCTTTTTAACTGCGATTTATCATATATAGCGTAAATAGCGCTTACTCTTGTTGCGTACATTCCATTAATTAAAGTCGCAACACTATTTTTTGCCATCACTGCCTGTTGAGTTGTCATGTTCATTACAGAAACTGCATTTTCAAGACCACCACGACTCAAGAAAAACGAGGCTAAAAAGAAGATAGAGACTACAACAACCGGAATTGTCACCTGGCGCCGTATTGATATGTTCTTAAATATAGACATACAACTTGCCCCTTATTGTATTAATAAAAATGCAATGGGAAAGCTCTGCGTCACTGCATATATTAGTCATAGCAATAGGGGGAAAGAGTTACAAAGAAATAATAATTACACAGATCTCACTTTCACTATAATCGCCATTTATAGATAAATTCAGCGAGTATATTCAGATACGGCTTAAAAAATAGAATTAATATTCAGCAACGTTTATTGGGGAAATTAATTACTAAGTAATTTATTATTAATTACCCTATAAAAGTATTTCATTTTTATTCATTACCAGTAAATAATCACAAATCTGTTAATTACAGCAACAAAGTAACCAGAGTTTAATCTAAAATATATCGCTTATAAAAAAACCGGGCTAAAAGCCCGGTTTTTATAAACATCAACGATGTTGCATTAAGCTTCGTGACGAGGCTTACGATCGCGACGTGGACGATCAGTACCATGGTTACGCTCACCACGGTAGATACCACGGTTATCACCGCCACGGTTGCGGTCAAAACGACGCTCACCGTCACGACGACCACGGCCACCTTCACGGTTGCCATCGCGGTTACCACGGTAACCACCACGGTTGCCATCGCGGTTACCACCACGACGGTGCTCACGAAGCACCTCACCCTCAACAACAACAGCTTTCACTTCGTTCTGACGAATACGCAGCTTCTTAAGCTGAGCCGTTACTTCAGCAGTCATCTTCTTAGGAAGCTGTACGTAAGTGTGTTCAGGAGCCAGTTTGATTGCACCAATGAACTCTTTGTTCAGACCTAGTTCGTTTGCAATTGCACCAACGATGTCTTTAACCTGAACGCCCTGCTCACGACCAACCTGCAGCTGGTAAGTATCCCAGTCAGCGTTGTTGTATACACGGCGCTCGCGACGCTCACCGCCACGCTCGTCACGACGACGCTCACGACGCTGCTTGTCACGCTCGATAGCCGCGATCATTGGGTCCGGACCTTTGTAGAACAGAGGACGGTTACCCTGCTGACGCTTCAGCAGCATTGCTGCCAGTGTAGTTGCATCAACTTCGATCGTTTCCTGAAGCTTGTCTACAAGCTCAACGAATGCTTCTAGGCTAGCCTCTTCTTTCTGAGCGGCTAGTTCCTGACCCAGACGGTTCAGGCGAGCTTCTGCTACCAAGTCACGCAGCGGAAGCTGAATTTCTTCCATACGGGACTTAGTTACACGCTCGATAGTACGCAGCATGCGGATCTGGTTAGTACGAACCAGAAGGATCGCCTTACCATTACGGCCCGCACGACCTGTACGGCCAATACGGTGGATGTAAGATTCAACATCAAACGGGATGTCGTAGTTGAATACGTGTGTAATACGTGGCACATCAAGACCACGGGCAACAACGTCAGTTGCAACCAAAATATCAATCACACCACGCTTGATGTGTTCAACAGTACGCTCACGTAGTGACTGAGGAATATCACCGTGCAGAGCCGCAGCTTTGAAGCCACGAGCAGACAGCCAGTCAGCCAGACGCTCGGTATCCTGACGGGTACGTACGAACACGATAGATGCATCAGTGCCTTCAGTTTCAAGAAGACGCATCATTGCTTCGTCTTTTTCTACGCCTTTAACCACCCAGAACTGCTGCTCAACCTGAGAAACAGTACGGTTTTCACCAGCTACGTCGATACGTGCAGGTTCACGCAGGAAGCGGTCAACGATTTCTTTAACCATTGGAGGCATAGTTGCCGAGAACAGTACGCGCTGAGCTGTTTCAGGCGCTTGTTCCATGATCCAGGTAACGTCATCAACGAAACCCATCTTCAGCATTTCGTCTGCTTCATCAAGTACGAATGTGTGTACTTCATCAAGGTGCAGACGGTCACGAGTAATAAGGTCTTTAACACGACCAGGAGTACCAACAACGATGTGCGCACCAGACTTAAGTGCACGCATCTGGTCTACGATAGATGCACCACCGTAGATTTCCAGAACTTTAAGGCCCTTGATGTTTTGACCAAGGTTTTTGATTTCAGCAGCAACCTGAATCGCAAGCTCACGAGTAGGAGCCATTACGATTGCCTGAGGTTTATACTGGCCAAGATCCAGTTTGTTCAGTAGCGGAAGAGAGAATGCCGCTGTTTTACCAGTACCAGTCTGAGCTTTACCCAGAGCATCAGTACCAGTTAGTAGCAGAGGAATTGACGCCGCCTGGATAGGAGTCGGCGAAACGAAGCCCATTGTATCAAGTGCGGATAAAATTGTGTCGGCCAGATCTAACTGGCGAAATTCTGTAACAGATTCTAGCATTGGGATCCCAATATATAATCTAACGTAAAACGGGCCCCTTTGGCTTTAGACGGTTCTACAACAGCAACCACAAGCATGGGCCTCGAAGATATGAGGCGCGCATTGTGCGCCATTAATCGATAAAAAGCCAGAAAAAATTGAGCGTTGTCACAAAATAACTTAAAAACACCTATTTCTTGAACAAAAAGCTTACATAGAAAACAAGTGTCATATCAGCCCGCTTCGCAGATAAATTCACTCCATTGATGATGCTGATTCCTCCCCCATTCTTTTGCCAGATACAAGGCTCGGTCAGCGCCTTCAATTAAGTCTTCCGGCGTGATTCCGGAAATTGGCGAGATTGTATGCAAACCTGAACTAATAGTTACTCGTCCCTCATCAACCGCTTCATTCGTTATGTTCAACCGATTAATACAAACCAGCATTTTTTCGGCGACATTCAGCGCCACTTGTGCATCTGCACCCGGTAGCAAGCAAGCAAATTCCTCCCCCCCGTAACGAGAAAAGATATATTTTTTATAGGGTTTGACTACTTTTTCCAGTGAAGCGGCTATTTTTCTAAGGCAATTATCACCTTCCTGGTGACCATAGGTATCATTAAAGGTTTTAAAATAATCAACATCAATCATGATCAGGCTAAGCGGTTCACCGGTCTTAGCTGCACTCTGCCAGTAACGGTTCAATGACATATCAAAGAAACGACGATTCGCAACACTGGTTAAGCCATCTTGCATAGATAACTGCTCTAGCTGATGATTCGCTTCCGCCAGTGCCTTGTTTGTTGCTTCAAGCTCACGTGTGCGTCGCATCACACGTTCTTCAAGTTCAATATTCAGCATGGCCAACTCATCGTGCTTTCGCCGAATCACGATTTGCTGCCCTAAAGCAGCACCAAACAGTTTCAGAATTTGTCTCTGATGCTCGGTAAGCATTTGCTGGTTAATCAGGTTATCGGCCGCCAACCAGCCGATACATTCCTCACCGTTCCACATAGCAATCATGGCATTCCAGCCAGTTCCGACTTGTTTAAGCCCAAAATAAAGAGGCGCATTTTCCCTTACTACAACATGATCCCGATGGCTTAACGCTTCATTGACCAATGGGTGATCAGGGATCACACTGGTGAAGTCACCACGCGGAACAAGATTCCCTTCAGGGTCTGTACCGTAAGTACCCTGCATTTTATTTTTCTCAAAATCAGTCAGAAAGATTGCCATTCTGTCTATTCCCAAATGGCTGCGTCCTAATTCGACTGCACGTCTGTATAACTGATCTAAGTTCTTTGCTTTGGATAAACTCAACGTAACTTCATGAAGATTCCTTAACAAAGCAAGGTATTCGTTGATTGAGTAATTTCGGATTTCCAGTTCAGCCTCAACACTTCGACGACTGAGATAATTATCAATGACTTCCTGTTTTAATACCCGGGCGCTGATGTCCGGAGCAATCTGATAAAGTAAGCGTTCAATATGTGCAAGGTTGGCTTCAAAATAATCAGGCTGTTTAGTTTCAGCGTAAAGAAAACCAACATTTTCGGTATGCGTTTTAATCGGAAGCAATAAGCGACACCAGTCTTTATCGCGAAGATCAGCTTTAATTCCAAATAACTGCGAAGGCTTATCAGCATAAGTCTGTACAAACTGTCCGGCCTGACGGGCCTGCTGCAACATGCCAACCGGCACACCGTTATAATCATCAAGATCTAATGCTGTACTGAAGTAACTGAAAACATCCCCCAGCCAACTGGCAATCACTCGTGGCTCATGGTTCTTTTCCACAAGTAAAGTAATATAACTAAGCTTTAATTCTTTACTGAATACTGACAACAGCTGATAGCACCAGCGTTCAAGATTCGACTGACGCGCTAACAAATCAACCAAGTCACTTAATTCCAGTTTCAGATTCACATCCATATTATCGCTCCCGGTCAACTGAGCACTATATAAGAACCGATACTTATTTTTATCGGTACCAGTACCTTGTTTACCAAATTCCTGTAGCTTTGATAGCGATAATCATTGGGAGTGTGATGATCTGCGCTCTAAATCCCATAACGAATGCAAACATCTCAACAGTTCAGTCTCATACTTAGAAAAAATATTCATGCAAATAATCAGTAACTTATTGATACCATTCTCAAATAAAACCAACTTTCAGGTGCATACCTGTGGCGATGACACAATGGAAAGCACCTCACAACCCGCATTATTACGGCATATTGAAAGTCCGTCAGAATGGCGCATAGAACTTGGTTTTAGAGCATGAAGGCCTTATAGTGTGTCCGTTCACAATCTGAGACCGGGCATAATGTTTCAAGATAATCCATTACTAGCACAGCTAAAAAAACAAATTCAGGAAACGCTTCCGAAAAAAGAAGGTAATATCAAAGCAACTGACCGTGGCTTTGGTTTTCTGGAAACCGACAACAAAGAAAGTGTCTTCATTCCGCCTAACTATATGAAAAATGTAATGCACGGTGACCGTGTTGTTGCAGTTATTCGTACAGAAAAAGAGCGTGAAGTCGCAGAACCTCAAGAGCTGGTTGAGCAGTTCATTACCCGCTTTATAGGTCGCGTAAAGCTTATCCGTGATCGTCTGCATGTTGTTCCAGATCACCCGCAATTAAAAGACGCAATCAAAGCACGCGCTGTAAAAGGCCTCAACCCGGAACTTCTTAAAGAAGGTGACTGGGTAGTTGCGAACATGACTCGCCACCCGCTAGTAGGCGACAACAAAACATTCTTCTGTGAAATCAAAGAAAAAATCACAGACAGCAACGATAAAATTGCACCATGGTGGGTAACACTGGCCCGTCATGAGCTACCTAATGCAGAACCGGCACCACAAGAAAGTTGGAATATGCTGGATGAAGGTCTGGAACGTCAGGATCTGACGGCTCTGCCATTCATCACAATCGATAGCGAATCTACTAAAGATATGGATGATGCTATCTACACGGTGAAGAAAGAAGACGGCAGCTTCGAGATTACTATCGCCATTGCCGATCCGACATCTTACATCTCTGTCGGTGACAAAATGGATGATGAAGCTCGCGAACGCGGCTTTACCATTTATCTTCCAGGCCGAAATATCCCTATGCTGCCGCGTGAACTGAGTGATGAGCTTTGTTCCCTGATGGAAAATGAAAAACGTCCGGCTATCTGCTGTCGTGCAACAGTTGCTCAAGACGGTGTTATCCAGGACGACATTCAGTTCTTTGCAGCATGGATCAAGTCACAGGGCCGTCTGGCTTACGACAATGTTTCTGATCTGCTAGAGAACGGCAGTTGTGAAAACTGGGCTCCGAATGAAATCATTACCGAACAGGTTAATGCCCTACATGGCTTTGCTAATGCCCGCAGCAGCTGGCGTGCAAACAACGCGGTAGTATTCCCGGATCGTCCTGATTACCGTTTCGAGCTAAGTGAAGACAACGACGTTATCGCTATTCATACCGATCCGCGCCGTACAGCAAACCGCATGATTGAAGAAGCGATGATCACTGCTAACATCTGTGCAGGTCGTATGCTGCAAGGCAAATTCGGTACCGGTGTATTCAACTACCACAACGGCTTTAATCCAGAGAAACTGGATACAGCGATGGACTTCCTGACTGAAGCCAACGCACCGTTCGAGAAAGAAGAGCTTCTGTCTCTTGAAGGTTTCAGCGCACTGCGTCGCTGGCTTAATGATCAGGACACCACTTACTTGGACAACCGTCTGCGTAAGTTCCAGGCATACAGTGAAGTAGGCAATGCACCAGCACCTCACTATGCTATGGGCCTAGACGTTTATGCGACCTGGACATCCCCAATCCGTAAGTATGGTGACATGATCAACCACCGCCTGCTTAAGGGAATCATCAGCGGTAATGAGCCAAGCCAGAAACCAGATGACAGTGTTGGTGAAGAGATTGCCAACCACCGTCGTCACCACCGTATGGCTGAGCGAGACGTTGCTGACTGGCTGTATGTTCGCCTATTGAAAGATGCAGTAAAAGAAGAAACTGTATTTACCGCAGAAGTGTTCGATATCAATCGTGCTGGTATGCGTGTTCGCCTGCTTGAAAACGGTGCGGCAGCCTTCATTCCAAGCCCGCTGATTCTGGACAACAAACAGCGCATCGAATGTAACGGTGATCTGGGCATCATCAACATTGATAAGGTTAAAGAATATCAGCTTGGTGATACTTTCGAAGTTAAGCTTGCTGAAGTTCGTGCGGCAACTCGCCAACTGGTCGCTAAACCAGTTAAAGAGTTCCCTGCTCCTGAAGCAGAAGCAAAGACCGAATCCCAGCCAACTGAAGAGCAAGCTTAATCGCTTTTCCACTCAGTTAACTATATCGAAAGAGCCAGTTAGAACTGGCTCTTTTTTTACATCACTTCTTTTAATCTTGCTTAATATTGTTACTCTTACGTCAAAATATTCTAAAAAGAGTAAGCAATGTCAGCTCAACACAGTGCAGAAATCAAACAGCAGATCCAGCAGTGGCTGGAAGATGTCGTGATCGGGCTCAATCTATGCCCTTTTGCCGCTAAACCTAACCGCAACAAACAGATTAAAATCCACATAAGTGAAGCTGAAAGCGAAGAGATGTTACTTGAAGATATATATCAACAACTTCTTGAACTAGATCAGAAGCCAGAGGACGAACTGGAAACAACCTTGGTAGTAACACCGACGCTCTTTGCCGATTTTGACGACTATAACCAGTTCCTAAATCTTGTGGATGCACTCATCATCCAGACCGGCAAAGAAGGTATCTATCAGGTCGCCAGTTTCCATCCGGATTATTGCTTTTACGGTACTGAACCAGAGGATGCAGAAAACCTCACTAACCGTTCGCCTTATCCGGTATTTCACCTAATCCGTGAAGACAGTATGGAAAGAGTGCTGAAGCATTATCCTGATCCGGAAAGTATCCCTGAGCGAAACATTGAATGTGTAAAAAAGCTAACATTTGAGCAAAGAAAGGCGTTATTTCCATTTCTGTTCAAAACGGCAAAATAAAAGACAGTAGATGGATTCAGGGAGCTGTTGCTCGCTCCCTTACAAAACTAATTAACATAAACAATATAATTCACATTTTTACGGAAGAAGACAACCTGTGGTACATCTTTGTAGTATGTCCTGACAGGGAAATGAGTTGTAATGTCACAAGTTTCATTTGCAATATTCAGAAGCGCCGGAGTACGCTTCGGGCTACCTTTGGTACTGGCTATTCTGATGATGTTCTCATTAGAATCGGCTTTGACAGCCTTCATCCCATATCACGGGTTACTTCTGTCGCTACCCTATATTTTGCTTGGTATCGTTATTCTGTTAAGCCAGCCTTTCAATCAGGGAAAAACGGCTCTGGCGGCTTTACTGATGCTTATTGCTTTCTACGTTATCCAGACTCACCTACAGTCTCCGCTTGCCGATAATAAAACACACCTGATCTATATTTTGCTGGTAACCCTGTTGCCACTCAATTTACTTCAGCTTCACCTCATCCCGGAAAGGAGGTTGTTTTCACGCTTCGGCAGCGGCTATATTATTTTCCTTGTTTTACAGGTCGCCTGGGCAAGTCTGGTTGCCAACCACTTTGCCGAAAGAGACCTCAGTCAACTATGGGACAGTTACTTATATGCGATTCCAGGCGTTTCCCCCATGCCTGTTTTGCTGATCCTGCTGTACCTCGGTGTTGGCTTTGCCTGTGGCTCTACCATCCTGAAACGTAACCATGGCTATGATCAGGCTATATTTATCAGCCTGCTCTTTGCCGGCATTACCTTTTCAGTCTTCCAGCAGGCATTTATCTCCAGTGCAGCGTTTTCTGTAGCCGCCATATTGCTGCTACTCAATATCATCACCTGTAGCCATGAGCTCGCCTACATAGATCAGTTAACCGGTATCCCGGGCCGAAGAGCCCTCGAAACCGAGATGAAATATCTGGGAAGGACTTATACCCTGGCGATGCTGGATATCGATCACTTCAAGAAGTTTAATGATACCTACGGCCACGATACCGGCGATGATGTTTTGAAACTTGTTGCCGGCTTCCTACAACAAATCAAAGGCGGAACTGAAGTGTTTCGTTACGGTGGTGAAGAGTTCACGATTCTATTTAAAGGGAAAGAAGCGGCTCAGTGCATTGAATACCTTGAGCATTTTCGCAAAGAAATTGCTGACTTTGAAATGCAACTGAAACAGCCTGACGTACACCCGAAAGATGAGAAAATCGGAGCCAAAAAACGCAAAAAGCAGGAAGCCGTCAAAGTCACGGTAAGTATTGGTGTCGCTGACAGCTTCCCTGACCATAAACCAGCGAATGTGATTAAAGAAGCGGATGTCGCTTTATATAAAGCCAAAGAGTCAGGACGAAATCAGGTCTGTCAAAACTAAACAGTTTCCCACCTCTAGGCTAAATAGCAAATCAATTAGAAGACGTTCAAAAACAAAAAACCCGATGAAATCATCGGGTTTTGGTTACTAATTAAACCTACCTTCATTTTGTTTCCAACTGAGAGTAAGCCCAGCTATGCAGCAACGCCAAAAAGTTTAAGTACAAGATAACTTAACAGATCGGCGGCCAAACCAGCGTTAAGCTCTGTACTCGGGAGCGGCTCACCATAAGTTTATGAGCCTTATTATTGTTTTTCGAAACTAATGTCTTATAGGAATCATCTTAGCAGTCAATTCATCGTATTAAAACCCGGAAAATACGCGTTCGATGATAGTTTAATTCTTCTCACAGCTATTCTACAAATGCTCTCTTCCTTCACGCCCCTGAGTACCTCTAAAATAATATTATTTTTATTCAATAACTTAACCCAAGCGCATTACCTATTACCAACCAAATCCGACTATAATTAACAAATTACAATAATGAACAACATGTTATTTTGATTAACCAAAGCAAATACATCTCACTAAACATATTTGACTTAAAACTAAAAAACCAAAAGTCAGAAACTTTCGGTTTTTATAGTGATGTCTTTTAAATAGCCGGCTCAACACAAACCAGACCTTTGTCAGCACCAAGACTATCTACCATTCGGTACTTACTCGATACCATTTGATCTGCCTTAAATTCTAACATCCAAATCAAATAGCCGGATGGCTCATCGCGACTCAAGAATTTACCTTTAGTCAAACCTGCCAACAAATCATTGGATGACATATAGTCCCACAATTTTTGATAATCTGCTTTTTCCGCTAACTCTTGGTTAGATTGATCGCAAAGCTTACGTATTGCCCATCCATTTGCCTCAGAATCAAGCAATTCATCTTCGAGAATTGTGTATTTTTTGCCCCCAAACGTATAACTTGGCGATTCCACCATATCGCTTGCCTTTAGCTGAAGCGTAGATATGTAATCACCATTATCAGCAACACTACGGATATAAACAGGAGCCTTTGGAATAGGGTTAAACGTTACATCAACAGTAGAACCCGGCTGATTTGAGTTATAAGCAATTTGTACCCCCATCGCTTGCCCGCTAATAATTTGCAATTCAACCTGATTGCTAACGGCTTTTGATACAGGACGGTAGTAAGAAAGTCGAACCTTACCTTTGCCTATCACCTTGCTGTCTACCAACACACTTGGCAACTCAAGTACATTTCTGTTTTCACGTTGAGCCTGAGTCAGATTTGCCTGCACATAAGTTTTCGCCCAGGCATCAGCAAAGCCGTAGGTCATTCCACTATCATGATTAAACCCGTATGCATGTGCAACTTCATGAAAAATAGTGTTATAGGTTGCCACAGAATAAGGGCGATAGTTAGCAGAGGTTGGAGTAATATATGATTCCCAATAAGAAGCCCAACCGCCAGAACTTGCAACAGGTAAGTTGATATCTGGAGAACTACCGCCCCCCATACCCTCTGCCGCATACTTATTGCGCATCACCTTCATACCAAGCTGATGCTCGCTCATACCCATTGTTAGCAAATTTTTCGTCGAGTAACTTAATAGCGGATCACCATAACTGCTACATCCTGAGTACTTAGTGCAATTAGCGGCATCTGCAAAAAAGTTATCGGCAAACTGTGAGAAGCTTTTTCGATTAAACGCATTGCGCATATTAATCAATACGGTTTCATAGATAATGCGTTGAGCATCATCCGGGGCGTTATAGCACGTTTTGCTTTGATCACTGCAATCAGCGTCAAATCCCGCGATTTGGACTTTAGGGGCGAATAATTTTAACTGTTCTTCAAAATTAAGTTTACTCAATGTATGAGTTGAAGAAGACAGCTTAGCTTTGCTGTACGCGGGCAAAGCCTGAAAAAGTTTAAGCAAGGCTAATTGCTGTTTCTCTCCCTGTCGAACTGCTAACGAGTTTATGGTTTGAGGAGTTCGATTATAAATACTCCACGCTAATCCTTCATCAACTAGCTCAATATCATCAAATTGAAATACATCACCTGCTGCCAAGTTTTGTACTTGCGACACTTGAACATCGATTTCTTCTAAATTCTGACTTGTTACTTTAATCCGATGCTGAACATCTTTGATATATTGTGATGTATCATTATTACCTTTACTCCCCTCCTCGTTACAGCCGGTTAAGGCGACAGTTAACGCACACACTGCTAGAGCGGAAAAACGCCTATTCATTCTTCTTTTTACCCGTTATTGCTTCACAAAAAAGCTCGTATTAAGCATTAAATTGACAAATCACTCAACAGAAACCTTTATCTAATTTACATTCCTTAGCGTTATACAACTAAATAGTTTTTAGCGCGCCTACCTAACTACAGATAGAAAAAAGGGCTTGCTGTATAGCAAGCCCTTTCTGACAGATTTATCTAACTTTGTGGATTAACCTTTTACACCACCGGCTGTCAGGCCACCAACCAGGAACTTCTGAGCCAGCAGGAATACCGTGGTAATCGGAATTGCCGATAGTACTGCCGCTGCCGCGAAGTCGCCCCACAGGTAGTTCTGAGGGTACAGGTACTGCTGCATACCTACTGCAAGAGTGTAGTTTTCTACATCACTCAATAGCAGAGATGCTACCGGTACTTCTGTTACCACACCGATGAACGACAGGATAAATACAACCGCAAGGATTGGCACAGAGAGTGGCAACAGTACCAGGCGGAATGCCTGCCATGGTGTTGCGCCGTCCAGTGCAGCCGCTTCTTCCAACGACCCGTCAATCGTTTCGAAGTAGCCCTTGATTGTCCATACGTGCAGTGCGATACCGCCCAGGTAAGAGAAAATCAGACCACCGTGAGTGTTCAGCCCCAGGAACGGAATGTACTGGCCCAGACGGTCGAACAATGCGTACAAAGCTACCAGAGCCAGTACTGCAGGGAACATCTGGAAAATCATCATCCCCTGAAGGATGGTGCTCTTGCCCTTGAAGCGCAGACGGGCAAATGCATAAGCACTGGTCGTTGAAAGCGCTACGATGATGATTGACGTAATACCTGCCACTTTCACTGTGTTCCACAGCCATAGCAGAACAGGGAACGGTGGTGGTGTAATACTGCCATCTTCGTTTGTTACCGGAAAACCAAGCGCTAATCGCCAGTGATCCAGTGTCGGGTGGCTAGGAATTAACTCACCGCCAGCGAAGTTACCTTCACGCAGTGAGATCGCAATGATCATCAGCAGCGGGAAGATGGTTGCAGCAAGGAACAGGCACAGACCAAGATGCGTCGCCCAGACCCGGTATTTTAATGACTTAGGTTGAACCATTGGCATGACGTCTCTCCTTAGTCTTGTGATAGCTTGGTGAATTTCAGGTTAAGTAGCGCCATACCACCAACCAACAGGAAGATAATGGTTGCGATTGCACCCGCCAGACCGAAGTCCTGACCGCCGCCACCTTCGAACGCGATACGGTAGGTATAACTTACCAGCAAGTCAGTGTAACCAGCAGGCTCTGAAGTACCCACCATGTTCGGGCCACCCGCAGTCAATAGCTGAATCATTACGAAGTTGTTGAAGTTAAAAGCGAAACTTGCAATCAGTAGCGGTGTCAGCGGTTTGATCAGCATTGGCAGCGTAATCTTCATAAAGTTCTGAACCGGACCGGCACCATCAATGGCAGAGGCCTCATACAGATCTTCAGGAATCGACTTCAACAGACCCATACACAGAATCATCATGTAAGGGAAACCAAGCCAGGTATTAACAATAACTACCATGATCCGAGCCATCACAGGATCTGAGAACCAGGACGGTTTAATACCGAACATTGCATCCAGCAACATGTTGATTTCACCAAAACTCTGGTTAAACAGACCTTTGAAAATCAGAATCGAGATAAACGATGGTACCGCATACGGAAGGATCAGAAGCACACGGTAGATGCCACTGCCTTTCAGTGGTTCCCACTGAACAATACAAGCCAGAACCATACCTACAGCCAGAGTCAGCGCTACGGCAAGGAATGCAAATACAACTGTCCAAACGAAAATGCCGAAGAATGGTTCCTTGATACCGTCATCTTTCATAACGCGCTCAAAGTTAGCACCACCGACACCAACAACGAATCCCGGAGAAATTGGCTCACCAACAAAGTTACCATTCTCATCAACAGGCTGGTAGTAGCCAATTTCCATGTTTGGCATGAAGATCTGCTGAGTCTTGTTGTTGATCATGGTCAGACCGTCTTCCTGAAGGGTGAACAGCGGAGCTTCAGCTGCGAACTTACGCAGGCCGCTCATGCGGATTTTTTCACCTTCAGGCATTACCAGCTCAACCTTCGACAGGTTGGAACGGTTCTTAACGATCGCCTTGATCTTCTCTTTCTCTCCCTGAACGCCATCAACATCACGCAGCGTCATAGGATCTGCAAACGGATTGGCAATGTCGAACACATCAGAAGCCAGCAGCTCACCATTTGCATTAATTACCAGTTGATGGCCATTGTCGACTTTGTACAAGTCGAATTTATAGCTGTCACCAGACTGGAAAGTACGTTGATGCAATACCGACTGAGTACGCTCCAGTGACAACTGGTTCGACGCACTGTAGTTAGTAAATGCAAGCCCAACGGTATAAATCAGTGGGAAAATAATGAAAATAAGCATCCCTGCGATACCAGGGAAAATGTAGCGATGGGCGTATGTTCTTTTACTGCCGAAAATAAAAAGAGCAAGTGCTGTTAGAACAACGGTAAGAAGTGCAAAGGCGATTTCACCTTTTGCATACATCAAAACGGTAGCATAACCATTAACAACACCGATCATGCCCAACAGTGACCACTTCAGCCACTTACGATAATCAAATTTCGGACTTTCTGTTTCCTGTTCCAAAAGTCCTGCACCTTGAACTGACTGCATCTCAGCTCCTTGCTAGCAAAAAATGACGATAAAATGGGGAGAGTTGCCCCTCCCCGCAAAAAAGTTACTTAAGCATGTGGCCTGCAGCTGCATCCAGCGCGCCATCGATGTCCTGACGGCCATCAACAACGTTCTTGATTGCGTTACCTTCTGCGTACCAGAATGCAGTCATCTGAGGAACGTTAGGCATGATTTCGCCGTTCATCGCATTATCCATAGTTGCTGCGATGCGTGAATCACTGTCCAGTTTCTTCTGGAATGACTTAAGTGCTACTGCGCCCAGTGGTTTGTCATCATTCACCATGCCCAGACCTTCGTCAGTCAGCAGGTAGTTCTCGATGAACTCAACCGCAAGATCCTGGTTTGGAGATGCAGAGCTGATGCCCGCAGTCAAAACACCAACGAATGGCTTAGATGGGTTACCGTTCAGCTTAGGCAAAACTGTTACGCCATAGTTGATGCCAGACTTCTCAACGTTCCCCCAAGACCATGGGCCGTTGATTGTCATTGCTACGTTACCTTTGTTGAACTCGGCTTCAGAGATGCTGTAATCCATATCTGGCGAGATCACTTTCTTGTCAACCAGTGACTTGATGAAGTTCATACCACGCTTCGCGCCGGCATTGTTAACACCAACATCTTTCACGTCGTAACCGTTCGCAGTGAATTTGAACGCGTAACCACCGTCAGCTGAAATTACCGGCCATGTGAAGTACGGTTCTTTCAGGTTCCACATGATGGCTTTCTTGCCGTCTTTCTGAAGCTTCTTGTCCAGAGCTTCAACTTCTTCCCAGTTCTTAGGTGGGTTTGGAACTAGGTCCTTGTTGTAAATCAGAGAAAGTGCTTCTACTGCAACCGGGTAGCCAATGTACTTACCATCGTACTGCACTGCATCCCAGGTGAAATCGATGATTTTGTCTTTCAGCTCAGCGGATGGCTTAATCTCTTTAAGCAGACCCGCTTTTGCGTAACCACCGAAACGGTCGTGAGCCCAGAAAACGATATCCGGACCATCACCTGCCGCCGCTACCTGAGGGAACTTCTCAGACAGGCCGTCAGGGAAAGCAACTGTTACTTTTACACCCGTGTCTTCTTCAAACTTCTTACCTACTTCTGCCAGGCCGTTATAGCCTTTATCGCCGTTAATCCAGATAGTCAATTGACCCTCTTCAATCGCAGCATTTGCGTGAACTGAACCAAGAGCAGCAAGGGTACAAAAAGCTACAGTGCTGAGGACTTTCTTCATTTTTAACATCCTTCATGATTGTTATATCTCATGCTCCAGAACCGACTCTGCAGCATAATTTTCAGTGTGTATCATCCATCAGACATGAGCACTCAGCATCATCCTACGCCCTACGCCCCCTAAGCCTTAGATATAAAAGCGTGATCTTCGTCGTTTTGGTTAGTGACAGAGATCTAAAAACAACACCTGATTGTGATACAACGCACATGGTACTGGTAATAAATATCCTCATCAGCAAGCGAAATTACAAAGTGTGATCCAGGCACTCATCCCCCTCTCATCCACCTTTGAAATTATTAATAAGGAGGATGTTTACCTATGCCACCTGAGTAAGAATAGCGACATACCCAACGGGGTAGATGAAGATGCTTTTACTGTTCTGCTTACGCAGTTGATTTTCACAGTAACCACTTTTTTATTGGAAACGACAGCACCACTTTACTTCTTGGGGAAGTAAGTAAAGTGGAATTGGTCAGGGTAGCAGTTCATTCCACTGCCTGAATGCAACATGTTTGCTACCCCTTTTTTTTCTTCACTGCACCGAATAAAAAATTCTTTACCCGTGAGGCCTGGCGTGAATATCATTCCGCATAGAGAAGCCTTGCTGGCTACAACAAACTTAGAGGAATAGGCTCGATGGCGAGTGTCACTTTACGAAATGTATGTAAAGCATATGGAGATAACCTGATTTCAAAGAATGTTGATCTCGATATTGCTGAAGGCGAATTCGTTGTTTTTGTTGGTCCATCAGGCTGCGGTAAGTCGACCCTTCTTCGTTGTATCGCTGGTTTGGAAGACATTACTTCCGGTGATCTATACATCGGCGAAGAGCGCATGAACGACGTTGCACCATCTGAACGTGGTGTTGGTATGGTTTTCCAGTCATACGCGCTTTACCCACACCTTAACCTTTTCGACAACATGTCTTTCGGTATGAAGCTAGCCAAAGCGGACAAAGCCGAAACCAAACGTCGTGTTGACCATGCAGCAGACATTCTTCAGCTGGGTCACCTTCTGGAGCGTAAGCCAAAAGCCCTTTCAGGCGGTCAGCGCCAGCGTGTTGCCATCGGCCGTACCATTGTTTCCCAGCCAAAAGTATTCCTGCTGGATGAGCCGCTGTCTAACCTGGATGCAGCACTTCGTGTACAGATGCGTATCGAAATCGCCAAACTGCACAAGCAACTGGGTTGTACCATGATCTACGTTACTCACGACCAGATCGAAGCAATGACCATGGCACAGAAAATCGTGGTTCTTGATGGCGGTTATGTTTCTCAGGTGGGTAAACCTCTTGAACTGTACCACTACCCGCAAAACCGTTTCGTAGCCGGTTTCATCGGTTCACCAAAAATGAACTTCATTAGTGTGTTCATTGAAGAAGTGGAAGATGAACGCGTGATGGTTCAGCTCGCTGACGGTAATACCTTCTGGATCCCGGTTGACGGCACGTCTGTGACTAAAGGCGACCGTATGTCTCTGGGTATCCGACCTGAACACCTGGTTCCGGCTGAAGAAGGTGATGCAAGCGTTGAAGGTAAGGTTCAGGTAGTAGAAAAGCTTGGTTACGAAACTCAGGCTTACCTGCACCTTGATAACGTGGATGCTGACTTCATCTATCGCCGCCCGGATACGCTGGACGTAGAAGCAGGCGATAGTTTCAAAGTGGGTATTCCTGCTCACCGTTGTCACCTGTTCCACAGTGATGGTCGCGCATGCCGCCGCCTATACAAAGAGGCTGGTGTATAAACATCAACTCTGATTGACTACCTGTAGTAGAAGCGCTGTTCCAGATTACTGGCAGCGCTTTTTTTGTGCCTTAATAAAACCAGTGATCATTCAATAACCGATTTTCCGTCGTTGTATCTTGAAGACACCAAATACTTTCATCAGCTGTTACTGAACAAAAGTGACAACATCCAATGTAAGTTATTGATTGACCAAGATGCAGTGCATTGTGAAGACGCGTGGGCAAAACGTTACCCCGAAATGCTCAAAATGTTCTATATCAATAACGCCTGAGAATGAGTGGAGCCCTACTCCCGTCACTTCTAAAATTACAATGCGCATCGGTGATCCTAACGAGCACCAGTTGCGTAGTTTGGGACTGGTTGGTATGAGATATCTATTGATGGAGGATCAGTACATGAGCAGCCGCGACAGAATCGAAGATATCGAGCAAAGAATTTTTATGGCCTATCAGGAAGGAAACTACCAGGAGGCCAAGGCTCTGGAAGCAAAAATCAAAAAACTCAGAGGAAAAAGTACCATCAACCAATACGATGAGCGAGACCCCTATTCAATGGAAGGTAAAGTCTTTGATGACGACGACTCAAGCCAAAGCTAAATTCAGAGCAGATGTCTGTCTCTAATATCCGGCAAAGATGAATTATAAAAACGCCGCGGTCCCCTGTTAAATAATGGACTGCGGCGTTTACATTCCTGAACTAAGGCCAGATTATTAATCTGACAAGTTAGTCCATTGCCTTTTCCAGATTGCTCACTTCAACCTGTTGTTGCAAAACATGATTAGCAAGAAGTACCGGGAATTTACGCTGTGTATCAGGCTGAGCAAATTTCAGCTCGCCAATCTCAGGCTGGTAACTCTGTTGAATACAGGTTAACGCAACTTCCTCACCATTTAGTTCAGCTTCTGTTTTCTCTGGGTTAAACACAACCATTGCTGGCAAAGAGCTACTTTCGATTGATAGTAAGTACTTAGCTTTATCTTTTGCTGTAAGCACAATATCCAGTGCAGTATCAGCTTCACTCTGATAGTTCAGACGATAACTTTCGATGCCGTTTGACTGGCGTTTAAACGCAACCGACAGTGCATTATCAGCCCCAAAACGTAAATTGGCATCAAATGCCTGCCATGATGACGGCAGACTTGGTGCCAAATTCAGTTTACCTGCCAGCAAATCCGGCGCAAAACCAACATAATCCTGATAACCGTTACGGGTAAATTCTGAAACAGACCAGGCTTGTGCATACGTGCCGGTAGTCGTTATCTCGCCCTTATCATTAAGGAAAGCATCCAGGTTCTCACTCATAGCACCGCGATGGCCAATAGCCAGGATCTGCTGTGACAAATTCTTCGTCAGCTCATAGGCGAAATCGGTATAACCATATTTCAGCAAGCTGGTTACGGTGAAGCCCGCATTCCAGCCCCAGATAGTACCGTTATGATAAGCCGCATCCTTATGGTATTCCTCACGATTTGCATGATACGGATGGAAAATTGGATCCTTCTGAGACAGCGAAGTAATACCCCATGGGAACAGTAGCTCACTGACTGCATTCTTGACGATATTGGCACCAATGGTTTTATCCACCAGCTCACCATCAAAAGGTACTGTCAGCGTCATCAACTGGTTTGGACGAATCTGCAAATCACGATTTTCATCAGCGTGCAGGCGATCTGCCAGCAGAGACAGCTCATCATCCCAAAACAGTTGTTGGAAGCTTGCCTGCACTTTTTCAGCCATCGTCAGATAGTGCTGTTCACCTTCCTCATCCTGATTTAGTTTCGCCAGCTCAACCGCCACCTTCAAGCTGGTATACCACAATGCCTGAATATCATTAGCACGATTACCACGTGCAGACCATGGCAACTTACCTTCAAGCTTGGCATCCATCCAGGTATCCGGATCACGGTGGGTCATTAAGCCATGCTGATCCAAGTAGTTTTTCTCGATGCCATCGATGTAGGTTTTCACAACAGGATAAATCGAACGGGCGTAGTCTTTATCGCCGCTGTAACGCAGATAATCCCAGACCTCACGTACCATCCACGGCGTACCGTCTGTCGTGTTGTAAATGATATTGGTCAGGCTGGTCACCCGGTTAGGAATCCGGCCGTAGTTGATATTGGTGTTATCTTTCAACTGCATAGAGGCAAAGTTATCGATAATGCTCTTGGCATCATCAAAATCACCATTTACCAACGTAATACCCGGCACCGCGATAAATGAATCACGTCCCCAGCAATCCTTAAACCAAGGCAGGCCAGCCCAGATGCCTTTGCCAAACTCATTGGATACAAAAACTTTTCCTGAAGCCTTGGCCCACATCAGCGCACGGTTATATTCCAGATCCGAAGTCCAGATATAAGAATGAGTCAGCATGTCGTATGTCTGCTGCTGATGCATGACATAACCATCCTGCTCTAGCAACTGATTTGCTCCGGCGATGGCTTCCTCTTCTGTCTCAGCAAAAGCCAGATACACGGTCAGACTGATTTCATCGCCCAGCGTCTCAATCACCGGCTTCACATGATTGCCGTTCAGGTGCATCACCTCATTAAGGGCTAGCATCTCAGAAAATGTTGCTTCTTTGAAACGGAACGGTTTGTCAGCACAAATCGCAATAAACGATGGTGTATTTTCCTGCCGTAGCGAAGAGTCCAGCGCATAAACCACACCATTATCGAAAGTACGCACAGAAGAAACATTAAGCCCTAAATTCAGCTGTGGAGCCAATGCCAGTCGTGCCGCCAGCGGAGAGCAGACAGTCAGAGCCGCGGCACGTTGCTGGCTGAACAACATAAAGGTATCGCTGCTGTGGTTAGCGTATTGATGAGTGATACCGTAAGGCAGAATATCAGCTTCAGGAGCCATACATTTGTCGTTGATCTTGCCATCAACAAATGAGGCGAATGTCCCCAGATACCAGCCTTGCTTATGTCGATATTTGCCAGCAGCAACAAAGCCGTGTGTGACGCCTTCAAAATAGCCGTCCACATTATCACCGAACACAAACGGAACACTTTCCTGAGTCTTAATTGCCAGATGATCAAACAAAACATCCGGAGCCAAAATAGGATCCTGCTTTGCCTGAAGCTGCTTATGAGGAGCCGTTACTGAAATTTCAACTTCAACCAACTCTCTTTCAGGTTCAACATCAGAGTTCTCACCACCAGAGGCAATAAGCATAACCGGACCTTTATCCTGAACCTGCTCCTGAACTTTAAGCGTAATGGTATATAAGCCAGTTTCAGGAGCCAGAAAAGTCAGATCATTACCGATCCCTTTTGCCGGAACCAAAGCTTGCTCCTGATCGAGCTTGCATACCACCGATTTATATTTATCAGCCGAAAAAGTGAGTTCTTCACTACCCTGCTGATCTGAAATCTTAAAGCTGTGCAGGTCGGCTGAAAGGCAGATCACTGCCTGATAACACCCGTCTCCCGTATAAACCATCGGAGTATCATCACCCCATCCGTTAAAAGTACCTTTGACATACAATTGCTCACTGTATGGAGCCTGCGCTAACCCGTTCACATCTGTTCCTTATCAACCGTCGCCATGGCATCAAAGCTTGCCATTCAGGACAAAAATACGTTTTTACAAACAACAATGCGCAGACCAGGCTGCGCATTGATAAGTCAGGTTAAATTCCTCAACCTTTTAATTACTTAATTTGTGAAGCCGCTGTATCCAGAGCTTCTTTTACAGTCTGACGACCCAGCAATGCATTTTCGATTGCCGCACCTTCAGCAAACCAGTACGCCGTCATCTCAGGGATGTTTGGCATGATTTCGCCGTTTTCAGCGTTAGTCATAGTTGCTGCAATTCGGCTGTCTTTTTCCAGAATCTTCTGGAATGACTTCAGTGTTACCGCACCCAGAGGTTTGTCATCGTTCACCATCTTCAAACCTTCATTGGTCAACAGATAGTTCTCGATAAACTCAACGGAAAGATCCTTGTTCGGGCTGGCAGCATTGATACCAGCACTCAATACACCGACAAACGGGTTAGATGCACCACCGTTCAACGTTGGCAATACAGCAACACCATAGTTCAGCTTCGATTTTTCCAAGTTACCCCATGACCACGGACCATTGATGGTCATCGCCACGTTACCTTTGTTGAACTCAGCTTCCGATACGGCATAGTCCATATCCGGTGAAACCACACCTTTCTTGGTAAGATCAACCAGGAAGCTCAGGCCAGCGATACCCGCTTCGCTGTTAACGCCGACTTGCTTACCGTCAAAGCCAGTTTCTGTTTTCTTGAAGGCATAACCGCCGTTAGCGGAAATCATCGGCCATGTGAAGTAGGCGTTCTTCACATCCCACATGATGGCTTTCTTGCCTTTGGCATTCATCTGCTTCTCGATTTCAACCAGCTCTTCCCAGGTCTTAGGTGGCTCTGGCAGCAAATCTTTGTTGTAAATCAGGGACGGAGATTCAACCGCAACCGGGTAACCCACCAACTTGCCTTCGTAGGTCACCGCATCCCAGGTGAAATCGACCAATTTGTTCTTAAACTCGTCTGACGGATGAATCTCTGCAAGCAGACCGGCTTTGGCGTAACCACCGAAACGGTCATGCGCCCAGAAGATAATGTCTGGACCACCACCTGTTGCCGCTACCTGCTGAAACTTTGCTTCAAGGGATTCCGGATACTGAACGTTTACCTTCACGCCGGTATCTTCTTCAAACTGACGACCGACTTCAGCAAGACCGTCATAGCCCTTATCACCGTTAATCCAAATCAGAATCTCGCCTTCCTGCATAGCTGAAGCCGCCATAGGAAACGCAAGCGCTGCAGAAAGCGAACATAGGGTCAGAGTTTTAAACACTTGTTTCATGATCAATTCCCGTTAATCTCGATTGTTATTTTTATCAACACGTGCATTCTCCTCCCCCCGAGGAGGATGAGCATCCTCCCCCCTACTACGCCCCCCGGATGTTTAAATCAACTCTGTGAAACTGAACACGTTCTGTTGGTCTGAAAAAAGAAAAGCCGCTGAAAATCAGCGGCTTTAACGTGGTTATTTTTACTATCAAACTAGTCTAACTGATAGATTTTCGCAGCCAGTGGCGGCAGCATAATCTCAGCGTCACCAATGCCTTCAACAACAGATAAAGTGACGCTTTCATTACCATAAAGCTGCTCTGAAAGCAGATACTCACCGTCACCAACCTGCCAGGTTTCCAGCAAATCAGCAGGCAGTTTAACCTTCACTGCGCCCTGATCGACATCTGCGAAATTAGCCACAATGAGCAATTTTTGTCGCTCATCAAAACGAGTAAAGCAGAACAAATGCTCATTGTACTGCTGACTATGCTGACGGTTATAACGGTGCAGTTCCTGATAAGCTCCGGTCATGGCAGTGTTTGTCAGTGAGAAGTTCAGCAGTCGCTGATAAAAATCACGCAATTCACGTTCTTTATCGGTCAGCTTACCACCATCAAACTCACCACCGTTCATCCAGCGCTGGTGGTTCGGTACGCCGAAGTAATCAAAAATCGTGGTGCGGGAGTGCAAACCGAAACCGGCATCGTCAGAAGCGGGCTCACCAACTTCCTGCCCGAAATAGATCATAGTTGGAGACGTGCTTAGCGTAGTTGATACCAGCATTGCAGGCTTACCTTTTTCGGCACATCCTGCAAACTCCGGACTTGCAAGACGTTGCTCATCATGGTTGTCAAGAAAGTGCAGCATATGATGCTCGATATCCATCAGCTCGTTCTGTACGCCAACGATGTCATCTGTTGAGCCTTTACCCTGCATGATCCGTTTCAGGGTGTCGTACAGATCAACTTTGTCATAGAGGTAATCCATCTTACCAAGGTGGATATAATCCCTGTAAAGATGCGGCTGATAAACCTCAGCCATCAGGAATGCATCAGGATTGACATGTTTGATCGACGAGTTCATGAAGCTCCAGAACTCAACCGGCACCATTTCAGCCATGTCATAACGGAATCCGTCAACACCCATATCAAGCCAGTACAACGCAATATCCCGGAATTTTTTCCAGGAGTCCGGCACTGTTCTTTCCTGCCAGAACTGATAATGAGCCTCATGATCCTGATGCTCATACCCTTGTGGCAGTTCATCGAAATCTTTAATGCCGTCAGGGCTTACACCATAATTGACCTTTACGGTTTCATACCAGTCATCAAACTGTGGCTGAGCCAGTCGAGAACCGTTGCCTGTCCATTTAGCCGGAAACTCTTCATAGGCTTCAGCCAAATCCGGATGTGCCTCACCACCAAGAGGCTGATAACCATTTTTGGCTTCAGGCACCTGAAAAGCTTCACCCGGAATATAGTAGAAGTTATTGTCGCGATGATAATCAACTGATGTATCATCCGATGCTCCGAAGTCTTCAACACCTTGAGGATTGGTCATCCCCTGATAACGGCGGGCAACATGGTTTGGAACAATATCAATGATCACTTTCAGACCATTACGATGACTACGCTCAATCAATGCCTTGAATTCTTCCAGGCGATTTGCAGGATCCACCGCGAGATCCGGATTCACGTTGTAATAATCCTTAACAGCATAAGGTGAACCGGCGCGTCCTTTCACCACACTCGGATGATCAGACGAAATGCCGTACTGGCTGTAATCCCTGACCAACGCATGATGCGGTACGCCGGTATACCAGATGTGGCTGACACCCAGCTTTTGGATTTCCTGTAAGGCTTTGTCGGTAAAGTCATTAAATTTACCGACTCCGTTTTCTTCGATAGTTCCCCAAGGCTTGTTGGTGGTATTTGTATTGCCGAACAAGCGAGTAAAAACCTGATAAACAACGTGTTTAGCAGGCACGTTTGATTTTCTTAATTCAGTCATGAAATATCAACTCAGAAGGCAAATAGAAATTAAGGAAAATAAAGTGGGAGAGATGAAAACGGGCAGGTCTACTTGGAATACCTGCCCACTGAAAGTTATTTCTTAATTAAGTTAATAAAGGTTGATTCCGCTGTCGCAGATCCTGCACGTTTGGCTTCTTCAAGCAGACGAAGCGCTTTTTGCATATCGTTCTTCTCTACCGCCGCCTTGATTTGCGCATTATAGAAGGCTTCTGTTTCCGGCAGCATCTTCGCGCTGATTACAGCAGGTGCGGCCTGAGGGGCCGGTTTAGCCGCAACTACCGGTGCTGCAACAACAGGTGCAGGTTTCGAAACCGGAGTCTGTACAACTTGATCAGCACGGTAAGAACGCAGATTCAACGGTTTGAGATCTAATGTCAGCGAACCGAATTTTTGATGCTGGATAACAGGATCTGTCACCATAGGGCGTGCTAAGCCTAACTCTTCTGCTCGTACACGTTCAGGATGCGGGATCTGAATCTGACCTTCACGGTATTCAAACGGAGAGTAAACAACCATATAAGGCGTTTTACTTTGCTCCATTGTAAAACGCTTCTGGTAACTGGAGAGGCTAAACAGATTTGATGGCGCAACATCAAAATCTTCCAGTGAAATAGTTTCAACTGGCTGGAATTGTGGATCCAGCAACATCACTTTAGGAGCAAAAACACCAGATGATTTCATCCAGCTTTTAAGATCAACCTGCATCCGCTCAACATTTTGCGGTAAAACAAAAGTGGCAAAGTAGCTCTTTCCTTCTGGGAACATGCCGACTTTTGAGTATTCATCAACCACAAAGTCAATTTCGCTACCCTGCATTGGCACCCAGGAAAATTCACTATACGTCGTACAACAGGCCTGCGCAGTAATTGCTACATCTTTCACTGGAGAGTTATTGCCTGATGTAGGGGAAGCAGCACAGCCGATCAAAGAAGCTGCCAACATGGCAGCCAGAGTTGTTTTAATTATTTTCATCTTGGTCTCCCATACCCTGAGAAATCAAATATATTGGGTATATATCTATTAGCTCTCGTTCAAATCTACTTCAAAGTCCAATAGATATATACTCAAAAAGGCAGCCCGAGGGCTGCCCTTCACATTAATTGGCTTAGAACCAGATTTCAGTGTGAACACCAACAACAACTTCGTCGTCGCCGTTCTTAATACCGATAATACCAGCACTCGCCTCATCGTCAGCTTTAATGTAGCTTACGTATGGTTTGATTTGAGGACGACCGAAGTAGTCAGCATTTACAGTAAATGCAGAAGCCAGCTCTACGTTGATAATATCGCTCTCAACAGAATCGCCTGAACGCTTCCAGTAACCATCTTTACCTTCTTCGTGACCGTACGAAGCAGTCATTTCCAGGCGCAGGTTGTCATTCACATTGTAAGAAGGACGTACAGCAACAATGTAGCGTTTAAGGTCCTCTGCACCAAATAGTTCATCCAGTGCACCTAGGTAAGTCAGTTCAGAACCCATCTGCCACTTATCAGAGATATTCAGAACACCGTAAGATGTCAGGAAGATAGATTCGGCATTATCATTACCATTTGACCAACCACCAAAGTTCAGGCCTCGGTTTTGAGCTACACCTTTACCGTATGCGATTGCAGTCTGGGACCAGCCATCGAAACCGTAGTAGTCACGGTTATAAGTGATACCGAAACCAACACCAGAATCTGAGTCAGAATCTTTGTTAGCCTGAGACATCAATTTCAGGTCAAAATCGAAACTACCGCCAAGAGCCTTAACGCCGTAGTAGTAAAAATCTACAGATGTCAGAGTAGAACGCTCTTTAGCGTCGTTTAACTTCACACTACAATCACGAGGATCTGTTGAGCCATCTTTACAATCAAGACTGTAAGAGTCTGCAGAACCAGCATCAGGGTCAGCAGTTACAACAGCAATACCAGCAGTGTTACCAGCAAGTTTAGTCTGAAGACCTGCACCAACACCTGAAGACTGCTTCCAGAACTCACCAGATAGCAAACCAGCAGCACGGTTCAAGTAACGCTGACCACCCCAGATAGATGTATCGTCGCCAAGGAAAGAGATACCACCGATTTCAACGAAAGTTTCTTTAACTTCAAACTGTGCTTTAGTGTTGTCTTTCTGGCTGCCAGATGATGTATAAGCGTAAGAATTACCGTTACCGTATTCAGAACGAACTACAAAATCAGACCAAACACCGTTCTGATGTTCTGTGTGCTTCTTAACTGTAAATTCTACCTGGTTAGTACTTTTACCGTGTGTACCAGCAGTTTTGTAGTCTGGCTTACCGTATTCAGTATCTACAGTTTCACCTTCAACCATACGGTAGTTCATTGAACCATAACCGTGTACTTCCCAACCGTCAGTTACGACATCGGTTGCGGACTCAGCAGCTACGTTGGCAGAAGCAAGCGCGGTAAGTAAAGCCGCTGCTACAGGTACTAACTTGTGTTTCATAGGAATGTCCCTTCTAATTATTTTCACGGTTGCTATTACTATCTGGGCAACCTTTTCGGGACTCATATTCAGCTTTCGTACAGTTACGCACATCATCCTAATCAGGGGGGGAGGAGGGAGGATTAGAGGGGCGTAGTAATTAGGGATGAGAGGTGTTTCGTGATTCGTCTCACGAAGATCAGGCGTAATCCCGTAATAAAAATACAAAATGTAATTTAAAAGTAAGACCTCAATCACTTAATCACATTAATTATGAAATAATCAGTAAGTGAATTAAATTTAATTTTTTATCAAAAAAAATCATTCCTTGACTGCGGAAATTTTCTCGATTTAATAACGGGTAGAAATAGTTCAAAAAAGAAAAGAGAAGTAAGAAATGTTCGCTAAATTAGCTCAGCCATTTCCTTTAGGGGCTACATTGTGTGATCAAGGTTGTAATTTTTCAATTCATTGTCCAGACAACCAAGATATTAAATTAATTTTGTTTGACAACAATAATAAAAAGAAAATAGTCGAACTTGAAAACCAACACATGGGAATAAGATATACATTTGTTCCCGATATTCGGGCCGGACAGTGCTATGGCTATCAAATTACAGATAAAAATGAAAAAAGATTAGTACTGGACCCTTATGCCCAGGCTCTAAGCAAAACACCCTTCTATATTCCGCCATTCCGTGCCGAACAAAGCTGGGATTTCGCAAAATCCGTTGTTACCGAGCATACATTCGACTGGGAAGATACGGTTTCCCCACAAATTCCATATGAAGAAACAGTGCTTTTTGAAACCCATGTCAAAGGTTTTACCAAGCTCCACCCTCATATGGACGAAGAATATAAAGGGACGTATCTTGGCCTGTGTCAGCCGGAAGTTATCAAGTCCCTGAAACAGCAAGGTGTCACCACACTACAGCTACTTCCTGTTGCCAGCTGCATGTCCGAACCACATTTGTTGGACATGGATAAAGTCAATTTCTGGGGCTACAACAGCCTTTGCTTCATGGCTCCGGAACCTCGCTATGCCATTGCTGATGCTGTCACTGAAATGAAAACCATGGTCAGAGAACTTCATAAGAATGATATTGAAGTGATTCTTGATATTGTTTTCAACCACACAGCTGAAGGCGGTGACGGCGGCCCTCAATTCCACTTCAAGAGTCTTGATAAAAACTACTACCTGCAAACCACAGACAAAAAGCTGCTTAACTACACCGGTTGTGGTAACACACTCGATCTGACCTACCAGCCGAGTCTGAACATTGTACTCGATACCCTGCGCCACTGGGTCACACACTACCATGTTGACGGTTTCAGATTCGACCTGGCAGCCACCCTTGGTCGTGACCGCCATTACTTCAACACCCGCAGTGCATTCTTTATGGCAGTTGCTCAGGATCCGATACTGAAGAAAGTAAAACTGATTGCCGAACCATGGGATGTCGGCCCTAACGGTTATCAGCTAGGCCACTTCCCGCGCGGCTGGAATGAGTGTAACGACAAGTTCCGGGATACAGTGAAAAGCTACTGGCTGTGTAACAAAAACAATGTCAAAGAGTTTGCCACCCGCCTGATGGGCTCACGGGATCTGTTCAGTGCCGGTGGCTGGCCGGATAAACTGCCGGTTAACTTCGTCTCATACCATGACGGCTTTACCCTGCAGGATCTGGTTTCTTACAACCATAAGCATAACCATGCCAACGGTGAGAACAACCGTGACGGACACGGCGATAACCGCTCATACAACCATGGAGTCGAAGGTGAAACCGACAACCTGACGATTCTTTACCGCCGCGAACGCCAGAAACGTAACCTAATGGCGACCCTGCTGTTCAGCTTCGGTATCCCGCATATTCTGGCTGTCGACAGTCTGTCGCATACTCAGGGCGGTAATAACAACGCTTACTGTCAGGATAATGAAATCAGCTGGGCAAACTGGGAAATGTCTCATGGCGATGAACTGTTCCATACCTGGATGGGCCAAATGATAGCTGCCCGCAAAGAGATTATGGCGCCATTCATCCGAGCCTTCAGTGGGCATGAGCGAGGCCATCACAGGATTCAGTGGCGGCACTCAAGCGGCCAGAATATGACAGCTGAAGACTGGCAGAACCTGGAAGCCTTTGGTCTCTACATGGGGCTTTATAAGGGAGGAAATGAACTAATGTATATCATTAATCATTCTGACATCCCTACCCGCTTCAGACTGCCGGAAGGAAATAAATGGTCGGTCATTTGTGATACTTCTGAGCGTTACCTGAGTAATCGCCAGATTCAGACCACTTACATGCAAGCAGCCAAATCGCTGACTATTCTGTTCCGAGGATAATGCCAAAACGCTAACTAAGACCAAAACTCAAAAAGCCCGGCGATGTAATTACTCAGCCGGGCTTTTTATTCTCTCATTACAACCTAATTTGCTAACTTACCGTAAGCAGTATCAATAATATCCTGAGGCACTCCGATCTCACTCAGATAACGCCTGACCGTTTCTGCACTGTTTTCAAAACAATCTATACCCAAGGCACTGGTTAGCGCCTGTTCAAGCAGACGGAAGCTTCGAAACTCCCCTATCGCCATATTATTCGTCTGCAGGTAATTATGGCGGATTTGCTCTTTTGTCGCGCCCATCATGAGTTGAAGAAACGCGATCACAACACCGGTCCGGTCTGAACCTAAACGGCAATGCACATGATAAGGGCCCTGATGCTGGCTGATATACTGAATCACCTGTCGGATACCACTCTGAAAACCCAGTTCATCCGGGTTAAAGCTCTCATCGCGATCAGACATGAAATACACCGTCTCATAAGCCATCGGGACACTAACCACCTGTTCCTTAAGCCACAACGTCTTATAGTAACTGTCTTGTGCTGAATCGAGAGCTAAAGCCAACTCCCTGTCGGTTTCAGACAGGTTGATAACCGTATTAATGCCATGTTCTTCTAGCAAAGTCATTACAACCTGCTGGCGCTCAGTTTCAATCTCTTTCAGTTGGGCATGGTTCTGACGGGAGGCAACAACCGGATGATAAGAACGATACAAACGCCCCGATGCTAACTCTCCACCTGTTACTTCCCTGAAGTTTGCCAAAATATATTGAGAAGAAAACTCTTCAGCGGAAGTTTTAATATGAAAGGAGCGCTTACTGTCACTGGCAATTTGTGCTATTTCTTCGGGTGTTATATTTTCAGGCAACAACAGATAATTAAAGTTTCCATTATGTTGATTATTAAAATAATAACCGACAGGGTAATTTGAGTTAAAAGGCAGTGTTCTCTGATTTTCATCATCCCATAAGCAATATTCAATATAACCAGAGTTACCTAATTTATAAAATGCATCCTGATTTTTCCGAAGCATGTGCCAATTCTCAGTATTTGAGAATTTATAAGCTTCTCTCTTTTCCCAATTGGTAAAAGTTCCTATCAAATATAATTTCTCACACTGATATGGAACCGTGAACATAATATCATTATTAATATGTTGATAGTGCAGCATAATTCCTTGCCTCAACAAAAAAAGCTCTATTCAACAGGTATTGAATAGAGCTAAAACTATAAACTGAAATTACAGTAGATTATTCATATATAAACTTTTATGCCGGCATCAGTACCGCGAAAGATTCATAAGGCTTCAGTGTTAACTCTTCACCCAATTGCTGGCGATGTTCATAGTTAGCGATGATGCACTCAGCATTATCTGTTCGCAGTGACTCAGGTAGAGCCAACACCACCTCTTCCGCCGTAAAGTTATTCAGTACAAACAAGCGGTGTTGCTCGTCTGAGCGAACATAAGCAAAGACCTTGTCGTGATCTTCAAAAACCGGCTCAAATGCACCATGAACGATAACAGGCAGTGACTTACGTAGCTGAATCAACTTCTGGTAGTGATAGAAAATTGAGCTCTGATCTTCCAGTGCTGCTGCAACGTTAATGTCCGGGTAGTTAGGGTTTACCTGCAACCATGGCTGGTTTGTCGAGAAACCGGCGTTATCGGAGTTATCCCAGTGCATCGGCGTACGAGCGTTATCACGGCTATTCTCATGGACAGCAGCCAGCATGGTTTCCGGTGCCACACCATTTTCAGTACGTTCTTTGTAGAAGTTCAGGGTTTCGATATCACGGTAATCATCAATACTGTCAAACGCAACGTTAGTCATACCAATCTCTTCACCCTGGTAGACATACGGTGTGCCTTTCATCAGGTGCAGTGTGGTTGCCAGCATCTTGGCTGACTCAACACGATACTTCCCTTCATCACCGTACTTGGACACTACACGTGGTAAGTCATGGTTATTCCAGAACAGTGAGTTCCAGCCTTCATTCTCAAGTTCAACCTGCCACTTAGTCAGCACTTTCTTAAAGGCAGGCAGATCCAACGGGATCGGATTCCACTTATCACCATGCTCCCAAGTCAGAGTAATGTGCTCGAACTGGAACACCATTGAAAACTCTTCACGTTCAGGATTACTGAACAACTTGGCAATTTCCGGTGTCGCCCCCCAGGTTTCCCCGACAGTCAGAAGATTTTTATCACCGAATGTCGCGCGGTTCATTTCCTGTAACAATGGATGCAGGCGTGGACCGTTACCGGTGATCCCTTTATCGATCTCTTTACCGATCAGGTCGATCACATCCAGACGGAAGCCACCGATACCCTGCTCAATCCACCAGTTCATCATCTTATGGACTTCCTGCTGAACCTTAGGGTTCTCCCAGTTCAGATCCGGCTGTTTCTTAGAGAACAAGTGGAAGTAGTATTCTCCGGTCTGCTCATCATACTGCCATGCGCTGCCTCCGAAGATAGAGCCCTGCTCGTCCGGCGCTGAGCCACCTTCTTTTGGCTGGCGCCAGATGTAGTAATCACGGTATGGGCTGTCTTTCGACTTACGAGCTTCCTGGAACCAAGGATGTTCATCAGAAGTATGGTTAACAACCAAATCCATAATAATGCGGATATCGCGCTGCTTAGCCTCAGCCAACAACTGCTGCATGTCAGCCATGGTGCCGAACTCAGGCGCAATATCCTGATAATCAGAGATATCGTAACCATTGTCGTCCATTGGTGAACGATATACCGGAGACAACCAGATGACATTCACACCAAGGTTCTTCAGGTAATCCAGTTTGCTTATGATTCCCTGCAGATCGCCAATCCCGTCATTGTTGGAATCACAAAAGCTGCGAGGGTAGATTTGGTAGACAACAGCATCATGCCACCACTTCGGCGTCATTTTCATCGACATCGGCTCCATAAAAGCTTGAATCAAACAAGTGATATCTTTAATGCTGATAGCATAAGGTGATTATTCCTTGCTGAAAAATACATCCAAACCCTGGTGATATAGCTTTTTCCTATATCACTGCAATTTATAACGACACAGATCACAATATTCGGCCAAAGCGGATTTCCATCAAAATCAATAAATGTGAGACTTGTCGATAATCTCTTTTTAGCCTTTCCCTTCAGGTACAAAAACGCTTATGGATAAAAGCTACCGGCAGTTTTTGGTGGTTGCCGAGCTGGGTAATATCAGCCTTGCTGCCAGCCATTTAGGTCTCAGCCAGCCAACGTTGACCAATAACATGAAAAAGCTCGAAGCCAGTTTTGACGTCCCGCTTTTCATCCGCAAATCTAAAGGTGTTGAGTTAACTGAATACGGATTGCTGCTTCAGGAGCAAGTGCTTGAGCTTCAGCGCCGGCATGATGCCCTGCTCGATAAGATGGCCGACCTGAAGGAAAGGAAAACCGAAAAGATCCGCATGGGGACCGGTGACGCCTGGTGGGAAGTCTTTGTTAAAAATGCCCTACGACAATACAGTGCCAATCATCCTTCGATTTCGATCCAACTGGAATTTGGCAACCACCTTAAACTGATGGAGATGCTGATCCACGGTCATATCGATCTTTTCATCGGACACGAGATCATCGGGTTATCCCGCAAATGTAACGTTACTTTCACACCGTTACTGCAGGATCAGGAGGCTCTGTTTGTACACCAATCTCACCCCCTGCTGGTCAACAATAAAGTCGCAGCCGATACAGAGCTATATCCATTACTACAGGTCACACCGGATTCCGATACTTACCAACATATCATCGATAACCCTGTACCGAAACAACTGGAGAGAGAACGGAAAAAAATATCAGAGCGAATTGTGTATGAGATTAATTCGCTGTCTGCCAGCATTGATATATTGAAAACCACCAATGCCATCATGCCCTACCCTCAAAGTATGGCGGAGTATTTTGCAAAGTCGGATATTGTTGCTTTACCTCTGGCAAAGAAAGGTCAGACTGGCACAGTCGGAATCTATCACCTCAATGAGGTGTTAGCCGATCATGTATTTGACATAAAAGAACTACTTATAAGCTGTGGGAGTCGATAGCCTGGAAAAGGCCATGTCTCTGACTTCCTGAAAAGCGATATAAAAAAGCCCGTGTACTTTGTAAGTAACGGGCTTTCAATTTATGGCTAACTTTTAAAACTCAAAACCATTTGGCTTATACAATAAATGTTGCCACTTTCTCATTCAGATTAGCCGCCTGACCACTCAGCTCTTCAGCCTGACGGCGAGCATCGCTGGCATCATGAGCAAGCTGGTCGGTTACATCTTTAATAGTGGTGGTATTCTGAGTGATTTCATCAGTCACGTGGGTCTGCTCTTCAGCAGCCGTCGCAATCTGAGTTGCCATGTCGCTGATCATGGCTACAGAATCATTGATTTGTACCAATGCATCAGTCGCTTTATCAGCATCCTCAACAGAACACTGAGCCAGTTGCGAACTGGTTTCCATCAGATCAACCGCTTTAGATGTCGTCTGCTGCAAGGTTGCAATCATTCCCTGAATCTCTTCAGTCGATGTATGCGTACGCTGGGAAAGCACACGAACTTCATCAGCAACTACCGCAAAGCCGCGTCCCTGCTCACCGGCACGGGCTGCCTCAATCGCCGCGTTCAGTGCCAGCAGGTTGGTTTGTTCTGCAATGCCCTGAATGGTTGAAAGGATGCTGTTGATGTCCTGAGCATGAGTATGGAGCTCACCGATAACACCGGTTGCTTCATTAACTTCTGTCGCCAGGTTATTAATCGACACCTTGCTTTGTTCCACCAGCTCACGACCGTTATTGGTATGAGAAGTTGAATCCTGTGCAGCTCGCGCAGTCTGTTCAGCATGAGATGCAATTTCTTGCGTTGCTGACGCCATCTCTGTAACCGCAGTCGCTACCATAGCAATCTCATCCTGCTGACGCTGCAGGTCAGTAGCGGTTTTATCAGCGCGTGACTCACCGGCAATTGAAGCTTCGTTAAGCTCTTCACCCTGAGTACGAATATGGCCAATCAGAACCTGCAGGCTGGCAACAAACTGGTTAAAGTTACGAGCCAACTCACCGACTTCATCATTACTGTCAAGGTCAATACGGCGAGTCAGATCACCGCCACCCTGAGCAATCGTTGCCAGAGCTCCTGAAACCTGTTGAAGCGGTTTGAACAGGTACACACAAAGCAGGTTAAACAGGAATACACAGATCACAACCACTAAAAGTGTGGTCAAAACCTGTCCAACCAGTGCATCGTAAAGCGGTGCAACCACTGACTCGTAGTCGATCACGATAACAGTATTGAGGTCTTTGCCTTTAATTGGCGAAACGAATACAAAACTATCACGACCGTTCAGAACTACTTTCGCGATATGACCTTCACGAGCAAGACTGTCTAGCAGGTTACCTGTCAGATCACTGTCCAGCGTACTTACCGGCTTGTTCAGCAGCGAAGTATCAGCATAAGCAAACAAATTACCTTCGCCGTTAGCAATGAGCATATAACCTTCGCCAGGCAGAACAACATCTTCAAGTTGCTTGATGATGTTTGCCATTTCAACGTCAGCACCTAGTACTGCACGCTGGCCGAATACAGTTACAGCTTTACCCATAGACACAACCGTTGCGCCTGTTGCCGCAGCGACCGTCGGGTTTTCTACTGTTACCTGACCGTTCAGTTTCATCGCATTCTGGTACCAAGACCATTTACGAGGGTCGTCATTACCCGGTGGAAGCTGAACATTGTTAGCATTCGCCTGCGAACCATCATTAAATGCCAGGAAGACGTTATCGAATTTTCCAGAATCACGAACCTGCTTCAGGTGATCCGAAAGTGACTCAGAGATAACGGTTTCCGGCAGTGCCGAAAGCGCATCACCTTTAGCTTCCAACCAATCAGTTACATAAGTATTGTAAGAAGATGCTACACCCCGAAGCCGATCATTGAGCTCCTCGTCCAACCGTCCAAGCGATGACATAAATGAAAGTGCTGTCACCAGCATTCCACCTAAGATAATGGCAATACTGGCAGAAAGCGCCAGCTTTTGCCTAAGAGTTAGATTAAACATTGATTCCCTTTGTTTTTTTTACCGCATTAGCAGTAATACGCTTTAGCTGTATTATGATTGACTACGAAACAGCCGTTATCGACTTAAAATAAGCTCCCCCGATTAGAGGCTATCCCGACGTCATTTTGTTTTATTTCTGAGCTCGAAATTATTACATTTTTGTTTAACTGTTTACACTGTCAATAGCACATTTTGACCATTTTTATTTATACAATTTTCACACACAGAAAAATGCACTCATAATTTTTCATTATATGTATCTTCAGGGCCACGTAGAATTCCCCATGGCAATACTTCACTGATTTTCATGTAACACTGCGATTCACAACATAAAAATCAAGCAAACGTTGTCTTTTTGGAATGAATAAGCCAATTAAGTTCTGAGAATAACAAACACAAAAAAGCCCTCACGAGTGAGGGCTTTAAGAGGATAGGAATACCTAAATATCAGCTAATTAACGTACTATCAGACAGCTATTTGCGACGAAAAAACAGGCGTTACCAGCCCTTTCTCTTCACCCAAATACATACTGATGTATTGTTCTGCTGATTCCTTCCAGTCAAATTTACAGGCAATCGCATTTAACTGCAGCCGCTTGAATTCCTGCGGCCGTTGACAGTAAAGCAACAAGCTTCGCTGAAGTTTGATTAACAACGCTTCCGGCGTCGGTGATTCAAACATAAAGCCAGTTGCAACCTGAGGTGTCTGATCATAGTCAATCACAGTATCTTTCAAGCCACCTACTGCTCGGACAATAGGCAGAGTACCGTAGGCCAGGCTGTACATCTGATTCAGACCGCAAGGCTCAAATTCAGATGGCATCATGAAGAAATCAGCTCCGGCCTCAACACAGTGTGCCAGCGGGTTGCTATAAGCTTCAACAAAAGCAAACTTCTCTTTATGTGTATCACTAATTTCACGAAGAGCCGCAGCCAGCTTAGGATCACCGGTTCCGACAATAACAACCTGAACATCATTAACCAGAAAGTCTTTCAGCACAGGGATCAGATAATGCACGCCTTTTTGCTCTGTAAGGCGACAGACCATACCGTAAAGCGGTACATCCTCGACAGGCAAACCTACCTGCTGCTGTAAATCACGCTTACAGGCTTTCTTACCACGAGCAAGACTTACCTTGCTCGCTTTATAAGTTTGCTTGATGTATGAATCCGTCTCTGGATGCCAATCATCGTAATCACAACCATTAACAATGCCGTACAAGTCGTTTGCCCGGCTCTGGAAATCCTCGGCCATACCGTGAGAACCCAACTCAGTTAACAGCTCCGATGCGTAGTTCGGACTCACTGCATTGATCTTATCCGCAAACGCCACACCAGCTTTCAGCATACTGATATGGGCATGACCTACTTCAAGGTTGATATAGCGCTTTTGGATCAGTTCAGGGATCAGGCTGTACTGATCGTAGTTAAAGACCCCTTTAAAGACTGCATTATGGATCGTTAACACACTCTTAGTTTCAGCAAAGAAGGCATCTTCTGCATAACGAGTACGCAATAAAAACGGAATCAGTCCGGTATGCCAGTCATTACAATGAACAACATCCGGCTGAAAACCCACTTTCTCACACAGATCCAATGCCGCAGCACTGAAGAACGCAAAGCGTTCTCCGTTATCCGCATAAGCCTGATTATTTTCTGCGTACAACTCTGCACGGCCAAAGTATTCAGGAGCATCAACAGCATATACAGGCACTGTCGACGCTAGTTCCTTTATTTGATATTCAACCGGTGCAGGCTGAGTCTCAACATATAATTCAGTATCAACAAGCAGCTTCGCTTTTTCCCTGCCCGCTATTCGTTGATAAAAGGGCATCACGATACGAACATCATGTCCCATTGCTTGCAATGCCGAAGGGAGTGACTTAGCCACATCAGCCAGGCCACCTGTTTTAACAAACCCTTCAACTTCAGAAGCGACAAATAAAATTTTGAGTGGTTTACCCGAAGACGGTTTTTTCCTAGTAACCAATTTTTGCTCCTTTTGGTATCACGACAATTCCATCGTCTGATACATGGTATTTCTTCCTATCCTCTTCGATATTCTCACCAATGACAGTACCAGGCGCGATCTGAACATTCTTATCGATAATAGCACGACGGATCGAACACCCTGCTCCAATCTTCACATCACCTAAAATGACGGATTCACTAATGGTGGTACAGTGATCAACATTGGTGCGGAAACCAAGAACCGATTTATACACTTTTGCACCACGTATATAACTTCCAGCAGAAATCATGCAGTTATTGATATCTACTTTACAGTCGTCACTATCCAGTACGGTCGCTGGTGGCAGTGGCGGATAGTAGGTATGTAGCTGCCACTGACGGTTATAAAGAGAGAACGGCGCATCTTCTGACAGCAAATCCATATGAGCCTGCCAGTAAGACTCGATAGTACCTACATCGCGCCAGTAACCTGTTGTTTTCTCACCAGGGATGATATTAGTAGTAAAGTCGTACACAAAGACCTTACCCAGCGGGAACAACTTAGGAATAATGTCCTTACCAAAGTCATGGCTTGAGTGCTCATTAACTGCATCTTCTTCCAGTTCTTTGCTCAGTACATCGGTTTCGAAGATATAGTTACCCATTGATACAAGTGCATGTTCAGGATCACCCGGAATCGCTTTCGGATTCGCAGGCTTTTCTTCAAAGCCAATCATGCAGCCATTTTCATCAACTTCAATAACACCAAATGCACTTGCCTGATTTAAAGGCATTCGCAAGGCTGAAACTGTCAGATCGGCTTTTTTCTCCATGTGGAAATTCAGCATCTGCTTCACATCCATCTTGTAGATATGATCACTACCGAAAATACAAACCTGATCCGGCGCTTCTAGTTCAATAAAGCGGAGGTTCTGGTAAATAGCATCAGCCGTTCCGTCGTACCAACGTTTCCCCATCCGCATCTGTGCAGGAATAGGATCGATAAAACGTCCTGTAATTCCTGAAACATTCCAACCTTTTTTCATGTGCACATAAAGAGATTGGGACTTAAATTGCGTCAGCACATATATCTTCATCAGATCCGCATTCAGAAAGTTATTCAATGCGAAGTCAATCAGGCGGTAACTGCCACCAAATGGCACTGCCGGCTTAGTACGTGTATCAGTTAAAGGGCGCAGGCGAGAACCTTCTCCACCAGCCAGAATCATTCCTAAAACACCAGCCATGGTGTACCTCCTTGTTAATAAGCAATCAAGCACATATATATCACACATCCATGCCTGTTGAGAATGAATTTGCACTGAATCTTGTTTTATAAATTACAGAATTAAAAATTTATTACAGCGTTCACACTTTTTGGCAGGAGGACTACTTACAATCTCGTAAATATGTGGCTTCTAAAGTACAAAAATCGTTCAAAAATGGCAGATAAATAAATTTTATAGAATTGTCACATGTCCTGAATCGCCCGATTTTACTGGCTAAACAGGTCTACTCCCCCCATCTCCTACTCCCCAATCCCCTGAAAAGCTGAATACTTTTTCAATCCCGCCCATTAGACTCTTCTCAGTTTCTTGTACGGATATAAAAACGATGACGACGAGCGTTTCATTTTATGATTCACCAAAGGCGACCAATGTCATATTGCATGCCTTTGACTGGCCTTACCGCCGTATCACTGAAAATGCCGAAGCCATTGCAAAAGCAGGCTTTAAGGCGGTACTTATCTCTCCGCCATTAAAGTCAATGAAATCAAAAGATGGCACTCCATGGTGGCAAAGATACCAACCACAAGACTACCGGGTAATCGATAACCAACTCGGTAACACAAACGATTTACGACAAATGACAGCGGCCCTCAGAGATCATGGCATGCTGGTTTATGCTGATGTGGTATTTAATCACATGGCCAATGAGTCAGATCTTCGCACAGATCTCGACTACCCTAATTCTCAGGTTCAGCAAGAATACGCAGATAACCCAGACTATTCTGAATCTGTCCGCCTATTTGGTGACTTAGCCGAACCTCTGTTTACTGAGCAGGATTTTGTAAGCGCTTTCCCTATCAAAAATTGGAAAGATCCATGGCAGGTTCAGCATGGGCGTATTAGCGGCGGAAGTGATGATCCCGGCCTACCAACGTTAAAATGCAACGTAAATGTAGTAAAAGCACAAAAGTCTTACCTGAAAGCACTTAAACAATTAGGAATTAATGGCTTCAGAATTGATGCAGCCAAACACATGACGCTGGAACACATTCATCTGGTTTGGGATGAAGAAATCACTAAAGGTACCCATATCTTCGGTGAAATAATCACAGATGGCGGGGCGACTAAGGAAGAGTACGAGCTGTTTCTTGAGCCATATTTGAAATCCACTAATTTAGGGGCCTATGACTTCCCACTTTTCCATTCTCTTTTCAATGTGTTTGAGAAGGAAGAGTCAATGTCTGGGCTGATCAACCCGTATTCTGTGGGGCAAGCTCTGGCTGTCGACAGAGCAATAACTTTTGCGACTACCCACGATATTCCGAATAACGACGTCTTTCTGGATCAGATTATGTCGGAAATCAATGAAAAATTGGCCTACTGCTATCTGTTCGGACGTGACGGCGGTGTACCTCTGGTTTACTCAGACCTGGATACCAGTGGTATTGCTAAAGAAGATGGCTCTCCACGCTGGTTGGATTCCTGGCATAACCCGCTACTGATTAAGATGATCCAATTCCATAACTATGCTCACGGTCAACCAATGAAGTACCTTGAACATAGTAATGACCACCTTATGTTTAGCCGTGGTGACAAAGGACTAGTGATTATCAACAAAGGACTTTCAGCGATAAATGTTGATTTACCGGCAGGCCAATATACAGATTTACTAAAAATGGAAGGGGTGAAAGTAACGAAGATATCAGCTGACCGCAGCTCAACTGATCCTGAGGACACAAACCCAAATAAGGAAAGCTATTTAAATGTGACTCTGCCAGCGCAGTCCTGCGCAATGCTTGTCAGGTAAGTGAATTGACGATGGTTGGCAGTTTATGATGCTGCCAACCTGACCAGTGGATAAATATCACAACTCCACATCAAGAACTTTCCCGGTATAAAGGTCAATCTCTAATTCGATCATTTTACCATCTTTATCACGCGCTTCGACTTCTATTTCATTTTCGTCACGCTCAACTTTGATTTTCCTGAAATCATGATATCCCTGGCTTTGCAATAATCTCATTGCTTCGGGAACAGTCAGCATATCCGGATGAGGAGGTTCAACCGGATCGGCCATTACCATTCCGGAAAACAAACAGCTCCCAAGGACGATTCCCTTCAACCATAACTGACATACTTTCATACCATTTCCTACTTAAAAGTACTTTCTTGCGTCATCATATCAAAGCCTTAAGTTTAACTCTTAATGTAGCCCCCAAATAAACGTGATTTAAATCACACATTTACTTAAGCTGACATAGAGTCAGCTCGCCCGTTCACCATTACCGACAAACCTGTCGACTATCTGTAACAATACGATGGCTTTCGTTTTATCGGTATTCAACCCAAGGCACTAAGAAAGATAGTATAGACTTACATAAACCAGCGCTTATTCTTGCATACACCTTACCAAGTGGTAATAATTATCATTACCATGCAAGTAAGGAGCACCAGATGGAAAAGCAAGCACTCCTGTATACCCTGTACTTCAAAGCAGAAGACAGATTTCTACATCCCTCTGCCGCCTCCGGTTATGAACCGGACATTATTATTGAATATATCCAGTCAGGGTTGAACCTTGCTTCTTATTATTGCCGCTACTCGTCTGCTGCCAATCCACTACTGCAGGAACTTTTCTTACGACGAGTATTCTTTCTACTCATTGAAGCGATCAACCATCAGAAACACTCTCGTTTATTCCGCCGAATCTGTGCCGATCACCTCTACTGTCCGATGATGGCCCTGAAAAAGTTCTACGGTCATTCCGCCGACGGCCACAGACGCTTCTTATCGCTACAACGTAACTTATTGCGAATCCATAACAATTCAGATCTGTAAGGATAATTATCATGAGCTCTCAATTTCGAATCGAAAAAGATAGCATGGGTGAAGTGCACGTCCCTGCTGACGCGCTGTATCAGGCTCAAACCCAGCGGGCTATCAATAATTTCCCAATCAGTGGAATGCCTATGCCGGGCCAATTCATTAAAGCATTAGCATACGTTAAACAGGCTGCGGCACGCAGTAACCTGGAACTTGGTCATCTCGAAGGTGATATAGCCCACGCCATTATTGACAGTTGTCAGGAAATCATCGACGGCAATCACATAGACCAATTCCCTATTGATGTATTCCAGACCGGTTCCGGCACCAGTTCAAACATGAACGCCAATGAGGTTATTGCCTCCCTAGCATCGAAAAAAAGCAAACAAAATGTCAGCCCAAACGACCACGTCAATATGGGACAAAGCAGTAATGATGTGATTCCGACTGCTATTCAGGTCAGTGCGGCACTGGCTTGCCATTTCCACCTGTTCCCAGCACTGAATCACCTGATTTCTACCATAGAACAAAAAGCTGAAAACGTAGGGCATATTGTTAAAACAGGCCGAACCCACTTAATGGATGCTATGCCGGTCACTATGGGTCAGGAACTGCTGGGTTGGAAAACTCAGATTGAAAAAGCGCTGCAGGGCATTAACTATTCACTGGAAAATGTTACTGCACTAGCTCAGGGGGGAACAGCGGTTGGCACAGGAATCAATGCCGATCCTGAGTTTGCCGCCACTTTTACTAACAACATTTCAGTATCAACCGAGATTAACTTCACTTCCAGTGATAACTTTTTCTATAACCTTGGTAGTCAGGATGCCATTGTTGCCCTATCAGGACAGTTAAAAACTGCCGCTGTTGCTGTAATGAAAATTTCGAACGATTTACGCTGGATGAACTCCGGCCCACTTGCCGGCCTAGGGGAAATAGAACTTGAATCTCTTCAACCTGGTTCATCTATCATGCCGGGAAAAGTGAACCCTGTAATTCCTGAATCAGCCGCAATGGTTGCCGCCCAGGTTATTGGCAATGACACCACCATCACTGTGGCCGGACAATCTGGTAACTTCCAGCTAAACGTAATGCTGCCGGTAATAGCCCTCAACCTTATTCAAAGTATCGAACTACTGGCCAACGCAGCAACGCAACTTGCAGATAAGGCGATAAGCAGCTTCACCGTCAGAGAAGATAATCTGCAGCTAGCTCTGGCAAAAAACCCAATTCTGGTTACAGCACTAAACCCAGTAATCGGCTATTTGAAAGCCGCAGAAATTGCGAAAAAAGCTTATAAAGAAAAACGTGCAATTATTGACGTTGCAGAAGAAGAAACAGAATTGAGCAGAAATGAGCTGGAGAACTTGCTTAACCCACAACAGCTGACAGAGGGAGGCATTGCCCAGTAGAACTAGAGAAATAACAACCGGCGCTCTGCCCTTCAACGAAGGACAGGGTGCTATAGCGGTTCAAACTGACATAGACTATCGACCAGTTCAGGACGTCCAATAAAATACCCCTGCATATAATCCACCTGCAAATGCTTGCCTGCTGCGTAACAACGGTAATCTTCCACGCCCTCGAGCAAAACACGCGCCTCCAGCTCCCGAGCCAGCTTAATCACCCTTAACAGCTCATCTCTCTGACCATCAACGTAATTGAGCAGCAGACTACGATCCACTTTTATAATATCCGGTTTTACATTTCGTGTACGTGTTTCAGATGATGCTTCGACACCATAATCATCAATAGCAATCCTTGCCCCATAGCCTTGCAAATTACGTAATGAATTAACCAACAAAGTATCACAGGAACAGGTGTGTTCAAGGATCTCAAAATAGATCTGTTCAATAGACAAACCCAGTTCGTCAATTCTTCGAACAAACGACTTTTGAGTTAAATCTTGTTTATCAGAATCTACTACTGCAATTGGCGACAAATTAAGGAAAAGAGTACCTTTTGAAAGAAAATAGGCAAAATTACGGAGGTGAATCACCCTCGCTAAGCGGTCGAAATTAATCCTTTCAGCAGTACTAATAAATTCTGAATTAAAAAATGGCTCAGTTTTTAGTTTGTTGCCAGCCTCATCATAAACCCTCAACAAAGCCTCATAACCAAAAAGCTTACCCGATGCGGAGACAATAGGCTGGAAAGCACTGTGCATCGCATACCCTTGATATCGGGCATAAAAGTATCCCGCTTCAGATTTATTCAAATACTGCTCAAGTTCATGCCTTGTTCTTAATATTTTAGCCACTGAACGCCCATTTTGAGACTTGTTATAGTTTAACCATAATAGTAAGCGCTAGTTTGAGTAGTAAGCGCTTATTAAAATACAATGTAATTCACAAACTTTCCCCCATCATACCTATACACGCATTGACGAAGTGTCTCACCCTTGAGACGACACATTGTTTTACTCTTAATTAGTCAAATTCTTAGAACTAAGTCAGACTTTCAGTGTTACCTTAAAAAACACACATGATTGAAAAAAGTCTGTCATATTGGCCTGATATTATCTTAATGATCTCAATGCTATTACCCGCCAGTTTCGCGAAAGCATTCTTTTCCGCGTCAATACAGCCACAACGCAAGTAACTTATCGCCCCCTTCTCAGACTGATGCCTGCTTTAATGTCTGCGTTTCTTCCAAATTAATTACTTATCATTAACCAGATACTGATATTAAGAACATTGGTGAGTCCTTGATCACCAATTCTGATAGTTCATTCGAATATTTCGACCTTGTTGTTCAACTGTTAACTCTTATATTTTTAAATAAAAAAACTAGAATAAGAATTATTCTTAACATCAACAGACTATGCAAACTATGGAAAACACCCGTAAATCCTATGACTGGCTCTCTATCACGCTTCACTGGCTATCAGCAGTTGTTGTGATCGGCTTATTTGCTGTGGGTCTGTGGATGGTTGATCTGAACTATTATTCGCAATGGTACAAGCCCGTGCCTCACTGGCACAAATCAATCGGTCTTTGCCTGGCTTTTGCCACTGTATTTCGCCTTATTTGGAAACACGTAAAAGGACATCCAAAAATAGAGGGAGCCCCTTGGGAACAAGTTGGAGCAAAAGTCGCCCACGGGGTTATTTATTTGATGTTATTTGGAATGTTCATTTCAGGTTATCTAATATCAACGGCAGACGGGCGAGCTATTGAAGTATTCAACTGGTTTTCTGTTCCTGCACTTGGGGAGCTATTTCCCAATCAGGCTGATATTGCCGGAGAGATCCACTACTACCTGGCTTTAGCTCTGATTGGTCTGGCTGCGGTTCATGCTCTTGCCGCGTTGAAGCACCATTTCATAAACAAAGACAATACCTTAAGAAAAATGTTGGGAGTAAAGTAAACATGAAAAAACAACTGATTGCTCTGGGATTGCTAACCGCATTTACCATCCCTTCGCTAGCTTCTGCAGCTGACTACATTATCGATACCAAGGGTGCACACGCCTCAATCAACCTGAAGGTCAAACACCTAGGCTACAGTTTTATCAAAGGCAGGTTTAATACTTTTGAAGGAACATTCAACTATGATCCAATGAACCTTTCTGCATCAAAAGTGAATGTCAAAGTCGATACCAGCAGTTTTGATACTAACCACGCAGAACGAGATAAACACGTTCGCAGCGCCGACTTCCTGGAAGTTAAGAAATATTCAACTGCAACATTTACTAGTACCAAAGTTGAACCTAAAGGTAACGGTGAAATGGTCATCGACGGTGAGCTAACCCTTCATGGCCAAACTAAACCGATCAGTATCGACGCTCAATTTGTCGGCGAAGGTGAAGATCCGTGGGGGGGTATCGTGCTGGCTTTACCGGAACAACACGCCTTGAGTTGAAAGACTTCGGCATTCAGGTAATGGGTGAATCCAGTTACGTGGATCTTGAATTGCATGTTGAAGGTGTTCGTCAATAGTATTGACTTCCAACTAAAATTCTTCAAATCCGGCTTCGGCCGGATTTTTTTATTAAACAAACTTAAATTGTCCCTTCCTTATAGGCTTTGTCTTTTTCCACAAGATTCTTAGCCATAAACCCAATACAATATCGGCTAAGCCCAAATCATTCCTGAATTTTTTTGCACAAAAGCATTGTGAATAAAAATCCAGTTAGTTATAAATCATACAAAAGTCACAAGCGTTTGGAAAAATGAAAGCAGTAATCAACACAATTTATGAATCAAAGCTGGCAACGCTAAAAGACAAAATTGCCGCACTTAGCGCGCCGGTTCAGCTCACTATTGTCACTGTCGGTGAAGATCCGGCAAGCAAGGTTTATGTTCGCAATAAGATTCGTCTTTTTGACGAACTGGGCCTGACCTGTAACCATATCACCCTTGCAGAAGAAACAACCACACAGTCGGATCTGGATGATATTGCAGCTAAAGCCGAACATGCAATCTTATTCCAGCTACCACTACCAAACGGACTGGAAGCCCCTGATCTACCAGCTTCAGTCGATGTTGACGGTTTTGGTTCTGAAGCTCTGGGACAACTGGTTCTGGGGCAGAACAGTATCTTGCCGTGCACAGTCCAGGCAACCATCGATATCATTGCAAGCCACTTTGGTGAAAATAATTTCGCCGGCCTGAAAGTCGCTGTTGTGGGCCGTAGTAACATCGTTGGTAAGCCACTGGCAATTGAACTGATTAACCGCCAAAGTACAGTATCAAGCTTTAACAGCCGCTCAGACCTTGAGTCTGTAGACTGGAAACGATATGACGTTGTTGTGGTTGCTACCGGCGCCTATGGTGTTCTGGAAAGCACACAATTCTTTAAAGGGCAGCTAATCATTGATGTCGGCATCAACCGTGTTGACGGAAAGCTGGTTGGTGACGTTAAGCATAATTTTGAAGTTGAACCAATGGCAGCAATTACTCCTGTGCCAGGTGGTGTTGGTCGTTTAACTTGCCTTCATGTATTAGGTAATGCAGTAAAGCTTGCTGAATGCGCGCAAGGTTAATGAACTGCCAGCTATAATCCGAAATTGCGATAAAAATAAGGCTACCCGAAGGTAGCCTTATTCGTTTTGTTAGGTCAGCTTAAACAGCTTTATTTCTTCGCCAATTCGTCCAGTGGCAACCAATTAATCGTCACCCCGGCCTGAGTAAACATATCCTGACTTACTTTGATTTTGTCCCCCCAACGAGACAGGAAATCTTCGGTCTGTTCCGGGCAGTTAACTACAGAAATACCAGTCTGAATGATTTTAGCCGCACAGTTCGGGCACGGAAAGTGTGTCACCCAGATATCACAGCCAGCCAAGTCACGTTTAGAGAACAAGATTGCATTCTCTTCCGCATGCAGCGTTTTCAGTAGCTTCATATCACGGTCATCAATATCCGCACTGTCTGATATACCATGCGGATAACCGTTAAAACCAACGGATACGATGCGGTTACCTTGCGTGATCACGGCCCCCACTTGTGTCGACGGGTCCTTACTCCAGGAACCTACCAACTCGGCCATTTGGAAAAAGCGCACAGCCCATTTAGAAATCATGATCTTCACCTTGTTGTAGCTATTGCCTTTATTTTGCAAGACTTAACAAGCCACTACAAGGGGATTTTGAATGATATACAGTTGCAAACAGGTGATAGGTACTAGCTATCAATTTATTCCTTAATATTACTACTGATTAAAGTTGTTGGTTTATTCGCAGTTGTCGACAAGAAATCGAACCAAAAGTAATACTATTTTTCAAGCCTGCAGATACAGAAAAGCCCACACCTAAGTGTGGGCTTTTCTTGAATAATTCTTGGAGCGGGCAGCGGGAATCGAACCCGCATCATCAGCTTGGAAGGCTGAGGTAATAGCCATTATACGATGCCCGCTTCTGGATGCGTCAGTTGAAACTAACGTGATGTGCATCGAACTGAATTCATAATGTCAGATCCGCCAACAAAATAAAGCACTGATTCTTCGAATATGACACAGATCACAAAATCCTCAACCAAGTGCTTAAAATTCAATCACCTATAAGCTAACACCGTGTTCAAATTGCCAAAACAAAAGCCGGACATTGCCGGCCCCTGCTCTAAAAACTGTACAACTAAATCTCAGCTTGATGGGTAATCTTTCTCTTCTTTACCTTTGGGTGCCTTACCACTCACTGTCCAGTGTTCATTAGGATCGTAGCTTTCGTCACAGATATCCAATGAGAACCCCATATCGACGATCTCTTTCAAGGTCAAGTTATCTGCGAGTTTAGCGACTTCTCCAGATTTATTACGTAGCTCCATATTCGCCCACCTCAAAAATATACAAGTAGCCAACCAACTACCTTATTAACTATAGTGCTCGTATGGATATTTTCCTATAAAACACAAAAGCCCTGACAGAATCAGGGCTTTACACATTTAATAAAAGTTAAGCTGACAATCAGATTTTTTGCCAAACATCACTTTCTCCAGGCTTATCTCCTTTTGTCCACCACTTAGCCTTATATTTCACACCGTTGTAGACAACAATGTCACCACCTACGTAAACCTTACCTGCATCCCAGGTAGTTTCACCAGTGCCGGCAACATCTACGTTTACAACAACATCTTTTGTCACACTCTTGCTACCGTCGGTTACCGTAATAGACACGACTTCTTTCAGACTTGTAGCTGTATTTGGGGCTTTGTAGGTTACCGTTGCACTGCCATCGCCGTTATCAACAACAGTTGCATTGGTGGCGCTGAAGGACAACTTATCACCGACATCAGCATCAGTAGCTGATACCGTGAAGCTGATAGTCTGCCCTGGTTGAGCAGACTGAGCAGCAGGAACAGTCAGAACCGGCGCATGATTAGGGGCTGTACCACCACCACCGGTAGTGAATACACGATCAATCGCTTCAGCCAGTGGTGAGCTCAGCTTGGTACACTCTTTCAGCATACGTCCGCGGCTGACAATCGAACCTTCACATTTAATATCGCCGTGAACCTGCCAGACAATAACACCACCAAGGTTATTATCGACAATGTACTGGGCTTTTTTCTCGATAGACGGAACATCATCGTAGCTCAGGAAGTACTTACCTTTAACAGCATATGGGACTTCTGCGTTCGCATCCCATTTATGTTCCCACCCCGGAGTTTTTACGATGTAGTTATAGTTAGGCTGGCCTTCAAAGACTTTCCAGTTGTCCAAGTCAACCGCCGACTCTGTCGGACCATCCACACTAAAGTTTACAGTGCGTTTATCCGTTGGAGCACCAACATAAGCCTGGGCTTCTGTTGTCTGGACACCACGGCCATAGAAAGCGGCACCGAAGTTAATCTTATCGGAAGGAATACCTTTAGCAGCCATCCAGTTACGTAGATGGTCAAGATTCAAACCAGCATATTCTTCTTCTGGGTATGGATATAGCGGAGCGTTATGACCTGCAACATTAGACCAGCCACCATTGAGGTCATAAGTCATCATGTTGAAATAGTCCATACTGGCAGACAGGCGAGACCAGTTAAATCCTTCTAATTTCGCAGTCGATGCAGAGAATGCCGCAGTCAGAAGCTTATTTGGCCCGATCTTCTTACGAAGATCTTCCATCAACAGCTCAAAATTAGCGTAATCTTCAGGGTTACCCTGGAAGTTCATACCACCAGTACCTGGGTATTCCCAGTCAATATCAATACCATCGAAACCCAGGGCCATCAGCTTATCGATATCCGCCATGAAACGCGCTTTCTTAACTGGATCTGCTGCCATTTCAGGGAAGTGCTTAGACATACTCCAGCCACCCAGAGATGCCATTACCTTCACACCTTTAGAATGAGCAAGATCGATCAGGCCCGGCGCACCACCAGCCTTTTTCAATGGAATCGGGAACTGCCCGGTAATACCAGTCGGCTCATGTAGCCAGCCATTACCATGCGGTAAAAACCCTTGTTCTTTAACTTTCAGATACTGATCCTGATTCCATGGTTCATTGCTAGGGAATTGATGAACATACTCTAACTCACCCCAAAGAATATGGAAGTCCCAGCTGGAGTAAACGTCCGGATGCAACAACGGACCTGGCTCCTGGACAGCACCTGGCTGATAGATACTCTTGTTCCTCAGGTCACCACTGTGCAAGGAACCGTCTTTAGCAACACCAAAGAAAGAAAAGTTAAGGATCGAGTAAATATCCATATTGACGTTAAGATGGTTAGCTTCCCCTTTGGCGGTAAAGCCTTCATTGGGGCCTTTCCATGCTTCCCATTGTGTAATGTAACCAATTACATTCTTGTCATGAGTTGGTGCAGCTACAGCAGTACCAGCAATTCCTGCCATCAACATAGTAGCAGCTACTGCGCCAGCAATTTTGCTCAGGTTCAATCCCTTTTGCATGTCTTACTCCACGTATCGTTTATCAAATAAGTTCGGACCACAAGCACATTGTGGTTACCTGTGTCTGCTTATCGTTTCTGGCTTAGTGAGTTGCCAGTTATATCACCTACACTACTTCTTGATATCCAACGAACCGGGCCTCTGAAAGCCACTCCAATAAGCGCAGAGTTAGTGTTATCGATCTTTTTTTGATATGCGAAAATATTTGACAAGTTTCAGTAACAGCTCAAGCAAAATTGCAACCAACACGCAACACTGTACATTTTTTTGCCGTTATTAATTCCAAACTATACGCATTCAGAATTATAAATAACTACTGAGGCATACCTCTGTTTGCAACATGAATTAAGTATTCATATCTTCAACAATGATTTGTTTGCTAATTCGTGACAAAAAACCTAAGTTACATCAGCTTTGCATACCCAGATCAATAAATCCCTGAAAACCCATCAAGTTAGTTTCCTATTAACTCTTCAAACAGCTAACATATGGGTAAAGTTCTGAATCCTACATAATGCGCAAACAGGGATTGAAAATGATCAAATCCGCGACGAATCAATCTCAGGGTATGCTGCTGTTTCGGCTGACACCACTGCAAACTTTCGCTATCGGTACGCTGAAAGTAAAAGAAATTGTTCCATATACACGTCTTACAGCTATCCCCCATTCACACCCTACTGTTTTGGGGGCTGCGACTCTGCGCGGCGACACCCTTCCGGTCATTGACATGGCTAAGGCTGTTGGCTATCCGCCGCTAACTAAAGAAGAGCTTAAAGACTGCTACATCATCATCACAGATTGTCGACGAATGCTGGTTGGCTTCCTGGTTCGTGGCATTGACAAAATTACCGAATGCGACTGGCACAAAATCGATGCGCCACCAAGCGCTCTCGGTAAGAATGTCTTCGTAACCGGGGTAATGAATGTTGAAGATAAGCAAGTACAACTACTTGATGTTGAACTGCTACTTTCAAAAGTTTATCCGGACAATCCGGACAGCCTTCATCCGATTCTGACTGATGTCCAACGAGAAATACTGCGACCGTTAAAAATCCTGCTGGTTGATGACTCCGCAGTTGCTCGCCGCCAGCTGTCACAGGCGCTGGACAGCATCAGCATTCCATACTTCTTTGCAACTAACGGCCGTGATGCTCTGACTATGCTTGAGCATGCAGCTGATGCCGGTGAACCTTTCGATATTCTGGTAAGTGATATTGAAATGCCGGGACTGGACGGTTATGAACTGGCATTCGAAGTTCAGAACAGTGATAAACTGAACCATGCTTACATTATTCTGCACACTTCGCTTTCCAGTGAGATCAGTGTATCTCAAGCTCATCAGGTTGGAGCCCATGAAGCTCTGACCAAATTCGAAGCTAACGAACTGATCCACGCGATGCTTCGCGGAGCAGAAAAAATCAGCGACCTTGAAACGGAAAGCTAAATAGAATAACCAAATAAAATGAGGCCCACAATTACGGTGGGCCTTTCTTTATCTGCTTTAAATCATATAGATAGCTATTTTTTTCCTAACTCATCTATCTCGATAAGACTTTCCGATACTGGAATTACCAACGACTCACTCAAATCAATCTCATTAGTGTGATGAGGGATCGAGTTAGTCGTTACCAACTTCCTGATCCCTCTCTCCTTAAGGCGTTCTTCAGCCTCACCGACAAAAATGCCATGAATTGCAGCACAAGAGACATCATCAAACTGCTGCTTTTGCAATGCATCAATACATTGAATCAGCGTATGTCCGCTGGATATCACATCATCAATAATGACAACCGAACAACCCTGATGAGCATCCAAATCAGGCAAAGTCACAACAACCTCTCTATCTCCCAGTCGTTGTTTTTCACCAATAACATAGGGGTGACCACTCTGCTCTGAAACCTGAGCCACCCATTGCTCACTTTCTGCATCAGGCCCGACTAATAAAACATTCTGTTGCGATGCCAACCATGTCGCCAGCAACGAGCCGCCATGCACAACCCGGCACGGTATGGAATACACCTCATTTAAGGAATGGTAACGGTGAAGATGTGGATCGACAGTCACCAGCCAGTCGACATGCTGTGATAACAAGCTGGCGAAGATCCTTGAAGTCACCGCCTCTCCGGCCACAAAACGTTTGTCCTGGCGGAGATAACATAAATAAGGCGCAATCAGTCCGACGGAAGCCGCCCCCAGCTCACGAAGCGTTTCAGCCATAAAAAGTAAATGGAGACATTTACTGTCAGGATGGGATAAATCAGCAAGGATAATACAGTGCTTATCTTTTACCGATGTCTCGACACGCAGATAAGACTCATTATCCGGAAACCGACGGAAGCTGTGAAATCCCGGGTTTAGCTCTAACTTCTTGCACAAACTGTAAAATAGCGAATGTGGTTCAAGCGCAAATAAGACCGCTTCCGTTGATGTTTCACTCATCATCAGTCTCCTATTTCAAACATATCGAAATTATCCCGGTAATAGGACAAGGCATAATCCCGCTCTCCTAGGCTGGCCGTAAATAAAGTAAATAATGGCTGCCCCTGATCTACCTTATTGCCGACATTGACGTGTAATCTCAATCCGGCACTGGCTTCTCCGGGAGCTCCGGCAAGTTTAGCCAGCCGGGACAATCGCCGATTATCTATATCGTAGACAATACCACTCTGCAGGGCGTACTGAATATCCTGATGCTTCGCCATCGGCAGCTCTTTTCGTTCCCCCTGAACGTCAATGATGTGCTGAAATTGCTGCCATGCCCTACCACTGCTAAGGAGTGACGTTGCCAGGCTCAGTGCTTCATCAATGCCTTTGCCACGAGCAAAATCCAGTAACTGTGCGGCTAAAAACAAAGCACGCTGACGTAAATCCTTTGGCGCAGATCGCTTGTTTTGTAGAACAGCCAATACATCACGCATTTCTTCAGCCGGTCCTATGCCACTGCCGACTGGTTTAGTTCCGTCACTAATTACACAGCGCACAGCTAACCCCAGCGCAGAGCCCACTTCAGTAAACAAAGCAGCCAGCCTTTCTGCATCGGCCTGAGTTCTGATTTTTGCCGTTTCACCAACAGGTATATCAATCAGTACATGCGTTGAACCTGCCGCTATTTTCTTCGACAAAACCGAAGCAATAAGCTGGCCTTCACCATCCAAATCCAGGGCTCGTTCAACCCTGATCAAAACTTCATCAACTGGACTTAAGTTCACGGCTCCCCCCCAGACAAGACAGGCTCCCGTATGGGATATAACCTTTTGGATTTCATCCAGTCCCAGTTCTATGCGGGTAAGGGTTTCCATCGCATCGGCAGTGCCCGCCGGAGAGGTGATGGAACGAGAAGACGTTTTGGGAATAATCAGACCGGCCGCACTCACTATGGCCACAACTAGAGGTGTTGTCCTGTTGCCTGGCAAACCGCCAATACAATGCTTATCAAATACCTTTTCATGTCCGGGCCAGCTGAGCTTTTCACCACAGTTCACCATGGCCCGAGTTAGAAAAATAATTTCAGGTGCGCTTAATCGATGACCGGCGCAAGCACTGAGGAAGCTGGCTATTTCAATATCACTATAACGATTAGTGCTGATATCACCGATAATCGCGCGGATTTCCGCCTCGTTAAGCTCATTACCATATATTTTCTTACGCAGAGCACTGAGTGATAAAAGAACAGGACCGTGCTTTACTCGAATACTGTCGCCATAAGCGATACCCAGCCGCTCTGCCGCAACCTTGGAAAAGCCGATATGGTTTCGCGGTAAAACATACTGCTCAACAACGTTTAACGTCGCAATCAGCTGCCTTCCCCTGAGTTCAATCGTCACTCTTGAGTTAGCAGTAAATCCTTCCGCACGACAGATATGACAGTCGTTTCTCATGTAAACAACCGGCTCCTGATGTGTATCTATCCCCATGTCCATGGCTATTAGATGATGATGCTTTTTGCTCATAAGCCCTACCCTGGTTCTTTCTCGTTATTAATCAAAGTGAGCACTAACACCTACAGCAACCATCAATTTTCAGACGGTGGTCTATATTATTATGGCTTGATTTTTTTCATATTCTGCGGTGGCGGACTATTTTGTCAGGTAGCCCCAAATTACTAATCAGCCAAATAACAAAAACAGGGGGAGTATGGGTGATTTTATTCTGGTCAGTATCGACTTTTTATCAGGCCTGTTTATCTTACTGGTTGGCCTCGGCGTACTGTTTTTGATCTACATGTACATTGTAGATGTCTCGCAGCATAAACAAGCAATCCGCCATAATTACCCAATCATTGGCCGTTTTCGTTATCTGTTCGAGAAACAGGGGGAATTCTTTCGCCAATACTTTTTCGCCATGGATCGTGAAGAAATGCCCTTTAACCGTGCTGAGCGCAGCTGGGTCTATAAAGCCGCTAAAAATGTCGACCGGACTATCGCTTTTGGTTCCAGCCGCAGTCTGGATCCCACCGGCACCATCATGTTCATGAACTGTGCTTTTCCAACCCTTGCTGAAGATGCTGTCAGCCCGGCACCAATAACTATTGGTACCCATTGCCGTCACCCTTACACCACCAGCTCCATATTTAACATCTCCGGCATGAGTTATGGGGCGATTTCCAAACCGGCAGTCAGGGCACTTTCAAAAGGTGCATCACAGGCTGGGTGTTGGATGAATACAGGTGAAGGTGGGCTAAGCTCTTATCATCTTGAAGGTAAAGCAGACATTGTTTTTCAGATTGGCACTGCAAAGTATGGCGTCAGGGATGAGTCCGGCAACTTAAGCGAAGAAAAACTCAAAGCCGTCGCCGCCCACCCTGAAGTTAAAATGTTTGAGATAAAAATCAGCCAGGGAGCCAAACCTGGCAAAGGCGGCATTCTGCCCGGTAAAAAAGTGACCGCAGAAGTAGCGCAAATAAGGGGGATTCCTCAAGGTCAGGATTCCATCAGCCCAAACGGGCATAAAGATATCCGCACTGTAAGTGACCTGCTCGATAGAATTGCCTTTATTCGAGAGGCCACAGGCAAACCTGTTGGTTTTAAAGCGGTATTTGGTTCAATGAATTGGTTTGAGCAATTGCTGCTTGAAATAGAGCGCAGAGGTGCCGAGAGTGCTCCGGATTTCATTACCATAGACAGCGCTGACGGCGGAACCGGTGCAGCCCCCCAACCATTGATGGATTATGTTGGTCTTCCCCTTAAGGAAAGCCTGCCAATGGTCGCTAGTATGCTCGAAGAAAGGCAACTCAAAGACAGAATCAAAATTATCGCCTCGGGCAAGCTTATCACCCCATCGAAAGTTGCATGGGCTATTGCTTTAGGTGCCGATTTTGTTGTCTCGGCTCGTGGCTATATGTTTGCTCTCGGTTGTATCCAGGCACTTCAGTGTAATAAAGACACGTGCCCGACAGGTATAACGACCCACAACAAACGGCTACAGCAAGGGCTGAATGTTGAAGATAAAACGCAACGTGTTGCTAACTACAACAAGTATATCCATTACGGTATCGGCCTGATTGCGCACTCCTGCGGATTAACCAACGTCAGAGAGCTTAATAAATCACATATCCGAATTGTGACGGAAAATGGTTTGTCTGTTGCCTTGGAAAAACTGTATGAAAACCATTTTTAAGGGCTGTTTTGATCATGCTCGCAACTACGAGCTGTATTTTAACTGTAGTTTGACAAAAGGATTTACAGCTGTGGCAAAGTATCAATAACAGATAATAATCCCTGATTGACAAAGGCTTGAAAGGTCACTCCATGTTTAAACGCGCTATATTCACAACTCTGATTCTTGCCCTGTCGGCAAACGCTTTTGCGTTACCGAAAGAAATCTCACCATCAAAACTACAGAATGGTAAATATAAGCTTGTTGAAACGATTACCATTAACGGTGATATCGACGACAATTTCCACCGCCTGATCAATCGCTCAATCAAGAATAAAAAATCTGACTATTATGTAATCCAGGATCTGTCTGAAAACACCTTCAACGACACACTGACGGTGGTTGTTGATCTGTACAAACACTGAGACAAATCGTGCTTACAGAAAAACAGCAGGAGTGACATTCCCATACATTCCTGCCTGTTTCCTGAACGCTCTTAATCCCGCTGAAAAGCAAGGTACTCATTGAGTTTTTCCGCCGTCGCCGACAAATATTTTTCCAGCATAACGGCCAGCATTTTCTGACTCACTGGCTTAGACACAAAGTCATCCATCCCCGCCGCAAAACATTTTTCTTTTTCTTCTTTAACAACATTAGCGGTCAACGCGATAATTGGAATCCGATGCCCTTCAGTTTCCTCTGCTCTAATCGCTTTTGTGGCAGCAAAACCATCCATTACAGGCATTTGACAATCCATAAAGATGACATCAAACGACTGCTCACGGAATCGTGATATTGCCTCTGCCCCGTTATTTGCAATTTCAACCCGAACACCCAGCTTTTCCAGCATCATTTTGGCCACTTTCTGGTTAACGGCCGTATCCTCGACAACCAGAACAACAGGCAGAGGCTCTCCGCCACCAGTAGCTGTACCTACTTGTTGATTACTCCCAAGTTCTGCTGCCCTGCTTTGTTGTGGCATTTGCTGTGGCTGCGAAGCTTGTTTAATCGTCTCTGCCGACGGTGCCGGATAATCAACGCCTACAGACTGAGTGCCCGAGACATGTTCATTGCAATCGATATTAGCTTTCGACAAAGAAGCCCTGAGTACATGCTGCACGGCCCACTTCAGGCTGCTCTCTTTATATGGCCTTGCCAGATAAGAGCCAATCCCAACTTGCTTGGCTTTTTCTTCATCCCCCATTTCAGGGCCAGCCGATACCATCATCATTTTCGGGCACTGCTCAGCAAACCGGACTCTTAATTGCTGAGCCAGGTCAAAACCGTCTATCTCTGGCATTATTTTATCCAGCACAATCAAATCAAACGGTTGCTTGCGCTCCAGGGCGTCCATAACCAATTCAGCGGCTTTAACGGCATCCTCACAACAAGTCGACTTGGCTCCGTAATTACTCAGCTGAGCAGACGTGATCCGCATATTCAACATGCTGTCATCAACCAACAGTACATTAAGCTCTGACAACAGCTTTCTGTCATTTTCCTCGGCTTCAGGTAACACATTCTTTTCTAATATCACCGAAAAATAAAACGTACTGCCCTTACCAGTATCACTGCTAATCTTAAGTTCTCCGCCCATCATGCGAACGATCTCACGACAGATAGCCAAACCAAGACCCGTTCCGCCATATTTTCGGGTAGTGCTACCATCGGCCTGTTGAAACTTATCAAAGATAGCGTCATGTTTATCGGCTGGTACCCCTATTCCAGTATCACTGACCTCAAACCTGACTGTTACTGATTCCGGCGATTCATTTTCACGCTGGATTTGCAAGTGAACATAACCCTGGTCAGTAAACTTAATTGCATTACTAACCAAGTTATTCAGTACCTGACGAAGTTTAGTTGCATCCCCCAGCAACATCGGCGTGATACTACGATCAATGGAGCACTGAAATGCCAGCCGCTTTTCTGCAGCGCGAACCATGAACACAGATTCGACTTCTTTGTTCAACTCAAACAGGTTCAGAGCTGTATGTTCGAGTTCCAACCTACCGGCTTCGATCTTAGAAAAGTCCAGAATATCATTGATCAGATCTAACAATGACAAGGATGAGGTATGGAGCATACTGATATACTCCTTCTGATCAGCTGGCATCTCCATCTCTTTCATCAAAGATGACAAACCGATAATGCCATTCATCGGTGTTCGAATTTCATGGCTCATGTTCGCAAGGAATTCACTTTTCTTACGGTTTGCCTCTTCTGCAATCTCGCGGGCTTCTTCAAGCTGAATGTAGTTTTCCCTGATTTGGCAAACAGACTGGTTATAACGTTGAGATAAAGTGATGAATTCATCATCAAACCAGCGTTCATCCAGATAAACAGGCTTTGGAACTTTATTGTCATCGAACTCACTGACAGACCGGGACATCAGAGTAAGGGGGTGAACGATCAGGCGATATGTTATAAGGGTGATAACAACAGCAATAACAAATATCTCTACCGCCTGACTTAGCAACAAAATCAGGAATTTATCCCACAACCCCTGATAAACAACATAAAGATCTGACTGAACAGTCAGTGTTGCCAGTTTATATTCTCGACTGGTTGTTTTATAAACCATATCCCACGATTTCTCGTGCATATATTTAGGCAATTCAGCACCGAGCTGCAAAAAAATGCCATTGTCGTCTTTAATTTCCAGATAATGGATGGCGGGAAAATGCATGATCCCTTCCGCCTGCATCATGAGTTGCTCACGATCTTCAACCCAAAGGGTCGATACCAGACTTGAAAGAAAACTTTCTTCTATCTGTACAAAACGATCATCAATACTTGCCAACTCTTCCTTATAATCAAGATAGAGGTTCAGGCAAGTCGTAAATATAGTAAACAGGGTACTAATTAACAAAATTGAAATTAAAAGTTGTTTTGCTATCCCCAGTTTACGCATTGGCTTTTCTTGCTGATACGTTTTGTTCATCCCTAAACTCGCATCTGATGCATACTCAACTAATATAATAATAGCGTTTTGAACAGGATAGTTAAGGTAAGGATACAAAATGAATAAATTTTTTCCGATTGCATCAGCATTAACGTTAGCTTGCTCAAGCTTTAGTGTAAGCGCCGACACCATCAACTATTACGTAATAGCCAAACAAGCCGAACCATTTCAGATAGAAAACGCTAACGGTACACACAGCGGTATTGTTACAGACATTGTCAAAGCCATATTCAAAGACAGCAAATATGAGATGGACTATCATACTTATCCTTTCAACCGTATGATTTCCTTACTTGAGGCAGGAGGCAAACCCAACTGGGTTACTTATGGCAGCCCAGACTGGGGAGGTGTGCAGGCAGAAAACCTGTCAGATCTTCCAATCTATAATGTCAGGCATGTACTTGTCAGCAGCCATAAAGATCCCTTTGAGTTTAAGTCGATGGATGATCTGACTGATAAAGTCGTCGTTGTATTACATGGTTTCGACTATCCTCAACTGATGCCTTATTTCAATTCAGGTCAGGTTGAAGAACTGCGGGTAAAAGACTACAACGCCGCATTTCGAGTAATTAAAAAGCTGCCGGGTGATACCACTTTTGTAGAGATGGCTTCCCGTGTTAAATATAACCTAACCAAACAAAACGAAACCTTAGCGGATTTTGATATTCAAAATTTCAGTTCAGTCATTCCTGACTATCCTATTTACTTAGCTTTTGATCCGAAGATGGATAGTAAAATTCAAAATTTTATAAATAAACGCCTCAAAGACCTGAAATCGACCGGAAAACTTGATCAAATTATCAGCCACTATTAAGACATAAATCAATTTAAAAACAGCCATCAGACTCGATGGCTGTTTTTATAACAAAATATAACTACTGTATTTATTTTATAAATTCTTTATCAAACATATGGCCCAATTTAGCGGCTTTAGTTTTCAGGTAGTTTTCATTATGAGGATTATTCCCTTCTTGTAGCGGAACCCGTTTTTCTATCTTAATTCCGGCACTCTCTATTGCCCGGACCTTTCGAGGGTTATTCGTCATTAAATTAACAGACTTAATATTAAGGAAACTCAGCATTCCGCGACAAAAAGAATAATCACGCATATCCGCAGCAAAACCAAGTCGTTCATTGGCCTCTACAGTATCGGCTCCCTGATCCTGCAAATGATAAGCGCGGATCTTATTAATCAATCCGATCCCCCTACCTTCCTGGCGCAAATAAAACAACACACCACTGCCTGCATTGACGATATTCTCCATCGCACGCGACAACTGGAATCCACAGTCACATCGGGCACTGAATAAAGCATCACCGGTCAGGCATTCAGAATGAAGGCGTATCAGTGGTGGTGTATCCGGATCCAAATCACCATATACCAGCGCAAGATGCTCTTTACCTGTCGCCTGCTCTACAAAGCCATACATCTGGAATGTTCCCCACTGGGTTGGCAACTTAGCGCTCTCAACAAAATGCACCAGGTTGTATGGTTCCTTATTTGAGAAGTAGTTTCTCACTTCCATCAAAATTTTACCGAGTGTATTGCGGCCACTCCCATCACCACCATCTCCCCAGAACGCATCCTTATGCGAATGTTCCGTCAAAACTCGGTCGCCAGTACTAACCAACAAATGCGCCAAACGAGGGTTTTGGCGGAATTTCTCGAAAACAATATAACGCATAACAGCCTCGCGGACTTCCATCCAGTCATCCTTAACCTGGTCCGCATATTGACGACTTAAGTTAAACGCCTCGTCCGGAGTTTCCGCATTGAAGATCTGCTGCTGAATTGCTGGATCAACAAACTTCTGTGCATGATAGTAATGTTCGCTGGTAGGCCATACCACATCACTCAATGTTATTGGTGCCGGGGCAAAGTTTGATAAAAAACCGTAGCTATCCTGAGGCTCATAAAACTTTATTTCATCAATCATTCACTGTCACTCCTTTGCGTCTAAACAACAAATAAAATAATTTCGAATTCCGGAATAACGGTATGCCTGCAAAAGCATACCTCCAAGTATAGTTAATTTAACAATAGTTCAACAAAATTAGACTAATTAGGTATTCAGACAAATCACTAGCTTTAAAGTGAGCAACAAAGATAGAATGTGCCGGCTCAAAAATAAGAGATAGATTTGATAACGGATGATAACGAATGAAATATAAATGGATCCTCTTTGATGCTGATGAAACGCTGTTTCATTTTGATGCATTCAAAGGACTGAATATCATGTTTTCTCGCTTTGGTATCGATTTTACCCGGCAAGATTTTATTGAGTATCAGAAAGTAAACAAGCCTCTGTGGGATGATTACCAAAATGGCGTGATTAATGCGGAAGAATTGCAAAACATTCGTTTTCAATCCTGGGCTGAAAAGCTTGAAGTCACAACTCAGACACTTAACAGCGCATTTCTGACCGCAATGGCAGATATTTGTGCCCCACTACCCGGCGCGAAAGAACTGTTAGACAGTCTAAAACATAAAGCTCAACTGGGTATCATTACCAATGGCTTTACCGACCTTCAACAAATCCGACTGGAGCGAACCGGTTTTCAGGACTTTTTCTCCACCCTGGTCATCTCAGAACAGGTTGGTATCGCCAAACCTGATCGCGGAATCTTTGACTACGCGTTTTCCAAAATGGGAGAGCCAGACAAAGAAGAAGTGCTGATGGTCGGCGATAATCCCCACTCCGACATTTTGGGCGGAATGAACGCAGGTATTCATACTTGCTGGTTAAACCATCATGGGCATGAAGTGCCGGAAGGTATAAAACCAAACTATCAAGTCTCTTCACTGAATGAATTAAACACCTTGCTAACTGGTTAAATCATCAGCAATTAATAGGGTCTGACCTTCAAATTTTGGTCAGGCCTGTGTTTTATCTCGCATTTAATTCACCTAAATATCAATATCTTAAAGACAAACCGAATTATCCATAGGGATTTTCACTGGATATTTATTTCAGTTTAGAGAGAAATAATGCTTTACAGTCAATCTTCCTAACATTATGTTAATACACAATAGATTAATTCCTGGTGTGTAATATGCGATACCCAATCACTGAAAATCAGTTCGATTGTCCACAAGCGATAACTTGTGGCGCTTACACACTTGTCTCTGTCGTCGTCGTCGTTTCCTGACGCTGACGGCTTTGTTTTCGTCAGCATGGCTGGCGGAAACAGAGTCTCCCCTTCTCTATTTCACCACCCTGCTGATTACAAAGTTGAAGGTGGTTCCATTGAAAAAAACTGATATCACAGCCATTGGCTTTACGACCTTTGCGCTGTTCCTGGGTGCAGGTAACCTCATTTTCCCACCAATGATGGCTCAACAAGCCGGAGATAACTGGCTGAATGCAATGGCGGGATTTCTGATTTCTGCTGTTGGATTACCGGCGATGACTATCATTGTGCTTGGTCGTCTATCGACTGTGAATGCGCTGACTGATGCCCTTCCCAAATGGCTTGAGCGCTCTTTCTGGCTGACGGTTTTTGCCACCCTTGGTCCGGCATTTGTTCTTCCGCGCGCGGTAACTGTTGCTTATGAAATGGGCATTAAACCTTTTACTACTGAAAACTACCTGTTGCCTTTTTCTATATGCTTTTGTGCCTTAAGCCTGATGCTTGCGATCAAGCCGGGTAAAATCGTCGATATTATTGGTAAGTTCATGACACCGGCTCTGATTATTATGCTGGGTGTACTGGTTATCACAGCCATGTTTAACCCTCAGGGTACAACTGGCCTAGCAACAGAAAGCTACCGTGAAAACCCGCTTGTTAACGGTTTAATTGAAGGCTATATGACGCTGGATGCGATCGCTGCCGTAGCGTTCGGCTGGGTAATTATCAAAGCCATTCAAGATAAGGGAGTAAAAGAAAAAACCCGAATCAGCCATTACAGCTACATTGTCGCTGCAATTTACATGGTGTTGATGTCATCTTGCTATCTGGCGATGGGCTATCTGGGTGCCAGTTCTTCAGCGATTGCCGCTGATGCGACGAATGGTGGTCAAATCCTGACACTGTATGCTGCGGCGATTCTGGGACCAATTGGGCAAATCCTACTGGCAGCAATTACCCTGACGGCCTGCCTGACCACGGTTATCGGTTTGACAAATGCTAACGCCGAGTACTTCAGAAAAACATACAACTTCCCTTTTGCCAAAGCCGCAACAATCGTTACGGTTCTGACGGCTATTGTCTCTAACATCGGTCTTGAGCAGCTAATCACTCTGAGTCTGCCGCTGATTCTGATGCTGTGCCCTGTATCAATCGCATTGGTATTGGCAGCATCTTTGTCTCTGACTAAAAACCAGAAGCTGAAATACTTGGTATTTACCGCCTTTATCTTTGGTGCACTAGACACATTTTCTGTACTGAATATGTTCAATACTGCAACAGACAGCTTCCTGCAACAATGGATGCCGCTTTACCAGCACCATCTGAGCTGGCTGACACCTTGCGTACTTCTGATTGTTTTCCTGTTCGCAGCCAATAAACCAGCACAAAACCAGCAACCTGTGATGGGTTAACCTGCAGCTTCGAACTCAACAAACTAGAAAGCTCCCCCAACATATCGATGTCTGAGGGAGCTTTCTTGAATATATCAGCAAGGAAAAGAGAAAACGTCAGTCAAAATGGTATGGCATGTGTGGCATCCTGCTTCGACTCATAAGTATTGCCGTCACTTAACCAGAAAAAGCCAAATTTTCTTTCATATAAATAATATTGCCGATTCTTTTTGACGACTTTAAAGCGATTATTCCTGCCTTTAGTATCAAACAATATTTTCATCACATTTCCTCTTCTAAATCCAACCACTTTTCACTATGAAATGAATGCTCCGGGTGCCAAATTCATGACATACACAATACAGGTATTTGACACTTTTTGTTTAGAGATGTGATGGTTATGGATTTTGTATAACAAAAAACTGAAAAATGATGAAACTGAGAATATTGTTATATACAACAGGCAATAAAAAACGGCGCCTGATTGCAGGCGCCGTTTCTAAATTCAAATTCCACAATGGAATTATTGATCGTTTTGCTCCGACGTTTCCTTACCGGTCATAAACGCTTCCAGAATCTCAGGTGTTAGTTCACCAGCCTCTTCCAGACGCTTAAGCTCAGCAACAATACGCTTTTGCTCTTCGATCGATGGTACCGGCAGCTCCGGCTCTTTCTCAATACCTTCAGGTATACTCAGATTATCCAGCATGTAACTACTCTTGCTTTCTCAAGTTAACTGCGGGCAGTATACCCCAAACCAGATAAGAAATATTGATCACAACTACCCAGCGGGGCGTTTATCTGCACCCAATGGTCAAAATGCCATCACACTCAATACCTTACCAAGCTCCTTAATGCCGTTTATAAAAAAACCGGAGTCAGCTACTCCGGTTTCACTATAGTCAGTTTGAATCTGTCAACTCAGATTCAGAGCTGAAAGATTTACCAGTTGACGACCTGAATCAATATGAATCGTCGTAATACTCTGGAAATTCATCACGTTGTTTTGCTGTTCGGCGTTTTTTCTTCCTTGAGTTCTGATTAAATTCGCGAAGATCATCCTCAAATTCAAATTTACGTTTAGAACGCGATCCCTTGCTGAATTTTTGATCTAACTTAGCCATGTTCGTTTCCTGAAATAACTCCAGAGTAAAAAAATGCTACTGATTAATTGAATACTTGCAACGATGGTAGTCACAAGCCACACATCATTACCGAGATTTACTGAATAATAATAGTCGTGTATTACAAAAATGCTAAACAACGCAGGTCCTGAAGCAAAAAGTGCCAGCACCATCATAAAAAATAAGGTATTTGAGACTTTCATCGGGCTTTACTACCCTCCTCTGGAGCGGAGGGTACGAGAAAAACCCGAATGATGTACAACAAGATTTTTTACTGCTGACGAGAAGAAATTTTTATTACACGCTCTCAATCACAGTATTGAAAGGAACGCTACGCATTGCATCCAACAGCCCTTCTTTATCGTTGTCTTCACGCCATACCAGATAGAGTGACTGCTCCATTACCGGCGCACCGGCGACTGTATGTAATACACCCTCTTCAACACTTTGCGCCACAACCGGCGATGGCAAGTAACCGACAGCACGGTTATTCAGCAGATACTCCAATGCCATCCGGCTAGAGTGTGTATGCATTATCGGCGTTTTCTGCAACTCACTAATGCGACTGTGTTCTACCGAAAAACGAGTTCCCCAGTCCAAAAACACTAGCGGATACGAGCTAACATTCTCCATCGTGCAATCCGGATCTTTAGTCACTAGTTGCAACTGGAAATCTCGAACTTTTGTTACTTGCAAGTTCTCAATACGTGGCGGCTCACTGGTAATAGAGACATCGATACTTTTATCCAGGATCTGTTTCGCCATACTTTTTCTCGGCACAGATTCTAATCGTAATGCCAAGCCTTCGACGGTGGCATAGATACGATTAATCCAGTCCGATATACCATCAAATTCCCAAAACATCGGTGATGCACCGACTGTCACCTGAGTGTTCAGGGTTTCCGATAAAGCGACATCCTGTTTCGCCCTTCCCCAGGTCTGCAAGATTGCCTCAGCGTAAGGTTGAAGACGCTCACCTGCAGCGGTGAGATGAACATTGCCGCGCTGCCTTGAAAACAACTCATTGCCGAGTTGGGACTCCAATTGGCGTATACGGAAGCTGACCGCTGACTGGGTTAAAAACAGATTATCTGCTGCCCGCCCGAAGTGGCGGGTTTTCGTTACCTCAAGAAACGTTCTGAGTAATTCAGTATCCACTTATATTCTCAACTAATGAAATAGTTAAACAATCAATAATACACTCTGCTTCCTTTAAGTATTAATCAATATTTTTTATCGTCACGACGAAAATATTTTGTTTTACAACATTTAGATGCTGAACGAATATCAGCGAAAATCTCGTCAGGAAGCAATTTAATGAGAAGTGAAGGCAAATTTTACGACGATAAAAATTTCCCACGTGGCTTCAACCGTTCAGGTGTTTTTACGATAACTGAAGCCAGGTTGCTAGAAGATTACGGACGTACAATGCGCGGCTTGTATGATGGCACGCTGACACCGGTTTCTAATTCTGAACACCAATTCATAGCTGCTATTCACGGTGAGTTAAATATTCAGTCTGACTATGCTAAGTGTTGGCTCAAGTACATAAATAAAACGTCTAATAAGGTAAGAAGCTATACCTTATGTGAATCGCAACGCAAGCCGGTCAGCCGTTTCGAAGACGACTCTAACGACAGCGATAGTGATACAGACCTGGATTACTAACGCTTATACTGGGTGAGTATTCACCCTTATTTATTTCAATAATAAAAATAATAAAGCCATCCACTTCAGTGCGATGGCTTTATTCTATTATCACACTGTCAAGAGACAGATTACTTGGAAAACTGATATGAAAATTTGTTTTGTAATGTACCCGTGGGACAAAGTTGAACCAGAAACAGATTCAACACTGCGCCTGATCCACGAAGCTGCAAGCCGTGGCCATACGGTGGCAATTACAACGCCCAATAACCTTACCATGCGCCACAGTACGGCTATCGCCTTCTGTAAAGTGCTGAAACCAGGTGAAGTATCAAGCAACATTCCAAGTTTTTACCGTAAGGCCGAGTTCCGTAAGGCTCAGCTGCCGCTGGCTGGCTTTGATGTTATTTTCATGCGCGCTAACCCGCCGCTGGATACCATGGCGTTGAACTTCCTGGATTCCGTTCGTGATCATACTTTCATCATGAACGATATCGACGGTTTGCGTGTGGCTAATAACAAGCTTTACACAACATCTTTGCCTGATCCGAATAACGAATTTATTCCGGTTACTCACGTATCTAAAAACCGTGAGTATCTGGAGCGAGTGCTGGATGAAACGCCCAACGACCGCATGATCATGAAGCCGCTGAACGGCTATGGCGGCAAAGGCGTAATCCTGGTAGAAAAAAATGCCAAATCAAGCGTTAAATCACTGCTTGATTTCTATATCGGCGACGATAAAAACTACGTAATTCTGCAGGATTACATTGAAGGGGCCGAAGAAGGTGACGTTCGCATCATGATGCTGAACGGTGAACCTATCGGTGCTATGCGCCGGGTTCCGGCAGCTGGTGATGTTCGCTCGAATATTCATGCCGGCGGTAAAGAAGTGAAGCACACCTTAACAAAACAGGAACTGCGCCTGTGCAAGCACATCGGTCCGAAACTGGTTCGCGACGGCCTGTATTTTGTCGGTCTGGATGTCATTAAAGGCAAGCTGGTTGAAGTTAATGTACTTAGCCCGGGTGGTATTACCCGTATCAACCGTCTGAACCGAACAAAACTGCAGCGTAACGTACTGGATTTTGTCGAAAGCGTCGTAGTTGCCAAAGAAGTTAGCATCGCTCGCAAAAACGAATACCGCAAGGTGATTGCAGATGCTGCAACTTACTGAAGCTGAAGTGCTGGATAAAATCCGGCAGTGTATTCCGTTTGAAGCCCAGCTTAACGATGGAAGCCTGACTATTCGAATCAGTGAATATCAGCCTTACATCGCAACAGCAATTCATCATGGTCACCGCCTTCGCGGTGACCTGATCCCTAAGTGTGCGCTTAGCGAAGAAGAGCGGTACTTCGAAGAAGACCCGTTTACCGGCGACTTCATTTCATCGCTACCAATTGTATTGCAGGGTGAGGACTCTCGTTACGAATACGACCTGAACAGGCCACTAGTTAGTTGTATCTATGATGAAGCATGGGGACGCAAAGTCTGGTCTGAAGATTTAACGGACGTTGAACGTAATGTGTCACAAGCAAAGCATGCTTGTTACTACCGTATCTTGGGTTGCCTTATCGCAACCCTTGAAGAGCGTTTCGGACTTTGCCTGTTGTATGACATCCACTCATACAACTATCGTCGCATCGAAAAAGACACGCCGGTATTTAACCTGGGGACGAAGCAAGTCAACGGCAGAAGATGGCATAAAGAACTGCAACAGTTAGTCAGCCGACTCAATGAAGTTGAGCTGCCAAATGTTGACGTTTCGGCAAAAGCGAATGATGTTTTCAAAGGCATGGGCTACCAAGCCACTTTCGTCAAAGAGAACTTTACTAACACCCTGATCATGCCGATTGAGGTGAAAAAGATCTACATGGACGAAAACCGTGGTGAGAACTTCCCGCTGGTAATCGAAAAACTGAAAGAAGCGATGAAAACCGTGCTCACAGAGCACGCAGCAGAAACCATAGTTCGAAGAACAAAGGTAAGACGAGTCACTGGCAGTGATGTGCTGGCCTCCAAACTACCAAGAGAGGTTATCAAGCTGGATCGCCAGCTGTATTCAATTGCGAAAGGCATTAATACACTGAGCTATATCAACCCGATGAACCTCAAGCAGGAAAAGCGTCGTTTCTTCCTGAAGCCACACGAATATCAACCCCGGTTTACCTATCGGCAACTGGATATTGATCCGTACAAATTCAGGGAAAAGCTCTATCGCTTGCCGGTTGAGGATATTCGCGATGCTGATATCCAGAAAATGTACCGTAAGGTAATTGATCAGCTGGCTGTGCGAATTGATCTGCTGACCAGTATCGGCCATGACGAGTTTCTTTATAACTCGCTACGCTATTACGGCCAGCCTGATGAGCAGGATATTGCCAACGCTAACTTTATCCTCCATGCAAGGGAGTATGAAGAGCCGGAGCCGGAACTCATCAGTGCTCAGGATGCGATTGCTGCTTTTCATGAAGCAGCAAAAGATTACGATATTCCCTGCAAGATTGTCGGCACACAAAAACTGATTGCCCGGGCGATGGTGAGCGGCCGAACGATTAAGATTAACTTGAACAGCCGGTTTTCACAGAAAGATCTGAATGCCTTGATCCATCATGAAATGGGCGTGCATCTGGTCACCAGTGTGAATGCAGATCAACAGCCACTGAAAGTGCTTAAACTCGGCCTGCCAGGCAATACACATACTCAGGAAGGGCTGGCAATTTTGTGTGAGCATCTTTCGGGCAGCTTCCCGCTGCACCGACTGAAGATACTGGCACTGCGTGTATTGGCTGTTGATTTCATGGTTCGCGGCGAAAGCTTCAGTGATACCTACAATCACCTGAAGTTTACTTATAACCTGTGCAAAGATGAGGCATTCACAGTAACAGCCCGCGCTTTCCGGGGCGGTGGCTTTACCAAGGATTATCTGTACCTGAAGGGATTACGGGATGCGCTGGTTTATTACCGTCAGGAAGATCTGAGTTCACTGTTTGTCGGCAAAACCGGGTTTGAATTTAAACCCTTACTTGATGAACTGATCACCAGGGATATTCTGCGTAAGCCTGTATTCATGCCGAAGGCGCTGATGAAACAAGCAGGAGATGATCCGATTATTGATTTCATGCTGAACTGCATAAAGTAAGCACTTACGAATAATGACACACCTTAATCGCAAGCTTTGAACAAACACCCGCAGGTTAATACACTTGCGGGTGTTTTCTATCAGCTTTCATAAGCTTAACAACTCATCTTTCCGGCTTAGCTATTCCTATTCCCACTCCCACTGCCTGCCTTCATGCTCTTGTGAAAACATCATACGGTAGCCACTGATGTTTTTATGGGGGATATCCTGCATCACTTTATGGAACTGCTTGCTATCGAGGTGGATCAGATTTTCATGATCACCAGATTCTATATACAACTCATTCTGCTCAAGCAGAAGATCGTCCAGCAGCATATCAACCTGATAAGCCTGTCCCAACGACGGAACAGCACCCGGTTCACAGTCCTGAAATATATCTGACAGTTCATGTTCACTGATCAGGAAAAACTGTTTACCCATCATACGGCTGATTTTATCAATCATCACACGCCGATTAGATGGAACAACTGCCATCAGGTATTCACCATCCTGATCCTTGAGCATAACGGCTTTCGCAACTTGCGAAGTCGGAACATGTGCAGAGATAGCAGAGCTGAAAGATGTGTCGGTATGACGGTGTTTAGTAAGACTGAAATCCACATTATGACTGTTAAGGAATTGTCCTACTGTAATTGCCATGGCCATAATCACCTCCAGGGGAAGTTATTCCTACAGCAAAAGTATGGGAGGCGATAGCTGTTTTTGCGAGGTTATATGGCAACTTTTCAGAGTAAAATTGATCTGGCTATAGTATTAGCATTACACCTATGTTCGCACGCGTCTCACTTGCCAAAAAGCGCTTCGCCAATACGGGTTATCGAGTCGGGAGATCATCACCCCGCGTGAAGTCGATGCATGAAGAAACGAAGCATTACCTAAATAGATGCCGACATGCCTGACTTTTCGGCCTGTTTTGAAAAAGACTAAATCCCCTTCTCTTGCCTCACTCAATGGGATCCACTGACCCAACTTTGCCTGCTCTGCGGTTGTTCGCGGTAACATGAAATAAAATACATCAGAGTAACCTACCTGAACAAAGGCGGAACAATCGATACCCTGCTTGCTGCTGCCTCCGAGCCGGTATGGCGTCCCTTTCCATGACGCATAAACATCCCCGAAAGCTCCGGTTGATACTGATGTTTTCTCATCCCCGCCACCAGCTGACATAGTTTTATAGGCTTCGTTATGACTGTTAGACACACAACCGGAAAGCACCAACATAGAAAAACAGAGCAGCCCTATTAAACCGTGCTTACTCGTTAATTTATTCTTGTTTCTCACATCTACATCCCTGATAAATCCGGATAAAACCAAACAAGCATCACGTATTATCTGCAACTCTGCTGGCAAACAAATTCAATTACAAATTTCAGCCCAGAAGAAAAAACTCCTCACTATGTGGCATGATATAAATCGCATTAAACTTAGATAAATTATGCAATCAACACAAGTCAGGGAAGATAACCAAATGCAAATATTTCCACTCAGGGCATACATTAGCGATGATATCGGCACTCTTGCCCGAATATACCAACAATCAGCAACAGAACTTGGAAGTCCTTATTACTCTGCTGAGCAAATCGAAATCTGGGCCGGTTATCCGCAGAATAACTCTGATGAGTTCGAAGAATTACTTGGTCAAGGTCATACCCTGGTTGCGACAGACGACAAAAACAAGCCAGTTGCTTTTGGCCAGCTTCATCCGGAAAACCACCTGACATTACTTTATGTACTGCCGGAATTTTCACGTAAGGGAATAGGCAAACAAATTTGCGCCACTCTTGAAGCCATTGCCCGGAGCAAAGGACAGAAAAGCCTTAGTGTCACCGCCAGCAAGGTATCGAAAGGTCTTTTTGAGCAACTTGGTTTTGAACTGATCGAAGAGGAAATTTCACTGCGAAACAACGTTGCTTTTGAGCGTTATAACATGGTCAAGCAACTCTAATACTTTGCGTTTCGCAATAACAAAAAAAAGAGAGGCGAAGCCCTGCTCGCCTCTAAAACTCCACACAACAGAAGAGACTTCGCACAACGAGCTGCATTGACTAATGCCTGCTATTTGCTGTGTCAAAATCTAGTCTCTTTATCGCGCTTATAGTGACAAAATTCCAGCGATATTTGCATTTGTAGTCACAGATGGGATTGACTTCATAGCTGAACTGAAATTAACGTATTTATCTTTAAATAATTATGGAGACACACAACCATTCTAAATTACATAACTATTCCCAATTGCACAGCTATGCACCTCTCTTGTCTGACTCACTCTGATAAACGATTTCACCTTCCAGCATGGTCAACGAAACATTAACCTGGGGTATCTGCTCAGGTTTAAGCTCCGTAATATCCTGATCAAGGATAACGAAATCCGCAGATTTACCGACATCAATGCTTCCCGTAATCCCCTCAAGCCCCAAGGCTCGCGCAGGATTTATCGTGTATGCCGCAATAGCCATTTGAATGTCAGAAAAACCTTGGCTTCCCATACTCAGGCTTTTGGCAATACCTTTCAGCGGTGAAAACTGCGAAGTCGCCCAACCGCTGCTCAGGGTTACGTTAGCTCCGGCCACAGATAACGCCGGCATTAATGTGTCCTCCAGAGTGCGATTTTTTCTGCTCCTCTCTGAGAGCACGGTAGAGTCAGTGATATTACCAATTTGAAAATCAGCCGAGACATTGAGTGAAGCAAAACGAGGCACATCCTCACGGCTTATTACTCCCTGAGAATGAATGGAGAAAACCTGATCAATATCTTGAAGACGGACATCCTGAATCGCATTCAACGATGCTTTAACCGCTTCATCACCGGTCGCATTAATGTTGACTCCGAAACCAATTTTATCCAGCCTTTCTAGCCAGGCCGTCAGCTCTGAAGGCGAAATATAAAACACACCATTGGTTTCAGATACTAACGTCGGTGACAAATACGGTTCTGATAATCTAGCTGTACCCGCGGTATAACTTCCATCAAGATTCACCTTGACCTGATTGATGATCAACCTCGAAGTTAAGTCCTGACGAGCAATCCCAGAGAAATAATCAAGCTGTTCTTTCATGGACAAATGGGGATAAAGCCACGGCCGAACCGTAACCCTGGCCGACAAATCGCCATTAGCCAATATAGTTTCCCAAACCCGATTCCAACCACGATGCCAGTAACTGCGAGCATCACCGAGTGTTGTGATCCCGTTTCGCGTCACATTTTTCAACCCATGAACCACATTCGGGTAATTAATATGACAAAGATCAGGATGTGCAGCCCTGGCCCGACTGATCACTTTTTCACCGGCAGAACCCAATAAAACACCAGTGAGTGACGCTTTGTCAGCAGTTTTTATGATTCTGCCACCAGGTGGGTTAATGCTGTAGCGATTAAGCTGAGCCGTTTCCAACGCACGCGAGTTAACCCATACCATATCCGAACTCAGATCGATCAGTACCACAGGCCGCTCAGGAATAAACTTATCAAGCCACTGCTTAGGCATAAATGAAGGCTTATTCATCCGAGGTAACAATCTGGAAAAACCTATCACCCATGTTGATTCAGGTATCGCAGCGGCACATTTTTCCAGCACTCCTGCCAGTTCAGAGTAATCATCCGTTGAAGGCAGCGGGCAACTACCTTCTACCGCGTAAGCCTCTTCAAATACATGGTTATTCAAATCAATAAAGCCAGGTAAAATCGCTCGACCATCGATATCAATAACCTTTGTGGTCTGCGTTATTTTTCCCTTCACTTCATCATAATTACCAACAAAGCTAATCATACCGTCAGTGACAGCAATCGAGTCCATTCCCTTCTTCTGATAGATATTGGCATTAATAATAACGGTATCAGCATGGCGGGAAAGCTTTGCCAAAGCAGGAGATGCCCCTAAATTACACACACATGCAAGAAGCAATAAAATCCATTTAATTTTACAAGTAATAACCATCCACTAAGCACTTTGTTTCTTATTGTTCTGGGTATCAGAACAAAACATCAGGCAGGGTTCAACAGTTACTATCCTGAAGATGCTATTTTTTTGATTTCTCTTTCTTTCTGACTACGATTAAGTCGAAACAAGGTCAATTCATGGACATTAAGCCCATAATGAAATAATGAACAAGCTCATCAACTAGCGTTTGAGTAAAATTCATTTCATAATAGTGAACAATCAGTTGCTTACTAACTGACTTGATTGTGATTTTTTGAAGATTAATATTATACCCAAGTGATCTCAGGATCGGATTCATAGAGTTCATTTGGGTATAAATGTACTGATTAGTACAGGCAATGAGTATCTTCAGCCAGACTTGTTGTGTTTATGAAAGTGACGATACAACGCCTCTGCTCTCTACTGTAAGGTATGCCTGTATACATCAGGTAGATGTACAAGTAACAAAGGAGTGACTGTGCTTTCTTTTATCCGCATGATTTTAGCGGCAATATTTATCATCATTACCACGATATTTGCTCTGGTTTACTGTCTTTTCAGCCCCCGGGATCCAAAGCACGTACATTTTTTCTGCCAGTGGTTCAGAGTTCTGCGAAAAATTGTCGGCCTTGAAGTCATTGAGCGAGGAACCGAAAAGGTAGCTGATGTCCAAAAAGGCGTTTACATTTCGAACCATCAAAATATTTTCGACTTTGTTACCTCGCCGGGTATGCTGCAACCACGTACAGTTTCTATCGGCAAAAAAAGCCTGCTTTGGGTACCCTTCTTTGGCCTTTTGTACTGGATCACGGGGAACATACTGATTGATCGTGAGAACAAAACCAAAGCCAGAAACACCATCAAGCAGGTGTCGGACGCAATTCATAAACGCAACCTATCAGTCTGGATGTACCCTGAAGGCACCCGAAGCAAAGGTCGAGGTTTACTGCCTTTCAAAACCGGTGCATTTCGCATGGCGATTGAAGCTGGTGTTCCTATCATCCCTATGTGTGTCAGTTCAACCCACAACAAAATTTCTCTAAGCAGTAAAGATAACGGCGTTGTTATTGCCGAAATGCTGGAACCGATTGATGTTTCTCAGTACAGCATGGATGATGCCCGAATGCTGGCAGATAAGTGCCATGCCATGATGGAAAACAAGATTGCCGAGCTGGATGCCGAAGTTGAACAACTTGAACTGGAACGCATTCCGGTGGAAGTCAAATCAAGCTGATCCGTTTGGACCAAGCGCAAAAAGAGCATCTTCAGATGCTCTTTTTTATTTCATTAGAATCACGCCTGCGCCGTTACAACTTATTTTGGTATTCCTGACGAGTCTGATTGTTATCGCTCAGCAAAGCGGAACAAGCTGTCGATCTGAATTGGGCAATCCCCAACCTGATGAACAACATCTTCTGCCTGTTTCAGCGAGTCATAGCTACATGGAATTCCATAGCTGTCGGTAAGCGGGAAATCATTTCCTTCCGCATCCCTGAAATTGATACTCCAGCCAGCACTTAAAAAATCGTGAACAAGACGAGCTTCAGTGAACGAGTGCTCTGCCATCATCTGGCGACATTCTGAAAGGACCATAACGCTACCCTCATGCTTGATGACTTATTGTAAATATAGCTGATAAAATTAACATCTATAAACTAAGGGTAATAACAATCTAGATAAGTACCTGTTAAAGCCAAACAAAAAGACCGTATCGTTATGATACGGCCTTCTCTCTTTACTATTCCTGTTTACAGGAAAGAACGACAAGCTTACAGATACTGCTTAGCCACATCAGAAGGTTCAAGCTCCTGACCTTCCAGCTGCGCGTTCCAATTCATGCCAACCAAAACACCATCTTCTGACAAAGTGATCATCCAGTCTTCCACGAACACATCCAGCGGGATCATTACTGCTTCAAACTCTTCCCACTCATCAACACAATGAAGTTTGGCATCCTCTTCATTTGACCAGAAAGGCATTACCTCTGAATTTTCGTACTCAGTAGAATCAACAGATAACCAGTCACCCTCTTCGTTGCACAGGCCCCATACCTTCAGGGTCTCTTTTGTTTCTGCAACAAACAGATCGCTGTTTGCCTGAATATCTGCGGTTAACTTAGTCATTGTATTCTCTCTTCATTTTTGCCAGATGGCATACACTCATTACAGAACCCGGTATCATTACCACCGCGTTTCTGTTGATAGGACAATAATAACAAAATTCGCTGTAATGGAGTGAGCTAATTTATTGGCTGGCAGGCAGTTATACCAAATTCGTCACCGTACTCTATATTCTAATAATTAACCGTTACGCTTTGAGGTTAATTCGATGATAGGGATTAAGAGGAACAGGGCATGGCAACAGTTGATTGGCTGAATTACCTGAGTAACCAGAAGACACTGGCACCCCGTGCACACCTGATTGAGGCCCACCATGTTCTGTGTAATCTGACCCAAGAAAAAGTCGCCGTCGACTGTGGTTGTGGCTCCGGGCGAGACACCATTTACTTACTTGAGAAAGATTATCAGGTTTTTGCCTTTGATAATGATATTAAGTGCCTTGAAATGCTAACTGAACACCCCTTGGCTGCGGCAAGTCCGAAACTTGATGTTCAGTTATGCAGTTTTAGCGAATTTGAGTTTCCTCGAGCCCACCTGATCAATGCCAGCGCCTGCCTTTTCTTCTGCCCAAAAAGTGATTTTTCCAGGCTTTGGCTACAAATTGAAAACAACCTGTACAGCGGCGGCATCTTCTGCGGCCACTTTATTAGCGCCGTTGATATCAATATAGATGAAGAGCTACCGGTACTCACTCATACCCGACATGAAATCGAACAACTGTTAAGTGATTTTTATATTGTGTCATGGAAAGAGAAACAGGAGTTTTCTGCCCAGCTGACAGGAAAAAAACGTCCCTGGCTGGTTCACACCATTATTGCCATGAAGAAATAATTCCACCTCAGCCATTGTTATTCCAATTAGTTATTACTGCTTATATTTCAGCAAGTTATTTGTCGCACAAATTGCTTTATCCCGAGATAGATAAATGACAAAATACCTGTCTGCTTCCTTCTGTCACCCTTGCTAATTTTTGGATGGCCAACTTATGCAATCACATCGCGCTGGCAATGCCTTAGCGGCGTTTTCGTTCGTCTTATGGGGCATATTGCCTCTTTATTACCAGTTTTTACCGCAAGCAGATATAAACGAACTGCTTGCTTTACGAATTATCTTCTCAGTACCGTTTATGCTGCTTGCTATGTGGCTGATACGTCGCCCACTTCCGACCATCAGAACAATTTTGGCGGATAAGCGCTCCTTGCTGATGTCAGCAATCGCAGGTTGCATCATGTGTGTATCCTGGTATGCATTTACATGGGCTCTGACTCATGATCAGGTACTGGCAGCAAGCCTGGGCTTCTTTATTAACCCTCTGTTTGCAATAGCACTTGGTGTTCTATTCCTTAAGGAGCATCTTTCAAAGGCCCAGGTGGCTGCAGTCGTTCTGGCCATTGGCGGTATTGGTTACCAAGTCTGGCATTATGGTGAACTTCCTTGGATTTCACTGATTATGGGCAGCTTCTTTGCCCTTTACGGCCTGAGCAAAAAGTATATTCGTTATGATGCACTAACATCTGTTACGGTTGAAGCCGCCGTGCTGGTTCCTTTTGCCCTGCTCTTCATGGCTTCACTATGGATAAAAGGTGACAGTGTCGCGCTGTCTGCAGATACGAATACATTGCTGTTATATATTGGTGCAGCTCCGGTAACACTGGCACCATTAATCTTCTTTGCACTGGCCTTGAACCGCACCAGCCTGACCATGGTTGGTCTGATGCAGTATATTGAGCCTACCTTGCAGTTTTTGCTCGCTATCATGCTATTCGGCGAAGTATTTGATGAAGTAAAAGCAGTAAGCTTCGGCTTCATCTGGCTGGGGTTACTGCTTTGCACACTGGAAGCTTTACAGAGTACATTCCGCAAAAAGTTCAGCCCGGCCGAAAGCGCAACGCTGTAAGATTCTCACATATAAAGCACCGCCTGCACGGCGGTGCTGTTACATAATCAGCTCCAAGTCTTTGCACTCCGTACTTTATGAGAACCCGATATGTCTGATATTAAGCATATTCAACAACAATTAGCTCAATTCGCTGCTGAGCGTAACTGGGATCAATTCCACACACCGAAGAATCTGGCAATGGCGTTGAGTGGTGAAGTTGGCGAGCTTACCGAGATTTTCCAGTGGCTGACGCCAGAGCAGAGCGAACAGCTTCCTCACAACAAGAAAACTCATCTTGAGGAAGAAATGGCTGATGTGTTTATGTACCTGCTAAGACTGGCAGATCGTTGTGATGTCGATATTATCAAAGCCTGCGAAACTAAGCTGGAAAAGAACCGAAATAAATATCCAGTTGAGAAATGCTATGGCAGCGCAAAAAAATACAATGAGCTGTAAGTAAGCTGATTCCCAAAGCAATACAAAACTGTTCAGGGTTCACACTTAAATTGCACACAGTTGCTTATATAAAAATCAAGCGGATAATTACTTATAGTGACTCGCTCCCCCAAGTTCACTAGTTGTGAGTCAGAACAGCTCCGGAGAAAATGACATGAACTTTCATGAGACATTCAACGATAGCTACGCAAGATGTCAGAAAGATCCGAACTTTATCATCTTGTTTTATGAGTTGTTTATCGAAAAAGACGACCGCTTCAGGCTACTGTTTTCCAACGTCGATATGTCAAAGCAATACCGGATGCTGAAAGCTTCAATCTCAATGATAATGCTGGCATCTACATCTGCAGAAGCCAGGGACTACGTAAAAAAACTTGGTAAGCGCCATGGACCAGATGGTATCGGAGCTGAGCCGCTCGATTTTGATATATGGCTCACCAGCCTGCTGGAAGCTGTAAAAATGTGTGACTACCAATATAACAGTGAAATTGAACAGGCATGGAGAAAATGTTTCAGTCTGGGTATCGCAATTATGAAAGAGGAATGCGCAGCAAAAAAATAGTTTCATCCAGTTCAAATCAGGTATCTACTGCAACCCACTACACTTTAATTACGGAATCGCTCACATGTAATTGAAGTTTAATGTAATGATAAAACTCCAACACCGTCACCGCTTGTGGCTGTTAATACTATCAGCCCTTATTCTCACCTTGCTTGCGGTTTTCTTTTCCCCTATCCATCAGAGCCGGAACTTTTACGACTATGCAGATCAAAGAACGATCTTATCGATCCCTAACTTCTGGAATGTGATAACAAATTTGCCTTTTGCGCTTGTCGGTATCATTGCTCTCAAGAACGTCAAAAAGCCTGAAACCCTAACTCTTGAGCCGACGATGCGCAATGCATACCTGACAATGTTCTGGGGGCTTATCGCAGTCTGTATCGGCTCAGGCTATTATCATCTGGTTCCAGATGCATTCAGTCTTATGATCGATCGTATTGCCCTCAGCATTGTATTTATGGCGCTTTACTGCATTGTACTGGCAGAATATATTTCACTGAGCCTTGGTAAGCGCCTGCTGCTGCCTCTCATCGTATACAGCACGCTTTCTGTTGTTTACTGGTACATTACGGATATCACAACAGGAAGGGGAGATATGTCGGCTTATGTTCTGGTTCAGGTTATTCCCATCATCCACCTTCCGGTTATCATTGCTTTGTTCAAAGCAAAATTCAGTCACGGAAGATGCTACGTTTTCGCGTTAGTTTCCTATGTTATATCTAAGTGGGCAGAGTCAAATGACGAACTGCTTTATGAACTGACCAACGGTTTCAGCGGCCACAGTTTTAAACATCTATTCGCAGCTTTAGGTGGGTATTTTGTCTACTGGGGATTGAAAAAGCGTCAGGTATTAAAAAAGGGCAGATAAGCAGCCCTTTTCATTAAATCGTTTATTTCTCGCCGATACCACGATGTTCTTTTTTGGCTAAGGCAATTTTTCCAAAACCCAGCTTCCTAAAATGGCTGTCACGAAAATCCCTCACCGCCTTAGAGCCAGAAGAAACGGCTTCAACCTGCTGTTCCATTTTCAGATACTCAGTCAGATCAATCCCTTCGGCAGCAGCCACGGCTTCATGAATTGAACGGTATTGGCTATAAGAAAACGCTAACTCTTTCTCTTGTTCCTTATAGGTATAGATAATGGTACGGGACATGATGCCTCCAACAGCAAAAATGAAGGGGTGAAATTTACCTTAACCAGCTTCAGTATTAAAGAAGAACTAATTCAGCGCTCAATAAATCAGCTTCACGATGAAAAAACAGGTTGCAAATGAAGTCATACACTTCCTTTTCCCACACTTATACACAGGTTCAGTGGATAACTCATATAAGTGCCTATTTATTGTTCATATGACACTAACATTCCACATCGTCTGATTTGAAATAGTGGATAACCTGATTTTCGCTGCCTCGCCACACTAATGACGGATCACGCTGCTCATGGACATACTTACCATCCACCATCACATCAACCAGTTCGATCACCTTACGCTGAACTTCTGTCAGCTCATCCAGCACATAGCCGGACCACAACCAGATATCTTTACCCGGGCATTCTTCCCTTACACGCTGTACCAGTTTAAGTACATCAGCAACATTGGCCGGGTGTAATGGATCACCACCGGATAATGACAGGCCACGACGCTTAATTCGATTGTCATTCAGATCGCGAATAATCTGATCTTCCATCTCCTGAGTAAACGGATGACCACTATCCAGGCGCCAGGTACTCTGGTTATAGCAGCCTCGGCACTGATGCTCACAACCCGAAACAAACAAGGTGCAACGTGTGCCCGGACCATTGACGATATCAACCGGATAGTAGTTATGGTAGTTCATCTTATCCACTCACAAAAACAAGAAGTGCCGTAACCGGCACTTCTTAAACAATCAAATAGTTAGAGACTTTTCGCAAAAGTATAGTGTCAGCAAATTACATGTGTTTTACGCGACGCTTCACTTCTTCCTGTTTACCGAAGTTAAACGGACGGGCATCAGGACTACCCAAGTAACCACATACGCGGCGGGTTACTGAAACCTTAGCCGGATCATGGTTGCCACACTTAGGACAGGTAAAGCCCTTGCTGGTACAGTCAAATTCACCGGTGTAGCCACATTCGTAGCACTCATCAATCGGAGTGTTAGTACCGTAGTAAGGTACACGGGTGTAACTGTAATCCCATACATTCTCCAGCGCTTCAAGGTTGTGCTGAATATTCGGATATTCACCGTAACAAATGAAGCCACCACTTGCGATGTCCGGATATGGCATCTCAAAGTCAATCTTGTCGTATGGATTAACTTTCTTCTCAACATCCAGGTGGAAACTGTTGGTGTAATAACCTTTATCAGTTACACCGTCTACCAGACCGAAGTCTTTGGTGTCGATCGCACAGAAGCGGCTACATAGGTTCTCACTTGGCGTGCTGTAAAGGCTGAAACCGTAACCAGTTTCATCTTTCCATGCTTCCGTTGCATCTTTCAGGCGCTTAACAATCGCAATTGCTTTCTGACGCAACTCTTCATTGTCGAACACATGCTGCTCTGTACCGTACAGCGCATTGATGGTTTCGTGAATGCCGATGTAACCCAGAGAAATAGAAGCACGACCGTTCTTAAAGATTTCAGAAACGTTGTCATCTGGCTTCAGACGAACGCCACATGCACCTTCCATGTAAAGAATCGGTGCAACACGGGCTTTCACACCTTCAAGACGGCTGATACGCGTTTCCAGCGCACGACGAGCCAGAGCCAGACGTTCATCAAGCAGCTCAAAGAATCGAGCTTCGTCACCTTTTGCCTTCATTGCAATACGAGGCAGGTTCAGGCTGACAACACCCAAATTGTTACGACCTTCGTGGATCAGCTCACCATTTTCTTCGTAAACGCCCAGGAAGCTGCGGCAACCCATTGGCGTTTTGAACGAGCCAGTAACTTCAACCACTTTGTCGTAGTTCAGGATATCCGGATACATACGCTTAGAAGCACACTCTAGCGCAAGCTGCTTAATATCGTAGTTAGGATCGCCGTTTTTATGGTTCAGACCATCACGGATTGCGAAAACCAGTTTAGGGAATACTGCTGTTTTACGGTTCTTACCCAGACCTGCAATACGGTTCTTTAAAATTGATTGCTGGATAAGACGTGATTCCCAAGATGTACCCAGACCGAAGCCGAAAGTTACAAACGGAGTCTGGCCGTTTGCTGTGTGAAGTGTATTTACTTCATACTCCAGCGACTGGAATGCATCGAAACATTCTTTTTCAGTACGAGCCTTAGCAAAAGCTTCAGGTTCAGCAATGCCCCACTCTTCTGCTACTTCAAGATGTTTTCTGTAGCTAACTGCAACGTATGGAGCCAATACCTCGTCAATACGGTTGATAGTCGTACCACCGTAAATGTGGCTGGCTACCTGAGCAATGATCTGAGCTGTTACTGCTGTTGCTGTTGAGATTGACTTAGGTGTATCAATCTCAGCATTACCCATCTTGAAACCATGTGTCAGCATGCCGTTCAGATCGATCAGCATACAGTTAAACATCGGGAAGAAAGGAGAGTAATCCAAATCGTGGAAGTGGATATCACCGTCTTCGTGTGCTTTAACGATGTCTCGTGGCAGCAGGTGCTGCTTAGCATAGTGCTTAGCAACGATACCAGCCAGTAGATCTCGCTGAGTCGGGATCACCTTACTGTCTTTGTTTGCGTTCTCATTCAGCAAAGAAGCATTGCTTTGCTCAATCAGACCACGAATTTCGTTATTCAGCTGGCTTTTCTTTTCACGTGCGATATCACGGTCGTGGCGATATTCAATATATGCACGCGCAACTTCTTTATGCGGCCCCGTCATCAGGTAGTTTTCAACCGCGTCCTGAATAGCGTGAATTTCAACTTCTTCTGCAGACTCAAACTGAGAAAGTACACCTTCGGCTACAGACATCGCATATGCTTCATCCATAACTTCAACTGACTCAGCTGCGCCCAGTACCGCCTCTTTAATACGCTTGGTATCAAACGGTACCCGGCATCCATCACGCTTAATCACAACTGGTTTCACACGGGGCTCCTAACAAAATGACACTGTCACTAAAAACACTAAATATAGGGTTTAGTGAGTAGGGTGATACAAGATGTGGGGTATTAGGCGAGAAAACGCGGAAAGAAACATTGATCTAGATCACTTTTTAGCAAAGGCCGTTCAGGGATCAACCGATGATTTTGACCTCGCACCAAATTTCAAATGTAAGCTTTTTATTGAGGCTTTTTGTCAACAAATTTAATTGCATTCAGCTCCGATTTTTTAAAAAAAATTCCTTGCAAATTAAACAATCATCTCGTCGTTTTTTTGCAGTGGTACAATCAGTACTCAGCGCAATGAACAAAAATTGATAACAAAAATGTGCAATCAATTCTGACGACCTCAAATGGCTTTATGTGCAACTAATTATTCAATAATTGCATAATAACAACTCGCATATTATCAGTAGCTCTGCTGACTACATTTTGTGTAATTAAGCTGTGGCTTTTTTCAAACATTCAACAAACAACTCGCAATAATCAAATGTCCCGAAGCCAGAAATAAAACGGCACGCTACTGTAACCGCAACACTCCCCTTAACGATTTTCTTAATGTATCAGGTAAATCGATTACAGCTCCCAACAAACTTTTTTGTGGCAGTCATCATTGTGGCAATCAGCATTCTTCTAGTGCTGTGTCATGCTATGCCCGCAATAAGTAAGGCATCAGGAAAAACGAATACAGCAGTTACCGTCACACAGCAACCGCTCATCATCATGAGCTGGAACTTACAGTGGCTAAGTGTGGCAGATGGTAAAATGAAGGTCACACGCTCACAGGAAGACTTACAGCAGCTTAGACAAATCATTAAAGAGGTTTCACCAGACATACTTGCTTTTCAGGAAGTGAACAGCACTAAGGCCATACAAACAGTACTTCCTCGGCAACACAGTTATCGGATCTATATCTCAGATCGAAGCCAATCACCCGAGGAACACTTTTCCAGTCAAAATCAATTTACCGGCTTTGCTGTAAGATCCTCGCTTCAAATTTCCGACAAGCCAGATTTAAAAAAGCTGAATCTGGTGTACCACAATAAAACCAGCAAGAACCGGTTTTACAGCAAACTCAGGTATGGTGCTTATATTGTTCTTTATCCAGCCACAAACAAAGAACTGCATATCCTTAATGTTCACCTAAAATCTGGCTGTTTCAGCCGCAAATACGGTAAGAGGCGCGCTTGCCATGCATTGAAAAGGCAGGGGGAGGTACTGGCTCAATGGATAAAAACAAGGCAAGAAAGTAGTCAGCAATACCTCGTTATCGGTGATTTCAATCACCAACTTAACAGCCAGCAACAATGGCTGCTGACTACTCTGAATCGTTCATCTGCTCAGCCAAGCGTCCTGCTAAGCAAAGAGATTACAGGCGGCTGTACAATCAGTCTGAGAAACAAAAAAGGAGACCGACAAATACGTCACTACAACTCTCTAATTGATCATGCGCTGGCTTCATCAGAAATTGCTCAGGCTATGCGACAAAGCGGAAAATTTTTTCAGTACCACTACCCCAAAAAGCTCATCCAACAGTTTCAACTTTCTGACCATTGTCCTTTAATTCTTCATCTTCCACTAAGCCGAAGAAAACAATGATAACGTTATATTAAGGGTAATATTGATGACTGGTTGGACCTTAATTATATACATGTTACCTAGTATATTTTTTATACAAAGGAGCACAAAGGCTGCGATCACGATCTACATTTCATATAACTGTCATTTAATCTTTATAGGGTTGAGCTTATAGATAAAGGCTAAGAGCGCACCTTGCGTGCAGCTGATACAGAGGATGAATATGGACGCGTTAAACCAATACACATTTGTTGCGCCAACCGAAGAAGAGCTCATGGTTGAGCAGCCAGATACGCTTTATCTCAGCGTTGACAATGATGATGAACTGTCAGATGAAGTGATAATCCTGAACTAACCCGTTATTGAACAGTCAGGATAAACGAATCATAAAAAAGCCCGGATAACCGGGCTTTTTTGTGGAACTTACTCTCTGGCATATCCGTTATTGTAATGCCTCACATCAGGTACGATATTGTGCTTATTCAATAAGCGATACATTGTTGCCCGGGATACCCCCAAATCTTTTGCGGCTGAGGCAACCTGTCCGCGATGCGTCTCAAGAACGGCGACCAGTACATCCTTCTCAGCCTCATCCTTGATGTTACGTAAGCTCTGCTTCAGATTCGCCTTACTCGGTAAATCAAAATGTTCAGCTCTAACTTCATTCCCTTCAGCCAACAACGCAGCCCGCTTAACCTGATTAATCAACTCCCTGACATTTCCCGGCCAGCTATAGCGCAGCAAAAGTTGTTTAGAATCTTCAGAAAATGTTGACGCCATAGTGCTGTACTCCTTGGCAAACTTGGCCAGGAAGGTTTCAGCTAATAAGAAGATGTCAGAACCGCGTTCCCTCAAAGTTGGTACTTTAATGTGGAACACATTTAACCGGTAGTAAAGTTCCTTACTAAATTCACCATTTACTACAGCTGCATCCAAATCAGTACTGGTTGATGCAATGATTCGGACATCTGAAGCTGAATCATCATCCAGGGTTTCACTGGCCGGAGCCTGAAGATATGAGAGCAATTCATCCTGAAGCTCTTTTGATAACTCTTCAACGTTGTCTAACAAAATCGTTCCATTGAAGTAAGAGCCGTCTTCCTGAGTACTGCTGCGATCAAGAAAAGCAATTTTGTTGTCTTCTCTTGTCAGAGAGCTACAGTTCACAGTGACAAATGGTGCATTTTTACGCTTAGACAAATTATGGATCGATTTAGCAATCAGCTCCTTTCCTGTCCCATTTTCCCCTGTCAGGAAAACATTTACTTCGGTCAAAGCGACACGGCGAACCATATCACGTAGCTGCTTGATAGATTTAGATTCACCAAACAAGCCCATATCATGTTGTGATGTTACTTCAGCCCATGAGGTTGCCTCGATTTCCAGCATTCCAAGCTGATGACCAACTGTATCAAGTAAATGGCTACCCGGAATTGGAACAGAAAAGAAATCAACACAAAAGTTATTGATAAACTGACAGATTGCATCAGTTTTCAACTGTTCCTTTTTGATTATTGCAATCCACTTAACTTGTTTGCTTTTATTTGCCCTTAAAGAAATGCTATTTAAGCTAAAATCATTATTGCTTAAATCAACGATGCAGATACAAGGACTGAACTCTTCCAAGATTGAATCAGCCGTACGGAGGTCATAGCAGCAGTGGGTTTTCCAACCAGATTGTTCAAGAAGCGCAATCCAAGGTTCATAGTTGCATCCAATTGCGACTAAACGACCATTTATTGATTTATTTTGACATTGAGCCACCATCGAAGTCACCTTCTTTCAATGTGCATATTATTGTTGATGTCTTAAAAAATATAGGCAATAAACCTCAGATTTGCAGGGTTTCAAATGTAAGAATAATCTCGAAAGACTTAAGATTATAAGCGAAAGGGAAATTTGCTCTTGTAATTCATGAACTTGCTATTGATAAAAAACACAGTTTAAATGGTGAACTTTTAATGAGAAAGGGAACAGAGGTAACAAAAAAGGTACAACTATAAAGTTGTACCTTCATATTAAATAATGACAAATTATGCAACGAATTCAATAGCCGCTATATAAAATAGAATTTTCTAATCGATTCCTGAAAATAGTTTGCTGATTATAACCACTAATATCCGCTTCAATATCCATAATTGTTTGCGTATTAATTTTTGTTCCATCCGCAGTATTCTGAATAATAAAGCCTACACTATCAGAACCGGGAGACGAATTATTTATATTTGTTCCAGGTTCACCTATAGCAATAGATTTAACCGGATCATATGCAATTGCATCACCGGATGAACTTACCAGCATTCCGTTATTAATAGTAAAGTCTGCAATGTGAGTAGACATAATAGTTTCACCATTAACAGCCGTTGTTATTGATAAGCCTATATTAATGACACTGTCATTTACTGAAACAAATCCTCCTCGCATTGTAGACATTTCACTATCAGATAATGCTGTCAAGCCCATCTCATCGAGAGTTAGATAGCTGATGGAGGCATTTGCCACAACAGCGGCTCCTCCCATCATCGATGCGACAAAAATACGAGTTAATTTTTTCATACTAGCCTCTAGTAATCATTTGCACCCGGCAGTGTGATACTAAACGTTGAAAGTGAGTCTCTCGCCACCGCATCTGATATTGGCGATGGTGTATATATATTGTAATTTTCTGCTGTAATAAAGCTATCTCTGCCCTTTTTTGCGTGGTTTTTAACCAGCAATACAGCACCTTTATAATACTTTTTAAAATCGTCTATCGTCATAACGACAGTCCCTCTGGATGGGTCACCGATTATCACCTGCTTACTGTTCATTCCTTTAATTACAACAAAATGCATGTACCCATCAAAATTAACAATTGTTATGCCAGGAATCCTTATTTGCTTAAACTTTTCCAGAGGAATATTATAACCATTAGCATCAAACCCCTGAGAAGTAAGGTAATTTTTCATATCCAACAATGAAAAGCCTTCCCTCTCAATTTTATCCCTATTGCCGTTTTCAAACATAAACTTAAAAACGCTATCTTCTGATGTTTCAATCCCATAATGATATGTTACTAACGATGCAACAGCTGCCGAACCACAGCTAAAGTCATACTGCTGTCTGAAAACATCACCAAAAAGTTGCTCCTGATAACTTTTTACATCTACGTTATATGCCCCTCTATTAGGGAAATAATCAAGTGCATATACCTGGCAATTTGCAATTAGGCCGAAAATAAGCAATGTGGATTTATTCATTTTCATACCGCTCTACTTCAATGGCCGAGTAACTTTAGCTATCAACAACGTTTAATATAAAAAATATGAAGCTTGCCTCAAATTATAATTAAATGAAGGGTCCGAAGACCCTTCATCAACTAATTAATAACCTGGACCAACTCCACCAACAGCATCACCACCTACACCAACAAGCGACGCATTAGTACTTGTTGTTTGTTGAACGAGTGAGTTGTTACCCACGTTCTGACCACTAATATTAATACCTGATGCATCACCAAATACACGGTTCATTTCATTATCCTGATTTACCGTAATAGTAGTTGGTGAAGCTTTACCGCCACAGCATGCACCACCATAGGTAACCGAAGTCCCCATGACGTGACCGTACAACTTAGAGCCAGCAAGGTATTTATTAAGTTCGTATTCTAAATCTTTGTCCAACGTATAGGTTGTCTCGCTATTATCTTCTTTATCGACTTTATACAAGTTACCCACGTTATCTAGCTTTAGAGTGTCATTATCTTCATTACCCACATAATCTTTGTGAATTGTTTTACTTTTAGTTAGCTCTGCATTTTTATCGACATACAAGTTACCACTACCATCAATAACTAAATCGCCATCGTGTTCATAGTAACCATAGTCATAACTATGATCATCAGCCAAAGCCAGAGGTGAAGCCACAAGCGCTGCAATTAGCATAAGATTTGTTTTACGCATGATATACTCCAAATATATGTAAAATTTCACGTCCATGCATCTAAGATATAACTGCTATCGCGATATCATTATTTTAAAGCAATAACATAACCTTAAAACTGAAGAAATATTGTTACTGTGTCCTGCGAAACCCAAATTGTTATTGTAATGGATTTTGTTCGCTGACATATTTTCATATGTCAGCATGGATAGACTAACAATTACTTCAATGTCAGGTTAACCACGGTCGCATTTTGAATTAACACATTGTTACCAGTGTTCTGGACAACATTTAATACACCGGATGCATCACTAAAAGAATTAGCGTCAATAACATTATCACCCGTAGTATTATTGTATGCCCCATTACCTGCAACATCGCCATACATATCTGAACTTGCCTGAAAATTATCAATCTTCAGTTCGTACTGTCCGCCTCGAGACTGATTCATCATATTTTCAGATAAAGTTTCAGAGTTTGCTAGAATATCCAACTCATCTGCAATTACCCCATATGAGGCCAGAGTGATTGCTATCAGTGTTAAATATTTCATGACATCCTCCTGAGAGCTGAAAATCAGCCCTCAGTTATGTGTGTTAATTATTGACCTGAAACACCTGTGATCATTGCATTAGTACTAGCACTCTGTTGTACCAGAGAGTTATTACCTGCGTTTTGACCAGCAATATTAATACCAGATGCACTGGTGAATGCGTCTTGCATAGTGTTAGTTTGAGTTACGACCAGTGATGACTCAACTGGATCACCATATCCATGGTCGTAACCATAACCATCACAGCAACCAGCACCATACGTTACTTCACTATATGTAACCGCACCATCCAGCTTGGACTTAGCCATGTAGTAGTTCTCTTCAATATGGATAGAGTACTCTTTTGAATTGTTGTATTTGCTATTGTCTGTGAATTCATAAATATCTTTATTATTCACATCATACAAAGACATATAATCATTATCTTCGTTATAACTATCTTTAACTGTTACGTCTTTGTCATAACTAACAGTTAATGTTTTATCAATATCTTTATTAAATGAATCCTTTACTACAATTCCATCGTCATCATAACCATCATCATAACCATAGCTATCACTACCAGTATCTGAATACGGGTCATAGTCATAACCATATGGGTCACTGTTTGCCAAAGCTAAAGGAGAACTAACAACTGCTACTAATAGCGCGATACTTGTCTTACGCATAATCCTACTCCAAATATGTTGAGTTGTCTGAGTTGTTATTTTTTATGGTCTCTCGCATAGCCATACGAGATAACTTAATCATAGTTTTGACCACTTCTACCTTTGTATTATTTTTAATAAATAAACTTTCTCTAATATTAAAAGTAACTTAGAACTTAATTTTGATTTTTTTTGTTATTCGAACAACTACAATTCTCACCATAATAAATTAATTTTAAATTTTAAGAAGCTTATCATTAGTCTTATTAATCAGACAACGACAAAATAATCTCATCAATAAGACAAATAATTGAGACTGACTATTAACATCTTAATCTCACCTGAGCTAACCTTTCCCTATAAGCTCATATATGAATAAAAAAGCAATTAATATAAGACGCTCTTAGGGGTTTACGCTAAGTAAGTGAGGGAAACGTGAGTATTTTCAATAATAAAAGCTTAATAGCGCTGCTTGCTTTAATATCATCACCCGTTATTGCAGAAGAGTCCTCCTCGTCTCATGAGACAGAAAAACCGAAACGGGTACAAACCGTTAGTGACATATTCGAACAGCCTGGCGTTTTAACACCCAAAGGCTCGTTTGTTCTGGACACCTCATTTTCTTACACACAAAACTCTTCAAATTCTGTATCCGTTGTTGGTTACACTATTCTGCCTTCTTTAATAGTAGGGCTGATTCGTGCCAGTGATATAGACAGGACAACACTTACCTTGGGCCTTACCGGGCGTTACGGTATTACCAACCGCCTTGAAGTCGAAGCTCGCATCCCCTGGGTTTATCGCTCTGACTCCATTTCCGAGCGAGAACTGAACAGTGGCTCAAATGAAGCAAAGCTACGTACAGTCGATGGCAGCGACATTGGAGATATTGAAGCGGCTTTCAAATACCAAATCAACATGAAAGAGCCACCTTACTGGATTGGTAGCCTGAGATTCAAAACAACAACAGGGAAATCCCCCTACGATGTACCAATCAACGACCTGAACGACTTTGAAGAGCTTCCAACCGGTTCTGGTTTTCCAAGTATCGAACCCGGCATTAGTATGATCATGCCTATTGATCCGGCCGTGATCTTTATGAACTTCAGCTATATATGGAATATAAAGGATGATGTAAAAGTGGATGTCACCATTCCGGGTGAAGATGGTGAGCCAGAACAGCAGCTGGTTGTAAATACCATAGATCTCGGCGATACAATTGGATTTAGTGCAGGAATGGGCTTTGCCGTTAATCCTAAATTTTCTTTCAGCATAGGACTAAGCCACAAAACAATCCTAAAGTCTAAGATTAACGGTTCAACAGCAGATGATGCCAAACTGCTACAACTGGATTCTCTCTCTTTTGGTGCCAATTATGCTGTCGACCGTGATACAACAATAAACATTGGTGCAACAGCTGGCCTTACTGCCGATGCGCCTGATTTCCAGCTTTCTGTTCGTATACCCTATACACTTAAGTAAATTCCTCCCTGCCTTCGGATTCACATCCGGAGGCAGCATCGCACCAATGACTAAAGTCTAATTTTCCTCTATGCTATAACGCTTAAACTAAGAAGCTGAGAGCAGGAATTAATTCATGTCCAACCCTTTAGACACAGACCAGATTGCGGCAATCCAAGGTTATGACGCAGAAAAACGTTACAAGTATCTGGTAAAAGAGGTTGTTACAAACCGGCAAATCTGGATTCTGACTGATGAGCATGGCTGTGTCATGTTAAACACTGACGATGAAGATTGTGTACCGGTATGGCCAAATAAGGAGTTTGCCGAAGCATGGGCGACAGGTGACTGGGAATCCTGTAAGGCAGAAGCAATTTCTCTGAATAAATGGCATAGCCGCTGGACACACGGACTTGAAGATGACGAACTGGCTGTAGTGATTTTCCCTAATCAGGATGAAGACGGGCTGGTCGTTTACCCTGACGAACTGGACTTTGAACTGAAGCAACAGGCTCGCAAGCAAAACCAACGCTGATACCCAACATTTGCTTCAGCAAGGAAACATAGACCAACAAGAAAAGGACGAGTTTTGTCCTTTTCTTTTTTACGGTTGAGATTATTTGGAGATTTTGTCATGGATGCGCTAATCAACCTGCTCAGACATAGTCCCGAACAGGTCGGCTTTGAAGCCGTTCTTAAGACTATCGAGCGACATTACCATTATACGCCGACAGCCTTCAGTAATGGCCTTGGTAATGAAACATTGTCAAACCCGGCAGGGAATAATGAAGGATCATGCAGGATCTTCGCTTTTGCACGATTACAAAACCTAACAGAAGCGGAAACTCTGGCCTGCTTCGGACATTACTATCGTGACAATGTTCTGCAGAACCCTGCTGGCAATGACCACAAAAACATCCGCAACTTTATGAAGTACGGCTGGCAGGGTATCCGATTTTCCGGTGCACCTCTTGCTAAGAAATAGCTCTTCATAATTACGACAATGGGACAGTACTGTCCCTATTTACGCAACTTCCCGACAAAGTTAAGCAGATGGCTTCATATACTGCAAAATATGACACAGTCATTATCAAATAGTAAAAAATGGTCAGAATGGGAAGACAGTCACAATCCTGCAACATTACCCCCCTTTTTTGTGGCAACCGTCCTTGAAAACACAGGTATCGGACAGATATCTTAACCGAGCGGATTAGGAAATTATTCCGTCACCACTCAAATCGAGGTGGTTATTCAAGGAGTTTCAATGGTTGCAAAATCCTTATTCAGAACATGCTTCGTTCTAATGTGCATTCTTGGCCGAAGTCCGATTGCTTCAGCCATGACACACGAATTTAACAACCAGGAGATCAAACACCCTTCACCTACACAGGGTTGTAAAGAGACATTTCAACGCTCACTTAGCGGTCTTTTTGCTATCCCAAGCTACAATGCAACAACCCTTTACCAGAACCATACCGACTTTGATAGCCTCTACGCAGAAGCCGTTAAAGCACAAAATGAACTGGAGAAAATCATTCGTCAGGTGGGACTGTTAACAGGAAATCAGCCAAAACTGCCCGGCGTAAAATCAAAAGCCAGAGCGCAACACAAAATTGATACAGAACTAAACGGGAATGCTCACAAACTGACTGACCTGGCCCGTGGTTCATTGGTTGCAAACGATATTGGCAGCCTTGTGCAATCTTTCGAGCAGTTATCCCATGAAGTCACCGTCCTTGAAGTAAAAAATCGCTTCAAGCAACCAGGACCTTCAGGTTACCGTGATCTCAAAATGCTGGTTAGATTACCGAAATCACGGCACATTGCAGAAATCCAACTACATCTGGCAGCGATTTCCGACATTAAAAACGGGGAAGAGCACAAAATTTACGAGCAAATCCAGAATATCGAACGACGAGCAAAAGCCGAACAGCGTACCCTGACTGAATTAGAATCAGCCAAACTGACTGCGCTGCGTTCCCAATCACAGGCACTTTACCAATCAGCCTGGCATCAATATCTTCAGCCAGAAGCTCTAGCCAGCTAATACCCTTCTGTACCTGAACCAGCCTGACAATAAAACTCAGGCTGGCTTATTCAGGCTTAAATTTCCAAAGACTAGTTAAGTTCAACATGCCAAACTTCATCTGGTAATTCATATTCTGTTCAGATTCGTTTGTTATTCTAATCACTGTTAAAGAGAAATTTCTCAACAACTTGGTACGTCACTTTTCTCAAACTTTAGTTTGACTATCACTGTCTTACGTACGTTGCTGAAGCCCAAAAATGGCGAGTTTCAGCACAACAGGAGTTGTTTAATGGATCTTAAATCTGTACTTCGAACCTGCTTTATTCTTTTGTTTGTCTTTGGACGTGGCCCGGCTGTTGCGGCTCCCTTGGCAAACTATTCAGATTCGGACTTTGAGGTACCATCCAACCAATCAGAAGCAAGTAAGAAATCATTTCAACGCAGCCTAAGCGGGCTATACAGCATTAATAGCTGGAGGGATTCATCAATCACCCAGCCTTACAGCGACTTTGATCAGCTCTATCAAAACGCTTCTCTTGCACAACAGGAGCTAGATAACCTGTTGCGAGAAATCAGCCTGGTCACAGAAACTCAAGCTATCCTGCCGGGTATCAAATCTGAACATCGTGCCAGAACTAAAGTTGCGACTGAATTGCAGGGACAAACGCATAAAATTACAGACCTAGCCCGTGGTTCCCTTGTCGCTGATGATATTCCTGCTCTGGTTCAGGCCTTTGAATTACTGGATAAAGAGATCACCATCGTTGCGGTTAAAAACCGTTTCAAAGATCCGACGGACTCGGGTTACAGGGATTTAAAACTACTGGTAAAGCTCCCGGAGAGTAACATCATTGCTGAAGTTCAGCTTCACCTGGATGCAATCTCAACAGTCAAAAATGGTGAGGAGCATGAAATCTATGAGCAGATTCAAAAGATTGAACGAAAAGAGTTGGAGCAAAATCGAAACCTGTCTGAATTTGAACATGCACAAATCGCCAAGCTGCGAACGGTTTCAAAAAACCTTTATCAGGAAGCATGGCAGCAATACCTGCAACCTGAAACTGTAGCAGTCTAAAACAAACGGATACAAAAAGAGCGCCATCAGGCGCTCTTTTCAGTTTCAGGGAACTGCAATTACTTGTGAACCATGATATCCAAGATCTGAACATCCGTTTGTGTCATCGCACCATTCGCCAATGCCGACATATTGCGAATCGAGGCATCAACATCGTCAGCAACAATACCTTCATTACCGGTAACACGGATGCCATCCAGCGCCATCAACGCCGCTTTTACTGCTGCACTAGCAGATGAAGACACTTTCATTGCGCAGCTAGTTTTTGCACCATCACAGATAATCCCGGTAATATCGCCGATCATGCTGCAGATAGCATCACTTACCTGCTTAAACTGGCCACCAAGCAACCATGTCATTGCCGCAACTGCACCCATTGATGCTGTTGTCGCACCACAAAGTGCAGACAGCTTATTCTGGTAGCTCTTAATGTAAATAGCCATCAGGTGAGACATCATTAGTGCACGAGCAAGAGTATCTCTGTCAGCTTTAACATGCTCAGCAACCACCAGCACAGGCATCGTTGCCGCAATACCCTGGTTACCGGAACCTGAGTTACTCATGGCTGGTTTCATTGCTCCGTCCATACGTGCATCTGAAGCAGCTGATGTACGGCAAAGCACATCCGTCAGCAAGCCACCGGATAGCAGACCACGCTCAACATTTCGCTGGAAAGTAACACCAATCTTCAAGCCGTATTTACCGGTCAAACCTTCTTTCGACAGCGCGTCATTCAGTTCAACTGCCTGCACAATGAATTCGATATCTTCTACCGGTACATTAAGGGCAAAATCATAGATATCTTGGGCTGTTGCCTCGGAGAAAATATTTCCCGGCAGTTGTTCTTTCTGAACAGGTTTAGGATCAGCAATAAATACCGACTCACCATTAACCTCAATGGCAACCACATTGGTATGGCCGTCAGCAATGATCACTGTCGCCTCATTTTCACCATCGCTGACTGTAGCTTTGGCATACAAAATATTAGAAACCTGAGCGACACCAACTGAAACCTGCTTTTGATCAATCATCAGCTTTGCAGACTCAACGTCTGTCGGTGTAATATTTTTCAGAACTTCAAGGCCAGCGTCAGCATCACCCGCAAGCGCACCGACAGCAGCCGCGATAGGCAGGCCAACCATACCAGTACCCGGTACACCAACTCCCATACCGTTTTTCATCAGGTTCGGTGAAACAAATGCATCAACACGGGTTGGCTTGCTTTTAAGATGAGTAGTCGCAATAGAAGCCGCCAAGGCTACAGAAACAGGCTCGGTGCAGCCAAGTGCCGGAACGACTTCTTTCTTTACTGTTTCAATAAAACCGGTCCAGAGGTGCTTTTTCATGTTATTCCCTTCAAAAAACAGATGGAAGTAGGAGTAAGGAATTACCTTTTGTTTTATAGGGTTAATTTACACCTGTCTTAAGGAAAATGTTTTGCCTATTTTGCTATGCCTTACTGAATAAAGAGAATTATTTTCTCCTATTGAGCAATTTCACAACTAACAACCACCACAGCTGCCACAACGCCAGTCCTCAGCATTTACTGCATGATAGAAAAATCGAAAATGTTCTTCATCAATAGGCACATTATGCTGTTCAAAAACATCGGCCAGCCAATCGACATTGGCGACAATCCAGTCATCTTCTTTGTCACCTTCAGCGTAAAGTGGATCATCAGGGTCCATGAAGTTATAAATTCCATAAGTTCCCATATCTTTTTCCAGTCTGTCTTCCGGTAGTTGCAGCAGGGTGTTGTTATAGTGAATTTCCCAATGGCCCAGACACAGGGTGTTCCCCACTGATGTCCAGCGAACCTGAAATGGATTTGTCATTTTATATACGGAGGTAAGTCAAAAGTGGCACATAATATCCGCCACCAAAGACAGGTCAAGTTCTCATCATCACTCTGATGACTTGACGATAATGCTTAAAGCTTAACACCAACGGCGCACTTTTCTGCAATATTCGCGATATTCATCGCCAAACATTGCTTCCAGTACATCCTCTTCCGGCTCAATCTGAAAGTTGTTCATGTAAAGGATAAACAGTGGGATCATAATGACCGCAGAAATTGCGGATAAATAAACAAATGCCGCAATAAGCCACACAAGCAAACCGAGATACATAGGATTACGGGAAAAACGATAAATTCCGGAAGTAACCAGTCGGGATGCTTTATGAGGCTTATGAGGATTAACTGTCGTTCTTGCTCTGGCGAAAGCCACTATTCCAGCCAGCCCCGGTAAGGAGCCGATAAGCCCTAAAATCCATACCAGCGCATACTGCCCAGAAAAGGAAAATACCCACAAAGGCCAGTAGACAGAAAGTAAATACATACCTCCCAGCGTCACAAGTAATACAAGGGGTGGTGGTAATTTCAAATACATCAGGATCAGCTCCAGCAAACTTTACGTATTAACTTATAGCCTGTTTCAATCAATTGCACAATTGGCACATTACACTCTTAATGATTTTAATTTATTGAAAATAAAGAACAAAAAAGTGATGACAAAGTAATCAATTGCGTAGCTGCGCTAAGCCTTATAGAATCCCTTCTAAAATACAAGCCATATATCATTCTGTTATAAGCATCATGTCAGAACTTAAATACTTGCAAGGATACCCTGAATCGCTCGTTGATCAGGTACGCAACCTAATCGCTAAGCAACAACTTAAGCCATTTCTGTTAAAGAAATACCCGTGCTGTCATGATATTAAAACAGAAAAAGCGTTATATGATTTTGTTCAGGAACTGAAATCAGATTACCTGAAGAAGTCTGCCCCTATCAGCAAAGTGGTCTACGACAAAAAAATACATGCCGTTGATCACGCTCTCGGACAACATGCCTTTGTTTCGCGGATACAGGGAAGCAAACTCAAAGCCAAACACGAAATACGCATTTCCTCTATTTTCCGGGAAGCACCGCTACCGTTTCTGCGTATGATCGCCGTCCATGAATTAGCTCACCTGCGGGAAAAAGAGCATAACAAAGCATTTTATAAACTGTGTTGCCATATGGAGCCGGACTACCATCAAATAGAGTTTGATATGCGGCTCTTCCTGACTCAAATAGAGCTCTCCGGCCAGATATATCCTTGAATATAATATAAAAGAGAACAGACAATGCAGAACATTGCGCCACTATTAGTCATTCTGGGTACAGTCGTAATGATCCATGCCATAAGGCCGACATTATCTATCTGTAAGAAAGACCAACGTATTGGCTGGCGCATTGTAGCCGTAATGACTTCTCTTTTTGTTCTTGCTTACTGCTGCTACACCTATTTTCTGATTAAGCTGCCCTTTGATCATATTGAACTGTTAATCGCTCCGGTGTTCCTGTTCGGCAGTTTCTATGTCCACCTCATCACTAATCTAAGCCTGCGAAGCATCAACAAATATCAGCAAGCCGCAGTTAAAGAGCATTACTGTGGGCTGCATGATGCCCTTACCGGTTTGAAAAATAGGAAATTCATGCTTCAAAGCATGAAAAGCAAAATGACGGATGCATGTCCGTTTGCTTTGATGCTGCTCGACCTCGATAAATTCAAACCCATTAATGATGCTTTTGGTCACCTGGCCGGAGATGCCTTACTCAAAGCTCTTGCAACACGCATGCTGGCTAATCTTCCCTCAAAAGCAGAACTTATCCGCCTTGGCGGTGATGAGTTTGCCATCATTCTCCCTTACGCTGATGCCCAGGAAATAGATAACTGCATCAAACAGCTGCAAAACAGCATCAGACATAAGTTTCTGGTTCGGGGAACCGTCGTACACGTCGACATGAGTATTGGTATTGCCTGCTACCCCTCTCAATCCACCTCAATTACCGAACTCATAAAATGTGCTGACCTGGCAATGTACGAAGCGAAGAAAAGCCATTACAGCTTCTGCTATTACTCCGCCAGTTACCAACCAAGTTCTAAGCAGCACATGCAGCTAATCGATAAGATCCGAAATGCGATAGAAAAAGAAGAATTCTCGCTGCATTTCCAACCAATCTACATTCCCGGCGCTAAAGAAATATACAGCGTCGAGGCCCTGATCCGTTGGCAACAACCGGACGGAAGATATATCTCACCCTCTCTATTCATCCCTGTGGCTGAAAAAGCCGGACTGGTTTCAGCAATATCAAAGCTAGTGATCCATCAGTCATTTCAGCAGCTTTCACGGTGGCAAGAACAAGGTTTCTCGCCACGACTTCAACTCAACTTGTCAGCCCATGATCTGGGTGACAACCAGTTAGTTGAATATATCCAAGCACGTTTAGAGCGATTCGATGTCGATCCCGGACTTGTCGTACTGGAAATCACCGAAAGTGCGATGATGAGAGATATTCAAACAGCAAAAGCAACGATGACTTCACTGTATAAATTGGGGCTGACTCTGTGTGTTGATGACTTTGGTGCAGGATACACATGCTTAACAATGCTGAGCGATCTGCCGATAAAGCAGATAAAAATCGACAGTCGCTATGTTATTGAGATGAGCAGAAAGAATAATAACTTCCAGATTATTTCCTCTGTGGCTTTCCTCGCTAAAAACATTGGCGCAGAAGTTGTCATTGAAGGTATTGAAAACGAAGGACAGCTCAAACGACTCAGTTCAATCCCAAATGCACTTTTACAGGGCCACTTTCTTTGCGAGCCGATGTGTGCACGAGATATTGAAGCTCATCTTCAACGGGAACAGCTTCTGTATATCGATTAACGATTTTTCATACGAAAGATAAAGTTAAAAATCTGACACAGAACACAGTTTTAGCCTACAATGTAGCGCTAACAAAATATCTAGGTGTTTACATGAAAATTTGTGCTGTTGAGCTACGAAGCAACGAAGCGGTTATCTGCCTACTTTCTATGTCGAACGGGTTATTTGATATCCCTGAGTGCCGAACTCAAAAGTTCATCATGAAAGATTCTCTCGACAACGTTGAGATGCGAGATTTCCAGTTTGCGTTCAAAAAACTGCTTGAAGACTACAAAGTTGATCGCGTAGTGATCCGCACTCGTGAAACTCGCGGCAAATTTGCAGGCAGCGCGGTTGGTTTCAAACTGGAAGCAGCTATCCAGCTAATTGATGACATCTATGTTGATTTCATCTCAAACTCAGAAATCAAACAAAAGCTGAAGCGTAACCCGCTGGCAATCGACTTCCGAGCAACTGGCCTGCGTCAGTTCCAGGAAGCAGCCTTCACCACAGGCTATGCTTACCTGAGCAAATAATACAAAAAGGGGGAGAATCAATGATTCTCCCCCTTTCCATTTAACATTCTGCCGACTCTGGTATATCAGGACTCAGGACGCTTTAACGGCCTGATCACCGACTCCAATCCTTCAATTTTGAATTCAAGTGCCAGCGCCATCAGCGTCCCCAACTCCCCTTCCGGGAAACCTTTTTTCTGAAACCACAGTAAATATTCTTCAGGTAAGTCAATAATCGCCCTACCACTGTATTTACCAAATGGCATCCTGACATTAGCCAGTTTCACTAAGTGTTCTTTCTGAAACATCATGTTCTCCTTAGCTGTCAGGATCGCCGATCAGTCATGCAGTTGCAACAAACAGAGTCAAGCATACAACCGCAAACTTAACTCATTAGTTATAGGCGCGGGCAAAACGACCAGCAGTGCTTGCTTTATAACTACCTGCATAAGCAGGAATAAACACGGATTCGCCTTTTTCCAACGTCAAAACTTCACCGTTAGCATGAGCCACCGTCAGTGGGGCATCAACAGCCAGCAAAATTTCTGCACTTGCCGGTTTCAGCTCAGTCTCCTGAACCTTGCTATATACGCTGAACTTAAAGTCAGGCACAGGGATCGGATAATGCAGACCGTCCTCATACTGTTCTGGTGCAAGCAGCAAAGTACCTGCCGGCATTGGAACGAAACGAGTATTCGCCACCAGCTCAGCAACATCCATATGCTTTGGTGTTAAACCAGCACGAAGAACGTTGTCTGAGTTTGCCATGATCTCCAGACCTGTACCTTTGATGTAAGCATGAGGTGTACAAGCGTCGAGGAACATTGCTTCACCCGGCTGAAGCGTCAGAACATTCAGCATTAACGGAGAAAACAGACCAATGTCACCCGGGTACTGCTCTGATAGCTCCAGAATCAGTGCAAACAGTTCATCTGACTTATGGTATTCAGCATAAGTCAGCAAGCCTTTAAGTGCGGCATCTTTCACTTCACCCTGCAGTGACAACATCGCTTCAAAGAAACAGCGCAGACCTTGCTCGTTCTGATCAGCTTCAAGTGCAGAAACCAAATCTTGCAGTTCGGAAATTTCCAGAGCGCGGAACAGGCTGACGATGTCAGCAAATTCACGGAAACCATTCATTGCCTGATAAGGCGTCAACGCATAAACCAACTCAGGTTTATGATTAGGATCTTTGTAGTTACGATGACCGGCACTAAGAGGGATTCCGGCTTCTTCCTCTTTAGCAAAACCGACTTCAGCCTGTGCCTTGCTTGGGTGAACCTGAATTGATAACGCTTTTTCAGCAGCCAGAACTTTAAAAAGATAAGGCAATTCACCAAACTGCTTTTCGGTTGCTTCACCCAAAATAGCCACCTTATCACCATCAATGAAATCAGCCAGACGGCTTTCATTGCCAGCTACGTCGATTTGAGAACAACCGTTAGGGTGCGCCCCCATCCAGATTTCAGCCTGAGGGTTACCCTCCGGGTTTGCGATACCGAACAAAGACTCAATCGATGTGGTACTTCCCCACGCATAGTCTTGAATAACATTGCGCATAAGGAAAAAACACGGGGAATTAGTGACAGTCATAGTGTTACCTCTAAATACTGATTTCATCAGTAAATGCTTATCTTGCTTACTCATGAAATAAGTATCCAACAACCAATTTGGACAGTTGAAACAGCCGGAAATTATATCAGAACAGTACCTGCTGTTGGACTACTTTCATATCAGGCACAAACCGTTCGGATAAAAAACTCCCTCCTTAATAAGGAGGGAGTTTCTGTACCGGTATGGGGGTTACTTCATTTGAAGACCGGTACAAATTAATATTTACGCAATCGCGGTCTGAGCTTTCGCCTGGCGCATTTTCTTCAGTGAAACCGCAACCAGAGCAGTCACAACAGAACCGGCAATCATACATACCAGCGCCATCAGTGGCTTATTCATTGCACCCAGCAGGGCAACAACCGGACCACCGTGAGCCACGCTGTTTGTAATTCCGAATGAGAAAGCCATCACAGCTGCAACCATTGAGCCGAGAACGTTAGCCGGAATCACTGACATAGGATCCTGGGCGGCAAAAGGAATCGCACCTTCAGATATACCAACCAAGCCCATTGCACCCGCCGCTTTACCGGCTTCAATCTCAGAATCTTCGAACAGGTTCAGCTTACGTCCCATTACTGTGGCAAGGCCCATACCCAATGGAGCAACCGGAATTGCACAAGCCATTGCGCCCATAAACTGAGTCTGCCCACTGGCAATCATGCCAACAGAGAACAGGAAGGCAACTTTGTTGAACGGCCCGCCCATATCAAAGCCGGCCATACCACCAAGAACGATACCCAGTAATACAACGTTACCCGTACTCATTGATGTCAGCATTGCATTCAAGCTGTCCATCAGGCTGGCAATCGGAGCACCGATGACAAAGATAAACAAGCCAGAGATAAACAAACTACCAACAATCGGAGCAATCATGATTGGCACCAACGGCTGGATAAACTTGTGGTAATTGATGCTTACCAACCACTTAACAAAGTAACCAACCAACAGGCCTGCGATAATGGCACCGATAAAACCTGTACCAGCTTCAGCACCGTAAAACGAACCATTGTTTGCAATCCAGCCACCAATCAGACCCGGAGCCAGTGCAGGACGATCGGCAATCGCATAAGCAATGTAACCGGCAAGGATCGGAATCATCAAAGTAAAGGCGACAACACCGACATCCAGTACCTTCTGCCACATGCTGCCTTCCGGAATAGCCATACCGGCTTCAGTCGGCTGACCGCCCAGCGCAAGAGAAAGTGCAATCAACAAACCACCGGTCACAACAAATGGGATCATGTGAGATACACCGTTCATCAGATAGCGGTATAAATCTGAACGAGCCTGAGAAACTTTGCTTTCTGACTGAACCGGTGCTTCTTCACCTTCAGCCTGATAAGGAGTCGCCTGCAATGCCTGCTGAATCAGCCCTTTACCGTCTTTGATCGGTGCTTTAACTCCGGTTTTAACCAGTTTCTTACCGGCAAAACGCGTCATATCAACTTGCTTATCACAGCTGACAATAATAGCTTCAGCCCGCTCAATCTCTTCAGCTGTCGGACTGTTCTTTACCCCGATTGAACCATTGGTTTCGACTTTAATTTCGTACCCCAACTCTGCTGCTGCTTTTTCAAGTGCTTCAGCAGCCAGATACGTATGAGCAACTCCGGCAGGACAGCCTGTCACACCAATAATCAAACCGTTTTCAGCCGCCGGAACATCTTCATCAGATTCTGTTTTTTCAAGCAACAGGTTCAAGGCATCCTGAGCATTTCGGGCTTTCATGAAAGCATCAATAAAACCATCTTCAATCAATTTTGATGACAGTTCCGCCAATACTTCAATATGGTGATTAGCACCGCCATCCGGCGAGGCGATCATGAAAAACAGTTTTGATGGCAGGCCATCCTCAGCTCCATACTCAATACCATTACGACTGATACCAATTGCCACAGCTGGCTCTGCAACTGCAGCACTCTTGGCATGAGGCAGTGCGACTCCATCCTCAAAACCGGTATTACCCAGCTCTTCCCGCGCATGGATATCAGCCAAGAACTGTGCTTTATCGTGAACTCGCCCTTGCTTGTGCAGCAGGTCGATCATCTCGACAAAAACCTCTTCTTTGGTATTAGCCTGAAGGTCCAGGCATATCAGCTTCTCATTAATCAAATTAGTGATCATGAGTATTCCCCCCTGGGTGATTTTATTATTCAGCGATAGTGTTGCCGTTGGGAATATTGTCAGCTAATCGGCCTCACGCTTATAGTGTACCAGAGAGGCATTTACTGGATATTTGTAACATAGACATGATTATGTGATCTAATTCTCACCTCCCAAGCCATATGAAACAAAAGACATTATTTAGCATATAAGCCATGTTAAACAGCTACTTATAGCTATATTTAATGGATTTTCGCTTGGTTGGTTTAAATTTAACCAAAAGGTAAAACTAGAATAAAGTAACCATGACAGCGCTACTCATCAGGTCATTTTGCGTGACAAGCTTCACGATTCCATACCATTAGTAATGGCTTTTTATAGCCGTCGGTTTCTACGTTATGAATAATATTCCTATACCGACTAAACATATCGACAGACCATCACTCCATGAGCCAGATCTTCCATAACGTCATCGAAACACTGCTATCTGAACGTGAGCACTTTAATCGCATTTGGTTTGCGGGTGATCAAATGACACCGCCGCCTTTCAGCTATCAGGTAAACTTCCCTCGTATGGAGCTGGTTATCAGCGGTGAATACATCAATGAACTGGAAGATCCGGAGCATGGGATCACTGAAGTGAAGATCATGGCTGGAGATGCCATTTACATTCCGCCCAACAGCTGGAATAAACCAAACTGGGATACCGACTGTTCCGTACTCAGCCTACTGTTTGGTCGCCGTCAGCTCGGTTTCAGCCTAGTTAGTAAACGAAAAGGACAACAGTCGTTTTACGATATTCAAAAGCACAGTATCCAAACCCGCACAGGTCATGCCATTGACCACATCCTCGCAGCCCTTAATGCCCTTGCCAATGAACCAATTCAGAAACCAATGGATGAATATCTGATGCTGGCGCTACTCAGCTACTGTCAGTCTATGCTTTCAACGCCAACCGGTTCGGCCAGGAATCACAGTGAAGATTTGTATCAGGGGATTTGTATTTATATTCAGGAGAATTTCCACCGCTCAGTCAGCCGGGACTCCATCGCAAAACGATTTAATATCACACCGAACCACCTTTCACGGCTTTTCCGCCAGCAAGGCCACATGCGGCTCGCCGATTACATTACCTGGGTAAGGATCGACCGCGCCAAATTTATGCTAAAAAAATACACCTTCAGGTTGAACGAAGTAGCGACCCGGTGCGGATTTCAGGATGTAAACTATTTCTATCGGGTATTTAAAAACAAAACCGGAATGACGCCATCTGAATATCGCGCAATGGATTAAGAAAGACACTTTACGTGTTATCGCTGAATGCTTTGGACAACGTATGTAGGATCACCGCTTTCAAGGCATCCGGCACCCGATTTGCTGTCAGTAACTGGCAAAAATCAGGCTCCAGCAGTGAGCGGGAGAAATGAGAAAAAGCTTGGATATGAGGGCGTTGAGGCGGAGCCGGTAGTAACATCGCAATCAGCAAAGAAACCGAACCTCGATTTGACGCCCAATCGACGGGTTTCGGTAAACGAATCACAGCCATTGCAGGCTGCTCAATTGCATCACTCATTACATGAGGTAACGCAATACCATTCCCCATTGCTGTCGAAGAAACGGCCTCTCGCTTACTCAGTAAATCAAACAGCAAGGAAGCTTTATGCTCGACCTTCTCAGGTTCGATTCCTGAAACCATCATTCGACACAATCGCTCTATCAAAGCCGACTTATCCTCTACGCCAACCTCATCCGTTAACTCCTGATAAGTAAAAGACATTTCAAACGGAAGGAAAAAAGTCGGATTATTCTCGTCATGACTTTCGACACAGAGGGCATAACGGCTTTTCTTGCGGCTACCGGTTTTCACCAGGCTAAACTGCTCTGCAACAAAATCGGTCAGCACCATACAAGCCAACTCGGCATCAGAACCTTCAATCAACAACTGGCACAAATCTCCCGGCCTTGAGCCAAGGCTCATTACCCTGAACGTCTCCTCGACATTAGCCTGAAGCAGACGAGTGATGTTCATCATCACGACGACAGAGCGGAAGTAACCAGCCAGAGTTTTCAGCTGATTCAGCTTCCAGACGGGAATACCCTCATCACCGATAACAAAGGTAATTCGACGCTCAATCATAGCTCCTTACAACGCTCCAGAACACTTCCGGCATCAGTCAGTACTTCTTCGATAGTCACACAGTGAATAGTACTGCCGGTAAAGCGGGCGCGGTGTTCAATTTCAATATCCGAGGCAATCAGAACAACATCTGCGCGGCCAATGTCCTGAATGCTCAGTTGATTTTCAATCCCCATTGCGCCCTGGGTTTCTACAGTGATTTGAATGCCCTTTTGCTGAGCCGCTTTTTTTAACTCAGCTGCTGCCATATAGGTATGCGCAATCCCTGTCGGACAGGCGGTTACGGCTACTATTCTCATAATTATTGTTTGGTTTCTATTTAATAATTGATAGAAGCCGTCATTGTCCCCTTCTTACTCGTCCAGTCAAGAAAGGAAAAATGCAAAGCTGATCTCAATTAAAAAAACAAAGTCAGAAATTATTCAGAAAATAAGGAATCACCAAGGCATTAACTAAATCAATAAAGAATGCGCACACCAGCGGCACAATAATAAATGCCAGGTGTGAATTACCGTAACGCTGGGAAACAGCAGACATGTTGGCCATCGCTGTTGGTGTTGAGCCCAGTGAGATTCCGCCGAAGCCCGAGCAAACCACAGCCGCATCGTACCCCCGCCCCATCGCAGGGAAAACAATAAAAAGATTAACCAAAACAGCGACGACAAACTGTGCGCCTAAAATGGCAAAAATCGGTCCGGCCAGATCCACCAATGTCCAGAGCTGCATACTCATCAACGACATCGCCAGAAATGTACCCAGTGAAATATCTGCGATTAATGCCACAGCAGGCTTGCGCGAGGGCCACTTTGTACCGGAAATCCGAGGGTATGAATCAGGAATCAAATTGGTGATCAAAATACCGGCGAACAGGCAGGTAACGAAAAGAGGCAGTTGTACAATATCTTCTATAGACTCATTAATAATGAAACCGAGTATCATGCAGATATGGATAGCCAAAATAGCGTCCAGAAAATCAAAGCCGGTGATTTTCCCCTCTTCAGCTTCCTCTGAAACCCCAACATCCAGCTCTTCTTTATGATCGGGTTTAAGGTCATAGCGATTGATGAGGAACTTGGCAATTGGCCCGCCCATCAAGCTGGCCAGTATCAGACCGAAAGTGGCGCAGGCGATCCCAATCTCCATCGCATTTGTAACACCAAAACCTTCAGATATCCGTGGAGCCCAGGCAATAGCCGTTCCATGACCACCAATCAGGGAAACACTCCCGCCCAGCATACCCACAGGTGTATCCAGCCCGAACAACGCAGCAACACTGATACCAGTCAAATTCTGGACAATCACATAGCCGATAGTAATGGCAAGCAGGATAATGAGCGGTACACCGCCCTTGAGCAAATCCTTGAAGCTGGCGTTTATGCCAATCGTAGTGAAGAAGTACACCAGCAACACATCACGCGCCATAAGGTTAAACTCAACTTCAACACCTGTAGCAATAAAAACCAAAGCAATTAAAACAGAAAACAAAATTCCGCCAGTGACAGGTTCAGGTATGCTGAACTCCCGTAAAGGCGTAAACATGTGGTTCAACCTTCGTCCGACAAACAGAACGATAATCCCCAAAGTCACAGAAAAGAAAGAGTCGATACTCAAGATTCCGCTAGCCCAATCCATCTCCATTAATTCTCTCCCTCCTGAGTGACTACTCGTCTGATTGTCAGATCACACCTTAGGTTCCACTTGCGCATAAACGATTATTTATTTGTAAGTAAATTTAAATAAGTGATCTTTCATCATTAAATGAAATTTGATGCCTAACTTCATCCAAAGCTATAACATTTTCTCTGAATATCAACTTATCCGACTAACATTAGTCGATCATGCCAAGTGAAGAAGAAACGGAATTGAGATACAACTCTCTTTACACTTCAAGTGTCCACAAAATGAATACATTAAAACTGAGCGATGCGTAAAAATGCACTCAGCTTTTCGTTCGCTTCTTATATTCTGAATACCACAGTATAAGCCACCAAACATATGAAACAGATATATCTTTACGATATAACATAACACTTATGTTGTATGATAATTAAAGCTAATGATTTTGTGGCAGTGACAAAAAAGACGACATATTTCTGATTCTACTATGCTTTTATTTGCGTAAGTTTTTGAGTCATGATGAATTACAATAAAGAATCATTATTCCATTAGTCTCACATTCCAAGTTGATCTCATTCACAATTATCCGCCCAGAAAGATTTACTTAAACAAATGACTTTTGACGTGGTTCATAATATAGAAACAACAATAATGATAGAAAAAATATACAGACCCAATTCAAGTTCTTATTTAGTACAATTATCACAATATTATTTTTGACCTATTAGTTTAATAAAAAACATTCGCAGTACTTTTATAAAATACACTATCAATTACAAAACCAAAGCTTCAAATCATAACTGACAACACTAATCTTTTGTTCTCAGCGAGTCATCAAAGCATCTTTATTCGAATAAAAGAATATTAGAAAGTAATAAAATAATCATCTTTATATGATAATTTTGTCAATTAATACCACTATTATTTTTGCGGTCAAAATCACTTTTGCAATTCAAATTTTGAAACTGATCAATATAAAATCAAATCTCTTCTTTTCATGATGATTTTAGAGCATTTACTCACCAATCAAATCACTCAAAAAAACATGATAAAATTAACAATTATGATTTAAGGTGCAATCAATTTAATTTAATAATGATAATGTGAGTGCTCTTGTTACTCAGCAAGTCAGTTGGCATACGATTAAATAAGCAACAAACAATCAAATTATAACGTTGCGACTTGAACAAGAAGTGAGAAGCTTAATGTACAAAATAAATGACTGGATTCTCATCAAAGATGCATCTCTGTTACGTCATACAGAAACCAATGAGGAAAAACGCATCGGCAGTCATGACTTCCTTGTCTTACTTGCCCTGTGCACAGACGCAGGCATTGTCGTATCAAAGGAGACTCTTCTCGAGAAGGCATGGCCTGGAAAAATCGTTTCCGACAGTTCTATCACCCAAGCTATCAGTAATATTCGCAATTTAATTGGTGATAATGGTAAAGATCAAAAGTGGCTAAAAACAATAGCTAAGGTAGGTTACAAATTAGAAAGCGAAATTGTTGAGAAAATCGAAAAGAATGAAAATAAAGAAAACTCTCAAGAGGTAATAGAAAGCAAAATAGAAGAAAAAGAGCAACAAACAAAGCAAAAAACAAAACCAACAATATTTAAATTCATAAAAACAAAATGGCCTTATTTCTCAGGCTCACTTATTTTCATGCTTTCATTTTATCTTTTAGGTGATGCACCTTATTTCCCCTTTAGTAAAAGCGAGCAACAAAACGATTCAGTTGGCCTAAACAAGGTTTATTCTGATAGCAAATTAAAAATATACTCTGACAATGATGATTTCATTAAAGCGATTTCCAGCGCAATTAATTCAAAGCTTATTTCCGCACCGGAAAGCAAATCACCAAAGTCAATTTTTCTGATGCTAAAGAAAAATAGTCTATCCATTGTTGTTATAGATAAGAATGAATCTATTCATAATAAAATCATTCTGCTTGAGAACAATGAAACCATCAGTGACATTGAAAAAATCACAATGAAAGAGGTCTCTCGTTTTGTATCTTAAAGGATTATTCTTAGCCAGCTCCATGGCTGTATTTAGTATTTCGAGTTGGGACTTTATAAACAAGATGCCAGCAACTGCACTCAGCGGGTCTTATCAGATCAAGTCGACTGCCAGCAGCTATCAAGGTAAACGGAACATCGAAATCTTTATCGAAAACCGTAACATCGATATTACGACCGTCTTTTCCGAATCGGGGCTCAATAACATCATTGAGGTTCATACCAAAGGAATCATTGATGACAAGCTGAATGGCCAGTATTCAATGAGCATTACAGAAGAGTCGTACAACAAAGGACTGATCTTCTCCCCGGAAGATATCCGCATGTACAACGAACTGCTTAGTGCGGCGAGAAAACTACCGGGACACAATAAATGGAAAGTGCTGGCTTCAACCGACAATTACGTCGTTGTCGCCACAAATCAGGGTGATGGTCAACTGATGGCTTTCAACCGTTACCATATGGATTAAAACTAAAAAGCCAACTGACTCGAAAGGCTGAGCAAGAAAAACCAGAGCTAAGACAACGTATGCAATAAGAAAAGACACCTCGGAATGAGGTGTCTTTCATTAAGTGACAATGTAACCATTGATGTAAGGTGTTCAGGTCTCTGTTTCTTGTCGAGCAAATAACTTATGCCCGTACAATACTCTTGACTGACTCCTGCTGGCTTCGCATCACTTCTTCCAGCTTCTGCCGTGCATCACGGATGACATCAAGGTAGAACTGCATTTGCTGCCCTTCATCTTCTGCTGCCGTTTCATGCACTTTCTGCACAGCTTCCAGCTCTTTACCTTCAGCCTGCTTCAACTTGGCCTGGTAATCGATCTGGGTTGTGACAAACTGACCCATTGCGGAATAGATCTGGGTCTTAGCCTGCTGGAAATTATTGTAACTTTGCAGTTGAGCATCAGAGAGCTTCATGTTCATGCCCTTGATCGCCGATTTCATCTGCATTGCACTGGTTACCATAGTCATACCCGCAGAAATCCAGCCGGAAACCCGCTCAAGTTGGGCCTGCTCACGCATTTTGTCAGCCTGACCTTTAATGGCGTCCACCGTAAGTTCCCTTTCCGCAGTACGGCTCTCACGAGCCTGCTGGCGCTGAGCAAGAGCAATTTTGTGCATCAGGGTCAGAATATCGCTGATCTGCACCATACTGTCTTCATGGCTCAAGTTGCCTGTCTCATTATAAGCTTTGGCATATTGTCCGTTACCGACAGCCGCTGGCATATCCAGCATATTTTTCCCCGTTCCCGGAGCCGATACCGACGTACCTCCACCCTGTATAACAGTCACAGCGGGTTGTGAGCCAGTTGCTTTCTCCGCACCGCAAACGACCTCGGCCCCCTGCAGATTACCAGCCCCGTTCAGCGCAGGATCTAAAGGTCGATTCGACGTTAAATTATTCATATTAACAGTCATCATTTTTCTCCTATGCGCTGATATATCGGGCCATCTGAGAACGGGACTCTTGTCCGTCAGACAGAATTGCCATTACATCGGAAGTGTTGTCCTGCATCTTTTGCAGGATCTCCTGGATCCGTTCCATCTCCTCTTCCAGCATCAACTGAATTCGCTTAAGGTAGGCACTGATTTCCTTGGCATCGGCACTGTACATATCGGCCTCGTATTTGGCTTCGGTTGCGACCCCTTGCGAGACCCCCTGTCCTAGCCCTGAAACCGCGGCGGTCAGTTTCGCCATCTGCGACACAATCCTGGCGATTTTCATTGCGGTTGTCGTGGCTGCCGCGGCGGCGGTTGTCGCTCCGGCTCCAAGACTTAACGCAATACTCGCCACCATAATTGTCACATTGGCAGCTATCTGCGCCGCCTTTTCATCCATACCGCATGCCTGGAATACTTCTGACACAGCATCGTTTAACCAGTTTCCTGTCTCAGAGGAAATCTGTTGTGTCAGCATCAGTGCCGCACCTGCCAGCATCATCGCTGCAGCAGGGGCACCCACTCCCGTTGCAATCATGGCAACCGAAGCGATGACCGTTGCAATAGTTGCAATCCAGCCGAAAATCTTGGCGAACAAACCGCCCTTCTTCGCTTCTGCCATTTTCTCAATGGCTTCCTGAAGCTTTTCTATACGTTGATCATGCAGGGCCTGATTTTTTTCCTGCATGCCTTTGATGTCATTGGTATTGAGTTTAAGTTGTTGATCCTGCAGTTTCATCTGCACTTCCATCAGCGCACGGCTGACGTCTTCCTTATCAGCCAGCGGCATATCGAGTATCGGCGGACGGACAGACGACGTATTGTTTGTCTTCCCCGGCCCTTTACTCACCGCTACCGGCTGTGGAACAGCTGCTTGCGTGACAGCCTGCCTGAGATTTTCCACCAACTCATTCTGGTTGGTTTGCAATCCCGGCGCAGCGAACTTGTCACTAAGCGGATTGACTGGATTCATTCATTGTCTCCTGAGTAGAAGCATCTAACTGCCGATGTAAGTTGGCAGCTCTGCTACACAGTTCATCAAATTGTGAGTGCTTCTCGGATAACTGACTGGCAGCATAAAAACCACTTTTCGCCTTCTCCCGCTGACCTAACGCCAAATAACATTCAGCCGCGTGAAATGGCGGACGGGGATCGGTACAGTCAAGCACACCAGCATAACTGAACGACTCAATTGCAGGCTGGTACTGCTTCTGCATTTGCAAGCAAGAACCGAGTGCAATGAAATGGCGTAACCCGTAGTGATCAAACAGGCACAGGAAGCGAAATACTTTTTCGGCTTCGGCATAGCTTCCGCCCTGATAGAGTCCGTATCCAACCTGGTAGAAAGTCTCTAAGGTCTCGGGGCTCAGCTCATACAGCTCACCGATAGTACCGCCACCGCTGAGATACTTGTCGATCTCCTGCATCAGGGATGCATCAACTGCTGCTGTCGTCATCTCACTCACCTCAAATTAACGCAAGTTGCCAACAATAGAATCGATAGACTGGCCGTACTTGGATACGAAGTTCGACAGCATTTCAAAACTGTTGTTGTACTTACCCATAGTTGACTGCAACTGAGCCATATCCAGCTGAGAAGATGAAGTCAGGCTTTCAGCTTTACCTTTCAGGTTTTCCAGCTGTAGCTGCATGGTTTTACGGTTGTAGCTATCGGAGCGGTTGAAGTCAGAGAAGTTAGCGGCCAGATAATCTTCAACTTCGGGAGAAAGGGAACCGGTGTCATCGTCATCAGTACCGACCTTACTCATGTCGTTACGCAGTTGTGACATAACGCCATTGATCTCTTTAAGATCTTCGTTCTTAGCATTGATGTTTTCGATTTTGTCGCGCACCTGTGAATCAAGCAGATTTGAGCGATCCATCATTACCATCATCATCAGTGAATCCAGAGATGCGGCGGATGGGTTAAACGTTGTACCGGTCACTCCGGCGGTTGGGTTAATCGCTGTCATAATGTGTCCTTAATTAAACTGAAATCCCACGAATACGGCGTGGTAACTTGGTAGATTGAGTGGTTGTGCTGGAAATAGTTGCCATTTCAGGTTGGTTCATAAACTGGCGTTGCTCGATTTCCCGCTGTCTGCGTTGTTGAGGAGTCAGTTGGCCCTCAAGAATAGCCTGCAAACGATCCAGCTTATGTTGGGCAACAAAAGCCTGGTACTGTTTACAGCTCTGTTCTGCTTCTGCCAGTTTTTCAGCCTGCTCAGAAACAAAATCTTCAATAGAACGCGCTTCTTCCATAATGAATTCGCCTTAACGCAGATTACCGACCAGTGAATCAATGCTTGAAGCGTACTTGCTGGTGAAGTTCGACAGCATGTCGTAAGACTGGTTGTACTTATTCATCGAAGACTGCAGCTTTGCCATATCAAGCTGGGACACAGAAGTAAGGCTGTCACCGAAAGACTGCATTGAGGAAAGCAGGTTCTTCCAGTCATCTTTGCTCAAGTAGCCATCCTTGTTATCAGGGATTTCAATATTGTTATCCTCAAGGAATGTTCTCATCTCGGCACTCATCTTCACCGAATTATTACCGATGGTGTCATCTTCATTGATAACTTGCTGGCTACCCATTGCCTGATTACTGGTTACCCGATTTTGAGATTCCTTGTCGGTGAACCATGAATTGGTGCTGCCATTGGCATAAAAAACTGTGCCATCGTTAGTTGCGGCATCAACTTCCAATCCGTCCAGTTTCGGCTGCGAAATTGTCGGGTTGTTATCCGCAATACCCGTTACCTGGATATGCTGGTTGCCCTTCGTAATAGCCAGAGAATCAGTCACTGTGTTGGCATAACCACGTTCTGCCGTACCGACTGAAATCTTGGTACCGTCATCCAGTGCAAATGTCACATTCTGTTTAAAGTCCCAGTCTGTGCCATCACCGTTTTCATCAACATGCGGGTCGCCCCAAATCTTTGTGGTGTTACCTGCCGCATCTGTGATTGTCCAGTCACGGTTTTCATTGCCGACAGTCACAACGTAGCCATTGTCTAGCTTGATTTGATTACCTTCGACAGACCAAGTCGGATTCTCAACAATATTGGTAGACTGCTGAGCCTGACGAGCTTCCGCAGTAAACTCCTGAAGCTGACGCATTTTCTCATTCTGACCATTAATCGTTGAAATACCGTCACGGATCTGACCGTCCAGAATGCTGGTACGTTCAATCATGACAGCCATCATCAAGTCGTTCAGTTCCGGCTTTTGATCTCCGGCATACATATTGACCGACTGAGTACCGGCAAGACTATTTACCGTATTCATCCCTAATTTCCTTCTGTGGGTTTAAAACTAAATAAACACTCGTCCGCTGCGCTGTCGAACAGGTTTGGCTTGTTGTTTATGACGATCTGGCTGAGCAGACGGTCCGGCTGTAGCCAAAGCATCAACCTGCGTTACCGCAGCTTGCAGTTCGCCTGATGCAGCTTGAGTGTTTACCAATCGGGTTGCCTGCTCCACACTAACCGGACAGCTGGCAATAGCCCGTTCTCCCTGCCCCAGCATCTGATTGGCTGTGGCAAGCAAGTCTTCGTTTTGAGTCAAAGCGGAAGCCAGCGGTTCAGGCCGGATATCGGCTCCTTCAATTGGCATCACCTGTCTCCCTTGTTAATTCTTTTTCAGGCAATGACTTTGATGGTTTGAGAAATGAAAAACATGAAAAAAAGCCGATTTGAGGAATTAATCTGACCTCAGATCGGCTTTAGGTTATTAAGGTGGTTATTGGAGGACGTTGTAGCAAACTTTAACTACAGGCCGACACGGTTCAGCGCCTGAACATTGACGCTGTCACTGAGCTCCTGAAAAGACAACACAGGCAATTCATACGCTTTAGGCTCAATCAGTTTCTTCACATAACGGCGAATATCCATTGCTGTGATCACAACCGGCATGTGCGGTCTCGCGCGCAAATCCCCCGTTGTTGCCAGTAAATTGTTGATCAAGTTTTCAGACTGCACCGGATCCATTGCTAAATAGCTGCCTGCCGATGTCTGGCGGATTGCCGCCCTAATGGTTTCTTCCGCTTCAGGCGTCAGCATAAATGCCGGCAACATATTCTGCTCATTACTGTACTTATGGCTGATATAACGTTTGAGGGAAATCCGGACATATTCCGTCAGTTGGATGACCGATTTTTCTTTCTGGCTCCATTCCACAACAGCCTCCAGAATCGCCCGCAAATTTCGGATCGAAATCTGTTCCGACACCAAACGCTGCAATATCTCGGTCAATTTAAAAACTGGTAACTGACGCTGAACTTCACGCACCAGCTCCTCAAATTCTCCTTCCATATGTTCCAGCAACTGGCGGGTTTCCTGCACACCGATAAAATCCTGAGCATGACGGATTAACACCTGATGAATATCAGCCAGAACCGCATCACTCAGCGAAATGATCGTCAGCCCCATTCCGGCTAACTCCTGCTCAGTTTTATCTTTTACCCAAAACAGCCCCTGATAACTGAACGGAGCCTGCTCATAATTCACGCCAAGAATTTGCAGTTGCTGTTCATCAGCCATTACCAGCGCCGCCTCCCCCAACAACAGGCCGGACATCACCGGGATCTCATGCACCATCAACTGGTACTCCCCTTTGGTATTTCCCGCCCCCTGATTTTCATCCGCAGGCTGACAGAACAAGTGAATCGTCGGGTAAGGCACACCAAGTTCACGAGTCAGATTTTTGCGAAGCTTTGCCAGGGAAGCTGACAGAGACTCTACCTCAAACCCTTTTTCTGCCAGCTCAACAACAGAGAGCGAAAGCGGTAATGTCAGCGAAAACCCATCTTCACTGTCATCACCATCCGCCGCCTCAGATGGTGATGATGAAAAGCTTTTTGAGGCCGTTTGAGATTTTTTTGAGCGTCTTAACAACCATTGAGACGCCAGTCCCAGCCCGCTGGCCAGCACCAAAAAGGTCACAGTCGGGAATCCGGGGATCAAGGCAAACAGCAAGAGGATGGCACTGGCAATCAACAGAGCATTTGGCTGATTGATAATTTGATTACCTATGTCTTTACCCAAATCTGCCGACGCTTCTGTCGATACCCGGGTCACAATAATCCCGGAAGTGATGGCAATAAAGAGTGCCGGGATTTGGGAAATCAGTCCGTCACCAATGGTGAGAATCGCGTAAACCCCGAGGGCATCCCCAGCCGGAAGACCACGCTGCACAACGCCTATCGTGATCCCGCCCAGCAGGTTAACCACTATGATGATCAGGCCCGCGATCGCATCGCCTTTCACAAACTTCATCGCCCCATCCATCGCACCATAAAGCTGGGACTCTTTTTCAACCCGGCCACGACGAAGCTGGGCTTCTTCCATGTCAATTACCCCGGCGCGCATATCACCGTCGATACTCATTTGCTTACCCGGCATCGCATCAAGGCTGAAACGAGCCGACACTTCCGCCACACGTTCTGCACCTTTGGTGATCACCAAAAACTGGACAATGGTGATGATCAGGAAAATAACCGCACCGACAACCAGATTGCCGCCGACCACAAAGTTACCGAAGGTATAAACAATCTGTCCGGCATCAGCCTGTAGCAGGATCAGTCGGGTTGTCGTAATCGATAAGGAAAGACGGAACAGCGTAGTCAACAGCAACAAAGATGGAAAAGAGGTGAACTCCAGAGGAGTATGGATGTAAATCGCCATCATCATAAGAATGACCGCAATTCCAAGGTTCGTTGCAATCAAAATGTCCACCAGCTCTGTTGGCATCGGCAGAATCATCATGAAAACAACCGCTATCAACAGCAATGCCAATACCAAATCATTTCGACCGGCAAGACGGCTCAATATCGCTTTCATGCAGCCACCTCCCGGTAATCACCGGAAACGGCACTCAACAGAACTTCTTTTGCCAACTGTGGATATCCTAATTCAAAAAGAGTGACGGCCTCAGCCCGGCGCACCACAGGCTGACGACGCATATTAATTGGCACCATAGCCAAAGCCTGCAATGCCTCATCAAACAAGCTGAGGTGGTTGTATATCTGCGGGCAAAGCGCACTGGCAGCCTCATCACCGTTCACCGACAGCCACTTTGCAATCGGGGCAGCAGCGCTCCATTGTCGCTGCTGCAATAAATTAACCAGTAAGGTTTGCATCAGGGATACTGCCTGTTTCGATTCCATATAAATACGTACCGCCTGCAGCCTAGGCTGCGATCTAAAAACCCGCGCTCTAAAACTACAGTTATAAAAGCCAGAGATATAAAAGCCTGTAAACCGAGAGCCAGAGAAACAAAAGTCAGGAGCTCACCAGACCGGATTTAATTAAATTAACTTCTCGCTGAACCAGCCAAAGACTTTCAATTACCTTTACCGCCTGCTGTGCTTCATCGGTATTTTCGCCTAACAAGAACTGTCCGAGTTGCTGGTATTCCCCCACTCCGACAGCACGCGGCTTGTTTATCTGATGTGCCTGATACCATTCGTCCAAAGATTCTCCGGGCAAAGGGGAAAAAGCTTGGGACGAAAGAGGCAGAACTTTTCCAGATTTGATTTCAATCTGTCGTGATCTATCAGGAATACGATCTGAACGAGCCGGACCTGAAAGTGGAATGCGGGATTGAGATTCCGAAGAACCTGATATGCCAGACGAGCGAGTAAGATTAAGCCGGGCTGAAATACTAACCATTGTTCTGAGAAGCCGCCGCCCGTTCGATTAACCAATCGATATGTTGATTGAGAATATGAGTGCGAACTTCAGCCAATGGCAACTGACTGACCAGCCATACCTGTTGATGCTTATCCAGCACAACCTGATTAGAAAGCGGCGAAGGTGCCAGCAAGTTCAGTAAGAAAATATGATCTTTAAGATCGTTCACCACTTTAATAGGTAATGCCAGAGACAACCATTGCGCATTCCAGCTTACTTCCAGCTGAGCGGTATCATTTTGAACTTGCTGCCATTGCGCAGTCACGCGTTTATCAAGGGCCGACTTTTCAATAACATGGCGCGGTAACGCACAACGAATCGAACCGAGTTCCTGAGCAAATCCCTTTGCAAGAGTATCCGGAATCGCAATATCAAAACCGGAAAGAAACTCAACCAGCGCGTGCTGTGCATTACTGTCCATCGAGCCACATCTCTTCTTTATCGATCACCTGATCAATGCATTGCTGTAAGCTATCCATCACCCGATTACGCTGCTCAAGTCCCGGGTACAGTCCGTCCGGCAAATCGCCAGCAATCGCCTTCATACCCTGCTGTGTGACAACCTGAGCAGGGAAAGCCGTAATGTTAAGTCGCTGCATCATCTGAGCCATCTGGCGTACCGTGACAAACTGGCTGTCTGGAAAAGACAGAACCTGCTCCATCAATAACTGTTCATCAACTGGCACAAAAAACTGTCCCTGTATCTGACGGGCTAGATCTACAGTCTGCTCGAATATTCCTTTGAGTTGTTTAAGCTGATTGAGGTTTTGCATCACCATCGCCAAAATATCGCGATCCTGACTAGGCTCCAGCGCATGATAGTCAGCCGATAACGCTCGCTGATGTATCTCCGCCGCCTGCTCCACCGAGCCATACTGTTTCGCCATCTGAACAAGTTGACGCCATGCCCGACTGTGACTCTGATAGTCGGTCAGATCACGGTAAGACTGCCTCGCCTCAGACAGCTGCTCCGTTGGCAACTCTTTAGCAAAAACCTCAGACGTATTTAGTCCAGCCAATACATTTCTGGCATTTTTCTCTTTAAACGCCTTCAGCGCAGCTTCATAGTGTTCACTGTCTTGCGAGTCACTGGCTTCAGCAAGCAACTGACCAGCCATGTATTGCAGCGATTCATCGTCGCTGAACGACTTCAGGTTTTCGATAAAGGCTTCAGCGGTCTGGGAACGCCCCAGATTAGCCGCAACAAAATCGACCAACTTCTGCTGTTTTTCCAGATCCGGAGCTTTCTCAAGAAGCTGACGGATTTTTTCTATCCAGGCCAGCCTGGCACTGTCATCTTTCTCTGATTTTCTCTCGGCCATTGATTTCGGCCGTTTTTCAGCCAAAGCAAAGCTCAGTTCCTCTGCCGAATCAGCAAGGCTACTCTTATCCAGCACAGCGACGCCGGAGACTACACTATCAGCTTTCGCACCGCCTGAATTCAGACCGGCTGCCACAGCTAAATTTCCCGGCATATGTCCTGATACTTCTGCCATGCCAACCTCTTTTCACAGGATGATTCCAATTGTGCTTTTGTAAGAAATTACGAGATAAAAAGCCTAAAAAAGTTCTCAAAAATCGCTGGTAATGCGCCTCAGAGAGAAATCACAACTTTATTAAGACTCTCATTAAATGAAACGGGAGAATCATCATCCTAAGAGATTTTTCAGGCAGGAAATTCGATTGCCAAACCGAGAATTCCCAACCAGTCAGGCTGACTTAAACCCTGATAACAGTGCGTCAGAAACGCTTCAAAACTCGACATTCAATGAAGCACCTGATGCCCGTCTTATCAGCCGCCTGAACCGACTTCATCAACGCATAGTGGAACCTTATTCCTGTCAGAGTGCTGGTAAGGTGATCGGCGTAACCGGCAATATCATCCGTTCAGTACTGCCGGATGCCGCCCTCGGTCACATGTGCCGACTTGAGACACCGAACCAGCCAACTCTGTTTGCAGAAGTAGTCGGGATTCAATCTCCTTATGCCCTGCTGGCACCACTTGGGGAATCTCGCGGTATTTCAAGCCAGACACGAGTTATCAATGAAAAGCGTCAGCATGAGATCTGGGTCAGCGATGCCGTGTTGGGAAAAATGCTCAACGGATTGGGCCTTCCGATGGATGGCAGCTCGCTTCAGCAGGCAGAACCGCAACTCAATGAAAACGGTCAGTGGCGTCCAGTATTCAATGCCGCTCCCAATCCAATGACCCGACCGCCAATTGCTAAGCCTATTGCGCTGGGTGTCCGCGCAATCGACACCATGCTCACTATGGGTGAAGGCCAGCGAATGGGGCTGTTTGCGGCAGCCGGGGGCGGTAAAAGTACCCTACTGTCGATGATCCTCGCCAACACCGAAGCGGAAATCGTGGTTCTGGCCCTGATTGGTGAACGTGGCCGCGAGGTGCGGGAGTTTGTTGAACTGCATATGAGCGAAGAAGTTCGCAAAAAAGCAGTGCTGGTCATTGCGACTTCTGATCGCCCTTCCATGGAACGGGCACGCGCTGCACTGGTCGCAACAACAATCGCAGAACACTATCGCGAGCAAGGCAAAAAAGTGTTGTTGATGATGGACTCTCTCACCCGTTTCGCCCGTGCAATGCGTGAGATGGGACTGGCGGCTGGTGAACCACCGACACGGCGCGGTTTTCCACCTTCAGTTTTTGAACAACTACCGCTGTTGCTGGAGCGTCCCGGCAATACTGAACAAGGCTCGATCAGCGCTCTTTATACCGTTCTGGTGGAAGGTGATGACATGACAGAACCCGTCGCAGATGAAACTCGTTCGATCCTCGACGGCCACATCATTCTCTCTCGTGAACTGGCAGCTGCGGCCCACTACCCGGCCATTGATGTTCTGCGCAGTGCCAGCCGGGTTATGGGCCAGATCACCGCACCGGAGCATCGTCAGGCAACAGAACAAATCCGTAACTGGATGGCCGTTTATGAAAAAAGCGAGCTGTTAATACGTTTGGGGGAATACCAGAGAGGCACAGATCCGGCAACAGACATGGCTATCAGCAAGCAGCCGCAAATCCGTAGTCTGTTATGCCAGGCAACCCATGAAAAAAGCCCTTTCAGGGAAGGCCTTGAACAACTGCAAAGCGTGATCCGATAACCATGTGGCAAACCCTGATTGAGATAAAAGACCGGCGGAAACAAGCCGCCCTGAGCACGGTTAACCGGGCAGCGACTGAGCTGGAATCAGCAAAAACCAAACTACCGGAACTGGAACAGCAATTATCGCTGGCCGAAGCTGACTATCAAACGTTGGCAACAGCCCCTTTTTCCAAACAAAGCCTGATGTCACAACACGCGCTGGAATTGTGGCGACAGAAGCTCGGGATTGCCCAACAACACATTGAAGCGTGTGCGCACCAACTCCACCAGCACCAACAACACATTACAGAACTGGAAAACAAACTAAATCAGTGTCGGATCGATTACCAACACGCACAGTTTAAATTAGAAAAATCTAAAGAGATCAAGAAGCTTTATGAAACTGCCGACATCGCCCGTCAACGCCAGCAAGAAGACAATGCCCTCGACGAGCTTCCTCCACGAAGGCCAACAGCTAACCTCGATAAAGAAGCATTCCCGTCATAGCGATCGGGGTACTGGTTTTTATCAAAAGGAAAAACGACAGGCAGAATCGGCTCAAACCGAGGCATTTTCACAACTGGTTCAGATGACAGGTTTACCACCTCAAACCTGCAAAGAGCGGCAAGTAAGCGCTATCGAAACCGATAACCGCCCGGAAGCCTGTACCACACTCTCGAATATTGAACATCAGAGTATCCGGCAAATCCGGCAATGGGCTGATCGTATCTGGCTCAACAGCCAACGCGATAACCTACTGGTCAGTACCAGCATCGGTTCAGCCCCTGTCACCATTCAATCCTCAATTCAACAGGGCAAAATCAATATTGCCATTTACTGCGCTGATGAAGCGTTTACCAAGAAAATGCAGCAGGAAAAATGGTTGCTGGATCGTAAACCCGGACTACGCCATATCCATACCAGCATTAGCTACCAAGCCTCCCATCAGACGGAATCTGTCTACTCGGAGAATCCAGAAATGGCTGATTTTGCCCCGATGAGTGAAGAAACGACTGTATGACCCGGCAGCACGTTATGACAACAGCAAAAGAGTGGCTAAGCCAGTTTGCCGACCACTACCACTTTGACACAGATATTCAGGCTGATGACCAGCGCTGGCAGTGGCAACTGTCTCTCAGCGACGTTAAACCACGCTGGCTGATCAGCGGATATATGAATGGAACCAGCTTCCATATTGGTTGTGAACCTCAGTGTGTACTCGGCTGCATTGAACAGGCGATCACCGAAGACATCTTTTCAGCCCTTCCTCATGGTTTTCAGATGATGCTGGTTCAACAAGCCGCAGAAAACTGGCTTCGAGCTATTAAAACATCATCCAATCAAGCTAGTAATCGCAATCAGCTTGAGAACGACGATCTTACAAACGACCTTGTTGTTGAATCGCTCAAAGCTGATATCACAACATCGGAAAACCTGACTATTTGCCTTAACGGTTCCAGAACGAAAACTAGAACAGGAACCAACAGCCAGGCTGATTCTGACGTTCACACCATCAAGCTCTATTTTTCAACCGACAGCGTAGCCGCTCATCCTTTACTGGCACCTCTGCTTAAAAGCTGGCCACCTCGCCCGGTGCACGATCAGCCACAAATGCCGGTCAAATCCAGCCTGATTGCCGGTTTTCAATCACTGAGTCGAGCAGAATGCGTGCAACTCCACACAGGCGCCCTGTTATGCCAGGGACATTACTATTTTCCACGCGCTTTACTGGCAATTGAAGGAAACGCCAGTGGCTTCTTGCTGCCAATTAACGCTGAACATGACACCAATAATATTGAAGAGCCAAGCCATCTTGTTCAGGTTTTAGATCTGCCATTTGCCTCAGCCCCTGCACTCTCTCCATCAAATGTCAGCAATGAGCCGAGTTATACCTCTACCCCAGAACAAGCATCAGATGAGCACCCCGATAACTACTGGCTGGTTATGAAATCAGAAACACTGTTCCTGTCCCCAGAGTGCGCATCAAGGCTGAAAAGAGCTGAAATTGACACCAACAGTGACGAAATCGCCACAATCATAACAATGAATCAGGCCGAAAGGCCTATGGTCGAATTGTTCCTGATATATCCAGGAGCACTTGTTCAAGAACAATACTGCGGACAAGCTGAAATTGTTGAATATCAGGGCCAAACGGCGCTGGCTATTACCCGCTGGTTCTTTCCTTCCACAATACAACCAGAGGAGCCGGCAAATGCTCAGTATTCCTGATCCCTTTACCCTCATTGCAGGGCTGGCCGCACTGGGGTTAGTTCCCTTTATTGCCATGATGGCGACCTCATTTGTCAAACTGGTGGTCATTTTCTCGCTGATCCGTAATGCCCTTGGTGTCCAACAGGTTCCGCCCAATATGGCACTGCACGGCCTGGCGCTGATCCTGACTATTTTCATCATGGCTCCGGTCGGCTACCAATGCTATCAGGAAGCGCTGAATATCAACGTCGACTGGAAAGACAGCGGTCAGGCAATAGAAGCGGTATCAACGGTACTGGAACCATATCGCCAGTTTCTGCTGAACAAAGTGACGGATTCGGAAGTACGTTTCTTTGCCGACACAGCCAAACAGCTTTGGCCCGCCGATCTGCAAGACATCGTAACCGAAGAAAACTTTCTGGTTCTTATCCCAGCTTATACCGTCGGTGAACTAACCGCAGCATTCAAAGCCGGATTTCTGCTCTACCTGCCATTCATAGCAATTGACCTGATTGTCTCAAACATCCTGCTGGCAATGGGGATGATGATGGTCTCGCCGATGACCATTTCGCTGCCGTTCAAGCTGCTGCTTTTCGTCTTACTTGATGGCTGGCCGAAGCTCACCCACGGCATTGTCCTGAGCTATCAAATGGGGTGATGTGATGGAAGAAGGCATTGTTTTCAAGGTGGTAAGTTTTCAAGGTGACAAGGAAACATGGAGGAATGAATGGGACAAGCTGAACTGATCGCCATGACAGCACAAGCCATTCAGCTGGTTCTGTTGTTATCACTTCCGCCGATAGTGGCTGCCGCGATGGTCGGAACGCTGGTAGCACTGCTTCAGGCTCTGACGCAAGTGCAAGAACAGACCTTATCTTTCGTGATCAAACTGATCGCCGTGATCATGGTGCTGTTCTTCACCGCTCACTGGCTGGGAAGCCAGCTTTATCAGTACAGCCTTCAGCTTTTTGACAGCCTGCCGGAACTATTATGAACGGCCTTTCTGATCTGCTAATGGCCTTTAGCCTGTGCCTACCGCGCTTCATGATTGCGCTGATCCTGATCCCGGGGTTCGCCAAACAGTTGCTTGGTGGAGCCGTGGTAAGGAACAGCATAGCAGTTGCGCTTGCCCTGCCGCTATTTCCGGGCGTGATCTCGCATTTGGCCGAAATCCAATCAGGAACATTATTGATCGGACTTATCGCCAAAGAAGCGGTTATCGGTCTATTTATCGGCTTTGTCAGTGCCATTCCCTTCTGGGCTATCGAAAGTGCCGGCTTTGTGATTGATAACCAGCGCGGTGCCTCAATGGCGAGTACCTTAAATCCCTTGTCCGGCGATCAGACTTCACCGCTCGGCATCCTGTTCAACCATGCCGGAACCAGCCTGTTTTTCATTACCGGCAGCGTTTTGCTGTGGCTCAGCGCCTTTTATAAGACCTTCTTGCTCTGGCCTGTCACCAGCTTTCCGCCTCAACTTGCATTCAGCTCAGTAACGCTGGTGCTCCAGTGCTTTTCAGAACTAATGGATATCACCTGGCGACTGGCTGCCCCGGCGGTTATCACCATGTTCCTGAGCGAATTCGGTCTTGGCCTGATGAACCGCTTTACGCCACAAATGAACGTCTTCTTTCTGGCCATGCCAATCAAGAGCGGTATCGCCCTCTTTGTGCTCCTGCTATACATCAGCCTGTTTTTCGATGCCTTTATGATCCGCCTGACGGATATCGCAGCTTTTAGTGATCAACTCAGGATGTGGCTGCCATGAGTGAAAAAACCGAAAAACCGACGCCCAAAAAAGTCCGCGATGCCCGTAAAAAAGGCCAGGTTGCGAAGAGTAAGGAAATTCCGTCATTGGCAACCATGCTGGTCACCATCATGTGGCTGGTTATCGACCACAGTCGTCTGATGGTAAAACTTGAAGCCCTGTTTACCTTGCCGACAAGACTGATTGATTTGCCGTTCAGCAAAGCAGCCGAAGTCGCGATGCAGCAGACCCTGACATTGATTATGGAAATGCTCGCGCCTTTTCTCGCGGCGATTGTTTTGACGGGGATTGTTGCCAACATCGGTCAGTTCGGGCCTTTGTTTGCCCCGGAAGCCCTCAAAATCGATATCAATAAACTCAATCCGGTATCCGGCGCTAAAAAGATCTTCTCTACCAAAAACCTGGTGGAGTTCTTCATTTCGCTACTAAAGATTCTGATTCTGGGGCTGATGGTTGCACTGGTTATGCGATTCCATCTGCGCGATGTTCTGTTGTTGCCTTATAACCCGACAGAGGCCCTGCTTCCGGTTGCAGGACAACTTTTCCTGTTGCTTTGCCTGTTCGTGATTTCACCGCTGATTCTGATTGCGCTGCTCGATTTGCTCTACCAACGCTACAACCACGAAAAAGAACTCAAAATGAGCAAAGATGAAGTGAAACGCGAATTTAAAGACAGTGAAGGCAATCCGGAGATCAAAGGCAAGCGAAAAGAGTTTCACCGTGAACTTCAGGCCAACTCCATGCCTAAGCAACTGAAGAAAACATCTGTCGTTGTTGCCAACCCGACCCATCTGGTTGTCGGTCTGCGTTATGACGAAGAAGACTGCAAGATTCCTGCAGTTTCCCTCAAGTACAAAGGCGTTCAAGCAAGAAAACTAAGAAAGCTGGCTGAACAAGAAGGTATTCCGGTACTGGAAAACATTCCACTCGCCCGGGCGTTACATGCCGAAGTTGATCTGTACGACGCCATTCCAGCCCATCTGTTTGAACCGGTTGCTGAAGTCATCAAATGGCTGAAAATGTTGGAAAATAATGAAAAGTAATCAATTTAAATCATTGAGGAGAATCGGCTGTAATCGCGTTGTCGCCAAACACTGCTGTAAAACGCATTTTTCTCATCAAGATATTCCTCCCTGACAGATAGAACATGCATAAAACCATAGGTCACTGGATACTTATGCATTTCATGGTATAGTATTCGGATTATCAATAGATATTTTGATAATTATAAAGGATTTGTGAGAGTCAGCCTTTTCTCTCCACTTCAGCGATTGCTGATACAGTTATATGTGAATTCAGGTTATGTTCTTTAGAAAATTCAGAAAAAGCAAAATTGCTGAAAGGGATATCAATAACAGCTCAGAAGTCATTAAAGTTATTGAGTGTAAATTAAACGAAATCGAATCTAAGCTGACCGCGTTCAAAGAACAGCTTCCCTCTTTTAACACTGTTTTAGTCTTAGGGTATGTGCCAACCCATATTAACCTGAATGAGGTTAACAGAAGCGTTTCACGGCAAATACAAGGAAACGTTATTCTGACATCCACAGCCGGCGAGCTTTCTTCATCACAATCGCCTTTTTACTCTGGCTCACAATCAGACAAAATCGTCCTTCAACTTTTCTCCCAACGACTGATTGCTTTCTCTCAAACCCATTTAATCGAGTTACCTTGCAACGATATTAAACAGGGCAAAATAGAGCTGACAGACTCACAACGCGTTGATCATTTAATTCAGCAACTGAAAAGAATCCACATCAGCAAAAACTTAAACGCTGAAAACATGTTTGCTTTCACTCTGGTGAACGGTTTAACAAACAGTGAAGACTGGCTGATGGAAGCCATTTATGAATCAGCATTGTTCCCGATTCCGTTCGTTGGTGGTTCTTCGGCAGGCAAGCTGGATTTCAAATCAGCCCCTTTCCATGACGGCAAGGCAATACGCAATGAACACGCAATCTTTATTTTCATCGAACTACAGCCTGAATTTGATTATCAGCTGTTTAAAACTCAGAACTTTAAACCGATCAGTGATTCCTGGTTTATTGCCGATTCCTGTTCAGCCACCAGAAAAGTAAAGTCATTCATCAATCCTAAAAATAAAGAACTGACAACACCGACGTCAGCTTTAAGCCAGTATTTCCGCTGTTCACAGGATAAACTGCCAGACGTTTTATCTGACTACACGTTTGCAACCAAAATCGGTGATGATTATTTTATTCGTTCAATATCAGATATTGATTTGAACAGTCAGGAAATCAGCTTTTTCTGTAACACGCCACTGGGTACTGAGTTACACCTGATGAAACGAACCAACTTTGTCGAGCAAACCGAAAAAGACTATACCTCTCTGCGTCGCCGTCATGGTGAGCCTGTCGGTGGAGTATTCTTCGATTGTATTTTGCGCCGCTTGCAAAACAGTCATGCACTTTCCAACTTAACCTGTTTTAACAGCTTTCCGGCAGCCGGATTTTCGACGTTTGGCGAACTGCATGGTGTCAATGTCAACGAAACCCTCAGTGCGATTTTCTTCTACAAAAGGGAAAATCCACAACAGCTGTCTCACGGTTCATTTGCCTTAGATTACAGTAAATACTCTCTGTACAATAAAGAGTTACGCTCTATGGCACAGCGTCTGCTTATTAATATTCAGGACGATATTATTAAGGACAACATGAAGACGATGGATGTAGCAAAAAGCTCAACATCGTTAACAAACGACGCACTGAAGGCGATTGAATCTATCAGCTCAAACTCAATTGAACTGAACAAAGATCTGGGTCAGTTTACCAACCTCGTTCATACACTGGCCAGTGAAGCCAATTCACTGACTGATGATGTCAGCGCCGTGAATGACGATGTTGCCAGCATCAGTGAGATACTGTCGATCATCAACAAGATCGCTGATCAGACTAACCTGTTAGCGCTGAATGCCAGCATTGAGGCAGCACGCGCCGGTGAGTTTGGTCGGGGATTTTCCGTTGTTGCGGATGAGGTACGCGGCCTGGCGAAAAACACTCAGGATTCGCTGCATAACTCCAATGAAAATGTGTCAGGCTTGATCAAACGCATCAAGCAGATTTCAGACGTAATCATTACGCTCTCTGAACAAATGGATTCCACTTCGCAGAAAGTTAAGCTGATACAAGACGCAATGGGCGATATTAATCAAAGTGCGATCGATACTGTGACCTTCCTGAAATCCAGTAATGAAATCACCAATGACCTGCACCAGATCGGTGAAGAAACCATTAAACACGCCACATCAATTTCGATTATGCGTAATCAAATCAATGCAGTGGAATAACCCTGTAACGTTTCACCAGAGTTAAAGAACATCGCTATCCATTTTCGAACCTAAGAATGGATAGCGAACTTTCTTTTCCGGAAGCATTTTATAACATCAGAGCAGCAAGAAGATATTCACGAATCAGTTTTATGACCTTCTTTTATACCTCTATGAATCTCACGAATAACAGTTACGGTCAGTAATGTGTAGAAAAAATAGTCTTTAGTATTTTCATCTAGACCTTGCCATACATAAACAATAGCAAAAACAATAAATCCAACCCCGACAACTGACCCTATTATATGCCTCATGTTAATAAAACCTTGATGAATTCATTGAAGTACGGTTTTCATGTTCTTTCCTGGCTTTTCCAAGCTCCATCTCATTAAAAATCAAGAACCCCCAAATCGCGATAGTAGCCAAGTTCTTTGTACTTATTCCCTTTTTCTTAACAGCTTCTTTTACAAGGTCTTTAATACTCATTCCACTCGCACTAAGACCAATCAAACCCGCAACAAACTGTACTTGCTGATGAGAGGCTATATCTTCCAGCAATTCAGTATTTGATAACGACCATATTCCCCATTGAGGGTTTACAAATGTTGTATCAACAGCCTTCTCAACTAAACTACCAACAAGAGCACGACGCTTTACAGAATGAATAACTCTCATCGCCTTATTACGCTGCAACTGACTTAAATGACGATACATGATTACATAACACATAGCTTGCAATTCAGTTTCGTCGGCATCAGTAAGTAGGTTTCTTGGCACTCCCAAAATCTCAGCAAGAAATTTGACTTGTTCTTTTAATGTTGAGGGCATATTAGGATATGGTAAATCCTTTAAATTAATGGACATTTTATTACCTCATAACTTATTCTTTTGTAGGCATTGTAATTTATAAAATCAAAATTTCTGTTGAACTCATGACATATTCGACATAACACAAATAAAGAATGTAACAACAACTAATACTCTATTTTTCTTTCGAACCATTTCTCCATTTATTAATTGTCGTGCAATGAATCAGCACACTTTAGAACAGTTAAAAGGAAAATTAGTGTAAGGTTTTACCCATCACTTTGTATCAGTACAGACTTGAATCGCCCTCTCAAGAAACAGCGAAGGCTTTCCGGCAACGATTAACTTGAATCTTGCCCCGACAAGAGGATAATCAGCAGCTTATTCTCTCTTGTTGCCTGATATATTTTTAACTTCCATGACCTCAACTTTTAACCAACATATCCCTGTCGGCGTGCGTTTTATGCTGCTCTCGGCGCTGGGGTTCGCTCTGATGACCGCTTGCGTTAAGCTGGTCAGCACCCACGGTATTCCCGTTTTTGAAATCGTCGCCGCACGTGCTTTTGTCTCGCTCGTTATCAGCTACCTGGATGTCAAACGAAAAAGGCTGTCGGTCTGGGGGAACAACCGGAAGTTGTTGTTGCTACGTGGTGTAATTGGAACCTGCGCACTGATGTGCGTCTATTATGCCGTTACCACCCTGCCACTGGCAGAAGCTACCATCTTGCAGTACTTCCACCCGGTATTCACTGCGCTACTCGCCGTGCTATTTCTCAAAGAGCGCATCCAGTTTTCGTCTGTCGTATGCATCGTGCTGTGTATGCTGGGCTTGTATACCATCGTTCAGCCAACCATCAATGTGAATACCCCGGCAGAATTACCGCTATTCAGTGTCATGATTGCCCTGTTTGGTGCCATGGCCAGTTCAGTTGCTTATGTTATCGTCAAAAAGCTAAGCAAAACTGAAGACAGTTCAGTAATCATCTTCTACTTCCCGCTGGTAGCTTTGCCAACCTCGGTGCTGCTTATCGGTGACAGTTTTGTAATGCCGGATCTCTACTTAACCGGATTGCTGATCCTGGTCGGCCTTTTCACTCAGGTCGGACAGCTGGGGCTAACCAAAGCAATGCAAACTCAGGATGCGAGCAAAGCCTCGGCTTACTCCTATGTCCAGATTATCTTCTCGGTCGTCCTCGGTATTATGTTGTTTCAAGAATACCCGGCCTTCGAGACCTATATCGGTGGCGGCTTAATCGTTGCCGGTGCACTAATCAACATGTTTGGTGCCAAATGGTCCGGCAAGAAAGCACGTACTGCTTGATTGACTCTGAATAAGCAAACAAAAGCCCGCTCAAAATAAGCGGGCTTTTCAAATTCATCCCACTTTACCACCTATTATCTGGCTCTCCATTCCACAGAAAAACTCCCAAATAAATCACCACAGACAGCTCCTCGTAAAGCGTATTTTTTTCATCATAACGATGAAATTTCATTGTTGGACTTACGAGCAGTATTCAACGTTAATGCACGCGACATCAGGAATGTCAGGCAGCCCTTTTGAGGGTGTTTATCATCTTTTCCTTGTGAGAAACACGTAATGGAACATTCAGTCGACTTGGATCGTGTGCGTACCGAGTATAACGTAAAGTACTGGAGCCAGAATTTTTATGGTATTGATGAGAAAGGTGAAGTTTATGTTTCACCGCGCAGCAATTGCGCTCATCAAGTTCCCCTGAGCCAGATTGCTCAACAGCTTGAACAACGTAATTTAAGCCTGCCAGCATTGATCCGATTTCCGCAGATCATCCACCAGCGTGTGCATAGTATCTGTGCGGCATTTAATCAGGCTATTGAAGACTACCAGTATGACAACCGCTACCTGTTGGTTTACCCGATAAAAGTTAACCAACAGAAAGACGTCGTGGATGCGATTCTGGCAAGCCAAAAGCAGTTAGAGCACAAACAGTTAGGTCTGGAAGCAGGTAGTAAACCTGAACTGATGGCTGTACTTGCACTGGCTCAGCAAGCCAGTTCGGTCATCGTTTGTAACGGTTACAAGGATAAAGAATATATTCGCCTGGCATTAATTGGTGAAAAGCTCGGCCATCGTGTATTCATCGTACTGGAAAAACTGTCTGAACTTGAATTGGTACTCAATGAAGCAAAAGAGCTTGGTGTAACACCACGGCTTGGTCTGAGGATTCGTCTTGCCTCTCAGGGTGCAGGAAAGTGGCAGGCAAGTGGCGGCGACAAATCCAAGTTCGGACTGTCGGCTTCACAAGTACTGACTGTACTGAAACGCCTGGAAGAGGAAAAACAGCTTGATGTGCTGCAACTTGTTCATTTCCACCTGGGTTCACAGCTGGCAAACATTCGCGATGTGCGCAATGGTGTAAGTGAAGCGGCTCGCTTCTACTGTGAACTTCGTGATATCGGCGCTCAGATTCAATACATGGATGTGGGCGGTGGTCTGGCTGTAGATTACGACGGAACCCGAAGCCAGTCCCATAACTCGATGAATTACAGCCTGGCTGAATATGCCCGGAATATTGTGATGACAATCGGTGATGTCTGCCGGGAATACTCGCAGCCAATGCCGACCATTATTTCAGAATCAGGCCGATCAATCACAGCTCACCACGCAGTGTTGGTTACCAACGTAATTGGCAATGAAGCATACCGGCCTGAAGACATTTCAGCGCCTGACAGTGAAGCCCCGCTGCTGCTTCATAACATGTGGCGTAACTGGCAATTGCTGGAAGAGAAAAACGACGACAGAGCACTGATTGAGATTTATAACGATACCCAGAGCGACCTGGCTGAAGCCCATAACCAATTCGCCACCGGTGTGCTCAATCTCCATCAACGAGCATGGGCAGAACAACTGGCACTAAGGATCAGTTACGAACTGAATTTACAAATGAACACCAGAAACCGCTTCCACCGTCCGATTCTGGATGAATTGAGTGAGAGACTGGCTGATAAGTTCTTCGTTAACTTCTCATTGTTCCAGTCTCTGCCGGATGTCTGGGGTATTGATCAGGTTTTCCCTGTTCTGCCATTGAGCGGTTTGGGTCAATCGACTGAGCGAAGGGCGGTAATGCTGGATATTACCTGTGACTCAGACGGTGCGATTGAACAGTATGTAGAAGGACAAGGGATTGAAAACTCACTACCAGTTCCGCCATGGCGCAGTGATAAGCCGTATCTGGTTGGCTTTTTCCTGGTCGGCGCCTATCAGGAAATACTGGGAGGCATGCATAACCTTTTTGGTGATACTCACAGCGTTGTTGTTAATGTTGATGAGTCAGGGGCAGCCAATATTGAATCTGTAAGTGAAGGTGACGCAGTGAAAGACATGATGCGTTACGTTCACCTTGATGTGGATGCAATCAGAGAAAACTATAAGCAACTGGTAAGCAGTCAAGTTGCGGAACATGAACAGCAAAATGTGCTTGATGAACTTGAGCAGGGTTTGGCCGGATATACTTATCTGGAGGGATTTTAAGTGCAAGATCTATTCTCAAAGACAGATTATTCGCTCTATTCCAATGCGATGACCTTTCTGCGCCGTCCTCTGGTCTCTAATCCGCTGGACTCAGAGGCTGATGTCGTCGTGCTGGGCGTGCCACTGGATTTGGCAACGTCAGGGCGTTCCGGTGCCAGAATGGGGCCGGACGCTATCCGAAGAGCCTCGGTGAACCTGGCATGGGAAGGCAAAAAATATCCATGGGAATATAACCTGTTTGAGCGCAGAACAGTGGTTGATGCCGGGGATCTGGTATTTGACTTGGGCGATGCCGAAGATCTGACAACCCGGCTTGAAGCAGCAGTAAGCGCAATCATCAATCAGGGGAAAACCACTCTCTGTTTTGGCGGGGATCATTTCATTACGTTGCCGATACTGAGAGCCCATGCAAAACATTACGGTAAAATGGCACTGGTTCACTTTGATGCCCATACCGATACTTACAGCAACGGCAGCCGGTATGATCACGGCACTATGTTCTACCACGCTCCTAATGAGGGGCTGGTATCGGCTGATCATTCTGTGCAAGTGGGTATCCGTACTGAATATGACGTTCCTGACCATCGCTTCAATGTTATTGATGCCATGCAGGCAAATGACATGTCCGCAGAAGAGATTGCGGCACAAATCAGGCAAACCGTGGGCAACCGTCCTGTGTACCTGACTTTTGACATTGATTGTCTGGATCCTGCTTATGCCCCGGGAACTGGCACTCCGGTTTGTGGCGGATTGACCAGTGACAAAGTGCTTAAGATCATTCGACAGTTGCAGGGAATTAATGTCGTGGGCATGGATGTTGTGGAAGTTGCGCCAGCTTATGATCACGGAGAGATAACTGCGCTGGCTGCGGCAACGATCGCTTATGAATTGTTGTATCTGTGGTCGGAAAACCCGTATTTGAAATAAAAAAACAGGGCTGCAAATATTGCAGCCCTGTTTATTCACAAAATAATAAGAGCGTTAAACCTTAAAACGCTGAATCAGCAATTGAAGAGCTTCACCCAGTTTAGCCAACTCCGCACTTGAAGCTGATGTCTGCTCAGAAGCTGCGGCGGTTTGGTCTGCCACTTCCTGAATCGCATTCACACGAATATTCACATCTTCCGCCACACTGCTCTGCTCACGGGAAGCAGTCGCAATCTGCATATTCATATCATTGATAGTGCTTGATTCTTTGGTAATAACGTCAAGAGATACGTTCACCTGCTCGGCCATATTAACCATCTGCTGAACCTGTGTCTGGCTGCTTTGCATCTCATCAACAGCACTTACCGTACCCGACTTCAGGGTGTTAATCATGGTTTCAATTTCAACCGTCGAATCCTGAGTCTTCTGCGCCAATGAGCGAACTTCATCTGCAACGACAGCGAAACCACGCCCTTGTTCACCAGCTCGGGCCGCTTCAATTGCTGCATTCAGTGCCAGCAGGTTAGTCTGATCAGCGATGCTCTTAATCACATCCAATACAGAGGCGATCTCTTCGCTGTTAGCACGAACCTGATCGATGGCCTGAGCAGACTGCTCAACATTATCGGCCAGCGTGCGCATACCCTGCACAGTATCAGCAACCAGACGACTACCCTTCTGAGTCTCCTCATAGGCCTGTTTTACCGCGTCTGACGTCATGTCTGCACGATTAGCTACATCTTGCGTAGTCGCATTCATCTCAGTCATCGCCGTAGCCACCTGCTCGATATCACCGCGCTGAGCATTGACACCTGCACTCGTCTGGGTAGTTACTGCCGACAGCTCTTCAGAGGCAGTCGCAATCTGGTTGATACTGTCAGACAAGCCAGCCAGAATTTCACGCAGTGACAGCACCATCGTCTGCATTGCAGCAAACAGCTCGCCAATTTCATCTTTACGGTCATTTTTAACATCGACTGTCAGATCGCCATCAGAAATACGCTGAGTGATACCTACCGCTTCCTGCAACGGAAGTGCAATCTGGCGGGTAATCAAAACACTAACCGCGACACCGGCAATAATCGCCAGCAGCGCCAAAGCTGAGTTAATGGTTTCTACCTTGCTGATATCTTCAGCCAAATGCTTTTTCTGAACGCTGCGAGCTTCGTTAAGCAGGTCTTCAGCTTTACGAGCCTGAACCAACATGTTCTCGTTAGCCTGCTCCATTTTTTGTTGCGTTGCCAGATAATTAGTGAACGCCTGCTGATACTGGCTGATCGCTGATGTCACTGAGTCAACTCTCTGATCGCCAGAAGCTGAGTGACTTTGCGCTTTCACGTCAGCCATCAGTTGATTCATGTTGCGAATATGCTTCTTAACTGCATCGGCATACTTCTCATCCAGAGACAGAATATAGTTCTTCTCCGCTCTTCGAGCCTCAAGCATCCACTTGATCATGCGGTTAGCGGCATCAGCGATCTCAACAGCCTGGCGAACCTCATCAGCACTCGCATTTGCATTCAGCAAAGTCTCAAAGGACGCTTTCTGATCAATTCGAATCTCTGTCAGCAAAGTATCCACATCCCGAGCCTGCTTGCGCATTTCTCTTGATGCTTCATTCGCCTGCTTTTTCAGCACAATAAATTGCTTAAATTCCTGATGATAAGTGCGGGTAACGTCATCTACTTGATCAAGAGTCAACAATTCCTGCTGATTGTCGATCCCTTTTTTCGTCTTTACTACTAACGCATTGATATCGTTTACTGCAGAATCTACACCATTTGCAGATTCTACCGTCTCACGTAATACATAGTTTTTTTCATTGATCCGAGCTTCTTTGATCAACTTCACCATACGGTTAACATCATCTGCGATGCTGACATCTTCACTTAAGGTCGAAAAACCCATCAAGCCATTTAAGGCAACAAAAGCCGTCAGCAGCAGTACCGAGCCAAAACCTATGGTTAATTTGGCTCCTACTTTTAAATTTCTGAAATTAAACATTTTCACCTGGTTATTATTTGTAAATTTCCCAGACACTCCTTGCCTAAATATCCGTACAAAACCCGCAATTGTTTCTTTATTATAAATAGCGACCAAAGCGCACAAAAATATAGAAAACACGACTCAAAAACAAACAAAAGAAACATTTAGATACAAGTTCCCATTAAAAAATATCAACACCGTATAAATTAAACTCAAATCATTCACTGTGCATCATCAGTATATAAATCAAGTTTTATTAAATTAAATGCGTATATGATTTATGAGAATTTAGTTTCTTATATTTGACCTCATACATTCCTACCTCTGAACTAAGCTATATTTTATTCATCCCAATCATTTCCATTAAGTGCGTGAAAATGAGCCTGAAAGAGAACCTGATAAAAGAGATAACCGATACTAAAGAGAGGATGCTGATGGCCGCTTACAGCCATCATGCCCGCTATCGTCACTGGCACAGAGTTAACCTGATCCTTAATATCACCATTGGTATTTTGGGTGGTGTCACTGGCGGAAGCCTGCTGGCACAGAACGGCTTTATCACGGGGTTTATCGCTTTTATTGTCGCAATTCTTGCTTCCATTGCCGCTATTATGGAGCCGGCCAAGCATGCTGAATCAAGCAAAACTGCTTATAAGATGCTGAAAGTCTTATCTGGGAAACTGGATGCTTTACGCGATGTACACTTAATCCAAATTACTGATGACGATAAAGAAGAGTTATTCAGAATTACAGACCAGTTCCTTAATATAAGGGAAGCACGAGATAAGTTATTGGAAGATGCTCCAGTTCCCAGCCCTGATGATTTGGAAAAAGGGCGCGAGCGATATAAATTATTCGAGTCAGATATAGCAGACTTTCCTGTTCCGCTTTTTCACGGTAATGAAGGTGGTCAGCAATTAACAGCAAAACCAGAACAAAATAAAGAAGAAGTAAAACAACAAAATAAAGCCACTGATAACAAGCAAAAAACGGGTAATTAAATAAAGCCTCTTCTGAGGCCTTATTTAACTTATATATTCAAGTCAGAACAACTAGGCTATCACACGGTATATTATATCCAGTGTCCTCGTTTTCTTATCTTCACTGATAACGTCATCGACTGGTATCAATTGCGGAATTAATGTATTTTGTTTGCTAATTTTAATTCACTACGACAAGGCAAGGTGACATGGCAGTATTAGATATACTTACCATTCCAAACCCAAAACTTAAGGTTCAAGCGACTGAAGTTAAAGACATTAGTGCCGTACAAACACTGATTGATGATATGCTGGATACTATGTACCACACTGACAACGGTATCGGCCTTGCTGCTCCGCAGGTTGGTCGCTCTGAAGCTATCGTCGTTATTGATATCTCACCAGAAAGAAACGATCCACTCATTTTGATTAACCCTGAAATCGTCAGCGGCGAAAATCCGGTTTCCGGCCAGGAAGGCTGTTTGTCTGTTCCCGGTTATTACGCAGATGTTGAGCGATTTGAAAAAGTTACAATCTCCGCCATGGATCGTGAGGGTAACAAATTCGAAATTGAGCGTGATGATTTTCTTGCTATTGCAATGCAGCATGAAATTGACCACCTCAAAGGCAAACTGTTTATTGACTACTTGTCGCCGTTAAAAAGACAAATGGCGCTAAAAAAAGTGAAGAAGCATATTAAATCTGCCGCCTGATTTTCCGCTTCATCGAATTGTCACGGCCAGTAACTTACTGGCCGGACAAACTCTCAGACTCGCTTATCTATCATTATATTTGGGATATAACCGTTCCTGACTCTCGTCCTTATATGCTTGATATTCAGACTTGAAATATGCATTAAGCGCATCCATTGCTTGTTCAAAGTGCTCTGGCGTTTTTGCTTCATGATACTGAGCGGCTTTTTCCTGCAACAGTGCTTTTAGTTCATTACCATTTGGTATTTCCTGTGCTCGCTTATCCAGCTCCTTAGCAAGGTTTGAGGAATGGTCATTAACCCTGTCAAAAATGTTCCCCAGCCCTGAATGATGGTTTGCTGTGTACTGCTCCCACAACTGTGTCTGTTGGCCATTCTGCCAACCGTTATATTTGGTTTGCAGGTAAGAAAGCGTGTTGTCACCAATCCACTCAGCAAGATGATCATTACCACTAATAGAGACACCACCACCAGCAGTTACAACCCCGGCGGTGACTGAACCGCTTGCGCCTAACGACGTTGAATCTGTCGCCCGAACATATTGCAAGTGGTACTTACCGTCTTCTCCGCGAACAAAATTCCCTTCAAATTGGGTACTAATGCCCAGAGAGCCACTGACACTTAACTCGTCCAGCCCCGCGATTTCCTGATAGCTCAGGTTGTTATTACTGAGATACTTGCCTATTCCTTCTTTAAACAAGCCTTTAATTGCCGTTGCCCTGTCCGTCATTGCCGGAATATCAGCCTTAATTGCAACATTAAGGTAATCGCCATCATTATCAGGATTAATATGCCCCTCAATCTTGTTATAACGTACCGTTATCCCGACCTCTTTCTTGCCCACCAGCGGTATATCCAGCTTTGCAGAAAAAGATTTACTGGCTTGTTTATCCGTACTCTGTGCGCCGGATGTCAACGTCAGGTTCTTATCGATATGTTTTTTCTGCTCCAGGTTCAACTGCGGCGTGGAATAGTCATCAACGACACTAGTTAGATACTCATTAAACGGCGCTTCCTGTGGGATAAGATGCGGCACATCACCATTTACGAAACTGGCCATATAAGCCTGATTTAACTTCGCATGAGTACACATCACGGCTCGCAGGTACTCACCTCGGCCTTCCGCACCTCGATTGCCTTCAAAAGCATGTTTCACCCGCGCTAAATCACTCTTAAGAGTATGGCTTTCCTTGTCCTGACGAGCGGCATCATAACGGTTAACCACATCCAGATACGCATCGTACTCTTGCTTAAGTGTGACTATCACATTCTTCAGTTCATTACGCTTTGCTGCGAGCTGATCCATGTACATCTCACCGGTTGAAGCATCCTGCCCTAGCGGGTCTTCGGCATGTTTCTTTGCCAAGAATTCCAATTCCTGCTGAATCTTTTCTATCCACTGTTTACCTTTATTTCCAGCCAGTGTTGTGCGCTGCCCCAAAGCCTCACTCGCATTTGAAGCCATATAGGGTTCAGGAACAGAAACAGAGAAAAACTTGTCGGGACGACTTTCAATTCTGCCTGGTTCTGTCATCAGCACATCCAGCAAATTAGCATGCTTAGTGAAAGTCGTATTGGTTATCGAACTTTGTGCTCCGGTAGTGATACCAGCAAACTCTGCCAGCGTCGCTTCAATCGATACATTGCCATCAAGGCTGATACTCTTAGCCTCTATCGGCGTCGGTGCATGCTTAGGTATGACTTGAATTTTCTCTCCCGGAGACAGCAGCCCCTGATGTATAAGCTGTTTAGCCAGTTCAGGACGGTGGCTAATCACTTCACGCATCTGAGCATCAGCCTGACGGACTTGCCTGATCCCTTTTATATTCGCCAGTTTATTCACCCCGTCACCGGCAAGGGAAACCAACATATCGTTGGCATGATAATCAATAAAGCCATCAAGATTAGAGAAAGCCTGTGTTTTACCTACCCCCAGACTGCCTTTTAAAGCCACACTCAGTTTCGATTTATCGTCTGCTTCGGGACCGGCGGAAAAACCAAGCTCCAGCGTACCTTTATGGCTGGCTCGAATCCGGGTGTCGTCATTGCCAGTGACCTTAACATCATACTTAAGCCCAACGGTCGCCGAGCCAGCCTTAATACCCAGCAACCCCAGCGCACCACCGATATTAAATGAGAATGAAGCCGCTCTTTCTGACCCGCCTTTCGTCAGCGGTTGCATTTGCTCCCGGAGGCTTTGTTTAAACTCATCGCGGAGTTTCTCCATCCCTCCGCTACGAACCTGTTCAGCGAGAAGGCGAACTGACACCGTCTGAGCCTGATCCTTGGGCATGGCATCAGCCAGTTCACTCAAACGTTCATAAGCACTACTGTAAGTTTTTGCGTCTGAATTAACATCAAGCTTGCGCAGCGCATATAGCGCATCTCCCATTTTCTCTTTTACATCCGCGGAAAATGGTTGCTGTTCAAGATGAGCCAAGGCTTTGCTCATTAAATTTAAATCACCGACAGAGTAAGTTTTCCCTAACAAGGTATCTGCTGTCAGTTGAAGCCGCTCTTTGGGTCCATCATACGTTTCAAGCTGCCCGGCGGCTGCCATAATCTGCTTAAACGCTTTATCATCCAGCGGCTCTTTCTGCTGCTGAATGAATGGTGTTGCCATCAGCAAATCTCGGGTCATCTGAGGCAGATGGTTGAAGTGTTCTAAGTGCGATCCCGATAATACTCGTGTAGCGGTATCGTTGGTGGAAGGTATTTCAATTGAGGGCAACTCAGTCGCGTTTGCCGGAGGTAATAATCCAGCGCTTTGAACGGAAGACGAATGATTATCTGATAGCTGAGTTCGGTTCAGAGTCTGGGTGTAGCCGGTATTAATTCCATTAACCATGGTGATCTCCTTATCATACGAAAAATGCGCCGGCGAGCTGAGCAACGGTTAACTCGTTGTCGGTCGATATTCCATCATCGCTTTCGCTACCTGAAAGCTGCTCAGCCCAATAAGCAGCAGCCTGAACAAATCTGTCGTACATTGCCTGCCAGTGCGGTGCCATTGCCTCGTTTAGCGTTACGGCAAGCAAAACCCGGTTTTCCTCAAAAACAGAGAGGGTTGCACCATTAGTCTGCTGCCACATGCAGTTCGCCTTTAACAGTTCCATTGGCGGCGTTTCGCCAATCCAGCCAACTTCGCTGTATAACACCACTTCGGAACGTCGGTAATAGAAATTAGTGACCAGCGAATAAACCTGCAGTTGCAGTGACGCCGCATCATTTTCGTCAAATTCCAGCATCACACCAGTGACATCGGAAAGCGCTTGTTGCCATGCTTCTTTGTTCATATTTCCCTCTTCTATTGTCGTTATTGTGTTTTTCTTTTTCGCTGACGTTTACTGACCGGAAGAGTCAGTCAGTAAACGCGCTTCAAGCTGTTGTTCCAGGTGTGTCATTGAAGCCACAATCAGGGTGTCGCCCAGCTCGACCTCACAGGCCAGAAGCTGATTGCTACTCACTTCACACTGAAGATCCGGAAACGCACTGCTTATTAACGACAGACAGGACTCCGGAACCCGAACGATCAGATTCTGCCTTTCACGTACATTACGCAGGGCATGAGAAACCAAAGCCTGAACTTTTTGCTCGTCCGGCGTCTGTTCAAGTAGTGCCTGCATTCCATCTCTGACAATGCCGGACAATGATGACTCAAGGCTGTTCATCATTTCCTGCCAGCGCTGCCTGTGTTGCTGCTCCAGCTCAAGAAGGTTCAGCGCCTTTTGGGCCTCTGCTTCGCTACGGGCCTTTTTCAATAAGGCATCGGCCTGCTCCCTGGCCTTAGCTTCAATGGCCTGCGCCGAGATATTCGCCTGCTCTACTATTTCCTTTGCCTGCCTGCGGCATCCCAGCTCATTCGCCGTAACAATCTTCTGTCCATGCATTCCTGCACTTATTGCAGACTCTGCTTCAACCACTCGAACCATTCGGGATATTTCCTTTCAAGACAAAACATTAAACTCGGTGATACTGTCGCGCCCTGAACAAGTTGCATCTCTGACCCATTCGGAACTGCCGTTGAAAACGCTATTTGTCGCCCCTTGCCTGAACTTGCGGTATCAGCTTTAACAGCACACTTCAAAAACATCATTTCCTTCCAAAAGTGAGGCCAGGAGTGGGTAACAGAATGAAGAAGAGAAGAAATCGTACGGGCTTTTTGTTGCGGCCAGTGTGCGGCATTGAGAATCGGGGAGTGGGAGTTATCAGTCATTTCGCTGGTTCGATGTTTTCTGCCGAACTTTACCCCGAGCTTTTTCTGGAACAGCGAGCGAAATGACCTTGAAGACGCGTGAATAACCGGGTTGGGGTTCGCAGGATGAAGTCTTCCATGCGCCATCAGCCATTCATAATCATCCCCCAGCAAGTTCTGAAACGCATCAAGATCAGCGCGGTTGATAATGAGGGAAATAGCGCCGAGGTGATACCAGGCGCACCACAGGGTCAACACATCTTCCAGTACAACCCAGGGCAATAAGCTCCAAAAATATGGCAGGTCATCACCAGAGGCTTGATGAGCGTCAGGCGAACTCTCAGGCAGACAAGCATCAAGTTGAGGCAGGTCTTCCATTAACCGACAGGACTCCAACAGTCCCTGATTCAGCCATGATTGCTGCCTTGCTGAGTAGTTTTGCCAATTTAATTCACCAAGTCCGGCATCATCCAATAGCCTGGAAACCTGTCCGGGGGGAATAACCTGACTGAAATGCAGTACGTGTTTCAGCGAAAGTGTCTGCTTATTGTCACTGGTTTTGAGTAACACGCTCTAACGCCTCCAGTTCCTGCTTATCCTGCCGCCTCTTCTGCCACCAAAGCCCACCGGTAAGCGAAAGCGCTAACAAACACAGCACGGCAATAATGCCGTACAACATCCACGGCGGTGATGCTGCAGCCTCAACATTCAAGGGAGCCAGCACCTGAGATGGTGCAGAAGCGGCGACCATCACCACCTGAACATCGTCATACTTGAGGCCTTCGATACTGCTCTGAACCAGACTTTTGATCTGCGGGATCAACTGATTCACATCGGTATTCTGAGCATACTTAATAAAGACCGCTGCCGAGGATGGCTGTGTTTCCTGTCCCCTTTCAGTTTCGGGCATCACCAAATGTACCCTCGCGCTGATCACACCATCAATCTGGTTTAGTGTTTCAGCTAGTGCCTGAGAAAGGGCGTAGACGAAACGGGCTTTTTCCTGAGTCGGTGTTGCTACAAGACCGTCCTGAGGAAACAGGTCTTCCACAGTTGCAAACTGCTGACGGGGAAAACCTTTTTGTTTTAACAGCTCAACCGCATAAGCAAACTGGGACTTCTCTACCCTGAGGCTGATAGTGCCGGTGCTTGCCCCCATTTTTTCACCATCCACCCCGTTATTAAGCAACAATGCCAGCATCTGATTCGCATCAGATTCAGATAAGTTGGAATAGAGGTTTTCCTTACAGCCAGTCAGGCACAAGAATACAGATAGCAGCAATACCTGACCGGTCTTGATCTTGAAAAGCTTGTTCAGAGAAAGCAGGAAGCGACAGAATTCAAATCCGGACAAGTTCTCAAAATAAAACGGGCGAAATAAACGAGAAAAAACAAACATCATCATTGGCTCTTAAGCAAGGTATCAACATTCTGACTCGACTTACTCACCGAGCGGGCAAGGGTTTCTTCCACCAGTACCAGGCGGGAAAGATCCATTTGCACCTGGATCAGATCCTGAAGTGACATTTCCGGATTATCATTAAGACGGGCCTGAATCTGCTCCGCCTGAGCATCCAGATCCGTTCTGATATTTTGGATCCCTTCAACCATCGCCTCTCCCATCGGCTGAGTACTTTGTTCCAGCTGATGTGTAAACAACTGCTCCAGGTTGACACTGGAAACACTCTGCTGCGGCAAAACAAATGACGACTGGATTGGTCCTATAGCATCAACCATGGTTTATCTCCCTGGAAAGTTGTTCGCCAAGCGGTATAAGGCTTTCCGGTATCACCTGGCCGGAATTGAGTAATGTCGTCCCTGCCGCAAAGTTCTCACCATTCAATAGCTGAGCAAGCGCTATAAACACCTGCCCCTCGTTACAACCTTGTTGAGCCAGTAAAGTCACCGCCTGACGGTGTTCATTTACCTGGCACAGACACAGTGCACGAATGATCGTGGCAACGTTACGCTGGTAGCTTTTTTGCTTCGGGTCATTCGGCACAAGTTCACAGTCGTCGTCCTCGTTCTCAAGGAGCGGAGCAAGCAGGCATTCCGCATCGGCAAACCTTGCCTGACCGCCGAGATACAGAGCCAAATCCGCCAGTCCGCGCACTACATCTTCTGAATAATGCCCTGTAACGCATCCCTGACGGATTTGATCGTGGCACTTTGCAGACCCATCACCATGGACCACTCGCTCACCAGTTTCTGGAACTGCAATAAATCCTCTGGCCGGCGCGGGTCCATTTCGGTCGAAAAGCGGGTCAGCTCCGCATCCTTGGCTTCCATAACTTTGCCAAGCCCCTGATTGATGGTGTCGAAATTCATTGTCACTCATTCCTTGTCTTGCGCTTTTTTGTCTTGAATCGCTTGGTACGAATAAATCTTGCCCGGCGATAACTTGTTTGTTGCCTTGGAATTGTTCAGACGCCCTTTGCTTCAATAAAGTGTCAACAGCTAGAGACAACGCCTGATGCCAGCGAGTCATCTGTGCAAATTTTGCAGGAGGCAAAGGACGGGATAACTGGCTTTCGGCGTAAACCAATGCTTGTTCAAACCGGGAAAAGTGCTGCATAACAGCAGAAATATCTGTCAACATTTAACCTCCTGTCGGTAACCACCACTGCTTGCCCTGACGGGCAATGGCGATCCCTTCTGCTGTAATTTCCCGAATGACATAACCGTCACCGATAACGGCATTGGTCAGGTATTTCTGACCGTCCGACATCACCACATAAGGCGTCCGGCTTAAACTGACTGCCCGTATCGACGGCAGTTTACTGTCCGGCAATAAAAACGCCTGATAAGTAACAGGTAACTGCTTGCCAAACAGATCAGAAGCTTGCTTTAACATGACTGAAAGACGTGTCTTCCCCTCATCATCCAGCTTACCGGTCAGGTATATGTGGCCGTCAGTTTCAGCAACCATAAGCCGATTAAAGCGATGCTTTGAAAGCCCCTGTTGCAGCCAGCTGATCAGTTCTGAAGTTCGAACCGTCTGCCACTCAATCCGGCGCAGGCCGGGAACATCAGCAAGCAAAGACTCACTTAATAACTTATTGTCAAAACTGTCTTTCAATACCCCGCGGATATGCCCTACTCCACGGGTATCAACCTCGACATCCAGTTGGGCCAAGCCGTGCTCACCAAGCCAGGTCATGACAGCACCAAGTACGCTGTCTGTCCGGTAAACCCGCCACTCAATCGGCTGTCCGGATTCTGTCAGCGATTCCTGCAATTCCTGTAAACTCGGTTTATCTTTGACATAGCCGGATAAGACCCAGCGATCATTCAACGGCTTGAGTTCTACCGTGTCATACTCAAGTCCTGCCAACAGTTGTTCCGCCGTCGGACGCTTAGTGCGGGAATACTTAGAAGACATCACCAAGGATGCCGACAAGCTGCCCATTACCAATACGCCGGACAGTGCCAGCCCCAACCACGGAACACGCCGCTGTCGGATTGTCGGCACACTCAAAACCGGCCAAAGCTCTTCCGCCGGGCCAATCGCAAATGCCACACCGCAAACCTGAATCACCTGATAAGGCTTAATTCGTGCCAGACTCGCTTTCTGTCGTTTACCATCCAGATACCAGGATTGATCTACCAGCAGTCTCATCACCTGGTTTTCATCTGTCAGTGTCAACTGGCACACCACTGGCGCAAAACCGCAATCAGACAGCACACAGTCAGCCTGACTGCGGTCAGCCCCCAGTAAAATACCGGTCTGTTCGGTTGTCATCTCAGCACCGGAATGACTGCCGGAGAGTATTTTCAGTTTCCATATCGTCATGTCAGTTACCTGCCAATTTACGCTGGCCAGACAGAGTGAATGCGCGCTGCAATGCATCAATTTCGGCGATATAAGTCATCGCTCTTCTGCTTTGAAGGTGCATGTCAGCAAGCTCGGTCTCGGGAACCAGAGCAAGTTCAGGATATTGCTGTCTGGCCTCAGCCATATTGTTTAAGCCGGGAGCCAGGACTTTCGGGCGGATCAGGAACAATCGCACCATACGGCTGGTCATATTCTTCTCTTTACTGAACAGCGCACCGATTACAGGCATATCCCCCAGAACCGGAACCTTGTCTGTTCCCTTGGTTTGTGAATCAACAAAATAGCCGCCAATCAACAGGCTTTCGCCTTTTCGCACCATGGCTTCGGTTTTGATAAAGCTGGATTTAACTGTCGGCAGATCATCCACCCGCTCTTCGGTGGTTTTTCCGTCGGTGATCTGAATATCAAGCTTCACCACTTCGCCGCTGCGATCCGGAATCACCCTTGGTGTCACAGTCAATCGTGTTCCGGCAGTGAGCGGCACCAGCTGTGCATCTTCTTTCGCTGTCACACGGGCATAAAAGGTTTCACTGTTATCCAGCACTGCTTCGGTGTTCTCCTGAGTCAGCAACGACGGACGGGAAAGCAATTGCGCCCTATTCTCGCTTTCAAGTGCTTTAATCCGAAACAAAAGCGAGGAGATATTGGAACCAAGAATGGTGGAAATATTCAGTCCGTCACCCAGCACGCCGCTGATCACCCCATCCTGAACATTAACGTTCCCGAAAGAGCCGTTAATGCCCCAATCGATACCAAACTCCTCCAACGCATCTTCTTTGATATCGATGATGGTGACGCCGATTTCCACCTGCTTCAGCGCCCGATCCATGGCTCGGATCATCCTGATATACCTATCGATATTGGCTTGAGTATCCCGCAGCAACACCGCATTACGGCTGGCGTCAGCTTCAATCCGCCCCACTGCATCCTGTGCGTCATAGCCCATCAGTTTTCTCAGTGTGGTCGCCACGCCAGGCACCGCCTTTCCGTCCCCCACTTGGCGATCATCAGCCCAGGCGAAATAGAGCGGAACCACAAACGTTTTCATCTCTTCTGCTTGTTTCACCTTCGCCTGCTCATCCAGGCCGATAGCAATCTGCTGTGCAATATCAACAAAACGGGGAGGGCCGGACACCAGCAGTAAGCCTTTATCCTGCAAAGCACGCCAGCCAAAACGGTTCAGATCGAGGCCGATTTGATCCATCCCTTTTTTCAGCACCATCGGCGACAAGCGCTTAAGGCTCAGCACCTTAGTCTGCATTTCGCTCCCGCAGTTGAAATAGACTGTATTGCCATAGCGAAACCAGATAAATCCGTAAGCGGCCTGAAGCTGACTCAAAAAATGGTTCGCCGTTTTTGCGGAAACCTGGCCATTAAACTTGTCCGTAATACACTCACTGATCACGGCAGACAGGCCATAATTTGCAGCAAAGCCTTTCAGGACATCAGCCAGTGGCTCGTTCTGACCAAGATGCTGATATCCGCCTCTCGGGAGTGACTGAGCACACACAGAACTGGCTGATGCCGAATAAAACACGCAAGTGGCCAACAAAATCAGCAAAACCGTACATAAGCGGCGCAGCACACCGGGCAATACATCAAACAAGCTCTGTAACATCAAACAAACACCATATGACTGCGCAATACTGATTCAGCAAACAGCGGCCGAATTTCCGAGGAACCCGCTGATAATTGCAGTTGTGCCCGCATAACCTCAGCAGCCCAGACAACTTGTTCAATAGCCAATTCAAGATCCCACTCACCACCTGCATCTGAGAACAGGCGGCGTAACAGCACAAGCTGATTATTTTCGGCAACTAATTCAACCTGAGTTTGATGTGCAACCAGTGCCATTTTTTGCAGGATGCCAAGCATTACCTGATTTAGCTGCTCCGGATGCTCTTGCAGTGGCGATAACGTAACGACAGGAACCACTACTTTTGCCTCATCTGAAAAAACTTGTACCAATACGTTGTCGACCAGCAATACCTCGACATCATCAAGGGACTGAGTCGCAACCTGATACTTTGCAGAGAAGTTTTTAAGCTGTGCTGCCAACGTCATCACTATTGATTCCACACCTGATTTATCGGGTAACCATTGCAACATTACGCAGCAGGCAAATCCTCAAAAAAGGCTCAAATAAGTTGGAATCATGTTTTGCCAACGGTTCAAAATTATTTACCAAGCAATTGATATATTGAAGTTTTTAACTTTGAGGCAATTTTGATGACTTGAGAAAACTCAAACAGAGAAATGAGGTTATTCAGAAGTAAAAAAAGCGACCGACAGTAGCTCACTGAAGGTCGCTTTGTACCAGAGGAACCGATGTCCCTGACAATCCGAAATGTTTTGTCACGAACAGCTTCCGTATTGTCTCAAAACTACGGGCGCATCCATCCCTCAGAGAGGTAAAGCATGCGAAGGTAACTCGGTACACCATCAGCCTTCACAGCTTCGAATTGCTGGTTCAGCTCTTCGCCCCGACCAGGGAATTTTGGTGATTCCCCGGTATTCACACCGTGGATCACTTTACCTAGCACACCATCCATGTCGTTCATTAATGACAATAGTGCTTTATCCGAAGCTTTGCCTGTTTTTTCACCAAAAACTAAATCTTCAGATGTTGAGGAACCCAGCATGGTCTTCAGAACCATACGGTTAAGCTCCAGTTCTTTGTCCTGATCTTTCGGCTGGAAACCGGCTTCACCTTCGGTCATCACCTTATCTTCAGCAGGGCCGAGATAGCGAAGTAACGCTCTGACGACGTTGACATCCGTGAAATCAAACGATTTTTCTTTATCGTTATGAGTGGCTTCCATATGAGGCAGGATACCAATTTCGATGCGCTTGTAGCTGTCATCCTTATTTGCCGCCTCAGGAGCCACATAATTCACAGCCGTTTTGGCGCCTTTAAGGCCTAACGAATAAGCCTGCTTGGCCGCCATATTGCCAACAGTATTGGTCACAGTGGCATCAACCGCGCTGTTGACGATCGGCTTGATCCCCACTTTACCTGCCGGGCCCATGTTAATGGCACCAAGCGGCATGAAAATGAAATCCACCGCAGTCGAGAACATGGCTTTACGCGCCTGTTTTTCATGACCTTCATAAAGCACATCTGTCAGGTTATGAGCAAATGAGTTGCGGGTTTCATCGTTTTCAGCCAGTTCACCAATGCGACCGGCAAACAGCTCTTTGTCACATTCATTATTGGCGGTCACACACTTGTCAGCGATACTGACGAAATTGCCGATAACAGGTACGTACTTCACCGCTTTCAATGCGGTTTTACCGACTTTCCCCTCTCGGGTATCGTTCAGCACATCTGTTGCTGGTTTAACAACATGCTCTTTACCCAGCTTCTTCACTTTGCCGTCAAAGCAGCCCGGCTTGTAGTCTTCAAGCAAGGCAATCATCCGTGGATCTTTACCGGCTGTTTTGAAGCAATCCTGCAGACATTTATAAGAGTCAGGTGAAATTTTCAGTTGCTGAAGCACCTGCTTAACTTCCTGAACATTGCGACGGGTGATCGGCTCACCCTTGCGCAAATTATATTCCAGCGGACTGAAAGCATCGCGACCATCTGTTGAGTGCTCACGAACCAACGCATCTTTGAACGCCTGCCCGGTGATTTTGTTTTCTTGTTTTAGCTGATCAGCCTTGCTGCTCGAAACCAGACTATGAATATCATCAATTTTCGAACCTGCCTTTACTACCGTACCGTCTTTCGCTAACAAGCGCGTTTCAGAGTCTTTGGCATACTTCATAAAGTCCTGTAGCGGGACCTGTGCCGACGCATTGCCTACTGATGAAGGATTCATAACCGTCTCCTACACCATCGTGGCCGTAAATGTCGGCTGAGCCTGTTGGCTTTCCACCGATTTGAAACCATCGGCAATCACTTTTCGCCAGTGTTCAACCACTTCAACCGCAGCTTCGATGATGGCCGCGAAGCCTTCATACTGAACTGCAACCAAAGCATCCTGACGACTTGCGATCAGCATATCTGTTTCCGGAGCCAGTGAGACAGTAAAGCCCTTCGTACCCAGCCAGAAATAGTTAGCTGACAAAATCTGCTTAAGCTGCTCTGCCGTTGTTTCTTCCGGTAATGTCGCGATTTGAGAAAAGATAACCAGGTTTCCGTTGTGTTCCTGCAGGTGCAGACGAACTGTATCCTGATTGATTGCCAGAGTGACAATACCTTCCTCATTCGGCTCGATCAGATCGATACCATAGTCCTGGCAAAACTCTGCCATCAATACTTTCAATTCCATCTAACATCTCCTGTTAAGTCAGATGGTCAGGGTAGTTAATCAAGCACAGTAAATAAGGATAAAATCAGGAAATAAAACTGAATAATCAAAGAGTCAGCCACCAAACACATCACAAGGTTTTTGAGCTTTTTTTGAGGCTGTTTGGGGGAATAAAAAATGAGGATTGATATAAGAAAAAGGCGACCTGATGGCCGCCCTTATATAACAAAGGAAAATATCAGCTTCCCAGTGCGTCTTCCAGCTTGGCTTTCCAGATTGCCATAGCCAGTGCCGGTGTACGCAGAATTTGCGGCGTAGGGATCCAGCCGTGCTTAATTTTAGCGAACACATCAAAGCGTTCTGCATTACCGGACATCGCCTCAGCTACAACTTTACCGGCAATATTCGTCAGGCCAACACCGTGGCCGGTATAACCGTGTGCAGTGTAGATATCATTACCCAAATGGTCGATCTGCGGCATGTAAGAGCGGGTTACAGCAAACAAACCACCCCAGTGGTATTCCATCTTCACATCTGACAGTTGAGGGAACACCTTAATCATGCGCTGGCGCAGGCGCTCCATAGAATCGCTGTATTCACCGTTGAAAGGATGGTTAACACCACCAAACAGGATGCGGCCATCCGGTGTCGGACGATAGTAATCCAGACAGTTATTCAGATCCGACATCGCCATCATATTGCTGATTGGCTGACGGTCACCCAGTTGCTCGGTAACGGCAATATAAGATGCAACCGGCAGCACGACACTTTGTGCTTTGCGATCCAGTCCATCCAGGTAAGCATTACAAGCCAGAAGTACCTGCTTAGCTTTTACGCTACCCTTAGCAGTACGAATTACATGAGGCTGGCCTTTTTGAACCTTCACCGCTGCACTGTTTTCATACAGAGAAGCGCCCAGCTCCATCGCAACCTTTGCCAGACCCAGCGTATAGTTCAGAGGGTGCATGTGAGCACTGTTAGAATCGTACAAACCACCCAGGTAACGCTCTGTATGCGCTACCTCATTGATCTTGTCTTTATCCCACCAACTTGCGCTTGGATACTCATAACGGGTCTGCTTCAGTTCAAGCCAGGATTTCAGTTCTTTTTCCTGACTCTTTTTCAGAGCAAGTTCGATGTAACCTTCCTGGAAGCCACAATCAATATTAAATTTCTCAATACGGTCACGAGCAATATCGACAGCTTCACAAGACAGGTCCCAAAGCTGTTTACCCCACTGCGGACCATAAGTTTCATCAACTTCACGCAGACCGAGGCAGTAACCAACAAGGCACTGACCACCATTTCGGCCGGAACCCGCCCAGGCAAGACGGTTCGATTCCAGCACCACCACTGAATAGCCTTTCTGGCGTAGCTCAATGGCTGCACTTAAACCAGTCATCCCACCGCCGATAATACACACATCAGCTTCTACGTCTTGATCCAGTTGAGGCTGCAAAGGCAACGGATTGATGGTCGCCTGATAATAACTATCGATATATTGACTGTCTTTAGACATTCCAATTGCTCACAAAAATACACGGAAAAAAAACGCGCGCATGTTGTCACGGGTTCATATAATAAACAAGCATTTTATTAACGTGACGGATGTCAAATTAATAACTTTTGTTCTTTGACAGAGTTGAAGCCTTACATATGATTCGCCTTCAATTTCTGACTCTACCAGTCGATAGGACGACAAACTGATGAACAAAGTTCTTAAAGGGGTGACCACACTAACATTCGCACTATCAGCATTTAATGTTTCGGCAGCAAATGATGTGCTTAACGTTTACAACTGGGCTGAGTACATGCCTACTGACGTGCTGAAAGCTTTTGAGAAGCAATATGACGTCACCGTTAATTACTCTACATTTGAAAACAACGAAAGCATGTATACCAAGCTAAAACTGCTTGATAACAAAGGCTACGACGTTGTTTTTGCCTCAACATACTTTATCGAAAAAATGTCCCGCGAAGGTATGCTGGCCAAAATCGATAAAACCAAAATTCCTAACCTTGCCGATGTCTATCCGGGCCTTCTTGGGCAGGAATTTGACCCGAAAAACGATTATTCCCTTCCTTATGTATGGGGCGTAACCGGTATTTCCTATAACTCAGATATCATCAAGTCAGAGCAAGTTTCCAGCTGGAAAGATCTGTGGAATAAAGATTTTGCCCTTCAGGTAATGCTTCTTGATGATGTTCGCGATGTTTTCGGTATGGCACTGAAAGCACAAGGTCACAGCATCAACACCACCAATGAGTCAGAAATTAAGCAGGCCTACGAGTACCTGCTGAAGCTACGTCCGAATATTGTTGTTTATAACTCAGATGCACCTCACGTTCCTTATGTTACCGGTGAAGCAAACGTCGGTATGCAGTGGAACGGTAATGCTTACCTTGCCAAACAAGAAATGAACGAACTGGAATTCGTTTACCCGAATGAGGGCTCTATCCTGTGGATGGATAACTTCATCATTCCAGCAGGTAGTGAGAACAAAGATCTTGCGCACAAGTTCATCGACTTTATCTATCGCCCTGAAAATCAGGCGAAACTTGTAGAAGAATTCGGTTTCCCTGCTCCAAATAAAAAAGCGAAAGATTTCCTACCTAAAGAAGTACAAGACAATCAGACTATCTTCCCTAAAGAAGAAGATATCAATAAAGGTGAATTCACCAACGAAGTTGGCGATGCGATTCAGATTTACCAGAAGTACTGGCAGTTGCTGAAGAGCTAAATCGCAATCTCTGATTGATTATCAAATAACATCATCAATACCGCTTATAATTTTATAAGCGGTATTTTTTTATTCAAATAAGCCTATTGAACAATCATTTAGCAATAGCTTTTAAAGAGCCATTTCAAACTTCCTAAACGATAGTAAGTTGCTAAGAAATTTTGTAATAATTTATAAATTAACCTTAGTCATTGAAAACGTTGAAATGTAATCGATAACACGCAGGCTGGAGACTTAGTTAAGAAGGGATAAGTTAACTATCAATTACAACTACTATCGTAATATGAAATGATTTATAATAAATAAAAATATCAGAATATGAGATCATAGCCATATAGTATGTGGAAATTTAATCCAACGTCATATAATCAATTAATTAACGTCCACACACAGCAAATCAAACGAATAAAATCAACAGAAAGCGACATCCTCACAATCTTAAAGCAACACGAAGGAAACTATGTTAGTAAGGAAAATTTATTAAGTCAGGTATGGGGAGAGCGTGTTGTATCTGAAGCCAACTTAACGCAATCAATCTCTCAGCTTCGTTTGGTGCTCGGTGATAGCGGAAAAGAACAAAAGATAATCAAAACAAAGCCAAAGGAAGGCTACATGTTACTTCCTGGACATATCGCTTTTCAGGATGACCTCAAACGTAAAGCCCAAACTACACAAGTAAAACCTTCACAAGACGATGAACCCGCTAAACTTAATAAAAAACAAAAAATAAGCACCGTTTTATCTTCCTCAACAAAGCTAAAAGATTGGATTTACGGCATCGTATTTATCATCGCCTCTCTTAATATCTTTTATACTTTCGACATTATTTACAACGTAAATAATCCACCTGAATATAAACAGGTCAAGATCAACAATAATAATATAACTTTTATACTCGATCATACAGAAGCGAGTAATGATCTTTATCAGTACTTAAACAATAAACTTCCTGAAAATATTCACAATCTATTTATTTCCAAAAACCCCGACAGCTTTTATGTGTCTTGTATTTTTACAACCAGTAAGATGAATGAAAAGGATATAACTAACTTATCATTCACATCAGAGTATCAATTTGATTATATTCTGGAGAGAATCGTTGAAAAGTGTAGCTAAAACAGGAATTCTCTTTTATGCGATATTCTCTCTTTTTATGTCTTTATATATAGCATTAACTAACTTCAATAATACGCCAGATACTTTGAAGAAACCAGGGATACATATACACACGGAAAGTGTATCATTCCGTAAAAACAAACGTTACTTAAATATAGAACAAGACACCATAAACCGAAATAATCTTGGCTTTATGACAGTGTTAGCTTCTATATCAAATGATAACAATAAAACCCTACGCCATACTTCTTATTCTGTACTATTTATAAATAGCAATACCTTCCTAACTCACCCTCAATACGAAACATCTGATAATAGAATAGCTGAACGTATGAAAAGTAAAATCATTCAACACCTATTCCCTAAACGAGAGTTTTTCAAGATCTTATATGATGATGGTAATTTCATATGCATAACAGGAGTAGGATTGCATCTTACAAGTTGCCGAGAAGTATCAAATCAATAATTAGAGTAATTAATCTAACGCATGAGGTTGTTTTAAAGAGCTTTATTGTTCTTTATTTAAGTTGACTTTTATCTGCCACCGCAAACCATAAAATCACTAGGCACTTTGAATATAGCTTTATTTCAGCTGGTTTCAATGATTAGCATTTTAATTTAATAATTATTTAAAGATAAGAGTAGGTTTTATGATGAATTGGCAACAGAAAGTTGATGAATTAAGAAGTATCGGAGTTCAATTTAATGAAGAAAATGTCAGAGACTCTTTAAAGAAAGTGGAACAAAAAGACTTAATACGAAAGACTATAGCATTAGCCAAAGAACTTGATCTAGATTTACATAAAGATATAACAAAAACCAGCATTGCTATCGTTGCAATTAATTATAACAGTATTGAAGGTTGCCATAAGAAAGCCCTAATGAATGTGTATCATAAACAGTGCAAACTTATTTCTGACACCATAAAACAAAACGATATTTTCCTTGAAATACTGTATATCCTAGGTGAAGCAGTTGATCGAAGAGCATCATAATCGACAGATTCAGAGAATTAACAGGTTAATTGAATCAGCAAAATCAAATCAACTTAATTTTGAAGATGATAATGTTAAAGCTTGCATTATCTCACTGTTAATTCTAGATGAAATCAACGAAAATCACTTTGACTTTATATTAATGGAAGCTTATCAGTTTCAACCAACGATCTTTGTTAATGCGTTAAGAAAAACCGCAGAGTTTGGGTATTATCTGAATCTTCTAGATGGTCAGTTAAGCAAACTCTGAACTCACCTCATTCCCTATAAACGAGCTAACATAGTAAATGTTGTTAGCTCACTTCTTTTATATCGAAAATCATAACATAGAATTATAGGAATATAAGCAATATTAATAATTAATCACGCTGACTCATTATCATTAATGATAATATTACAACCAATTGTATATAAATAACCTATAAAGGCTTGACCGATGAAAAAAGCTTATTTAGCTATCCTACTTGTAGCTCTATTTGGTTGTGATGAAGATGATGTTAAAGCAGCCGCAAAAGGTAAAACAGATGTTTTTGCTTTAAATGGTTACCAAATTGAGGGCTTACCCATGCTCGATGATGGTTACCACTCCATTGATGAAATCAAGTCTTTAGCTTCCTCTTCAAACTTACCATCAGGCTCCAAGAATGACTTAGAGAATAAGGGAGTATCGGTACACAAAGAATCATGTGCAAAACTCCTACCCAAAAGTGGCAGTGAACTTTGTTTCGATAATGAAAAGAAGATTTGCCTGCCTAAAGAATTTAAATATGTTGGGCTAAAAGTTTTCACTATTGACTTGGACAAATTACAGACAGCAAAAAATAGTGGTTTCTATCAAATTGATGTTGCACGAAGCTATCCAAATCTAAGCTATGAGACTGTAAGCTGCTCAGCCCTTAAATAATAAGCAAGTACCTTGTTTCAACATTATCCAGTCCAGATTAAGCCTTTCTGAGTAAAAGGTTAATCTGTCTAAGCATTAGATGACATTCAATTCATTTAATTTTAAGGAGCAATGTATACAGTATATTGCTCCTTATCCAACCATTAAATATGGCCTAAATGCTTCCCATATCCGTCCCAATCCCCCCTCATTGAAAACTTACAAAATCCGTTACTCTTTCATTATGAATGAATAATATTAATGGGAGAAGGTAAGGATGAAACTTCCCTGGCAACTTGAAGATGCAACGGTTTGTTATGAAATGAATGGTTGTACTGCGGATAAAAAAATGGGGATTGCTGTTCGTGGTGCATTACCGATCAGGAACCTTCACAAATCAACCTATGACGTATCAGTAAAAGACATTTTCATGTCTGGTGTAATTGAGTCCATTATTGCAGAACTCGATTATATTGAAACCAGACAAGAAAAGTACCTATACGTTACAAATCGCTATCAGAGCATAAAAATTTGGATCAACCGCAGCAGCAAAGAGTTGAATGCCGCAACAGCTTGTCCTTTTGGTAGTGCTGTTATCAACAATGCGGGCCATTTAGTCATGACGGGGGCAACTGCTGGTTTTGCCAACACTGTTGTTCCTGTGTTAGAAGGCGCTCTCAGTGGCTCTATCGGCAGTAATAATGCCGAGATGTTAGGGAAGGCTGCAAATACAATGTTGGAAAAAGGTGCCAGTCAGTTCTCACCAGTAGCAAAAAACAAATCTGCCTCAACAAGCAGTGATGCAACAGGACTCAGCTTGGCTAGCGGTATGGCGCAAGATGCTATCGCGTTGGGCGGCAATATTCGATCAGCGGTCAGTAAAGCTGATTCTGACAGAAGCTTTGCCGGAACTCCTGTAAAAACCCCGGTATTCAGAGATAAAACAAAACGGAAAAGTAAAGTTCGGGCATTTTTGCAACGCGCGAAACAAATCATCAGTCCAGATAAGTTAATTATTCGTGTCGGCTCTGATTTCAATCGCCACCACGCAGGTTGTGTGATTGATTTGGGCGTCAGGGCCATTTCAATGCATGACCTTATTGATTTCCTCACCATGTACGCTGAAAAGGGTCAGTTCATCAACTGCTTCCACGAGCAGTCTGACGAGCCAGCATTGGAAGGAAAAGTAAAAGTTATATAACTGCATTAGTGTGTATTAGTTCAGGCAAGATAATATAAATCTAAAGAGCAAGACTGAATTACCGATCTGGTCTGAACTAAAATTACCGATGCTTTTAATCATCGGTAATTTTATAAGCATTATAAAGACGCTATAACGCTCCGAGGCTCTTTTATACTTGGGAGTGTTGAATTAAATGCACTCTCTCTACGCTCATGGGCTTCTTGTGCCAACTTACCAATAGCAGCAAACAACTCGTGGCTTTCCTCATAGCCCCAAAGGTGCATTTGTAAAAGCATTTGGTTAACCACGGTATCATATTCAAAATGCACGTCCCCCAATCCGCCCATCCCGTTCATACCGTAATTAATTCGCTCCTGAATCCAGCTTTTCTTTCGTCCTTGCTCCTGACCAAGTCTGTCCGCATTAATACGATTAGCTTTCATAAACTTACGTGACTTTTGTACAAAACCAGAAGCCATCATCATCGCATTTAGTGAACAATGACGTTTCATATCCTCTTCTGTCTGCATAGGCATTTTAAGTAGCCTCTTGTTCTCTGCAGACATGAACTTATGATTAGTCTCAGAATAATCGACAGATTCAGCAACTCTCGCTAACCAGTTCAGGTTTCCTTCGAGCGTCGTTTTGCAGTTTGTACGGTATCTTGCCCTTCTGCGGTTATTCAGGGAGGTATCTATAAGCGAGACTGTATCAATTGGCGCACCAGGAACAGAGCCTTTGCCAAACTCTAAAGCGATCGGGTTATTGTCGGGGCAATAATAGTTCACAAGATCTGAACGGTAGCACTCAAGTACTCTGGCATGTGTCATCTCGTGAATAAGGTTAGGAAGATCATCCCGAAAAGAGACATGAGCACCAACCAATTTGCGGTCATCTGCGGAATAAAGCGGCATGGTGTTAGCCGTGCCATTAGTTAGACTAAAACTAAGGCGAAAATCGCCTCGCCGATACATACCAGAAAGCTCCGTTAATACCTTTTTTAAGGTACTATCTGAAGAAAGGCTGGCGGCGATACTTTCAATCTCATTAATTTTTGTGCTTACGGTCATTCATTCCTCAAGCTTTACTTGTTTTTATAAGAACCGACGGAATTTCAACATTCAAATATCGACGTTATAGTCATCGATATGTCATAAAAAATCACCACCGCCATTGGCGGTGGTTTAGTATTAAAATAAATATTATTAATACTTTCTGGTACCTTCTCGCAATGATTTAAATTGGGATTCAATGAAGCCATCAGGACTAGATATAACAACCCCATAATTTTCAGAGTACTCTCTAAAGTATTTACCTGATTGCTTCTGCAACTCTGTTATATAAGCTACACCTTTATTAAACTTCCCCTGCTCTAAAATCATATTATGACTATTAACTAATTGAAGAAAAGAGTTCGGATGGTTAACACACCCACTTCCCATAACAATAGCAGCAACAATAGGTGTAGTTATTACAGCGCCTTGAAACCACTTAGCAAAATCATCATGATTCCCTATAACGTCATGACCGCTAACTCGGTAACTATTCCAAATTTCTTTCGCATCTCCGAAAACTTTTTTAAGCTGCTGAGACTGAACAATAGTATCCACTAACTTAATAATTCGTTCTAGTAAGCCCGATATCATGCTTACAAGAAAGCCCCAGCCACCCGCGACATTTGCGGCAGATGCAAGGCCTATCTTAGTCGCAGCAACACCAGCTTTGGCAACCCCACCAGCCGCACTGGTTAACGAGTGTCTAGCGAGAGCAGAGGCTATAATAGTTGGATGCCCATTTAGAAGATCTACACCAATGCCTTTGTACATTTGATTAACGAAATCTTTTGCCTTTAAAACTGCAGTCTTCATACCTTCATACATATCACCAGCATTTTGGTAATAGTCTAATCCAGGAATACAGTTTGTTAAATTATCAGCAAACTCACTTGCTAGCCACGTTCCCATTCCAGCAATACATTCTACAGTTTTGAAGCACTCATAATGCTCCTGTATTTTTTGAAGCGTTTCAGAAAAAAAACCAGCTATTAAAGCCTTTATTTTTTCCATAATTGCAGACAGTGACTCCCCCACATAACTCACTGCATTTACAATTTTTTGTCCACCCATCGTCTGATTTAACAAAAAGGCACAACCATCCTTCAGATCATTCAACGGTTCTAAACTACCAACGTAGTTTCCCATAAGCCCTGTATCAAATGATAACTCTCTTTTTATTTCTGTATTAGCAAGAATACACAGTGTCGCATATCTCGATTCAGCTAGAGCATTATTTTGTATACCAAAGGCATTATGTCTAGTATTCCCAAAGAAAAAGTCTTTTGTGTCTCTTTTTATTGTACTAAAAGCATCAGAAACACCAGACTTTATATATTGTAGCTTTCTACCCATATCATTCCCTTAAAAATCCATTTCACTATTCAAAGCCAACGTTCTACGATACTTCGAACAGATATCGCTTTTTCTTTACACTTTTCATCCGCACTGGATCGAATAAAAAATTCAATTAATTTCACCAATGCAAACCAGTCATCCTTTGTATCCACAACACCACATCCATCAATCTGATTAGCAGAGGCAAACATTGGTGTAACCTGCCAGGTTGGCAAATCACTTCGACTTGTCCCAATTCGATAACTTGCACCGAAATCAACCAATCGGACGGTTCTGTTTTGGGGAATAAACAAAATGTTGGATGGCTTAATGTCGCCATGAACCCATCCGTTCTGGTGACAATGATTAATGGCCCTGATTATTTCCGGCAACAACTCAATAAACAGTGCCTGCTCATCCTTGCCAAATGAGCTCAAAGGGCGTGCTTTCGCGTCAAACTCAAAATGGATGAGCTGCTTTTTTTCATCCATTTCCAACGTTTTTTGAACACGAAAGCCCCTACACTCCTGCAATGCCTGCCACTCACGGATCATGTCATCCCAACGGGCGTAGCGCTTACCCAGTTGCTCTGACTTCCAATCCGGATCAGACGGTTGAAGTACGCTGGCTTCAACCGGACCTGTCTCTATTTCTTTCGTGTCAGGCATTAAAGTTTAAATCTCGCCAGGCAGTGAAAACGCGGTAAACAGCGACTTATCCAGCGTCTGATTCGAATCACGCAGCGTATAATCAACAACAATGTTGTTTCCGCTGACCTTGTAATTCAGTTTGCGCACAAGACGCGCGGCAGTTGCACTGGACTCACCATCAAACAGCATTCGGAATAATGCCCACTGACCAGAGTAAGATCGCATCGCTACCCGATTCTTTCCTTGGTAGAAATTCGTACTCAAATACCCTTCAACACTGGTTGTCGGCCAGCTGATATCTTTCCAGACTCGAGGACCATGTCGGTATCCGAACACAGTCTCAGCTTCACGGATCTGGAATTCTGTTACCGACGTACTCATTGAGCTGGCTTTCAGCTCCAGTTTAAGCGCCAGTTCCTGCCCGGTCGGCCCGAAGAATGCCCGACTCAACTTACGAGCTTTATGTAGCTGAGAGCGCAATTCAGGGCTGATTGGCAGCGTGAGGCCATCAACATGGTTCAACTTAAGTACGCCGTTATCCCAATAAACGAATGGCTTAAGCAGTTCATCAACAAACTGATCAACGCGGCCTTTCGGTTTGAAAAACTGAGTAAAGTCACTAAGGTCAACTTCACCTCGGCCCTGCATAGCAAATGGGAAACGTCCTTCAATTGCTGTTACATAAAACTCATAAACACGCTCATCCCACTGTTTATTCAGGTAACCCACACTGCCGTTAACAACTTGTCCCCAAGCCTGTTTAGCAATGCTTTTCGTCCATTTCGCTACCTGTCCAGGCGCTTTGCCGCTCTGGCGCTGGAATTCAACAATTGCATCCTGACTACCTTTCGCATGCGCCAGCGCATACTCATGCATCGCTTTACCCGGCTCAGAGCTCGACAAAGCAACATCAAAGTAGGTGTTAAGCACATCGAATTCCTGAATCAGGTTATCCAGTGGTACAACTTCACCTGATTTACCAACCCCATTGACGTAATTGGAGAATGCGATGAAAGCTTCGTTAACCACAAAAGACGGTTGCAGACGCAGTAACTTGTCACCCACTGCACGGTTAATCCGATCAGCTTTACGCAACGTTTTTGATGCTTTCTTCAGACCAAGCTGTCGAGCCAGTCGTTTGTTGCCTTTGGTATCCGGCTGCTCTTCTACTGCCAACGTTGTATTAACAACAACTGCACCTAACACATCCAGAACAGGGCTGGTTGCTGGTTCACGTGCACTCTTCAGTGCATACGCAAACTCTGTTGGTGAGCCAAACTGTTTTATGTGGATGTTGTTAACCAGATCTTTCCAGTAGTAAATGTAGTCAGCAAAATAAAGACGCTGGATCTGCTTGCTTAAGTCCGTCAGTTCAGTAACCGAAGCACCGGACATATCGCCCTGAATAGCCTTAAACTCTTTTAGCTGACGTCGTAACAGTTCTGACTTTGCCGTCAAATCAACCTGGCTGTATCCCTGTTTAGTAAAGATCTCCGGGATCAGGTAGCCGTGGAAGTCGTCTGAAAATTCAAACATGGTATCGAACTTATCACCCAGCTGACGGCGAACATCAACTTGGGTGCGATACTCCGGCAGACTCTTGATACGCGCGTAAATCAGTCGCTCCGGTGATAAACCTTCAAGGTTGTTGGATGCGACAGCAATCAGTTCCTGATTCGGATCGAGGTGTTTCTCGTAATTGCTATTGAACAGATCATCGATAAGCAGCGAAAGAATATTGATATCATCTGAAGAGATATCCCCCTGATCTTTCAGGTTATCTAACAAATAAGTCTGCATCTCGTTGATATCCAGTTGCTGACGATCAAACAGCATCTGGTAGTAACGCAGGATTTCAAAGATCTTACTCGGGTTCCCCAGGTTGACGTAAACATACAACTCACTACTGATTAGCTCTTCCAGCTTAGGCAGCAAAATTACGTTCAACTGTTCCTCATACGTGCTGTAGATGCGCTCGGCAGTATCACTCTGCTTAACACTAACCTGCTGATACCAGGCTTTAGGCTCAATGCCCTGAACAGCAACACTACGAAGCTCGTTAAGCACCGCAATCATCTCCGACATAGAGTAATTCTTCTCCAGTCTTTGAATATCGCTGCCATACAGGCGTAGCTGAGCCATTGCATCGGCACGCCACAGCTCGTCGTTGTTCCAGTTGTTCTTCAGGAGCAAACCAGCCATTGAAACAACACTGACAACCATCAACAGGATCACTGTTCGGGCTGCCAGATAACCGGCATGGCGCCATTCGTTTACACCCGTAATTCCCTTTTCCGGTAAAATCACATGGCTAAACAGACGAGATGTAAAGTAACTGCGGCGAGAAGGAAGTTGCTCACGAGTACTTTGGGTGTTGAACTCAGCGCGATCAGCAACCACCTGAGACAAGAGATCATGCACCGGCCCTTTTTGTCCTGAAGAAAGCAGGTAAGCACCACGGATCCAGACAGCTTCCCGAACACGGTTTTCACGCCCAATTTCCGTCAGTAACTCATTAGCACGCTCAAAAAAGATGCGTAGCTGGTAAGGAAGGCCAATCACTGAACCGGATTTTTCACTGCTGATATTTCTCAACAGTTCGAACTGCTGCTGACCCAGAGACTTCAACAACTCCTTTATCTGGCCTTCAAAATAATGCTTATCAAAACGACGGGAAGCATCACACGGGAACGTCACACCAAATGGATTCTCAACGTCACATCCCGAAAAGCTTTCAAAAAACTCGATAAAGTCAGCAATACTGTCGGCTTTAGAAAACAGGCTGTAAACCGGCAAGTTCAGCTGTAGCGCACCACTCATCGACAGGGCTGCTTCCTGATAAATGCTGCTAAGCTTCTGGCGCTCTTTTCGGTCACCTTTTAACAGACGATCACAGCCAATGATGGTGATGATGCCGTTGAGACCCTGGCGAGGACGGTACTTCAACAGTTGCTGAGACAACACCTGCCACAGCGCTTCATCTACCCCTTCGCTATCAAAAATGCGGTGACCTACTTCGACAACCACGGCATGATCGTTACTCCAGAATCGCAGGTACTGCTCGGTATCGCTCTCATCAAGATGATGTTCAATAACAGGCTCCAACCCATTTTGCTGTAACACTGCACTTTTTGCGTCTTTCTCGCCGCCCAGAACCAAGTACCACGGCAGACTGTACAAGCTGTCGAGCTTATTACGTCCGTGACCTCGAATTTTCCTGGTCGCCTGAGCGAACAACTGCTGAATAACGCGGGTATCCTGCTTAAGCAGGACTTGTTGATCGTGCAGCTCCGTATCCTGCTGCTGTTTTTTACGTGTTTTCAACCACCACCACAGCACCAGGATAACAGTCACGGTGCTGATAGTAGTTGCTGTGTATTTCAGCCAGTTCAGTTCTTCTGCCGGTAGCAATAACCAAAGACCAATGGTTGCACCTACAACCAACACAGCAGCTAAAATTGCCAATACTTTTTTCATCATGTTACTTCTGCGCTCTTCGAATCGTCGCGTTGAGACCGTAGCGAACGTTCAGCTCGTTCTTCAGCTTGCGAATCACAGCCAGGTTGTCACCAGCACGAATAAACAGCTCTATCCCATGGTCAGTTTCTCGGGTAAATGCGTCATAACCGGACTGCTTCAACTCAGAGGAAAGACGCACGGCGTCACTTGATCGCGAGAATACCGCCAATACCACTTCCCATTGCTGAGCCGGAGCGGCTTTTGGCTTCTCCTCTTCCGGTTTTTCGCTTACAGCTGCATGGCCGATATCGGCCTCTGTACTGAGGTAAATCAGATCCTGACTGGCTTTTCTCAGGCTCACGCCCGACATGTCGATAGTACTGAACTGCTGCAAAATCGGCTGGCTGCGGTTCATATACCAGTACTCAGAAGCCCCATAGCCGGATGCCATCACCAGCGTGGCTATCGCTAGCATTTTTCCCATACTGAGCATGTGCCACGGCTGCTTGCCTTCAATAAGTTCCGGTGTGCGCGGAACCGGCATCGGGCTTTCTGCCCGGTAATGGCGGATCAGGGCGTAAACATCAGATTTAATCTCATGCAACCGGCTTTCATCACCGTGTCGATAACGACCTTTGAATCCCAGCATCAGTAACACGTACTGAAGCTCGATAAAATCCACCAGCTTGGCAGGTTGCTGGCTGGCTTTGTCGAGCAAAGCGAAAAAGACTTCACCACCGTTTCGCTGCGAGAAAACCTTACTCAGCAAAGAGTGATTTTCCCAACGCGTACGCTCACCCCATGAGGTATAAAGAATTGCCTCATCAAAAGCGGCACACAGCACAAAACAGCTTTTCTCAATAATGCTCGGGTGATATTCGAGATACAGACCACGCTGGCGAAATACAGCAATCGCATCCAATAGCTTCTGACGGAAACGATCGACATCGCGCGGTGAGCCCTGACGCGGCACGGTAACCAGAATACCCAACAATTCAGTAGCGGCATTGAGCAATGGGCTGCCATAAACAGCCAGGTTTTCAATCAGGCGCTCTGTGCCCGACAGATCCACCTCACTTGGTCGGCTCGCTGTTTGTGTCGGCTGCGCACTTGCCTGGGTACGGCGAACCTGAATGGTTGGCTCTTCATTAAATAATCCGGACACGACTCACCTACCTAATCACATGAAACTCAACGTGAATGTCTTCGATACGCTCGTCAATATGCAGCGCAATCGCTTCGTCTTTTTTCACCAGCGACTGCCAGAGCTCTGATTTAGTATCAACTTCAAAATAAGCGGCATCATGGCGTGACTTCAGCTCGGAAGGGGCATAAGGAAGGTGGCGCAGCGGCACACCGGACAGGGCATTACGCACCAGACCGGCAATATCACTGTTACCCGCCAGCTTAGTCGCTTTAGGGAACTCTTCGCCCAGACGGGATGCACCGATTGAGGACGTAGCAACCAGAACGAAACGGCCTTCATTGTAAAGGCTGCGATCCTGAACCAGAGTGCGCAACAAGCGGCGTGTAGCAAATAGCTGGGTATCCCATTTCAAAGTAGAAACATTGTCGATCTGCACTTCACGCAATAGCACCAACAACTCAGAGAACACAGAAGAGAAAATCCCGTACAGATCATTCTGATTCCAAATCGGGAAAGACTTCGGCATCTTCCCTTCCAGCCCCTGCATCTGTCCTGCCATTGAAGTACATTCGAGATAAAGCTGTTTGGTCAGCAAAGTGGCGTCTTCATTCCACTGCTCCAGCAACGGCATCCATTTGCCCAACACCTGCAACCAGAGATAATCGCGCATCAGTGCCTGATAGCTCTTACTATTACTTTCGGCTTGTAAACGGGTCGAAATTGTCCGGGCGCGGTACTGCACCTGAGCAAACACATCTGCAACACAATCTTTAAGGTAATTCGACACACCAAAATGCAGACACTGAGGAACAAAAGCCTGGTTCAGTATTACCGCCCCTTCTGACTTATGTTCGCTGACATCAGCCACCGAAATTAGGGTGTAATCCTGAAGCTCTTCGCCTTCCAGTTTGAGTTCAATATTCAGTTCAGCCAGCTCTAACTGAACCGCATCACTGTGCTCTCGGCTGGTATCAAAAACATTGTGTTCAAGCGGTTTATGGCGCAAACGCTGATCCTCACCGACATCAACCGCACCTGAACGGGACACAGGCAGAGCCAGGTACACTTTCTTGTGATTGGTATTTTTAGGGATATCCAGCACCAGTGCCTGTTTGATTTCAAACGGCGTTCCGTCAGGGAAAATACCTCTTGCTCGGCGTACCGACACCTTACCGATGTTCAGCATTGAGCGGTCCATCTCCAGCTGTGTTAAACCAAAACACTGTGGCACCATCTGACCGGCGAATTCACGGGTAAAGTTTTCAACATAGCGTTCCTGCTGCTGAAAATGCTGCGGAGAAAGGAACATCCCTTCACTCCAGACGACTTTGTTACTATCCATTATTCTTCCTCTTCACCCGAAACAGACAGGTTGATGCCATCCAGCTCGATATTGATGGCAGCCGATCCGACAATCATCGGCTTATAAATCACTTTGTTTTTCGCTTCGCGATAATCGGCAAACCCGGCAATCACACCTATGAATTTGGTATTGGCCGCCAGCGGTAAGGTTTCCTTACGGGTTTCCCCCGGCAATACGCTGGCAAGCTGGCGCGCAACCAGTAACTCGGCTTTCAATACGCCCTGCTCATCGTTATAAATCTGAATGAAATCCGCCAGTGAAAAAGCCTGACTATCAGTCAGCTGATAAACCCTGATTTCCACCGGAGAAGGCTTCCCTTCCACATTCGGATTGATATTTGAGGCAGCCTGAATATTCAGTACCAGCCTAGGTGCCAGCACCTCATCGCCCCAAAAGCTGCAACCGGACAGCAATGCCGCCAGTAACAGCGAAGTGATTACCCTAATCATTAGCTACCTCCGTCCATGTTGCGCTGAAGACGAAGCGCATCATGAAAATACGCATGGAACTTAATGTGCCAGTCACGACTTTCTACCTGACGGTTGAAATGGCGCTTGTACATATCCCAGTACTTTGGCTTGCGCGACCAGAACCCTGGCGTCGTCAGGTAATCAAACATAGATTCTGTCGCCTCTGGCGAGATATCTGCCAGCAAACGGTTCAGCGCCATTTCCAGCGCTTTATCCATCTGCTCCTGCATCCGCTGCTCATGGTGACGAAACTCCGTCAGTCCCATTTGAGCTCCCATATTCGATTGAGACTGAAGTTCAGGCTTTGATTGAGACTCGGACATATGAGTCGGCAGGTTCACCTGCAACTCAGCGTCTGCCAAAGGATCATCATCAAAGGCAGAGAAACTCAAATCGAACTCACGACGTTCAGTGCGCTTTTCAACTTCTTCAGCCAGAAACGGGTCATCGGCAACAACTTCATGAGTGGCTGCTGCAAAAGTAAAAGCAGACTCTTCAGCCTGAACAACCTGAGGTTCAGGAAAAGCTTCTGCTTCATTGCTGAACGGGTCATCACCGAATACTGAGTTACCCTGTCCGGCAGCTGAGAAATCCTGTGCTTTCGCCTGCTCCGGAATAAAGCACGACACCAGCAAGCGGTACTTACCGATATCCAGCACATCACCATCGTTAAGCGTTGATTGGTTACCTTTACCCAGCGGGGAAGCGGAACCATTGATAAACAAACCATTCGTGCTGTTATCCATGACCTGATAGCCGCGCGAGGTTTTTCGGATAATGGCGTGAGTACCGGAAACTTCACGTCGCGCATCACTTAGCTGCATGGCGGCGCCGAAAGCGCGACCAATATCTCCTCCGTCTTCCGGGAACGATTTGTTCCATTCCGAAATGCTCTCACCTTCAGGAGAACTGATAATTCTTATTGATAGAGGCATATTAGTTACCCTTACATTGTTTCGATGCGCGATTAAATTCAGCTAAGAACTGCGGGTATTTCTCAACAAAAGCTTTCGAGAAATACACACCCAGCGGCTGAGACTGAACCCGGGTTTTAGAAATGGCTCGGTAACTGATACCCATCTTTTTGATGGTTTCTTCAATCACCGCATCATTACCCAGGATTGCCCCAACCTCACCATTGAGCATCAGCTCAAGCATGGCTTTTGGCGAGCGAGGATTCTTAGTGACGCGATAACCGTTCTTGTGCAGCCAGAACCATTTGTTGGAGCCGAATAACGCCGCAACTTCAATCTGTCGTTTGAACATTTTGCTGTTAACATCCGTCAGACCTGAAAGCGAAAACCAGCTCCAGTTCTGTTCGGATACAGGAAAAGAATAAACAGCATATTCATCTCGCTTGACGTTATGAGAAGCGAGGAAAAAGCCGTGCTGAGTGCCGACTTCTGTCAGCAACTGAGCCCGGTCCCATCTGGTCATCGTCAGCTGATAAGGCTGTTCCATCACCTTCAGTACACACTTGATCTTTTCGATACCGGAGCCTTTCATCTCTCCGTTTTCCTGATACTGGTAAGGAAACCATTCTTGAGTCGCCAGTAACAGGCGCTCTGGTCGGTTATCAGCCAGAGCTGAGCCACTGGCTCCGGTCAATGTCAGCATCAGAGCAATCGAAAGCCACTGCTTCATAGGTCGGAGGTCTCCATACTCATACCGGCGGCACGAATCATCCCGCCATTATGGGCGTAGATGTCGCTGGCCATTTCAATCAATACAAACGGGATCTGCGCATTAATCCGTTCAGCCTGTTTAAAGCTGATGGAAATATCAGGCGGTGATAGCAAGCCAACTGGCAAAGAGGCTGGCTCTTCACCGTCCCGCAAAATTCGGATGCCGTACAAGGCCGCCTGGTGGGCGTTATTTTCAAAGCTGACACCAACTGACATCAGCGCACTGTTTTCACTGCCGTTTACCGCATCCGGCACTACAGTCAGCATTGGCAACTTGTCAGAAAAGGTGTAGATGTCATCGACACGATCAAGCAGGCTGGAGCTGCCTGTCAGCCAGAGCAAAGAGTTTTCCAACGCAGGATCAGCTGCTTTCATTGCAGCCACCTGACGCTTCATAACAGCCTGCAATGAACTGCCCCGCACACCCTCATCAACTTCTATCGGGAAAACCTGCACACCATGCTGTTCCGCTTCTTCCTTCAGCGGCAAGTACTGCGTCAAATACGCACTGGTATTACTTTTTGCGTACAGGATGCCGATTTGAGTCAGCTCCGGCTTAAAACGGCGCAGGAAACTGAAAGTGATATCAGCAGGCAGGTTCAGTGACGTAAATGCAAAATTGTCACCGCTGGTCTCATAGCTATTTGTCAGGCCAAGCAATACCGGATCTTTGGCATTGACCGACACCACTGGCAGCTTGCCACCTGCATATACCTTATGCATAGCGACAGTTGCTTTAGATCCGACGGTATAAATCAGGTTGGCATTTTCTTCAGCAACCTGAATCCAGCGCTGTAATGTAGCCGGATTATCCGGAAGCAGAAAAATACGGAATGTCGCACTACTCAGCTCTCGGCGAAAGACCGTCAACATGGTTGACAGTGCTGTGTCATAAGAATGAGCTTTACGGGAAATCAGCACCCAAACTTTCGGCTGCTCACCTCGAGGAATGAATGTGACCGAATTACCTGCCGGTTCAATCTTCCAGTCCGCCTGGTGCTGGGTATTTATTTCTTCGCCAAGCCATTGAGGCCAGTTCGCCATTGCAGCCCCCGAGGCCAACAAGCAACAGATAATCAACGACATCAGGTAACGATTGATCATGCCATTACCTCCTGCTTTGCCGGACGGTCAAACAACCACATAGTGACGCCAGCGAAGGCAAAAAAGCCTGCCAGCCCCCAAAACGCAGACTGATTGCCGAAAGACGCGATCAGCTGACCGACCACCACAGATCCCATTACATGGCCAAGGCGTTCAAGGAAGCGATAAGTTGATGCAACAGAGTTGGCACTGTTTCCGGTTGTGGAACTCACTACGTGGGTGACAACCGGTGCATTAATAAAGCCATGGGAGATCCCCATGACAAGCATTGAGGCTGTCGCGACATAAACGGTATAACCGGCATCTTCCAACGCAAAAGCGACGCCAAGCACCACCAGTGACAACGCAGCAATCACATTCCCCAGGCAGAGTGCCCACTTACTCGAACCGAACTTATCAATCAGCGGTGACACTTTGCCGCTGATAAACAACACAGCAAATGCGTATGCCATCAGCACCTGACCGATGCTTTCTTTAGCAACACCTTTCTGGCTCAGCAAAATCGGCACAGCAAACGACACCACACCCGTCAGCATCATCTTCGTCGGAATCCCCACCAGCAGCATAGTGCGAATAAAGGATGGAACGCGGATCAGCTCAGCCGAATCTCGCATCATGGCTTTCAGGTTATCAACCAGAGTGCCTTTATTGCCGCTTTTCGCCTTCATCGAAGGCAGCACCATGCTGAACAGGAACATCAGTCCGCCCACCAGCGCAGACAGCTGGAAGATACCGCTTTCACCCAGCGAATCAGCCAACAGCGCACCAATCGCGGCACCGGAGATAAACCCGGCATTGAAACAAAACACGATAATACCGGCAGCCTGGGTTTTATTAGACTGATCGCTAAAACGCAGGATATAGCCCTGAACGGAAATAAAGATCACCGCCTGGCCAACACCGGACATCAGACGCGCCGCCAACACCGTCACTAAGTGCGAGTCATAAGCCAGCATCAGGCAACCAAAACTCGAAAGCATGATCCCAATGGTCAGCACCCGACGGATATCGAAAATTTCCACCAAGCGAGAAGCAGGCAGCAAGGTCGCGGCAAAGCCGACAAAGTAGACAGTAAAAAAGTACGACGACCAAGCTTCAGTACCGCCATTTTCCAGCGCAACCTGAGTCAGATACTGTGGCAGCACAGGCGCCATCAGTGACTCCATCAGCACTGTCACCAGTAGCAAAGGTTTAATCTGTGCCAGTACCACATCTGAGCGTCGCTTCTTTTTCGACTGACTGAGCAAACGAATAAAGGCAAAACAGATAAACGCACACCCGGCAAACAAGATGGCGAAGTTTTTCAGGATTTGTAACAGCTTAGAAACCAAAGCCTTCGGATGGAATGAAATGGTTACCTTGTTCCCCTTGCTGTCGGCAACCGGGAACTGCGCCACACTTTCAACGGCTGCCATCGCCTGGTCACCCTGACTGCGGGCAATCAGGCGAGACTGACTTTCTACGACAATACCGGATACTTCTTTGTTCGACTGGCGAAAGCTATCAAGCATGGCATCCATGCCACTGACATGGTCAGGATTGATACCTAAAGTCAGTACCGGAGCCAGACGTTGGGTAACAATATTGGCCATGGAGTTAGCTTTATTTTCCAGACCGGATTTATACAGCGCCCCCACCATCATCATCACGCAAACTGACATTGTCAGAAACACCATGCCAAAAGCGGTGAAGTAAATGCGCGGATCGTCACTGCGCAGCACCATGAACACGAATAGCACAACCAAAATCGCAATCAGACCGATCATTGGACGAAAGCTCTCATTGATCGCCTTTTCCACTTCACTGTCACTAAGCAGGATTTCAAGCACACCGACCTGAGCAAACTTATTGCTGAGTGGAATGGTGATCAGACTGCCGTCAAAATCATCGGTAGTGTAGCGGTAAAGTTCTTGCTGGCCGGAGATCACCCGGATGTCTACAACCGAACGATCAGCCTGAACAATCGGTGACAGCACCTTTTCCAGCCCGGCGATATCATGCAGAGGCACGCCGGAGCTCAGGATCTGCTCGATACCGATACGAGCGGCTTCCGTCTGAGCCAGAACCGCATCCCGGCTTTGCTGCTGGTAACTTTTCAGTGCCTGCGCATACCCCACCACAAAAATCAGTGACAGGGAAAGCACCACTAACAGTGCTCCCAGCAAAAGTCGGCTGTATTGCTTAATCGTGTCCAACTACGGCTCCTAGGCTTGCGCCAGTGAATCGAACCGCTCATCCAGGCAATGCGCCACAGTTTGCGGGCGTCTTTCCTTCAGGAACGACAGACGGTTGAAAACCATAGACTGGATCAGGTCGGTGTAGCTCATGTCTTCACGTTTCAGGTCATGACAAACCAGGCTGATCTTATTGCCCTCTGGACGCTTAAGGTCCGGCTTTGGATTGGTCTCCAGTACGTAGAGGTTACCGGCCTTATCCATTCGCAGATCGACGCGAACCAATGTTTGCAGGCCCAACTGACGGAAGATCTTCTGGCCGATTTGAGCCAGTTCACTGCGCAGCGGCTCATCAGATACAGCAATCAGGCGATCCTGAGTGATCGGCTTAACATCCATTGATGTGAAAATTGCCTCACCATCTTCCAATACACGCTCAGTGATCGAAAATGCCAACGGATTAGACAACTGCTCCAGTTTGCCTTGCTTGAATACATACTCACCGGCAACAGCAACGACAAACTCTCGACCGCCAAGGAAGGGTTCGATCATGACTGTGTTGTTGGTAGCCTTGCGAACCTGCTCAACGACACATGCCAACTCGCTGCGATCAAATACCGGGTAAACATGAATCGACGCACGACCGGATACCGGTTTAACAATAAAGCCTTCCGTAAAACGAGCTTCGATCTCATCAATAGCGCGTTGCTTACTTTCACTGGAAAAATCTTCATCAATGCCGACAGTGACAAAAGGTGCGGTTGGCAAACCGGCTGATTTAATTTCGTGTTTGAACAGGTGCTTGTTATCCAGAATACCCGCTGTCATCGGTGAGTGGCCGACATAAGGCACACCGAGCATTTCCAGCGTAGAAGGCAGGTGGCACATGGAGTCAAACCCCTGCAAACCACCACTGTTAGTAATTACTAAATCAATCTGCTTTTCACGAAGGGCATGTGCCAACTGGATATCTTCCGGCAGCACATCAACGTGGCAAAAACCGGACTCACGCAATGCATTGGCAATATCGTGAGCAACCGGCTCGTAAGTTTTGGTTGAACGCGGGCTTAAATTTTCATAGATAAAATTATCGGGTTCTGTTTTTTCGCCACCATGAACAACTGCAATTTTAAGTGAACTTCGTAACCATTGAAGTTGCTGTGGTGTAAATGGATTTTTCTTCACTATCGTACTCAAATCATAAATTCAAAATAATTACTGCTTTTTAATATGCGCTTAAGTTCGTTCTTGTTTTTTATATTTAGTTGCACATCAAATCGTTTTTCAGTTCTTTCGTTATTAACAACTCAAACCGAAAACTGTTACTAAAACTAGCAACAAACCTGTCTCCCCCTTTTTATTTATTACTAAAAAGAGGGAGAAAAGGGTTTTCGAGCAGGCTACTTAATCATAGAGAGCCTCGGCATTAGCCCTAATCGTTGTCTCGGTCTGCTCAAGAAGCTCCTCAAGAAAAGCCATATGAGCACGAGTTTCGAAAGCTGTTTTTTCCATCACTTCACACATCTGGGTTATTTTTTCAATGTAGTGCTTGCTTTCGTGAAAACTCATAGCCAAATCAACATTACTAACCTGCAATTGACCCAGAGCACCCGCTGCTGCCGCTGCTGACGGAATTGTTGCTGCGTGGGCACGTTTAGCATTCACATCGGCTTCCCGGGATTCGAGCATTGCAATGGACTGCTTTAACTTATACAGATTCCTTTGAAGTTTCGGACCAAGCTCTGCGATGTCTTTCGCTTGCCATTTTGCAACCTTACGTTGTGCTTCCCTTGCACCCATTTGCTGCTCAAGTACCGCTTTGTTACCTGATGAGTACTCTTTCTTCTTACGAGCTTTGCGAGCTTCTGTCCCTTTACCACCTAAATAAACAAGACCGCCAACTACTTTTTTGGTAATGCCACCATCTGGAATCAGGCCTAAAGGAAGCATTGCAATTTTTTGAGGGTTCTTCTTAGCAACGCGGAACTGATCATGTAGTTTCCGTCGTGTTTTATATCCACGAGATTGCTGGAATTTTGAATAAGTTGCCGAAGTCTGATCCATAAAATCTTGAGCAGAATGGGCGTTCATCATATAACCAACACGATCACAAGCAGTGGCTTTAACCATTGTTGATGCGTGCATTTTCTGAGCAACAACTCGGCTGATATTCGATGAAAACTTATCTTTTACATTCTGGACAATTTTGGTTCGCTCAAGCTTGGCGGCATTTTCATCAAGCTTAGCCATAGGTTTTTTCAAAACCTCAGAAAGCGGCGTTGAATCAACAATATTTGTTGTTAAATCAACAACATTACCGGCAAGGTCTACGCGATCTTTTAACTTACCCTCGCTACCAGCAAAATCATTGATTCCTTTACCAAAGTCATAAGCTTTACTTAAATTCTCATGCATAAAATATCCTCACGTAGGTAGAAATCCCGCAGAAGCGTCTTAACAAAGATGTACAGCCACGCTTCTGCCAGTTTTCTTAATTAATGGTGGTTTGAATCGAGCCATCACAAATAGTGACAGTAATGTTCGTTACAGGCTTATCCTCACTCATACGAACAATGCATTGAGTTGCCAGCTCTGGCATCAGGGTTCGATTAATGATTTGCTCGATAGCACGAGCACCAGTTTCCGGAGAGTGATTCAGGCCAATCAGGTGCTCGATTAACTCTTCGCTATACGAGAAGCTGGCACCGTAATGGCTACGGACACGTTTTTCGATCCGACCAAGCGACAAGCGTGCAATCTGAGCCATCTCTTCATCGTTAAGCGGGAAGTACGGTACGATAGTCGCACGGCCCAGGAATGCCGGTTTAAAGAAACGCTGCAACTCAGGGAAAATCTCCTGTGTCAGCTCTGGTACTGAAGGGCGGCCATTTGCACAACCATTTACCACCGCGCTGTCTGCCGCATTCGATGTCATGATGATAATGGTGTTGCGGAAATCAATTTCGCGACCTTCACTATCAGAGATCGAGCCTTTATCGAAGATTTGGTAGAAGATGTCATGCACGCCCGGGTGTGCTTTTTCCATTTCATCCAACAGCAGAACAGAGTACGGGTTCTTGCGTACAGCCTCAGTCAGCACACCACCTTTACCGTAACCGACATAACCGGCCGGAGAGCCCAGTAGCATGGAAACTTTGTGCTCTTCTTTAAACTCAGTCATGTTGATGGTCGTGATATTGCGCTCACCGCCATACAGAAGATCAGTCAGTGCCAGGGCCGTTTCAGTTTTACCCACACCGCTCGGGCCACACATCAGGAATACTCCGACAGGTTTACGCGGATCGGTCAGACCGGCACGAGACATACGGATCGCCTGGGAGATCTCGGCAATCGGCGTTACCTGACCAATAACACGCTCGCCAATATGGCTTTCAAGGTGCATCAGGCGCTCAACTTCCTGCTTAAGCATGTTGCCCACCGGAATTCCGGTCCACAGTGAGATCACTTCCGCGATTGTCTGCTGTGTTACCTGCGGCAACACCAACGGTTGTTCACCCTGCATCTCATGCAGCTTTGCCATCTTTTCAGCCAGCTGTGCTTTTTCTTCGTTCAGGCTCAGGTCTTCACCAGCCAGGAACTGCTTATCCAGTTGCGTCTGTAACTCAATGATTTCAGCTACCAGTGCATTTTCCTGTCCCCAGCGAGTTTCCAGCTCATCATGCTGCTGTTTGAGATCTTCCAGACGCTGCTTCGCTTCATCTGTACGACCATCTTCAATCGACCACAGCGCCGCTTCATGAGTCAGAGTCTCGATTTCATTCTCGACATAACGGATCTGCTCGGCGATAGATTCCAGCTGGCGTGGTGTTGCGCTCTGGCTCAGGCCAATACGTGAACATGCAGTATCCAGCAAGCTAATAGCCTTGTCCGGCAGCTTACGCTCCGGCAGGTAACGGACAGACAGTGATACCGCCGCATCAATTGCTTCTTGCATCACTTTAACGTTGTGGTGTTTCTCAAGGCTTTTCTTCACACCACGCAGCATGTGAACCGCATCTTCTTCATTCGGCTCACCGACTGCTACCACCTGGAAACGACGGGTCAGGGCCGCATCTGATTCAAAATACTGCTTGTATTCTGCCCAGGTCGTTGCAGCAAGAGAACGGAACTCACCACGCGCCAGCGCTGGCTTAAGGATATTCGCTGCATCATTCTGACCAGCTGCACCACCGGCACCGATAAGAGTATGAGCTTCATCAATAAACATGATGATCGGCGTCGGCGACTGTTTGATTTCGCTAATTACATCTTTGAGGCGGTTTTCAAACTCACCTTTAATGCTGGCACCCGCCTGAAGCAGGGAAAGATCCAGACTACGAAGCTCAACGTTCGCCAGTGACGGCGGAACATTGCCAGCGACGATCTGTTGTGCCAGACCTTCTACGATAGCGGTTTTACCGACACCAGGATCACCGACCAGGATTGGGCTGTTCTGACGACGGCGGCAAAGAATATCGATAGCTTTGCGGATTTCATCACCACGGCCGGAAATCGGGTCAAGTTCACCGTCTCGCGCCGCCTGAGTCAGGTTCTGCGAGTACTTATCCAACGCTGGTGTACTGATGTCACCGGTTTCGGCATTGACCATGCCCTGGGCAGCGTTTGCCGGGATTTCACTGGGTGTTGTCTGCGCAACCGCCTGACTACGCAACCATTCTGAAGAAAGTGCATTGATCCACTGGCTAAGTACACCGTTATAAGCACCCTGCTCAATACGCTGTTTCAGCACCATCAGCAGGTGGAATTCATTTACAGCCAGTTGTTTGTGATTAAGCGAAGCCACCATCCAGCTGTCTTTCAGCAACTCAACCAACTGCGGAGACAACGATGGAGCGGCATCATTACCTCGCGGCAGACCTGACAGGTGATCACTCAATCGCTCGATGAGGGCTTCATTCGCCATTGATACCTGCTCAACCGCTTTTTGCCAGCCGGATTGCTGCAACAACTGAATGAACCAGTGCTCAGGTTCAATTGAGAAATGACCACGGCTGACACACTCTCCGGCTGCTGCTTCAAGAGATGTTTTCAGGGTTGGCGTCAACCTTTTAACAAGGCTTTGTAATTCAATATTTATCATGACGTTTCCTAACTTGCTGTAAGTGGCATTTCCACAAATTGCTTGGCACCGGACTGGTTATTCATCCATGCAGACTGCCCCACTTTAAGGCCGTGATTACTGTCACTGGTCAGCCTGACACGTGGCAGGTAATGACTGTTAACCTTCATGTAGAGCTTGAATTTGGTGTTCACACCCATGTAGCTACGAACCATATGCTCAATGGCTCGGATCATCTTTTGGTCATTACGAATACTGAGGTAATGACCGTAATCACGAGGACACACTTTGATGTTCAGCTTTTGCCCGGCCATCGGCGTGCTTTTTCCAAGCAGTGCGCCCATCCCTAACTGATTGTTCTGCCCACCGGGTCCCAGCTGACTCAGTGAACAGGGCGTCAGCGGCAGGTATTCAAGTTCACTGCGGTCAATCTCAAACACGGCTTCAAAATAATCTTCAAGCAGCGCTTTAAGCGCCATCGGACAAGTCAGTTTTAGGCCCAGCAAACCGGTGTACTGGATCATGTGTTGCTTAGGCAAAGCATTGGTGCCTTCACCCAATCCGCACAGGCTCGACAGCATTTCTGAAACTGACAGCTGATGGCGATTCCAGTTGAATGTCTCTTCTTCCAGCTGAGCAGTGAGGTCATGCTTGAGCTCAGTCTGGCAATACAACCTGAAATAGCGGTTATTAAAGGTGTCAAAGAAATCGATCGGCGCTTCATCACCCAAATCGAACTTCGCACTCAGGGCCTGACGGAACATAGCCCGTGGCATAACGCCCTGATTACCTGTCAGTGCGGTCAACGGCGTTTTCAGTACATATTCCTGCCCCTGGCCAGCAAAAACCTGAGTCACCTCTGTACGGTAGTGAGCCGGAAGCAACTCAGCACTGAAACGTACCGACGGACGGATACCTGCACGCTCAGCCCGGTGCTTAAAAAGCTGCCAGGCTCTGCTGAGTTCAGCCTTGTACTGCGTGCTCGCCAGACGATTCAGAGCAGATTCTTGCATCCGGTTCTCCTTGGGAAAGCCATATACAGACCGTCCTGACCCTCAAGCCGGATATCGACTTGGGTAAAACTGTTGAAGCCGGCGAAATAAGCAAAGAAGTGATCCAGCAGGTGACTGAACAGGGCAATGCCGCCGTTCACATTCGTCGGATCCAGTGTCACTATGATTTTTGTGCCGTAAGCAAAACAGGTTTTTCCCGACACGCGGATCGGCGCGACTACCTGTTCCTGATCAATACCGACAATCGACTCGATATAGACATGGTTCTGCGAGCTCTGACTATGGTTATAAAGATCAAAAACATTCTTCAGCGTCGACTTTGGATCGTCAGTTCCAAGAATTGCGTGGTAGTTGAAATGCAAATGGCATAGCAGCGCCCAGACATTCTTATTGGAATCTTTACTACGCACAGGCAGTGACGGGCGGCGAAGCAACTGCATTGTTGCTGGAATCGTCAGGGATTCTCGACATTCGACTTCGCTGGTCACCGGCAGGTGACTTGCTTTAATACCGTTGGTCACTGTGGCATTAACGACCCAGGTGCGCGGCTGACTGTCAGCACTGATATGACTAAGGTCAGCCACCTTCAGCCCACTGTCGAGCACACCACGTTCATGCATTGTCTGCATCAGTTGCCAGCGCAAGCCACTGTTGGCTCCACGGTATTTTTCACCATAGATTTGCGGGATTTCAATTGGCTCTGCATCGGTAACATCCAGCACCTGATCGACGGCAAACAGCTCAAGATCACTGCCCTGATTGGCATCAAGGACGATAGGGTACTGCTTCTTGAAAAAGTCGATCTCAACCGGATCCGACACCATCTGGTGCAGATTCACCAGCGGCGTCGTAAACAGGGAAAAGTGCTGAGCTGAAAGACTGCGTGCCAGATCAACACTGAGTTCATCAACGAAGATCTGTAACTTAAACTGATGCCCGGTCACACGCTTCAGCGCCTGACCCAGCTCGAAGCGAAAGCCGTTGAAACGCTCAGAGAACATGAAAAATTCAGTCAGCAGCTTAAAGCCGCCAAAGCTCGCGGCCTGATACGGAAGAATAGTCTCTTCCACATCAAAACCGATTGGCTGCATCGCCTGGCGTCCCAGTTCTGTACACTCACCGTTGGCACATAAACATATTTGAGAAACGCCCTGAGAAAGCAGATCATAAAGACGCAGTGCAAAATGAGTTTCACCTTTCAGGTGCAATTTGAGCATGTCGATTGGCAGCTCAGACAGCTCAATACCTTCATCCATTGCAGAAATAGAAAGCTCAATAAGAGCTTTGGCGTTTTCCGCCCCGCGTGGCTTTGCCTGCTCAAACGGTGCAAAAGCCACACTGACCTGCTCGATCTGTAGAGGCAACAGATCAACATTTTCAGTCGTGCGGAAAGCCGCACTTTCGCCCTGCTCATCACGAACTTCAAATTCTGTACCGGCCGGGATTTGATGAACGGCGTTTGCGTCATCATTCATCTCAAAATCAAGCATGCTGTATGACGGGATCGGACGCAGGTAATGCGGAAACAACAGGCTGATCAAACTTTCGGTCAGCTCAGGAAAAGATTCATCCAGGCGGTGCTGCAGCTTACCGTTAAGCAGTGCCACACTCTCAATCAGGCGTGCAACCTGAGGATCGTCGATACTGTCCTTGCTGATGCCAAGTGAACGGGCTGCACCAGGATGACGCTCGGCAAATTGCGAGGCTTCTTCCCGGATGAAACGCAACTCCTGCTCAAAATAAGAGAGAAAAGTATCAGACAAGATTCGACTTCCTTACATCTAATTTGTTACTGCTCAGGTCGAGAAAAGAATCCAGCACGATCGCTTCATCACCCTGCCGGGTTTCCATAACCGCAGAGATACGAAAGCGAAGCTGATTGTGGCTTTCAGATGATTCCTGAACGTCAATATCTACCTGACTTAGCCTCGGTTCATAACGGCGGATCAGATCGGTAATTTCAGCCACCAGCACATCACTGCTCGATTTACTTTGTGAACGGGTCACGTTACGGATCCCAAGGTGTGCAATAGTGTCAGAGACTCCGGTCTCATCCCCGGCACCCTGCGGCCAGATCGGGGCACGGCATGAGATCAACGAACAAACGTTGTCGATAATGGCATCTCGCGCACTATCCACATCATCGCTCCATGTTCGGGTTAGTTTTGCCATCAGACTCATGACGCCTGCCCCACTTCCTCACCGGATACCGCGGTGGTCAGCACCACCTGCGCATCCATCATTTCAAACTGGTACTGAGGCTGAAGCATGATTTGGCACATATAACGGGTCTTATCATGCGGCGCTTCTTCAATACGCACTTCACACGCTTTCAGTGGATAGCGCGCCATGATGGCATCTTCGCCGTAATCCACTTCACTGATATAGTTCTGCAGCCAGCGTTCCAGGCTGCGTTTACAATCATCCACACTGTCATAACGACCAATCTGATCGCGGATCTGTGACTTGATGTAATGACCAAAGCGGCATGCCATTAAGTTGGTCTGCAACATACCCAGCAGCTGGGAAGCCTCATCCGGCGCTTTCCAAACCGATTGATTACTGAAGAATCCCTTCTGACCACTGAGATACAAACTACAAAGCGGTACAAAACCCTGTTCAGACCAGAATCCGTCCTCTTCGCTGTAAATATCGACTTTGGCTGTCAAATCAGGCTGACGGACAATGGCACCATGCGAGCCGTATTCGTCGTAAGAACGCAGGAAACCGAACCAGCTGATACGGTCAAACTCACTGATCACATTGGCAGCCAGCAGGTAAGCACTGTTTCCCCACAAAGCGTTTTCACGCTTATTGAGTTCGTTGAACAAAAAGCCGGCTGCGTATTGCTGATATGGCTCTCGTAACAGATATTCAGGCAGCACCAGATGGAGAAAGCGCGCTGACGCTTTATCTCGCAGCAACTGCCAGGAAAGAAAGTCACGGCTTTCAAGAATACGTTCGGCACGAGCACCGTCATGAAGCTGGCGATTAGGATCATCGCCGAGGAAAAACTCATCCACGCCCATCACTACCGGGCATAAGGACATCTCACCGAGTTCTGATAGCAGTTGCAGCGTATAGAGATCGTCGTGATCTGCATCCTCGCCGTAATCTGAGGTGACTTTATGATCAACCAGCACCAAGCCAAACGGCGTACCACCGGCAGTATCAAATTCGTTGGAATACAACTTTTTGAACAGCGCGGTCTGTTTGATATCAAACGAGTAATTCAAGTCGTTCGATACCATGTGCCAGCTCAGATCCAGCAGCTTTACTTTTACTCGACGCTGGGAAACAGGCAGTGAAGTCAGGGACTCCAGACCAAGCCAACTGGCTTCCAGCTGTTTGAAATGCTGATGTTGAATCACTTCCGACAGCTGTTCGCTAATCACCGAATCCAGACCGGCAATCAGTTTGGTCAAAAGCGCTTTGAATTGGATCGTCGAATCCCCCCGGGCAAGCGACAGCAGCTCACGCCAGGGTAACTCAGCAAGCAAAGTTGAAATCGACGTTGATTGATTATGAGTATGCATCGACGGTCCAATTCAAAACCATTCGGGGACATACATCCCCGAATCGTATTAACCAGGAATATTTGCCACCATCCGAAGAGAGGTAGACAGTTCTTCCATTTGCAGCCATGGGCGAAGGTATGCCACAGCAGAGTAAGCACCCGGGCGACCCGCCTGCTCTTCAACTGTCACTTTCGCTTCAACCAGAGGATGGCTAGCTTTTGCATCGTTACCGATCGCATTCGGGTTCACGTACTGGTCAATCCAGGTAGTCAGTTCTTTTTCAACGTCATTTGGATCCAGGTTTGAACCGATACGGTCACGACCCATTACCTTCAGGTACTGTGCAATACGGCTACTAGCCATGGTGTATGGCAGACGTGCAGAAATTGCTGCGTTCGCCGTTGCATCAGGATCGGTATAAGTCTTTGGTTTATGAGTCGTCTGAGCACCCATGAACACTGCATAGTTGGTGTTCTTGTAGTGAACCAGCGGCAAGAAGCCCAGGTCACTCAGCTCTTTTTCACGCTCATCAGTCAGGTTCACTTCTGTCGGGCACTGCTGAAGAAGATCACCGGCATCCGAGTAGTAAGTAAAGTTAGGCAGGTTCTCTACCTTACCGCCGTTGTCAGTACCGCGAATTGCAGTACACCAACCGTACTTGGTATATGCCTGAGTCAGCAGAAGGCCGAATTCATAAGCAGCATTACTCCAAACGAAATCTTTGTCTGAGCTAACAATCTGCTGACCGTTTTCACGAGTCTTCAGCTCTTCAAAGTCGAAAGATTTCACAGGCACAGTTGCAGAGCCATATGGCAGACGAGCAATTGTCTTAGGCAGCGTCAGAGCAACATAGCGGGAATCATCGCTTTCACGGAAAGCATTCCAGCTTGCATATGCAGGAGAATCAAAACCGGCAGCAACAGGCTTACCATCTGCGAATGTCGCAAATGAGTTGAAATCAAACATGCTAGCGTTTGCTGCAGCGATAAACGGAGCGTGTGACGCAGAAGCCACTTCACCCATGTAGCGAAGCAGGGCAACGTCTTCGTCACCGTAGCCAAATTCGTAGTCACCAATCAGGGCACCGTATGGCTGACCGCCAGCTGTACCGAATTCTTCCTGGTATACCATGGTGAAGAAGCGGCTGCGGTCGATTGCTGGCGCATCTTCGAACTGCTCCAGCAGCTCATCCTTGGTGTAGTCGGCCATCTTGATCTTCAGATCAGGGCCAAGCTCGCTGTTCTTAACCAGTTTCTGCATTCCCAGCCAGGTACCTTCCAGCTTCTGGAAGTCGCCGTTTTGCAGAACGGCAGACAGCTGCTCTGAAATTTTGCTGTCGATTGCGCTGATAGCTTGTTCAATCGTCAGGGTCAGGTTCTTATCCCAGGTCACCGTACCGTCAAGCGCCTGAGACGTCAGAATGCTCAGCAGCTCTTTGGTTGTATCTACCGGTGTTTGAGCCGTTGCAGTAATGGCACGATCAAGAAAGCTCAGTGACGCTTCAGCTTCTGCTGCGCCCTGGGCAGCAGTTTGTTGTTCAGTAGACATTATTCAGCTCCCTCTTTGTTCAGACCAAGCTCTTCAGCCAGACCCTGAATAGCATCAGCACTTTGCAGTACTTCTTTCAGCAGGCGTTCCAGATCACGGGAGCGATCCGCTTTACTCAGCAGCACTTTCAGTTGGTTACGGGTTTCCACCAGTTGCTTCAGCGGGTCGATCTGCTCAACCAGATTTTCAGGGTGGAAGTCTTTCATTGAGCGGAAGCTCAGATTTACTTCAAACTGGCTGTCGTCATTCGCCAGTTTGTTATCGACTTTGTATGAAAGGCGCGGATGGACTTGGCCCATCACTGTATCGAAGTTGTCCTTGTCGATACCTGTGAACTCGCGCTCTTCAAGATCCACTTTTTCAGATTCTGGTTTGTGGCCCGAGAAGTCACCGATCACGCCTACGACAAACGGCAGTTCCTTCGTCTCTACTGCGCCATTCGTTTCAACATCATAAGTGATGCTGACGCGGTTCTTGCTGACGCGCTTATGTTGTGAGTTCAATGCCATAACGGTGTCCTAGTTAAGAATTTTTCTATCGCTAAACAGGCACACCACACGAGGTGGTGTGCCAAAGGTGTTATTTAGCACCTGAAGTCATTTTGCCGGTCGGCAGGTTGTAAGTAACGATACCGCCAGAAACCATCTCACCACCTTCCTTCTCGTAGTGGTGCTTCTGAGAAATATCTACGTAAGACAGAGAAAGGCTTTCGTATGGCTGAGAACCGTCAGAACCGCTTACGTTGTAAGACACTAGACGAGCATTCTTCAGCATTACCTGGAAGTAAACGTCTGCGCCCTGGCCGTCGCTTGAAGGCTTAGTGAATGCAATCTCAACAGTACGGCCTTCTTTACCTGGGTTGAACAGGAAAGACAGCAGGTCTTCTGACGCACCGTCAACTTCTTTAGATACGTTAACTTCGCTCAGAGCAACCATGCCTGAGTCAGCGTTGTTACCGTTACCGATATCCATCGCTACGTTACGTACACCACCCCATGAGTAAGATTTGATTGCAAACCAGCCTTCCTTTTTACCCTGTTCAGTTTGCAGCTCTTCGATTGTTGCACCGCCTTTAACGTCAAGACCGTCAACACGCATGTAAATACTTGCCATAATTTTCTTTCCTTAATTTCTCACAAAGATACTCACCAACTCAGAGCTGTTAAGCCTGATGATGTGCTGTTGTCACTTTGTTGTTTTGATGGAGTATCAGCACTGGAAGATTCTGATACCTGAGCTTCAACACTTGCCTCCACAGGAGCAGGCTGAGCCTCAGCAGGCGCTGAAGAGTTTCTAATGTCAGCAGCGGGAATCCCGACATCCGGTAACAAAACCTGATCGAGATGGTTAAGCCCTGCGGCATTAAAAATATTGCTTAAATTGTCACCGTCCTGTTCTGCCATCATTTCCTGCAGCAACTCAGGCAATGACATATAACCCCAGCGAATCGCCTTCTCAAGAAGGAAGGAGACTGGGCTGTGTGGCTCACTTTGACGGAAGAAATCAGACACTTCGCGTAACAAATGAAAGGCCAAGTCGCGATTCATATTGTTCGCTTGTGCGATTTGAGAAAGGTTGCCGGCGCTGAGTGTCAGTGGCGTACCCTGCTCGGCAGGAACCGTATTAACCACCGCATTAGCCATCGTATTCACCATAGCGGCTTCGGCCGTCGGTGCAGGCTGAACAGATTCAACCGTCGTAGCTTCGGTCTTTTGCTCTGCCACCGGATTCTCCGTTTTCGGGGTAACTTTCATTCCCGACAATTGCTGAAGTGCATTGTCGAACTTGGTGAAAAGTGTTTTCAGGAAGGTAAGATTTGCGGCCTGAACACCAGCGGCCTGAGCTTTAAGTCTGACAACATTGCCCAGACGTTCGATTTGCTCTAGGCAGCGAGCTGAATTTTCCAGCTTGTTCTGAATTGCGCTGCGCTCATGAGCAACCATGCTGCTAACCTGTTGCTTAAGCTGGCTAACTTCGCCTTTACGTTCAGCACTTTGATAATCAAAGAAGCTTACATCGCCGATCAATGGCAACAGTAATAAAGGCGCATACAACAAAGTACTCTCTTCACTTTCTCCCGCTAACTGGAAGAATGCTTTAACCTTTGCTTCTGCCTGCTCAGCCTGTTGACCGGACTCGCTGTCACTTTTCAGCTTGGCGGTCGGTAAAACCGGGTTTAACTCATCCCAGTTTTGTTCAATAAGATCCGCCAGCCAGTTAAGGCTGTTAGCTGTGCTGTCTAAGGAGTTATCCAGCACCACCTGCGAGGCAATGAACCAGGCGATTAGTTCAATATCTCTGGTGACATGACGAAAATTATTCATCAGGCTTTCCGACAGCACATTCCAGTTCTGCAGGTTTTCTTCCTGCAGCTGTTCAATTTCTTCGCTGCTCGGGTTTTGGCTTAACTTTCGTAAAGATGTTTGCGCAACGTTAAATTCGTTTCTCAGTGGTCGGAAGGCTCCCCGATCCGCTTTCAAATAAACGCCGCATGCTGACGCCTCATTAATCGGAGTCAGTAACTCAGAAATATATTGCTGTGAGAAAAGCATTCGGACCTGCTTTGTTATTCTTCTTATATCACCTGAATAATGTTTCAGATGAAATTTCCTTGGGATAAAAAAGGCTGCTACTACATCAACTCTGCACTTGTAATGGTTTTATTTAATTCAGAGTCCAATGTCATTCCAATCAGGATAAATTATCTACACTAAAAATATTTGTTCGAGTCACCATGACTTATAGCCAAATAAAAGAATGTAATGTTAGAGCTTGCTAATTTAGCAAGGCTTTAATAATTCATATTTTTAATGCTTATACAATAACGTTCACTTCGATCTTATTTTACGAATTAAATGAAGCGGACAACTGCAAAGACATATTTTCGACACGTTTAAACTTTAACTGTTCTGAATGTAATCCGATGAAACGTATCATTACGAATTGTTGATTCACCACGATTATATCTATCACCCAAGCATTAAAAAGGGGGCATTTATGCCATCTAAGGGTGTCAGTTTTGACGCATTATTTTGTCATACAAGCAAATCAACATGCAGCACTAAACAATGATGCATATATATTTAAACACCCACATACCACTTTAGGGTTACCACCTATTCAAACTACAAATTAGAACTTTTGCTCTACTTTAAATTGCCATTTAAATATATCTTTAGTAACTTTTAACTTAATCTAAAGGCTGAATAGAAATCACATCGATATTTCTTGAATTTAATTGCAACAGGAAATAGATTAATTACGCAATCAGCCCTAATTAATTTAGACCTGTACTGGATTAAGATAATTACTACACCTTTCATGTCATATTTCATTACTCAACAGAGTGTTTATTGGCGAGCAGGTTTCTTAATGGCAACAGCTAATTTAGAAACATTGACTGTGTTTTACAGATAGGAATTACGACGAATATGGCCAATAGCAAATTGCTTTATCAATCTCGTCCTTTGACCGTCAAGCTCGCAGATAACAAGAGTTATGTCGTAACCCAGCTTGAGTGCAAAGAATCAATTTCACACGGTACGCATTTATCTCTATCTGTTGCGTCAAACGATGAAATTGGCGACAAAGTGCTGGGTAAAGTCATGAACGTGACTTTTGAACAAGCCACCGAAACCCGACATTTCCCTGGTTTGGTAACCAGCCTCGAACTCATCGGCTATAGCACAGAGAAAGAATTGTTCTTCTATAGTATTCAGGCTGCAGATCCACTCTCATTACTGGCTTTTCGCCATAACCGCCAGATATTCCAGAAGATGACAACCCGCCAGATCATTGAAAAACTGTTGGGTGAGTCTGATTTTAAAAGTCACTTCAAGTTCTCGGTTTCCGGTAACGGCAGTAAACATGAATACTGTGTACAACTTGATGAAACCGATCTGGCATTCGTACAACGACTGTTAGCATCCGAAGGCTGGCACTACCATCTTGATAATAAGGGAAGTAAGCCCGTCATTGTCATTGCAGATTCAAACCAATCATTTGATGCAATTAAAAGTAGTACGATTCACTACCTCGACGGCTCTGGCGATACAGCGAGAGTTGTCAGCGAATGGACGAAAAAAGCCAGTATCGGCACAGCTAAAGTCTCGCTGGCCGATCATACACAAGCGCTGGCTGAAGTCTTCGAGAGTGGCGAAAGAAAGAGTGCCTTTAATCACTCCCCGACCGGCCTGAGTGCTTATCATTTCGGCAATGGTTTTGAAGATAAGAGTGAAATCCGCTCTGCGGTAAAGCGCCAGATGGAAGCCATGGATGTCGATAAAAGTACGGCAAGTTCCAGCTCTCATATCGCCGCCCTGTCCAGCGGGAAAAAATTCAAACTTGCGAAGCACCCGGTCAGTAGCTTCAATCAAGAATATGTGGTCACGCAAATCACGCATTCCATTGTCTGCGAAGAGTCAGGCAAACAGGTACTTTATAAAAATCATTTTCAGTGCCTGCCTGCATCTTCTCCTTATCGGCCAACTCCGATCATCAAACCGAGAGTTCATAGTGTCCATACCGCTACGGTAACTGGGCCGAAAGGCGAAGAAATTTACCGCGATAAGCTCGGTAGAATTAAAGTGCAGTTCCACTGGGACAGGCTGGGCAAGAAAGATGAAAACACATCCTGCTGGCTGCCAGTCTCTCAGGGGCTTGCCAGTAAAGGATTCGGCATCCAGTTTATCCCTCGGGTCGGGGATGAAGTACTCGTGCAATATATTGATGGTGATCCGGATCGTCCGGTTGTTGTCGGCTCAATCTACAACAAGGCAAACGCAGCCCCCTACTCGGCGGCAACACAAAGTGGGCTCAAAACCCGCTCAACACCGAAGGGCAGCAGTAAACAGGGCAATGAGCTGCGGTTTGAAGATCAAAAAGACAAAGAGCAGGTTTTTCTGCATGCCGAGAAAGATTTGGTACTTGATATCAATAATGACTGCACGGCAACAGTAAAAGGTAAGACATTAACCAAAATTGAAAAAACGGCCACACTGACAGCTAAAGAAGATATTGCGATCAGCACTGAGAAAACCTTTAAAGCGAGCAGCAAAGAGAATCTGTCAGCCAATAGTGACAAGAATCTAGAGCTTGAGGCAGGTTCCGATATGGCGCTGAAAGCGAAATCTTCTGTCACTGTTGATGGCAGCAAAGTATCGATTACCGGCAAGAGTAAAATCGAGCTGAAAGTTGGTGCCAGCAAGATCGAAATCAGCGCCAGCGGGATCAAAATCGATGCACCACAAATCGCTATTAATGGTAAGGGCAAAGCCGAAATGAAAGCCGCAATGGTAAGTGTTGAAGGTCAGGGTAAAGCCGATTTGAAAGGCGCGATGGTAACAATTAATGGCAGCGCAATGACCCAAGTTAAAGCCGGAGCCATGGTACAAATTCAAGGTGCAATTGCAAAGATCAACTAATGAAATTACTTAAAGTCCCTTATCAGAATGCCCAGGACATCTTAAAGCTGTATGCGCCAAACGCACCTTTTTGTGAACTGGCACAGGAGAGCACAACACCGCAGGCGTTGATTGAAGCCGCAATGGCAATTGAGCTTTTTGCGGATGCCATTACTTACCTTGCCCATGCATTACCGGTACGTGAAGCTGTATGGTGGGCCTGCTGCTGTGCTGCAAGCCGGAATGACTGGAAGGAAGATGAATGGAATGCTATCCGGGCAGCTAAAGCATGGGTACATACGCCGGATGAAACCAGTCGTCGATTTGCTGAACAGATGGCAGAAATCGCCGGATTGGAATCTGGAGCTGGATGGAGTGCTCAGGCAGCCTTCTGGAGTGGCGGCAGTATGACCAAGCCAGAAGAGCCAGTTGTCCCGCCACCTGAATACCTTTACGCACAGGCCGTCGCAGGCTGCATTAACCTGACAGCAGTATTACCGGATGGTGAAGAGGCCAAAGAACGTTACAGCAACTTTGTCGACATTGGTTTAAATATCGCCATGGGCGGAAACGGACAAATCTAGGAGAGAACATGTTACCTGCCGCACGCGCCACTGACATGCATATGTGCCCGATGCAAACACCGGCAGTGGTTCCTATTCCCCATGTGGGTGGTCCGCTACTCCCTATGCCGACAACAGTACTGATTGGCAATTTACCGGCAGCCACTATGGGACAAATGTGCGTCTGTGTCGGCCCGCCTGACAGCGTCGTAAAAGGAAGTGCAACGGTTCTGATAAATAATAAACCTGCCGCTCGAATGGGAGACCTGACCGCTCACGGCGGTACTATTGTAATGGGTATGCCAACCGTTCTTATTGGAGGTTAAGATTGGTTGTTGAATTTACAAACACAACCATGATTATCAAGCCCAGTGAATGTAATAAGTCTCTATAAAAGAGTTCCCAATGCGCAAGATAATGAGACAGCTTATCCGGGTTCCCCACCCCCAGCTTTCTTGCAAAATGCACTAAAAATCGCCACCCAAAAGTAGAGTAATCAATCTAACAACGAATACACAGATTTGGTAAAAACCCAAAATTAGAGTAATGAATCTACTATATGTTGTTGTTTATTAATGATAAGCGATCATATCAACACCAATGCAATTCATTTCATCTTCGAGTTTGCTATTCCGTCATAGCGTGCTGTTGCATTGGTGGTTTTAGAAAAGTTGATAAAACATGATTGGTGTTTACCCCTGCGTTTTTTCATTATCAAATGGCGTTATTATGAGGGGAAAAAGCCTTGGGACTAAATCACAATAACAATATTGAAAAACCATTACACATTACTGCTCTTGCATTTCCGGGATTTCCGATGACCTCACTGACAGGTCCATTGGAAATGTTATCTGCCGCTTGCCAACTGGCGAAATTATCCCCACCGGAAATCACTATCGTCACCGTTGATGATTCTGACGTGCAGGGCATTGGGGGACTGACTTTACACCCGACATCAAAAATTACTGATGTAAAAGACACAGATATTTTGCTGATCAGCGCGATTGGCGATCCCAATGAACATATCGATAAATGCACCAGCGCGACGTTTGAGTGGATAAATTCACTTAGCAAGCAGGCCCAGTTTACTGTTTCCATTTGTACCGGTGCTTTCTTGCTGGCCAGAGCCGGTGTTCTGAACTACCGAACTGCCACAACACACTGGATGTATGCTGATCTATTTCGCGATAACTATCCCAAAGCGACATTGGTGACAGATCAACGTTTCACCCAGGATAATAATGTGCTGTGTACTTCGGGCATTCACTCACACGACAAGGCAATCCTTGCTGTTATTGAAGGACTGTGGGGAAGTGAACACAAGACCCTATGCGAACAGTATTTCTACGGAAAAGAGCTGGTGCCGGAGCATGGCGGTGATAATACCTTCAGGCCTTACAAACAGCACAGCGATGCTCTGATTTTTAAGCTGCAAGACTGGATGCACAACCAAGACGTAACTCAGCTAAGCGTGTCTGAATGTTCTAAGCAATGTCACTTAAGTGAGCGGCAAATGAAGCGCAGATTTAAAGCCGCAACAAATGAAACACCAATGGCGTACATCCAAAGAATTAAGATTAATCACGCTAAAGATAAGCTGCATACTACCAACCTGACAATTGAGCAAATCAGCAATCTGGTTGGTTATGACGACACAAGGCATTTTCGTCAGCTTTTCAAAAAGTTCTATGACATGACGCCGTCAGATTACCGAAAGTCAGCGATTAAACCTTCATCACAGGTTTATAGCCACGCATCCATTCACTAACAGTGTCTTAATATCAAAGTGTCATCCTGAGAAAGGATGACACTTCATTTCAGACAATAACGGCCAGTCAGTTATACGCACCGCTTGCGTAATGCAGTTCATAGCTGTGGCTGTATATCTCAAGGATGTTGCCAAACGGGTCTTCCATGTAAATCATGCGATATGGTTTTTCGCCCGGATAGTAATATCGAGGAGCTTTCATACGCTTCTTACCACCTGCCGCAACAATCTTCTCCGCCAGCTCTTCAACATTCGGATCCTGAACACAGAAGTGGAAAACACCGGTCTTCCAGTATTCGAAGTTGTTCTCTGGATTTTCCTGATTCTTAAACTCAAACAGCTCTACACCAATACGATCGCCAGTTGACAGGTGGGCTATTCGAAAACGCTCCCAGCCTTCACCAAACACATCAGTACACATTTCACCGATAGCTGAATCGTCTTCCACGATCTCCGTTGGCTCCATGATCAGGTACCAGCCAAGTACTTCAGTGTAGAATTTCACTGCAGCTTCCAGATCCGGCACAGAAATACCGATGTGAGAAAACGTTCTTGGGTATGGCGTTGGCATTGAATCAGACATATAAACCTCTTCATTCATCTCTTGGGCATCGCCCTTTCGTTGAAGCAAAGATTACGCGCAACACTTCAGAACCAGAAATTATCATTATTTCTTATTTTGATAATTTTTAATTATCAATGATTTTTCATCAGGAAACTCGCCAATTAATTTCTAATATCAATTATTTAGGTGATCAAATATTCATTACACCCGTTACCACCGAATAAGAGCCATTATCAACAAGAACATAATTTATATTACTCATGACTCATAACAACCAGATAAAAATACAGCTTTGTATTAATACAACTTACTAAAAATGGGCAATTTTGTTATCTTTTACTTCCCTAAATTAATATGCCTGAACACTTAAAATGCCATCTGCCTTTACAAATAAACTGACTTATAAAATATGCATTCTGGCTCTTATTTCAATTGTGTTATCCGGATGCAATAGCGGCTCATCACCCTCAAAAACAAATACAGAGAATACTCAAACAAATGAGAATAATAATAACTCTGAACATAATGTACGCATTGACGGAAAAACAGGCAGCCCATTAGTTTTCAATATAAAGCAATCACTTAATACTTCTTCGTTATTTTCCGACGCACAACGCTACCAACTTATTAACCCTCCCGCCGGATTAACCATTCAATATACAACCGGACAATTATATTGGCAGCCCGGACTTGCTCAGGCCGGAGAGCATAAGGTTAAGTTGACCATATCGGGTAATAATCAATCACAAGAAATAGAGCTATCCATAAATATCAGCTCAAATAAAACTAACCCAACAGGAATATACGTCGATCCGGTTCACGGCACCGACAACTCCACGAGCGGCAAAATCACTCAACCTTATAAAAGCTTGCGTTATGCCGCCCAACAAGCCAATGCCGGCGATACTATCTATATCAGAGGTGGTGAGTATTCACTGACCAGCGACCATAACGGTAGCGGTAAAATTCTGGCGAAAGGTGTCAAAGGTTCCCCCATTACATTTACCCGTCTAGCCGGTGAAAGAGTAAAGTTCAACTTTACAGGTACAGGTATAGAAGTCCCCTTAGTTAACAATGGACTGGGTGAACAATATCAGCATCTTATTTTTGAAGGCTTCGAGCTTGACGGTAACGCTGATGATTTCACTGAAGAAGACGTTATAAAACTTGACTGGTGGAAGACCGCAGAAACACCATTAAAAGAACGAATTGGTGGAACTGGATTTAATATCAACGGCCAGCATATTATTGTCCGCAAAAACGTTATCCATAATGCCTACCAGAAAGGTGTCAACATACGTGATGGCCGCTATGTCACTGTTGAAGGGAATATCATCTATGATATCGGGCACAATTCTCTCACAGGTGGTCATGGCATCATGCGGATGTGGGAGAAAAACTTTGGCACTCCTGATGAGCCCGACACAGACCGATTTAATTTTACCGGAAACTTATTATTTCGAGTGGAGCAGCATATCTATTCATGGGCTGGAAAACCCTTTGCAAACCTGACTATTGATGAAGGAAAGTCGATTCTTATCGACCAAACTACCGATACACAGCTAACCGCCACCGTTTCCAATAACCTTGTGCTTTTTGGCGGTAAAGATCATATCCGATTAAAGCCGACACCAAACATCAAAGTGTTTAATAATACAGTTGTTTCGGATCCAACCCGCACAGATCCTTACCCGGCCGGTATTACCGAAAAAGCCGCCAGCAGCAATATGCATTTTTACAACAACCTTGCCACAACTAACTCAGCGGATATTGCTATTCAGGTAAACAAGAGCTTCAGTACAAGTACTCCCGCTCGTCTTTACAACAACTATGTAAAAGACGGAAAGATATCCAGTGAATCTAGCTTAAATAGCGGCATTGATAGAGTGACTTCGGATATAAATCTATTTGTTGATTCAGCCAATAATAATTACCGCTTGAACCCGTCGCTGGGCTTACATAATGTCGGTGTTTCAGAACAATGGCTGAGTCAGCTTGAAGTGATGTTAGACGATTACGGAATTAAGGCAACACCAAGCAACTGGGTACATAAGCATGATTCGTTTACACAGCTTATATTAGATAATTACCCTCGCGAATACTTCCAGAATCCAACCTGCATTGATTCTGTATTTGAACCTGGGCGGAAGGCAGTAAGATTTGATATTACAGATGCGGGACGTTCATATTATATCGGCAATGGAAAAGCCAGCGCCTGGCCCAACGACATCCAGACATTCGAAGTCATTGTTCCAGAAAGCTTTAATAACACTTGTACCGTGAAATACTAACTGAGGACATAACTCAGAAAAAGCCTTCGCAGGGAGAGATGATGGGAAATAGTATCCCCCATCATCTCTTTCATAGCCCCGTCTTAAATTAATCCGAGAGCATCAACTCCCAACTTTCTCTTCAACCTTCGGTGACAACACACCTTCCATTTGCTGAGTTTCTCCACCAATCAAGCGTTGAGCCATAGCATTAACTTCATCCAATGTTAGCGATGAAAGAACTTTGTCTGGGTGAACAACAGCTAACGGGTCTGCATCAAACAGTACGTAGCTGCTCAACATTCTTGCCTGCTCATGAGCATTAGTAAGTCCTGACTTCAGATCTGACGCCAATTGAGACTTCACGATTTTAAACTCTTCCTCAGTGAAACCTTTTCTCGCCTCATTAAGAACTTGGCTCGTTCCTTTTCTCACCGCCTCCAGCTTGTCGGGCGAAGCGTTAATGTTGAATTCCACTATCGCCTGTCCACTACCATCAAACCAAGTCAGATTAACATACGGGCTATAACTCAGCCCCTGAGCATTTCGAAGTGTATCGCGGTATCTCTTGTTCAATAGGCGATAAACGAGATCAGCAGTAAATCTGTCCTTAGTCGTTTTCGGCTGTCCCTCTGACATCAGGCTGTAGAGGTAATTAACTGTATTATCAACCGCTTCCTGAACTTCAAGGGATGCAATAGATACCTTAGGATTTGATTTATAGTCCGTTACAGGTACTGCCGGTTCCATCGAAATTCCGCCAAAATAACGCTTAATCATTGTGGCAAACTCTTCTGCTGGAATATCGGCACTCACCACCAACTTGAAATTACGGTTTTTCTTTAGCAAGAGGTCGACAACTGCCTGCACCTGCTCTGGCTCTACCTTTTGATAGTCAGCTCCGGTCATAACCAAATACGGACTTTCAGACGGAAATAATGAACCAACAAAGCGATTAATAAACTTACCTTGTGGCGATGCCAGCCAGTTATCCTGCTTTAGAGCCAGCTCTTTTTGCACCGCATAAAACTGTGACTCATCTACCTTTGCCGCTGTCATTGCCTGATACAGCACAGAGAAAGCAAACGGTAATTCACCTTTGGCGGCTTCACTATATAAACCATGCGATGTTGGCCATACCACTGGTTCAAGATACATATCGTGACGTTGTAGCAGCTTATCAAAATCCGCCACGCTGATACCTGCTAGACCACTCCTAGCAAATACTGCGTTTGTCATATCACCTGCATGATGAAGCTCTGGAGGTAGAGCAGCCAGACCACCAGAAGACATCAAGTAGATAAAGACATTCTCTCCCGCTTCCGGCATCTGTTTTAACCAGACTTCAATACCGTTTGCCAACATCCAGCGATGAAGAGTCGGCTCGACCGCTGTATAGGAGCTAATATCTCCTCCCCTCTCAGGTTCCGGAAAGGCATCTACAGAGGCTGACGAAACGACTAATATTTCACCCGAAGCTGCAAACTGCTCTCGGAACAGTGAATATGAATCTTTTGCCGGTTGCGCATTTCCTTCCCTTGTGTAGCCAAATACAGGCTTAAAGTCAGAAGTCAGGTAATCTTTGATAGCCTGATTAAGCTGTTTCTTGCTCAGCCTTTTCACAAATTGTTGTAGCTGGTGTCGAATCGCTTCTTTATCCATTAATGTATAACCATCGATCAGTGAATAAAGACGATCCTCTGCGTAATCAATAGCGTTCTTATTTTGCCAGTTAGTATCTAGGTTATTGATATCATTTTGCCAAGTTTGTCTGATCGTAGTCAGCTCAACACTACTGACACCATGATCACGCAGAGAAGCCAGCTCTTTAGCCATAAATTTCTGCGCAGCTAAACGATCTGACTCAGTGAATTCAGCAACGATATAACCAATGTAGCGATTAATAATCAGTGAACGATCAACGAAAATATTGAGCAGCGGTGCCTGTGTTTCCATTCGGCGATCATTCAACCGCTCGGCAATCGCCTGTATCACTGTTTGCTCCATCAACATCGTCTGGTAATCAGATTCCGTTGTCATCTTACGATCACTGAGTTCAGTCAATAGTGCCAAAGCAGGATGTTGACCGGCAGAACCTGATACAAACATCGGCTCAGTATTCAATGGCGCAATAGTTTTTTCACCCCAATTCGATGCAGTTGATTCAGGCTTACCAGCCGTATTCAGCCCAGAAGAAAAAGACTTCGCAATCATTGGCTCAAGCTGTATACGATCAATGTCGCCGCTGATAATGAGTTCTGTTTTCTCCGGCAGATAATTTGCCTTATAAAACGCCAGCAGGCTTGCACGATCAATTTTCTTGATGTTTTCCTGAGTACCAAGAACTTCGCGTCCTTCATAATCACTGCCTTCCAGCAGGGCTTCAAACAATTTCTGGTCGGCTGATTTATCTTCAAGTTGAGCAAATCGGAATTCCCCCAGCACCGCCCCTTTCTCATTTTCAATCAGAGCTGGATCCAGCGTTAACTTACCGGTGGCAATATCACTCAGCCAGGTAATTGCACTTTCAATTTTCTTATTGTTTGGAAGATCGATTTGATAGTGAGTGGTTTCGTGGCTGGTAAAAGCGTTTAAATCATTGCCGAATGATACGCCGGCCTCTTCAAACATAGCCTCAACCCGCTCAGCACCAAAACTTTCACCTCCCAGCAATGCCATATGCTCTAAAAAATGCGCATAACCGGCCTGTGCTGCGGTTTCATTAACCGCACCGGTATGAACCAAAAGACGGAGGGATACTTTTTCATCGTTAACAGAGCGCAAATGATACTGCATTCCGTTTTCCAATTGTCCTTGAACCCACTGACTATCAGCCTGAAGCGGCTGTGACTGAGGCTCCGTTTCCCGTTGACATGCGACAAGCAACAATGTCGCAAATACCATGCCCCAGGGTTTAACTAACCGTTGTATTTCCATATTAAACCTGCATTTCAATACATTGAGTTGATATATCTATTGATAATCATTACCAACGTTCATAGTGCAGATAGTTTTATCAGTTTTGAACGGTGTTTTAAAGTGATTTAAAAAGCTTTAATCTGCTAGCAATCTGTTTGTTGGGGAAAAATACTTAAGTTACAGAGCTTGATTTAAACATTAATACAAAACAAATATTCAAGAACTTACCTTCGTTTTTGCTGCCTTTTTGACCTATATACTCAACTACCTACAAACAAATGAAACCACAAATCACAACCAGATAGTTGCAACCGCAATTATTGCGACGTAAACTAACAAAACAATCAACAACACAAACGCAAATTAAGACACCATGAAAGTTAGAAATGTGGCAAATTGTTTTCCTTTCAACAAAAATCAAACAGAATCTGTAAGTAGGTTTGTTGCATATCAAACACCATCAAGAAAAAAAGCTTGCTAGTCTTATGTTTACAAAGAATATTCCGTTGAAAGGAAGTGTACTACTAAATGGATGGCAACTATCTAAGTTACACACCTTTGAAGTGGCGGCACGTCACCTTTCTTTCTTAATGGCAGCAGAAGAGTTATCGCTAACGCCAAGTGCAGTCAGTCACCGAATTACAAGCCTTGAAGAAGAGCTTGGGTTCAAATTATTTGAACGATTGCATCGAAAGGTAAAATTAACTAGTGAAGGGGGCAGAATATATAGCATATTACAAACGTCATTCGACCTTTTGAATAAAGAAATATCAGAAATAAACAGTAATGATATTACAGGTTCATTAGTCATATATTCTCGCCCATCTATAGCTCAGCAGCTAATAATCCCTCAATTGGTTGATTTCCACAACAAGTATCCATCCATTACATTGGATATACTGACAGGTAATGAAAATATAAACTTCAATAATCATAATATTGATCTAGCTATCTACTTTGACGATAATCCACCTAATGGTCTTCATTATCAATATTTAATGAGTGAATCTATATTTCCTGTTTGTAGTGAAGAATATGCAAAGAATCACAACTTATTTAATAACCCATCACAATTAGGAAAATGTACCTTGCTTCACGACAGACAAGCATGGGGAAATCAATTAGATTTTAATGAATGGAAGCTATGGTCTGAATCACTTTCTCTAAATCATGTTGCTATAAATCGTCATATTGGTTTTGACCGTTCGGACCTATCAATTATTGCAGCAATAAATAATGCTGGAATCGCAATGGGTAGACGTAGCTTAGTAAATAAATACATTAAAGATGGTAAACTTGTCACACCATTTCCTGAGCTTAAAGTTGATTGCCCTCATTACTATTATTTAGTCACATCATCAAATAATCAGAACCCAAGAGTTAAAGCTTTTGTGAACTGGTTAAAAGAAATAATGAGTGCTGAGTAAGGGATAACTCAGCACTCGCCTAATAATAATTCACACGAACTAATTATATCTATGTTGGCGTGCTTTAATATAACACCACTGGTTTACTCATATGCTATCAGTTTATTTCGGTAACAAGCTGATACTTATTGAGTTCATCTTTAGTCATATAATGTTCACCATCAGCAGGTGCTGATTTAATGGTAAACATATAAAAACCTAGGCCATCATCACCGAGCATCTTCGTAAAGTATGTTGCCTGCTTACGGTGAGAGACATCAGTGTAAGGAATATCAGTTGCGTCAACTTCCTCACCTTGATCGTTATCTTCTGACCATGAATGCACACCAATTTGCTTATTTTGTTCTACAGATAACTGTTCATCTCTGAGTTCAATTGTTCTCTTCACACCAGCTGAAAATAGATCAGTTCCTCCAGAAAACACCGAGCCTGATTTTGAAATATGAGTACTCAAGCCATAATCACGAATCATGAGCCCTGTATACATATTTATATCATCATCGGATGAACCCGATATTGGGTTGTCAAACGTTAAACTAATGTCATTTCCTTTGCCGACACGAGTCAGTATCGCTGAGAGTTCAACATATGATGAGAAGGCAAGATCTGTATCATTATAGCCATATTTAGAGAACGGACTTAGTGTCTTAATAACATATTGACTACTCCCATTATCAATCAACTCGAATGCAGTTGAACCCATATAAGAAAGATATTCACTAACTTCAAGAGTAAAGCTTTCAGAACCAGATGTACTTGTTGCCTGATAGGTTCTCATATGCTCATCTTCGGATATGACATTAGTTATTTTACAATTAAAGCTTGTAGATGAATTCTCGCCTAATAACTCACAATAACTAGAGTCAGTTGGTTGAATCGGAATAAGCATACTGATTCGATCGCTCTTATCATTACGATTTTCAAACATTACCAACATATTATCTGCGATACCTTGTCCATATATCGCATGATAGCTCTTACCATTATAGGTAAGAATCCCGACAAGTAGATAAGCTCTCTCGGATAACAATTCAGCTAACTCAAAATCATTAAATTTATAGTCAGCTTTTGGTTTATGGAATGTTACTAAAGTTTCAGTTGAACTATCGTCACTACTACAACCAGCGACAAAAGTGGTAGCAAAAATCATAGCTGTCGCTATCTTTTTTAATTTCATCTTAACCCTCGATTGGATCTTATTTTCTACACGACGTTGTAAATCAATAAATCATAGTGATTTGAAATGAACACCTTGAATATATATTAATATCTTGAATAAGCGCCTTTCAAATGATTAATACTCACCCTTTAGATGAAACAGGATAACGTCAAAAAAACATTTTTATCGTACAAAATAAATATCAAACTAAAGGTTGTTATTAAGAAGCAATCATAATCAGAAATTTACTACTCCTATAGTTGATTTCAAAAGCGGCATTAGATCCTATATTAATGTCTTATCGATCTATGTCCCTGCAGTCTGTGACTTTTGTTTAATTGTTATTTTCCTTGCGCATATAAAACGTGATTTTAATCCATGAAATAGTTTTAACTGATTATGTTGTTCATGGATTGAAGATCAGAAAAACACCATTCAAATTAGCAATTGATTCCTTAGGGGAATATGCTTTCGAGCGCTTACACACCCAGTTTGTGTGTGACAAATATGATAAGAGAAATAACCATTACATTAGCCAATTTGAAGTTGGGATAAAAATATGAAACAGCTAAAAAAAAGCCTGTTGGCAACCACTGTTTGTCTTTCTTTAATGGGTATTAGCGGCCTCGCTACAGCCTCGGTTCCAGATATAACTCCTGCAAGTTATGACACCATTGTTGGAGATTACGGACAATTTATCGATGCGAAATCAGATAAGTTCGTTCTCAGCCAATCCGAGTGGGCTCAAATTCAAGTTTATGTCGAAGGTGCTCTCGGTTTACCTGTTACTGAAAGTTCAATGAAGATGGCTTTTGCCATTCCAGATGATGTCCCTTTTGCCAATTTCCAGCCATTGCTAGAAGAATATGGACGCATCCATAACACGGCAGATCAGTGGAAACGTCATATTTATCCCGGCGTTATTGATTTAGCCTTTGATTTATCGAATTACGCAAGTGTTCATAGTGATTTAATCATCCCAGTACTTGAATCTCTAAATGAAATGCGCAACGCCAAAGATACTTCTGAAGCCGAAATGTGGCGAGATTTTGCGATAGAGCAACTAAAAACATTAAATGAAATGGCAACAGATCGCCAAAACAAAGTCAGTGATGTTGTCAAACAGCTCAATGATTTCTCTACCAACCTGGAAACTGAAAATGCCCAACTTGCTACCTTAAAAGATAGCCATAGCGAATTTCTTGATGATGACGGCAGTGAACTAAAAGCCAAAATTAAAAAACTTGAAGCTGATATCCAGGATCTTAACGAAGAATATGACTATAACGTTAAAGTTTCCGCTTCTGCCGTTGCTTATATTTGGTTCCCTCTGGCCAGTATTCCTGTAATGGGCGTATATGGTGACAAAGCAGAAAAAGCCCGATTTAAAAGAAATCAACTACAAGATGATTTGGCTAAGTGGTCCAAAGATTTAACCTATCGTGAACACGTTTACAGCTCTTTCTCTCGCTCCACAGCAAGCATTACCACAATCAAAGACAGCGTCGAGCAAGTGATCCCTCACGTCAATGAATTAAAACTTCACTGGCAGGAAATAAACAGCGACTTTACTACGGTACTTGAGTTGCTGGAAAAATCACAAGGTCCACGCGGAATTGAAAATGCCAAGGCCAAGCTGGCCAGTATGCTTACCACTATCAACCTTGGTCAGGTTCAGAAAAACTGGTTAGAAATCAGTGTAAAAGCCAAGCAATTTGCACAAAACGCTTACGTCGAGAAAGCGGATTAATTCATACATTCCCTTTATATTTCATTTTGATGGTTAACCGGGTATCAAACTCGGTTAACCCCTGAGGTTATTCTATTTATGTACCGTTTAGCGTTAGCAACAAGTCTGCTGCTTGCCGGTGTTCAGGCACAGGCAAGCGAATGGACCGACATTCACCATTTGATTGAACCGACAAACTTGCCCCAGTCGCTTCAATCTAAAATCATGACCACCAGCAGCACAGAAATAGTGGCGGCTGATCTCTACCTTAATTTAACCGAAGTCTTATCTCGTCCTGAGGTCATCCTTAATCAACAAGCCATGATTGTTGTGGTTGCCGATACGTTGGAAATTCCATCCGACTTTGTTTTATCACTTGAAAATCAAGCCGTATTTATTTTCGCCCGCCAAATCATCGGAGCAGGCAATGGTGTTATAAATCTTGAAGGCTCACCGGAAAGTGCCGGAATGATCACGGTGATCAGCGAAGATATCCAGGCTCAAATCGATATTATTTCAAGCTTAAGCAATGGCTCTGTTAAGCTCGACACTCTGGACTCCAGTATGACGGGCTGGGGAAAAACTATCTCCATGGCAGGTGGTGAGCGCGATGTTACCTCAATCACCGGGGATATTTCCGGCTATGTACAGATGAATCCACTCGCACATGAGGAAATATTCAATAAAACCTTCGATATGGCAGCACTGATCTATGATCAGAACCCACAGCTCAGTATCCAAATGCTGGCATGGCTCGAAAAAAGCATGCGAGCTTCATCCGTTATTCTGGATGACAACCCTCTACTGGCAAACCTTTATCTGCAGACCGCAGGTTTCAAGCAATTTGTTGAGTTTACCAGTCACAATAATAACTATGTTCCTTATCTGGATCATCGTCTATACAGCGAAAAATACAGTACGTACCTCAATGTCATGCAGGATTACCAACAGCAGTATGATCGCTTTATGGACCGCAGCGCTGGTAATACCGAGCGCAAAAAATCTGCTGAGCTAGCTCTGAGCAAACTGAATGATGCAACCAAGGCCGAATCATCAATCATTGATCACGCTAATGTTACGATCGGCAAACTGGAAACAGCATTAAAAAGCGTCCAAAAACGTTACCACAACCAGGAAGAAGCTGTATTTGATGCTCGCTCCACCTACCTGATTGGTGTTGAAAACTGGAAGCGTAAAGAAGAACTCAAGGCTGCCTTCGAAATATTCTCGGCAATTGCTAACCTTGGTAGTGCAGTTACCGGTGTATTTGTCGGCAACCTTGAAGGGGCCAGTGCCCTAACTAAACAACTGGCGGAAGAAGTTCCTAATGCCGCTGATAAAATGAAAAACCTGGCGACCAACATCAAATCAGTAACGTCAGTAATCGATAACATCACTAAATCAGTTGCCGGCATCGCCAAGCTGACCGATGAAGTGAAAAAGAATATCGTTCACGGCAAACTGGTCGGTGTGGTCAACGAGTTCAACTTCGATGTCCCTTCTATCGAAGAGAGCAATGACGCCTGGGATGCGCTGTTAATTGATGTCCGCAATAACCTGCGCTTTGCTGATAGCCTGGGCATTCGCGGTGCACGTAATTATCTGGCTGAACTTGAAAAGCTTATCGTTTACGGCAAGTCAATCAACTCTGCGCAGCTACGTCTGGTCACCGAGCAGTCTCGCTTAATCGATCTTATGATCACAGCCGAAGTTAACCAACGTCAGCAACAGCGAGTAACAGATCTCATCGCCGAAATGGAAGAGAACGAAGCGGCAATATCCGAACTTGAACAGCACTTCATGCGGGCAGTAAATAACTTCAAACGCCCTATGTATGCAGCTCTGGTCAATTACCGCGAAGCATTTAAGTACTGGGCGCTGGAAGAAAGTAAGGTTAAGCCGGCCCTGAACAAATCCTATCTCGACTATAAGTCTGATTGGGCAACCTTTGAGGATGAATACTCACTGGCTATGGCCTCATTCCAGCCGGAGCCGCACGGTTTTACCATTAGAAGTATCAACATTACTGATCCTGCCCAATTAAAGAACTTTACCTCAACTGGCGAACTAAGCTTTAACCTTCCTTTGGATGAAGCTGCTTTCTGCCGCTATGACCGCGTTCGCCTGAATACAGTGCGAGCTGTACTACAAGGCAGTGAATTAGCCGCGGGCCAGGAATTTTACCTGGATATCACTAACAACGGCGCATACCAGGACAGACTGAAAGATAAGCAATTTACATTCAACGCTGCACCACTATCACGTTCATTCTATTATCAACTGGATGATAACCGTTTAGATGAACCTCTTGAAAAACAAATCAGTATCATCACCGACGGTGAAGTGGCTAAGAAATATGCTTTTGCTTATTTTGAGCCTACCCCATTCACCACGTGGTCGATTGCTTTACAAAATATGAAAGACTATGACCTATCCAAGGTGGAACGTATCCATTTAGAGTTCAAGGGTACAGGCATCCCAAGCTCACGATCATGCAGTAAGTAACTAGCTTACTAACAAACACCTCCGGCTCACCGGAGGTGTTCTGTTTGAGATATAATTTTGAGTTGATACTGTTCCGCGGTTTAATCATCAATTTCCTCGATTTCACCAATCCAAACGATTACCGAATTGGGTGCCGCTTAATTTGAGGGTACTCTGTCAGAACGACATAAACTACCTCCACTAATCAATTCATAGTTGTTGAAAAGCCTTAATCATCGTCGGAGCGACAGAGGAGCACTCCTCTTGGGTCGAACAATGGCAGACCTTTCTGCGGTTCTCACTCGTCCGAAGGACGAACACAACTCTATGCAAACAAAAGCTCCCAAGCATTTCTGCTGAAGCTCTGTAATGAGTAAACTCATCACAGCATTTGAAAACCATTCGCATTATCATTATCATTGCGCATCCGATTTGTCATATCGATAAATTGACTGTACGTAGAACAACTACAAAAAGAGGCTAAAATGGCTCATAAAAAACTTATCGCGACTTTGGTTGGGTGCACAGTTGCACTCGCCGGGTGCAATTCTTCTGATAAGGAAAACAAAGCTACAGCAACTCAGGACAAAGTTACCGTAACTGCAATGGACGGTTATCTGATCAATGCAAAGATTTATAAACAGGACGAAAAAGGCACCTGTCTTAAAGACGGGAAATTGTTGGGAACAACCAACAATGACGGGCAAGTGACCATTGAAAAAAGCGAACTATCAGATGGTTACTGCGCGGTCACTGACACTGCAACAATAGACAAAGATAATCCTGGGGAAACGTTGACCGAAGGATATACTCTGTATTCACCAGCCCCTCAGCTATTAGGTTCAGTTGACTCTCCGGTTATTTCTCCGCTTACGACTTACATTCATAATACCATCAAGGAGCTGGACACTTCTGCAACTGAACAAGAGATTAAAGAAGCTATCAAACTGGCAAAATCGGAACTGGCCGGAGCCCTGCATCTTGACTCTAGTTCAGACGACATTACTACGCTTCTTACAAGTGATTATATTGAAGCTAAAAAAACAGCTGAAGTGAAGGATGCAGCAGAAAGTTTGCATACCATGGCTCAGCTACTTGTTGGCGTAAACGATGAAGAGCAATCATTAAATAAGAAGCAAGTAATTAATATTGCCAGATCTTTAAAGACGTATGGGGATATTGCCACTGGGGATCTTGAAAAGATTGCGGTTTATATTGAAGCCAATATCAATGAATTCAACAAAGATACCGATGAGCCTGTAAAAGAAATAGACAGCAATGTGCTGAAAGAGATTCCTCAACCGTTGTCTGCTATGTCTGAAAACCTCAGAAATCAGTTAAGTGCAAAAATCTCGGAAGCAGCAGATGCACGTAGCGATAAATCGGCAAGTCTGAAACTATCAAATGTTGAAATTACCAATATTACAGATAATAACAACACAGAAGCTGACGTTACCTATGTTCTAACACAACAACTGGTAGGTAGCACGTTTGACGCAACGTCAGTAGTAACAGACATTACCTTTAAAAACGATGTTTTAACCATTCCGTCTCTGTCTTTTTCACAAAAAGGAAAATACGAGTTCAAACTTTATGTTAAGAAGACGATTGAAAATAAAGAGTATAAGTCCAAATCAATTGAGTTTGATGTAACTGTAACAGAGGAGCAGGTAGCAAATACGGCACCTCAGTTTAAAGCAAACAGCGCTGTAGTTTCACAACTTCTTGAGAAGCTGGTTGATAAAGCGGAGGGAAGTGATGCATTTAATGACGAGGAAGATTGGAGCGCTTTTGGGCTTGGGATTACACCTGCATATTATACCTTTACAGCTTACAACCTAAATCTTGCTGAACTCTTTTCCGATGACTCTGATGAGCCTGTAACTGTAAAGCTACATCTAAATTCAGCTGATTTCTCAGCTATAGAAGAGAGTAAACTCCCAGAGTTGGCTGGCCCAGATCAAGATACGGGCACTTATAGTTTTGGATCCGGTGAATATCCTATCCCTGAAACTGACTCTAAGAGCTATCGTATGACCATGTATGCGGAAGACAAACATGGAGCGAAATCCAATAGTGGATTTGAATTTACACTAACCATCAACTCTAATGAGACGGCCACTATTACCAGTAATCAAAATAAGGGCATCTCTAACGAAATTAGTGGTGGATTTACAGGAACACTGCTTTCTGCAGCAACCCTTAGTAAAATCGAATCTCAAATAGCAGCGTATTTAAATGACTCTAGACCAGAACCAGTTGAATCTCTAGACGCTCTAATAGAGATAGACGATTACCTGTGCACTAAAGAAAATGAGTGTAGAAAAGAGAAAGGTAATGGTGGAAATTATTCACTAAGCGATAGCACTTATCTGGAAATTGATAACAGTGAAGTGTTTGTAACCACATTCCGTTGGACAGGTAAAAAAGTAGAATCTGAACAAACCATCTTCCTTACACCAAAGACCGATGACAAGGAAATAAAAATCTACAGCGTAGATAGCCCGTCTTCAGTGAAAGTGGATGATTTAGATAACTATGCAACGAGTATTAAATTAATCATCTCACCGGATACAGGCAGCGGTGTAACCGTTAAGGCTTCTCTGGCAAGCTGATAGCTGTTGCAACCTACTGTTGTAATAGTGCAAATATTAACACATACGAAAAAGCCCTTGTCTTTCGACAAGGGCTTTAATCAGTGGCGGAGCGGACGGGACTCGAACCCGCGACCCCCGGCGTGACAGGCCGGTATTCTAACCAACTGAACTACCGCTCCAATTCTGTTTGAAGCCCGGCTTGCGCCCAACCTCTAGAATGTGGCGGAGAGATAGGGATTTGAACCCTAGATACGCTACAAACGTATGCCGGTTTTCAAGACCGGTGCTTTCAACCACTCAGCCATCTCTCCGTAAGTGCGGCGAATATTATATAGCTTACGGAAAATTGTAAAGCACAATATCAATAAAACAAAACCAACCGATTAAACATCAAGCAAATCATATAATTATTTTCCACTATGGTTCACTTTTGGCTTCTTTCGTTTGGGATAATCATAATAAAGCGCTATCGCAGGTTCATTATCAATGTCTTTCCAGCTATCGATTTCAAGACCAAACACGATAACTCCACACGTCGGAAGGTTATCTAAATCAAAATCCAACTGGCTGATTAACTCATTCATTGCCGGGTTATGACCAACAATCATCAATCGATCAATTTCATTTGGGCTGTTCTGAATCACTTCCAACAGCACTGCAGGTGAATCGGTATAAAGCGAAGAGCATGCTTCCAGTATTGGCTTACCGGAAAGCCCCTGAGCAAAAAAAGACGCTGTCTGAGCAGCTCGTAGTGCTGTACTGGAAACAATAAGCTGTGGACCTAACTGCCAGGCATCAAGCCGAAAAGCCATTTCCGGCGCATTTTTCATGCCGCGTTCACTTAAAGGACGATCGTGATCATCCAGCTTTGGGTTATCCCAGGAAGACTTTGCATGACGAACAAGAAACAGCAACTTCATTTTCACCTCCCCCTTTAATTCCAAACAGAAGAATTATCACACTAAGTATATGAAGTAATTAAGGTGGTGTACGAATGAAAACAAAAAAACGGCCCCGAGAACTTAGGCCGTTTATGAAGGGAAATAGTTACTTAGATCGCCGATTTTACTGCGCGGGCTAATTTGCCTGCTGCCTGTTGCGGATCCGGTGATTTGGCATTAAAGAAGTTAGTTACCACGTCAAAAATCGCCGCCTGAACATAACTTGTGGTTGCCAGACCTTGAGATACACTTGGCACCAGCTCACCATTAGTGGAGGTCGCCCTGAATGTTGCCATGGAATCCAGCGCACACTGATCAAACTTGCTCATATCCATATCAAGGCGAACCGGAATCGAACCTTTATTTAGATTGAAGATCTCCTGAAAGTCCTTATCCAGAATGGTTCTGGCAAGCTGCTTTTGCGCTTTACGGTTTTCTTCATCACTCAGTTTGAAAAAAGCAAAGCTATCGATGTTATAGGTAAACTGCCCCTCTGTACCCGGAGCAGCCAAACACAGGTAATCCTTACCCGGCATCTTACCGGCCGCTGCAAACTCACCTTTTGCCCAGTCACCCATGATCTGCATCGCTGCCTGACCATCAATCACCATTGAGGTAGCTGCATTCCAGCTACGACCACGATACTGAGGATCAATGTAATCACGCATTTTATTAAACTGGACAAAAACTTCCGTCATCTTGTCGCCGGAAAGCACATCCATATCAAGATCAACAAAGGCTTTCTGATAATCTTCAGCTCCCAGAACGGCCAACGCCACAGCCTCGAATAATGTGATGTCCTGCCATGGTTGACCGCCATGAGCTAGAGGCACGAAGCCTGCGGCCTTCACCTTCTCTGCGGCAATGAAAAACTCATCCAGTGTTGTCGGTACTTTGGCTCCGGATTTTTTCAATACATCAGGATTCACCCAGAGCCAGTTAACCCGGTGGACGTTAACCGGCACAGCGACATAATTACCGTCGTATTTCATCACCTTAGTCACGACTTCCGGCAATACCTGATCCCAATGTTCAGCATCAGCGACATCACTCAAATCAGTGAGGAAACCCAACTTCCCCCACTCCTGAATATCATGACCTTTAATCTGCGCAGCTGACGGCGGATTTCCTGAAACAGCTCGGGTTTTCAAAACCGTCATGGCACTTTCACCACCACCGCCTGCAACCGCAAAATCTTTCCAGGTATTACCCTGACCTTCAATTTTCTGTTTCAGCACAGACACAGATTTTGCCTCACCGCCAGAAGTCCACCAGTGCAAAACTTCCACTTCTCCTGCAGAAACAACAGACGCAGACAACGCCAGTATTAATGCAGGCAAAGCCCGTTTAAAAGTCTTCATACGTTTCCCCGAATGCTCCTTCCCTACTCTTTCAGCAGGCGAGGAAGGTAAACTTTAACCTCCAGACCACCTTCCTTAGCATTGTGGATGGTCATATCACCGCCATGGGCGTGGATAATATTACGCGCAATCCCCATTCCCAGACCGTGGCCTTCGTCATCTTTGGCAATGCGGAAATAAGGTTCAAAAACCGTTTCCAGCATCTCTTCCGGAATACCTTCCCCTTTATCTTTAATGATCAGCACAAGAGCATCAGGTTCATCCGAAACAATGATATTGACCTCATGACCATACTTCACCCCATTGTCGATCAAATTACTCAGGCATCGTTTCAACGCCAATGGTTTGCCCGTAAGTGGAGCAATTTTGGTATCCGGCAGGTGAACCTTGGTTCGTTTGCTATTATGGCGTTCAGCAATACTTTGCAGCACTTCCGCCAGATCAACCTGGATAAGGTTTTCGTGAAGGTCGGTGTCTTTCACTGTCTGCAAGGCACCTTTCACCATCATCTCAAGCTCATCAAGATCACGGTTAAATTTCTCGATTTTATCCTCATCGTCAATCAACTCAGCTCGGAGTCTCAGGCGAGTAATTGGCGTTTTCAAGTCATGGGAAATAGCAGAGAAAAGATGCTCACGGTCATCGATATAACGGCGCAGGCGCAACTGCATCCGGTTAAATGCTTGAGTAGCAGTTATCAGCTCACTCGCCCCTTCTTCCACCAGCGGTGGCTGGTAGATATCAAAACTCAGAGCATTGGCTGCATTAGCCAAACGCTTCAAAGGCTTGGTCTGGCGACGAATCATGAAGTAAGTAAACACTAACAGTAAAGTAGTAATGAACAGCAAAAACATTACTTGTTGGTTAGTAATGATTTCATCTTCCAGGCTAACGTAAGGTGTTGGCAAAAGAGCAGCGATATAAAGCCATTCATTCTCTGCCAGCTCCAATTGGACAACCAGGATCGGCGGATTTAACGGCTCCAAGCTAAGGGTGTAATGGGCCCAGGATCGCGGTAAATCGCTTAGCAAAATATCGTTTTTCAGAACATGAAGAGTTTCCGGGCGGGAAAATTCTACTCTGATAACGTCAAGACGTGGAAGCTTCTCTCTCAAGACTTCATCAAATACCCTGACGGCGGTATTTTTCATTAATGAGGACGGAATAGGATCAATCTTGATTTCTTCTTCATTAAACGAAACGAAGAAGCGGGTGCCTCCCATATTTCGCAACTGATCCAGAACGATATGCCGATATTCCAACGGAAGAGACTGAAAGAAAGTAACTGTAGAGGCAAACATGTTAGCCATGCTGGCTGATGCTGACTCAAGCCCCTCCAGATCCCGCTGTTTTGACTGGCCATACCAAATCACAGTGGCAATCATTTGGGCAAGGAATACTGCCAGCAATGTTAGCCACAGGGTGCGGGCCAAAAGAGACTTTGGCCACCATTTTTTCAAATTCATGCTGCGATGCCTTGTTGTATCACATCAGGAGGGAATCACTCTTCATAAGTGACTTCGGCATTAAAGGCGTAGCCGTTACCACGAATTGTTTTGATCAAACGCTGTTGTGTACCTTTGTCGCCAAGACGCTGACGTAAGCGACTAAGCTGAACATCAATACCACGTTCAGAAGGGTGTGCTTCGCGGCCTCGGGTCGCAAATGAGATCGTATCCCGATCCAATACTTCATTAGGGCGGGTCAAAAACAGCATCAACAAAGCAAAATCACTGCCTGACAGTTCGTAGTCTTTGCCTTTTTCCAGGTCATAAAGACGCTGTGACCCGGTCTCCAAACGCCAGTTGGCAAAGCGTATTGCCTTCGGCGTTGCCGGAGCCTGCTGCGTTTCAGTTGGTTGAACCCGACGCAGTAACGCTTTTATACGCGCCATAAGCTGGCGCGGGCTAAACGGCTTAGCAATATAGTCGTCAGCACCCAGTTCCAGGCCAATAATCTGATCCATTTCGTCAGATACCGCTGTCAGCATAATAATAGGTACATCAGAAGTTTTACGAATGTACTGACAAAGGGTAAAACCATCATCACCCGGCATCATAACATCCAATAAAATGAGATCAGGGTAACCCATCGCCAGCCGACGCTTCATTTCTTCGCCTTCGGCCGCTGTTGTGACAGTAAAACCTGCTTTCGTCAGGTACTCATCCAGCAGCTCGCGAATTTCCTGATCGTCATCAACAACAAGAACCTTCTTGCTCGCACTCATTTCACCTTCCTTTTGTACCGGTTTTTTCCAACCATCTGGCAGCACCCAAACATACTCACTGCCAAGCCAGTGAAAACCGGAGATATACCATATTACTAAACCAGATACAGTGGTTGCGAAGCGTTACTATACACGCGTTTCTCTGACTGTATCTTTCTTTAAGATACCAGACCATAAAGAAAAAGGCGCGCATTATGCCTCAGAATCATGAAGTTCACATCAAAGACTGATGATTTAGTCAATATCTGATCACAGAGATCAAAAAAGCTGCCAATGGCAGCTTCTTTCAGCAGATAAATGAGGGTTATGCAACACCCATCTTTGTCTTGTACTTGGTTACCGCGTTGTCGAAGAATTCGCGCTCATCGTCATCTTCAATATTGTTGCTGATTTCAGCAATAGCTTCGTAACCACGCTTGGCATTCTTAATTTGCCAGACAACATAAGCGGCCTGCTTATCCAGTTCAATACGGTTTTTTTCAGCTTGAGATAACAACGTAAGATTATGCATAACCAGCACCAACGAAAAACACAGCGCAAATCTTAGCTGATTTTCTTGTCGGAACCAATGCATAAACAGCCAAGTGCGCCGGGATTAACCGAAATCAAAAGCCAAGGAGCATTTTAAAAATCAAAAAGAAGCTGACAACCACTCCCATGATGAGCCCGACACTTAAAACCGGGCTGAGTGTCGACTTACAAGGGTTATGTATCACATCTGTCAGTGTGGGCTCAGGTTCTGTCGGGTCCGTTTGTTTTCTGACCAGTTCTGAAATGTAATAGGTGACAGTTTCAATACACTCATCAGCAGAATCGATAACCTGAGCACCGAACCACTTTTCGTTATCAACTAACTGATCGTCACCTACTGTTTGTGGCTTACTGAATAATCCTGTCCGGCGATCAATAACAGACACCGCATATTGATTATTTTCTTTATACCAAACCCAGCATGGTAAATAATTGCCCTGAACTTTGACTTTACTTGGAAATGGGTAATGAGTGTCGGTCATCAACTGAAGTAATTTTTCTTTTGAACCAATTAAATAATGCAGCTGCTGGATACACTCTTCCAACCAGTGCGGAAAGTTATTCCGATAAGATGTCTGACGTAAGGGAGCAAGGCGGGATGCCCCTCTGACAACATATTCACTGACAATAGAACAGACTGATTCCTTATCGGACCAAAACGACTCGGCCTCAGCCTTTGGCAAAGAAATCCTCTGACAAATCAATCCACTTGGTGAGACCATCAGTAACTTTTGTTCGCCACTCTTACCTGAGGCGACTGCATCATCAGCAGGCTGATATTCAACCTGCCAAGGTAGTTTTACTTTACGGAGAATGGCTGCATTGACTTTATCTGCTGTAGCCCGGTAGTAGTCAAAGTTTGTCATCAATACGCCTCCGTTTATGCTCTCGATAATTATTGACTACATAGTAAAGGAATTTATTTTCAGCAACTATGATCCGTTTCGTTTTTTAGAAAATTAGCCGTTTAAAACGTATTTCTGAATAAAAACTGAATAAATACATGAATAGTTATTAATATATCCGATTTATCCTTTAATTCAGTAACTAAAATAGCCAGGTAGAACCTGTAAGCTTCGCTTTAATTATTATACTAATGCAATTGCTTTCAAAAAAATCAGAGTGAGATTGGTTCAATACTGATGATTGTATTGATTTCAGTCATCATCCTATACCAACCAGCACTAAAGCAAACAAAATGCATATTAATGACAGCATTGGCATTTGTATTAGCTGTCTGTCATGACGACGGTACGACAACAAGTGACACAACAAATCAGGCTATAGCTGAACTTTCCGGCAAATAAGAATTAAAACTATCGAAATTGAAGCTGTTACTATCGAAAGCTTACCTAGGGTGACAGAAGCGCTGGCGGTCGAAGCGAAAACATTAAAGGCAAGCAAACCGATGTCAAAACCGTTTATTCGCATTCGGGCACTTTGCCGCAGTCAAAGAGAATGGCGGCATCATCTCATGGGGCAAGAGCAATATAGGTAGTGGCTTTGAAGATTGCAGCATCGCCAAAGTGTTCTCAAACCCTCATGCCTTTGCAGCAATAAAAGAAGACGGAAAAGTTGTAGCCTGGTTGGGCGCGGCTATGGCAGCGATAATTCCCATGTTGCACCTGACTTAAAGCCATCCGACAACCAGATTAGCCAATCTTACAATCAGAAAACAATAAAAGGGGCATCATTGCGTATGCTCCCCTTCTTCCTTTCTACGCTCACACAAGCTTATCTGTAATTCTGATGAATATTGGATTTATATTCCTAGCTGCACCCCCAATACAACGGCGTTACTCTCAACATCACCCATATTACGGTATTCATACCCCAGGCTCAGGTCAAATAGAGGCAGCAGGGTGAATACAAAACCAGCTCCTCCGGTAAAGCCCCAGCCGTCATCATTTATTTGTACTCCCGGACTCTCAATATCCACATCGTAATAATTTGTTCCGGCTTTCGCGTATAGATTACCGATCAATAAAGGAAGATCCCCACGGATTGTTACCGGAAACGCCGTATAGTCGATTTCATTGTCTGCCGTTTGCAAATTCGCATCGACATCAGCACTACCCTGCACTACCCCGGCATTGATGCTTAACACGTCATTGAACTGATAACTTGCATTAACACCATACTCAAACCCGTAGTCGCTGTTACCGTCAAATTTAACATTGGCTCCACCAGCCGTTGCACCTGCGGATAAACCAAAAATCTCAGCGCTTACCGGTAAAGAGCCCAAAAGTAATGCCGCTGCTATTAAGTACTTTTTCATCATTGTATTCCCTCACAAAATCGCACCGACAGCTCAGAAGAACAATACTAACTCTCGGCTTATGCCTTAATGCTTAGACAACAATAGGAGTAAATACCAGTTGGCAAAGGCATAACGTGTTGAGGATCACTATCCCATTTTTGACTCATTTTTGATCCTGGTCGCAATGTAATCCATTGCAAGATCACATGTTCACTTGAGCTGTTGCATTACTTTTTCTCAACGTCAAACATTTGCTCAAAATGACATAATGTATTGATACAAAGGATAAATTATCAAAAAAAACGGATTAAAATTACCAATTTACAAGCCTATCAGGCAAACGGTTTCCCTCCCAATTTCAACAGAATTGGTAATCAACAGCTATTTTTTGGATAATGGCGAGGCAATTTGTGATCGCGATCGCGAGATTGTTAACGCTCGTTGCTTAAACTGGCTCCATCAAACGGCAACAATAAAAGGCGCCAATCAGAGCAGCCTCACAAGCCGAAACAAAACATGCAACACAACGAGGGTAAACACATGAACGAGATTTTACTTGCAGTCTTTGCAGGTTTAATTGTTGGCGTATTTTTCTCCGCCATTAAACTTCCGCTTCCAGCGCCACCTGTATTGCCAGGCATTATGGGTATCGTCGGTGTTTACCTTGGCGGTATTGCATACCAAACTATTGTTGAACGTTTTTTCTCTTAATTTCCCGTATTCATTTAATAACAAATTCCTAGGAGTAAGCTATGGCTACCCCACATATCAATGCAGAACTTGGTGATTTCGCTGAAACAGTCCTGATGCCAGGCGACCCACTGCGTGCCAAATTCATCGCCGAAAACTTCCTGGAAGATGTGAAGCTTGTATGTGATGTTCGTAACATGTTCGGTTACACAGGCACTTACAAAGGTAAGAAAGTTTCAGTAATGGGCCACGGTATGGGTATCCCGTCATGCTCAATCTATGTTCACGAGCTGATCAAAGATTTCGGCGTGAAAAATGTAATCCGTATCGGTAGCTGTGGTGCTGTACATGATGACGTAAAACTGATGGACGTTATCATCGCTATGGGTGCATCAACAGACTCTAAAGTAAACCGCATTCGCTTTAGCGACCATGACTTTGCAGCAATCGCTGATTTCCACCTGCTGGAAACTTCTGTAAACCAGGCTCGCCAGCAAAACGTTCCTGTTCGCGTAGGTAACGTATTCTCTGCAGACCTGTTCTACAGCCCTGAAGCTGACCTGTTCGACAAGATGGAAAAACTGGGCATGCTGGGTGTTGATATGGAAGCAGCTGGTATCTACGGTGTTGCTGCAGAGCTGGGTGCTCGTGCACTGACTATCCTGACAGTATCTGACCACATCAAGCGTGGCGAGAAACTAAGCTCAGAAGACCGTCAGAAGTCTTTCAACCAGATGATGAACGTAGCTCTGGAAACCGCTATCAGCATCTAATCTGATTTTCAGTGGCTGGCGTTACCCCCGATTACGCCGGCCACTTATTTCCTCATGGTAGGCGCAAATACGAATGTGATTAATGCATTGATCATATTGGTATTAGTGAAAACTAGGGACAATTAGGGTTAGCAAGAGACAGACATTGCAAATGGTCGCAGCTCAAAATTTTGTAAAATGTGGCGTCTTACACAATTTGAACTGAGGGCTGACTGCAAACCTCTGCGCTCAGGCGCACCGGATGCTCTTTCTGTTAATTGGTAACATCTAATTATGTACTGAATAAAAGGTGCATTCCTTTTATTCAGTACCCTTCCCTCCCCCTTTTAGTGAGAGGCTTTGCGGCTAATCACGCTATGCTCTGGCACACGGATAAGGTTAGGCTGTTATGATGAAAACACTTCACACCGATTGCAATGACTCCTTATTGCCTCCGGCTAGCGGTAATCTTCAGCTTAACCACTGCAAAACTATCGGCTGCAAAAATTTTGGTTCTGTCGATAAACATGATTACGTTTTGCAGCGTACCAACCCGCACCGTCCAACACTTGTGTGTCGTGAATGCGGAGCATTTCCACCGGTTCTGAATAACAGCGATGTACTGGCTGAAGTATCCCGCCTTAAGATTATGCAGAGCAGCGGTCTTCCAGCCTGTAGTAACCCAGATTGTGAAAACCTCGGCTTACCGGTACTGACTCATCGTCACCTGTATCATGCATTTGGCTACAGTGGTGACCGTCAGCGCTATCGCTGCAAATGCTGCCAGGCCACATTTGTTGACCGCTGGTCAGGCTTTAACGGTAAGAACCAGATTCAGCAGAAATTACTGGCACTGTTATTTACTGGCTGTTCAGTGCGCGATATCTGCCGCCGACTTAGCATGAACCCGAAATCTTTCTACGATCAACTTTCGCAAATTGCTAGCCGCTGCCGTCGCCAGCTGTCGATGTTCGATGCGCGACTATTCAAACATGCCCAGACACTGTCACTTGCATCCGACCTGATCCCGTTACAGCCAAACAGCAGTAACGGGGTTACTTGGATCGCAAGCTGTGAAGCAGCTTCCGGATATGTTGTCGGGCAGCACGTTAACTTCCAGCAAAGTGATGTTGAAAATGCCAGCGAAGAGCATGACGCCTACGTTGATGACACTCGCTTCATGGCACCACCAAAAGCAAAACTAGTTGAAGTACCGCCACCAGCACCCCAGGGGATCCTGGCCCGTGTCGATGCCAAATACCGTGAAGTGCTGTCTCGCCCGAACCTGGAAGATCCGCTCAGCAACATGCCACGGATAAACTATCCGGCCAAAGGTTGCCTGATCCGCCCGCAGTACACGGTATATGCACATTACCTGCACCTCGCAGAGATGCTGGAATACAATGAATCACTGGCGATTTTCATGCCGCAAGAACCGCTGATGCGTTCTGCCTGTATTTCTGTATTCATGGATCGTATTAAAGCGAAAACCATTCACCCGCTCTACGTTGAAGAAGATATGGGCTGGCTGCACGGACAGACAGCAGGAAGAATCGACATCGTACTGATGGGATGGTGGCGTGATCGCTGGGCATTCACCCGTCATGACGACATCAGTAAAGGTGTCTGCCACCTTGGTGGTGAAAAAGGTGATGAAGAAAAATGGCTGGAAATCGCATCTCACCGCACTATCAGCGACTACCAGAAACGTTTCCATGACCAGTTCGCTCAATTAGTTGATGAACCGCGCCGTAAACTACGTCCGGCTGGTTTGTTGCCTCTGCTCGATATTTACAGAGCATGGCACAACCTATGCCGACAGGATCGTTCAGGACTAACACCTGCACAGCAAATGGGCCTGACCTCCGCACCACTAACACTTGAGCAACTGCTTAGTTAGTTCCATTCCACCTGAGCATCCTCCCCCTGGCTGCATGCTATATAGTATGCAGCCTGATAGTTTCCACTAATTTCATTCCTCTAAATACAAGCCAAATGGCACGTCAGCTCTTTCTTTTCACTCGCTTTGCAGCTGAGATCAACTTTCCTTCCTTCGGTCATGCGAAGAGATTGATAATTATCTAAGATTTATTTACAAACAATTAATAAATCTAGAATCTTGGGGTGCTGTAGATTGTTTAGGGTAATTCCATATCGTATCAAGCCAATGTTACTGGCAAGTATGTTATTCATCGGTATTGTCCCGGCTTTCATATACAGCTGGGTCACCAGTGAAAAACTATCAACTGTCGCACTGACACAGATTTCTAAAAATCTTAGCAACCGAACGGATCTGGCTGCACAGAATATTGATGATATTCTTGCAAAGCGGCTGGTTATACTCAACACACTGGCCAACTCCCCTATTTTTGCTTCAAATGCCGGCTCCGAACGTATAACCCATCAGTTCATCAGCCGCTACCTGGAGAAAATTACAACTGTCGATACCGCCTTCTCTGCCATATATTTGCTTGAGAGCACAGAAGGCAGATATACCGTAGCTGAGTCATCCCACCCAATTTCAATAACCTCACTGGTTGAAAAATTAAATCAGGCCGGTATCAATCAGCTAACTACAATTCCCGGAAGACTAAGCAACACACCAAATAATGTCTTTATCTCCCAACCACAACAACTGGATGCGGCACCTTTTGTTTACTTAATCACTCGGGTTAGCACTTCAGAGCAAGCAGGCACTTCAGCAAACACACAAAAAATGCTGATTGTGAAATATGAGCTGAGTGAACTTAACGAAAAGTTGGTTTTCCTTGCAGAACGCATTAATAAGCAGGACCACCTGCTGCTTATCGATCCAAATGGCGATGTGATTTTGTCTGGCCCACAACAAGGCCATCACCTACAGACCTTCGAAAGTTTCAGGCAGGTCTACCTGACAGACGATAACAGTCATAAACAAGTTCTGCGCTATAGCGACCGTTACGGTGATGAACTCATTGCGACTATTTCCCGGCTAACAATACAGAACAATGAACAACAGCCTCTCTGGTCACTGGTTTCAATCACCCCGAAAGATATGGTGACCCATACTCTCGACTACATGCACAAATTCTTTATGGCTTCGTTGCTGCTGACAGCAGTGATTGTCATTATTCTTTCTATAACAATGACCAAACGCATTACAAAGCCGCTGGCAAAACTTTCCCGTTTTGCCGCCCAGTTCAGATTAGGCAACTATGACAGAAATGATGAATTTGAAGGCCCGCATGAATTACAGGTTCTGCATGATGCTCTGAACCAGGGGGCAGATAAAATCTCTTACGACACCCAAAGGCTCAACCGCGCCCTGCACAAAGCCGAGGCCGCGGACAGAGCAAAGTCGGCTTTCCTTGCTAACCTATCCCACGAAATCCGGACACCGATGAATGGCATGCTGGGGCTTTCCCAGTTGCTGTTAAAAACGAAACTGTCGGGAGAGCAGGAGCATCACCTGCGCACTCTGCTGGACTCCGGCAAACACATGATGACTCTACTCAATGACATCCTTGATTTCTCTAAAATTGAACAGGGCCAGCTTAAACTAGATCCAACCAACTTCTGCTTTACCGATCTTGTCGGCACGATAGAAAGTACTTATTACTCTCTGGCCAAAGAAAAAGGCATCGGCTTCAATATCAGTTGCGAATTCAATCAATATGACTGGTTCTATGCCGACAAAGCCCGGATCCGCCAGATCCTTTTTAACCTTATCAGTAACGCTATTAAATTTACTGAAAACGGTAAAGTTGAAGTCAGCCTTCAAATGGAGGAAGGAGCCGCACCTAACGAGCGGATCCTGACAATTACCACTACAGATACCGGTATCGGCATCGAACCAGATCGGATTCACTACATCTTTGATCCATTTGCTCAGGCTGAAGCATCTACAAGCCGTCGTTTTGGCGGAACCGGACTTGGATTAAGCATCGTCAAGCAACTGACTGAACTAATGAACGGCAGTGTCACCCTGGAGAGCACGCCGGGTGCAGGCTCAAACTTTACGGTCACCCTAACAATTCACCAGGGTCAGTACATGCAACCGGAAGTGGACAATGTTGAGTTCGACCAACAAGCTTTCGCCAATCTAAAAGTACTGATAGTGGAAGATAACCACCTTAATGTTTTAATCATTGATGCTTTTCTGAAACAAAGAGGCTTTACTACCCGTACAGCAGAAAACGGCGCCAGAGCCCTGGCCATTCTTGAACAGGAATATTTTGATCTGATTCTGATGGATAACCATATGCCAGTAATGGATGGCATTGAGGCGACGCGTAAAATACGAAAAATGGATCAGCAGATTAGTCAGGTGCCAATCTTCGCCTGTACTGCCGACGTATTTGAAGAAACTCAGAAGTCGATGCTGAATGCAGGTGTCGACTGCGTCATCACAAAACCGCTTGATGAACGTAAACTGCTAGATGCACTTCAACGCTTCAAACATAAGATTACGCATATGGCGAGGCTCCGGGAACTACAGGAAGCTACGCAGCTACCAGAAAAATCAGAATCCGTCATTACGACCGAAAATGCCGTTACTGATATCCAGGAACAAGCGTCTTCACTTCCATCAACGAGCACGCTGACAGAAGAAATACTTACTGCCACAACAGACAATGATGGATCTGCCGACAATAATCTGTTCGAGCCAGAGAATTTCAGCCAGATCGAGCTGAATTCACTGCTAGAGATGATGGATTATGACCAAGAAATCATCTCGCAATTCCTGATGATCTTTGCTGGAGAACACTGTAACGATGTCGACAAGCTCCGGACGGCCATTGAACAACATGACACAGATAAAGCCATTCTACTCAGCCATTCTCTGAAAGGCGCATCAGGCAGCATCAGTGCACAATATGTTCATGAGTCAGCCAAGTATATTGAACAACAACTTAAAGCCGGAGAACTGCCTTCGGAAGCGGATTTGCTCAGGCTTGAAGAAACACTGATGAAGCTGACAGATGAAATCCACCAGCAACTAGCTTCTGTTTGCTGACGTCCAGACCAGTGACAAAGCCATCTTTGAAACAGAAAGAGCGACAGCCATCATAGGGATAGCTGTCGCTCTTTTTCTTTTAAGCCAGATAGTTATTTTTTCTGCTCTCTATGATGTCGGAGCATTAGTTTCTGGCACTCTTCTACATTTTTTATTTAATTTTATTTCTATTGTCGTTTATTAACGATTGTGCACTGGTATGTTCTGTTTGGATTTATCTTGTAATCAAAATCCATGTCTGCTTTCTACTTACCCTCTTTACTTAAATTGTTAACTCAAAATCTACACGAAAACTGATAAATAAAACTCAAACGCAAAGACGAAGATCTGCCTGTTCTGCTTTTACCGGAGAATCCAATTCTTTTAATTCAGCAAGTACATCTTCAGCCCAGTAAATCCACGCCTGACGGTTATGAATTGCGCGGCGAAGTGTCAAACGTTCGAGACGCGACTGACGAGTCATGTTTCGATAATGCGAGTAATACACTTTTTCCAACGCGTCATAATGATTAAGCAGTGAATAGGATTCCTCAACCAATGACTCAAGCTGCTTCTGCATCGGTGCTGAGTCGTAAAGACTACAGGCCAGAAGCTTTGCAGAAATTTCATCACGGATTGTTGGATTCCCGGCTGGTTGCTGAAACCATTCTAACAACGTCTCACGTCCCAGATCGGTTATGGAATAAACCTTACGATCCGGCTTACTGGTTTGCGGTACATGAGTCGATACCACTAGATCATTACGAGCCATTTTGTTCAGTTCACGGTAAACCTGCTGGTGACTCGCCTTCCAAAAGTAACCGGTACTTTGTGAAAACTCTTTAGTGATATCGTAACCCGTCGAATCGCGATTACTCAGTATGGTCAAAATTACATATGGTAGTGACATAGCCTTTTATCCATCAAAAGTACAACAAGGGAGGTTAGTTGAATCAGAAATTCCTTTCTGTATATGCAACACCCTAATCAATTAATTGATATGCACATGATGAATAATTTTTGGGAACAAGTAATAAATTATTGTGTAAATTTATGAACAAGTCACAGCTAAAACCCGCGCATACAATACAAAAAAGTACAAAAAAATCATTTTTAAACAAACACTAACGGGTTTTATAGCTGAAATGTGAAAAAGGCCTGCAAAGCAGGCCAATTTTCACAATTGCTACAAAACAGTACAAATAACACATTCAGGTATCAGATACGTCTTTTTCACTATTTAATAGTGTTTGACTGAATTCTTCTTTCAACCTTGCTATTGAAGGGGCATAAATTCCCAGCAAAGCTTGATGCAGTGCTGAAATTTCCTGCTCATCAGGTTTGTCAGCCTTACAGGCCATTTCTAATGCTTTGCAGGCCTTGCTTAGTGCAACAAGACCAACAGCACCAGATGAACTCTTCAGACTGTGTGCCAGTTTGCCCAAACTTTCAACCGAGGTGTGAGAGGCCATCTTTTCAACCAGTGATTCTGAATGCGAATAAAATGCCTCTGTCATTTCACATACCAGGGCATCACCTAATGTCTGCCTGTCTTTTTCTAATACCGAGGCATCAAGCAGGTCCATATCTTCAGATACGACATGAGCCAACACTGGCTCATATCCAGATACGTCTGCAACCTCTGCCGCTGATACTGACTCCTGCTCAGCAACCGCTTCATATTTAATTGCCTGACCATGATAAACCTTGGCAATAATTGCCTGCATCTGTTCAAACTGTACAGGTTTACCTAAGAAACCATCTAATCCGGCTTCAAGGTAAGATTCGATTTCCTGACGGAAAACATGAGCAGAAAACGCAATCGTCGGAATATAACGATGGGCTTTTTCCCGCAGCACATGGGTAAGGGTAACCCCGTCTGTGTCCGGCAAATTAATATCCATCAGGATAATATCCACATCGTGCTTCTCTATCACAGATTCCGCCATCTCACCGGACATAGCCACCACAACGTTATGTCCCAGTTTATTAAGGAAGCCTTCTGCAACCAGAATATTGGTTTCATTATCTTCAACCAGCATGATGGTTAAAGGCGGAACAGCAAGCAGAACAGGCTCATTGGTCGAGATGACTTTACCTTCTTTAGCCGCATTCAGCGGCAACGTAAGAGTAAATATACTGCCCTTCGCCACTTCACTTTGCACAGTCAGTTCACCGCCTAACAACTCAGCAAAACGTCGGCTGATTGGTAAGCCCAGCCCTGTCCCCCGCTCAGACTTTGTTGCCTGTTCAAAAGGTTCAAAAATCAATGCCAGCTTTTCTTCCGGAATACCTTTACCGGTATCAACCACTTTAAACTGCAATAGATAACGCTTGTCTTCTGTTTGCTCTTTGAGGCTAACCTGAATTTTCACTCCACCTTGAGCTGTGAACTTAATCGCGTTAGCCACCAGATTAACCAGCACCTGTGTCAACTTATTGGCATCACCGTGGAGATAATACGGAACGTCTTCTGCCACTTCACAACTCAGGCCAATATGTTTCTCCTTCGCCCGAGCTGTAAGCATGTTTACCACATTGCTAACGACAGAATTGGTGTGAAAATTAGTTTCATTGATATCGTGATGCCCGGCCTCAATTTTGGAGTAATCAAGCACGTTATTAAGCACCCCCATCAGGATTTCACCGGAAGCCAGAATCGTCTTGGTATAGTTCTTCTGGGTCTTGTTCAGCGAAGTATTATCCAGCAGGTGCAATGTGCCCATAATACCGTTCATCGGCGTCCGAATCTCATGGCTCATATGAGCAAGGAAGGTCGATTTCGCTCGGTTGGCCTGCTCAGCCTGTTCACGAGCCTTTTCATGCTTGCTCACTTCAGAGTTCAGCGCTTCGTTAGCTTTAATCAGCTGAACAGTGCGTTCATCAACCAGTTTTTGCAGTTCATTTTTGTGCTCCTGCAACGCCAGCGCATTCTTTTTGAAGACAGAAATAGCATCGGCAAGCTGACTCTTTTCATCCGTTTCCCCTCGTGGGATATCCACAGACAAATCACCGGCTGCCAGTTTTTTAATTGCAGCAGTCATACTGCCGGAAGACTCAAGGAGCTCATCTGTTATATTTTGCGATTGAGCTTCGGGTGCTGAAGTAATGCTATCCGTAATATGATCAGAAGCCTGTGAGATCTCATTGATCATCGATTGTAAATAGCTGATAAAATTATTAACCGAACGACCAATGTCTCCCAGCTCATCATGGGATGTAATTTCAATTCGCGAGGTCAGATCCGCCTCACCTGTCGACAGAGTATCGATACGCTGTTTTAGGATAACCAACCGTCGGACGATCCTATTGATCGAGATGGTCGCAACAATTAACGCCAGCATCAGCAAGCCCGCTGATGTGGCAATACTCATATAAACTTTAGCGTTGAAGATCTTTTCCGTGGTGCTGGTCAGGCCATCCTGAATACTGGTGAGGTCACTGTCGTAGGTACCGGTTGCGATTGTCCAGCCCCACTCCGGAAACACCTTTCTGGCGTAAACGAATTTATTCTCACCTTTCTTGGTTGTCGGATTTTTATGGAAAGTCTTTACAAAAGCTTCAGATTTACCTTGGATTTGGCTGGCAATCTTTTGAGTTGTGGTGGGAATAATAGTACCGACAATAGAAGGGTCAGGGTGAGCCAGAATCCGCCCATCATCATCCTGAACCCAGAAATAACCATTCTGACCATACTTGGATGTACTAATCGTCTGCAGGGCCGCTTCGAAATCATCTTTTCGCAGCGCACTGGTATATTCGCCGGTTGCAATCACCATATTAAGCGGTTCAAAGTAAACTGAAGCCGTCAGTTTCTCTTCCACTTTGTTAGTCATAGGATTGAGATAGTGATAGCTGGTAAAACCTATCTCATTTTCTATTGCAGAGCTGACAATATTTCTGGCATAAAAAGTGCCATTATTATCCTGTTTATCAAACGCACTGCTACCGACTATTTTGCGATCAAGGCCATTCGCTTTATTAATAATAGTGGTCGCATCGTAGGCAAAAATATAACGTCCGTTATGCCAACGATACTGGTTAATAAATGCTCTTATACTAATTTCGGCATCTAAATCAGAATCACTATTATTATAAATACTTTCGACTGTATCTCTGAAAGCAGAAATATCCTTTGCCAGTTCGACTTTTATATTTTCCAGCTTTGAGTTTTCATAATAAAAAGACAAAGAGCGGGTGACCGTATCCACCTGCCCTTTCAAATTATCATTAAGTAATTTTGCGACTTTTACACTGACATTGTGCTTTTCTGCTTCAAGAACCGATTGTTCTGTATTAATCAGGCTGGTGATAAAAAAACCACTAACCGTCAGCAGAGAAGCACACATGATAAGAGTGAGCTTAGCTCTGATTGTTAAGTTCATGGTTCTAAACCACATCCGGGGCAAATAAATAGCCTTCACCATGTACAGTTATGAATATTTTTGGCTGTTTAATGCTCTCTTCCATTTTATTTCTGAGACGACGAATTAAAACATCTATCGTTCGATCACTTGGTGTATCAACCCGGTGTGAAATCAGATTAAGCAGACGATCACGACTAAGCACACGGTTCGGATGAGTAATAAAAGCAACCAAAAGCTCATACTCTGCTTTTGTCAGTCTGATCGTTTCATCACTTTTTGTCAGCTGGCGCTGAGTAACATCAAACTCAAAATCCAGAAAGCGGAATTTACTCTCATCTTTTTCCAATTGCGCCCACGCCGCCTCAGCCTGCTCCAGTGCATCACGAGTAAGCTGAATACGCCATAAAAGATTTTTTGCCCTGACCAGTAATTCGCGAGGCTCAACCGGTTTAGTGACGTAATCATCTGCGCCCATTTCAAGACCTAAAATCCGATCAATAGGATCAGTTCGCCCGGTCACCAAAATAATGGCAATATCGGATGTATTTCTGACATCTCTGGTCAGTTGTATACCATCTTCTCCTGGTAAATTAATGTCCAGAAGAATTAAGTCGATCTTCTCTCTGGCTAATATTTCCTTCATTTCACCACCGTTATCTGTTTCGAAAACGGTATAACCAGCCTGGGAGAAATGCCCCTTTACCTTAATCCTCAATATAGGATCGTCTTCTACAATCAAAATTCTGTAAGTCATAGCTTCTCGATCTTTAGCCATACTTTGTGGCTATATTATCATTGTCAGTATAAATCTGTTGTTACCTACCATGCGGCATATCAATTATGCCACTATTGAATATCCCTTTCATAATTCATTCTTCCCATATCTGTTGATAATACTCACAAAAAAGAAAGCTCAATCATGTGCCACGAGACAATCAGTACACATTTCAACCATAAATCCGTGTGATGTAATGCTTTAACCTGTTTGCTCTATTTTCCCCTTTTCATTTGTTAGACAATAGCCAACGAATGTTTTTCCATACCCGACTCTGTTATTTTTTAACCAGTAAGTTTACGTATTTTTAAACCAGTGCGATACATCTCAGACTCACAAAGCACCCCGTAATAGCATTAATAAAAAACGAGATAAAAGAGATGCGAAAAATAAATGACTTTGATTTAAAGCTGTTACAGTTATTTGTAACAATTGTCGATTCCGGAGGATTTTCCGCAGCACAATTTAAACTCAATATGCACCAGTCAACGATCAGCACCAGAATGAATGATCTGGAAACTCGGCTCGGAATGACACTCTGTCACCGCGGAAGACGAGGTTTTCGCCTGACAAAAGACGGCGAAAAAGTCTACCAGCTTTGCCAGATGCTGTTCAGCGACATCGCTTATTTTGAAGAACAGCTCGATAATATTCGCAGTGTCTCTCACGGGCATATCAAGCTGGCACTCACCGATAATCTGGCGACCAATCCCCAGTGCAGAATCCAACTGGCAATCCGGCAGTTCTGTAACGAGCACCCCAAAGTCACCATAGATACCGACATCTGGGACTCGTACCAAATTGAAATGATGCTGCTTGAAGGGAAAATTGAGCTTGGCATCACCTCCTCTGAAGTCAGAAAAGACGGTCTGAAATACGATTATCTTTTTGAAGAGAAGCAATGCCTTTACTGCGCCCCGGGACACCCTATTCTTAGCCGTGACAGCGAGATCACTCTGGATGAGTTGATCGAATTCCCTGTTGTAGAGAGAGGCCTAGCCCATAGCATTACGCCTCTGAGCCGGGTTAAAGGCTTTAAGCCCCAGGCAAGCAGTGCCAATATGGAAGCGACCGCTCACCTTTTGCTGTCCGGCAATTTTGTTGGTTATCTTCCGGATCACTATGCGGATATCTGGGTCAAACGCGGCGAGATGGTGAGAATTAATGCCCCTTCACTCGAATACTCCGCTGAATTCCATCTGACAACTCTCGACACCAAAGAGCTTTCTTTTGCTGCTAGTGAGTTAGTAAAAGCAATAAGCGAAGCACATAAAGTGAATAACACCTCACTTTCTACAACTCATTAATCATATTTTTCAAAATAACCATGCGCAGGGTCTCATCTGTCACCCTGCGCATCTTTACTCAAAAACAATACATCGATTAAACACAAAGTAACTATCAAAAAGCCGTTATTTATCTTTCCGACTAAAAAGCGCTCAATAAAAACAAATAAAAAACATTACCAAGAGGTAATAAGATGAGCACTTACCCTTGCATAAATATCCACTTAGATAAAATCACAGAAAATACCCAAAACATGGTAGGCGTGTGTAAAGCCTGTAATGTTTCTCCCACCGGAGTTACAAAATTGGCCTGTGCTTGCCCGGAAGTCGGACAAGCAATACTTAACGGCGGAATAAAGATTCTTTCAGATTCCAGAATATCGAACCTGAAAAAGATCCGTCATCTTGATGCTGTTACCATGCTTCTTCGCCTTTCCGCTCTGAGCGAAATCTCCGACGTCATCAAATATGCAGATATCTCGTTGAACTCAGAAGCCAAAACACTTGAAGCCCTATCCGAAGAAGCAGTAAAGCAAGACAAACTGCACAAAGTCATTCTGATGCATGACTTAGGAGACTTACGCGAAGGTTCTTTTTATGATGAAGAAACCCTCGCTCTCAGCCGTAAAGCCATAGAACTTCCCGGCATTGAACTGGTTGGCCTCGGCACTAACCTCGCCTGCTACGGTGGTGTTGAACCAACTGCTGAAAACCAGACACGTCTAGTTGATCTTGCAAAACAAATCGAAACCGAACTGGACATCAAACTCCAGTACATTTCCGGAGCCAGTTCAGCAGGACTTAACCTGTTACTCGACGGCGAACTGCCAAAAGAAATCAACCAGCTTCGCCTTGGCGCCTCACTGATGATGGGAATTGGCCTTAATGATGATCCGGTTCCCGACACCCGCCAAGATACTTTCACCCTTACAGCTGAAATCATCGAAATAAAAGTTAAACCTTCCGTTCCAGTCAATTCTACGGCTCTGGATGCTTTCGGTAACAAGCCTGAATTTATCGATCGTGGTCTGCGTAAACGCGCAATCTGTGCTATCGGCAAGCAGGATGTCGATATCAGCGAAATCACCCCGGTAGATAAAGACATCATCGTCATCGGTGGCAGCAGTGATCACCTGATCCTTGATATCGACTATTGCAAAAAACCTTATGAAATAGGAAGCCTGGTGGAATTCGAACTAACCTACGGGGCTGTGCTACAGTGCATGACCTCCGAGTACGTCTGCAAACACTTTGTCTGAATCCAATAACAATAAATGCGGCACAAAAGCTGCTGAGGATTACCCATGCTAAAAATAAAAAAATTTCCTAATACCTTTACGATCTTGTTCTTCCTGATCGCTTTCTTTGCCATGCTGACCTATGTGTTACCGGCTGGTAAGTACGTACGTGAGATGAACGAAAATCTTGGCCGCGAAGTACCTGTACCCGGCTCATTCCATGTCATTGAATCCACCCCGCAAGGCTTTTTCGATACTCTGATGGCCCCTATTTCCGGCTTTTATGATCCGGTGAGCGGCGTAATCGGCGCAATTGATGTCAGCCTGTTTGTCCTTATGGTCGGCGGTTTTCTGGGAATAGTGACCCAAACAGGTGCCATTGATACCGGGATCGCCAGGATCATGGTGCGTCTGAAAGGCAAAGAGATCTACATGATCCCCATCCTGATGTTCCTGTTTGCACTGGGCGGCACCTCCTACGGTATGGCCGAAGAGTCCCTTGCCTTTTACGGCCTGCTGATCCCTATTTTCATGACAGCCCGCTTTGATCCTCTGGTTGCCGTTGCGGTTATCTTTGTCGGTACCGGTGTGGGTACACTGGGTTCCACTATTAACCCTTTCGGTACGGTTATCGCGTCGAATGCAGCCAGTGTTGATTTCCTAAGTGGTGTCGAGCTTCGCTTTGCAATTCTGGCTATCGCTCTGGTTGTTGGCTGTGCTTATGTCATGCGCTATGCGAAGAAAATCCAAAACAACCCAGAATTATCTTTGCTGGCAAATCAGAGAAAAGAAAATGAAGCTCACTTCCTGGGTAATAAAGAGACAACCGATAAATTACCAGAACTGACACTGTCACAAAAAGCGGTGCTGGTACTGTTTATCCTGACGTTTGCCATCATGATCTATGGTGTTTCCTGCCTGGGATGGTGGATGGCTGAAATGGCAACCCTGTTTATCTTCATGGGTATTGTATGCGGCATCGTCGGCCGCCTGAAAGAAGATGACCTGATTAACTCATTTGTTGCCGGTGCTGCGGATCTGATTGGTGTAGCCCTGATTGTCGGTGTGGCCCGAGGTATCGTGGTCGTCATGGAAGCAGGCAACATTACAGATACTATCCTGAGCTACGCTGAAGGCATTGTAGCCGGTAAGAGTTCCGTACTCTTTATTAACACCGTTTACTGGATTGAGATGCTGCTTTCTTTCATCGTACCTTCAACATCAGGCCTGGCCGTAATGAGTATGCCAATCCTGGCGCCACTAAGTGACTTTGCAAACACAGGTCGGGACCTGGTAGTGACTGCCTTTATGAGTGGTATCGGTACTATCTTATTTGTGACGCCGACTTACGGTGTATTAATGGGCGGCCTTGCTATTGCACGTATTCCTTATGTGACCTGGCTGAAGTTCATTGCCCCACTGGTAGCCTTCTTCGTTGCCCTGAACTGCGTAGTTCTGTCCATTGGAGCAGGCATGCTATAACCAGTGCAAAAGCAAGCACATAAAAAATCAGCAACCATAGGCTGCTGATTGAAAGAAAAACTCATAATTTCTCGAACACCCTGGTTATTTTCTCTCGGTTTGCCAGGGTGTTTTTTTATACCCACAAGCTTCTATCGCCTTCGCTTTAAGACGCTTTCGAAACTTCATAGCGCTGAGTCTGAAACTTCTTACGCAGATATTTCATGGCTGGTCGCTCTAAGCCATAGTAACTAAGCGAAGAAATAAGGATAGTCACAGCCATAAATGCCGCCATTCCCCACATCCCTGCCGACCAACTGGTTTGAGTAAACCATGAAGCCAGCGCTTCTGGTGCAATCAGATTTAATACTTCAACACCAACCAGCAAGAGCACTGCATGCCACAAGTAAACTGAATAGGAAATATCCCCCAGAAAACGCGTCACCCGGTTATCCATCATTTTAAATACCGGAGTCTGACGTTCTGACTGCTGCGCTGCAATAAATACCATCAGAGAAAACACGAGTGCCACATACACGTTGTGGCTACCTTCTTTAGGCAAATGCATCAACCAAAGAGACATCAGGAATACACTTAATAAAGCAGCATCGTTATCAAAGCACTTCTTCACAACCGGAGAAAGGACGACATTACGTAGCCAGGCTCCCATGGCAAATCCACATAAGCCACGTATAAAGGCGTACAAATCCCCGGTCACATCCAGCGAGCCGTGGTTTTTATTTATTCCGGCCCAAATAAAGATGATCACTACCGGCATCCACACACTGTTTCGAGAGCGGACTGATAGCATAGGAATAAGTAGAGGAAAGACCATGTAACACAACCACTCCACACTCAGCGACCATGAAGAGATATTCCACGACAAATCCAAATTAACAACGGCATGTAACATCAAGAAATTAGCCATTAGTGTGTCACCGCTGTTAAACGGTCCGGCAAAAGCAGGAATGCCGTTCACCCCCCAAGCCTCAAATAATGGTCCGCCATAAAACCCGATGGCAGCAAAATACTTAAAGCTTTCCCACAACACTAATACCAGCAAAGTCGACAGAAACAGCGGATAAATCCTAGAAAAACGAAGCCACATAAAATGACGCCATTTCACAACACTAATTCCCTGCAAGAAAGTTTGCTGATAAATATGCATCATGACGAAGCCACTGAGCACGAAAAACAGATCAACCCACAGGTAACTGTTCTCAATAAAGTGGGTATATTCACTGACGGGATCTTTCCACTGCACAAAAAATATCAGGCGGGCATGGAAAAACACGACACAGAGAGCCGCAAAACCACGCAGCGGCGTCAGTATCGGAATTTGCTTATTCATGTTCATCCTTACTTCTTATAAAGAAAACATGAAAATTATCTCAGCCACCAAATTCTTACGCTCAAGTATTTCTTCGAGTGAATTCAATCTACGAGATGTAACATTTTTGTACTTTTGTTGCTTCTCCGGCATTCCACGATCATACAACGCAAAAAGTTCTAGTTTAATTCCCAACCAAGATTCAATTCATAATCAGCACCGCTTGTAGTGACATACATACAACATATGTCTTGAAATGTATATTATTCCCACCCACACAGCGAACAAAAGAACACACTACCGATCATTTGCTCACACCATTCTCATTAATTACCAACTACATATTTCAACATATTTTGGCTTTTTATTATTCAAGAGCCCAAATAAGACAAAAAAATGCGATCTATGCACGATTTGATATGTTTGATAATTGACAAGTTGCAGTAAAAAGCTAATTATCAGCACATCAATTGTTCTCTAATGATCCATATGTTCACCATCCATGTACGGAGGTCAAAACATTTGGGTTATTTACAGGTAAAAATACCTTTTCTGGCTACACTTTTAGCTAGCAATCAGATAAGCCCTAACACATTGAAGGTCGAAAGATATGAGCACTAAACTGGAACAACTTCGCGCGCTAACAACTGTTGTTGCTGACACCGGCGACATTGAAGCAATCAGTAAGTATCAGCCTGAAGATGCGACGACTAACCCGTCTCTTATCCTTAAAGCAGCTCAAATCGCTGAATACGCTCCTCTAATCGATCAGGCTATCGAGTACGCAAAAGCACAAAGCGACAACAAAGAGCAGCAGATCCAAGACACTTGCGACATGCTGGCTGTAAACATCGGTAAAGAAATCCTGAAAGTTGTACCAGGCCGCATCTCTACAGAAGTTGACGCTCGCCTTTCTTACGATACTGAAGGCAGCATCGCTAAAGCTCGCCAGCTTATCAAAATGTACAACGACGCTGGCATCTCTAACGATCGCATCCTGATCAAACTGGCTTCTACCTGGGAAGGTATCCGCGCAGCTGAAGTTCTGGAAAAAGAAGGCATCAACTGTAACCTGACTCTACTATTCTCTTTTGCACAGGCTCGTGCATGTGCGGAAGCTGGCGTGTTCCTGATTTCTCCTTTCGTTGGCCGCATCATGGACTGGTACAAAGCGAAAGAAGGCCGTGACTTCGAACCATCAGAAGATCCAGGTGTTATTTCTGTAACTAACATCTACAACTACTACAAAGAACACGGCTACAACACTGTTGTTATGGGTGCAAGCTTCCGTAACACAGGTGAAATTCTGGAGTTGGCTGGTTGTGACCGCCTGACTATCAGCCCACAACTGCTTCAGGACCTGAGCGATGCTGAAGGTGAAGTTGTTCAGAAGCTGTCTGCTGACGTTGAAATCAAAGAGCGCCCAGCAGCAATGACTCACTCTGAGTTCCTGTGGGAGCACAACCAGGACGCAATGGCTGTTGAAAAACTGGCTGAAGGTATCCGTAACTTCGCTGTTGATCAGGGCAAACTGGAAGCAATGATCGCAGAACGCCTGTAAGCGTTATCTAAATTACAGAAAGCGGCCCAATAAGCCGCTTTCTTCCTTTTTTGATTCAAATATATTCTATAGTGGAAACCAATATGGAACGTAAAGTGTTAGCAAATGCAATCCGTGCCCTGAGCATGGACGGTGTACAGCAGGCAAACTCTGGTCACCCGGGTGCACCGATGGGCATGGCAGACATCGCTGAAGTACTATGGCGCAGCCACATGAACCACAACCCACAAAACCCACAGTGGGCTGATCGTGACCGTTTTGTACTGTCAAACGGCCACGGTTCTATGCTGATTTACTCTCTGCTGCACCTTGCAGGTTACGAACTGTCTATCGATGACCTAAAGAACTTCCGTCAGCTTCACTCTAAAACGCCAGGCCACCCAGAATACGGTTACGCACCAGGCATTGAAACGACTACTGGTCCTCTGGGTCAGGGCATCACTAACGCTGTTGGTATGGCGATTGCTGAAAAAGCAATGGCGGATCAGTTCAACCGCGACGGTCACGACATCGTTGACCACTTCACATACGCGTTCCTGGGTGACGGTTGTATGATGGAAGGTATCTCGCACGAGGCATGTTCTCTGGCTGGTACTCTGGGTCTTGGCAAACTGATCGCTTTCTGGGATGACAACGGCATCTCTATCGACGGTGAAGTTGAAGGCTGGTTCACTGATGACACTGCTAAGCGTTTCGAAGCTTACGGCTGGCACGTAATCCCTGCAGTTGACGGTCACGATGCTGACGCTATCAACGCAGCTATCGAAACGGCGAAAGCAGAAACTGGCAAACCGACTCTGATCTGCTGTAAGACAATCATTGGCTTCGGCTCTCCAAACAAAGCCGGTTCTCACGACTGTCACGGTGCTCCTCTGGGCGCTGAAGAAATCGCAGCGGCTCGTGAATTCCTTGGCTGGAACCACGGTCCTTTCGAAGTTCCTGCAGACGTTTACGCTGAGTGGGATGCGAAAGAAGCGGGTGCGGCTAAAGAAGCAGCATGGGACGAGAAGTTTGCAGCATACGCAGCCGCTCACCCTGAACTGGCTGCTGAATTCAAGCGTCGTGTAAACAACGAGCTGCCAGAAAACTGGGAAGAAGCATCTAACGCTATCATTGCAGATCTTCAGGCAAACCCTGCGAACATCGCGTCTCGTAAAGCCTCTCAGAACTCACTGGAAGCATTCGGTAAGCTGCTGCCAGAATTCATGGGCGGCTCAGCGGACCTGGCACCATCGAACCTGACTATGTGGTCTGGCTCTAAGTCACTGACTGCTGATGATGCATCCGGTAACTACATCCACTACGGTGTACGTGAGTTCGGTATGACAGCAATCATCAACGGTATCGCACTGCACGGCGGTTTCGTACCATACGGTGCAACCTTCCTGATGTTCATGGAATACGCACGTAACGCAATGCGTATGGCTGCGCTGATGAAAGTGCAGAACATCCAGGTTTACACTCACGACTCAATCGGTCTGGGTGAAGATGGCCCGACTCACCAGCCTGTCGAGCAGATCGCATCTCTGCGCCTGACGCCAAACATGAGCACATGGCGTCCATGTGACCAGGTTGAATCAGCTGTAGCATGGAAATTTGCTATCGAGCGTAAAGACGGCCCGACTTCTCTTATCTTCTCTCGCCAGAACCTGGCGCAGCAGGAGCGTAGCGAAGCTCAGGTTGCTGACATCGCTAAAGGCGGTTACATCCTGAAAGACTGCGAAGGCAAGCCAGAGCTGATCCTTATCGCAACCGGTTCTGAAGTTGAGCTGGCAACAGAAGCATACGCACAGCTGACAGCTGAAGGCCGCAAGGTTCGCGTAGTTTCTATGCCTGCAACTGACGTATTCGACAAGCAGGACGCAGCATACCGTGAAGCGGTTCTGCCATCTGACGTGACTGCACGTGTTGCTATCGAAGCGGGTATTGCTGACTTCTGGTACAAGTACGTTGGTTTCGACGGCCGTATCATCGGTATGACTACTTTCGGTGAATCTGCACCGGCAGGCGAGCTGTTCAAGATGTTCGGTTTCACAACTGAAAACGTAGTGAACACTGCAAAAGAGCTGTTGAGCTAATTCATAGCTAAGCACCCTTTAAATTCTTAAGCCAGGCAAATGCCTGGCTTTTTTCTGCCCGCTAATCGCCATTACAGCGCCTGACAGCCTCTCTGTAGCTTAAATCAACACCATTCCCTTCAGATTGCTTTTAACCAAGTAAAATTCCACCTGAACAGCCTCATGACGCCGTTTTGCTTCACCGACTTCTTATCCATACTCACCCTCTGCAATCACTCAGTTACAGTTCTGCCAGGTTATTCTTCTGCTTTCCGTTCTGCTTCATATATTTCTATTTCAGCTGACAGACTTGCTGTCTTCGAAAGTGTGACCAAGCTAACAACTCATTCCTTCATAAAGCCAGGAAGAGAAAATTTTCCTACATATATAGAAATTTAAAGCAATTAAAGCGAAGGATTTCCCTTACATTAGGCGTAAATTAATCCATAAGTTATTCATGGTTATTGTCTGTTCCACCTTTTCAGGGCTAGGACAGAGTGGCTGATATCCGGCCTGTGATGATCGTGAAATTGTGGAACAAACATATAAATCCAAAGTGGGACACCATGGTAGATACAATCAACACAGAAAAAGCACCAGCAGCTGTTGGTCCATATGTACAGGCAAAGAAATTCGGTAACATGCTTATCACTTCTGGCCAGCTACCGATCAACCCAGAAACAGGCAAAATGCCTGAAGACGTAGCAGAGCAGGCAAAACAGTCTCTGGCGAACGTTGAAGCGATTGTGAATGCAGCAGGCCTGACTAAAGCAGACATCGTTAAAGCAACCGTATTCGTAAAAGATCTTAATGACTTTGCGACAGTGAACGAAGTATACGGCGCATTCTTTGGCGACCAATGCCCAGCTCGCAGCTGCGTAGAAGTAGCTCGTCTTCCTCTGGATGCAAAAGTAGAGATTGAAGTTATTGCAGTTTCTGCTTAATAACTCTGATTTCTATTAAAAGCCTGCCTTTGTGCAGGCTTTTTTATTTCTTGTTCATATTCATGATTTCTCTCCTGCTCCTCCTCTTTACAATCTCCTTTTGGAAAAATCACTTCACTCAACTTCTTAAATGAAGTAGCTGTCAGCACCCATTAGTAAACTCAAATTGGATTATTACAATAAACCACCAGCTTTAAATTTATAAATTACCACGTTATCCTCTTCTTGTTATTAATTAACACTACTAAGTCACTAAACAGGTATTTTTAATTCTGCTTTAAACTTCACTTTCAAAACCTAGCTATTTTTATTTAGCTATAAAGTAGTTAATCAACTATTCCATTTAGCTATTAATAAGGTAGTTACAAACCGGGCTTTATTTACCTCTTATATAGAAAATACTAAATATGTGACTAAGCCCATATTTTTCATGTGGGTATTAGCATCAATAGATCCATTTTAAATCAGCTAAATTTGAATTAAATCACAGTTTTCAGGTCGTTTTGCAAACAAAAACATATTTAAGATCAATTGGTAAAAATCATTTTATGCATACCTCGACTTACTAGAAAAAAATTCCACCAATACCCACCAGCAAAGAAAATTTGAAATTTTTTTCTCCTATAGAAAGCGTATTCTCCATTCGAAATAAAAATAAAAGCACTAGGAAATAATCGCTTCAACTATCTATACAAATATTCATAAGATTTTTGATAACAGATTTAATTAAACCGAAATAATTTCGGCGGCTCCCTAGTGCAAAAATTCTGTATTGGAACGCAAAAGTAGGTCGTATCATGACGAAACAAAAATTAGGACTCGCGAGTATAGTCTTACTCGGATTTAACTCTATTATTGGCTCTGGAATATTCTTGCTACCAAGCTCTCTATATCAATTGGCAGGAGACTGGTCTGTAGCTCTTATTCTTATTACTGCGGTTATTGTCGCTACAATTGCATTTTGCTTTGCTGAAGCATCCGGTTATTTCAGCCAGAATGGTGCAGCTTATGTTTATACTAAAGAAGCCTTTGGTTCATTTGCTGGTTTTGAAGTCGGCTTCCTGAAATGGATGATGCAATGTATCGCCTGGGGGGTAATGGCCGTAGCTCTGACTAATATCCTTGCCAATACGTTCAGTTTTGAAGATAACCAAATGCTGCGCAACATTATCATCATTGGCATTGTCGGTTCACTAACCATCCTGAACCTGGCTGGTGTTGGTGCTGCTAAACTGGTTAACAACATTTCTACCCTTGCCAAAATGGTACCACTGGTCGTTCTGATCGTTGGCGGTATCTGGTTCATTAACCCGGAAAATATCATTCCTACTTTCTCTGCTGCAGAAGCTACCGCTGAACCTGCACAGTATTCACTGTCTTTTGAAACTCTGGGTTCTGCACTGATTCTTTGCTTCTACGCGTTTACAGGTTTCGAAACTTTCGGCACAGCAGCTGAAGATATGGACAATCCAAAGCGTAACCTGCCGCTTGCTATCATTATCGTTATCCTTGCTGTAACCATCTTCTACGCTGCTGTGATGGCGGTATCTGTAGGTATCCTTGGTCCTGATATTGCTAATTCATCAGTACCACTGGCAGACGCTGCAAAAGTAGCATTCGGTGATGTTGGCTTCTACATGATCACCATCGGCTCCATCATTTCAATTGCTGGTATCAACGTTGCGGCATCATTCCACATTCCTCGTGCCCTGCTGCCTCTGGCTGACGACAAAATGATCCCTGCGGTATTCGGTCGTAAGAATGAAAAAGGCATTCCGACAGTAGCTATCCTGGCTTCAGGTCTGGTTACTATTCCTATCGCACTGTCTGGCTCATTCACTACACTGGCGATGCTAAGTGTTGTTACCCGCTTTGCGCAGTACATCCCGACTTGTATTGCTATCCTGAAATTCCGTAAGCGCTTCGCCAACGACGAAAGCACCAAGAAAAACTTCAAAGTACCGTTTGGCCCTGTTATCCCGGTAGTCGGTGTTTGTATCTGCCTATGGCTGCTGGCAGACCAGAGCATCACCAAGATTCTGGTTGGCCTTGGCGCAATGGTACTGATTTCTCCTCTTTACTTTATTGCCCGTAAGCGAGCAGCTGAAAGCCAAACAGAACCATCTGCAGCAAACGCTTAATCAACTTGTAAACCTCAGCCGGGGCTATGAAGTCCCGGCTACTACCCGGACATAACAGATGATGAACACTATTGAAATTGTTAATGAATGGCATCAGGAAATTACCGAGTGGCGTCAAACGCTGCACAGTATGCCTGAAGTAGGATTTGAGCTTCACAACACATCTCAATATGTCGCGAACAAGCTTGAATCCTGGGCTATCAGAATCGATCGCAGCTTCGGACAGACCGGGGTTGTCGGTATCATCGACGGTACCTTGGGCGAAGGTCGAACCATTGCCTACCGAGCTGACATGGATGCATTACCGATGCAAGATCAAACCGGTAAGCCATATGCTTCACAAAACCCGGGGAAATCCCATGCCTGCGGGCATGACGGTCATATGGCGATGCTGCTGGCAACTGCCCGCTACTACTCTGAAAACCGAAATTTCCGTGGTCGCATCATCTTCCTTTTCCAACCGGCCGAAGAGATCGGTGCCGGTGCTAAAGCCATGATGAAAGACGGCGTATTTGAGAAATACCCGTTTGATGAAGTTTACGGCTTCCATAATATGCCACGTCTGCCGGACAACACGATTTCCCTTCGCTATGGCCCGATCACCGGTGCCGGCGAGAAGTTCAGCTTGGTTGTCAGAGGTTGCAGCGGCCACTCAAGCGTGCCGCACAAATGTGTCAACCCGATTACAATTTCAGCCAAAATCATTACTGCATGGCAGTCCATTGTCTCTGAATGCGTTCCGTGCTCTGAAATGGGTGTACTGGCCGTAACGAAAATCATGAGTGGCGAAGTCTTTAACTCCATTCCTGAATCGGCGGAAGCCGGTGGCACCATTCGCTACTACCAACGTGAAGTCGGCGACACCATGCGCCGCAAAATGCAGCTGCTAGCCAGCTCTATTGCCGAAGCTTACAACGCAGAAGCCGAAGTAGAATTTGAAGTGCTGTGCCCAGCAACGGTTAATACACATGAGCAGACTGACTGTGTGATTGAAGTTGCCAAACAAACCGTCGGTGCAGATATGCTGGATACCAATGTTGAGCCGAGTCCGGGCGGTGAAGACATGGCGTTTTTCAAGAAAGACGACAGTGTTGGTGCCTGCTTCTTCATGATTGGTTCGAAAGGAACCAACCTCCATACCTGCGATTTTGATTTTGACGACAGCATCATCCCGCTGGGTGTGACGATGCTATGCCGAATTGCCGAACAACGATTAGTGTAAAAAGGTTAACTATGAAAACAATGCTGAAAACATCATTACTTTCCCTTGCCCTGGCTGTTGCCCCGACTACTGCAGCGTTCGCTGATGTGATCAATTGGTCAAGTGACGAAGGTATCACCCGTCTTGAGCAATCTCAGTTCAAAAAAGACTTCTTTAAGCTGGCTAACTTCTATGATGCACAGGACAACAAAGTATACTGCGGCGTCGCATCAACCTCGATTGTTCTGAATGCGTTGCGTGTACGCCAGAATGTAACTGACATTCCTCTGGACGAGTCCTTGATCGCGCCGGAAGACCGTATTTACTTCCCACAAGGTGAGTGGAGCCCGTTTTACGAGCGTTACACCCAGAACACAGTTTTAGGCCACGGTCAGAAAACCCGCCTGCAGATCATGGGCCAGCCGGTAACCGAAGGCGCAGGGCATGACTATGGCCTTCAGCTTGATCAAATGACCGATTTGCTGACATCAAACCAGCTGAAAGTGAAAACTGTTTTCGTTGATAACCTGGATCATAAAGCTGAAATGAAAGCTGAGCTGGTTCATGCGCTGGAAACCAAGAACCAGTACGTGGTTGTGAACTATTCACGTAAGACCCTGAACCAACCGGGCTCTGGCCACTACTCTCCAGTAGGTGCATACGATAAAGCTTCAGATTCATTCCTGATCATGGATGTATCTAACGCTAAAGCCGACTGGGTTTGGGTAGACAGCGATCAACTGTTTGATGCTATGGCAACCATGGATACCAAACGCAACCGCGGTTACCTGCTAATCCGCGAAGGTCTGAAAGGCTAATCCCCCCGAGGGTGAATCCCTCAATCTGGCGCCGGCAGTCATTCATCAGATTGTCTCCTTTTACTGTCGGCGCCTCTTTCCTTATTTCCCGTAAAACACCTTCCTCTATCACGACACTTCAGCCTTTACTCACACTATCTATTTATAAAATCAAAATAATCAGTTGCGATATTATACAGTCAGTCATACCATATTATACCGTCACGAGATCGGTATAATAATCAAAGTCAACACCTTCATTAGGCCACCTCCCCTTACAAAGGAAATATATTATGGCCAGAGTTACTCCGGAAGAGTCACAAAAAACACGTCAAAAAATAGCAGATGCAGTTATCAACTGCTTGTTAGATCCCCAAATCGGCTATGAGAAGATGACCTATAGCCGTATTCAATCGATAACAGGTCTTTCGCGTGGCGGGATACTGAACCATTTCAATAAAAAAGAAGAGTTTCTTTCAGTTCTGGATGGAAAGCTCTTCGATACGATCCTAACTTCTCTGGATTTCAGCAGCCGTGAAGCCTTCATCGAATCCTTTGAAGCTGCGAACCAAAAACCTGAATTCAAGGCTGTACTACTACTTTTGATTACTAACCTGTCTTGCGATATCACGTCACAGAAGGCATTAGAGAGTTGGATCAAGCTTGAACAGTTAATCGAAGACAAATTAGGAACGTCAGTTAAAGAGTACGATCTGCCAAGATTACTGGGGCGAAGCTGTAGCATGATTGTCACTTCCTGAGTCTACATGTTCGGCCCAAAGCAGAATCTTTCGGGCTGCTGTTCAACGCGGCCCTGTGAAATAAAATGCAAAACCCTCCCAACAGCTCACAAAAGAGTGAACAATTTACCAAACTCTGATAGTAATTTAGTCGATTAACCCCATAATATAGTGATACTTTTTCATTAGTCCTCTCACTAAATCATGAAGGTATGACTATGACATGGCAATTAAATGATCTGCTTCCGGTTCTGTCTGCACACGATGGCTGGCAGGTCACCCAGCAAGATCACACTCTTGTTATTCGCAATGAAGATAATATTGAAGCCTATCTGGCCGTAGCCGGTGAACAGATTCTGGTTGAGGTACTGCTTTTCCCTCACCAGCAGGTAAGCGATAACACTGCGCTGAATGATCTAATCCTGCGTACACATAAAATGTTCCCGCTTTCGACTGTTGGCATTAACGAAATCAACGGTGAAAGCTATTACGTTGCTTTTGGCTCACTGTCTTCACAATCAAAAGAAGAGAGCATTCTTATTGAGGTTGCGACTCTGTTCCGCAATGTTGAAGCCTTTATCGAACTATACCAGGAATACCTAACGGAGAACGCATAATGAGTGTCTGGAAAAAACTATTCACCGCAATCAAAGGTGGAGCAAACGAGGCAGCTGAAACTATCGCAGACAATCAGGCGCTGAGAATCCTTGATCAGGAGATCCGTGAAGCGAAGCAAGAACTTCGTCGTTCAGATGAAGCACTGGTTAGTATTGTAGCCAAGCGCAAGCTGTCTCAGCAGAAAGTTGATGCTTTCAACAGCAGTATCGATGAATACGAAGGCCACGCACGTACTGCGATGGAAAAAGGTCAGCAGGAGCTTGCGCTGGAATGTGCCCAGAAGGTTGCCAACCTGCGCAATGAACAGCAGGCAGAACAAACCTATCTGGATCAGTTCACTAAATCCGAACAAACCATGCGCACCAACATCGCGCAAGCAAAAGATAAACTGCGCCAGCTTGAACAGCAGGTTGATGTTGTTAAAGCGAATGAAGCCGTACAAAAAGCACAGTCTGCGGTTTCGGCTACCAATGTCGGTGCCAACACGAAAATGCATACGGCAGTTGAGTCTCTGGAGCGTATTAAACAACGTCAGGCGGAAAAAGCCGCTCAGCTTGAGGCTGCCGCAGAAATGACTGAAGATCAGTCCGGCAGCAGCCTTGATAAAAAGCTGGCAGAAGCCGGAATTTCATCACCGAAATCGTCTGCAGAAGATGAACTGGCAAGAATTCTGGGCAAATAAAGCCCGTTTGCGCTTTATCGTTAAATTACAAGCAGGTAAGCAACGGAGGTACGAATGACACTATGGCTCCTCTTCCAACGATGGGCTGTCAGGAATTTCAGTCAGCTTAATAGCAGGAATCTCCTGCTTACCTTGCTTGCTTATGGCGCAATCAGCTGGCTTTTACTGGCGTTAGCGGGAGAAAAAGAGCTAACGAGTTCCCTTACTGATTTCATCTATTACCTGTTTGTAACTGCCTCGACTGTTGGCTATGGCGATATGTCGCCAACGACAGTATTTGGCAAATGGGTAGTATCCCTGTTTGTGATCCCAGGCGGCCTTGGCTTATTTGCCATGGCTATAGGACGTGTTGCCAGCCTCTTTCTTCGTTATTGGAGAAGTGGCCTGATGGGAAAACGGAGTCTCAAAGTGAACAACCATATTTTAATTCTGGGCTGGAACGAACAGCGTACTTTGCATCTGATCAAAATGCTGCAACATGAAGAAAAGAAGCGACGTAAAATCGTTCTGTGTGTTCGCCCTGAAATGGAAAACCCTCTGCCGGGTGAAATTGAATTTGTCCGGGTAACCAGCTTTACCGATCAGGAAGGCATGAAAAGAGCGGGAATTGGACACGCAAGTTGCATCCTTATTGATAACCCTGAAGATGACATTACCCTGTCAGCGGCTCTGTTTTGTGCCAATAAAAATCCCGATGCCCATCTGCTGGCCTACTTTAAGGATGATGCATTAAGCCAGTTGTTGAAACAGCACTGCCCGAATGCTGAATGTATTCCTTCTGTAGCGGTTGAAATGCTGGCAAAAGCTGCAGTCGACCCCGGCTCCAGCGAGCTTCACCATGAACTTCTCAGTACCACTGAGGGCATGACGCAGTACTCGGTGAACTATCCGGATAATGCACAGAAAACCACCATTGAGGCCTTGTTTGCGGCCTTCAAGCGAGACTATGAAGCCACGCTTATTGCTGTTGATGCGGGTAACGGTGTTGAGCTGAATCCATCTCTTGATCGTGAGGTGCCACCAGGCAGTAAGCTCTTCTATATTTCCGACGAACGAGTCACAACTTTTAACTGGTAAAACCGCTGAACCCGATATTCAGGAGTCACTATGTTTGATTGGTTTAAGAAAAAGAAACCAGCCCCGGAAAAACCGCTCAGTCCGGAAATTCTGGGATTAAGGCTAGGCGGAGCATTTGAACTTGATGATCTGAAACTTCGCCTAATTGAGCCGAATCTGATCATTGAAGGAGCAGCTCGTACCCAGTTGATCAAAGCTGTCGGCGAAGTCTGCCTTGATGAACAAACCCGCCTGCTTCGTTATTACACCGATGATGACGGCTTTGTACAGGTGTTAACCCACGGTACTGGTGAGGCCGATGTCAGCGAAGTAAAGCTGTTTTATTTCTATGACAGCAAACCGGTTGATAACGACAGTGAATGGAATCATTTACTGGAAAATAAAATTGTTCAGCCATCCTGGGAACTTGAAGGTCAGCGCTTTGAAAAAGTGTGGGACAACTCCCGTCCGGTCGCCATGACTGAGAAAACCTGGCTGGAAAACGGCAATATCAGCGAAACTGATCAGTTCGTCATGATTTACGAGCGTGATGTGGGTAACGATATTGCAGAATCGCTGATGGTCGCCGGGGAAGAAAAAATAACAAATAACCGCGCGGAACGATGCCTTGCAATCAGTACAGGCATCAATCTAACCCCGACAGATTTTAAACTGATTGGATAATTCAACTTTAATAAGGAACCCCATGGAAGTTCTTTCAGATTCACTTGCAGGCCTTGGTGCATTTTTGCTTTATTTTGCACTTTCTTTGGCCTTTTTACTGCTATTCAAAATTATTTACGTACGTTTTACACCGCATGACGAATGGAAGCTGGTAAAAGACCAGCAAAATACTGCAGCAGCCATTGGTCTGGCCGGTTCTATTCTTGGCTACTGCCTTGCAATTGCCGGCGCGGCCAGCAACTCAGTCAATTTAATTGACTTCGCACTGTGGGGCGTTATCGCACTTGTTGCCCAGCTTATTGCTTTCTACATCGTACGTTTCGGCTTTATGCCAAAAATTGTCGAGCGTATTGAGGCCGGAGAAATCCCGGCTGGTATTCTGATGGCTGCAACGTCGGTATCAGTCGGCCTGCTTAACGCCGCCTGCATGACCTACTAGGAGCCTGCGCATGAAACGAAGCAAGAAAGTTGTTCTGCCGAGTATGCGCAAAAACTGGCGCACTTTCTCGGTAGCTCCGATTTCTGTCGCCTTTGCAGGCGCATTTCTGACTGGCTGCAGCGATAAACATGAAGGGACAATTTATCAATCCCTGAATGACTGTATTGATGATAACCCGAACTACAGCCAGGAATGTCGGGCTGCCTACCAGTTTGCGCTGGCTGAAGCTGAGCGAACCGCGCCTAAATACCAGCGCGAATATGACTGTGAAGCCGAATTCGGTAACAACGCCTGTATGCGGACACAAAATAACTGGTTCATGCCAGCAATGGCTGGCTTTATGTTCGGCCGCTTGATGGACAGCAACCGCGGCTACTATTCACAGCCGATGTTCAGTTCATACTACAGGGGCAGTATTTTTTATGATCGCTGGATCACTGCTGACGGTTACGACTATGGCAGCAGCCGTTATAAAAAAACCAAAGTCAGTGTCAGTAAAGATCACTTAAAACCAAAACCAACAGTAAGCCGCACCATCTCGCGTGGTGGTTTCGGCTCTTCCGTCTCAGCCAAATCCAGTTGGAGCAAAAGTTCCTCAGGAAGCAAAAGCTGGGGGGGATAATTTGTATCAAAAGAAGCCAGCAAATGCTGGCTTCTTTTTACTTGCCTCGTCATTCATTTCCGTTAATTAATTTCCCAACTCTGCACCTTCTGCCAAGTCAGTATCGTTGTCTGATTCAGAAACCTGCTCCGGAAACGGATCGGCAAAAATCGGATTGGTTAAGAACGTTTCATCCGTCAGAGTCTCCATAAAAGCCACCAGCGCTTCTTTTTCTTCTTGCGATAAGTTGAACCGCACTGGCCGTCCTCTTGAATCTCTCAGATCAGGACTCAAATTCGGGTGAGCCTGAACCCCGCTGTTGTAAAACTCAACCACATCCATCAACGTTGCGAAACGACCGTCATGCATATACGGTGCACCGACTGCAATGTTTCTCAGTGACGGCGACTTGAAGAAACCGCCCCCAGCCCCAGGGTCACTGCTGGTATCGGCATCAAGGCCGTTAATATGAGAGCGATCAGAGGTATGCGCTGATGTCTGATGACAGGCGATACATCCGAGAGAGCTTCGAGGGCCTTCCGGAAAGCCTGAGAACAACTTGTGCCCCAGCATCTCTTGCTCTGTAAAGACGGCTTCAAAATTTGGGTTATCCCACTCTCCGGCAACAAACGCCTGATCGTATTTCGACTGGTAAGTCACCATAGAACGAATAAACTGTGCCAAAGCCAACGAAATGCGCTGACTGGTTATCGCCTCATCGCCAAAAGCCTGAGTAAACAAGTCAGCATAAAAGCTAGTCTCGGCCAATTTTACTTCCAAATCAAACAGGTTCATGCCCATTTCAACCGGGTCCTGAATCGGCATTAACACCTGATCTTCCAGGGTGGCGGCGCGCTCATCCCAAAAGAAACTCTTTGGCGAATAATAGGTTGCATTACTCAAACTCATTGAATGCCGACCTGTTTTACCACCTTCAAAACCAGTACTGAACACCTCAGGATCGGTAAAACCATGCTTTTGAATATGGCATGATGCACAAGCCTTTGTATTATTTGCCGACAAACGAACATCGTAAAACAAAATCCGTCCCAAGTTCGCTCCGTTGTTCTTCACCGGATTAGCAAACGGCGTATTATCCTGAGTATCTACATTACCAAACGGTGAATTCTGTGATGTGTAATATTCTGGCCGGGCTTCGAGATAAGCTTCATAGTCATGACTCACACTTAAATCCGGCAACGGCAAACCATCAATATCGACTCTGGGCTCGGGCTCCTCAATGGGTGGTTCGGGCTCAGGAGGTGGCGGCTCCGCACCTGGATTAACAGGTGTTTCTGTATCAGGCACAGAAGCAGCGTCAGCCTCGCCTCCAAAACCATCTTCTGTATCTGTCCGACAGGCAACCATCATTGTCAACGTTACAGCCAACAGCAAGTACCTCGAAGTATTCATAATAAACACTCCATAACTAGCCAAATAAAGACGTTGTTATTAATAAGGCGATGTGCGCCTCTTTACCGTTGACGATAGCAATGCGTTAGTACTCGCATGTCTGACATATGAGAGGAAAAATCCGTGTTAAGGACTAATTTGTCTTCTAATTAACTCTTATATCTCAATGACTAGTACTATTTTGACAAGTCAATACTTACGGTGGGGGTATTAGAGGGTGCAAAGAATTTTGTATATCGGATATGTAAGGCGGGCAGAGATCAAACCTTTATATCCAGCAAAGTACCTGCCATTTCATCGGCCCGGCGTACAACATTTACTCCGGCCTGGTTATACGTTTTTGCTTGCAACAGATCAGTTGCAGCTTTGGTAATAGTTTCATCAGATGAAAGTGAATTTGCGGCAGAGGGTGCCGAAGATAATGCCGGATTCGATCTTTGGTTTTGTGAAACCGGATTAGACGATGGAAGGGTCGATTGCTGAATATCTTTTGCAGCAGAAGTCACCATGCTTTGAGACTGGTTAATCATGTTGACGCCAGAATGAAAGGCAGAAATTGCCATACTCAGGTACCTGCTTCAGAAGAATTTCACATAAATCGTGGATTTATAATGAGCTAATGCATTTTCGGTGTCAAACCATTCGTCAGTTCACTGAGCTAAAAAAAAACAACGCCCAACCAGCGAGGGTCGGGCAAAAAAGAAAATGTCTAAACAAATAGCGAGTGTTCAATCAGATATAGTTAGTGATGTCTAATGTCTCGCCGTGCATTTCACCATTTACCGCTACCTCATAGGCAATTGCGGTATCTGCGGCAGACACACCACTTTCTGTATCCAATCCCATCATAGCCATAGTTTCCTTAACGAAAACTGGTGCTACAACATTTAATCTTAGTTGATGCAGCTCCAATGCGGCAGCACGGACAAAACTTTCCAGCGCACCATTAACCATACTGATCGAAGCACTTCCCGCCATCGGCTTACGTGACAATACTCCGGACGTCAGGGTAATAGACCCACCAAGCTTAACGTAATCAGCTCCATAGCGAACTAAATTCACCTGCCCCATCAGTTTATTTTCCAGACCCAACTGGTAATCATCATCACTCAATGCGTTAAAAGGAGCGAACCTTGCCTGACCAGCTGTTGAAATAATTGCATCCACTTTGCCGACCAGCTCAAACATGGCTTTGATGGAGTCAGCATCGGCCAAATCGACCTGCACATCTCCCTCGGTATAACCAGCGGCAATCACTTCATGTTCAGCCCCAAGGCGTGTTGCCACCGCCTTACCGATAGTTCCTGTCGCCCCGATCAGTAAAATCTTCATACCAGCCTCTCGCTAACAATGTTTGTTTAATTTGTTTTAGCTTAGCCCTTTACTCAGGTAAGTCCTTTAACAAACAAGAGACTGGCTATAAGTTACAGCCACCAATCAGTTACAGACACATTGATGAGCGTATTATCCAACCTCTGGCATTGTATCGTTGCTTCTGGCCAGCTTTTCAGTTTCAACATCCAGCGACTGACGAATTTGGGCTGTCAGTTCGTAGCTGTCTGTATATTTCCTGCCATACAAAAGGTTGAATCCGTAATCAAATGACTCCGGATTATCTCCTTGCGTATGTTGTAGCAGTGTTTCCAGCTTATCCATTGCCTTTGCCAATTTTGCTTCAGGTGAAGATGCCTGCTCATATTCATCCCACAGTGACAAAATGTCCTGTTGAAGATACCCGGGCAACGGCTTTATCAATTGTTGCAAGTCCAGTCTTTCCTGCAGTGCTTTATGCTGCCCCGGTACTTGTTCGATTGCCGGAATATCACCACTGATTGCTTCCCCCAAATCATGAATAATGCACATTTTCAGTAACCGGGTAATATCGATGTCCGGAAAATCATGCTCGAACATCATAACCATCAAGCACAGACGCCAAGTGTGTTCAGCTGTGCTTTCTTGTCTGCCCTCAGAGGTATAGGCACTGCGCATCGTATTTTTTAATTGCTCAGCAGCTCGCAAAAAAGTCAAAACGCCTTCGAGCTTATTCATTGTCATTATTAAATCCGTTTTGTTAGTCATGCATGGAGGTCAATGCAATTACGTACTTGAAATCATCTCAGTATTCAGATGAACATGGTTAGTAGTTGAGTACCACACTTATAAAGTTACCTGTCGTGCAGGTTCTCCAAAGCACGTATAATTTCATCCCGCTCCATATTTTCAAAATAATAGCCACTCAGTTTATCAATCCGCTGTTTCAATGAGGCCGATGCCTTGTGGCACAGCTCATCAAACTCTTGCTGGCTGGCACTGTCTTCCAGCGGGTTATTGATGTCCCAGTTAACCCTGATGCCATCGGCTAACCAGTTCGGGCAGGCTTCTCCATGCTGCTGGTCACAGACTGAAATCACTATATCCGGATGGTAATCAGCCAGCTCTTCCCAGGATTTACTTCGAAAATCACAAGGAAACAGTCCCATCGCTTCGATATAGTTTGAGATATAAGGATGAAGCTCGCCCAACGGTTCACTTCCGGCACTGCGAACCTCAAAGCGATCAGGCAAAAAGCGCTTTGCTATTGCTTCAGCAAGAATGCTACGGCAAGAATTGTGACGGCAGATAAACAGGATTTTCACGCAGATTCCCCCATTGTGACATAACCATTTAATCTTAGAAGGAACTGACCAGGAGAAAGTGACAGTTTTCTTGCAGGCTCATTTTCTGGAATGATTGAAGAATATGGTTTAGGAATAAATTTCCAACGAGAGTTTGATGATGAGCCAGTAAAAGTACTAGAAATAGAAATGGGGAGCACATTGGCTCCCCACGTCATTATCGATTATTGCTCTGTCTGGTAAGCGGCTTCGGCCTTGGCTAACTTCGAAAAATCCAGCCAGTCAACATCGCTTTGCCACCAGTATGTTGTCCTCACAGACTGCGAGAAATCGACAGACTCACCAATCAGCGGGGTAACCAAATCAGCATGGTTAGTTTCCGCTTCCGCTACCAAATCATTCACCGGATCGTCCCAGTGATGCAGGAACAACTCATAAGTAGACCAGTGAACCGGGAACAATTTATCTGCTCTCAAATCCAAGTGCGCTTGCATGGTGTGAGAAGCCTGCATATGCCCCCAGCCTTCAACCGGATACCCTCGACCGTTTTTCATGTTCGCCGCCACTTCGAGGAAAGACACATCGAACGGGCCTAAACGCTCACCAATCTCCTTAAAATGCTCACCATAGGCTGAGTCACCGCTATAAAAAATACTTCCGGCATCGGCCTGAATTGCCCATGACGCCCACAAGGTAGTATTACTGTCAAACAAGCTACGGCCTGAGTTATGGTTGGCCGGTGCGGCAGTAATGGTCACCGAGTTGATCTTCTGGCTTTCCCACCAATCAAACTCTTCAATGTTTGTCGGTTTAACACCCCATTTTTCAAGATGGCGACCTACACCCAGCGGAACAAAGAATTTCACATCTTTATCGGCGTAATAGCGCGCGGTACTTTCTTCCAAATGATCATAATGATCGTGAGAAATGATAATCACATCAGGCAATGGCAAATCATCGCGACTCACCGGCGCATCCACATTACGCTGGAACCAGTTGGCAAAGGGAGCCGGTGCTGCATAATCAAAAACCGGGTCAATCAGCATCCGGGTGTTATCCGCTTCAATAAACAACGACGAATGCCCCAGCCAGGTCACCCGCAACGATTGACTTGGTTCTTCAAGCAAATAAGTATCAACGGCCTGATACTGAAGGCGCTGCTGCGGCTTATACTGAGCGCGATTAATGAAAAATTTCCACATCATCGACAGCATACCTTCACCCATGTCTACTTTCGGTAAATGTGACACAACTTTCCCATCAACAAACTGGGGAGATTTGGCGATGCGTTCCTGTCGAATTTCCTCACTGCGAACATGATCGCCATCGACATTGCCACTACCACACAAGGCAAGACCTAGTGCACTGGCTAATGCCACCAGAGATGCTTTATGAGTTGTGTTCATTTTATGACTAGCCTCAAAAGTAAACGACGGTGTATACTTTTGATGATAACCTTCTTTTTCCAAAAGTAAACACGGTCGTTTACTTTAAAATTCATCATTAGGATACAAATGGTTAAAGTCGCTGAAATTAAACAGGAAAATATTATCCTTGCTGCAATTGAAATTTTTCAGGACAAGGGACTGGAACAGGCGAGTATGGAAGCCATTTCGAAAAAAGCCGAGGTTTCAAAACGCACACTGTACAAGTACTACCCGACTAAGGAGAGCCTGTTCAGTGTGATTATTGAACGCATGCTATCGTATGTGCAGACATTCAGTGCAATTCCGTTTGAGCGTGAAAAATCAATCAAAGCGCAATTGGTAGAAATCGCAGAGAGAGAAGCAACCTTGTTGTGTTGCCCTAACTTTGTGTCTCTGGCACGCATGGTACTCTCGGAGTGTATGCGCTCAGGAGCGTCAGCTACCATTATGCTGGATAAAGTTAAGCAACTTGAAGGCGGACAAGGACTGACCAAATGGATTGAAGCCGGGATTGATGCGGGAAAGCTTGATGTCGCCGATCCGAAAATCGCCTCTGAACAGTTCATCGGAGCTCTGAAATCAACCCTGTTCTGGCCTCAGGTGCTGGTTCATGTTCCACCTGCGGAGGAAGATGCAAAGAAGCTCGCAATCGAAATGGCGGTCGCTCAGTTCCTGTGTGCCTACCTGAAAGAGAGCTGATTATCTCGCCTCCGACCAATTAAGCCAGCCTTGGATTAACATTCATCTTCAGGCTGGCTTTCACCTATATTCACCTCTCCTACCACGTTCCTTTTGATCCCCGCAACGAAGTCATTCGTATCAATTTTGAGGTTTAAAAAGTAAGGACATCCTATGACTCAGGAAAAATTGTTGTTGATGTTAAAAAGCCGTCGGTTCAGCCCGACAATCCTCAATACCGCAGATGCTACTCATTACCTTGTCGGCGCTGAAGATAACAAAGGTAATTTTTATCATCTGGAAAACGAGCAACATCAAACCCTATTGACCCGCTCTCTTGATGAAGCAAAATGTCACCTTAAAAGCCTTGGCCTCAGTCATGCCATTTTTGAAATGATCAGCCCGTATGACGAAATGATAGGTTCAGGAAATGAGAATAATTGTAAGACACGATTGGATATCTACTTCTGATTGTAGCCCCTCTCGGGGCTCTCTTTATAAAAAACCATCATCCTTACAGCATCTTTAACTTAAGTGCATATCTTTTAGAAAATAAAGCTCCCCTCATCTTAACAATTGTTAATGCACTTATTTATCGACTCTTTTAATTTAATCATCAGGATAAATAACGAGGCAAAACCTGATGAATAAATTCAGCCAAATATTACAAAAATCACTAACACTAAATAAAAATGGTTTTTATACAAAAAAAGGTGTGAATAAAACGCCATTAATTTACTCAAACGTATTATCAGAATTGTGCGAATGCGATGTATATTTAAAATGTGAAAACCTACAAACCACAGGAAGCTTTAAGATAAGGGGAGCTACCAGCGCACTGTTGAACTTAAATAACAATGATAAGAACAACGGTGTTTTAACCGCAAGTTCAGGGAACCATGGCGCCGGAACTGCGGCAGCAGCAAAAGCATTAAACATTCCGGTTAAGATCTATGTCCCCGAGAAAATAAGTAATAAAAAAGAAAATAAAATTGCTAAATTTGGCGCAGAAATCGTAAAGGTAGATGGCAGTGCTGATTACGCTGAGCACGTTGCTCTTAATACAGCCAAAGAAACCGGTGAAAATTATATTAGCCCTTATAATCACGAAGATATCATTGCCGGCCAGGGTACTCTTGGACAAGAGATCCTTACTCAAAATAGCGATATAGACACCATTATCGTCAGTGTCGGTGGCGGCGGTCTGATCAGCGGAATCGGCCTGACAGCAAAGTCTATCAATCCGGAGCTTCAGCTTATTGGAGCCTTCCCGGAAAATGCACCGGCGATGAAAGTCTGCATGGAAAAAGGTCAAATTGTTGAAGTGGCTGAGCAAGACACGCTTTCCGACGGTACTGCCGGGGGTATTGAGCCAGGTAGTATCACCTTGCCAATCTGTACCGCTGTTGTTGATCAAACAGTGACTGTCACAGAAACTGAAATTGCTGATGCGATGCAGCTTATCAAGGACAGTCATAACATGATTATTGAAGGTGCCGCCGGTGTGTCAGTCGCCAGCCTGATCAAAAATAAAGTACAATTTAAAGGCAAGCAGGTTTGCATCGTCATCTGTGGGGGCAACGTTACTGATGAAATGTTCGATAAAGCAATCCAGATGGTGGCCAAATGATTAGCTTAAACAAAAACGAAATTACAGCGAAACTACCAAGCATGAACGATGTCATGGAGATGATGAAACAGTCATACATTGACTATTCAAATAATGATTTTGAAATTCCTCCTGTCGGTCATATGCCATTACCTAATGGTGAACTTCATATCAAATATGGTATAGGCAACAAGCAACACTATGCCGCAATTAAAATTGCATCCGGTAGCTATACTAATTATAAGATTGGTCTACCTAATTCGTACGGTTGCATCATGCTTATTAATGGCGAAACGGGCTTTCCGGAATATTTATTAAATGATGAAGGTATCCTAACAGATCACCGCACAGCGGCTGCCGGAGGTATGCTTGCAAAAGAAATAGTAGGCAACATACCAGAAGTTTCATTCGGTATTATCGGGTGTGGTATTCAAGGATATTACCAGGCAATTTATACATGCAATGCGTTATCAATTGAACATATTTTTGTATATGACATCAGTGAAGACAACATCAAAACACTACAAAATAAACTTGCTGAACATAATATCACCATATCACGCTGTGACTCTGTCGAGTCACTATGCAAACAGTGCGATGTAATTACGACTGTTACTCCTACTAAAGCAGGTTATATAAAGTATGAGTGGCTGAAAGCCAATGCTCATATCAATGCTTTTGGTTGTGATACCAAGGGGAAACAAGAGCTTGACGAATCAGTAATTAAAAATGCTGAGTTTATTCTTGCCGACAGCCTGATTCAGTGTTCGACCCAGGGTGAGTTACAGTATTTATACAACGATAAGAATCATCCTGAGATTAAACGCAAAACGATTGAATTCGGTACTTACCTGAACAATCCAAACCGCTATCAGAAAAATGGGGTTACTGTTGCCGACTTTACCGGTATCGCATCACAAGACATTGTTATTGCAAATGCTGTGATTTGATTATCCTCCCACTAAAGGCCGAAACCTCGGCCTTTAGTTCCCATGAATACCAACACTCTGATTGAAACCATTAATAAGCTTTAGCCAGGCGCCGTATCAGGAAAGGGCCACCCCGGTATATCAGCAGCGCCATCAGAATCATCATACATCCACTCAACTTATGCATCGGCATCTGCTCAGCATACCAAATAACGCTCAAAACCACTGTCCAGACTGGCTCCAGGATCATAATAATTGCTGCATTGGCTGGCGAGCTATGCTTCTGTCCGGCTGTTTGCATTACATAGCGAAGACTGGTCGCAATAAGCACACTCAGAGAAAACCATATCCAGGTTGTTGAACCCACCGTTTCTGGCCAGGTTTCTGTCAACATCGACGCCACCAGCCCCATCACACCAATAACAGAAAGCTGCATACAAGTGAGCAGTAACGTCGGGATCCGCCTTGCGTACTTGCTGTTGAAATTAAAATGCAGCGCTAGCATCACAGCTGATCCAAGGAACCATATTTGGCTTGGCGATTGCTGCCAGCCATTTGCACCACCCAGTGACAACATCATCAAACCAGCAACTGCCATAGGTAATGACAGCCAGAATAATCTTGGTGGCGACTGCTTAAACAACGGCCAGGCAACAAGAGGCACAAACAGCATCGACAAACTCATGATGAACGCCCCTTCTCCAAGCGTATCGCTGACAGAAATCGCATAAATCCACAGCAAAAGCGCCGATCCCAGCAGGGAACCAACCCCCATCGCCTTTAAGACATCTGTTCTGTCTACTTGCCTGAAATGACGATAGCAAAACGGCAACAGGCAAATTGATGCCAACACAAAGCGCAGACCAATAAAGCCAAATGGCGGCAGGCCATGAATCGCTTCTTTTGAAAAAATCCAGCCAGCAGCAGCCAGCATGGTGGTTAAAACCAGAATAAAGTCGGCACGTCGCTCTTGGTGCATGTTCCCCCGGCCCGGTAATCGTTTACTTTGTATGATAATTGTTCGAAACGTAACTGAATAATTACTCAGTTACAAGTTAAAAACATAAAAAAAGCCAGCCATACGGCCGGCAAGGGTTGGCTCATAACATAATCAAATAATTATGGCGTCGGCGCGGTATTATCTTCGTTTAAAGTCAGTAAGAAACCACCGCCGGTATTATCTGTAGCAACAGCAGAATATACTCCGCCATCTTCAACGGTTGCCACCGCTTCAACAGCAGGTGTAAAAGTATTGTCACTCGCAAGAATCACAGCCAGAGAATACGTTCCGGCCGGAACAATCAAGGTAGCGGTATCTTTAAAATCAACGCCTTTTAGTACAGCTGTCGTTTCATCATAAATACCGTCTGCCGAAGCATGAATATCTACGAGTCCAAGATCACCGGCCGTCACACTGGCATGCACTACTCTCAGCTTGGCGTAAAGCGCTACGGAGCGAAGATCTTCGGGAATAATCAGAGGTTCGATAGTAGATGTTGCAATATCGTTTAGTTTACCGACCGCGTAAACACTGGTGGTAGTACCTGCGACAAATTCAGTTCCGGGTGCATCAATCACAACCAGACTATTGTCAGAAGACGCCGCAACGCTTAAGTCATAACTTCCGGGAGCTAAATCGAGACTACGAAATTGGGTAAAAGCAATATTTGTAAGGCCATCAACAGGTGCATCAGAAGCCAGCACATCCACTTCAGGTGCATCATCAACAGCGTGAACAACACGGACACCAGACTGTTCTTCACTATTTCGTAATACATTAACTTCAGTGCCGTCAGCCACCAACAGATTAACTGGTGAAACAGCGCCGCCGTCAACATTCGGAACCGCAGTAATCATCAAATCACTACCACCGACCAAATCCATTTCACCACTGTCGAAAGCAACTGTTTTGTCATCATCACCGTTGAGTGTGATTCGAATTCGATACTTACCAGATGGAATACTAACGGGCAGTTCAGTCGCATCGACTTTAAATGCCAGTCCACTGACAGCAGGCGCTTCATCAGTCAGTTCATCTGCTGTTGTCAGATAAATATCAACGGCACCAACATCAGGGTGAGCATGAAGGACATCCAACCTTACTTCATCCGAAGCAGGGGCTATATCTTCACGTGAAAGAACGACAGCTTCAATATTGGCTGCACTATTTACTGCGATAATGTCATATTGCATATCAGGCGAGAAATTGAGATTAGTACTAATCACCTCCGAACTTGTATCTCCCGGTAACAGCGCATCAACAGCAATGTCATACGCACCTGACTCAAGTTCAATCAATCCACTGCCAACCTGATAATCAACTTTTTCAAGACCTTCAACAATTCCACCATTAAGTTTTACTGCAACTTCAGGAGCATCACTACTGGCATGTGTAACCCGGATTTGTGAATCGTCATCTTCTAACAATGGGCAACCTGTTATAAAAATCGCAGAGCCTAAAGCTAATACCACCGATTTCATTTTCATTTGAACACCCTCTTTCTTCTCATCATCAGTTGAGGGTAATTACGACGCTAAAACTAGAACCGATCAGCACGGTATAGATTTTATTTACAGTGTTGTCAGTAAAACAACCTTTTGATTGAAAATTAAAGTTGGGTCATCTGATCTCTGATTCGGTCCGTATGTTTATGAAACAACCTATTGGAGAAAAGTGTGCATATACCCGAGTTACAACCAGTATTGCTGCCCTTCTTGATAACTACTGAGCATTACTTTCCCGGAATTCAATGGCAAATCAGGGGAGATGGTCTTATTTTTGTCAACACAATCCGCGATGCAACTAAAACCGGTGGCCTCTGGTTATTAATGCAAGATAGTGATGGCAAAGTGGCTGCTGCTCAGGGTGACATCGTATCTTATGCCCGAATTGTCGAAATTGACTGGCTATCAACTGACCTAATTCGGGTTGATATCATTGTTGATAGTCTAGGGGTAATCAGTTCGACCACACCACAACACCATCACATCAAAGCAAAGCCTCTCCCTCTATGGAGGACAGAAAAAATAGAGCCATCAACAAATTTGCTGGCTGCAAAATTGAAAACGCTCTTACTTGAACACCATCATGAGAGCAATTACAAGGCCTCAACTTTAGCATCGCCCCCAAATGCATTCGAAGCCGGTTTCGATGACCCATGCTGGCTATGCTGGCGCTGGCTGGAGCTGTTGCCATTGCCTTTAAAGACCAAACAAAAGCTTCTCAGGCATTCTTCCCCGGATGTTTGTCTCAGATATTTGAAAAAAATCATTAATCAAAGTGATCGCTTAGCACAACTATTGCGTTAACTGATTATGGATCCCATGCTTGCAGTATAACCATGATTAAGACAAACCAATGCCTTAACACCGGAAACGCAAAGAAGCCCATGCTCAACGAAGCCTTGCCAAACCCTGACCTGGCAGTACTGCTTTATAACATTGCTAATGATCGCTGTAAGAAAAGTTACGAAAAGCTCTTTGTTCTGATTGCGCCCAAGCTGCTTAATTACTCTCGTAAACAGCTCAGAGATGAAACCATGGCAATGGAAATTGTGCAGGAGACCATGTTAAAAATCTGGTTGAAAGCCAGCCTTTATGACGAATCTAAAGGTGCTGCTTTGACATGGATTTATTCTGTTGCAAGGAATGTAAAATTTGATCTCCTGAGGAAAACAAAGCATCAGAATGACTGGGTTCAGGGCGATGACCTCTGGCCTGTTCTGTGTGAAGAGACCGATTCCGACAAACTTCCCAAAGAGTTTCATTCTATTGTCAGCAAAGAGCTTCATGACTTAATTAATACACTGCCGTCTACTCAGGCGGTAGTTGTTCGTATGATTTGTTTACAGGGCGCTTCACATCAGGATGTGGCCGATGCCCTTGATGTCCCGCTGGGCACTGTTAAAAGTCGGCTTCGACTTGCGCTACAGAAAATGAAGGAGGCACTCGATGACTAACATTCAATTTCACCCGACAGCGGAGACTCTGGCAAAACATGTTGCAGGTGAGTTGGATCCTGCTTCAAGCATCATGCTGAGTGCTCATATTGAACTCTGTGCTGACTGCCGACAACAAATTGCTGATATTGAAGCAGCACAAGCTAGAGAGTTAGCACTTTCTCCCTCAGAGCCCTTATCTGATGAACTAAATAACATGCTAGATCAAATTCTTCGTCATAAAGAAGCTCCTCAAAATGAAGGTGCCAATTATCAGGCTGAGCAGCAGGAGTCTGTACTGACGATCAATAACAAGTCATTCAAGCTCCCCAGAGCACTGCAACGTCACGAAGACCAAATAGGTCCTTGGACCCATCTACCGGGTAATATCAAACGTGCCCATGTCACGACCGGCGGTGAAAGCAAAATGAACTTCATTTATATGGATAGTAACAGCTCGCTGCCTCAACACACTCATCAAGGACAGGAGATTACCCTGGTTCTGGCAGGCAAGTTCTGTGATGAACAGGCGACTTATTACCCGGGGGACTTCATTGTACAAACAAGAGAAAACAAGCACTCACCTAAGACTGAGGAAAATCAGGATTGCCTTTGCCTGACACTGCTTGACGCACCACTACACTTCACTTCAGGGCTTGCAACCTTACTGAACCCGTTCAGTCAGCTGTTTTTTCGTTGAAATAGTTCGTATCGATAAACCAAGTTAAGGTCAGATAACAGCGCTAGTAGCTACTACTGGCGCTTTCACTTTCTTATCCTCTACATCAACTGTCTATAAAAACAACAATTAGGTTTTTTACTCTAAACCACTCCAATACACTTTCTATTGCATTCCTTCGGGATGTTAGTACCGACATTACGCGAAGCTAGCGTCCGCTATTGGTACAAAAGGCCTCTTTAAACCTACCATCGCTAACCAACCATTGAAGAGGCCTTCTTCTCGCACTGATAGGCGGGGGACCACAGCCATGTTAAACATGACTGAAAAATATAGCTTTTAAAGTGTAAATAACAGCTTACAGAGTGACAACGTCACGAAAGGAAAAGCTGAACCTAAAAAGAGACATTAATGCGACATCTTTTATTTTAAATTTATCGGATACCATTCATTAAATATCCAAATATTAAAGCCGAATAATCAGACAACAGGTATGATCAGATCTGATTACATGACAAAGTCACTGGATCCATAACTAAATGCTGCTATTATGGCGACCCCTATTAAGAGATCATTCAATAATAAAAATGCCTAGAGTAAGCCAAGCTGTCGCTGCAGAAACCCGACGCAGAATTGTCGACATATCATTCGATATTGCGATGAATGAAGGTTTTGAAAATTTAACTTTTGGGACAATTGCGAAAAAAGTCGGGATCACCCGTTCAGGTATCAATGCCCACTTTAAACTGAAAGCAGATTTGATTGCTGAACTAAAGCCTATGTTCTTAGAAATCATCACACGCCCGCTGATTTTCACCTCACCAGATGCATTCTTTACATCTTGGGTTTATGCGATTCATCATGAGACGGAATTTGTTAAAGCAGTCAAACATATAGGACCAATAATCTCACCATTACAGGGACTTAGCAGCATTTTTGATGCCATCCGCGGAGAGCAAACTGATATCGAACGCTGTATCTATATGAGCCTTGGTTATGCCATTGTCCATTTATCTGAAGATAACTGCACAGCATGCAATAAAAATAATCACCAGCCAGAAAATGAAGCCCTGGCAGAACAAATGACAGAAGTTGCATAATAAGTTTACACGATAAATTTATTAATTAAGAATCAAACATTCATTATATTAGAAAACCATTATATTATAATTTAGTTAAACTCATCATCTCACCCGATTAATATAAAATACAATGACCGCTTAATAATATAATCAAAAAAAACAATTCAACCCTGTCTTTAAATACCATTTCTATAAGTCATGATTATATTAAAATAACAAAATAAAATAGAAAAACGATATTAACAAAAACAATTAGAATCCAAATGAATTTAAATTTTAAAAGAACACCATTAATTAATGATAAGTAATATTAAAAACTACCAAACTCACCTTTAATCACAAAGCTTCAGATTAATTACAGAGAAATAAAAAATAAAATATCACCAATAAAAACATTTAAAATCAGTAACTAATATAAATTTGAATGTTTTTTTGCTCCCATTGGGCTCTTGTAATAATTATGTCATAAAACAAAGATAGTATACGCGAGGCGTTTTCTATACCTCATTCAATTGTATACACAGCAGGTTTGGACAGGGTGCTATTCAATAGCTATCAACTACTGGTTAATTATTCAGCTTATGGTGCTACAGACACCAGGGGAAATAACCAATATCGCCTTTCAGGTTACAATCCAGAAAAAAATGACAAACGACAAAGCTCGCGTGAAAAAGCGAACCAGACAGCTTGCACAAACAATATCCAGGTAAACTAAAGCCAGTTATTTGCAACTTATTGCTGAAAAACAAAGTGCTAACCATAGGCACACTAACAAAGCAACCAGCTACGAGCATTCAATACACAGTTAGCGCACTCCCATAGCGTGTTTCCTCATTATGCTACGGCACTAAAAAAGCCGGGCGTCCTGCCCGGCTGGTTATTGAGTCGAGGAATAGATTTCTTTTCAAACCAACAACGCATCATCCTTTGCGTGATATAGAGACGTACCCAATATAAAACGTAAATCAGTAGCCTGCCGCATCAATCCAGCGTCAGGTTATCTCCCGTTGCAATATCAAAAATGTGACTAAATTCAGTGTCTAACACAAACTGCTTCTCTGAGTTAATCGCTGACATAGACAGCAGCGGATCATGAATCCGACTAATCATCTGATACTCGGCAACATCAAAGTACACATACTTTTCATTGCCCATGTTCTCGATGACGGAAATCCTGGCTGGTAGTGCGTTAGCAATACCGTCACCTTCCTGAATCGAAATATGTTCTGGGCGTAGACCAAAGCACACTTTCTGATCCACATACTGTTCCAGCTTGCCGGCAAAACGTGCTGGCAGTGCTATTAGCTTGTCTGTACCAAGATCAACATAATATGTCTCACCTTGTTTCCGCAGATAAACCTCAATCAGGTTCATTGCCGGAGAACCAATAAAACCAGCAACAAAACGGTTACGAGGATAGTTATACAGATTCACTGGTGTATCAACCTGCATGATCTGACCGCTGTTCAGTACACAAATCCGATCACCAAGCGTCAGAGCTTCGGTCTGATCATGGGTAACGTAGATCATGGTCGCAGGATTGCCTTCTTCTTTAAGTTGCTGGTGAAGCTGAGCAATTTTCACCCGCATCGAAACACGCAACTTAGCATCAAGGTTAGACAGTGGTTCATCAAACAGGAAAACATCCGGTTTACGAACAATCGCGCGACCTACAGCAACACGCTGGCGCTGACCACCAGACATCTCTTTCGGCTTACGATCCAGAAGATCTGTAATCTCCAGCTTTTCTGCCGCTTCACGAACACGGCGATCAATCTCGGCTTTTGGCCGTTTTTGCATCTTCAAACCAAACGCCATATTGTCGTAAACCGTCTTATGCGGATAGAGCGCATAGTTCTGGAATACCATGGCAATGCCGCGTTCTTTTGGCGGTAAGTCATTCACCACCTGGTTGCCAATACGGATCTCGCCGCCTGAGATCGATTCCAGGCCGGCAATCATTCTCAGTGTGGTTGATTTGGCACAACCTGACGGCCCCACGAAAACCATGAACTCCCCTTCATGGATATCCAGGTCAATGCCATGTACGGCCTTAAAACCATTTTCATATTGTTTTGTTACTTGGCTAAGCTTCACATTTGCCATGTATGACTCCGAAAAATTGTCGCTAGCGCAGAGTTCCACCCGAAGATCAGATCAACTTCCTTAACCATCTTCTTAAAACACCCGGTGACTCTGATTCCACAGTAGCCGCAGACAGCTTTGACTGAGGCTGTCGGGAAAGCTTGTTCAGGGCTGCTACTGTGCTTAAAAATTGAGATGACTCGCGTGCAGGGTAACCACAAAGCTGGCTGTTTGGCTTGCAGGACTTGGTAACTCCGGCCTGTGCCTTGATCATCGTTCCGTGACCAATCCGCAACCCTCCAGCCAGTCCGGCCTGACCATGAACAATGACGTGGTCTTCAAGTATTGTCCATCCGGCAATACCAACCTGAGATACGATCAAGCAATGCTGACCAATTTTCACGTCATGACCAATCTGAATCTGATTATCCAGCTTTGTTCCCCGGCCAATCACCGTCGAACCGAATGTGCCGCGATCAATGGTATTATTGGCACCAATCTCGACATCATCTTCAATAATGACTCGTCCTACACTCTCTAACCGAATGTATTCACCATGCTCAAATAAATACTCAAAGCTGTAATTACCTATCGAGCAATTAGCATCAATGGTGACATTACTACCAATCACCGTACCTTCTTTAATAACGGTATTGGCATGAACCACAACGTTGTCACCAATGGTGACACCATTCATGATTTTTACACCCGGCATGAAATAACAGTCTTTGCCAATAGAGACATGATTACCGATATGTACATCGCTACGATCTGAGGTATTGCACTGGTCTTCTAAGCCATAACGTTTCACTTTATAAAAGCGCAGTAACTGATTCAATTTCATCGGATCGATCTTATCTATCACGATAAGTGTTTTATCTTTGACAGACTCAATTACCGATGGTCCGATAATCACCTCAGCTTTTGATGTTTCCAATGCGTTCAGATCTTTCTTCTGGTGAATAATTGCCAGGCCACCGTTCGAATTATCGTGAATGTCGATAATTTCATTTATTTCTAAATCTGCCTGACCAATCAGTTTTCCACCTAATAGTTGGGCGACTTCAGAAGCAGTAATCATGTTCTATTCCTAAGTTAAACTATCCTAGAAACGATATTGCGCGAATAGTTTGAAGTTGTCACTGTCCTTATCCGCAGTTCGAACATCATTTTTCTCATGTTTTTCACGAGTCAGCTCAACTTCAGCAGAAACCCACCAGTTGTCACCAACAGTCTGCTGATAACCTAAAGTCGTCTTGTTGATATTTTCAAAATATTCATCTTTAGGTTGGCCTTTTTGTCCAACTTTTGTTTCTTTCTCACTGAAGCGGTGTTTCACGAAAACACGTTTACCATCACCAAAGCTATAAGCCAACTCTGGTTCAATATAACGTTCAGTGAAATCTTTATCGTTGTTCCAAGAGTCTTCCGTATCCTGGTTTTCGTAATACAATTCGGCAGCTACAAAAAACTTACCTAAGTTCATGAATGGCTTAAAGCTTACATGATAAAGATCAGTGTCTGAATTACCCCACGCGCTTTTATCTGCATCATTCCAACCAATTGCCGCATCACCATAGAAGCCCCACTGGCCGTCATTGTTCCAATATCCCAACCAAGTGCTGAACTCATTCTGAGCTTCTGTGGTATTAATCTTTTTATTATCGGTAGTAATTGTATAGCCATCTTCATATTCAAGGCTATAGCCCAAACCAGTATTCAAACTATCTGAAATGACGTAACGGTAGTTTGTCGTAAACTCAAGTTTAGTTGTTTCAGAGTTTTCAGATGAACCGTTTGCATTACGCTTGGAGTTGGTGATTTGAGTAAGTTTGTAATTACCAAACAAGTTCAAATCATTAAAATTGTAGAAGCCATCAATATAGCTATTTTCTTTATGCTTCTCTTTAAAGTTACCTGAAGGGTCACCAAGTTTTGTATACTCAGTTTCCTTAACTTCATAGGCTACGCCAACGTGACCATTAACATTCGTCACCACATTCACAAGCTGGTCAAAAGTATTGGATGTATCAGACGTTGCGACCTCTGCGTGTGCATACCCTGCAGCCAAAGCATTTACAATCAGTACCGACAATAAGGACTTGTTCATTACCTTGATCCTTGAAGATTTGAGTTATTGTGTTTTGTTAGTGGTACATGGCGTACGACTAATTCTAGAGATACAAATACAAAGGTCAACCAGGATACAAGCAAATTCATGTGATGATATTCACACTAACGTTTATTTTACGTAATTAATTAACCCATCAGATATAAGAAATATTCTTATTAATTGTTTATTACTTTTAGGGATATTTATGCGCCACAAAAATAAAGGCATAATAAATTCCAAACAATGCAATATATAAATAGAGGCATTATTTTCTCTTCTGTAAACTCTCCCCACATCCATAAATTAAGTTAATTTATTACACCGTTTTTGATAGCAATCACACTTCGGTCATTAACGTCAGATTATTACTTGACTGCTAATTAAGCAGAATTAGTATTTGAGTAGTACGTGGCGTACTACTAACAAAACTCATAAGGTAAGAGAAAATGAAAAAGATCGTCTTGTCTGCACTTCTGTCATCCGGGCTTATAGCCTCAGCCCTACCAGTAATGGCGTCACAAACTATTCAGCCAGAAGATGGCGCAGCACTGCAAGTTTGGGCGGATAAGGGTGCCAGCACCGATTTCATGAAATACGCCGCAAAAGAATTCGAAACCAAATACAACATTGATATCGACGTACGCTCTGTCAGCCCGCTAAACGCAATTAACCGACTTATTCAGGACGGCTCATCTACCCGTGTGGGCGATATCGTTGAATTCCCGCATGACTTCCTTGGCCGTGCCGTGACATCCGGTGTGATTATGGAAAATCTGGTCAGCGGTGATCGTGTTGACAATGACTTCATCCACAGTGCAGCGGTGGCCGCTAAAGACAGCAAAGGCGTAACCTACGGTTTCCCACTGTCATTTGAAACGCTTGTTCTGTTCTATAACAAAGACCTTTTACCTCAAACGCCAACCAGTTTCGAACAGATCATCGAATTCAGTAAAGGCTATACCAATCCGAAAGATCACAAATACGCGCTGCTATGGGATATCCAGAATTACTATGAATCCCGTATGTTCCTGTCTATGTACAACGGCTATGAGTTCGGTAACGACGGTAGAGATGCCAACGATGTAGGTATCGCAACACCGGGCGCTGTTAAAGGCATCCAGGCCATGCTTGAGCTGCGTGACACTACTAACTCTAACTCAGAAGACATGAACCAGGTTCAGGTTCGTCGTGGTCTGTTCACTGAAGGTAAAGCCGCAGCGATCATCGACGGCCCTTGGGCTGTAGAAGGTTACATCAATTCAGGCATCAATCTGGGTGCAGTGCCTGTACCTAGCTTCAAAGGCAAGAAGCCAACAACTTTCGCTTCTGTAAAAATGCTGGCCGTATCTTCATTCACTCAATACCCTCGTGCAGCCCAGCTGTTTGCCGATTTCGTCACGTCTGAAGATATGCAGCTGAAACGTTTTGAAATGATGAAAGCAATCCCGCCTCACAAAGGTGCGATGGAAAAACTGGCGAAAACCGGTGATGCATTTACCAAAGCGATCATTGCTCAGGGTTACCACGCAGACGCCATGCCTTCAATTCCTGAAATGGGCTACGTATGGCAACCGGCAACAGCTGCACTGGCTGACATCTGGAATAACAAAGCTGATGTACAGGCTTCTCTGAAAAAAGCCGAGTCAGTTATCAAACAGCAAATCGCTATGCAGCAGTAATTCGCAGCAATTATTCGATTCGCCATCAAGAGTAAAAGAGTAGATATATGTTAATTAGTGTAGAGAAAAGAGGAGCATTCCACGTTCCTCTATCTCTCCTTGTCATGGGCGCAACCCAACTAAAAAATAACCAATATCTGAAAGGGTTATTTTATTTAGCTGCACAGTTATTATTCGTCACCTACCTGCCGGATCTGATCGCTGCGCTACAAGGCTTAATCACCTTAGGGGACGTTGCCCAAACGCGGAGAGGCTTCGATATTATTCAGGGTGATAACTCTGTTTTCATGTTAGTAGAAGGCGTAATTGCCCTGATCCTATCGCTTTTCTTCGTCTGGCTTTACATCGTCAATGTAAAAGACGCACTGAAAAGTGAGAAAACAGAGCTGACGCTGAAAGAACAGATCCACAAGTTCTACGACGATAACTTTGCATTTATTGCGTTGAGCCCGGCAGGCATTGCTGCAACATTCTTTGTTGTCATGCCGATTGTAATTACCGTTCTGGTTTCGTTCACCAACTATTCGGCACCGAATCATATTCCGCCGCGTAACCTGGTTGACTGGGTCGGTTTTGGTAACTTCCTCCAGCTATTCCAGCTGAAGATCTGGTCTGAGACCTTCTTCGGCGTAGCTGCCTGGACAGTTATCTGGGCATTGTCTGCGACATTCTGTGTTTTTGTCTTCGGCTTTATTCTTGCGCTGGCGGTCGAAAAGAAAGACGTCAAATTCAAGAAGCTGTGGCGTTTCGTCTTCATTCTGCCGTATGCCATTCCGGCGTTCGTCACCCTGCTGGTGTTCCGCCTGCTACTGAACGGGATCGGCCCGGTCAACAATCTGCTGTCTGTGTGGGGAGTTGATTCGATCCCGTTCCTGACTGACCCGATTATGGCGAAGTTCATGGTTGTTGCTATCAGTGTCTGGGTTGGCGCACCGTATTTCATGCTGCTGATTTCCGGCGCTCTGACCAATATTCCGGCCGACCTATACGAAGCCAGCGAAATTGATGGTGCAGGTAAATTCCAGCAGTTCTATGAAATTACCCTGCCGATGGTACTTCATCAGATCGCACCATCGTTGGTAATGACCTTTGCACACAACTTCAATAACTTCGGTGCCATTTACCTGCTGACCAACGGCGGTCCGATTAACCCGGATTACCGCTTCGCAGGCCACACCGACATTTTGATCACCTGGATCTACAAGCTGACACTGGACTTCCAGCAGTATCACATCGCCTCTGTGGTTTCGATTGTCATCTTCCTGTTCCTGTCTGGCATCGCTATCTGGCAGTTCAGACGCATGAAATCCTTTAAAGACGATGTGGGGATGTAATTATGTTGGCTAAACGCAAAATCAATTTAGCAAACGGCCTGGTTTACCTGTTCCTGATTACCAATGCCGTCATTGTACTGGCACCGATCGTCTGGACCATTCTGGCCTCATTCAAGCCGGGCCAGAACCTATTTAGCACCAGTTTCGGCGGTTTTGGTTTCACGTTAGAGCACTATAAAACCCTGCTGTTCGAGACATCTTATGTTCAGTGGTACAAAAACACCCTGATCCTGTCTGTACTGAACATGCTGATTTCTCTGGTGCTGGTAACTATGACGGCTTACACCTTCTCGCGTTACCGCTTCAAGAACAAAAGGAATGTCATGATGGGGATTCTGATCCTGCAAATGTTCCCGGCATTCCTGTCAATGACAGCGATTTATATCTTCCTGTCAAAACTGAACCTGATCGACAGCTATCTTGGCCTGTTACTGGTTTACGTTACCGGGTCACTACCATTTCTGGCCTGGTTGGTGAAGGGCTACTTCGACGCCATCCCGACTTCGTTGGATGAAGCGGCAAAAATCGACGGTGCCGGTCACTTTACAATTTTTTGGGAAATTATCTTACCGCTTGCAAAACCAATAATGGTGTTTGTTGCCCTGGTGTCTTTCACTGCGCCGTGGATGGACTTCATCCTGCCGACTCTGATCCTCCGCAGTGAAGAAAATCAGACCCTGGCAGTAGGGATCTTCAGTTGGATCTCATCCCAGTCAAGCGAGAATTACACCCTGTTTACCGCAGGTGCATTACTTGTTGCTGTACCGATTACCCTTCTCTTCATGCTGCTGCAAAAGCATATCGCAAGCGGCCTGGTGAGCGGTGCAGTTAAGGAATAACGAAGGAAATACCATGATCACGAGAAGTTCGCTGATTCATACAGCAAAGAGTGCATTCAGCTACGCGAATGACAAAGAAACACTGCATATTCGAATGCGCAGTGCGAAAGGTGAAGTGGAAAAGGTAACCTTGTGGATTGGCGATCCGTACAAGTGGGAAGAAGGCGGCCTTGATGGTGGTAACCTTGAAGGCAGCGACGCCTACGGTTGGAGCGGCGGCGAAGAAGTCGAAATGGAACTTGAAGGCTCAACCGAGCTGTATGACTGCTGGTTTGCGGCATACAAACCAACCCGCAAGCGTACCCGTTACGGATTTATCCTGACCGATAAAGAAAGTCAGGAAAAACTACTGTTCGGTGAGAAAAAATGTGTTCCCCTTACCGATGATCAACAGGCTAACAGCAAAGCACTGAGTCACCTGAGCAACTTTTACTGTTTCCCGTACATCAACCCGGCTGACGTGCTTTCCACTCCGGAATGGGTTAAAGACACCACCTGGTACCAGATTTTCCCAGAACGTTTTGCTAATGGCCGTCCGGGTATTTCTCCGGCAAATGTTGAACCATGGGGCAGCAAACCGACCAACGACAATTTCATGGGCGGCGACCTGTGGGGTGTGATTGACCATCTGGATTATCTACAGGAACTGGGTATCACCGGTCTGTATTTCTGTCCGATTTTCTTTGCCAACGCCAACCACAAATACGACACCATCGACTACATGCAAGTCGACCCGCACTTTGGCGGCAAAGAAGCATTTAAAGCTCTGGTTGAAGCAGCCCACAAGCGCGGCATGAAAGTGATGCTGGATGCAGTTTTCAACCATATCGGCAACGAATCTCCACTATGGCTGGATGTGGTTGAAAACGGTGAAAAGTCCAAATACAAAGACTGGTTCTGGATTAAAGACTTTCCGGTTTATCCGGACAAGCCGCTGGAAACCTGGGATTTCACCAACCTGAATTACGAAACTTTCGGCAATGTTCACACCATGCCGAAGCTGAACACCGAAAACCCGGAATGCCGCGCCTACCTGTTAGACGTCGCTCGTTACTGGGTGGAAGAATTTGATATCGACGGCTGGCGCCTGGATGTTGCCAACGAGGTAGATCACCAGTTCTGGCGCGACTTCCGCAAAGTTGTTAAGTCCATCAAACCGGACTGCTACATTCTGGGTGAAATTTGGCATGAAGGCATGGCGTGGCTGCAGGGCGATCAATACGACTCACTGATGAACTACCCGCTGACTTCAGCAATCAAGGAGTTCTTTGCATTTGATAATACTGATGCCCGCAGTTTTACATATGACGTGAATAACTCGTACCTGAATTATCCACGTAACGTGAATGCATCCATCTTCAACCTGCTGGAAAGCCATGATACATCTCGCATCATCAGCGAAGCCGGTGGCAGCAAAGATAAAGCTAAACTGTCGTACCTGTTTATGTTCACTCAGATTGGCAGCCCATGTATCTACTATGGCGGTGAGATTGGCATGGAAGGCTACAAAGCCATGGGATCTGAAGACCACCGCAAGTGCATGGAATGGGATGAATCTAAACAGGATCAGGATTTCAAAACTTTCATTCAATCACTAATTAACCTGCGCAAAGAGTTTACTGACTTACAGGCGCCATCTATTCAATGGTTGCATGTCGGTAAACAGCAGAAAACGCTCATTTACCAGCGCGGAAATGTGATTGTCATGATGAACAATGAATCATCTGAAAGCACTTTTGAACTTCCAGAAGAATTAGCTCATAAACCCGTAAAAGATTTATTGACCTATAAAAGTGAAGAATTTGAAAGTCAAATTACACTTCCTGCTTATGGATATAAAGTAATCCAAATCTAAAAGTAATATTTGGCTTTCAGATAACACGTTAATCAAGCAATCAAAATAATCATGAAGGTGTTCACGCACTCTTCATAGCTCCGCAATGTAAATATAGGAGGAAAGATTAAAAAGCAGAGACCATTACATAATTAACAACAAGAAAGAAACATCCTGTAGTAAATAAGCAATCTCATTGTGCCCGGATATTCACCTGAATATTCGGGTGCTTTGAACATATGTGAAAACAATAAAGATAGAATTAGAGGGAATAATGAAAAAATCAATGATCTTACTCTCTGCTCTGGTTTTCTCTCAGGCAGCCATTGCTGACTGGAATCAGGCATATTTCAGAGGAACGCCGAACGGATGGCAAAGCGAAGCCATGACCTACATGGGCGACAACCAATGGCAAATCATCAAAACCTTCCGCAACGGCGCTGATAGCCTGGCACCCAGCTTCAAAATTGACCGCTATGGCAACTGGCAAGAAAGCTACCCTCAGAAAAACTTCACTGTAGACCCGAACAAAACCTATATCATCAACTTCTACGATGATACCCAGCAAGTCTTTATTCACGAAAAACCAGCACTGGAAATGCGTGACAGAACCATGTATTTCGTCTTCCTGGATCGCTTCTCTGATGGTGATTCAAGCAACAACGCCGGTCACGACAGTCGCTCTTATTCTGCCGATGGCAGCAACCTGAAAAAATACCAGGGTGGCGATATCCGCGGTCTGATCAACAAGCTCGACTACTTGAAAGATATGGGTGTCGGCGCCATCTGGATCACCCCACCAATCGACAACGTTGACGGTGCCAACCAATACGGTGACGCGGCATACCATGGCTACTGGGGTAAAGACTTCTTCAAGGTTGACGAACACCTGGGCACCCTTGATGATTTCAAAGAGCTGGTTGCAAAAATGCACAGCCCGGAATACGACATGAAGCTGGTACTGGACTATGCACCAAACCACTCTAACCCGAATGACGAAATGGAATTCGGTGCCCTTTACCGCAACGGCCAGCACATTACCAATTACCAGAGTGATGTTGCCGCCGGTACCAACTGGTATCACCACAACGGTGGGGTTAACAACTGGAACGACTGGTATCAAGTCACTCATCACAACCTGTTCAACCTGACCGATTTCGACCAAAACAACCAGGCTACCTATAACTACCTGACAGACGGTGCCAAATTCTGGATTGATATGGGCGTTGACGCCATCCGTATCGACGCCATCAAGCACATGGAAAAATCTTTCATCCAGCGCTGGACCGGCGATCTTTACAACTATGCTCAATCTAAAGGCCGCGGATTCTTCTTCTTCGGTGAGTGGTTCGGTGCCAGTGCAACATCTAAAACAGGTATCGACGGAATGGCGCTGGACTATGCCAATACTTCCGGCTCAGCCCTACTGGACTTCGGCCTGCGTGACACAATGGAGCGAGTGCTTACCAACCGCACAAACATGTACACGCTTAACAACTACCTGAAAGAACGTGATACGGCCTTCACATCATCGGACTGGCAGGTTACCTTCCTGGACAACCATGACATGGCGCGAATCAGTACCGCGCTACGCTCAGACAAAAACACCTTCGGCCCAAGCAACAATGAAGCCGGTGGCCGCCTGAGTGCAGACTTTGCTCGTCAGCGTCTGGAACTGGGTCTGGCGGTGATCATGACATCCCGTGGTATTCCTTGTATTTACTATGGAACCGAGCAGTACGCAGCAAACTTTACTGTTAACAGCTTCGGCCAGGTAGGCAGCGATCCGTTCAACCGTGAAGTTATGCCAGGCTTCGATCAAAGCACACCGGCCTACTCGTTGATCAAAAAACTCAGCGATCTGCGTGATGACAGCTTTGCAATCCAACAGGGCAACTACGTCGAACGCTGGGTAAATGAAAATGTACTGGTGTTCGAACGTAATGCCGGGGATGACGTAGTGCTGGTTGCCGCTAATATCGGTCCGACCACCAGCGTTAATGTACAGAATATCGGTCTTGCAAACGGTACTTATCAGAACCTGCTGGATTCAAACTCTGTCGTTGTCGCTGACGGTAATGCACAAATCAACCTGAAACAAAACGAAGTGGTTGTTTTGCGTACAATTCAGAAATAAGGACAGGATTATATTCAACCCGCTTAAAAGCGATTGGATATATGAACAATTATTTAATAATTTGACCAGATTCCTGTACCAATGATTAATAGGCCAGCTATATTGCTGGCCTGTTTTATTTTATGAGGTAAATTTTATAAAACAGATAGCAATAACGTGATATTACACTGAATATTCTCATTCCCAACGACCGGAAAGCATGAGAGAATTGTATTAATTTGTAAGTAAACGGATATTTATTTAGGGGGAGCGTTGACTCAGTTAGTTGATAAATTAATGGCTTTCGGTTTTTCAAAAACAGATGCACTCGTCTATTTGTGCCTGCTGCAAAACGGACGTTCAAGTGGATATAAGATTGCCAAAGAAATATCACTGTCCCGCTCGACGGTTTACTCTTCCATCGACAATTTATATAACAACGGTTATATATTTCTTTGTGATGGTCAAACAAAAGAGTATGAAGCTAAATCCCCGGATTTGATCTTCGAACAGATCGAGAAAAAGTGTATAGATAATATCCACTACCTCAAGACAGAATTAAAAAACCTGATGTCGGAAGATGAAAAAGAATTTATCTTCAACGTCGCCGGATTTGAAAACCTAAAGCAAAAAGTACGTGAAGTACTGAACCATGCTGAAAAAGAAATCTATATCAATACTGATTTCAGCCTGCATGACTTTAAAGATGAACTGGTTCAGGCCGTCGAACGTGGTGTGCGCGTCATTGTGTTCTCATTCAAGCAACTGGATAAACCGCATCCGGATATCGAGATGTACTCTCGCTCACCGGATGAAGAGTCGCTTTATCCGTCACGACGCCTGATTGTGGTTGCCGACATGCACCGCTCGCTTATCTTCTCCAACTTCAATGAAGCTGTCGGCGTTTACACCAACAACCCATTGATAAATAAGCTGGTTGCCGAGCATATTCACAGTGACATTTACCTGTCTGAGTATGAAAAAGGGCTGGATCAGAACCAGCATGTTTTCCGTGTTAACAGCCTGCATGAAAACACCAACGAAATGTATGTCATTGAGCACCAGAATGACTAAGCCGTTCATAGAACAGATAGTTTGATAACGCCGGACATATCGTCCGGCGTTTTTGGTTTTAATTGATATGGATGCTTTTGCAATATCAGACAAAAGTCCCAATATTCGGCATCACCGATGCTGCACGATTATCCCACAACCGATAAAATGCCCGACAGCAAGTAAAAACAATGAATAAGGATTTACCATGCTTCGAATCGAGAGCAAGGAGCGTGCGCACTGGCGCGATCTCGCCGCAGAATTTGGCTTTGGCTTCCACACCATGTACGGCGAACCATACTGGGATGAAAGCGCCTACTACCAGTTCACCCTTGAACAAATAGAACGAGATCTGGAAGATCCGACGGAAGAAATCCATCAGATGTGTCTCGATGTCGTCGATACTGTCGTACGCGATGAATACTGGCTTCGTCGCTTCCAAATCCCCGAAGCAATGTGGCAGAACGTTCTCGATTCCTGGCAACGTAAAGAGCCCTCTCTCTACTCTCGCCTCGACTTTGCCTACGATGGCAAAGGACATGCAAAGCTCTATGAGAACAACGCAGACACACCAACATCTCTATACGAAACCGGCTTCTGGCAATGGCTATGGCTCGAAGATATGGTAAACAGCGGTGCCATCCGCCGGGATGCAGATCAGTTCAACCTGCTACAGGAACTACTGATGGGACGCTTTGTTCAGCTGGCCGAACAGCAACCGGGACAAACCCTGCACTTTTCCTGCTGCAAAGACACCGAAGAAGACCGCGGAACAGTGCAGTATCTTGAAGACTGTGCCAGAGAAGCTGGTCTGTCGACCGCTTTTGTTCATGTAGAAGATATTGGCATCAACGGAAAGAATGAGTTCACCGATCTGCAGGATCGCCCTGTCCGCTGGATGTTCAAACTCTATCCATGGGAATTTATGTTCCGGGAGGAATACAGCAAATACCTGACCGATGCCAAAGTGAACTGGCTTGAACCGATGTGGAAATCGGTGATCAGTAACAAAGCCTTGTTGCCGTTACTGTGGCAGAAGTTCAAAGGACACCCGAACCTGCTTCCAGCCTATTTCCCGGATGACAAGGCAGCCAGTGAGCTGAATGATTACGTAATTAAACCCATCTTTTCTCGTGAAGGTGCCAATATCACTGTTGTCGAAAATGGCAAACAAACTCTGCATGTTGATGGCCCATACGGCGATGAAGGCGTTATCTTCCAGGCCTATCACCCACTGCCAAAATTCAATGGCAACTTCACCCTGATTGGCAGTTGGCTGGTCAATGACAAAGCAGGCGGTATTTCAATCCGGGAAGATGCCTCCAGAGTGACTCAGGATCTGTCACGCTATCTGCCTCACGTCATCTTATAGATAGAAGTGTTATGCGAGATGCAGGGGAAATGACAGCCAGTGAAGACTGTTGTGGTTGATAGCATTGCAATTGTTACCCATGTTATAAAATACAGTTTTATCAATAACGAGTAGCATCAATGAAACTGGATGATATGGAACTGTTTGTCCAAGTGGTCAGGCACGGCAGCTTTACTAAAGCTGCTGATTTTTGTGAGCTTCCTAAATCGACAGTCAGCCGCCGCATCCGCAACCTTGAGCAAAGCCTGAATACCAGACTGCTGGAAAGGACTACCCGAAGACTGATCCTCACAGAAGTCGGCGAAGCCTTCTACCATAAGGCGACCCAGATTCTTGAAGACGTTGAGAAAACAGAAAAAGAGATTGCCCAGCGTCAGGGGGATTACTCTGGCAAGCTCACTATCTACGCGCCGGACTGCATTCTGGAGCACTGTGTCGATCACATGACCAGCTTCTGTCAAAATTATCCGGAGATCTCCCTGGTTCTCCACTCTACATCTCAGCCATTGACAATGATGACTGAAAAACGTTTTGACCTGCTGATTGATATCGGCACGCAGCCTGACTCATCTTTTATAGCCAGACCGCTGGCGACACTGCAATATGATTACTTTGCCAGTCCAGAGTATCTGGAAAAGTTCGGTACGCCTCAAACGGCGGCAGAGCTTGAAGCGCATCATAACCTCATCATGCATCAGTTCTCATCTCAATCACTGTCATGGAATACAGAACAAATAGCACTCCCGGCAATACCTAAATGTACTGCCGACTCCCCTTACGTTCTCAGAGCGCTGGCTCTTCAGGGGCAAGGCGTAGGCTGCCTGCCAACCATCATGGTTGCTGATGAAGTAAAACAACAGAAGCTGATACGTTTGTTTGACGGTCAATACGCCTTCCCGCTAACCATCTATGGTATCTACCACTCTCGCCGCTATGTACCAAATAAAGTGAAGTTACTTCTTGATGACGTAAAAGCCCTGCTGCAACAAAGGATCACCACACTCGAGAAACAGATCCAGTAAAATAACTGTTCCATTTATTGGCACAATCCATCCCACCGGTGAGCATTTATCCATCAATATTGCCTGAGTAGACTCCTTCATAACCTCTTCGATCATGAAAGTGAGTCAGCTATGAAAGACATTATCGACAAACACGCCAGGAAGATATTTTGGCTAAGCATGCTCATCGCCCAGGTGCTAGGGTTCTTATTATTCAAAGATCTGGCTGATGTCAGCCAGTGGGTTGTCCAGTCACCAAGGGAAACGACCATGTGGGTCTGGTATCACCGCTGGGCTATCTCCTTTTTCGCCTTGGCTGCGATGGCAATTACCTGCTATCTGAAGTACAGGCAACGCAATGTTATCGGCAACAAAGCCTTTATCTCACTTGCTCTGTTCTTTTGCTTCACATTTTACAGCGGCATGCTCAACCCGCACATCATGATGCGTGCACGAATGGATAATGGTGTATTCGTATCTATTGAAGAAGCGAAGAAATACGTCAAACCATATGAGAGTGTGATTGTACTGGAGATCAACGGCAAGGCCCGCGCCCACTCCGATAAGCAACTGCTTCGTCCGCATGTTGCCGGTAACGGCGAGCTGGGTGGTGAAAATGTCGTCATGACTTACTGCGGCCTGACCAACCTGGGCATGGCCTATACTCCGGAAATCAATGGTCAGAAGCTAGATTTGGCTCCAATGAGCCAACTGGAAAACAACCTGATCATGTACGATAAGATCAGCGGCGAGCCAATCCAGCAGTTGTGGGGACAGACAGAAGCAGACTATAACCAAAACTCTGAATCCAAAATGCGAGAGTGGCCGACTTACCGCATGCCTTTTGATAAATTCGCTGTCGCGTTCCCTGAAGGTGAAGTCTATGTGAACGATTATCTGGTTGAAGATATGCGCCCTTCATTCTGGGACAATCCGTTCCTGGCGATTTATGACCCAATTATGGAACTGATCTTCAAACTGGCCGTTGCCCATCAGGAAACCAACGACGAGCCGACTTTCCCGACGCTGGAACACATCGATCCTCGTCTGCCGAGTAAGGAACAAATCTATGGCCTGAACGTGGGTGATGATTACGTGGCTTACACTGAAGAGTTCGTAAAAGAACAAGCTCAACCAATTAATGCCACCATCGGCGAAAAAGCGATTGTTGTCAGCTATGACAAGGAATTCAAAAGCCTGGGCATTTTCTACAACACAACCGGTAATGCCATCACAGAGATCGACTTCTACGGTCAAACACCTTACGGCAAGCTGCCACGCGTAGAAACCGTTAAAGCCGGTGCTTACTGGATAATCTGGGCAAACTTCTTCCCGGAAACCGACATCAACCGGGTATAACAATTCGCCCACTCTAAAACAGTAGCCTGCTCAGGCTACTGTTTTTTCACTCATTCCATTCATCTCCTCAACATATCTGGCATTACACTTAATACAGAAAAACCAATAACCGGAGAGACTAAATGCAACGAGTGCTCTTGCCTTTCATCTGCTTGCTGCTGGTTTCCTGCGCCAGTCAGCCGGTAAATACCTTTAGTTATCCGGCAAAACTTGAGACATGCCTGAACAGACTCACGAATTTTAAACAACAGGTGCAGCAACAAGGTGTCCAGGACGCGCAGTTGCACTGGAATACCCAATACCCTCATCTTTCTTTTGACCGATTCAGTATCGCCATGCTGACGCAGATTCAATCAACAGAGGACAAATCCCGCTGGCTGGATTATGTATCCGGTCAAGCAGCCATTCAGCGCAAAGTGGAATATCAAAACTTACCCGATAAATCGAACATTGACTTTGAAATTCAGGAAAAATGCGCCGAACAACTCGCTACTCACAACAAAAACAATGCGCTGTTCTGGCTACAGATAAAACAATCACCGCCCAAAATCCCGTCAGGTTATCAGAGCTGGCAGCGGGTGGTTGGCCTCTACCCCATCAGCAAACTTTTTGCCGCACCAGCTATCGAATCAGAGAAAACCCGAATCGCACTTGATTTTATAAATCCCGTTCATGATTACAGCATCAGCTACCGGAATACTGATATACCGACACTAAATGCATCAACAATTCATTCCTGGTTCCGACAGGCTTTGGATAAATCTGACGCCGAGTGGCCGTTACTAGGAAAATCACAGCTTGCTGAGCTACAAAAATACTATGCGCCGGAATTTATTATTGAAACGGCTTCAAATGATGACAAACCCGGACAGGTGGCGTTTCTCGCCGATGGCAAACCCGGCGTTAATATCAGCCAACCGACTCTGTATCTTGACCACAGCTATACCCGTTTTCACGGACGGACTCTGCTCCAGCTTCATTACAGCCTCTGGTTTCCAAATCGCACGGCAAAGTCCAAATTCGATCCCTATGCAGGCAAGTTTGATGCAGTTCTGGTTCGCCTGACTCTGGATCATCAAGGTCAGCCGCTTATACTCGACAGTATCCACCACTGTGGCTGTTACCACATGGTTTTTGCTCTTAACCCTTCACTGAAGTTTGTCCCGAAGCAAGCGGACACTGAATCGCCTGTCACCTGGTATGTGTACCGAAATAAGACGACTAATTCGTTACGCATCACCCTCTCCCATGGCGAGCATATGATCAAAGATGTGAACTGGGGCGATAACAATCCTCAGGCTCGATCCCTGACTCTGCAGAGTTATGACCAATTACGCAGCCTGCCACAAAACGGCAGCAGCTATAAAAGCCTGTTTGACCAACATGGAATGCTTCCCGACAGCCGACGCTCAGAGCGCTTTTATCTGTGGCCATTCGGCGTGAAATCCCCGGGAGCAATGCGTCAGTACGGTCAACACGCCACCGCTTTTATCGGCGAGCGACACTTTGATGAGCCTTATGTACTAGAAAGGCTATTTCTGCCACCGTCTGTCAATCCACGGTAGAGCTATCATATTCCTTAACGCTAAAGGGGTATTTGCTATTGTGAAAACCTGTTACCACCAGCTTCGCAGCTATAATTTTTACTAACTTTCAATTTTTCAATGGACTGTACTCCGTTCTAACAACGGAAAATTAAATCATTATCGGTGTTTTTTGTGCACCGGCCGCATTAGAGAGTACAACCATGAAAGCAATCAAAACGAGTATTTTAGGCTTGTTGTTCCTGCTGCTATTTCTGCCTCAAGCAAGTGCAACACACCAGCATCACTTCCCTGGCAAGCAACTATCAGTCACTCAACTAACGCCTCGTACTGATGCCGTTGTATTCGAGCAGGTTAGCTTTGACCTTGAAATCGGCAAAATCAGCAACAGTGACTGGGGACAGTTAAGAGTCAAACCTGACAGGCTAAAAGACAGATTGGGTAAAGCCGCAGGGCCTGGTTATGTCAATGTATTCATCTACAACCGTAACCGAGGCGAACAAGCCAGCTGGGTTATTGATAACCTTTTTGTGCCTGGATCTCAGGTAACATCAGAATCAAGCAAGTTCTCAGGCACAGACTGGAACAAAGACAAGATCCATCCTTATGTCCCTGATTCATCCAATCGCTTACCAGAGCATCCGGAAGCCACTGCCTACTTTGACCTTCGCCCCGGTATTGACGGACAGGGACAAAAAAAATTCCTGAGAGCAACCGTCTTATTCAGTCAGCAACCGCTGCCAACCATTGTTGATATTGCCCAACTGGCTAACCGTTTCTTTCCCTTAAATTTCTCAGTCAGCCAAACAGTGGTCAATGCAGAGGGTGCCGGACATGTAGACGGGCGTATCAGCCCTGTATCGTCTTCTGTCCCAAGTGCTCTGGCATTAGGTCGTCCACCACAACCAGTCAGCCCGGATCCGAATCTGCCGGATGATTTTTTGTTCCCAATTCAAATCATTCAGGCTGACCAGCCTAACCTTGATGCCGGCCGAAACCAGTGTATACCTATGGCCCATGCTAATGCCCTTCAGTACTTGGAAGACAGATACGATAACCTTCCACTGCTATGGCGCCTGCCACAGTTACATATTCGGGGAATCGGAAAAGTCAGCTCAGCCGGGGATGTCCTGTTCTGGGTAGCTGAGCCGGATAACAGCCTGGTCGCCAACATTGATAGTTACAGCCGACGTGACGGCGTTCTAGATCTGAACAGCGGCGGATATACCTCATTCTGCGGGTTGATCCGTGGTATCTTCGGCTACCTCAACGATTCAGGCTCACAGGCTGTTACTGAATTCCGACATCAGGGTAGTAATTCTGCTTTACTGGGCAGCGGCGCAGACTGTGACAACGGGACAGTACTGATGGGAGATATCACTTCAACGCAAGAAGGTGCGAATCCGACGTGGGAATGGATTTTCGAACAGCTCAGCCAAGGGCGGGCCGTCACGATCCTCTTCAGTTGGTATGATATTAACGGAAACTGGCAGGGTGGACACAGCGTCCGAGTGTATGGCGCGGCCACATTCAACGATAAAAAATACCTCTATACCTTAGATGATGCCAGCCAGGGAGATAACTTCAGCAACCTTACAAATCCACGAACTCAGCAATGGGAGGTCGCAGATACTGGTCAGCCCGGGCTAGATGGTATTCCTGACGGTCGACTGAATATGAACGGTATGAGCTGGGAAATTGATTTTGCTCTGTCATATGAAGCAAGGCCGACATTGTTGATCCCATAACCACCTTCACCTTCGTCAGTATGGCAAGCCAAACAATAAAGAGCCGCAATAGCGGCTCTTTCAATAAGCAGAGCAAAAAACAATCATATTAAAATCAACACCATGTGATTTTATCTTGTAGAAAGATGGCCTTAGTAACAAAAGACAACTGAGTTCAAAAACTGTCTTTTTTATAAGAATAAGTCACACAATAAAACCATTCACTTGGCACTCCCTTCACTACACTCAAGAAGATAAACCGATTAATTATCTGCTTGCCCTCATCAGTAAAAATACTGATTTCATATCAAATCTCAGGCTGGTTCAGATAACTGTCAGGCAAGACAGGTTATACATAGTGACCGAAGAATCATTCATAAACACTATAATTACAAGCAGAAAATGGCATTGTGATGAATACAAACAGAATCACCGCATACACTTTTACAGGAGTAGTAGCATTTTGCTCTGTTAGTAGTGTGCATGCAGAAGGTATCTCACGCTTCGATGACTATGGACCTTTAAAGACTTACGCTCAGTCCCCTATCCAATCCAACAGCCTGACCCCACTTATGCGAAACGGCTTCAGCTACCAACCCGGAACCGTAGAAGTTTATACCACTGGAACTATTGCCAGTGTGTGGGCAGAAACAGATGAATACAGAGCCGATTACTATCAGAACGCCATCTCAGTCGGCAGCTTATGGCAGATAAACAGTAAATGGGTGGTCGAACTCGACTACACCTGGCGCTTCACTGCCAACAATCACCTTGATAACCTGACCAAAGGCTTTCACGACGCTTTTGGTATCGGCCAGAACGGACGGGATGAAGTAGATGATCACTCATTCGATATTTCTGTTCCGCAATACGGTATTGAGCTTCATGACTTCAACCGTGAAACCCTGAGTAATGCATTCACTCTGTATACAGGCTACCAGCTATATGAGGACGATCATCATGGGTTATCCATCGGTGGCTCTATCTACTACAACCGGGTTCCGAGCGGACCGTTTAAAGTTAGTAACTTCGAACAGGCATTACAGCTGAACTACAGCTATCGCAGCGGCAAACATTCGTTCTATAGCATGCTGGGAGCATCCTATCGCAACAACGATGAAGTGCTGGGGGGCATCCCTTATAAAACCGTCGCGCTGGCCGCGGGTGCTGGTTACCAGTACAGGATCAGAGACAAGCACCGTTTCCTGTTGGAATACCACATCTACGAAGGGGCTACCGATGCGACATCAGATCTTTCCGAGCCATCACATGAAATCCTGCTCGGCTACCGCTACCACATGAAACACAGCGCGGTGGAGATATCCATGATTGAAAATATGTTTAACATGGATAACAGTACCGATATTGCCTTTACCCTTGGCTATCGCCACCGTTTCTGATTTACATTGTAAAATCTGCACATCTACAACGGAAAACAGGGCAGATACAAAGGTATCTGCCCTGTTTTTCAATAAATTATGACTACTCAACGCTAATTAGCAGCTTTCTTCGCAACTCGAGTAGTGCGCTGCTCACAGCACTCAATCAAATAATCAATAAAAAGTCTGAGACGCTTCGGGATCAGCTTGCGTTGCGGATAAACAAAACTAATTGGCACCAAGGGCATATCCCACTCAGGCAAAAGATGAACCAATCGTCCGCTGGCAAAATGTTCTCGACATAAAAACTCCGGCAAAATGGCAATCCCCAACCCACTCAAACACGCTATCTGTGATGATGTGATGGTATTCACTCTAAGCTGATAGGGAAGATCTACAGTGTACTCTTCAGCGCCCTGCATCAAATGCCATCGTGGCACTTTCACGGCCTTGTTGTAAATCTTCACTTGATGGTGTGGAGGCTTAAGATCTTCCGGCGTGTGTATCTGTCCGAACTCTTCAAGATATTCCGGACTTGCCACCATCAATCGACGAGAAGTATGGATCTGCCTTGCAACCAAATTAGAATCAGATACCTCACCGACCTGAGCATACAGATCAATCCCCTCACCAATGATATCCACCTCCCGATTGGTCAACTCCAGGTGAATGGATACATTAGGGTACAACTTCAGAAATTCATGAATGTAGTTCGCTAAAACCAATTGACCCAGTTCCACCGGCATCACAACATTCAACCGCCCTCGAACCAAATCCTGGTTCGCAGTCACTTCCAGCTCTGCCTGCTCCATGATTTCCAGCATTTGAGTACATGACTGATAAAAATTCTCACCTTCAGGGGTCAGCGTGAGATTGCGGGTGGAACGCGTGATCAGCCGCACACCCAAATGCTGTTCAAGCTCCGCAACTTTACGACTAACCGTTGATTTAGTCATATCCAAAGATTCAGCAGCCTGAGTAAAGCTGCCACATTCAACAACCTGAGAGAATATTGCAATTGCGTTTAAGTCCATCCCAGCCTCTATTGGTCAGATTTCTGCAACAGTATTTCCCTTTCTTCCTATCCAATCAACCAATCTTTTTTATTTACACTTTGTAACACAAAAAAATCTCATCATACCTTCGCAAAGTGAAGAGGCTACATGGCAGAAAACACACGCACAAAAAAGAAAAAAGCACCTTTTATCGCAACAGCCATCATGCTGGCTCTGGGCCTGGCTGGGAGCGGTTACTGGTTTGGTTACGGCCAGTATTTTGAATCTACTGATAACGCTTATCTGCAAAGCGATATCACCAACATCAGCCCGAAAGTTGCCGGTTATATCACTCAGTCTTTTATCACTGACAATGAATCAGTTGAAGCAGGTCAACTGCTGGCAACCATTGATGACCGCGACTTTGTTGCCGCCCGCGATAAAGCAGAAGCAAACCTTGCAGTCAGTCAGGCAGCAATTGATAACCTGAAAGCCCAACAAAGCCTGCAAAATACCCTGATCCGCCAGTCTGAAAGCCAGATCGCATCAGCTCAGGCAGAATACGAACGCGCCCAACAGCAAGTTAACCGCACCCGCAGCCTGCTAAAGCGCAACTACTCATCTCAGGATGAACTTGATGATGCGACCTCACACCTAAAAGTCACCAAAGCGCAGCTTGATCAGGCCACGGCAAGCTATCAAGCTGCCAAAGATCAACTGACCGTTATTGCCAGCCAGATTGTTCAGGCCGAAGCCTCGGTACGCGAAGCTAACGTTCAGCTGGAACAGGCAAACCTTAATCTCAGCTACACCAAAATTTACGCACCGGTTGACGGTATTGTCGGCAAGCGCAGCCTCCGTGTCGGCTTATATGTCCAACCGGGGATGCCTTTAATGAGCCTGGTGCCAACCTCAGATGTATGGGTTGAAGCAAACTTCAAAGAAACCCAACTTGCGGGTATCCATCAGGGGCAAAAAGTCGCTGTTGAGCTGGATGCCTTCCCGGGACAACCTCTTGAAGGTGTTGTCGACAGTTTCTCTCCGGCTACCGGTGCGAAATTTGCCCTGCTGCCACCTGAAAATGCCACAGGTAACTTCACCAAAATAGTTCAGCGTGTACCGGTAAAAATCACTATCCCGGATGCAGCTGAACTGAAAGGAAGACTGATCCCTGGCCTGTCTGTGATTGCGACTGTCGATACCCGAGGTTAAGCCATGAGTATGTCAGCACCGACAGCAGAGGCCCCGACGGCACAGGCAAGTGAGCCTGCCGTCCCGGCGCAACATGAAGTTCCCCGACGTCACTGGATAGCCCTGATTGGCGGCCTGATCGGGGCTTTTATGGCTATCCTCGATATTCAGATCACCAACTCATCATTGAAAGACATTCAGGGTGCACTGTCCGCCACCCTGGATGAAAGCTCTTGGATTTCGACCTCTTATCTGGTCGCGGAAATGATCGCGATTCCGCTCAGTGGCTGGTTGTCGAGAGCATTGGGTAAACGCCGTTACCTTACCTGGACGACACTGGTTTTCATCACCTCTTCCCTGCTTTGTTCTATCTCATGGAACATGACTTCTATGATCGTATTCCGTGCGATGCAGGGCTTCAGTGGCGGTGCACTGATCCCGCTGGCGTTTTCGCTGGTCGTTCAGCTGTTGCCTTTGGAAAAGCGTGCCATCGGCATGGCGATGTTCGGTATTACCGCGACCTTTGCACCTTCTATCGGCCCGACTCTGGGCGGATGGCTGACTGAAAACCTGTCGTGGCACTACATTTTTTACATCAACATTCCACCGGCCCTGATGGTGATTAGCATGATTAACTACGGGCTGGATGACGAACCACTCAACCTGCAAAGCCTGCTTCAGGCAGACTGGGTTGGCATCATAACAATGGCGATGGGACTTGGGTGTCTGGAGGTCGTGCTGGAAGAAGGTAACCGCGAAGAGTGGTTTAGCTCTGACTTCATCGTCACTCTGTCAATCATCTCTGCGGTCAGCCTAGTCTACTTTGTGATTAACGAACTTCAGCACAAAAAGCCGCTGGTGAACCTGAGACTACTCAGGAACGGGCAATTCGCCATGTCCTGCGTTGCTTACCTGATTCTTGGTATGGCGCTGCTGGGCTCGATTTATGTGCTGCCGCTCTACCTAACCCAAATCCAGCACTACAATGCGATGGAAATCGGCCAGGTACTGATGTGGATGGGCTTCCCGCAACTGCTAATCTTCCCGCTAGTACCGAAGTTCACCCGTATCATCAAACCTAAATACCTGGTTACTTTCGGCTTCTTAATGTTCGGGCTCAGCTGCTACGTTAATACCCACATGAGTGTGGATTATGGTGGCCAGCAGTTGATCTTCTCTATGGTACTTCGTGCCATCGGCAGCCCGTTTATCATGGTGCCGATTTCACTGGTTGCAATGCAGAAAATCAGTAAGGCTGACACGCCAGATGCCTCAACACTGACCAATGTTATGCGCAACCTTGGCGGAGCCTTCAGTATTGCCATTATCGCCACCATGCTGGATAACAAAACACGTGAGCACCTGGCTCATATCAAGAGTGCCCTGCCGAGTGTCAGCAGTGATGCCTGGTATCAGTTGCAACAGCAAACCGGTTTTTTCATACAGTCAGGCAGTGATGCCGGAACGGCAATGATGCAGGCTCAGGCCTCACTGATCGCTACAATGCAGCGAGATGCAGCTATCATGGCTTATAACGACGCATTCCTGATCATGAGCGCTTTCCTGGCGGTAGCCGCGTTTATCATGCTAAGCATGAAAAACTGATCCATTAAAGGTCAAAAAAAGTGTCCAAAACAAAAGCGGCAGTAATCCAGGATTACTGCCGCTTTTTCTCAACAAGTAAAGACTTCTTTTAAGAACTGACTTCCGCCGTCGCCAAAGGATGCGGAATCGGCTTTGGCTTCCTCTGCGCCAGAATGACACCTGCCAACACCATACCACCACCAATGTAATGATAAGCTTCCAGCTGCTCATTCAGCATCACGCTGGCAATGCCCGCGGTAATCACCGGCATCAGGTTCATAAACATGGCCGTACTGTCAGCACCTAGGCGCTGAATACCAATCAGCCAGCACCATGGCGCAATCACGGACGCCGGAATAGCTGCATACATGATCAATGGCAGAGATTCCGAGGTGATGGCAAAACGCTCACTGCTTAGCAGCAGCGGGATCAGCATAACAATAGCCAGAATGCCCTGCATATAAACAGACTGCCAGTTTGTCAGCGGCATCTGCCAACGTTTAAGCAGCACACAGTAAAGGGCATAAACCAATGCCGCCAACAGTACCAGACCATCACCGATAGTAATTCCCTGTGCCAGCAAATTACTGATATCACCGTGGCTCAGCATCAATACCAGACCGGAGAGAGACAACACAGCACCAACTATCGCCAGCGGTAACAGACGCTGACCTAGCAGCGGCACACTCAGAAACATACTGATCAATGGCACCAGAGAAACAATCAGCGCCATATTGGTTGCCGTCGTGGTTGCGGCAGCAAAATAACCCAGAGACTGGTTTAACACCATGCCGAGCAGAGCAAGAAAAGCCAGTTTGGGTACATAAGGACGAATCACAGCACGGCTACGCCATACCGAACGCAGCATAAAGGGCGTCAGCAGTGCCATAGCAAAAAACCAGCGGTAAAAAGAAATCGCTCCCGGATCGATCACACTGAATGAGAGCTTATTGACGATGGCATTCCCTGCCCAGATTGAAACAGTTAATAAGGGTAATAAATAGAACATGGTCTGCCTATAAACGGGGATTACAGATATTAATAGAAAAAACAGTACTTTCTTTAGCTGTATTCTGGCAGGTCAATTTAGAAATAAATATCTCTAAAAAGACATCCTGATTCTATTGTCAGACATTTCTCATCAATCAATAATCCGCAACGAAGAAAAATACTCCACCCGGAATGAGGGAAATCAAATAACGCACTGAATATAAAGGGTAAAAAAACGATATCAGACAACAGCTGCTATACTCATTCCCGAGAAGAAATAGTGCAATGACTCACAGGAAAACCCACCAGCTGATTGATTTTCCACCGCACCAGCTATAATGTGGTCAGACCAGATAGTAATTGGAAAAAGGAATTTTCAATGCGTAAAAATCTTAAAATCTATAACCGCCTTGCTTCATTGCCATTCGGCCGCCAGATTTTCTCATTCATTGTCTGTCGAATTGCTCCTTATTTTTCAACCATTAAGCCGCAAATCCAGGAACTAAAACCCGGATACGCACAAGTTACGATCAAAAAACGCCGAAAAGTCACTAACCACCTCAACACCGTCCATGCTATCGCTATGTGTAATATGGCTGAACTGGCAGGAGGGATGATGACGGATGCCTCGGTTCCTGACAAAAGCCGCTGGATCCCGGTTGGAATGACGGTGGAATATTTGAAAAAAGCCAAAACTGACCTTACCGCAGTGGCGTCCGGCGATAATATTGAGTGGAATACAGAAGGTGATAAGAAGGTTCCGGTAGAAGTTAAAGACACTGAAGGCAATCTGGTTTTCCGTGCTGAAATCACCATGAACGTTCGCCTTGCATAATAAATCAGAAAGCGACAAACGAAGAAAAAGGCGCCAGAGGCGCCTTTTTTACATCCAAGGTTCAGACTCTACTGAGCCAATGATGTCAAAAAATTACTTTCTCAACGCGTTCAGCTTCACCTGTGCATGACCGAAAATGGAATCCAGCGGATAACCGGTCTCTTCCATCCAGACACCGGCCGGTTTGCCGGTCAGGATCTCGATGGCTTCAGTCACATGGCTGATTGCCCAGATATGGAACTCACCTTTTTCTACGGCTTCAACCACCTCTTTACGCAGCATCAGGTTATGCACATTCGACTGAGGAATAATCACCCCCTGAGTTGAATGGCGACCCTTGATCTTACAAACATCAAAGAAACCTTCGATCTTCTCGTTCACACCGCCAATAGGCTGGGCTTCGCCGAACTGGTTCATGGAACCGGTAATCGCCACATCCTGCCGCAGCGGAGCCTGAGCAAACGCAGAGACAATAGCACAAAGCTCTGCCATTGACGCACTGTCTCCGTCGACACCGCCGTACGACTGCTCAAATGTCAGGTTGGTCGAAAGCGGGATCTTGGTAGTCTTGCCAAAAATAGAGGCCAGATACGACGACAGGATCATCACCCCTTTGGAGTGAATACTGCCACCCAACTTCACCTTACGTTCTATATCGAACACTTCCCCTTCACCGTACGCCGTTGTTGCGGTTATCCGGTTCGGCGCACCAAAACGGTGGTCAGTGGTTGAAACAACAGACAATCCGTTGATTTGGCCTATCATCTCACCTTCAGTGTCAATAAGGGTCGTACCGTTGGCAAAAGTCTGCATAACATGATCACGCAAACGGCTCACCCGCTTCTCCTGACTCTGCAACGCCTGCTCTACATGGTTAGCCCGGATCATAGTCGCATGAGAGGCTTTTGCGGTGTAGTTGGTTTCTCGTAACAGATTGGCGATATCGGCCGAGTGCAGTGACAACTTGTTCTGATCTTCAGCCTGACGCGAACTATATTCGATAATTCTGCCAATCGCCTTACGATCACAGTGAAGCATACCGCTGTCATTCACAATGCTGGAAATAAACTGAGCATACTGCTGCTCAGACTCGTCAGAACGCGGCATTTCATCTTCAAAATCCGCCGTAACACGGAACAGTTCACTGAATTCCGGATCGTAGATTTGCAGCAATTGATAGGTCTGATAATCACCGAACAGGATGATTTTGACATTCAGCGGAATATCTTCCGGTTCAAGGGAAATAGTACCTGACAGGGTAACCTCCCGCTCCAACGAACTAACATTGAGCTTGCGCGAACGCAGGGCACGTTTCAGGCCGTCCCACACATAAGGGCGTTCCAGTACTTTCACCGCATCCATCAGCAAAACCCCGCCATTGGCACGGTGCAGACTGCCCGGACGGATCAGTGAGAAGTCAGTAAATACTGTACCTTTGAACGTCGCATTTTCCACATAACCGAAGATGTTGTGATAGCTAGGGCTTTCCTCAACCACAATCGGGAACTTATGCTCAGGCTGGCTGACCAGGATATTAACCTGATAACGACGCGGCATTTTCTTATCCAGCGCCGCATAAGCCAAGGCTACCTGCTCTTCACTTTCTTCAAGGAAAATCTCGAGGTTTTCCAGAATATCCTTCTGCATCGCATCCAGATACGCTTTCACTTCCGGCTGCTCACTATAGGTTTCTTTCAACTCCTTGATGAAATGCACCACCACATCCAGTGCCACTTCATCATTCAGCTTTTCAATTTTGTCAGAAAACTCTTCTTCCAGTTCAGTCAGCTGTCGAACAATACCACGGAGCTTTTTCTCCAAATCATTAATGGTCTGCTCAAACTGCTTCTGCTCTTTCTCAGACAACTTAGCAAACGTATCTTCGGTGTGCGGTTCTTCACCGTTAAGCGCCACCAGTTGGTAATCACCCTGGGTGGTCAATGACAGGCTGACACTCTTTTCCTTGGCTTCATTTGTCAACGTCAGCAACGAGCTTTCCTGCTTCTGGGTCAGCTGGTTCTTCAGCTTCTCCGAGCGGCTGTAATACATTTCATTATCGAAAGCCAGCGGCAGCGCCTTGACCAGCCTGGTCATCAGCTTTTCGATATCTTTTTTGAACTGGTGACCCGTGCCAGTTGGCAACTTCAGGACTTTCGGGCTGCGTGGCTCTTCAAAATTTGCCACATAACACCAGTCATACAGTTTAAATCCATTACCATTCGGTTCATGACGGTTCAGGTAACGCAGAACCATAGTTCGCTTACCCAGGCCATTTCGGCCGATGGCATAAATGTTATAGCCCTTCTCTTTGATAGACATAGCAAACTCAACCGCCTGCTGTGCCCTTTCCTGGCCGACGATTTCGTCCAGCGGAGTCAGATTTTTGGTTGACTTACAATCGTCCGGCAGGGCTTTTAAGTCTGATACACGATACAGCTGGTCACTGCTCAGAGGTTGAATTGGCATAGAGATCCCTCTTCTTATGACATTACGGCATACCAAAACCTCACCAAGATGCTTCGGCATATCTCACAGTGTAGTCAGTAACTGATTGAATTTTAGTGACTTAGCTTCCGTTTAGCGGTGAATCCCCCAGTCCCGCCACTTTTTGGTGGTTTTATGAACAATCAAAGCCATCCTAGCTACTCCCTGAACTTCATATTTTTGAGTAATCATTATGAGTAATTTCATTAAGGGAATGTTGTAAATACAAACAAATAAAACACACAAACGGAACACCCCCTCAATCAGACAAAAACAACTCAAAACCACCTATTAACAACAATGTCGATACAGTCAAAATAACCTGAAAAAATAAGTGGTTATTGGTTTTTTGTGTGATGAATGTTTGATTAGTTAATATATGAAACATTTATTATGTGCAACCAGATAATCCTATGTTTTAAACGTTGTCATCAAGGAGATTGATGTGTTTTTTGTTGAGTTCTTAATAGTACTTATATGTATATTAATTGGTGCCCGAATCGGTGGTATCGGTCTGGGTGTAATGGGTGGTGTCGGTCTTGCCGTACTGAGCTTTATTTTCGGTCTTGAACCTACCAGCCCGCCAATTAACGTAATGCTAATGATCATGGCTGTTGTTGCTGCCGCTGCATCTATGCAGGCTGCCGGTGGTCTTGATTTCCTAATCAAAATTGCAACTAACATCCTGCGCAAAAACCCTAAATACATTACTTTTATCGCACCGGTTGTTACTTATGTCTTCACTATGATGGCAGGTACGGGTCACGTAGCTTACTCAGTACTGCCTGTTATCGCTGAAGTGAGCCGTCGTAGCGGTATCCGCCCTGAACGCCCAATGAGTATGGCAGTTATTGCCTCTCAGTTTGCGATTGTTGCCAGCCCGATTGCAGCAGCAGTTGTAGCACTGGTTGCTTTCCTGGAGCCACAAGGCATCACGCTTGCTGACGTACTGATGGTTACTATTCCTGGTACCAGCCTTGGTCTGACTGCTGCTTGTGTATTCGTTAACAAGATGGGTAAAGAGCTTAACGAAGATCCTGAATACCTGCGTCGCCTTGAAGATCCTGCTTTCCGTGCTGAGATGGAACAAGAAGTTAAAATTGAAGAAACAGTTATCAAGCCAGAAGCCAAGAAAGCAGTATCTCTGTTCCTATTCGGCTCATTAGCAGTTGTAATCATGGGTGCCTTCCCATCACTGCGTCCAAGCTTTGACGGACACGCAATGGGTATGGCTCACACCATCGAAATCGTGATGCTGACTGTAGCTGCGGTAATCATTCTGGTTTGTAAGCCTGACGGCTACGCAATCACCCAGGGTTCAGTATTCCACGCTGGTATGCGTGCAATCGTTGCTATCTTCGGTATCGCATGGCTGGGTGACACCTTCATCGGTGGCCACGGCGTTATGGTTAAAGAAGCTGTTGCAGGCCTGGTAGAAGTAGCTCCATGGACATTCGCCTTCGCTCTGTTTGCACTTTCTGTAATGGTAAACAGCCAGGGTGCAACAACAGCGGTACTGGTACCGGTTGCTATTACTCTTGGTCTGCCACCGGAAGTTATCATTGCAACTTTCGTTGCGGTTAACGGTTACTTCTTCATTCCGAACTACGGTCCAATCATCGCATCAATCGACTTTGACCGTACCGGTACAACCAACATCGGTAAGTTCATCTTTAACCACAGCTTCATGCTTCCGGGCTTGCTGAGTATGGCCTTCAGTATCATGTTCGGCTTCCTGTTCGCCGGTATCGTTCTGTAAGTCTTACTAGCTGAAATTTATTCAGTTCTAACAACAAGCCCTGCACATGCAGGGCTTATTTTTTCAACTTGGTTACAGGATTAACCGAGATTGCTCAAAATCAGTTGTACCTTCCGCTCGTTTTCTTCAAAGGTTTCAATCGCCTTAATCACTCCGAGACACTGAGGCGTCAACTTGTGAGCATTTTTATCCTTAACATCAGAATATATCACTTCCGGAAAATCTTCCGGTATACCTACCGGTTCATGGAAATGGCCACCCGGCACCTGAAAGTCTCGATGATATTTCAGGTTTGGCCAGCTGATAATTTCAACGGCAGCTTCTGCAATACCGCTAGCCCAGTCTTCACGTAATTCTTCCGGAGACTGATCCAGGTAAAAATCCTCCCGACTCCCCATATCTAACCAGCTTGTCACCGTTTCCAGATAGCGCTGGTGATCATAATCTGCAATCAACTCACCCATTACTGAATGCTGGAACGAAAAACAGACATTAAGCCGATATAACTCAGACAGTGTCATACCTTCGAGCGCATTAAGAGCCTTACTGTAAGCTCTGTCATGCAGCCTGGATTCGACAGACTCACGGATCTTTTCTTCTTTGCGACGTTTTTCCTTCAGGATCTGAATACGATGTTTCCCGTCTTCAATAAGTTGCTGGGCCTGCTGTAATATCTCAATTTCTGCCGGGGAATAAAGTTCGGCAAGATCGGACAGAATGACGTTTTTGATGATATTGGATGCAGTCGTTGCCTTCGTCTGCTTGCTTTTTAATGCGTGGCTGTTCGCGAAATCGAGCATGATGATAATCCCTCACTATCAATACAACGATGACCAGACCATAAACGGTCTTCCTGGACGAACTAATACGCCTCCTTCAACCAATTTCTCTTTAAGTTTCTATGAAGTATAGTTCAGGAGAGGTTTTGACAACGAAAAGCAACAATAGATTGTAAGTACTCACTTAAACGCCCTTATTTATAATCAGGGCGTTTAATGGAATCATGAAAGAAAGCCGCTCATACAAAACAACCTATTCACACACAGTAACTTACACTAAAAGGCGGTTACCAAGCGCCCGCGCCTGCTCGTCATCAACAACAACCTGAAGTGAGATATCCATCTCATTATTCCACCTCAATGCGTAGGCAGTTACCGCTTCGATATTGTCAGACTCACAGATGGCAATTCCGGTTCCACTTACCAAATCATGCCAGCGGCCAATCATTTTAATGTCCTCTCCCATCATCTCCTGATCCTGCTGCTCGGTTAGCTGGGAGAAATGCGCCAGGGTCGGATGAAGCTTACCCTGATGTAACTGCCAGGTTATGAGAAAAGTCATGGTCAGTTCCTCTTGGTTATCATCGCTTGCTTGTCTTCTCAGATGACACTGAGGATAAGTATAGATACCCGCTTCCCGTCAAATGGCTTTGAGCCCGCTTTCTTGTAGCCGTACCTGTCATACCACAGCAGCTATTTATCCCAAACCCGCCTCTCAACCACCAACACACTAATCAACCCAAAACACAGTAAGAGCCAAACCTGCATTACTTACCGATTTTTCGCTTTCGGATTCGAAATAAAGCCAAAAACAGCAGTGCAGTTACCACCAGAGAAGCGAAAACCAGTAGATACAAAAGATCATCACCATGGCCAAACCAGGTGATAAAGAGATAGACGAGATAAGACGATAAGAAATAAATTCCAATCAGGCCAAACAGCTTGAAAAAGTCTAACTCAGAGATTTTTCTGAACATCTTTTCCTCCCGAGCCAAGTCAGGTAACACTTTCCAGCCACATCCAATAAAGCTGGCTTTCAGCCAGCTCATTTCAACAACAGTTTCTTCTATCAAGTATGGTGCATCAATAGTGTGTTATCGCAAAAATACATCTGAAATCAGACAGAAAACCATTGTGATGAATTTGTGAGAGTTTCACTCAGATCTGTTAGTAAAGAACTTACAAACCTGAGTGATCGCCACTCATTACAACAGAAACATAACTGTGGTTTATTAACCTACCGTTATCGTACCGGTTATTCCGACCTCCGATACAAAACTGTCGTCATGGCTGATCAGAATCATGCTTCCCTGATAATCACGTAACGCCTGCGCCAGTAGCATCTTAGATTCAATATCCAGATGATTATCGGGCTCATCCAGTAAAAGCAACATATCCCCCTGTTGATGACTAACAGCAAGGAGAGCAATTTTCATTCTCTCACCACCACTTAGACCTAAAACAGGTAAATGCACCCGATCCCGACGAAAGCCGACACCGGCGGCCAGTGTTCGCAGTTCAGGTTCCTTCTGTTCGGGACAAAGCCGTTGCAGGTTTTGCAGCACGGTCTGTTGCTCATCCAGCAAACTAAAATGCTGATCCAAATAGCACCAACTGACATGGCAGTTTATCTGCCCTGTTACGGGAGCCAACGTGCCTGTGATCGTTCTTAGCAGGGTCGATTTACCACAACCATTTCGCCCGATCAGATGAAGCCGATCGCCATAATCGACGCAAAGGTTAATCAAAGTATCATTACCAAAAGCTAACCGCAGTTCTTGCAGCACTAATACTCGTGACAGACGCTTATCGGAGGAATTAACTGTCATCTTCTGTGGCTTGGTCTGAGTTTGCTGGCGTTTAAGCGCTTTTACCTCCTGTTCAGCTTTATACAACTGATTCTCGAATTGCACCTTACGGGACGATTGCGAACGCTGTGCCGAGTCGCGCATTCCATCCAGCAATAGTTTTGATTGACTACCTGACTTGCGAAGCTTCCGGCCCTGGCTTTCCCTTTGCTGAGCCTTCTCTTGATTGCGTTGATACTGCCGCTGCAACTGCATCACCTTGTTCTCGGCACTGGCTACGCTTCTATAAAATGCAGCTTGCTGTAACTGCTTTTGCTGCCAGTAAAAACTGTAGTTGCCACCGTAATACTTCATTTCATCCGGCGTTAACTCCATGATGCTGTCTACCTGCTCTAACAACTGGCGATCGTGACTGATCAGCAAGATCCCACCAGAAAAAGACTGTACCTGACTAAGTAACCACTGCCGGCCAGCACTATCCAAGTGGTTCGAAGGCTCATCCAGAATCAGGTACTCATAAGCGGCATTGAAAAGCAGCCAGAGCTGTAGTCTTGTCAACTCTCCGCCACTAAGACTGGAACATGGCTGAAACGGTTCTGGTGGTAACCCCATCCCGGCAAGCTGTTCACACAGGTTGTTCCGTACCTCCCAGTCATCACCAAGGATGTCAAAATCCCGGGGATCACTGCTTCCGGCTTCTATTCTCTCTAAGGCCCGTAGCTTGCGGGAAATATTCAGATAATCAGCAACAGTGCCAAATACATTCTGGTCATTACTATTGGTAAGCTGAGGCAGATACCCGACTGAACAGTCACAATTCACTGTTCCCGAATCCGGCAGCCGTGTTTGACACAAAATGCCAGCCAATACTGATTTTCCGGCACCATTTCTACCGACTAATCCGGTAACTTGCCGCTGCAATGAAAAGCTGATGTCTGAAAATAACGTATCACCACTGTCATGATGCACTGACAGTGAATTAGCAATGATTAAAGATTGATGTAAGGCCATATTTCCTCCCGAGCAAACTCAGGGGCAACAGACGCCTGTCTTCATGAACTGTATATAAATGTAAGAGTGTGATATCCGGACAGAGCAATAACGGCTATCCGATACACAAAGAAGACGAAGTTACGCCCACTAACCCTGAAAAATCCAAAACTAAGAAATTGATAAGGATGTCAGGTGTTAGTTATTCATTACGGCGCAAACTCCTTGGGAAATGTTGGGAGTATTAAGCCAGTGTTCTCAGCGCATTTCAATAATCATCTCCACCGATGTCATGAAACGAAGCCACTGTCACATTTCGGGAGTAATACCAAACTGCATGAACAAGAAAGATAAAAAAAGGATCCCGGTGAGCCGGGATCCTGCGGTCATGAGACTAAAGAATCAATAAGTAAGTAGGAAGGAAATAATCCCAGAGGCATCAAAGATGCTTCAAAGAATGTTGAATCAATTTTGCTGCGAGTTTCACAGTCTGGTTTTCATAATCAAATTCCGGGCTTAATTCAGCGATATCCAGAATCCGAACCTTGCCGCTGGTTAGTATCTGTTTCAGAGCCATCTCGACGACAGAAAGGCTGACACCATACACCCGCGACATGTTAACGCCTTCTGCCACTGCCGATGAGAATACCGAAAGATCGATACTTAAATGCACGTGATCGACCCGATTCAGGAATGCTTGAATAGTTGCCTGAATCTTCTTACGGTTACGCATCGTCATCTGGCGATCAAGCAGCCACTCCGCACCCAACGACTTGGCATAACTGAACGCAGCCTGAGAGTTCACATGATCACAGATCCCCAAACCCAGATAATTAAACTCTCTATGCAGCTCCCGACAATAGCTGGCAACCGTGTGAAAAGCCGAACCTGCACGCGCAGCCAGTGTCGGACGAAGCTCAAAGCAGGCATCAAAATTTATAATGCCGACCCGGCTGGCACAGGCATTAGGAATTTGAGCAATGCCATCTTCTTCCCAATCATTAGCAGCCTGATGAACCGTATCCGATAACGCCTTATAACTGCCGATAGCAATTTCATGCCCGCCACCCAGCATGACAGGAAAATGCCCTAACTGCAGAACAGCTCTTAACCTTTCGTACTGTCTGGCCTGCATGTCTTCAAAGGTAGCAGCATCGGACTCATCAATAATCCCGGCATCATACAGCGGAAGCGAACATGAAGGTCGCATAGCTTTCAGAATACGATGGATACTATGGGGCCCTTCCTTGGCCCCACGGTAACCATGATTAAAACCAATACTGAGATCACTGGCCATACCAAGTAATACAGCGCCCCGCTCTCGCTGATCGGCATAGGGCAAAATTAATGAAGAGGCTTTCTGATAACTGGCTCGCTCGCTTTCAAACGAAAACTGAAACCAACGCTTGAGATGCTGCACCATAATAAGCCCCTTCTTTTGTATTGATTAATGATCCGGTGGTAATAACCTTGCGGCTTCTAACACCGAGTAAACGATTTTGTTTTTGTTCTGGCGCACCCGCTCTATCGGCGCCATGATGCTGACCGCACCAACGATTCTGCTACCAGCGAATACAGGCGCACTGACACCGGAAACCCCGAGGTCAAATTCGGAAGAACTGATAGCAAAACCGTCCTGCTTTATTTGCTCAAGCTCCGTCAACCAGCGGTCGACGTCCTCACCCTCAGTAATACCAAAGTGATGTAAGGTGCTCATCAGACGCTGTTGAGGAAAGTTTGCCAGCATGACTTTGGACGACGCACCACGATACAAAGGCTGGCTTTGCCCCTGCTCATAGGCACAACGTAAGGCATGCGGACTGTCGATGCGTGCCACGCACAAAGCCCTGAATCCGACGGGCACCATGTAAGCGGCCATTTCACCTGTCTGTCGTTGCAGTCTTTTCAACACCGGATGCACACCGTCTGCTAACGGAGAAAACATCTGGAAGTTACGCAGCAGCTGCAAAGCTGCAGGACCAACACCATAGGATTTCTGGCTATGGTTCTCTTCAATCAGATTCCATTTTTTTAATATCGCCAGATACCGGTACAGGCTGCTGGTCGGCATTCCTGTCTGTTCTGTTATTTCCTGAGCCAGTAAAGGCTCAGACGACGAGGCAATGTGCATCAGCACCTGCAACATCTTTTCATTTGAGTTAAGTGTGTATTTGCTTGTCATAAAACCATTTTCCTTGACCAAGTCATTAACGCGCATCACAGGGAGGAACTCAAGGCAAATTCTCACAATGTAGGAATGTAATGGAAATCGATAACACCTTTTCTCACTATACGAGAAAAGATCACGCTTACTCAGCATCAAAATCAGATCTGATGCTAATTAGCTTAAGACTTCAGCCCGTGCTCGGATGAGTTTTTCGCTTGATTTGAATTACCATGAGGCACTTATGCACAGCGTACAAAAATAGAAATAATAAGGAAAAACAATGCATCAAACTGTTGCCTTCTCATCACAGGGACACAACATCTCAGGCCACCTTTACCTTCCTCAGGATGCGAAACAGCCAGCTCCGCTGATCATTCTGTGTCATGGTTTCTGCGGCGTTAAAGAACTGCTGCTACCTGCCTTTGCCGAAAAATTTGCAGAAAGTGGCTATGCCGCTCTAACTTTCGACTACCGTGGCTTTGGTGAAAGTGAAGGTGAATCAGGCCGCCTGGTACCCGCTCTGCAAATTGAAGATATCCACGCAGCCATCGACTGGGCCGGTCAACAGGCTGGTATTGATGCTGAGCGTATCGGTCTTTGGGGCAGCTCATTTGGCGGGGCTAACGCAATTATTGCAGCCAGCGAGTCAGACAAAATCAAATGTGTTGTTGCACAGCTGACTTTCGCAGATGGTGAGACAGTGATCACCGGTGAAATGGATGATGCTGAAAAAACAAAATTCGTCGGAACCCTTGAACGTATGCGCGACAAGAAAGCGAAAACCGGCAAAGAGATGATGGTGCCTATTGCCAAGGTGTTGAGCGATCCGCAGTCAGTCGAGTTCTTCAATAACTTCAAAGACGAATTCCCGGCTCTGACTATCAAGATCCCTTTCCTGACCGTTTGGGAAACCACACAGCACAAACCGGTTAATGCCCTGCCAAATCTTGATGTGCCGCTACTGGTTGTTGCCGCCGGCGAAGATGGTGTAAACCCAGTGAGTGAATCTGAGCGTCTGTTCGCTGCCGCTAAAGAGCCGAAAAAGCTACATATCGAACAAGGTGCCACTCACTACCAGGTTTACGAGGGTCAGCACTTTGAATCTGTCGCGGAAGTGGAATTAGGCTGGTTCAACCAATACCTATAATTCACCGCGACCGAAACGATATACCAACTGGGTAGAAATCTGGTCATCATTGGTCGATGCACTGCTGCTGTAGTAGTGATACCAGTCTACCAGCACGGCCCAGTTGGCATGGAACTGGTAATGGAGCCCAAGGCCGCCATTAATCTGAAAAAACTTGCTGGAGCGCTGTTGCTCCAGCACAGTTTCACCAATTCCCACATTCAGGTATGGCCTTAGTGCTTCATCACTCATAAAGTAATACTGAACATCAAAGCTGTAGTTTTCATAAGTTGCATCTTCACTGCTGCCGGTACGATCAAAATCCGCCCGGGTATAATTCAAGCGGGATGACAACTGAGGAGTGAAATATACTCCAAGGCTCATGGTTGGAGCCCATTGGTCCTCCAACAAAAAAGCATCATCCAACATCATATAACGCATCCCTACCGAAATACCGACAACACCATAATCAATCGGATCAGACGAACTCATCGCATAAGATTGACGACGCTTAACCGCAGGACTGGTTTCCCCTTCACCAATTGCGTAGCTAAGGTTGAGCTGAAACTGTGTATCAACCTCACCATTTGGCATCCGAACATCTTTCAAACCAACATACCCTGTACCGGCCTTGATAACATCTCGTCCGAACAGATTGTTTACACCACGTCCGATACTGTCGACAGGGTCGAGGAAAAACAATGCGGTATCACCGAGAACAGACGATCCCCACACCTTTCCGCCGCTCAGAATAATTTCCCGCTCTTTATTAAACGCCCACTCACCATACACCCAGCCCAGAACAGGCGTGACAACTATGTCCTGGATTGAAGGAACCTCAGCAAAAGCCTCCAGGCCATACTCCCAGTAAAACGTCGACATCAGGAAGGAATAAACGAAACTGTCCCATTGGCGGTAACCGGATTTCCGCGCCACCTGATAATACACACCACCAAAATAAGGGTGACCTAAATAATTGATGTACCAGATATCACGATCCCAGACCGGCCCTTCTGTTACGTTATCCCACCATTTTTCCAACAGGCGATCGTCACTTTTATCCCAGTTGGACACATCTTCCGGCAACAACGCGATAAAACCGGCAACTCCCACACCGTACCAGGCTACGGATTTGGTCTGCGACCAAAGCCGCTCTTTATCTTCTCCGTTAGGGGCTGAAAACAAAGCGACATCAAAAGGCGAATCATAAACCTGCACGGATTTATCGATCTCTTCCCAGGTCGAATTGCCAAACGGCTCCGTTGAATACTCAATCTTACCTTGCTGACTGTGTTCAGTATCCCCGGCAAGCGCAGAACCGACAGCCAGCCCTGTACCCAAATTAAATACCAAAGCAATCAACAGGAGATGATAGCGATCAAAATCCATAAGCAAAATGTCTCCCTTCCCTGGCAAAGCACGCACCCTGAATCATTTTAAAGTCTTTATTATTTAAGCAATTACCATAAGCGTTACCTATGACAGTATAGTTGAGGGATTTTGTACACTGAGAAGAGAAAAACAGGATTGGTGGCACAATCACAATTATGAGTACCTGAGTGTGAGAGCTTTCCTAACAAGCGCCACCAAGAAGGAAATCACAATATCGCATGCTCTGATAAACTTAGGATTGGTACATGGAAATAGAATCGATATTCATTTTTGGCATACGTAACGTCAAATAAGGTCATTAACGTGACGAGGTTGAACTATCACTACCGCACTATTTTTAAGAGGCTATCTCCCATGAAATTGCCTGCCTGGCTTGGCGCCTTCCTGCTCGTATTCAGTATCTCATCCATTGCTGATGAGACAATCCATTTTCCTCCTGCCTTTGTAACCTGGGTCAGCCCGGAACAATACCGCGACATACGCACCACAGGTGGCAGCCAGAAACGCTTTCAGGAAAACTTGTTTAAGAGACTGAGTGAAGAGTTCAGTGAGATGGCAAGAATCTACCTGAAACCCGATCAAACACTCCATGTTCAGGTAACAAATGTTGACCTCGCCGGAGACACCCGCTTCAGCTCCAAGGCAGGAAAGGATATTCGTGTTCTGACCAGCATAACACCACCAGCAATCATCTTTGATTATCAGATCAAAGATGGCGATAACACGGTTAATTCAGACAGTGTCAAATTAACCAATATGAACTACCAATCCACCCCCGTTACTTCACAAATAAACAGAGCCCTGATGTATGAAATTAAACTTATTCAAGACTGGGCAAAAAAAACACTGAAAAACTGAAGCTTTTAAAATCCCTCAAAACGCTGAGCACAAAAAAGCCCTCTGATGAGGGCTTTTTAAAATCAAATTGGCTTAGCCGATTTTACTTAAAGGCTGTTATTAGAAGCTATCACTTAGAAGCCATGGCACCTTTGCCGACACCTTCGTAAGCGACAACATCCAGTGCTTTACCCGGTACCATTTCACTTACCTGCTCAGCAATGTAGTCAGCAAGCAGTTCAACAGTGGTATCCGTATCAAGCACTTCCGATTCTGAGCGGGCAATCGCCAGCTCGAACTCACCTTGTGGCGCAGTGTAGCGGAAACCATAGTGAGAAGTATCTGTTGCAACAGCAGCCTTTTCGCTTAATGCCAGCTCAGATACTGAAATCAGGTCTTCACTGCTGCCGAGGTAAATATCCTGCCAGCGTTCAGCCCATTTCTGCTCCAGCTCAGCATCGCGCTGACCGTCAACAATCAGCTCTACCGGTGAACGGTGACCGTGTGCGATACGCTGACAGTTACCATCGTGCTTCTTCAGACCGTGGCTGTAATGATAGAAAGCGCCATCGATCTTTTCATGTCGCAGCGTCAGTTCCAGCCCCTGAACATTATCCGGCAGTTTTCCTTCAAGCACTTCGTACAGGTGGCGGGTCACTGATTCGATAGTCACCACATCATCATCAATATAACAATAGGCCTGCTCTGGGCAGTTCAGGTGGATGCTCTTTCCTTCACGCAATAAATCGACCGTTGCGTAACCTGGCTTGCTTGCTGCGACGTGAATACGGGAGTTCTTCATCGGTACAATCAGGCGGTGATCGACATATTCATCCACCAGCTTTTTGATCTGCTTTTTTACCCGACCGAAATCAAGCACCATGCTCATTTCATTGAGCTCACCCGACATCACCACATCGAGGATCCAACTTTCGCCAACCATACCTCGCTTTTCGCAAAGGTAAGAGGCATCAATGACGGTAAGATCTCTGACAAATAGCTTCAAACTGAAGTCCTTATTGATAATGGTTGTCGTTAAACTAGCTGGGCATTATACGCAGCTGCAGCACGTAGTAAACTGATGCCTGCCATTAACCACCATCAACAAAGTCTGCCGCTAAGCTTAAAAACGATAGCTTACACTACCATATAACGACGAAACGCCTTTCTGCTGAGACTCAATGGTTACCGAATTTCCATTATTATCCTGCCCGATCCAGCTTTGAGTATCTGAAGGTAACAACGAGTGACGGAAACCGAGCTCGAAACTAAGCTGATCAACAACAGTCCAATTCACCCCGCCCTGCAAGCCAAAGACAAAACCGCTGACGTCAAAGTTAGCAAAGGAGTTCGAATCCGGTTCAACAAAAGAATAGCCAAAGTGCAGGCCGACAAACGGTGTAAAGTCGCGATTTTTTCTAAACAGGTAGTCTGCGCTCAACAGGTGCATGCTGGCGACCAACTCATAGTTCGGTGTGTTCGGGAAGGAAACATCCGTGTTATGGCGTTCGTAGCTGTAATAAAGTCGGCTCTGTCCGCCTGGGGTATAAATACCGATATCGACGCCGGCAAAACCTTCAAAATCCGACTCACTAGCTTCGACACGCTCACCATTGCTTTGAACAATACGGTCGGAATTACCAATCTTACTGATCCCGCCCTTAATACCGACAAAATACTGTGATGGTGAAAGAGGTTCAGGTTGTTCGGCTGTTTCTGCCAATACGCTAACGGGTAGTGATGCAGCAAGTAAGGCTGCGGCTGTTGATAGTCTGTCCATGATCACCCTTTATGGTTGCAAATCCGGACTATGAGCAGAAAAAGAGCCCAAATTCAGCAACACATTGTTATTCAAGAGATAATCTATCTTAATCTATCAACAATAGCTGCGCCATACTCATGAAGCATTCATCATGATTAACTCACTCCCTCAGCCAGCTCAGCGCTTCCAGAGGTTCATCAAAACACCGGACTTCACCGCCGACAAACCAAGTCCCGACCCTTGATATTACCTCCTGCCATTCGCTGTCATTGTAAATGGCCACCTTATTAAATTTTTTCCCGTGCTTCATGCCAAGCACAAGATCATCCCATGCTGCATGCAGTTGCCAGCCTTCACAATCAGTGCTGTCAACATATGCATTCACAATCGGCCGTTTTATATCGGACAATGCCTCATCAAGCTGCGGGGTGATTTTTTCATAGTCCGAATGAGTCAGGGTGCCGATCGCCTTAAACTCCATAAAGACTCTTTCATCCACCCGCTCTACATCTACCGAAATGCCGTGTAAGTTGCTCATAACGCCTCCCTGGTGCTCACCTATATCTGGCAATTACCGAGTCGTTGCCTTCTTTTGCTATCAATCCGTCTTTGCGATCAATCTTTACCTGCTACCCATATAGTTTAGCCGCCAAAATCCACAGCAACACCAAGGCTTCTAATCCCAAGATGAACAATAATCTTAAATAGCATAAACAGATCAGGAGCTATAAAATGACGAAGAACTAACTGACTGAAATGACAACCAATGGCCTTTATTACCGGGCAAAAACTATTTAATCCAGACACTATCGATAATGCTGTTGTGGGTATTGCTGCGGATGTGGCAAAGCATGACTCAGGCATGCACCATCATCAGAAAGCTCAGCTTCTCTATGCCCCTTCCGGCTGCATGAGCATTACGCTGGATAATATGCAATGTGTATTACCACCGACTCGAGCAGCCTGGATTCCCGCCGGCATCGACCACTGTTCAATCATGAGAAATGTGGTGGCCTACCGTTCAGTCTATTTTGACCCAGCATCCTTTCAACCACTTCCTGATAAGCTGAAAGTCGTCAGTGTCAATGGCCTGCTCCGCGAACTGATTGAAAGGATGGCTTTCTGGCCATGGGATATGCCGAATCGGGAACAACAAACCCTGCTTGCACTGTTTTGGCAGGAATTAGCGACAGCTCCGGTAGAGCAGCTCACCCTGCCGAAACCACAGGATCGACGCTTGCAACGGTGGCTTTCTTCGCTTGAGCAACACAACGAGCTTCTGCCGACCTTGAATCAGGCAGCAAAAAACATCGGCGCAAGTGAGAAAACTATAAGTCGTATTTTTAGCAAAGAAACAGGAATGCCTTACCAGGCATGGCGACAACAATGGCGTCTAATGAAAGCCATTGAGTTGCTAGCAGAAAAACATCAGGTATCGGATGTTGCCTCCGAGCTGGATTTTTCCAGCGACAGTGCATTTATCAGCTTTTTCCGCCAGCATACCGGGGAGACACCGAATAAGTACATTCGCGAAACCCGCTAGGCTTATCGGAACGACCGCATTGTCAGTCAATTTCGGGAAACACGACCCGATCACCACAAGCCGTCAGAATCGCAATATCTGTGGGCTTGCCGTCTTTATCAAGGCGCAACTCCCCGATCGCGCTGCGATTCACCAGGCGGTGATTGCCGGGTGAATCTGGGTCCCGCTTTTTGATTTTCATTCGCTTACGCTTGGTAAACCAGTTCAGCGGCGAGTGAGGACTGTATAACGCCCGGTCCATAAAGTCACAGACCCGCAGCAGGGTATTCGGGAACTCATTTTTAATCCCGCTTGAGGTTATCTGATAGATGTTCGGGCTGCTGCGGCGAAAACGCAGCTTAATGTCATAAGCGAAAGAATAATGCACATCACCAGACAGGATGACAAAGTTTGTCGGCGTCCGGGTATGGGTAAAGATACTCAACAGGGTATTGGCAGAGCCCGGATGTGCCATCCAGTTTTCAGCATCTATCAGCAATGGATGTCCCAGCCAGGTCATCCCCCGTTGCAGCATCTCAATAAACTTGACCCCGAACATGGGTGCCGCCGATACCAGAATGACCGCAGGTTCATGAAGCAAAGACTGCTGCAATTCCGTCAGAGCTTCCCAATCCATCAAGCCTGACGGCTTATTCATTTTTGACTCAGAGCGCCAGCGACGGGTACGGGTGTCAAGTACCAGCATTTTCGGCGTCGTTTCTATCGCGTAATGCCATTGCTCAAAACGATAGAGAAAATCAATAAACTGTTCCTGATGGATATCGTCAGGCTCTGAAAAATACGTTTTAGCATGCTCCCAGAAGGTTGCATCAAAATGTTCCGGCGCATTGCCCCATCCCTGGCACAGCCAGTAACTGATCAGAGCGTTACCGATGATCCTGCGAGAAAGCTTGTTGCCATATGCTGCTTTCTCCCACCCGATGGTCAGATTCCAGTCATCAGTCACATCGTGATCATCAAAAATCATGTAGGTAGGAATGTGCGCAATTAAGCGCTGAACTTGCGGCAAACCGGAAACAAAATCATCGATATGGACTTTTTCTTCATGCCAGCGCTGTTGCCACTTCGGCTCCAGTTCGCGTTGCCCGCTCTTAAAGCCTAATGTCTTCAGCCGTTCACGATCGACCAAATCCCACAATTGCGGAGCCCACACCAGCAAGTACATGGCGAAAAACTCACTGAACCCCATCAGGTGATTTTCACTTTCGCGGGAACTGAACACAGGCCGGCCGCGATGTGGCAGCCACTTCCCGAATCCGTTGTCAGATAGCCATTTTCCGGAATCAACATAATGCGGCAGAATCTTATCCCGCGCATAGAAATTATAGGAATGACGGTAAAGAGCTTGTGTATCAGCAACCGGACTTTCACTGAACCTCTCATCCGGCAATCCCAGCAGGGTTATCACCTGCTGAATAGCATCGAGCATCGGCCCGGCCACATGGTCCGCATAAATCTGATCCCCGCTCATCATCAGCAATGCCGGGCGCTCAGGTACCGTTTGACCGGCAACTTTACTGTCCGCAGCAACTAAGCTGTCTTTGCTTGGATAATGAGGATTACGGCAAGAGCCGTGCAGTACATAGTCAGCCCGGGTACGGATGCAAAACGACACCCGCGTTTCGCCATCATAAAATAGGGAAGGCACCAACTGAGACAAATTGCCATGCTGCGTCAGAAGATCATATTCAAGCGGTGTGTCTGTCGGGTATTCACCGTTGAAATTTGCCATGACGACCCAGGCAGAGTGACCAATCTGAATCTGCTGCTGTCGGGTTATCACGTGAGAACAGAAAGCCTCGGACTCACCGGGATAATAGAGAGAAAACTCAGCATCAATCGGCTCAGATACCACAAGCCACAATGTCAGCTCTCTGGCTGTACATTTTCGCAAGACCGGACCGGCTAATACCAAAGGTAACTGACCTGATGACACTTTTTCCCTCTCTGACATAATCTGCACATCTCTCCCGGGATCAATTAATATCCGTTTATCATACTCTGTTCCGGCAAGAAAAAATGACGGTAAAACGTAAAGTTATGTATCTGTTTAAGCGTTTCAGAACATTTTTCCAAGTTCATCATAGAGCCAGGTCATGATCTGCCCCCGCCCTTTGTCCCTGCGCTTAACCACTCCCATTTCAACCAACAGAGGCTCGGAAATATGCTCTGTCGATAACTCCTTGAGCTCACTGGCATACCAGTCTTCTTTGGCAACATGCTCCGGCACTAACGCCCAGCCGACACCCTGCATCACCATGGTCGAAATTAAATAATAACTGTCGATATGCCAGTAATTGGATGAAATCGGATTCGCCAGATGATTTCCCATCCGATCGCGAATCACCAGTTGGCGATAATGAGTAAGATCGCTAACCGTTGGCGCTGCGATAGCAGCAAGCGGATGCTGACCAGAGACAATCAACGAATGTCTGAACTGACCAATGGACATAAACTCGAGCTCATCAGGTAATGCTTTCAGGTTAAACAGTACCCCGATATCGGCTTTTTTCTCCGCCACCCACTGGGAGATATCGGCTTGTGAACCATTAATAATGGTTAACTTCAGCGACGGAAATCGTTCAGAAATTTGAAGATATAAGTGCTCGAACGGAGCAATAGGCACCGCTTCATCCATGGCCACGGTCAATGCCAGTTCCTCGCCGGTCGAAACAGTCATAGCTCGGGATTGCAAACGCTGGCACTGTGCCAAAACGGCCTGAGCTTCGACAAACATATCTTCACCTTCAGGCGTCAGCACCGGAAGGCGAGCACTGCGATCAAACAATTCAAAGCCCAAATCTGCCTCAAGGTTGGTAATGGCGGTACTAACCCGCGACTGTGCTTTACCGAGCTTCCTCGCCGCGGCTGAAAATGATCCCTGCTTTACCGCCAGAACAAAAGCTTCAAGCTGATCCAGTGTCCAGTTCATCCCTTTTTCTCTCTTATTGTCTCTGCGTAAACACGATAAACACCATTTTATCTATCCGAATAACGGATGGATACTAACTTTAATCAATCCGAAAATCAGTGATAATTTGCTCATTCAGAACAAAAGCAAACGAGAACGATATGGCGGATACAATCACAGAAATCAATGAAAGCAACAGCACCAGCCGTACCTTCTGGCGTTATGCGATTCCGTCTGTTGCAGCCATGCTGGTCAACGGGTTGTATCAGGTTATCGACGGTATTTTTGTTGGTCACTATATCGGCTTTGAAGGACTGGCAGGCATCAACATCGCTTGGCCGGTGATTGGGCTGGTTGCCGGTCTTGGTATTTTGGTCGGCATGGGTTCAGGCAGCCTGATTTCTATCTATCGCGGAGAAGGGAACAACAACCAAGCCCAACAAACGCTGTCTACCGGTTTTGGCGTCATAATCCTTGCCGGGCTTATGGTCATGATGTTGCTGGCAATGCTGGCGCCGACCTTATTGATAGCCCAGGGCGCAACCGGCACCACCCTGCAAATGGGTTCCGCTTACATTGGCGTGTTTACATGGGGCGCAATCTTTACCATCGCGGCCGGGGCACTGCCGATGCTCATCCGTAATGATAACAGCCCGAATTTTTCAACCGCGCTCCTAATGCTGGGTGCAGTAATTAATATTGTTCTCGACTACCTGTTCATCGCTCACATGAACATGGGGTTAAAAGGTGCTGCGATTGCCACGGTGATTTCACAGAGTATTATCACCATCATCGCTGTCGGTTATTTCTTTTCTGCTAAATCGGAGCTGAGACTTTGCCTGGGAAAGCTAACATTTAGTCCGTCGCTGGCGGCCAGATCTATCGGGCTTGGAACATCCAGCCTGTTTATGTACTGCTACTTCAGTTTTATTCTGGCAATCCATAATAAACTGTTCATGACATACGGCAGCCCGGTGCATGTCGGTGCGTTTGCCATCGTCGGCTACCTGATGACCATGTACTATTTGCTATCTGAAGGTATTGCCAGCGGGATGCAGCCGCCGGTCAGCTACTACTTCGGGGCCGGTCAGAAAGAGAAGATCAGAGCAACTTTGTTACTAGCAATCAAGGTGGTAGTGATTTCTGGTATCGCTGCGGTAGTTTTTCTTAATCTATACCCTGAAACCTTAATCGGCCTGTTCAGTAATGGGGATCCACAGCTGGCAGCCGAAACCGAGAACGGCCTACGCCTGCATCTGTTCTCTATGTTCCTGGATGGCTTCATTGCCCTTTCATCTGTTTATTTCATGGCAGTTAACCAAGGCGGTAAAGCATTGGCGATTTCCGCCGGGAATATGCTGGTACAACTGCCGTTTCTATACCTGCTGCCACAATGGATTGGAGTTGACGGGATCTGGCTGTCAGTCCCACTGTCAAACATCGTCCTATTCCTTTTCGTCGCCCCTTTGATTTGGCGTGAGCTTCAGGGGAAGCGTGAAACTGCGATAACAATGCAGGCAATCCAGAGCCAATAAGTTCAGCGCAAATAAAAAGACCGGGAATATCATTACCCGGTCTTTACTTATTCATTTCAAAAATCAACTTAACTTTATTGCTCAACGCCAGCAGCATCAGAACGAGAATCGCATACCGCCCTGCCAGTTAAACTGCTCAGCATCGATAAACTTGTTATACCCAATCCCGGCTTCAAGCGACACACAATCAGTCAGCATCAACTCGTTGATTAAGCGGTAGTCATGCATGTGCCCTTTGTTGAAAAATGACAGGCGGTACTGCGGCTGAATGGCAAAAAAGGAGGTCAGTTGCAGCTTCGCACCGGCTTCAAGGCTGACTGCTGTCTCATCAAACTTTGATTCGCGAGTATTACTGTGGTTTCTGACAACTTCAACCATATTGGCACCGACACTGGTATAAAGTGAATTAAAACCATAATCGAAATGATAGCCGACACCAAAGAAGTGGTTATCAATATCTGAACTGGCACGGGTTACCCCAGTGAGATCGACGGTTCCATAAAAGTGATCATTAAAAGCCAGTGAACCGTCAAGGTAAAAGCCACCTAAATCCTTCGACTCATTCGGGTTGTAGTCGTTGCCCAGATAAGAGCCAAAACTATGAGATTTAACCTGAGTTCCCTGAATTCCCAGGCGAACACTGTCGTAAGAAGCAGCAGCATGGGCAAAAGCTGCGTTACTCAGCAGCAAGGCGATAATTATTTTTTTCATTAATCATTCTCGAAAATAATGCATGTACCATCGTCTCTGGCAGCACACTCGTTCCTGCGCTCATTAAGCACTCGCTCTTCAATACTCATTGATTGCCATTCATCGTCTTCGACATACCGGGTATTGACACAGGACGCATTGAATACGGATAACAGGATCAAAATTGCAGATTTGTAAAAACGCATCGATTTCTCACCAAATAAAACGACGTTCATTTTATTTGTATTATTATTGTATGCAATATAAAAATCAGACTTTCTCTATAAGCATTTTTTATGGGCAGTTAGGCCATTACAAAAAAAACGGCACTCCCCTCTCTGTCCGGATTTGAGGGAAGTGCCGTTGTTTTATTCTTTTAAACCCTGGGCAGGGTTCCTAACATCAGTCGTTACAACGCTCCGCACGTTTGCGTGTTGCCCAGGCAACAAAGCGCTGAAGAAATTCCGGCACTTTGCGGAACAGGTATAGCGCAGAAATGATATTCATCATCGCCAGCATGAAGAAGAACTGTGGAATCGACATCCCTGCCGCCCCCAGAAGCACCATGCCGGTAACGGCACTGACTACCATGAAAATCGCGTTCATGATGTTATTGACCGCAATAGTCTGCGCCAACAATTCTTTCTTCGCCCGCTTCTGCATCATGGCGTACAAAGGAACGATGAAAATACCGCCGGACACGCCAATCATTATCAGATCAATGAACACTCGCAGCAGCTCAGGATGAGTGATAAAGCTAAGAATATCAGTGTAGGCTGGAGCGTTTGACGGCACTGCGAACAACAGATCTGCACCAAAAACAGTCAAGCCAAGGCTGCCCAGTGGCACCATTCCCGGCTCAATACGGTGCGCAGACAAACGGTCACACAGCATGGAACCCAAAGCGATACCGACCGAGAAAAGAGCCAGCAATACCGAAACCGCACTGGCACTCCCGCCAAGGTGCAATTTAGTGAACTGAGCAAATTGCGTCAGGTAACTGGCCCCCAAGAACCAGAACCAGCTGATCGCCAGAATGCACTGGTAGACGGTTTTATTCTCTTTCACTGCGCGAATAGCCTGCCCGGTGTGCTTAACCGGACGCCAGCTGAACTTAATCGACGGATCACTGGCCGGCGCTTCAGGGATAGAACGCGAAGCGATATAGCCGAGTATCGCAAATACAACGACAGCCCCTGCTGCGATAACATTAGCATTCGGCTGATCAGCAATCACACCGGCCAGCAATGTGCCAAACAGAATTGCCAGGAAGGTTCCTGCTTCAACCAATGCGTTACCCGGCAGCAACTCATTATCTTTGAGGTGCTGCGGCAACAGCGCATATTTCACCGGGCCGAAAAAAGCCGATTGCGTCCCCATAAAAAAGAGCAGCAACAACAACGCAGAATAGCTTTCCGTCAACAGTGCCAGCGCCGCCATCAGCATGATCCCGATTTCAGCCAGCTTGACCCGACGAATCAACCGGGACTTTTCATATTTATCAGCAAGCAGTCCGGCACTGGCGGAAAACAAAAAGAATGGCAGGATAAACAAACCGGCTGCCAGATTGATGATCAGGTTACTGTCGATAAGCAATGTACCCGGTGCGGCGAAAGCAACCAACAGCAACAGCACATTTTTAAACACATTGTCGTTAAACGCCCCCAAAGCCTGCGTACAGAAATAGGGGAAAAAGCGTTTATTGGTAAACAAAGCAGATTTCTTATTCATAATTAAATGTCAAAGGCACCACACTGTGGTGCCTGCATGATTAATGTTCAGACAGAACTTGCCGTTTGAGTCGCCAGGATTAACGTCAAAAGCCGTTAACTCATTGACAACTCAAGCTCAGCTTTCAGTTCTTTCTTCAAAATTTTACCCGTCGCACTGATTGGCAGCTGTTGACGGAACTCGATCTGACGCGGGTACTTATACGATGCCAGCTGAGTTTTACTCCACTCAATCAGGCATTGCTCATCCGGTTTTTCAGCACTCTCGCCATTGTCTTTCAGTACAACGTAAGCTTTGATTTCCTCTCCCACCTTTTTATCAGGAATACCGATAACGGCCGCCATAGCGACACCCGGATGAGTCATTAGTACATCTTCGATTTCACGCGGATACACATTGAAGCCTCCACGGATCACCATGTCTTTCAGTCGGTCGACAACAAACAGGTTACCCGCTTGGTCAAAACGCCCGATGTCACCCGTATGCAACCAGCCATCTTTCAATGAAGATGCAGTCTCTTCAGCACGATTCAGATAACCTTTCATCACATTGTGACCACGGATCAGAATTTCACCGTCCTGCCCGGTTTCCACCGTCTTGCCCTGCTCATCAACGACCCGGATTTCGACACCTTGTACCGGTTGGCCAACCGAGCCAGGAATCCGCTCTGCATCCAGGTGATGGAAACAGGCAACAGGACTGGTTTCAGACAGGCCGTAACCTTCCAGAATCGGAATATCAAACTCAGCTTCAAACGATCGAATCACTTCAGCAGGAAGCGGAGCACCACCGCTGATAGCCAGTCTCAGTGAAGAAATATCATAATTTTTTTCGCCGCTAAGCGCCGCTTTTGCCTGTAACATGCCAATGTACATGGTTGGCACTCCGGCAAAGATCGTTGCCTTATGCTGTTCAATTTGCGCCAGTACCACCTGTGGATCGAAACGCGGAATCATCAGCAAAGTAGCACCACACATGACCGCTGTGTTCATATGCGCGGTCTGGCCGAATGAATGGAACAGCGGTAATACCGTAAGATGAACATCATTACCGTTACCAACAATCAGGTTAGCGGCCACCATGGCGTTACATACCATGTTGCTTTGGGTAAGAACGGCACCTTTCGGTGAACCCGTCGTACCAGCGGTATACAGAATAACTGCCGTATCATCCGCTTCACGGGCAACATAGTCCTGTACCGGCTCAGCACCATGAATTAATGCGCTGAATGTCGGCATCCCGTTAAAAGACAACTGCTTAAGATCACGGGTAATAACCGCCATGTGCTCACACGACTCAACCTGATTGAATGCTGCGATACCAGCTTCAGCCATCGGCAGTTCTGGCGTACCTTCAAAGCAGAAGAAGAATTTGGCACCGGAATCTTCCAGGTGGTACTTAATTTCGCGTTCTTTAAACAGAACATTCAGGGGAACAACAACACCGCCTGCTTTTTGAATGCCGTAATAGATGAAAGGAAAAAACGGAATGTTCGGGCAGCTCAACGCTACACGATCTCCCGGCTGGATACCTGAAGCAATTAGCGCTCCGGCAACCTGACTGGCGATATGATCAAACTCGGCATAAGTAAATTGGGCATCACCACAAATCAATGCAACCTTATTCGGTTTACATTTGGCGTTTCGCTGTAACGCGGCGGCTAGATTCATCATGTCTGTCTTCACATTGTTGTATTAATTAGGTGGCGTACCTTATATCAAATTTAAATATGATCAGATCCGACGAGATAAAAATACAAATATAAGCTTATTACATTGCATTAATATTTCAGTTATTAATCGACAATTACAGAGCTTCATGAATCAAGTTGATGAAATAGGGATAAAATCAGCCGTTAAAGCTGCGCACAGAATTTTCGCTTTGGCAATAAGAAAAGGAGAACAAAGAAGAATAAAAAGAAATAATAAAGAGAATAGAGCCTACGATAATATAAGTATTTATTATCATTTAACCAAGAAAGACAGATAGGATGGAAAGAATTATTATGCTAAATAATGTTCAAAAAAACGAAAGTACTGCCGAATGTAGGCACCCGGCAGTCATAACACTTTGAAATCATTCAAAGGAGCGCTTTTCCCCAACCGCAAGAGTGCGAATCGGTTTTGCCGGCGAGCCAGCACATACGGTATTGGCAGGCAAATCTTTCACCACAACACTGCCAGCGCCCACGACCACGTTATCGCCAATCGTAACTCCCGGACACACGGTCACGTTGGCTCCAAACCACACATCATTACCAATAGTAATAGCCTTAGCGAACTCTTCTCCTGAAGCACGCTCTACCGGATCCAGCGGGTGTCCCGCCGTTGCAATAACTACACCCGGCGCCAACAGGCAGTTATCACCAATCGTAATCGGCGCACAATCGAGAATGGTACAACCATGGTTGGCGTAAAAACCTTTGCCGACTTTAATGTTGTAGCCATAGTCACAGTTAAACGGCGACTCAATCCAGGCATCGCTTTCCTGCCCCAACAACTCATTGATCAGGCTTTGCCGTTGTGCACTTTCTGTCGGGCAGATTTGATTAATCTTAAAACACAGCCGTTTTGCTTTAAGACGCTCATCTTTTAGCTCGGCATCCCAAGCCTGATACATCTGACCGGATAACATCTTCTCTTTTTCAGTCATGGTAATTCCGTACTACTTATTTCCACACACAATTTATGGTTGGCTATTATGAGCAATTGGATGGCAGATATCTCACAAATTTAAGAGATTGACGATAAATATCTAAAAGAGATCACACTTGGGGAGAATAATAAAAACCTTCAATAAGAATAAATCACCATAATGATAAGTATTAATAGCAATATAAATACTTAAAATAGGAAAATGCAGGAGTGCAACCTACATTAACCCTTCATCAACGAGATGTGATTTCACCAGACTTATCGACAAAAAATAATATCAGACGTCTTTTATCGCCACCCTGTAATACATATTTATGACTCATATCTGCAGTATAATTGCAAAACGCAAAACACCTTTTACTCAACCCAGTTAAATGAGCGTTGCAGAAAAGCTTCCGCATCCTGCTCTATGATCTCACCATGAGCCATTATGATCCGCTCAGGCTGCCATTCCTGAATTGTGTGAATATGCTCCCTGACCACTTCTTTTTTAAAACTCAACCGCCAGTCCAGCGGGGTCTTACCATTAGGAGCCACAATACCGGCCAACTTGCACAAGAGCTTACGCCAACCTTTAAAGTGATTTTCAGGAAAGTTTTCGATCAAATCGGTCACAATCACCGTCTGAGAAGGATGATGGAAAAACACACACTCCTGCATTAATGATGAGCCACTAACCAGAACCTGGTCGATTTCATCTCTCCACGGCCATTTACGATCGACATTGAGTGAATCATCAAAGTGCAGATCAGCACGCTTTCTGATGACTTGGTCGGTACCGGACAGATGAGCATCCGGATAATGCTCCACCCAATCACTAAGGTAAAGATGATGAAGATGGTTAGGCGCTACCAGATACCGAACAGTCCCTAAAATCGCTAGTTGTTCAGCCAAATAAAAGGAATACGCGATCGGACTATGCAACCATAAGTCACCATTGGACATTCTTACCACCGTCATTCTGGTAGTAAACGGGCAGTGATAAAAAGTGACGGTGTCTCCTTCAAAGATCCATAATTCCTCTGCCAATTGCTGCATTTCATCCCTCACTCAATTAAGGCTTAATTGTTATTAAGCATAAACCAGGATTTAATGTGGAAAGAAAATAACCTTCAGTAAAACAAATAACTTTCGATATTATGTCTCAGTGATGCTAATAAGATTTTTATTAAAGAGGAATGAACTAAATAAATTATCCATAAGTAGCTCTCACCTTCATTTATGTATTTAATGTCGTAGTCTCCCACAGAAACGGCTCAGGGTTATCATTAAATTAATCAATAAATACAACAAGTTGGAACCCGGCACACAAAAAACTGAAACAAACAACAAAAATAGCACCAACTCCATTTAAAACAATGAGTTAAGTCACAGCCAATTATTTTGCAACAATTACAATCTCTGCTTCTTCTTAATCCCACACTTTTAATGGAATACGCCTGTGGAAAATACATCTTCCGTTGTCGGGCAAAGTGAAGGCATCCGCTTACCTTATTTCAGCGAAGCCGCCTTCCTGCTCTCTTTTATTACCTTATCGTTAATTATTGGCATCATGGTATTTAGCCTTGATGTACACATTTTATTAATAGGCTCTGTAGTTCTTGCCATGCTGTTTTGCTGGCGTTGCGGATTTAACCTGGAACAACAAATTGAAGTGATGGGCGAAAGCCTGAAAAATGCCACCGGGGCAATGTTCTCGTTCCTGCTTATCGGGATGATCATCGGAGTCTGGATCCTGGCTGGCACCATTCCTGCCCTGATTTACTATGGTCTGGATATGGTTTCACCCGAGTTATTCCTGCCAGCAGGTTTTCTCGTTTGCTGCGGTATCACTTATGCCACAGGGACTAACTGGGGCGCGGCATCAACTATTGGTGTTGCGCTAATCGGTATGGGGATCGGCCTTGGTGTCCCGCTGCCGATTATTGCCGGTATGATCATCTCCGGCGGTGTGTTCGGTGTTAACCTGTCTCCGGTCTCTGACGTGACGATTCTAGCTTCAGCAACTGTCGGAACCAGTGTTAGTAACCACCTGAAAGCACTAAATAAGGTCAATAAAGTCGTACTGGTGCTTTCTACTGTTGCCTATTACTTCATGGGGGCTTTCTTCGTTGGCACCGAAACCGGCGGCACCGGCCATATCGGCGAGCTGCAAACCACGCTCAGCCAGACTTTCGACATGAACTTAATCGTTCTTGCGCCGATTGTGGTGACATTAGCGCTGACTTTCGCAAAAATCCCGTCTCAAATAGCCCTTTTCTGCGGTGTAGTTGTCGGGGCGCTTGTCGCAGGCCTGTGGCAGCAGAACAGCTTGACTGAAGTGTTTGCCGCTTTGAACTACGGCTTTACCGATTCAACCGGTTCAGAACTGGCCGATAAGCTCTTGATACGCGGCGGCATCCAGAGCATGATGTGGACCTTCTCGCTGGCATTTATCGCCCTTTGTATGGGTGGCCTGCTGGAAAAAGCCGGATTCCTTGGTGTTCTGCTGGAAAAAATCCTTCCGCGGATCAAAAGCGATTTCAGCCTAGTGCTGACCACACTGTGTACCTGTGTGCTTGCTAACGTCGCCACCAGTGAAGTGTACCTGTCGATGATCCTCAACGGCTCGTTGTACAAAGGCGTGTATGCCGATCGCGGTTTTAAACCGGAAATGCTAAGTCGCCTGCTAGGTGAAGGGTCCATGACCTCAGGTATGCTGCTGCCCTGGACAACCGCCGGTGCCTTTATGACCGCAACCCTCGGCGTCAGCCCGCTGGTCTATGCCCAATACGCCGTGTATGTCTGGCTGACACCACTGGTTTCTTTGCTGCTAGTCGCCATGGGTCGCACCCTGATCAGAGGCGAAGCAACAGAAGTCAGCCGCAAACAACAAGAGTCTGGTGTTCCACAAGATGCCGAAGCCTGATACGGGTAACGACAGAAACTTTTCATCGAGGTATTGATGTTCAGTCAATCAAGCTTTCAACCAATTCCGGCTGAAACAATCACAACCAGCTGCGCCCTGTGCGGCAGCGGCTGTAGGATCCGGGTTATCACCAACCCGGATGGCACCATCAGTGCCAAAGGCGATCGTAGTGATGCTGTCTCTGGCGGGCAACTCTGCCGCAAAGGCATGCACAGCATTGATCTGATGAACCACCCGGATCGCCTGACTCAACCGCTAAAACGAACAGGCAAACGCGGTGAAGGGCAGTGGCAGGCTATCAGCTGGAAAGAAGCCATCGCATACACTGCAGAACAGTTCGCGAAATCCCAACAGCAATGGGGGCTGAACAGTGTCTTTATGGCTTACGGCTATTCCAAAGACTTTATGTATACCCAATTGCTACGTCTTGCCAATGCGATGGGAAGCGTTAACGTGGTCGGCCCGGAAACCGTATGCTGGGCACCAACTAAACTCGGACGTGAATATACGCTTGGCTATTACCCGTCGCACGATATCAACGAGCAGACACAATGCATTCTGCTGTGGGGCGTCAATAAATACAAAACCCGCTTCAGTGATGTCAAAACGCTAAAAACTGCAATGGGTGCCGGAGCGAAAACCATCTGCATCGATCCGCAGCGAACAAAGCATGCCAAGAAAGCAGAACACTGGCTGGCGCTGAAACCAGGCAGTGATTTAGCGCTGGCGCTAGCACTGCTCAAGGTTATTATTGACGAGCAACTTTATGACCATGAATTCGTTGAACAGTGGTGTGAGGGCTTCGAGCGACTAACCCAACACCTAGCACAATATGAGCTCGCTCAATTAGCGCAGGAAACGCAGCTCGATATTGATCAGATCCGCTCTTCTGCCCGGCTTTATGCCAGCACTAAACCCGCGGTGATCATTACCGGTAATGCCCTGGACCACAACAGTGACAGCTTCCAGGTCAACCGCACCATTGCCATGCTGATGGCGATAACTGGTAACCTGGACGTACCTGGAGGTCAGTTCCAAAGCCATGCCCCATCACTGGTTTCCGGACGCTGGCCTTATGACGATAAAGAAGTCAGTGCGATGTCCGCCGATTCACGCGCAACCAGTGCCGGTACGCCGGTATTACCGGAGTACTTCCGCGCCACCAGCCATGGCATTACCAAAGCGATTTTAGGTAAGGGTGACCAGAGAGAAAGCCCGATCAAAGCCGGACTGGTTGTCGGGGCTAACCCGATGCTGAGCTGGCCCGATACCCATGCCGTCCATCAGGCGTTGTCATCGCTGGACTTTCTTGCTGTTTCAGAGCTGTTCATGACCCCGACCGCGATGATGGCAGATATCGTCTTCCCGGCAGCCAGCTTCATGGAATATGAAGCCATAGCCCAAGGTCTTGACGGCTCAGTACGCTATCAACCCAAAGTCGCGCAAATTGGCGAATGCCGCCCTGATCATCAGATCATCGCTGCTATAGGTGAAGCCATGGAGGTCATGCCACCTCATTCTGAAAACGAATACTGGAACGGCTTTCTGGCAACCGGAGGACTCGACTTTGCCACTGTCAAAGCCAAACAGCTCGTCACACCTCCGACAACACCACAATGGTTTCGCAAGTACTTAACCGATGGCTTCCCTACCCGTTCAGGTAAAGTAGAACTGTTCAGCCGCCGACTGGAAGAAATGGGGGCTGAGCCGCTGCCTGTATTCCGTCCTGTAATGAAAGCCGAACCGGACTTTCCGCTGGCGTTAACAACAGCCAAAGCCAAACACTATATGTTCTCTCACGGACGACAAATTGCACCGCTGCGCAAAGCTCATCCTGAGCCGCTGGTCAGCCTCCATCCAGAGACAGCCAAAAAGCTGGGTCTGTCTGAAGGGAAAAAAGTGAAGATTGAAACACCGAACGGCCGCGCTATTACTCAGGTACTTCAGCTAGACAGCAAACTGTCAAAGAACGTCGCTATAGCAGATTTGAGTTGGTGGTATCCGGAACAAGGTGAGTCCAATCTTGGCGGTGTATTCGAGTCGAATTATAACGTCCTGACTTCCATTGAAGATAATGGCAGAGGCTTCGGCGAAGCAGGAAGCTTCGACATCAACGGCCTGGCGTGTCGCATTTCTGCCTGTGACTGACCACATCAATTAGTCCAATAGAAAAAGGCAGGCGCTGATATCAGAGCCTGCCTTTTTCTACCCGTTAAGAGAAGAATTAATTTAGTGGTTATAGTGGCCAGTGATCAAAGTAGATATGGCTTGCTTGCCAGTCGACCTTCTCTACGTTATCCGTCAGCAAATGCTTAGCAACAGTAAAAGCAAACTCAAAACTAACGCCCAGCCCTTTACCGCTGATAAAGTTACCGTCCACCACAACTTTCTGATCAACAAATTGGCCGTCAGCGAATTTTTTCTGCAAACCACCACCTGAAGTATAGCGACGACCTTCAAGCAAATTATGCGCAGCCAGTACTTTGGCACCGGAAGAACACAAGGCACAGATGTACTTATCTTCACTGATATGGCGCTTAAGAAAATCGATCACCATCGAATTTGCAGAAAGGTTATCCGTTCCTTTAGGGCCACCCGGCATCATCACCGCATCATAAGTGTTGTCGTAACAATTTTTCAGGGTATCGTCGGCTGTGATACGCGTTTCGAAATAGGTGTTCAATGCGGGAGTTTCCATACACGACAACACATCGACCTTAATATCTAAACGGCGCATGATGTCGATAAAAACAACTGCTTCGCCTTCTTCAAAGCCATCTGCCAGCAATACCGCTACATGTTTTTCTGTCATCCTGACCTCCTTATCCCTTAATCAGCTCACAGGTTGCACGTACATTGCGGGCAATTGTTTCCCAGTCGTTGTCACGAATAGCCTCAGTCGGCGCAATCCAGGTTCCGCCACAAGCGATGACCTGAGGGATCGCCAGGTATTCCATCAGGTTTGCTGGTTTAATCCCACCAGTTGGCATCAACTGAATATTGCCGTAAGGGCCTGTCAGTGATTTCAGCATGCTGATACCGCCGGAAGCCTCCGCCGGGAAGAACTTCAGAGCAGTAAGACCAAGTTCAAGCGCCTGCTCTACCTGACTCGGACTGTTAACGCCCGGAATGATCTTAATGCCTTTCTCCAGACAGTATTTCACTGTGGTCGGATTCAGGCCCGGGCTGACAATAAAGTCAGCTCCGGCTTCAACAGCCTGATCAACCTGAGCGGGTGTCAACACGGTTCCCGCACACAAAATCAGATCAGGGAATGCCTCTCGGATCAGGCGAATTGACTCCGCCGCCGCCTCACTACGGAAGGTAATCTCAGCCGCAGGCAGGCCATTGTCATTCAGCACCTGAGCCAGCTGCACGGCATCTTTTGCATCTTCAATCTGGATCACCGGCATTACACGCAGTGCCCGAAGGGTTTCAACCCACTCTTTATTCATCATTTTCTACACCCATTAATTCCGTTATATAACGTGTTTCTTGCACAGGGATAATGGCCCCTTTATGCTGGATCACCGTTGCTGCCAGCTTGTTGCCCCAATGGCAACACTCCGCCATTTCCATTCCGGTACACCATGCTGCCAGCCAAGCTGCATTGAACGAATCTCCGGCAGCTGTAGTATCAACCACAGTCTCAACCCGGTTACCGCTGACAAAACCTTGATGACCATACTGAGACCACATCGCTCCCTTGCTTCCGAGCTTGACCACTACCTGACGAATACCAAGCGAGTGAAGACGGCGTGCAATCACTTCAGGTGATGAGTTCATAGTTCCCAGTAACAAATCTTCATCATCAGCTGTCACTAACGCGATATCACTGAGCTGGTATAGCCGCCCAAGCCATTCACAGGCATGGGTAGAGCTTTGCCACAAACGCGGTCGGTAGTTGGAATCGACAGCGATCTGCACGCCGGCAGTCTTCAGCTCAGCCAGCATATCGAGCAACTTCAGCTTGCCGCCATCAGGTAATATCGCCAGGGAAATGCCCGACAGATAAACAAGGTCAAATTCTTTGAGGCATTTAACCAATTGATCGAAGCGAGGGTGTTCACAAAGGTATCTGGCCGCTGAATCGCTACGCCAGTAATGAAAACTACGCTCCCCGTCATCATCGATTTCAATCGCATACATGCCGGGAAGCTTGTCTGGATTTTCCAGCACCATATCGGTATCAAGACCTTCAGCCAGCCATGCTGAGAGCATATGTTTGCTGTAAGAATCAGTACCGACGGCTGTGATATATCCAGGAGCGAGGGAAGGAAGCAGACGTGATAAATAAACGGCCGTATTTAACGTATCACCGCCAAAGTGCTGAGCCTGAGCAGCAAAAGGTTTGCCGCTCAGCTCAATCATACATTCGCCGATAATGGCGACCTTCTTGTGTTTTGCTGTTGTGAGAGTTGCCATTTAATTACTGTCCGTAGTCGGTCTCTGCAAAGAAGAAAATAGATAGAAGGAAATGACTATATCCGCTAACTGAGGGTGTATTAACGGATATAGCCAGGAGCAAAGCACTGGGGGACGTGCTTCTATACCAAACCAAGCACAAATATGTCTGGTATTATTTTCTTCCGTTCCTGATCACAGCTTGCCTTCACTGCCACAAACGTTAATTTTTTCCTGAACCACTTTCTTCATCGCCTGTTTACCCGGAACGATGTAATGACGCGGGTCATTGGCTTTCGGGTTTTCAATAAAGTACTGCTTCACTGCATCAGAAAACGCGATCTTCAGCTCAGTAGCAACGTTCACTTTAGTGATACCTAACTCAATGCAGCGACGAACGTCTTCATCCGGCACACCGGATGCGCCATGCAGAACCAAAGGCACATCTGTCTTACCACGGATAATGCCTAAACGATCGAAATCTAAACGAGGCTCTTCTTTGTACATACCGTGAGCGGTGCCGATGGCAATCGCCAACGAGTCGATACCGGTACGGTTTACAAACTCAACCGCGGCTTCAGGATCGGTGTACATGGCATCTTTGGCATCAACAATCAGATCATCTTCCTGACCACCAAGACGACCCAATTCAGCCTCTACCGAGCAATCCCAACGGTGACAGAAAGAAACCACCTGCTTCACCAGTTCAATATTGCTTTCAAAATTCAGGTGAGAACCGTCAATCATCGCCGACTTGATCCCGGCTTCAACTTTATTGCGGATATCAGAGAATGACTCATGGTGGTCAAGATGCAGAGCGATCGGCATTTCATAGCGTTTAGCTGCCTCTTGACAAATTCCGACCAAATAATCAGTACCCGCATAGGAAAACGTACCCGGCGTACCCGCCAGAATGACAGGCGATGCCATTTCGGCTGCCGTTTCAACCACAACCTGAACCGTCTCAAGATTGTGAATATTGAACGCAGGCACGGCATAGCCACCCATCTGCGCCTTGTGGAGCATTTCGCGAGAAGAAACCAGAAACATATAAAACCTCAAAACCTTCGTTAGCTTTCGCTTTTATGATATTCGAAAACAAAAGCAAAGAAAAAGATCTAGATCACATAAAACCTTTCAAAGTGAAAGATCATGAAACTAGAAGAAATGAGACATTTTCGATGTGTAACAGGTTATTCCCTTGCGCAGTAAGTTGTTTTTTGGTCTTTCAGCCCTGCCCAACAAAATTTCAGCGATCTTTTTCGACCAGGATTGTTGCTCCAGACGGCGAGTAAGCGGTGATTGCTGGCAGGTGTAATCGCTTCGGAACAGCACAACAACCTCTTTCGTTTTGAAAGTACCGATCACACTGGCTTCAATCGCCGGAATATCAAAAGAGAAATCCCCTTTATCAACCTCCAGTGAAGCCTGCTCGGCTTGCCATAATCCACTGCGATCCGCGCTGTAGAGCGCAATATTAAGAGCTCGCAGCGACCAAAAACTGCTTGCCGGACCGCTGTAGTTGTCCACCAGTCGGGTATCATCAGCAAATACTCCCTGAGTCGGTGCACCGTAACGCAAGGCCCCCTGACCGATAAAGTATTGCAAGCTGGTTTTGAACGCGCGTTTAGCTTGTCCGACAGAAATAGCTGGCAGCTGCAAATCCGCCGCAGCCAGCAAAGGAGCCGCCGTTGCCAAGCGATAACAAACACTGCGACCAAAGAACGGAAGCCCTTCGGAGGTAAAGAAATAGCGGTATTTCTCGACAAAAGAGTTCAGGCTGTCACGAATAAAGACAGGGTCGAAGTCAGGATCAATTTGATCCAGCCAATAGAGCGAATAGAAAAAACCCCAGGCGTTGTAGTAATCATAATTTCCCTTTGCGCCATCACGGAACCAGCCATCTCCTACATAGAATTCCTTGATGCGGGTGTATTTACTATGAGCAACGGTATCTTCACCAGTCAGCGACTTAATCACCAACTGCACGGTAAGCGGAAACAGGTGCCAATTGTTATCAACGGTGTCAAAACGGTTAACCTGTTTGAACCAACCAATCACCTGTTTTTGCTCATCCGGATTAAACTGCTCCCAGACCCACTCACGACTCAACCATAGTGCCAGAGCCAGATCAGCACTTTCACATATCCGCTGATCATAATCATGTAACTCACCCCAATAGCCACGATGAGCAGGGTTGGTGCCAGCCAGAAAAGCGGAGCACAAGATCTTTGGCACATCAATAACTTCGTTATTCATCCCGTACAGATGGATTGATTCCTCAGTGCGACCATGAAGCCAGGCCGCCAGTGTTGGTAAGACGCGGCTTACTCCTTCCATCGCATCGGTTCTGGCTGTTTGCTGACTTGGCCTCCCCGGATAATAAGCATGGGTATAATCCCACACGGCGTAGTGTTCGAAAGCTTCCGCAACATATCGAACCAGCAGATCGCACAATTCCAGCAATGTATTGTTGTCATCATTGAAAGCTTCGCGAATCGCATTATCATGCTTGCCATAAGGTGTTTTGCGGTAACACAACCGAATCATATTTTCTTTACATAGCCGCAGGTACATAGCGGCATCTGGATGTTCATAAGGGATTATCGGGCGAGGGTGAGCGGTGATTTCTTTTTGCATGAGTCGTTCCCCACAAGAGTTGTTCTGATATTGGAGAGATGAAAAGAGATGTAAAAAAGGCCTCGACTGAGGCCCTGATGATGAATTATTTGGCCGATTCGGTAAGAATTTCGTATCGGTCCTGGCCCCAGGCTACCGGTGCCGGCTTATCCTTTATCCAGTCATAAAAAGCGGTTTTCAACTCTTTAACCTTCTCAGGATATTTATCTGCCAGGTTCACTGACTCAGCAGGGTCTTTGGCATAGTTATAAAGCTCAAAGTCCTTGCTGCCATCGTCGTAGTAATGAAGCGACCAGTTCTGATCTTTAATTGCCCACTCACCTTTCGAATGCTTTTCAATGTACTTACTTGGAATGAACTCGTTGGTTTCATAGGTGATCCACTTCCAGTAATTACTCCAGAAATCAACATTGCGTGAGTCATAATGGAAAGCACGAGGGCCTGCCCAATACAGGTATTTATGCGGAGCCTGCTTTTCACCCTGCAGCACCGACATGATGTCCTTGCCGTCTACTTTCATTTCCGCCGGGATATCAATACCCGCCGCAGCCAATGCTGTAGGCAGAATATCCATGGCAGAAATCATGGTGTTATTCACCTGACTTTCAGGCAAGACGCCTTTCCAGTGGGCAATAAAAGGCACATGGACACCGCCGCGGTAGCGCTGCCCCTTGAAGGCCCGATCCATACCATTTTGCGGCATCGGTGATTCATGTACCGCACCGTTATCCGACAGGAAGAAAATCATGGTATTTTCATACTCACCCATGGCCTTCAGCTTTTCGATGATCTTTCCGATCCCCTCATCCGAAGCATTCACATGGGCGTAGTATTTATCAGCTTCAACATTCCCGGTGTTGAAACGATCCATGTATTTAGCCGGAGCAGGCTGTTCCAACGGAATATGCGGTACGCTGTAAGCTAGGTTTACAAAAAACGGCTGATCATTATCGTGCGCTTTTTCAATAAAGTTCAGGGTTTCGTTGGTCAAGTTGTACGTCAGATAACCCGGAGCAGGTACATTTTCACCATTGCGGAAAATCGCCGGTGAATTATAGAGTGCAGCACCTGAAACAAAGTAACTGTAGGCATAATCAAAACCGCGCTCTTCCGGCCCGAATCCCGGATCTGGAATTGAAATCTGATTATCGTGGTAATCGCGGCTCTGCTTGTCTTTCGCAACAAATTCCCTGTGAACCTTGGCATTATGGTATTTACCGATATTCGCCGTCGCATAGCCATTTTCATTTAACAGAGATGGCAGCAACTTGATATCTAACGGAATGCCTTTTTTGGCATCATCGTTACTGTAAGTACCGAAGCTGTGCGGGAAACGCCCTGTCATCATACCGGCACGAGAAGGGCCGCATACGGGCGTCGCTACATAAGCATTGGTCATCCGAACGCCCTCGTTAGCCAGTTTAGTGATATTTGGCATAGAGCGCTTAGCAGCATCATAAAGTTTGGCAAAGTCACCTTCGTAACGAGCCGCCTCAGGACGTTTCAGCAATGTGTCCCTATCAACCTGATCAAGGGCAAAATCCAGCTGTGCCGTGCCCAGGTCATCCATCACGATCAGCAAGACGTTGGGCTGTTCAGCTTTCTCTGCTGCCATCGTCATTGCTGGTGATATTGCACAGGCAGAAGCCACAAGGCCCGCCAACACCGTCTTCTTTGTTGAGGACAGTTTCATTGTTCACTCCTTTTCAAATAAAACCACTTAACGCATATTTGCCATTATCGGCATGACGTTAGCCGCAACGCCGCCGCGCTGGATCTCCTGCACCATCAGGTGCATCGCCGGTGCGGTATGCGTAAAAATCCGTTTGTAAGAGGCACAAAGGTAATTCTGTTTGTGCTTCTCACCTTCGATAGGGGTAATCCGGTGTTTGGGGCAGCCGCCATTGCACAACACATTAACCTCGCACTGTTGGCACAGGCTGATAAGCTTCGTCGCTTTCGCAGAGCCAAAGCGTTGCTGTTGCTTGCTGGTAGCCAGTTTGCCGATGTTGGTCTGGGTAATATTGCCGAGTCGGTTAGCCGGGTAGACATAATGGTCACAGGAATATAGGTCGCCGTTAGCTTCAATCACCATCGCCTGTCCGCACTCTTTAGCCTGAACACAAACAGATGCGGGATACCCCATCCAGGTCGCCAAAATGCTGTCGAACATACGGATGAAAATGCGTCCGACATCTTCTTTGATCCACTCATCAAATATCTCGGTCATGAACTGACCGTATCCCTGTGCCGGCACAGAAAAATGAGTAAGGACTGCATCAGCTGTCGGTGAATAGTGGCCAGTAGAACTTTGCTGGCAGCGCTGCTCAACCTCAACAATCGGGATAAACTGCATATGTTCGGAACCGAGCTCCTTAAGGGCGTGATACGTCTCTCTTGCTTTATCCCAGTTCTGATCATTGATAACGGTCAGAGTATTAAACTGAACATTGAATTCCTTTAGCAGAGAGATCGCATGCTTGACCCGTTCAAAGGTCGGCTTACCATTGACCGATATCCTGTATTTGTCATGAACATCTGCAGCTCCATCGACCGAGACCCCGATAAGAAAATTGTTATCAGCAAAGAATTTTGCCCACTGGCGGTTAATCGCCACGGCATTGGTCTGGAAGCTATTGGTGATCGTCTTACCTTCTGCGTATTGCTTCTGGTACTTCACCGCATTGCGGTAAAAGTCGAGCCCAGCAAGTGTCGGTTCACCCCCCTGCCAGGCAAAATCAATCTCATCACTTTCCTGGGAGCGAATGTAATCTCGTATATAACGCTTCAGCATCGCATCAGACATCTGCTCTGAAGACTGACGCTCTAAAAACTGATCGGATGCCAGTTGCTTGCGATCTGGCGTTTCCATCATTTCTTCTTTTTCAAGGTAAAAACAATAGTCACATTTCAGGTTACAACGGTAGCTGGTCGGTTTTGCCATCATATGAAAACGGGCTTTTTTATGATTGTTTGTTGCCATGGTTTACCCCTGAGACAAAAATGAAAGATATCGAAACAATAAACAACGAAACGAAAGCAAATATACGTGAAAAACAAAAAAGGAGGAACGGTTAAGATCACATATTAAAGAGGCAAACGTGAAAAAAACGAAAACAAAGACAGGAAAGTGAAGAATACAACGAAAGGTATATGAAAGTAGTTTCCATGATAAATTGACGAACTCTGGCGTCACTTCAAAGCAGGTTGTCACTCTTTGCCAGTACTCTGTCGTCTTTTGAAAATGTTCAAATCAGGATAGTCACTAAGATAAGCATATCGAAACAAAACAGCCTGACCTGATGAGGAAAAAACCATGACGACTCATATCCCTTCGACGAATGTTGCTCTGATCACCGGTGCTTCAAGTGGTATCGGTAAAGAACTGGCCCGTATTCATGCCACACGAGGTGGAGACTTAGTACTGGTTGCCCGTAATAAAGCAAAACTGGATGAACTCAAAGATGAATTGGAAGCCAAATACAGCATTGCTGCTGCAGTGATTGCCAAAGACTTATCAGAAGTTGAATCAGCGAAAGAAGTATTTGAAACCACTGAATCTCAGGGTATAAAAGTAAGCATCTTGATCAATAATGCTGGTTTCGGTGGACACGGCAAATTCCATGAGCGGGATCTGACCGCAGACCAGGCAATGATGCAGGTAAATATGGCCACCCTGACCAACCTGACTCACTACTACTTACAAGGAATGATAAAACGCAATCAGGGCAAAATCCTGAATGTATCGTCCACCGCGTCTTTCATGCCGGGGCCGCTACAGGCGGTGTATTACGCCACCAAAGCGTATGTCACGTCATTCTCACAAGCAATAGCAGATGAAGTGGCCGACAAGAACATTATAGTTACCGCTCTTTGCCCGGGCGCAGTAGATACAGGTTTCGTTTCTGCTGGAGATCTAGACGGTATTGATTTGTGGAAAAACGCTGCCTCGGCAGAATCTGTCGCAAAATACGGCTATGAAGCGATGGAAAAAGGTGAACTGATTGCGATTAATCAACGCAGCCTGAAGTTTATGCTGAACTGGGTTATCCCGCTGCTGCCACGCAAAGCTGTGCTGAAATTCTCACGTCAGGCAATGGAAAAGAATTAATGCCGTTTAATCGGACATTAACACTTTGGAGTTGATATGAAAAATACATCCAAGTTCCCCGTTAGTTCTGGATGGAAACTGTTGCTGAACGATATGGGAATCAACCCGAGTGATGTTTTGCAACTTGCAAACCTGCCGAAAGATCTCTTCACTCGGGGTGAAGTCGGCCTCAGTAGCCAGGAGTATTTTAGCTTCTGGCAAGGGTTGGATAAGCTGGACAAAACACAGGAATTGCCGTTAATTTTTGCCGAAGCCTTCTCAGTCGAAAGCTTCAGCCCGCCCATATTTGCCAGCCTGTGCAGCCCGGACTTTAATGTCGCACTGAAAAGGCTGAGAAAATTCAAGCCGCTGATTGCCCCTATGCGGCTTGAATTGGATATCAACGAGCAAACGACCAGCGTATCCATTCATTGCGAAAAGTGTGAGTCTCCTCTACCTCGTTCTATGATACTGATGGAGCTGATCTTCTTTACCCAGCTGTTCAGGCTTGCAACCAGAAAACGCATCATACCACTGGAAATAACGAGTCCAACCAACGTTCCTTCACCGGAGAAATACAGAGAGTATTTTGGGGTTTCGGTTAAAGAGGCAGACGTCATGAAACTCACGTTTAGGGCAAAAGACGCCAAAGAACCGTTTCTGACGGAAAACGCCGGAATTTGGGATTTTTTCGAGCCGGAGCTGCAACAGCGTCTATCAAAACTGGAAGAGCACACCAGCACCAGACAGCGCGTGAAAAGTGCCCTGTTGGAGCTGCTGCCCAGTGGGCAGGTTTCCATTGATAGCGTAGCCAGCCAACTTGCGATGAGTAAACGTACCCTGCAACGTAAACTGGGCGCCGAAGAAATCAAATACCAAAAAATCCTGAACGATACCCGTCAGGAACTAGCGGAGTACTACCTATCGAATTCAACCACCAGCCCGTCGGAGATTTCATTCCTGCTTGGATTTAATGAAACCACCTCATTCTATCGGGCGTTTTCTTCATGGACAGGCACCACGCCGGAAACCTTTCGTGAACAGCATTACCATCCGTAAAAGTCATGCAAAAAACAAGGGGCTGAATATTATTCAGCCCCTTGGTATATCCGACAGTAATGTTTAAGAATTGCGATTATTCAGCGTACTGACGCAGGTGTTGCTTCACTGCTTCAGACGCAAATGAGTGCTCAATACTCACTTTGTAGATTTCGAAGTAATCTTCACGAGTCAGCTCAAACTCTTCAACCACTTTACGCACTTCGTCCGTCATTGTAGTGTTAGATACAGTACGGTTATCTGTATTGATTGTGATCAGTACGCCATCTTTGTGGAATGCTTTGATTGGGTGGCTGGCAAGATCATCAACTGCTTTAGTCTGGATGTTACTGCTAGGGCAGGTTTCCAGCGCAACCTCATCACTCTTCACCAGATCATAAGCCTGCTGATGGCCTTTGATGTGGATACCGTGGCCGATACGCTCTGCACCCAGCATGGAAACCGCATCGTAAACGTTCTGACCGGAACCCTGTTCACCGGCATGAATAGTTACACGGTAACCTTTCTCGATGGCGTATTTCGCGTAAGGAATGAATTCATGACAGAATCCAGGTACTTCACTACCAGCCAGGTCAAATGCAGCAACACCGTCATTCAGGTATTTTGCCCCGGCATCAATAACTTCATTGATCTGATCTTTCGGCATGGTACGCAAAATAGACAGAATGTAGTTACCTTTAATGTCGTACTTCTCTTCAGCTTTTTTCATACCTTTCACGGCACTGCCGATGATCTGATCAAGGTTCAGACCTTTTTGCGTGTGCAGCAACGGACCGAAGCGTACTTCCAGGTATTTAACGTTTTCTTTAGCCGCATCTTCAAATACTTCAAATGAGATACGCTCAATCGCCTCTTCTTCCTGCATTACAGAAAGCGGCAGTTCAAATCGCTTCAGATACTCATCCAGGTTCGGGCAAGTCTCTGGTGCAACCATCATGTCTTTGATTTCAGCGATATCTTCACTAGGCAGAGTCAGACTTTGCTCACGAGCAAGGTCTAGGATAGTTTGCGGGCGAACACTGCCATCCAGATGGCAATGTAGATCAATCTTGGGTAAATCAAAGTAATTCATGAGTCTCTACCTTTACTAGGCTATACATAAAGTTACAGACTTCATAATCAAGAGTTTAAGGCTCTTGGTAGAAACTCCCAAACCATATCATTGGGATTATACGAAGCAAGATATCAAGAAGTTTATCATTGAGATCTAGCCCTCGCAATTTCCTGCAATTGCATTATTTGCAATTAATTAATGAGAGTGTGATCAAAATCTGATGGTCAACAGGAAAAGAATCTTAGCTGTGTATTTGTATGATTTTATTAAGTATAAGACGTGGTTTGTTCTTCCCTCCTGATAGCTAGTACCACATTCAGGAGGGAAGAGTAGAATGAACTTATTTCACTTTGAACTGGCGAACCAAAACTTGCAGTTCCTGCATCAAAGCCTCTAACTGATGGCTGCCTATGGCGGAGTCTTCGGCCCCGGCACTCACCGACTGGCTGACATCCCGAATATTAGACACATTACAGCTCAGTTCTCCGGCAACATTGTGCTGTTCTGTGGCAGCAACCGAGATGAGGTTACTGATGTCATCAATACTGGAGATATGCGTGATAATCTGCTCTAGAACCGCAACAGTTTCCTTCACCTGCTCAGCAGTAATTAGTGCCTTATCATTGCCTTTTTGAATTGCTTCAACCACTTCGCCAGTGCCTGCCTTCAATGAATCGATCACCTCACGAATCTGACTGATAGAATCCTGTGTACGACCAGCCAGTGTTCTTACTTCATCGGCAACAACCGCAAAGCCACGCCCTTGCTCACCCGCTCGGGCAGCTTCTATCGCAGCATTCAACGCCAGCAAATTAGTTTGCTCTGCAATAGCTTCGATAACTTCAAGAATTGAATCAATATTGTCGCTGTTTTGCGCCAGACGATCAGCAATCGGTACTGTAGCACTAACCTCATCAACCAACGAAGACATAGCTTCAGTCGTCTGTGCAATAACGCCTTTACCCTGCTCAGCCGCATTATTGGCTTCCTGGGCGGAACTGACCGCCCTTCCTGCATGACTGGCAACTTCCTGTGCGGTTGATGCCATTTCAAGCGCAGCACTGGCCACCAGATCAATTTCACTCAACTGTTGCTGCATTCCGTCACTGGTGCGGTGAGAGATCTGCGAAGCCTGCTCAGCACTCTGTTTCGCGACATCGACAGAACCGGCGATCTGCTTCACCGTTCCCTGCAACTTATCGACAAACAGGTTAAATCCATTTGCCAGCGCCCCAAGCTCGTCCTCACTGTTCACCGTCAGCCTTCGGGTCAAGTCACCTTCACCGGTTGCAATGTCCTGCAAACGATCTGCCACCATTCGGATAGGTGCAACCAGTCGTGCAGCCAACAGCCAGATGATAGCTAACGCCAGAAGCGTTACCACGACAGCAATCATGGTAATTTTCGATGTATTTTCTTCATTGGCCGTTTTTAGCGATTCCTGCAACGCAATAGCCCGCGCCATCACACTCTCACGGGGAAGTTCAAAAACCATCCCCCAAGGCTGTTCATTCCCTGCGAACTTAACAGGAACACATGCTTCCAGAATCTGACCGTCATTTTGCCATTGAACAGAATACTTTGGATTCTTCAGCCAATTCAGCAACGAACCTTCAGATACAAAATTACCCGCTTTCAGATGTTCGCCTACCAATGCAGGCTTTGCATCATAACCAACAATCAAACCGCCATGACTCAACAAGATAACTTCACCGTCCCCATCAAAAATACGACGGTCTGCCTGGTTTATCATGCTCTGGATATCAGCAAGGCTAAAATCAATGCCCAGCATACCAATCAGTCTGCCGTTTTCCTTCAGAGGCAAGGTCAGAGAAGTCATCAGCATCTCTTCACCGTCAACCGTATCAAGGTAAGGATTAAGCACACATGCTTGGCCATTGTTTCGCATTGAACAGGCATACCACTCATTCATTGGCATCTGATTGTCGTCAAGTTCTGTGTCGTACAGATCTTCTTCAAGCAACACTTCAAGTTCAACGCTACCATCTGAATTACGAGCCCAATAGGGAGCAAAGCGCCCAATGCTGGTACCAGCCAATTCCTCAGCATAAACAAACTTTGCGTCTTCACCATCCAAGGCATTCTTATCAAACACCACATAGATACCCAGCATCTGTGCGTTATCACTGACCGTTTGCTGAATAAGCTGATTCATGGAAAGACGTAATTTTTCAGCCGGGATCTGATTCTCTGCAGAGTTCTTTTTCAGAAAAAGCAGACTGCTGCGTAACATCTCAGCACGATCAAACGAACGGTCGAATAAGCGCTGGATCAAAAGGGATTGCTCACCAGCCAATTCTTCAATATATAGCTCTGCGGACTGTTTAAGGTTTTCTTCCATCTGCTGACGCACCAAATCCTGCGTTTGCTGGTTAGCATAAAAGAACGAAAAAATAAGTGCCGTGACTGTTATAACCAGGCTTCCCCCTGCGGCAAGAAGGAACTTCCAGCGTACAGAACGACGTCCGAAATAGCTGGCAGATTGAATGTTGTGCATTTAGTACCTCAAAACCTTTCGGTTTTACATAATGCCAATTGATAAAATAAACAATAAGCAGATAGTACCAGATAACCACCATCTAATCGTACAGTATATTGTTTAATTACTAACCAATTGATCGTACTCAAAAATGCCAGCATCAAACTGCGTTCAAGGAAAAACTTTATAATCAGGTGTCTTATAAAAGGCTATTATTTACGACCGAAGTGAAGAATTATGGATAGCTAGGTTATTCACTGTCAGAAAAAAGCGTTTGCGAATATTCCTACCTGTTTTTTACCGCTGGAGTTTTAGAAACGTAATCAGCCGAAACGACAAGAGCTTTATCGTTAATTAGGTCGCTATTATCTGGTTGATACAATTAAATTCACACCGGAACCACATCACGCTCCCGGATGCAATTTCATGAACTTGCTGTAAGAACTTACTTTGCCGTTGATATATTCAAACCCGCTGTGAATATTATTTTCAGTATTACCGACGATCTGATATTCGACGATGAACTCACCGCTGATCACCTTAATAAACAAAAAACCGTCGATCACTTTCCACAAGCCGTTGAGGGCTTTCTCACTGAATAGATCTTTTTCAGTCAAAGTACCGTTCGGCTTGAGAAGCAATGTCGATGAAAAACCGTCAGAATTCACCTTTACCCAAGGCTGCTGGTGCACTTCATAACTCAAAAGCTTGCGGCGTTTCTTCGACCACTCTTTCAGCTCCTGCTCCTGAGCCGAAGTCAATACAGGCAGGTCTTCCATCTCCAAAAGGGTTTGATGTTTTTCGTACCAGAACAATTGTAGATGGAGTAATTTCATAATGCGTTGGTCAGCTTGGAAAAGGAAAGCCTGTAACTCTGCGCCAATGATTATGGGTTGTCAATAACCGGATATTTTGAAAGGAAAAGGTGCAGCATCCACTGGAGAGAACGCTGCACTATCTTCAAGAACAAAGATAAATAATGATGGTTGCTTAGGATCTGTTGTTTCAGGCTACGAATAGTCTTGGTAGCCCGGCCTTGTCACATGACTGGTTCAGGCGAACCTGTGCAGTCAGGATGTTCTGTTTCCAGTTATCATCCTGCGCCCACATTTCAATCACCAACGGCACAACACAATTGGTTTCTTTCAAGGTGCTGAAGATGGCATCAAAATCCACTTCCCCCTCACCAATCACCAGGTCCCTGAATTTACCCTGGTAATCAGGTGTTACCCTGAAGGTATCTTTGAGGTGGATTTGAGTAATATGCGGTACGCTCAATGCCAGCTCTGTACAGATATCGTAGTTCCAGCCGGAGATATTGCCGACATCCGGATAGGCGGTGAAATAAGGTGAATTCACTTCCCGGTTCAGGATCTCAAACTTGCTCAGAGAATTAAGGTAATCGGTATCCATAATTTCAACCGCCAACATAACTCCGGCACGCTCCGCCATTTTCGCCGCCTGTTTCATCCCTTCGATAAAACGCTGGTGAGTCATCTTATCGGCCGGCTCATAGTAAACGTCATAACCGGCTAACTGGATAGTCCGCACACCCAGTTTGTACGCTAATGAAATCGCTTTCTCCATATGAATGACTGCCTGCTCGCGTATCTGCGGATCGGCAGAGCCAAACGGAAATTTACGGTGCGCACTCAGGCACATCGACTGCAACGGGATCTGGTACTGCTCACAAAGGCGGCGCAGTTCATAAATAGTGTCATCATCCCAATCGAGGCGGCTACGGCGCTCATCCGATTCATCAACTGAAATTTCTAGGAAATCAAAACCCAGCTCGCGAGTGGTTCGGATTTTATCTTCCCAACTGAAAGCATTCGGCAGGGCTTTCTCATACAAGCCGACGCGATGACGTTGTAAAGTCTGATACATAATCGCCACCTAGCCCCAGAAGCGATCGATCTGTGCGCGCAGTGCTTCAGCCGTTTCACGGCCTTTTTCACCAGCCAATGCGCGGCCTGCAATGAAGGTTTTCGCTTTGATACCTTCAAATAAGTAAATATCTTCAGGCACAATACCACCAGTGATCGACAGTTCCAGGCCCAGCTCAGACAGCTGGCGCATTTTTTCCAGATCTGCTTCTGTCCAGCCGACACCAGCCAGTTCAGCATCTCGTGAACGGTGGTAAATGGCCTGAGTAATACCCAAATCAACCCAGGCTTTGGCATCTTCCATGGTCCAGTTACCGTAGATTTCAATCTGGATTTCGCCGTTGAACTCATCAGCAACTTTCTTACACGCCCCTATAGTCGCAATGTGAGCGGCCGCCGATACCGTGATCCAGTCCGAACCGGCTTCAAACGCCATACGAGCAAGGATGGCACCGCCGTCGGTGGTTTTCATATCACACACCAGTACATGTTCCGGATGATTCTGACGCAGGGTTTTCACAGCGTTCATCCCTTCGGCAAAGGCCAGAATAGTGCCGACTTCAATGACGTCGACAAAGCTTTCCACATTGTTTGCCACTTCGATAGCCGATGCCAGATCAGTCTGGTCCAGTGCAATTTGAATCATTGGTTTTGTCATGAGGATTATCCTTGAATTTTTTCACGTATCAGACGGGCCAGCCCGTCCTGGTTGTTATCGGTTTGGCAAACAAGTCTGGCGTGGGATTTCACCGTTTCATCGGCGTTGAACATCGCCACTCCTAGTCCGGCATAGCGCAGCATGGAGATATCGTTATGGTTATCACCGACGGCAATAACATGATTAGCGTGATAGCCCAGCTCAGAGACATATTCCGCCAGTCGCTGTCCTTTACTGTTGCCGATAGCAGCGAAATCGACGCGGTTCGACCATGAACGTTCACCGTTGAATTTCTGCTGCACCCAGGGCTGCTTAGAAAGGCGCTCAATTGAACTCGGCAGCCCCTCAACAACAAATTTCCAGACATGCTCAACTTCACCCACCCGCTCGCTGAAAGAGTCAATCTGTTCAATCTTCGGCTGATGCCCTTCCGGGTACTGGTTTGCCCATTTTTCCAGTGCCTGCATATAAGCAATAGGGTTGCATCGGGAGTAAGTCATCGAGTCAGTGACGTACATAACCATTTTCATCTGGAACTCTTTTGCGAGAGCGATAAAGCTCAACGCATCCTGCTTCTCAATGGCGTTCTGTTTGAGCACCCGGCTGTTCCCGTAGTCGTACACATAGGTTCCGTTGCAGCAAATGATCGGGGTATTCAGCCCCAGTTCGTCATAGTAGGGTTTTGCTGCTGTATGGTGACGACCTGTCACAATCACGACATGACACTTGTCCTGCGCCTGTCGGATCGCTTGTTTGACCTCATGATGAATGGTGTGATTATCGGTCAACACCGTTCCGTCTAAATCTAATGCAAGCACTTTATACATAGCGATTACCTTTGACCGTAGTAGGCGTTCTCACCGTGTTTACGCAGGTAGTGTTTATCCGAAAGCTCCGGCTGGATTTTGATACCGCTATTTAGAGAGCGGGTTGCCAGTGCCATTGCCGACACCTCTTCCAGCACGACAGCGTTATGCACGGCATCGTCGGCATTTTTACCCCAGGAGAATGGCGCATGCCCGGCAACAATCACGCTCGGAACTGCCATCGGGTCGATCTTGCGAATGGCAAATTCTTCAATAATCACTAAACCGGTATTTTTCTCATAAGCGCCAGCAATCTCATCATGTGAAAGCTTGCGGGTACACGGAATATCACCGTAGAAATAGTCGGCGTGGGTCGTGCCGAGTGCCGGGATATCGATACCGGCCTGCGCCCAGATAGTGGCACTGCGTGAGTGAGTGTGTACTACGCCACCAATACCTGGAAATGCTTTGTAAATCTCAATATGGGTATCCGTATCACTGGACGGGTTCAGAGAACCTTCAACCACATTTCCGTCCAGATCCACCACCACAATATCGTCCGCAGTCATCTGGTCGTATTCCACACCCGATGGTTTGATAGCCAGCACACCGAGTTCGCGGTCAATCTCAGACACATTTCCCCAGGTGAACGTCACCAGACCGTATTTCGGCAGCTTGAGGTTGGCCTCAAGCACCCGTTGTTTCAAAGCGCTGTACATAGCCCCTCCTTACAGTGCGTCAGCCAGAGCCTGATCAATGACCTGGTAAACATCTTCCGCACTGCGGCAGCGGCGCAGCTTATCCAGGTCAACACCAGTTTCACTGTCTTCATCATCCAGAACCTGAGTGACTTCCATCAGGCCTTCCATGTGCTCGTCAGAAGAGCTGCCAGCCAGAGTGATAAGCACATCAACAGGCTCATCTTCACCTTCGAAATAAATCGGCTTATCCAACGTTACCAGCGCAAAAGCCGTTTTCAGTACGCCATTTTCCGGGCGGGCATGCGGCAATGCGAGGTTTGGCGCAATCACAATGTAAGGGCCAAGTTGCTCAACGCTGCTGATAATTGCCTCGTGGTAGGAAGGAGCAATTGCGCCGGAGGCAATCAGCATGTCGGTACCGATCTTGATTGCTTCACGCCAATCGTTAGCTGATGCCTGCAGCTTGATGGCGTTATTGTCGATTAGTGATTGTTTTAAACCCATTGTTCTATCTCCCGTTGGGTGCCAGCCGAGCTGGCACCAAATTCACTTTTGTTCTGTGTACTTATTTTGTAGCAGCGAAGTTCTTGTCGATAATATCGAGCAGCTCGTCACCGAATGAGTTAGGGTTCAGCATGTTCTGGACACCGAGGACAAACTTACCTTCGCCCGGTTCCATCTCAGATGACAGGTGCTTAGAGGAAACGATGATGTCAGTCGTGGCCAGCTTGGACTTGTAATCCGACACCGCACAAGAATCCATCACATGCGGAATACCTTTCTTATCCAGATATTTACCGATCTTCATCTTCATCATCATCGATGAACCCTGACCGTTGCCGCACACCGCCAGAATACTGACCGGACGAACACCGTCGCTGGCTTCAATCGCACGCTCAACCGCTTCAACAACTTCCGGCTCTTCAGCTACATCTACAGTACCCAAAGCATCTTCCTCAGCACGCAGCTTCTTCGATGCGAAGTACATGTAGACAACTGACAGGCCAACCAAGACGAAGAAGAAGAGTTTCGACGCCGACAGACCCTGCATAATTGGCGGGAACAACAGTGCCCAGTCCGCCATCCCCATCCAGCCGCTGAATTCTGCACCTTGCTGGCTGAACAGGTGGATTGCCCAGGCAGAGCCGACAACTTCGATGATGCCCATCACGAAACAGATCTTCATCACAGCACGCCAGCCGCCGAAGTGGTTCGCGAACACGCCGATGGTTGCGTTCGAGAAGAACATAGGGATAAAACCAGGGATGATCATGATTGGCGCATCAAATGCCAGCATGGCCAAAACAGCAGCGAACTGACCCAGCGCACCCCACATGAAACCGAAGACCATGGCATTTGGTGAGAAGGCATAAATAGCAGCGCAATCGATTGCCAATACGGCATTAGGAATAACACGCTCAGAGATACCCTTAAATGCCTCAGACAGTTCGGCCACGAACATACGCACACCAGCAACGATTACCTGAATAGCAACGGCGAACTTAAGGCCGGTTTCAAGGATATAGATTGTCCAGTGTGTTTTGCCGGCCATCGCCTGAAGGTTATCGAGACCGAAAGAAAGCAGAATGATGCCGAAGAAGAAGGTCATCACAATCGCAGTCGCTGCGATGCTATCGTGGAAGATGTGAAGCCATTTAGGCAGCTCAAGGTGGTCAACACTGTCTTTCTTGTCGCCCAACTTTGGCGCAACCTTGGTTGCAATCCAGGAGGCAACCTGCTGTTGGTGACCAATCGAGAAGCCCGCACCTCCGGTGACTTCCTGGGTTGGTTTAAACATGATATTGGAGGAAATACCCCAATACAGTGCCATCAGAACCGCAGAGTAAATGATGGTTTCCCACATGCTGGCACCGAGCACTAAATAGAATACGGCAATCAAACCCGCCTGCTGGAACATAATATGTCCCGTCAGCATGATGGTACGGATACCGGTGTAGCGGCGGAAAAGCACAAGAAGAATGTTTATGCCCAGTGCCAGCAGCACTGCGTAACCAACCCATGAGTAGTTGTCACCCATAGTTTCCATGGTCGCCATCATGGATGTGTAAGGGTCGATGACAGAACCCGTAAGACCGTGGTACTCAGACAGCTTTGAGATGACAGGTTTGAAGCCTGCAACCAAAGTACCGGCACCGACCTGGACCAACATAAAGCCGACAATGGTTTTAATTGATCCTTTGAGGATAGTTGTCGCGTCTCTTCTAAGCAGCCAGTACCCGATAAGGGTGACCAGTCCCAGCAGCAGAGGTGCTTTGGTCATAACCTGACTGTAAAAAATGTAGAAGATATCGTACAAGAACTCCATATCTTTACCCCTTGATAATATCTTTGTTGTTATGTGGATACCCAAACCACCTCAATATGCTCATCTGTGTAACACCTTGATTCCTTTTGGGTATGGGTCAGAGTGATTCAGTGATTATTTGCCTGATATCTACTCAGCTTTTGCTCACAAAACAAACCATAACAATCATAAGTAATCATTCAATGCTCATTTATGATTATTTTGATATTTATCAATTTTGCTGATTAAAAATCGCCGCATTTGATAACCACGTCACACCACATTTATAAAAAACCAATAAATACAATAACTTAATTATTTTTGTGATTATCAGCAAGGTTTTGTGGGTGGAGAATTTGACATCATATAACCTGAGCCATAGAATCAAAACAAATCAAAAATAATCACCAAGTAATCACTTGATGAAAAGATAAGGTGATAATCATGAATGAAGTTCAAAGACATCACGCAATTTTGTCTTTGCTGGATGAAAAACGAACGATCAATATCGCGAACATTATTGATAAGTTTCACGTCTCGCCTGCTACGGCGCGTCGCGATATCTCTAAGCTTGATGAGCTGGGTAAATTAAAGAAGATACGTAACGGTGCTGAACGCATTGAGGTTAAAAAGAAAAACTGGACGCCGCTGAACATCAACAGCACGGATCATTTCCACGAGAAATCCCAGATAGCCCTCAAAGCAGCAGAGCTCTGCCAGCCTGGTGACAGCGTTGTCATCAACTGCGGTTCAACCGCCTTCCTGCTAGGCCAGAAGCTCTGCGGTCAGGATGTTCAAATCGTTACTAACTATTTCCCGCTGGCCAGTTACCTAATCAATGAAGATCATGAGAATGTCATCATCATTGGCGGTCAGTACAACAAAGCCCAGCATATCTTTCTAAATCCAGCCCCGGATGCACTAGGCGGATATGCCGGCCACTGGATGTTTACCAGTGGCAAAGGGCTTACCGATGCTGGGCTATATAAAACCGACATGCTGACGGCTGTTGCCGAACAGCAAATGCTGGAACAAATCGACAAGCTGGTTGTTGTTGTCGACAGCTCCAAAGTCGGGCATCGAACAGGCATGCTATTTTGCCCGGCAACTAAGATCGACATTGTTATAACCGGTAAGGATGCCGATCCAAAAGTCATCAAGACGATTGAAGAACAGGGAACCCAGGTGATCTTAGTGTAGATATTGGCGTCACCGTTACTTCCGGTCCGGATATGAATTAATTATTCCCTTCTCCGACTATCCGGGCTGGAGTAACTCCCTCAGATTAAAGAACAAAACTGCTAAGTGTCTTAACCGTGCGTTAAGGCGCTCAGCCCCCTACATCCAAAATTTGTCTTTTAACGTTGTGAAAGAAAAGGTGTTGCTATGAGTAATGTAAATGAAATCACCCGCGAGTCATGGATTTTGAATACTTTCCCTGAGTGGGGAACCTGGCTTAACGAAGAGATCGAACAAACGGTTGTTGAGCCGAATACTTTCTCTATGTGGTGGCTGGGTTGTACCGGTATTTGGCTGAAGTCAGAGGGCAACACCAATATTTCCATCGACTTCTGGTGTGGTACAGGTAAAAAAACCCGTAAGAATGCATTCATGAAACAGCAACACCAGATGATGCGTATGGGTGGTGTACGCGCACTCCAGCCTAACCTGCGTACCTCAATTTTCCCGATGGATCCGTTTGCGATCAAAGAAATTGATGCTGTGCTGGCTTCTCACGATCATGCTGATCACATAGATATCAACGTTGCCGCGGCTGTACTGCAAAACTGTGGTGAGCACGTGAAATTCATCGGCCCGCAGGCTTGTGTCGATCTGTGGACTGGCTGGGGTGTACCTGAAGATCGCTGTATTGTTGCTAAAGTTGGAGACTGTATTGAAATCGGCGATATGAAGATCAAGGTTCTGGACTCTTTCGACCGCACTGCGCTAGTCACTCTACCAGCCGGTACTTCATCTAATGATAAAGAGATCCTCGACGGCATGGACGCACGAGCGGTGAACTACCTGATCGAAACAACCGGCGGTTCTGTTTACCACTCAGGTGACTCACACTACTCGAACTACTACGCTAAGCACGGTAATGAATACCAGATTGATGTTGCCCTTCTTTCTTACGGCGAAAACCCTCGCGGCGTTACTGACAAAATGACCGCTTCTGATATCCTGCGCGCCGGTGAGTCACTGGACTGCGAAGTGGTGATCCCTTTCCACCACGATATCTGGGCCAACTTCCAGAATGACCCGCGTGAAATCGAAGTACTCTGGAACATGAAGAAAGATCGCCTGCAATACGGCTTCGCGCCATTCTTCTGGCAGGTTGGCGGTAAATACACTTACCCTACCGACAAAGGTCGAATGCACTTCCAGCACTTCCGTGGATTCCGCGATATTTTCACTGATGAACCGGAACTGCCATACAAAGCATTCCTGTAATTTCACATAACAGGCATTGTGACGATAGAGCCAGTCGTCACGGCTAAAATACAAAGCCCCCGCCATCATCAAGCAGGGGCTTCTTCATTGCGAAAGACCGTAATTAAGCGACTCTTTTCAGCCTGAGCACGTGATAAATATTAATCATCGCGCAAAAGGCATTCAGCAGAGCGACTGGCAATGCGTCAATAAATACACCGTAAACAACAAACATCATGCAGCCGCAGAAATTAAAATACCGGAGCCTTTCCATATTGGTCATCAGCAATGAGATGCCAACCAGAAGGGAGCCTATATATCCGATGATTTCTACATCGAACCCGAGGGATTGCGTATCAAACATAATTAAGCCCTGATTGCAGTTTCAAACGCCAGCAGCATCATGTTGTCGAAAGTCGTTTCGCGCTCCTGTGCCGTGGTTTCTTCTCCGGTGACGATATGATCCGACACGGTAAGAATACTCAGGGCTTTTACCCGGCTTTCGGCTGCAATCGCAAACAGTGCCGAGGTTTCCATTTCCACTCCTAAGATATTCATATTCTGTAATGCAGGCAGAAGGTTATCGTCACATCCGTAGAATAGATCATTGGTGAAGATATTGCCGAAATGCACTGCTATTTGTTGCTCTTGGGCTATATCGGAACAGGTCTTCAGCAACTGGAAGTGGGGCACTGCAGCATAGTCGTACCCGGCAAAACGAGTACGGTTCGTTATGCTTGCCGTACCGGCACCGGTTGCAACTACAATATCGCGAACATGGACATCATCAGCCACGCCACCGCAACTGCCGATACGAATCAGGTTTTTCACCCCGTACTCTTTAATCAGCTCATGGAAATAAATAGATGCTGACGGGATCCCCATACCATGACCCATTACTGAAATACGCTTGCCCTTGTAAGTGCCGGTGTAGCCAAACATATTTCTGACATCCGTAACCAGCTCAGCATTTTCCAGGTAATTCTCGGCAATATATTTCGCACGTAACGGATCACCCGGCAGCAATACAGTTTCAGCAAATGAATTTGGTGCAGCATTAATATGTGGTGTCATAGTGATGTCCTTAACAGTAATTTCGTTCGCTGCTATATTAGGCAAGTCCCCTTTTTCTTATTAAGGACAAATGTCTGGATCACACCTTCTCCCTTCACATTTCAGATATCACGGATTATGACGATTAATAACATTGCCCTTGAAGGGCACCAGGAACTGACGAAACTAATTAAAAATCAGACCTTTAAAACAAGGCATTTGGAAGAAGGTGATTTCATTGTCAAACAAGGGCAGACAATCAGTGATGTGTACTGGGCAGATCTCGGTCAGTACACCATCCGTCACACCGCATCAAACGGCAGATGCCTCAACCTTGGCTTATTCTTTTCGATTGACCGCCTTTTCGGAGAGGTTGAACTGTTAACTGGCCAACCCTGCCAGTTTGACGTCATCGCAACCGAACCGATGGATATCCTGATCATTCCGTCCGGTACAATGACAGAAATGATGCTGAGCGATCCCCGCATTGCATTCTGGGTCTCAAAATCGCTTTCCGTTCGTTATCAGGAAACCATGACGATTGCGATGAACCGAATTCTCCACCCGCTGGTTTACAACGTCGCATGGGATATAGAACAACGCCATTTACAGAATATTCCGCAGGTAAACTTTTCTCTGGTCCATAAAGAAGCACAGCGTTTCGGCTGTTCAGAGAGGGTTTACAGCCGAGTCGTTAAACAGCTTATTGATGCCAAATTGGTGAAAAAAGAAAATAACCAGCTGGAAGTCATCAATATCGAAAAACTCTGCCGATTTCTGGCATCGTGATGCAAAGCTTATAAAACTGACTCTGGAAAGATAGCCTTCCGGCAGGGGCAAAGCGGAAAGCTACATTACCTGAGATTAAGAGAGTCACATAAAGCGGTCAGCACCACCGGATGCTTCAACTGTATGCCCGGTGACAAAATTATTACGCCCAGAAAGCAAGAATGCCGCGATTGCCGCAATATCTTCCGGCTGACCAAAATGTCCCACCGGTGTCTTCTCACGTCCAATCATGGCGCTCAGCTCTTCATCCGTTTTATCATTCAATTCTGGATGGCTGACGCGATATTTCGGGATCATGTTATTTGTCATGTTGTCAGTCGCAACCGCACCAACCCCAACGGCATTCACCAGAATACCGTCTGCCGCCACATCCAACGCCAGGCTTTTAGTCAGATTATTAATAGCTGCACTCAACGCGTGCGAAACAGTCAATTTCGGGTTAGGATAAATACCGCCAATTGATGAAATGTTCACAATACGCCCCCAGCCCTTTTTCTGCATAGCCGGGATGGCTGCAAGGCAAAAACGGCGCATAGCGGAAAACTTAACATCAGTCATGCTGTACCAATCTTCTTCCGAAGCCGTCAGCACCCCGCCCATATGTGCTCGTCCGGCATTGTTAACCAATAAATCAATGCTCGAAAATGCCTCCAGTGCTTGGGCAACCGCTCGTTGCGGGAAATCTGGAAATGCAACATCGCCGGCAATTGCCAGCGTCTTCACCCCGTATTTTTGATTCAACTTTGCTGCCGCCATTTCCAACTGTTCTTTTCTTCTGGCAATCATCACCAAATGAACGCCATTTGCCGCCAGCTCTTCACAAATGCTATAGCCGATACCCACACTTGCTCCGGTTACCAAGGCAACTTTCTCGGAAATCTGTAAATCCATCATGTTCTCCAACTTATCTTCGAAAGATGCGGCAAGCATGACGGATCACAAGGTCAGAATTCTTTGTTCAGATTTTTCAGAAGTCTGAAATTTTCTACACAAGACTTAAATTTTTGTTGCTGGAAGACTGGAAACTATCAAATTCCGGAGTATCCACAATGAAAGAACATAGCTCAGGCACCCCATTAACGCTGTCGAGTATCCTTTTAATGGCAGTCGCTTGCTGCGTTATTGTCTCAAATATTTATTACAACCAGGCCATTCTGAACCTAATGCAGCAGACCTTTACTGACGATTCTGAACTGGTTTCTTTAGTCCCGTCGGCAACTCAGATTGGTTATGCTTTCGGCCTGTTTTTTCTGGTCCCGCTCGGCGATTGTATAGAACGGCGGCGCTTAATTCTGATCCAGGCAATTGTATTAAGTGGCTGCGTGCTAATCGTTGCTACATCGCCGAATGCTGAAGTTTTACTACTTTCTTCCTTTTTGATGGGTGTGACAGCAACGGTCGCTCAACAAATTGTACCGCTGGCCGCTTCTCTTTGTGCGCCGGAACACCGGGGAAAAACCGTCGGCATTATCATGAGCGGCGTGCTATCAGGTATTTTGGTCGGACGGATATTTGCAGGTATTGTCAGTGAGTTTTTCCCTTGGCAAACCGTATTTTATATCGGATTTACCATGACGCTGTTCATCATCGTTATGCTAAGTGTCATCTTACCGAAAACCCCGCCATCCAATTCACTCAGTTACATTGAACTGCTGACATCACTCTGGCAACTCTGGAAATCAGAACCGAAACTCCGTCATGCCACTAAAGTTCAGGCGGCGATTTTTGCTGCCTTTTGCGTTATATGGACGATTCTGCCTTTCTTGCTGATTAGCCAGTACCAGTTAGGTTCCGGAACGACCGGGATGTTCGCACTGATTGGCCTGGCCGGGATCCTGTGCGCACCTTTGGCCGGGAAATTCAGCGATAAATATGGTCCACGGATGATTGTGTTTGCCAGCTCGCTGGTTATGGCAGCTTCATGGGTTCTGTTTGGCTTAGAAAACAGCTTATATGGCTTGGTTCTCGGTATTTTCCTGCTCGATCTTGCTGAGCAATGTTCACTGATTGCCAACCAACATATTATTTATTCACTTAACCCGCAGGCAAGAAACCGCATCAATACATTATTCATGGGAGGGGTGTTTATCGGTGCGGCAATGGGTTCCGGTGGTGCAACACTAGCGTGGCAAACCGGTGGCTGGCCACTCACCTGTCTGCTTGGAATCGTGCTTTCATTGCTCGCAGTGGTGTTTTTTTTCCGCGAACGCAAAACAGTTAGCGCTGAAGTTCAAATTGGCTAAGTAACTGTTTAGCTGCTTTAAGGTCAGGGGTTATATGTTCATCCTCAGTGGCATGAATCACTGCGGATAACATCTTATAGGCCCTGACTTTGTCGCTACCTCCGCATTCAACCATTAACGGCACATAATCTATCGCTACACGCAGTTGCCAACCTTTTGCCTCCTGTTGCTGGGTCAAAGCCCATGCTTTTTCCAGCATTTCCCGACATTCCGACTCCAAACCTTGCTGTCGCAAAGCCAGCGCATTTACCCTCATAAACTCAGGCATCGCCCAATGTGATTGTCCGTCTGGGCCAGTATCTGTATTGATGAACTTCTTCACCACAGCAATTAAATCCGGACGTTCTGATTTCAGTGCGATATCCACCAGCAAGGTCGAGTATTGCCTGTCAAGACGAATCCGGCTCAGCTCATCGATCATCACATCCAGGTTGATACGGCTTTCCCCTATAGAGGTATTGGCCCACAACAGAAACAACTCACCGTAGGCTTTCCAGAACAAAAGCCCGTTCTCTGATGACAATCGAATCAGTTCCTGCGCCGATTCCACCACTTTCTCGACATTGCCATTAAGCGCCGCCGTCATACACTGACCTTCTGCCAGCGCACAGCAAAGTGAACAGATATGATCCAGGCTTCGGGCCTGTGCAACCGCCGCATCAGCCAAACACTCAGCAGAGTGAAACTCACCTTGTACCCACAACAAACGCGATAAGAAAGCCTGAGCAGCCGCTTTTTGATCAAGGCCAAAACGAAACGGGTGAGGTGGCAGGTGATGCGAGAACCAATTTAATGAAGTTTCGAGCAGTACTCTTGCATCCTTGTGCTGACCAAGAAAATGGCGCGATACACCTTCAATCCGCTGTCCCGTAGCATATGCTTCATCATCTTCACAATCATAGGCAAGCTGGGTCATCGCCATTGCGTGATTGAGTGATTGCTCAAGCACCCCAGTACGTAAAGAATAAAGCCACAAACCATAATGCGCCTGAAGCTGAACTTCGCTGTCGCCTGACGCCGCGCCTGAATCCAGAGCTTGCTGCCATGCCTGTCCTGTCGCCTCAACCGGGCCTTTTGCCCAAGTCAACGCCTTGCCCATAGCAGCCTGCAATGCCATTCTGTCGTAGGGTGACACCACCTGTTCTGCATTGTGGCGGGAAAAAAGTAATTCAAGATGTCGCTGGCACTCGTCATATAGCGAAAACGTAATCCAAAACGGCACCATGTTCTTTAATAGACAGATTCCCTGCTCAAAATCCCCTTCCGAGGATAATGCACGATTGAGCGCCGCGCGCATGTCATTAACACAATACTGATATTTTTGCCGCCATTGACGGGTCGGTAATACGTCCCAATCTGCTGATGCCAGTTGTGACATTTGCTCACAATATCGGGAGTGCGCCACATTCATTGCCTCAATATCTCCAGCAGCCAGCAGTTTTTCGGTCGCGTAGTAACGAATATTCTCCAAAAACCAATACTGAGCCTCACTGTCAGCCACATCTCGCTGGAGCAGTGAACGCGCAACCAGACTCTGCAACAAATCAACGACCTGCCACTGCTCCCCATCCTCTACACCCAGTAACAAACAGACGCTGAAAATGCTGAACTTGTCGGGAAACACTGACAGTTGTCTGAAAAACTGCTGCTCTTGCTCATCAAGCAGGCTATGCGTCCAGTCAATCGTTCCCTGAAGTGTGCGATGGCGAGGCAACGCCGTCCGACGACCGCCAGTTAATAAGCGAAAGCGATCATCAAGGCCGCGGCATATCTGCGACACACCTAATACTGCAACGCGCGCGGCTGCCAGTTCGATTGCCAGCGGAATGCCGTCAAGACGTCGACAAATGTCAGAAATCAACTGAACATTGCTCTCATCAGCTTTGAAATCATGGCTGGCTGCTACTGCGCGCTCACTAAATAACTGAACGGAAGAAAATGACTGAATTACCTCAATATCTGTTACTGAGCGCTCGGGGACAGATAGCGGCGGCAGGCGATAAACTCGTTCACCATCAATATTGATAGCTTCCTGGCTGGTTGCCAGAATAGTGAGATTAGGTGAGATCCGGAGTAACGACTCAGTTACCGTTGCCAACTCCTCCAATAAGTGCTCGCAGTTATCGATAATCAGCAAGCCACCCAAAGCAGAAAGCTGAGAGCTTCCCTCTACTGCCACTCCGGAGTACTCAATCTCGACACCCAATGCCGCAGCAATCGCTGACCAGATACGCTCACTGTCCTGCTCTCGGGCCATTTCCAGTAACCGAACATCACCACCCGATTGTGATAATTGCCAACCAATTTCCTGCGCCAGACGGGTTTTACCTGTACCACCGATACCAGTAATAGTGACAAGCCTGTGGTGACTGAGAAGTTCTCTGATTTCGGCCACAGCTACAGAGCGTCCAAGCAGCGCCGTTGCTGGCTGATGAATAGAATTGGAAGCTGCCTTTTTAGCGGAAGCTACAGTTTCCATTTTCGGTGTTGACTCGGTTTTGCCGAGGAAACGATAGCCGCGCCCGAATTCGGTCGAAATCAGCTTCCGATCTGCACCCAGCGCTTTACGTATCGCAGAAATTTGAGCCTGGAGGTTGTTCTCTTCAACAATTAAGCCATCCCACACTTGTTCTAGCAGTTCATCTTTACTTATCAGCTCACCTTGTGCTTCCACCAAAATTCGCAATACCGCGAAAGCACGGGTAGTCAGCGGTACAGACTGCCCTTGTTGCAGCAATAGCCCCAACTCTGGAAATAACTGCCAATCACCGAAGGTATAGCTCTTTGCCCCGGATATAGGAGGCGTTGATGAGGCGGAGTAGTTTGGCATTGGTGACATCCAGCAACAAGAGGGGTTTATTGGAAGTTTACATGATTGAAATGTTATTCGGTATTGGTATAAAACTCGTTAGATCACCACCAACATTCGTTACACCGTCACTCGACTCAGCAAAAGTAGAATATTTCCGTCCCCTTTAGTTATGTTGATTCCTGCTGAGACCAAGCGCTATCACCTCACAATGGCATAACGAAAAATATGTGATGCGATAAATTAAAGAGTTCAGGAAATTAAATTCTGACCTCTTATAATCCCTATCTATAAAAAAAAGTACAAACAGCGAATTCAGCCAGAAATGTAAAGCCGACATGACAACCGCTTTCAGGTATTTAGTTATTATAGATCACAAAAACAACACTATATATTTCATCACAAAAAACAGGACTAATATTGAATACAGTGATCGTGTGTGTTTCGAATTTATTAATTTATCTATTAATTACATCAAATTCCATTCACACATCACAATCAATTTTATCTGCATTACCTGAATATATTAATCATTAATACCGAATGTGATTCAAAGGTGGAATTATGGCTTATACCAAAGATCAACTCATGCTCGCATTCAGCTACATGAGCTATTACGGCATCACCCATACAGGCACAGCACAAGAAAATGCCGAACTCATCCTAAGCAAAATGAATCAGGCTTTAAAAGAATGGAAACCTTTTCAGGATGATGACTGGGAGGTTGTCTGGGGCCCGGCAGTTTATACCATTCCTTTTACTATCTTTAATGATGCCATGATGTACGTGGCACAAAAAAAAGGTGTTGAAGGTGAATATGTAATAGCCATTCGAGGTACTAATCCGGTATCGATTTCTGACTGGTTGTTCAATGACTTCATGGTAAGAAAAATGAAGAAGTGGCCATATGCATCTGTTGAAGGCCGCAAAATGAAAATCTCCAAGAGCACCAGTTATGGTCTTAAAACCCTGCAAAAACTGAAGCCTAAATCAGGTATTCCCGGCGAAGGGAAAACTGTTCTGCAATTCCTGAACGAGCAGATTGGTGAAGAGGGTGAAGCCAAAGTCTGCGTTACAGGGCACAGTAAAGGCGGCGCATTATCCTCCACTATGGCGTTGTGGTTGAATGACATTCAGGGTAAAGAGCTCTCCCCTAACATCGACATTTCAACTGTACCATTTGCCGGACCAACAGCAGGTAACGCCGCTTTTGCCAATTACTTTGATGATCAGCTTGGTGATAAATGTTCCCGTATTGCTAACTCATTAGATATAGTGCCATATGCATGGAACACGAAATCGCTGAAAAAACTGAAGTCATTATATTTATTTGAGCTGCCACCGGTATTGCCTTCGCCATTCCAGCGGGCTTTAATCACAGGGATGATTGCCGAAACCAAGTTCAAAAAATACAAACAAATAAAAGCTGAAACTCCAGCGTTGGAAGGCCATTTCAATCCATTATTAATTGAATACTTGGTGCAAGCAGCATATCAACATGTTGTCGGCTATCCGGAACTCATGAATATGAAGGATGATATTCCTTTAGCTGACATCTTCGAAGATGCCATTGCGGGTCTGTTGTAAGGCCACTTAAGGTATCTCAGCAAAGATATCTTAATTAAGCCCCCCGCCTTTGAAAAGGCGGGGGGCTTTAAATATCGATAGTGTGTCCCTTAATTATTTAAGACAATCGAAACTTCGACATATGAACATTAATTTCATCCTTGCATTGAGATAACTGGCGCGCAGTTTTCTCAAGCTGTTCAGCAGTATCTGACGATTGGCGGGTTATACCAACAATCACCTGCATACTTTCATTGAAAGATTCAGCCGTCACATTTTGTTCAACAGATGCTGATGACAAATTAATAGCTTGCTCAGCCACATTGTTAATCAGCTCCGAGACATCACCAAGATGGGTACCAATATCATTGACCTGTTGACGGGATGACAACATAGACTGTCGACTCTGCTCCATAACCGTCACAGCCTGAGAAGCATCATGACGTAACGCTTCAATAATGGTGTGGATCTCCTGAGTCGATGCCTGAGTGCGCTGTGCCAGCAATCGAACTTCATCCGCAACAACAGCAAAACCACGCCCCTGCTCCCCAGCCCGGGCAGCCTCAATCGCTGCATTCAATGCCAGCAGGTTAGTCTGATCGGAAATACTGCTTATCACCTCAAGAACTGAACTGATATTTTCAGTTCCCTGCGCCAACTGCTGAACCACTCCGGAAGCATCTGTAATATTGGCATCAAGGTGACGAATATCTTCAATTGCCGTATCAGTCACCTGACTACAACGCACGATCAACTGCTGACTCTGACTGACACTTTCAGCAACTTCGGTCACACTGCTGCTAATTTCGCTCATTGTAGCGGTCAACTGAGTCATCGCAGTTGCCACCAGCTCAGATTCCGATAACTGTTTTTGTGCCCCACTGTTATTGTGCTCTGCTATCGTTCCCATTTCTGCTGTCATGGTATTTAACAGTTCAAGGTTGTGGCTGATATCGCCAACCATATGGCGCAGTGAATTCATCATATGGTTAATCGCTTTAGACAAACTTGCCAGTTCATCACGAGCCTCTGACGATAATTGGTGATAAAGCTCACCATCGGCTAAACGTTCAACGATGCTGATTGTCGTCTTAACAGGATTAACCACTGAACGAGTGATAACCAAACCAATAACAAAACTGGCAATAACAGCAGACAGGCACACAGCAATACCAACCACCGCGCTAAGCTGCTTGTCTTTCGCCATTTGCAGCTCAACATTAGCAACCAATGATTTAGCGCTATCACGAACTTTTGTGGCAGCTTTAAGCATTATTTCTCGGGTTTCAACCGACTCTTTCACCAAGCTACCAACCTGACTAAGCTTATTACGATAATTCTTAATTTCTGACGGAGGTACATAATTTGCCCACAGGCTTAAATCACCTTCCCACTCATTAAGTAATGCCGGATCCAGCGACAATTCCGTCTGGGTCCGAGCCTGTTCCAATCGTGCCAGCAATAACTGAGCAGAATCTGCCAGATATTGATCCGCCCATAACTTCTCAGCATCAACCATCTGTTTTGTGAGGTCTTTAATACTGCTTACTTGCTGATTAAACTGATCGAACTCTTTGCCGTACTCAATACTGGCCGCTTCAAACTGATCGACCAAAGCACGATCCTGCTCATTACTAAAAAGTACCTTACTGGCAACAAAATTATCCAGATTAACCTTATGCCACTTTTTAAAACGCTGAGCATAAACCGGATCTCGCGTATTGAGGTAGTTATTTTCCAGCACCTGTAATCCGAATACCTCGCGAACACCAACATTGGCTGCATTCAACTGATTAATTCCATTATCGGTTACCCAACGGGCACGTAGGCCTTCTCCGAAGACCAGTAACAGCATCATGATAATAATCGCAAATCCCACCCCAAGCCGTTTGCCGAAACTGTACTGATCTAACCGAAACATTTTTTCTCCTAAGAATATAAAACCGTATTAATATAAAAATGAGTTTCACAAAGCTTAATTATTTTTCGAATTACGGCAGATATTAATATCCGTTACTTCGACAATTTAATATGCATGCATAGTAATTTGATTTTCACTCATTGACTGTGATGAAAACCACACAACGAAAACAAACGAAAGAGAACAAAAGAACCCATTCCTTAGAACTCCTCATCACTAAAAGGCCTTAAAAATCAACGACCAATAGAAATAAGGCGCAAAATCCCTGCTCTATACGCTACTCTTATAGCTAAACACACATCACATTTTTGCCATATCACTGAGTACCAGCTATATCAAAACCAAAAAACGAAAGCTAACATAAGGCAAAGCACAGAATAGTGAAAACAAAAAACAACAGTTTTTCAGGAGAATCGGTTTTGTAAAAAAAATAATTAAGCTACTGATTTAAATAAAGTTAAATAGAGAAAGACAAGTACAACGTAATTCAAACATTCAAAGATGCTGAAAAATAAACAGATACCATTAATAAATAACGATTCCGGACGCATTATGACTTAGCCGTAAAGGCTTTATTATCTGCGCGCTTTCAGGCACGGAATAAAAACTCAGGGTTATTCGAAATGAAATTAAAATATGCCTTACCTACTTCAAAGGTAATGGGCAGGAAGGTTGTTACAGCCTTTATCTTATCGGCAGGTCTGAGCGGGTATAGCTACGCTTCTAACCTTCAGTCTCAAATAATTAGCTTCGAAGAGCTGAATAAACCGAATTGGATAACAGCAAGTAACTACCAGTTAAGTCAGGCCCGAGCCATCCATGGGGAGCAATCCTTACACTGGCAATGGACTAAAGGTGACGCTCTGACAATTGACCATAGCTTCACTCGCCTGACGGATTCACAGGCCACCTCAGCCTATGGACGAGGCGCAACCCAGGTATTATCCTTCTGGTTGTATAACCCGACAGCTGTAGACGACACCCTGACGGTAGAACTGGCCGACAACAACGCAGAGAATGCCTCCCGTTTTACAGTCAACCTAAATTTCACCGGCTGGCGTGCTATCGGGGTATCTTTGAATGACGACTTCACCCCAGCGGTCACAGATCAATTAGCAAAGCTGACATTTCATGCACCATCTTCATCAAGCGCTAGCGCCGGCTCTTTGTATATCGACCGGATAATGGTTTCTGTTGATGACAACCGCTACCAATGGTCAGACGATCAGGTTACGACACGCTATAACCTACCTGAAATCAACTTTGCCTTAGTGGATAACCTGCCAGTTCCAACTCAGGCTGAACTCGATGATGCAGCAATCGTTAAACAAACCCTGATCAACGAATTTAGTGGCAACCCTGGCAGCCTGAGCAGCCTTGAAACCCGCTTTCGAGAATTTGGCATCAGTAAAGACAGCAACGGCAATATTACCGGCCGCCATGTTCTTACCGACAAGCAACAAGTGATTTATCAACCAACCCATCTGTCGGCGGCAGACAAAACAGATTTCGATGACTACGTCCTGCTCGGCGACTCAGACAGCAAAGGCAATAAGCTGACGGGCTACGCTCAGCTAATGCTGGATATCGCCAAAGCTTATAACAACCCGGCATTCAGTGCCGACAAGCAACAACTGGCAGAAATATACCGCCTGATGACCGAACATCTGCTGGATCAGGGCTTCGCCGATGGCAGTGCGTTGGTGACCAGTCACCACTGGGGATATAGTGGCCGCTGGTGGTATATATCAGCCTTGATGATGGCCGATGAACTGGCCGCCAACCACCTATTACAACCAACGTATCGTGCCTTGCTGTGGTTCTCCCGCGAATTTAAAGACAGCTTTGATATGGCACTGAACAGCGGTAGCTCTAACCTCGACTATTTCAATACCTTGTCGCGCCAACACCTCGCCCTGCTGTTACTCAACCCGGATGACAGCGAACGTATTGCGCTACTGCACAAATTCTCAACCTTCTTCTCCGGCGCACTCAGCCAGACACCACCGGGAACCAATGACGGTTTACGCCCGGACGGTACAGCCTGGCGTCATAACGGCCATTACCCCGGTTATGCATTCCCGGCTTTCGAAAACGCAGCTCATGTGGCCTATATCCTCAAGGGAACAGGATTCAGCCTCAGAAATGACGCTCTTAATAACCTCAAGTCGGTAATGGTTGCGGGCTGGCATTACAGCAACCCTTATGTGCCCCTTGCTTTATCCGGCAGGCACCCGTTTACTGATCTCAGCGTAAACCGCTACAGTAACGGACTAAAATGGCTGGCTAACAGTTATCCAGCCATTGATGAAGAACTGGCGGCAATTTATCTTCAGGTCACGAATACTCATCAACAGCAAAGCTCCGCAATTTTCGGCAAAAGTATTATTCCGGCTTCATTGCCAGAGGGGAGCTGGAGCTATAACGGCGGTGCCTTTGCCATCCACCGCAACGGCAGCCGCATGGCTGTGTTCAAAGGCTATAACAAAGATGTCTGGTCATCAGAAATCTATACCAACGATAACCGTTATGGCCGTTACCAGAGCCACGGCAGCGTCCATGTGATCCCATACGGTGATCCGACTCAGCTGGGTTACAAACAAGAAGGTTGGGACTGGAACCGAAATCCGGGCACGACAACAATTCATCTGGATTATGATGAACTGGAAAGCCCGAGAACTTCAACCCTGATGGTTCGCTCTGATGATGGGATCAGCGGTTCGGCGTCACTGAAAGATCGCTACAGCCTGTTTACTTTCAAACATAAGGCCCCACAGACACTCAGTAACTTTGAGCCTTCATTTGAAGCAGAAAAGCATGTGTTGGCCGCCGGAGATAAGTTGTTCCTGACCGGAACCGGGATCAGTAATTCAGACGGTACAAACCGGACTGAAACGACGCTGTTTCAGCTCGCTATTGGTAATAATCCTGATGGATTGTGGATTAACGGTATCAATCATAAAGAGGCCGACTTTTCTGCAACTCTATCAGCCGGAGACTGGTTAATTGATGATAACAAGGTTGGTTACTACCTGATTGAAGCAGACAATGTTCAGGTACGCCGGGGCAGTCAGGTATCTCGTCATAACAAAACCAAGGCTCAAACTTCGGGAGAATTCTCATCTGCCTGGATTGATCATGGTGTTGCACCAGATAATGCCAGCTATCAATATGTGATGGTGATAGAAACGACACCGACAGAAATGACTGCGTTTGCCAATACAATGAAAAGTTCACCGCAGTACTCAGTACTGGAACGCAACGGAAACGATCAGGTTCTGTTTGACCAAAGCAATCAACTTTATGGCTACAGCAGCACAAATTCTGCAACTTTCACTCAGGGCCCGGTTAAGATGATCGGCACCACAGCCCAGGTGTTAGCCCAGCTAATCGATAAAGAAGCCTATCTGAGTATTGCCTCACCAGAGTTGAACCTTCAACAAAACGACCAACCGACACCACCGATCACGATAGTGGTTGAAGTTGATGGTAAGTGGGATATCAACGCCCTGACCGCTTCACAGTCTTATTCACACCTGAATGGTAAGACTCGAATTACTGTTGAAAGCCAATTTGGCAACTCAGTCAACCTGACGCTCACCCAAGACGGCGGCAACAGTAATAGCGGCCAGAGCGGTGATAAAAACGGCGATGATAACAACAAGAGTGGCAGCTCAGGAGGAGGTTCAAGCAGCCCGTTAATGCTCTCCTTACTCGGCCTGTTTGGATTGCTCCATCGCCGTCGCTAAAAACGAATACGGAATAGCTACTTCACCAAGCCCTCGCCTGCGAGGGCTTTTTTATCACAGTAAAGACGATACAAAGTAATGGCATTCATCGTCGCGCTACAGACCTCAAGCAAGGAGCCGCCAATTGATCCCAGGGCGATATTATTTCCCAGCCACAGCAAAGAACCGGTCAAAAGTCCCAAACGCAGTTTTATCCCTTCTAACATAAAGAGCGAGTAAGTCCCCACACAAATACCTGTGACGCCCAGGACTTCACTCGGGCGCTGAATTGAAAAATAACCGGCAATACTGAACATCATGAAAACCATCATCACCCACTTTGAGCGAACCTTAATGGTAATCAGGTTTCTGACCATAGACACGACAGCACAGAACGCCGAAGAAAATGACTGCAGTAACAGAAAATGAATCGCGTTCATCAGGCACAGTACAGCCATCCATAATTTCAATTTACGGTCGGTTTTCTGATAGAAAGCATATAAGCCGATGGCAAAGCTGAAAAAGCCAAACAGCTGCGCCAACAAATACGTGTTTTGAAGTGCCATGATGAACACATTTCCTGTTCTAAGTATTTATTCAAGGGTATTACAAACGAAAAAGCCTCTCCCCCATGCCGCCGAGTCCAACCAGGCGGCATGAAGAAGAGGCTTAGAAATAGCAGTATTTATTTCACCAGCTTACAGGAGCCGAAAGTACCTGGATTATGGAAGTTTGGTTTCGCTGTTTGCGGATCAATCCATGTCATCCAGCCCATATCCAGGCTGCCATCCTGCTTTGGCGTAAATTCAGCACGCATCAGTGCACACAGAAGTTCTGACTGAGCGTCATCCTGCCAAAGCTCCAGGTCAGTGATCGTTGCCATCGGCAATTTCGCTTCAACTACATATCCATTTTCAGTAATGCTCGCCTTAGTCACCAACCCCGGCCAGTTCCAGTTGCTGTCCAGCTTTACACGCTTCTTCTTCGTCATATCGTAAGCAGCATCTGCGCTGAACACGCGAGCTTTCGGGTCGATCTCCATCGTATAGTAGCTGGACAATTGCGGATTTTTTGCCAGGAAAATTTCAGCACGATCCGAATCCAGCACTGCTCGCTCTGGATCAGTACCAACAGCAAGGTTCTGATCTTCCAGAACATAGCGGAAATACAGCGCATCACGATCCCACAAAGCACGAAATTCGGTGTCCGGTGCCGCGTCTGCACGCCAAGGGAAAGTAAAATCCGTCAGCGGTTGTGCATTATTCCATGCTGCATCAGTGCCGTTACCATCAATCACAGGTACTTGTTGGGCAAAGCGAATCATGTACTGAGAGTTAGCATCCCCTGCAGTTGAATGAAACGCCACAAGGCTTCCCAGCAAAATGGCAGATAATCCCCAAACCTTTTTCATCACATCTTTCCTTATTGATTTTATTAAATAAAAAAGCTGACCTTATCGAAATAAAATCAGCTTTTTGTTTCTTCACGTTACGTACAGGTCACCTGCTCAGTCTGCGAGATGAACCATTTCGGTTGCCGCCAGCATGAATGCACCCGCACCGTAATCGATATTGTGTTCAAACTTCACATCACGCGGATTAAACGCAGGCAACTGAACCCAACCGATCATACCATTATCATGAATTGCGCCCTGCAATGCCGCCCAGGCCTTTTCGACAACTGGCTGGTAGGTTTCCTGATCCAGCAGTCCGTTGTTAATGCCCCAGGTAAGGCCATAACAGAACAGCGAGGTTGCACTGCTTTCCGGTGCTGGGAAACTCTCAGGATCCAACAAGCTGGTACGCCAGAATCCGTCTTCCTGCTGATACTTGATCACTTCAGCCGCAAGTTCAGTAAACAGATTCAGGTACTTCTGGCGATGTTGATAATCTTCCGGCATTCGTGCTATCAGGCGTGGCACCGCTGCCAGAACCCAGCCAATTCCGCGACTCCAGAACACCTTCTGACCATTAGCTTCACGTAACTCATTGCCATTGCCGTCAGGGATATAACGGTGATCACGATAAAACAGACCTGTTTCTGTATCCAACAAGTGATCCACAGAATCCCAGAATGCCGCATTCATATAGTCAAGGTACTTACTGTCACCAGTTTGCTGAGTCAGGGCAGCAAATGAAGGCGGGGCCATAAACAGAGAATCACACCACCACCAGTCTTTACGACCCGGTTCAGGATTCTCTACCATCAGCTCCAGAGCTTTAATGGTTGGCTCCAGCGCTTCTGGCTGGTTTACCACCGGATAAACATCCAAGTACGCCTGACAGCAAATATGATCATCAGCAAAGCGGGCATTCGGGCCAGTACGGAAACCAGTATGCAGCGCATAGTTCATTACGCCGTCCAGATATTCATTATCATCCGTTGCCTTCCATGCTGCTGATACACATGACCAGAACACCCCGCGTTCCCAGTCGGTATCTTTAATAAAGCGGGTTTTGCCGCTTCGGCGGATCACACTGCGGGTTTGATTGGCGGCCTGATAGCGGTAAACCCGCTTCATCAGGGTCAATACGTCCTGTTTGATGCCCATTGCCATATCAACCACTCCTTAACGTGCCAACCAGCCACCATCAACTGCGATGGTATAACCGTTCACATAATCACTGGAGCTTGATGCCAGGAAGATTGCCGGACCGGCAAGATCAGAAGGCAGCCCCCAACGGTTCGCCGGAATACGCTCTAAGATTGCAGCATTACGAGCTTCATCGGCACGAAGTGCTGCAGTGTTATCTGTCGCCATATAACCCGGAGCAATCGCGTTTACATTAATATTGTGCTCTGCAAGCTCTGTAGCCAACGCACGTGTCAGGCCCATCACAGCTGACTTACTGGCAGTGTAGGAAGGAACACGGATGCCACCCTGATATGACAACATCGATGCAATATTAATGATCTTGCCGCCGTTACCCTGTTTGACGAACTGCTTGGCAACAGCCTGAGACAGGAAGAAAACTGTCTTCTGGTTGATGTTAATTACGTCATCCCAGTCCTTTTCAGAGAAATCCAGAAGATCTTCACGGCGGATAATACCGGCGTTATTCACCAGAATGTCTACATGGCCCATCACTTCTACAGCTTCGGCAACCAGTTGTTCCAGGCCTTCCTGTGCCATCAGGTTGGCGGTAATGTAATGAAACTTGCGGCCAAGCGCTTCTACCTGAGCCTGTGTTTCAGGCGCTTCAATGTGGCCGACACCAACAATATCTGCCCCCGCCTGAGCCAGACCAAGGGCCATTCCCTGACCAAGGCCGGTATTACAACCTGTAACGATGGCAACTTTGCCTGATAGATCAAACATGTTCATTTGGAGTTCCTGCTAATGATGTCTGTCGAAATGGCACCGAATTGCTGCATACCGATGCCACTACATAAGTTAATAGGAAGGGTTACTTCAGGTCGCTCATCGCAACATGGTCCATATCGTGGAAGGTTTGGTTTTCGCCAACCATGCTCCAGATAAATGTGTATGCCGCCGTACCGACACCGGAGTGAATTGACCAGCTAGGGCTGATCACCGCCTGCTCATTGCGCATTACGATGTGACGGGTTTCCTGTGGCTCACCCATATAATGGAATACAAGATTGTCGTCTTTCATATTGAAGTACAGATACACTTCCATACGACGCTCGTGGGTGTGGCAAGGCATAGTGTTCCACAAGCTGCCCGGCGCCAGTTCAGTCATCCCCATCAGTAGCTGGCAAGTTGGCAGTACCGCCGGATGCAAATACTTGTTGATAGTACGAACGTTACAGTTTTCCTGACTGCCCAGCGTTTCCGGAGAAGCATCTTCGCGGGTAATTTTACGAGTCGGATATGTCATATGAGCCGGAGCACTATTTACATAGAAACGTGCAGGCTTTTGTGCCGAAACACTGGAGAACTTAACTTCTTTAGCACCTTTACCGACATAAATCGCTTCACGGTGACCGATTTCATACGTTTCACCGTCAACGATGACTAACCCAGGTTCGCCGATATTGATAGCACCCAATTCACGACGCTCAAGGAAGAAATCCACCCCGATTTCCTTGCCGCCTTCCAGAACCAGCTCATCCGTTGTCGGTACCGCACCGCCGACAATGATTCGGTCGATATGGCTGTATGTCAGCTTGATCTGACCTTCCTGGAACATATCTTCAATCAGAAACTGCTCACGCAAACCTTCAGTATCCAGTGTCTTAGCGTGTGCACTATGAATAGGTTGACGAATTTCCATGTAAAACCTCTTATTCTTTTGTTATGGCAGGATCTTCAGCGGCTATTTAATGGCTGCTGTCTGATAGGCCCATTGACCTTTGATTAATGTGCCCTGCACCTGTAATTCTTCATTCATCACTGTCAGACTGGCCTCCATACCCTCGGCAATAACGCCAAGTCGATCAGCAAGCCCAAGGTAATTAGCTGGAACAGCCGTGGCCATCTGCACCGCTTCCCAAACCGGAACGCCGGTCTTGAACACCATATTGCGCAGCGCCTGATCCAGGCTGCAGGTACTGCCTGCAAGTGAACCGCAAGGGCTGCGAGCTTCACCGTCAGTCACAGTGATCGTCTGTGCGCCAAGCTGGTATTCACCATCGTCAAGACCTCCAGCACGCATACAGTCAGTAATCAAGGCTATTCCCTGATATCCCTTCACCCGATAAGCCAGCTGCATCATCACCGGATGAACATGAATGCCGTCAGCAATCAGTTCGGCCAGCATGTCGTGATAAAGTACCGCACCACAGCAGCCCGGTTCGCGATGGTGAAGGCCGCGCATACCGTTGAACAAGTGAACGCCGCAATCAGCCCCCCGATTAAAGGCATCAGTAACCTGTTCAAAAGTGGCATCAGTATGGGCGACCGATGTTTTGATGTTGTTTTCTGCCAGCCAACTGATAGCGTCCATCGCTCCGTCAGCTTCCGGAGCAACCGCCGTGCGGATCAGAGAGTCACCGGCTGCGCCTTTCAATTGCTCCAGTTCATTAATTGTTGGCGATTTCAAATACGCCGGAGGATGAGAGCCCCGATGTGGCTCGGTGAAATATGGCCCTTCAAGAAAGCTTCCCAGTAGTTCAGCTCCCTGTTGCTGCGGCTGAGCAATGTAATGTCGAACCTGCGAAAGCGCTCTGAGAATATCCTGCCAAGGTGCTGTTACTGTGGTGCCCACCCAGCCAACCACTCCGGTTTCTGGCAGAGCATCCGCAATTTGCTGCAATGCTTCGCCCGTTGCATCCATCACGTCCGCTCCCTGGCGACCGTGAATATGAATATCAATAAAGCCCGGCATCAAAGACTGCCCTTCAAGACGAGTAACCACACAATCTGTCGGCGGCTGAGAAGTCAGGGATTCAATTTTTCCTTCAGCAATAATGACATAGGTATCAGTCACAATGCCTGCCGGGGTAAAAACCCGATCCGGAAGTAAAGCGTAACGCATGGTTATAGTCCGTCTTCACATTCTGCCGGCTCCGGTTCCATCACCGCTTCCAGCTCTTTACGCATGTCCTGAACACAAGAAGTACCGATTTCAATCAATGTTGCCGCCAGCTCTTTTAGCTCTGCGCCATCACGTTCAAAAGCGGCATTAGCAATCATTGGCAGGTTGGCACCGGCAACCAGCTCAACATTGGCTGTATCCATCATGATTGAAAGCGCACGGTTACACGGCGAACCACCTGGAATATCAGTCAGGAACAACACACCTTCACCGGAATCCACTTCTTTGGCAGCCTGGCGCAGGCGCTCTTCAAGCTGCTCTGTTGACATAGTTTCAACGAAATCGATAAAAGCCATCTGTTCTTGCTCACCGGCAATCGCTTTGACTGCCGACTGCATACCTGTGGCGTAGTTAATGTGGCCCGAAACAACAATACCAATCATCTGAAAATCCTTGATGAGGGGGGGAATCGCTCCCCCCGTTTTATCGAATAGTGACTTAGAAAATACCCAGGGAGTGGCCGACAACACCGGCAGCCAGGGTTGAGAAGATAAGAACCGGTGGTTTAGCCCAGAAACCAGTACCCTTCACCAGCTTGAACATAATGAACACCAGGACCAGCGGCAGCAGGTTCGGCATAATCTTGTCGAACAGCGCACTTTGCAGTTCGACCACCTTGCCACCGAGTTCGAGCGAGGCCGTGGTCTTCACCCGTATGAAGGTGGCCGACAAGGCACCGATAACAAAGATACCCATGATATTGGCCGCTTTCGCCAGCTTCTCGGTCGCATCACTCATGCTCACCATTGCAGCAGTACCAGCTTTGTAGCCCATGAACATCAGGCCGAAGTAAACTGCAAAGTGAACAATCTGGTACAGGAAGAAGAACACAAACGGACCAGCAATCGAGCCATCCATTGCAATCGACGCCCCCAGAGCCAAAGTCAAGGGCATCAGGGTCATGTGGTCGATAGCATCACCGATACCACCTGTCGGACCCATACCGGCAACTTTCATCACGTTAACTGTCGACGGCTTTTCCTTGTTCTCTTCCATCGCAATGGAAGTACCCAGTAGAAAGGTAAACAGTTTCGGACTGGCGTTGAAGAACTGAAGATGGTTCTTCAGCGCCTTGGCTAAGTCACGCTTATTGTTACCATGGATCTTCTTCAGCGCCGGGATAATTGAGTAAGCAAAACCACCCGCCTGCATACGTTCGAAGTTGAAGTTACCTTCCATGAACAGGCCGCGAATAGCACAAACCATCAGGTCTTTTTTGGTGATTACTTTTCGCGGTGTGGTGTCTTCGTATGAATCAATATCATCAACTAGACTTTCCTGAACCTTGGTATTCTTGTCGGCTAGAGTGCCTGCAGTGATATCAGATGCCATCTTCGAATTCCTCTACTTGATTAGTTGTATTTCCGTTACTTCCGCTGAAGAAGTAGTACAGTGCTGCTGCTGACGCACCCAGGATAGCGACCGCCATAATTGGCAGTTTCAGATAAGTTGTCATCACGAAACCGATGAAGAACACACCAGCCACTTCCTTGGACCACATAATTTTAAGCAGCATGGCAAAGCCGATAGCAGGAACCATCTTGGCACCGATACCCAGACCTTCCAGCAGGACTTTAGGTGCGTTTTCATCAATCCATGCCGCAGCATGTTCACCGAAGTAAACGGTAATGAAGGCAACCACTGCGTATAACAATGAACGTAGAGAAATGGTTGTAATCAGTAGTCGATCAATACCCGCAGAATCACCGCGCTCTGCATATTCATCAGCCTTACCCATAGTGAATGAAGTCAGGGCGAAGAAACCGATGACTAGCATCTGCATCAGAACCGCGATAGGCATACCCACACCCATTGCTACTTCCGCTGACTGGCCAGTCATTACTGCAAATGCAACTGCAGCAATGGTACCCATAGTGACATCTGGCGGCTGAGCACCTGCGTTAGGCACCAAGCCTAACCAAGCAAGTTCCAGGGTTGCACCGGCAATCAGGCCGATTTGCATATCACCCATGATCAGGCCAACAACCGGGCCTGTGATTAACGGGCGGTGAATATTCAACGCGACATCGTATTTATCGATACCACAGAAGAACGCCCATATTGCAACAAGCGAAGCTACGAAAAACATGATTTATTCCTTTTTTAAATCTCTGTTTAAAGGGAGGTTCGGGGGCGCTTATGCGCCCACCGTAGCAAGTTCAAGTACATCTGCCGGAGCCTGATCCGGCGTATTCTGAACCGTACAGGTCACGCCTCGTGCAACAAGGCGTTCAAAAGCATTAATGTCTTTGTCGTCAACAGATACTGTTTTGGCGATCTGGCGCTTACCGTCATGGAAATGCATGTTGCCAACATTACAGTGAGTAATTGGCACCCCACCCTCAGCAAGGCGCGCTACGTCTTCAGGACAGTTACATAGAATGAAAATTTTCTGCTGTGGTGATGCCTTATGAATAACATCAATGGTTTTCTGGATAGAGAAAAAACGAACAGCATATTCACCACCAGCTGAGGCTTTCATACCAGCCTGCATAAATGCAGCATTAGGACCTTCAGCAGCTTCGTCATTAGCAACCAGAATTAAATTCGCTTCGGTATGTTTACCCCAGGTAATTCTAATTTGACCATGCAGAAGACGCTCATCAATTCGCGTCCATACAATATTTGGTGACGTCATAGTATTTAACCTTTTTATTTAATTATTGAATTTATGGATAGTAACGCCCTGAACAACCCGATTAACTTCACCTGTCGGACATGGGTTATCCGGTGTATTACCTAAAACTAATGAACGATGAAAAGCATATAATTGAGCAATCAACATATATGGGAACAGCAATTCAACATCTTTTGCTGAATCCATATTATCGACTAAAATATATTCACCCTCAGTTACGACTTCATCTATTTGAGCGGTTACTGCAACAACATAATTAGCAATATTGTCACGTCGAATTTCTTTCAATAAATCCAAATCATATTTTCGTGTATATGGATCGTTAGAAATATAAACAACGATAATTGTTTTATTATCTACAATAGATTTCGGTCCGTGACGGAAACCCAGAGGAGAATCAAAACAAGCAACAACTTTACCGGCTGTTAATTCAAGTAGCTTTAATGCAGACTCCTGAGCTAAACCTTGAAAACATCCACTCCCCAAATAAATCACTCGGTTCGCATCCCGTTGTGACATAGTACTGATTAGGGAATTAATTTCTTTGATCAATGCCTCAGAACACTTACAAAATCTTTCGATTTCTTTCGAAAACTCATTTCCATTAGCAAAAACTGAAAATGCAGCGACCATCATCGAAGAGAAACTTGAAGTCATCGCAAACGACTTGTCATTGGTTTCTTCAGGCATAAGCAAAGCAAACGAACGCTTATCACTACTGCATCGCTGATAGAGTTCACCTTTACTGTTACAGGTCAGGATCAGGTGGTAACAATTGCTAAGGCACTGATTTGCAAGCTCAACAGCTGCAACACTTTCTGGACTGTTACCTGAGCGGGCAAAAGAGATCAGCAAAGTAGGAATATCTTCTGCAAAGTACTGATACGGATTAGAAACAATATCTGTTGATGCTATTGCTTCGACACGGCAACCTGTAACTTTCGATAAAACAGGTGCTAATGCGCGGCCTGCAAACGCAGATGTACCAGCACCGGTCAAAACAATGCGTAACTCAGGGTGAGCCAGAACCGATTCCATGAAAGCATTGATAACAGGACGACACTCATCAATAATTGCGTAGGTTTTTTTCCAGCAGTCCGGTTGTTGTTCAATTTCTTTTGCTGTCCAAAAAGCTTTTAAGCTATCAAGATCATTTTCAGCAAAACCTAAATGTTGTTCCATGGTGTATCCTTAATTATTTTGAAAGTTTACATGCCTTCGCATATATGCGAAGAACATGTTGGATCTTGTCAATTACAAAAGCCTTTGGCTCAATTTCTAACTTGCCATTTCTGACAGCTGTAAATTGTTCTGGAAAATATTGGCTAATTAATGGAAGGGGCATTCCTGAGCGAGATAAATTGCTAAACAATTTATTTTGTGACTCATTAATATTTTTGTCAGGCCAGTAATATCTAATTCGATCACTAAAACTATAGCTACGGGCAAATCTCTGCTGATTTTCATCGCCCTGATAATATTTTTGCCAATATCCAGGACTAGTTAGCATTTGATTTTCAATTTGCTCTTTAAGATTTGAACAATGCGCTTTCGCTGTAATTTCGTCTTCAATATCACACAAGCCATACAAAGCTTCCCGCATCGCGAATGTCAGAGCAGGCCCCACTTTTAAAATTGCAAAGTGGTCACTAACCAATGCCTGATAAGCTTTATCTGCCTGATAATCAGTTGAGTGGGCTTCAAAAAGAAGATGGTCATAATTATCAACAACCCGGCTCAGCGCTTGCGCTTTCTCCGGACAGTAATCAATTACCCCGGTATGGTCGAATTCAACACCGGGCTGAACTACCAGACCGATGACACGTTGCCAGCAAGTTGCTACACCTTCAGCTTGAAATGCCCGTCGGTGACACTCAATCGTTTCCTGCGCAGCAGCTGGTGAAGTAATTTCCACACCTTCCAGTTCTTCAGCAGCCCCGCCCGGAACCGGAACTTCAGTACCAATCACATAAACAACATCACTGACACCAAAAGTATCGAGAGCTGTTTTTTCCGCAATACGAGCCAAACGCGCAGCACGGGTTGCCACTACTTCATCAGAAAGCGGTACCGGGTCATCAGCACAGGACATGCTGCAATCAAGGTGAATTTTCTTAAACCCGGCAGCAACATAAGCAGCAATGAGAGCATCAGCTTTTGTCATGGCTTCAGCCGCAGGAAGATCCTGCCAACGGTTAGGCCCGAGGTGGTCACCGCCGAGAATAAGGCTGCCAAGAGGGAAGTTAAGCCCTTCCGCCATATCGAAAACAAAGTTTCGAAAATCAGCCGGTGTCATACCGGTATAACCACCATACTGATCAACCTGGTTGGAAGTGGCTTCAATCAGCAACGGGGATGAATCGTGTCGCGCCTGCAGAATTGCAGCTTCAATTACGAACGGGTGGGCAGAACAAACAGAATAAATGCCGTTTGATTCACCCGCCTTATGGCGCGTAACGATATCGAGAAGGGTGTTCATGTACTAACTCCAAAATCAACATCCGTAATGTTGCTATGGAGTTAGTACATCTTTTGGTAGGTACTGGTCTGCTAGTCTGTCTTTTCGACGATAATGACATTGACCTTCATATCCCGTAAGCCCTGAACATAATCGTCAGGTATGCCGGAATCAGTCACAAGCGTATCAATATTTCCGAATTCACGGATCATATGACAACTGCGTTTACCGAATTTACTTGAGTCGGCGACCGCAATCACTTGCTCGGAAATCTCACACATTAAGCGGTTAAGACTAGCTTCCAACTCATTATGTGTTGTGATTCCTGACCGAAGGTCAAAACCATCCACACCGAGGAATACTTTATCGAACCGATAGTTCTTTAAACTACTCTCAGCCTGTGAACCTGAAAAAGACAGTGCTTTCTTACGAAGTACACCACCTGTCATCAATACTTCAACACCAGGTTTTGATGACAACTCCATAGCCACATCCAGACCATTGGTCATTACCACTACATTCTCGGCATTAGAAAGGCCGGCTGCGATTTCTCGCGTAGTAGTACCCGAATCCAGAATGACTGTGTCACCATCTTCGATCAGTTCTGCAGCTGCCTGTCCAAGTAAAGATTTAATGCCCGCGTTCTGACGGCGCTTTTCATGAACAGTTAATTCTGCAATTACCCCAGTGTTCGGAATAGCGGCGCCATGAGAACGCACGACATAACCGTTTTTTTCCAAAAAGCTGAGGTCACTTCGTATGGTGACACTGGAGACATTAAATCTCGAAGCAAGGTCCTCGACACGGGCTTTACCATCACGGTTCACCACATTGACGATTTCCATACGTCTTTCGACAGCACTTTTCATTTCGTTTAGTCTCCTTTGAAACCGCACTTTCGTTTGGTTTCGGTTTTAGCTTACAATCAAAAATCAAAGGCACAACGGGAAGAGTTTAAACTTGCGATCTCTTTCACATTCTTTTGCTATTCTTCGTGGATACTTACAAAAACTTTCGTTAATTACTGTTTTGAAAGCTATAATTCGCTTTATAAGGTGTAAATATCTTCTTAAAGAAGAAGTTATCGTAAATCTTCCCGTAAAGCAAAAGAAGAATGTTTCAACCTGAAAGGGTCTTGTAACATTATAAGCCCTTTTGTGATCTGTGCCCTAGTCGCTTTACTTTCGATAATTTACGATAGTGTTATTAGACACCCAAAACAAAAGAAAGAGAAATTAAACTCCTTTCTTTTTCAATCCATATCACAACCATTATGCACATTGTAACATATCAATAAAGGAATTAACCCATGTCTTTCTCGCGTCGTGATCTGCTAAAGGGACTCGCTTTAACAGGGGCGGTCGCAGCCACTCCGGCTTGCAGCTCCCTGGCATCGAAAGTCGTACCACCATCTTCGAAAGCAAAAACGAAAAAGCCTAACCTTCTGATCATTTTCCCGGACGAAATGCGCGCCCACGCCTTAGGGTTCATGAATCAGGATCCTTCATTAACACCTCACCTGAATAAATTTGCCAAGCAAAGTGCGGTACTAACTCAGGCTGTTTCTAACTTTCCGCTTTGTACACCTTTTCGCGGGATGCTTATGACCGGCCAATACCCTTATCGTAACGGTATTCAGGGTAACAGCCATACTGCAATGCCTGGCAAGTTCGGTGGTAAAGATTTCGGGATAGAACTGAAAAAGCAGTCGCAAACCTGGTCTGACATTATGAAAGCGCAAGGTTACAGCATGGGTTACATTGGTAAATGGCACCTTGATACGCCGGAAGCGCCTTTCGTACCGAGTTACAATAACCCGATGGAAGGTCGTTACTGGAATGACTGGACTGCACCGGATCGCCGTCATGGTTTTGATTTCTGGTACTCCTACGGCACTTATGACAAACACCTGACGCCGATGTACTGGACCAACGAAACACCACGAGACAAGCCGCTGGTGATAAACCAGTGGAGTCCTGAACACGAAGCTGATATTGCGATTAAATACTTACGAAATGAAAACGGTAAGTATCGCGACAATAACAAGCCATTTACCCTTGTTGTATCGATGAATCCTCCGCATTCACCTTATGATCAGGTTCCGCAGAAATACCTCGACCGCTTCAGTGGGGAAACATCAGAAAGCCTGAATACCCGCCCTAATGTTCAGTGGGATAAAGAATACCTGGATGGCTACGGCCCTAAGTATTTCAAAGAATATATGGCGATGGTCAATGGTGTCGATGAGCAGTTCGGCCGTATTGTCGATGAGCTTGATCGCCTCAACCTGACAGAAGAGACATTGGTTGTCTTTTTCTCGGACCACGGCTGTTGCATGGGCTCAAACGGTAAACCAACCAAGAACGTCCATTATGATGAGTCAATGCGAATCCCGATGATGTTCCGCTGGCCGGGTAAGATTAAGGCGGGTCAGGATGACATCCTTTTCTCAGCTCCTGATATCTACCCGACCATGTTCGGCCTGATGGGCATGGAAGAGTACATTCCTGACACGGTTGAAGGCACAAACTTTGCCAATACCGTTCTTGGTAAAAATGGAGATGAGCGCCCAACTTCGCAGCTGTACACTTTTATTCCTTATGGTGCCCAGTCTTATGGCCGACGTGGCGTTCGTACTGATCACTACACTCTGGTGATTGACCGTAAGATTGGTAAGCCACTGACTTACACCCTGCATGATAACAAGCAGGATCCTTATCAGATGTCTAACATCGCAGATGGTAACCACGAGTTAATCGAAAAACTCATAGAAGAAGAGTTGATGCCGTGGCTTGAGTTTACCGGCGATCCATGGCGTCCGGCAGAAGTACCAGCCAGCGTACTGAATGCCTACACTTGATAACAATAAATCCTGCCTTCGGGCAGGATTTTTTTATTTCAATCAACCTTCCCCTAGCGACTCATAGTAAGCATTCCCAAACACGACATGACACGGGTCATCCGCCATTCTCACTCTGAACGAAAAGCTGTTCATACTTGCATCATCAACCAGATTCAGTAAAAACGCGCGCAACCACAAATATTACGATTGTTTTCGATTTACTTTCATATCGATGATCTGGGCACGTTTTATTCGTTTCAACCGCTTATAATTTATTTCGAAACTTAAACAGGAAGAAATTATGAAAGCAATCAAAACAACCACATTTCTTGTCTCACTCGCAATCAACAGTTCGACATTTGCTGCCGATTACTGGGCTGACTATCTTGCATCCCGTTCTCCGAGTTCCGATCTACGTGACCCGGCATCGCATATAGCCAATGATAATATCCTGCCAAACTTCTCATACGCCGGGTATCAATTTGGCAATGCATCGTTGCCGGACTCAGACCACTTAGGCTTCAAAGTCTTTCAGGTTACGGCCTATGGTGCTATTGCCGATGATAACCTCAGTGATAAGGACGCCATTCGAAGAACGATCGCCGCAGCTGAGACTTATATTGATAACGGCGGTGCCGGGGCCATCATCGAATTCCCCAAAGGCCAGTTCCGCCTTAATGATGCATCAGACATGACCGGACTGGACATGTCTGATACGCCACAAGGGGCAGCTAACCGCAAAACCTTCACGATCAAAGTCGCGCGCGGAAATATTGTCTTTCGTGGTGTCGGTTCTGAAACCGTACTATTTATGGAACGTAACCTGGAACTGGTTGATCCGGATAAAGACTGGACAACACCGTATATTCTCCAGATCAGCTTCGATAAGAAAAATCCTGACCCTAATACAATTGACTTGAGAAAAACCCCGGTGAAATTAGCCAATGGTGATAAGTTCATTACCACCGTAGTTTCCGATCACCTTCGAGAAACCACCCGTTCACTCACCGTAGCTGATGCATCTAAACTCCAGGCCGGTCAATGGGTAATGCTAACCCGCCTTGACGGCTCAGCAGCCACCGTAGCCGATGCCATTGCACCTTATCAACCAGAACCGGCCTGGACGGCAATCACAGGCAAAGGGCTAAGATCACAGGAGTTTCACCAAATCACCCATATTCAGGGTAATACCATCACCTTTGCCGCTCCAATCCATCACAATGTCGACTCAGGCGGATTATGGGGACTGAAGCCAGCACCTTTATTAGAAAATGTCGGCTTTGAAGATCTAACCTTCAAAGGTAACTGGCATGACAAATTCATCCATCACAAAAACGGAGTCCATGACGGTGGCTGGAGTATGTTACGCCTCAGCGGTGTTGCAAATAGCTGGGTCAAAAATGTCGACTTCCAGGACGTCAATGTCGGCTTAACCATCACGGGAAGTGCCGCCAGTACCATTCAGGATATCAATTTCAAAGGTAACCCGGGCCACCTCAGCCTTGATATCAGCGGCTCTACCCATGTTCTGGCTTCAAAAGTCAAAGACACAGCAAGACACTGGCATGCTGCCGGATTTTCCCATCGTGCAGTCGGTAACGTTCTGAGTGAATCCTGGCATGCACCGGATCGCTTCCATAACCTCCATGCCGACCAGCCTTACGCCAACCTGATAGATAAAAATGTCGGCGGCTGGAACTACGGCTTAATGGGCGGAGCCGCAAACCAACAGCCAAATCACCTGAAATACTTGGTGTTCTGGAATAACGAAAATACGGCACCACGGACAATTATCAACTGGAGCTTCATGCGTCATGACAGTCTGTACGGCCGGGTGATCATGCCTTATGTCGTCGGGTTATCAGGCTGGACATTCAACACAATCGAAAGCCAGCAAACTTACGACCCAAGCCTGCCAGCTAACAAGAAACAGGCTCATATCCAGAGCACTACACCTATCGATAGCTTATATCGAGCCCAAAAGCAGCAACGTTTATGCTCACAGGGCGTGGCAAATCCTAATCTGATCGGCGAATGGCCGCTGAATGGCACAGTAGAAGATATTTCCTGTAACCAGCATCATGCCACCAGCTTTGCTGCCAAACCCGGATCATTCAACGGTATTAATGAACGGGTCGAACTCGGTGACTTTGATGTAATGAACCGGTTGGAATTTGATATTCGTTATGACAACTGGAACACAGCGAATGCCAGCTTTGCCATTACCAAGTGGAACTATGGGACAAACAATCCATATTACGTTCAAATCAGTAAAACTGGTGTATTAAGTGCCCGTGTTAACGGTAAAGGTATCAACGCCAAAAACCTCGGCGACGGTAACTGGCACCATGTTACTATTACACTTAACGGCAACCAGTTGGGTTTAAGTGTCGACAGTACAGACTATGGCTCCAAGGCGATAACGCCTCCGGCCAGCAATGATTTCCCACTCAGTATCGGCTCTACTGCCAGAAATACCTATCCGTTCCGGGGTGAAATTGCCAACATCAAGCTGTACTGAATTCAGCTCATTAGCTAAATAAACTTATCGAGTGAACTAAATCGGTTTCGATTAATTCAACCATCCAGCCCGGTACTTATTGCCGGGCTTTTTCATTCCTTTACTTCTCCGGCAGAAATTCACTTCTGTCAGCAAAGGTCTCTGATGTATGAAAAAAGCAATCTTGATTATCTTTGGGCTTGTTGCTTGCGGATTAGGTGGTTTCTTTGGTGTTAAAACTCTCACCGATAATAAGTATGGCACACCGAATCTGAACAATGGCAAGAAGCGGTTCCTGAGCAACTGCGCAGTTTGTCATGGCGAGAAAGTCCTTGGTGACGGCGTGGTGGCAACTTCTCTCGCAGTTAGCCCAGACAACATACACGATGAAGTTACCAGCCCTTTCGGTATGAAGGCAGAACTGATTGCGTCAGTTCTTGAAGGAGATAACGGTCAGGACGGCACCATGCCCCTGAAAAACAAACATAAAAAAACCAGCCTCTCGGCTGGTTTTTCACTTAATTTACAATGAAATTACTTCACACAGCTGATGAACATACCTTCATCTGGTTTACCTGCCGCTGAAGTATTCGACTTAAGCACACCATACATACGAATCACATAGTAATTACCATACTGATTGTTATTTGGATCAATCGTCTTAGTCGCAGTGTTATAAGTGATTTTATAGTCTGTTGGTGAACCGGTAGGCCAGCCAAAGACAGGGCTCATCAATACTGACGTATCTTTCTTAGAAGAAATCTTGGTTTCATTCAGTACTTTCAAACTTTCTTTGCTGTTGGTCGGTGGATTATTACCATCACCGACATAAGCATTTGGCGCATAACGACCGTTACTGTCACTGAAATAGCCCTGAGGCATATGCCAGTCACCGTTATTAGCATACAAGTTACGACAGGCAGCAAGTGCGCCACCATCATGAGTAAACAACGCCCACTCAATACCGTTGATCGCTACTTGACCATCAGCATTAGGAATACCCGCACCTAGTTTCGCCTGAGCTTTCAGAGCAGCTTCAGCTTTGGTCAGAGGACGGTGATAGGTCGACGCGCCAACCGTTACTTCACGAATCGGTTCGATACCGCGCAGTGCAGCATTGGTTGAGTCGTAATATAAACCACCGGTTACATCGTCAAAATCAGCTGCATTCACACACTTTTCGCCGTACTGAGTATCCAGACAGAAAGTCACTGATTTACCAATGAAGTTACGAGCATCAGTCGCTGTTTTAGCATCAAACCATGCATAGTCTGACGCCAGCCCGTTACGGACACCAACCTGATAAGTATTACCGGTAGCCTGTTCAGTTAGGTTGGCCTGATCCGCTGGTCCATTCTGGTTGCTGCTATCAACTTTCCAGTGGCCATTGGTGTTCAAATCTTCAGTATAGCCATAGGCAACTGCAACCAACTGCTTGTCATACTCCAACTCACCACTCAGCTTAATACCCATCGGGTTGATATCTCCCGAACAGTATTCCTGATCCGCCGGAGTTCCCAACTGTGTACGAGGCAGAACACAGAAATTGAGCACTTTGCCTAAATCAGCAGTGCTGACTGTATAATTACACGCTTTAGCATCATCACAGTTTGGCTGTGGGACAGTATCGACTTTCCAGTAAGCAGTAGAGTCCCCTTCCGGACGCTGTGGGTCATCAGCTTGCTGATATTCATAAGAGCCGGTCAGGATGGCACCAACTTCAGGGATGTTGCCAGCTGTTGAATAAGTCACATTCATCGCGGTCGGCGGAGTTTCGACTTTTTTCGAAATTGCTTCATCCATCGCCTGACACACTTCTGCGCCTTCATTTGGCAGACCAGTTGCTGCGATCGGCTTAACACAGAATGAAAGCGTTGTACCGTTATCATTTTCTGTTGCGGTATAGTTCTTTTTCGTTGCTCCATCGATCGCATTGCCGTCACGAAGCCAACGATACTCACTGCTGCCTTCAGGATCATTATCCGCATCAGCAAAATCATAGTTACCAGTCAAAGGTGCACCGACATACGGTTCACCACTAACCGCTACATTATTTGCCACTGGCGCATTTCCCTGTGATGGTGCAACAGCCACCGTTGGATCGGAACAGGTTTCGACGCCATGAAGAGCCGGGTTACCACTGGTTGCCGGTACAACACAGAATTTAATCTGCTTACCCTCAGTCTTACCCGCATCCAACTGTAGCGTTTTCGCCTCTTCACCAGCCAGCAACGTATCACCGGCATACCAACGCAGCTGTGAGTCACCCTCTTTCACACCATCTGCATGGTAGTAATCATAACGACCCTGTAAGGTGTCACCGGTTGACGGTGCGTTATCGTTAATAGTTACGTTCTGAGCAACCGGTTTTTCACCCAATGGTTCATTCACCGTTCGGAGCTCACTACAGGTTTGATCACCCACAACATTGACACCGCTTTGAGCAATTGGTGTTACACAGAATTTCACGTTCCGATTCAGGTGGGCATAGGTCAGTTCCAGCGCCTGCTCTGTTCCCAGTTCCGCTCCCTGTTCATCCAACCAGACAAACTGGCTGTGACCCTCTGGACGAGGTTGCGGGTTCGGATCAAAGTATTGATACATGCCTGATACGGTTTCACCTACGTTTAGTGCAGGGATGGTCACGTCGCCCTTAACAACAGGAGCATAGATGTTGTTATTTTTATTATCTAATGCCTTGTTATCTTCTGCGTTACAGCCGGAAAGGGCCGCTACAATAACGAGTGCTAAAGTACTATGTCTGTATTTCATATGCGTCTCTTCAAGTTTGAATAGCCCCGTCACCAACAAAAGAAACAAGGCCAAGAAATCCGCTTTCATTTAATTTCGAATCAAACTATAACTGGAGATTGCAACCTTCAAAAGCTTTCGAAATTGATTTTGTGATCTAAAATGACAATAAACGACAATTTGTAAAAACGTTTGCGAAAGGCTTATGGCTGGATTTTGAAAAGAACTCTGTTTCGATTTGTTTCGTATTAACATCCCCGGCATCAATAAAATGTCGAAAGCTGAAAACCAACACGAAAATAAAAAAGGCACTCCAATGAATGGAGTGCCAAAAGGGAGATAGGTATTTATCGTTTATGCTTTATTCAAATCAATTTGTACTGGCAGACCGTCTTTACAGTTTACCGTCACCACTGTTTTCGCACCCTTGCGCTTTACAAAAACATTTTCCATCGGTGCAGCCAGCGACCATGCGCCTTTAAGCGTCACAGACACAGGAACAACTTGGCTTAGCGTATCCTTTTCCAGATTCAAATCCGGGTTGGCAACACTCATCGCCAGATTTTCACCTTCGCCTTTAATCATCACGACTGAAGACGTACTGATAGCCCGCACCCATTCATCAGACATACGAACGAACCCGAATGCGGTATAACCGGTCACTCCTGAGACTTTGTCATGAACAACATGAGCCTTACCGTCCTGACGAATGATTTGATAAGGGCGAGTTTCAGACTCAGTCATCAGGTTAGCCAGTTCAGCCATTTTCTCCGGCGTTGCATCCAGGATCACCATATATTCATAGCCGGCGTCCGTAGGCGCTTTACCATGATCGATCCACGCAGCCGCAAAATCACCAAATGTCGGTTCTCTATTCTGGTTATCGCGGGATTCCTGAGTCTGGCGCTGAACGTTAATTTCTCCGCCTTCTACAACGTAATAACCGTTGCCCATCCCATCAATCAGCCAATCGCCAGCTTCAAGCTTACGTTGATATGGGAAGTCGGTGACCTTATCGCCATTAATCCACATATCTTTGTTCTTATCCGTCAAACCATACTGGAACAAAGTTGTTTCAGTGGAAAAATCAGACTTACTGTTATGAATGTCGCTTCCCACCAGCACCAGTCGGTTGTCAAAACTAAACACTGACTTTTTAGCGGTAAAGCTTGGATCAATAGCATCCGGCCATTTGCTCGGATTTTCCAGCGTAAAGCCGAAGGCTCCGTACTGACCTTTCAGGTCGGTAGCCCCATTGAAGCGCACATCATTTTGCAGCATGGTCGTATGCTTATTAGGTGCATCCAGCAATTCCCATGGCAAGTGGATGGTTGTTGCGCCCGGCATACGGTTCCAGTCCCAACCTTCCTGGTTATAGCCCCACTTGTCTTCATCACCCCACTTTTGGATCTGAACACTTCCGTGGCTCTGATAACGACCGTAGCGATTGGCATTATGATAAATCTCAGCAGACCATACATAACGGTTCCAGCCTTTCATCGTCACCATCTTGTCCTGATAACGATGGATCCCCATCGAGGCATAGTTAAAGGTATAAGCCCCCTGTGGATGCGCTTCAGGGGCAATCGGCATACCGAACTCAGCCAGGCCATCTTCTGCCGTACCATCAATAACCCGAAGGTAAGCGGCCGCCAGTTCCTGATCAATACCATTACCATCAATTCCGGCTAATGCCAGCCAGCGATAGCCCTTAGCAATTTTGCCCAGCGAAATTCCGAAGAAAGGACGACGCCCATTAGTACCAACCCCTGGATTAGGGTTACTGTAAACGCGTGCCGCTAACATAGCTTTTTTCAGGTTACCCCTAGCTTCCTGAGTCAGCTCAAATGGCGAGTCACTTAACAGGTAAGCGATATAAGCCGCAGAACGAAACGCCGCAAAAGAGTACCCCGGATAGTTACCGCGGTGACGGAAGGCCGTACCGTCCGGACGAAAACCATCAGCATATCCCGGTGGTGTTTGCGACAGGTTTCCTGAAATGAAAGAGCCGAACTTATGCATAAGCGCTACACGTTCCTGCTCGTTATCTTCCAGCAACAACATAATGATATGGGCCAAAGACAAGGTATTGTAGTAGTCCATGTCCGAACTCTTCGGCCCGACTTTCATGTCAAAGCCGCGCTTTTTAAATTCACGCGAGAACCACAACAGAGATTCATGCAGAGGCTTAAGCAAGCCAGCTTCTCGTAGCGGCTGCTCCATCAACAACATAGAGGAATACCAGCTTCGAGTGCTATATCCCCAGTGGTGAGTCGCCACCAAAGCACTTCCTTTCTGGTACCCCTGATCCAGAAGATGCTCTGTCATCAGCAGGTACATAGCCTGCATTTCCTGTTTTACTTCAGGTGATTCAACCGAATGCCAAGCCTGAGCAACCTTTTCCATAAATTCAGTAAACTTACGGAGGTCAACATACTCACCAACCAGCACTTTATCCTGATCAGACAAATCATCTACCTGATAGAGTGTCAGCTGTTTTTTCGTCACAATGTGCGGCCCACGAATCACCCCGTCTTTCTTACTTAGGTGATATTTACGGTACTTCTTACGGATCTCATTCAGTTTTTTTGGCGTTAACGCATTACCTTCACCCAAATAATACTCGGTCAGACCGGACTTAATGGCATCAAGCGCCACCAGTTCTTCAGCAGTAACTTCAGGTAAGGTTTCTGGTAAGCCATAGTTGATTTCAGGTTCATCTAACTGAGTCTTAACCTGATAATCTGACCACTGATAACGAATATCATCAATACTCACCATCGCACGATCGATATACAGTTTTCCACCTTCCGATGCATTCTGAGCTGTAATCGTCAGCCCCTGCATTTCAGCTGAAGGACTACCCTGCATATCACGATGGAACGCCAGACCGGCAGATCGCCAACCAGTAAAATCCAGCTTCATCGTAAAATTGCTACCGCCCATTGAACCAAACTGGAAATGCAACTCACCGTCACTCGGTTTTTCGTTATAAATCCATACCGAAAATACTGTCGATGAATTTCGGCCATATGCCGCATAGGCTTCTTTCGGCGTGTAATAACGAAAAGTCTTATCGAGCTTAACGCTGTCACCAGGCTGCCACTGCCACTCCAGCGACTGCCTACCATTCACTGCACGTTTGCCGGTGATCGCCAGCGCCGATGTTTCAGAACAACTGATATAATCCGGCATAGTCTGCTCTTCAAAAGAGATGATTTGTGCCTGCATCGGATTCGGAGCTTCATTTTCAACAACTTCACTTTGAGCGGCTTCACCACTTTGGGAGACAGCCTCGCTTGTTTCAGTCTTTGTCGCTTGTACATTTGCTTCAACCGACACGGTATTGGCTGCCGCACCGCCACAAAGCAGCAGGGAAATCATGGCAGCAAGGGCTGTTTTGTTGCCAACAGATACTTTATCTAACATGTTCAATTCCTTTTCGGCAGCCAGCGATAACGAAGCAGGCTGCCATAAGGGCCTTACCCTGAGCGGGTAACAGACCAGTTATCTCGCAATCGTGATTAAATTTTGCTTAGTTCGATATCAACGCCTTCAGCGCGAACCGTTGTCACATTCAACAAGGTTGTGCCATCAGCGCGAGCAGACAATTCAACACCGGAAGGCAGCTTGCCAAGAGCTTTCCACTTACCGTTAAGAACCAAATTTGTTGTTATGGGGGCAGAGAGATTGTCCTTCCACTGGCGGGAATAGATACTCACTTCCTTCTGTTCACCCTGATCGTTGTACTGACTGAGGTCCTTCCCCTGATATAGGTTCAGATCCGGGTTAACCACAGAAAGGGATAGTTGTCGCTTATGCGGCGACGCCATCACCATCACAGGCGCATCTGTTGACTTGATAAGCCCATCATCAATTGATGCAGAAGATTCAAACAGAGCATATGCAGTCGTATTAGATGCACGATCCCAGACGATGTGCGCATTTTCATTCTGCTTTTTGACTAAGTACGGCTTCTGTTTTGACTTGAACTGGCGATTAAACTGTTTAATTTCTGCTTTTGAAGCATCAACCAGTACCGCATATTCATATTTGCCGTTTGTCGGTGCCTTACCATGATCCAACACGGCTGTAGCAAAACGACCACGCGTTGGTTTGCTGTCCTTCTGACTGACAGAACGCTGCTCACCGACACTCAGTCTGACTGTTTCGCCGGCCGGAATGAAATAAGCATTATGCTGAGGATCAACCAATACAGATGGCTTCTTGCCGCGGTTCACAGTCAGGTTATTCGCATCTGAAACCGACTTACGATTAGCTTTCACACTGTCCCCCCCTTCACGCAACACGCTCTGGAACAATGTTGTCTGTGTCGGATAACGCTGATCTTCTGTGTGAATATTGCTGCCCAGGGAGATAATCCGGTTATCGAAGAAGAACACTGACTTGTTGGCACCAAATGAAGCATCATATTTCGGATGACCTTGCAGCTTCATGGCAAACATTCCGTTGTCCTGATGGCTCAGTGAACCGGAATAGGTTTGCTCTGAAAACAGCATTTCCTCAAGACCGCTGAAGGAATCAACATTGCGCAGTTTTGCTCTCAGCTCATTGAAAGGCAGCTGTACCGCCGTTGTTCCCGGCCAGCGATTCCAGTTCCAGCCGTCATGACTGAATGCACGTGTTTTGCCGTCCGGTCCCATGATCTCCAGCTGGCCATAATTTATGTAACGGCCATAACGGTTAGCATTGGCATAGGTTTCGTTACCGACCAGATAACGGCTGAAACCGCGAACCGCAGCAACCCACTCGTCACGACGCTGAATCGACAAGTTGGCAAAATTCATTGACCAGTGGCCAGTCGGAGCCGCTGATGCCTTGAAGCCCTGCTTATTAAGATAACGGCTGAAAGTATCTTTCTTTTTCGCCAACCGCAGATATGCGCCCGCCATATCGGCATCAATCCCGGCCTTACCATCCGGTGAGCCCGCCATGGCCATATGCCTGAACGGTGACAGATCGATATCTTGCTTCTCAACCGGATGACGCCCGTTAACTGCAACCAACGTCAGAGCATCATTGCTGTAGATTTCAGTCATGGCTACAGCGTGTTTTACCACTTCATGTGCCTGCGGGGTAACTGCATAACTGGTACGACTCAAGGCTTCAACCACAGGCGTCATTCCTTTAAGCGCTCCCTTTCCATAGGCCGGGTAGTGCTGAGCATGGTGGAAGATCGAACCGTCTTGTTTGAAACCACCACCAAGACCATAAGAATGTGTGATAGAACGTGATAACCAGAAACTGAACTGCTCCATACGGGCTGCACGAACCTGGTCATCCGGCTGCATTAGAATGCTGTAAAGCATGCCCCGAAGCTGAGTGTTCATCACATCCACATTGAAGTTAGTCATCTCGGATTCAGGACGGTAGATACGTCCTGTCAGCGAGAACCAAGACATCATGTCACTGACATCATCAAGAAGCTGGTTTTCTGCCAGTAAATCCCGATTCAGGAAGTGTGCCTGGAATAATGCACGCAGGCTGTACCCCATATGGTGAGCCGTTCCCAATCCGCTGCCCGCCGCCAAACCCTGCTCAAGGGCGTAACGAGTCAGGTTGATATACATCTCACCGAGGGCGTGTTTATCCAACGCAGAGAGATCACTTCGCATGGCTTTAGCCAATTCCAACATAAATTCGCCGTAGCTGCGGATCTCGGTTCCACTAAAGACGGTATCGAAACCATCCTGGTTCAGCAGCCCTTTATTCACACCTTTATCTAGGAAGATTTTCAGGCGGTTTTTATTACTCAGCGGCTTTCCGGTTATCACTCCGGCATTGTCTACCAATTCATAGGTACTGTACTGATTGCGGAGCTGAGCCAGATCTGGCTGTTTATCCTTACCGGATAACGCAAATTGCTCTAATTTCTGGTTAATGTCGTTTAATGCGCTCTCATCAAGCGGTTTTAGCGGTGCATCTGATTTGGCACCATCAAGGAAAGTCTGATAGCGGTACAGTGCCAGCCAGTGTCGGTTTGGCGCGGTATCAGATTCGGTATTGATGTAAGAAACAACAGCATCACGCGTAGGCCAGCGCGGATCAACCGGAATGCTCAGCATTACCTGGTCCATATAAAGCTGCCCGGCTTCCATTTTTTCAGGTATAGACACCTGCATATAGTTCATCCCTTCACGGGGAGTCCCGTCCATGTCGGAAAACGGAATCAACAGGTGGCGCCAGCCGGTAAAGTTCATGTTGATGACAAATGACACGTCACGCTTACCATCAGTGCCGAACTCATAGGTAAGCTGGGCATCCTGAGCTACCGGGCTATATATCCAGGCAGAAAATGTACTTTGAGACTGATCGCTATCATTAGCTACAAAGGGCTTGTAACCAACAGGTTGCACGAACTTAAGTTTAGCGCCGGGCTTATAGTCCCATGCCAGACTTGTCACTCCATCTTTGAAATGTTGCCCGGACAGTGAAAGCTTACTTCCGTTGGATACTGAAATCGTATCCGGCATTCCTTGTTCAAAGAAATACATAATGCCACCAGGCTGGTGAAACGATGCGGTATCCAGCTCACTTTCCGCAATCATCCCCTCACTCTGACTGCACCCACTGACAACAGCAGCCGTAACCAGCAATGCCAATTTGGATAATTTTTTATTTTTCATCTACTTCTAACCACGTTTAATAATCAGTGAGTTATTAAAAGGAGTACACGGCACGGCCGTAGAACATCATATTCTCGGCTTTATCGTCCCACTCCCGCTCAGCAGTAAGGCTCCAGCTGAAGCTGCCGTTGGTCTCCCAAAGCAAGCTGGCATAGGCCTGATAACGGGTATCTTCCCGCTCACTTACTCCGACAGTGAAATTGTCACCGCCACTAACCAAGTGAGCCGTTGTGGTCAACTCATCATCAAGCATTTCGAAAGTAGCGCTGGCTCCAAGGCGGGTCTGAATAACGCCATAGTCAAAGTAGAAACTATGTGCAGCTTCCAACCCCAGACCGAGGTTCATTTCCTGATAGCTTTGCTCATCATATGCAAGGGCAGCAGGTGATCCTGATGAACGCTCCAACTCACCTTTTTTATTAAAATCGCGGATATAATTTTCGGCATAATCTTCAGCTTTCACCCAGGTGTAGCCCGCTGAAACCGTCGGCAACAAAGCGAACTCCTGCCAGTAAATGGGGTACATAACATCCAGTTGCAGCGCAAAGTTATGGCTGTTATAGCGAGCTTTCGCATCTGTCTTTCCGTCATAACCACTGCTTTCACCGATGGCTCTGTCGGTCGTGTTGGCATTCCAGCCAACAACACTGCGCCCGCTGAAGTACCAGTCTGATAAGGTCGTCGTCGCGTAAAGAGCCGCCTGGTAGGAATCTATATCGGTTTTGTTATTGTACAGTCTGCTGGTTGACTTCACCTGTTGCTGGCTAAAAGCCACACCCATGATAGTGTCAGCAGACAATATCTTTTCAAAACCGAAAGCTGCACCGGAAAAGGTAGCATCGAAACCGTCAAAACGGTTTGCACCATCAGAGCTGATAGGCATTTCATAATCCGATGACAGATAGGTTGCCCATACTGATGTTCTGGCAGAATCTCCCAGAATATAGTCTGAAGTTCGTTTGCGAAGGGTATTGGTAAACAGGTCTTGCGCCTGAATCACACCATAAATATTGGCACCGCTGCGATCCGGGGTCAGCTCTCCAGCCAGATGTGCAGCCTGCTCATCTGTTGTTGCCGAAGCCAGCAACGCTTTAAGTTCAGCATTATCCTCCGTTTCAGCAAGCTCCTGAATACGGCGCATAATATAAGCTTCTGTAGCATCAGCCCCGCCACTTACAGCATCATCAGCAATTGACATCCGAGCTACAGCAGCTGGTGTATTTGAAGCCTTCAGTTGTTGGTATTGCGATAGACCTGCCAGGCCATTCAGATCAGTGAGCAATTCACTGGCCTTTGCTGCATGGAAGCTCCCCCCAAAAAGCAGCCCTGTTACCACAGCAACAGAGAGCAACGATTTTTGCGTTGTTTTACTGGCATGTTCTACTGCCATTTTCTTTTCCTCATCCACATATCAAAAACGCCTATATCCCCTCCTTGAAATATGACCGACCTCACATTCGCAGTAAGAGAAAAGCTTTCATTCCTTTTCATAATATGTTTTTGATTTTCTTTTTTCAGTGATCTTGATTTTGTTTTTTCATTTTTAACTTATTTTTGTTTTCGTGACAAACAACACGAAAGAAACCGAAAGTTACAGGTAGGATAAAAATAGAAAATTAAAACAAGCATCTGACATATATCCATCTGACAAGTTGAATTTATGTCTGGAATTGAAACATGGAGTAGAAGAGAAAAATGTTTCCTATTACAGGTGAAAAGGATTGCAGAAAAAACACCGCACCAAAAGCTTTACTTTCTGTTTTACTGACAAGCCTCACCATATTTCCAGTAGCAGGGCACACCTCTGTTATCAGCGATACTTTTAATGACCTTACCACTGGTGATACAACAACGATTTCTTTGATTAACTATTACAAGTCAACTGAGAAATATACGAAATATAAACCAGAGAATATTGACGGCATTAAGAAACAACACGAATGGGGGCAATCTGTCGGCCTGTTTTATAAAACAGGAAAAACCCGCATCGGAGAAACTCCGGTAAAAGCCAGTTTTAACCTGGGTTATGGTTATGTATTTGAACTTGATACCTCCTATCCGGGTGATGTTCATAACTGGAATGCCGGTGAGAAAATATTTCAAAGTAAAGAATGTTTCTGGACAGGTAAAGAGCCAGGTACAGGGCAATACAAGTGTAAAGAGCTTGAAGGTTACGGCAAACTGCCTGTTGCAAACATGCAACTAAACTGGCGTGACGGCAGCATGAAAATCGGTGATGGCTTTTACACCGTCGGTCTTATCTCGACAGCCGATCCGGATGATGCGCTACTATCCAGTTATCGTGGCATCATGCTTAAACAAAAGTATCAGGAATACTTCTTTGACGGTGCCTATGTAACTGGCTTTATGGCAGGTAATGACAATGAAATGGGCGATTTAACAGGTAATTCCAATTATTACGACATTAACCCTCTCACCTATGATTACCTCTATACTGCCCGTGTTCGCAGAAAGTTCGGCCTTGATGGTGGCTACCAGATTGCATACGGGGAAGCCAAGGATTACCTGCGTCGATACCATACTGATGCCTGGTACCGTATGAAGCTGAATCCGCAAAGCAGCCTGTTAATGAAAGCGCAGTACTATTACAACCATGAAGCTGGTGATCTTTGGCAGCAAGAATTGGAAAAAGGCCAGGCCAACTTCCAAAGCTATGCATCTGCCCTTAGCTATGAGTTCCAGCTTGATCATGATGCCTGGTCACTATGGTATGGCTTTACAAAGATTAATGCCCCACTGGATAACCCAGATAAAAACGGTAGCTTCAGTTACGGTTTCGGTAATGCCAAAGGCTGGCTGAAATTACCGACAACTGGTGGTTACCACGGTTTCCGTCGTGATGGAACAGAAGCAATGGTTGTAGGTCTATCTTATGACTTTCGTCATCTGGGACTAAAAGATCTTAAACTTTCTTACCGTTACCACTGGGCAGACTCACCAATCAAAGGGAAAGCCAGTGGTGACATTGAATACGGTAGTGAATTCGAGCATGTTATTGAGGCCAAATATATTCCTAAATCAGGAATGTTGAAAGGTCTTAATTTCAACTTCAAACAATCTTTCTACCGTCCGGATGATACTATTGCACAACTGACTGCAGAAGATATTCCAAACAAAGCAGATAAGACTGCAATCAAACTTATTATTGGTTACAGCTTTAATTTATAAATTAAAGTTAATCTTAAAAAGGCAGGCTATCTAAGCCTGCCTTTTATATACTCACCAAGTAGCACATGTCGGTAAAAATATTTTTATTAGTTTCTTCGACATTTATTTCACGTTCTTTTCTGCACCATTTATCAGCTTCATATTTACAACTTTAAAATATAAGCACCAGCCAACAAATAAGCCCATGTCCTTTTTATTTTTTCTTCTTACCTTTCTGTGATCTTCACCCTAGTCAAATCAACTTCATTACCTTACGATCCGAAAGCAAACGACAAACGAAGATTCCGAAAGGTTGTTTCCGATTCACGTCAACTTCAGGCATCTCGGCTTTCAGTTTAACCAGGCTAGTAAAACTGCCTGTGAAACAGAAATTGCTCTACCGACAACCTGAATATATCGACAATACAGAAGAGTAGACATAAAAATGAAATCTATGACAAAGCTAACGCTTGCCGCAGCTCTTGCTTTCACAGGCTTAACGCAAGCAGCAACAAGCATCGATCCACAAACCCTAATCAATGAAAAAGGCACTTTGCTGTATAGCGATGACTTCAGCCAGAACATGAAGCAGTGGGTTGTCGAAAAAACAGACAAAACACAGGTTTCATTAATCAACCAGGAGCTTGATATTGACGATGGTGCTGGCGTGACTATCTGGTTCAGGGAAGAAATCAATACACCATCTGTCATCGAATTTAATGGCGCTGTCGTCGTTAATGGCGGAGCCAATGACCGGGGAACAGACCTCAACTTCTTCTGGATGGCACAAGAACCTGGCAGCAGCGACTTCTTTACTAAGTCGGCATGGCGTGGCGGCGACATGCGCAAATATGACCCGATGCGACTTTACTACATCGGCTATGGCGCCAACGATAACAGCACCACCCGCTTCCGCCGTTATCCTGGTGACGGAACCCGTCCTCTATTACCTGAATTTGACGTCAATGACAAAGCATTCATGAACGTGCCAAACAAGCACACCAATATCAAGATCGTTAGCCTTGACGACAAGATCCTGGTTTTTGCTAACGACAAACAACTATACGAAATCAAAGATAAAGAGCAGTTCAAGTCGGGTAAGTTCGGCTTCAGAACCTGGAAGAGCCACCTGCGAATTGATGATTTTAAAGTGTACTCACTGAACTAAGACGCTCAAAACAGACACAAGGATGAAATAAAATCGCATGTCCATCACCAGACGTAACTTCATCAAAGGTATAGCCGGTGCAGCAGCTACAACCACAGCCGCCACCGCGCTGACCGGTTGTCAGCCATCAGAGTCTACAGCCACAGTGAATACCAAAGGAAAACCGAAAAATATCCTGCTTATCTGTGCTGACCAGCTTTCCCGACATGCTGTCGGCGGCTATGGCAACAAAGATGTTCAGACCCCATCCATCGACCAGATAATCCGTAACGGTACCCGCTTCAATTCCGCCTATTGCGCTTACCCGCTTTGCGGACCTTCGAGAGCATCCTTCTGGACCGGACGTCTGCCACATCAGAATGGTGTACACGGCAATAACAGTCCAGATATTCCGGAAACCATGACCACTCTGGGTGAATTATTCACAAAAGCCGGCTATGACGCTGTTCATTTTGGTAAGCGTCATGATTTTGGTTCCCTGAAAGGCTTTGAGTGCAGTGACCAGGTTGAACTTGATTTGGAAGCTCCGGATGGCTTCCCGGTTAACTACGACTCCCGGGAAGACGTTTATACCGAAATCAAAAGCGTAGAGTATCTGCAAAAGAAACACGACAAACCATTTATCATGGCTGTCGACTTCAATAACCCGCACAACATCTGTGGCTGGGTCGGTGCCTTTGACGGGCCGCATGGTGATATTCCCGGTCTAGGCCCGCTACCGTCACTACGCAACAACTTCGAAAATCAGGATGAGATTACCAACCGTCCACCAGCTATCCAGCACCTGTGCTGTACCCATCACCGTATGCACCAGTCATCTCACTGGAGTGAATTAAACTATCGCCAGTACCTTGCTGCTTATTACCACTATACAAAAATGGGTGATGATTCGATCAGCAAGGTACTCAACGCATTGGCAAAGTCCGATGCCGCAGACAATACCCTGATCGTCTTCTTCAGTGATCATGGCGACGGTATGGGCAGCCACCGTTTGGTGACTAAATTCAACTTCTTCTATGAAGAAACAACCAATATCCCGTTTGTTCTCGCAGGGCCAGGAATTCCTACTGGTCAGCAAAATGACGAGCTGGTATCTCTGTGTGATTTGGTGCCGACACTGTGCGATTATGCTGATATCCAGGCGCCGACAGGATTATATGGCCGTAGCATACTGCCTCTGCTGAAAGGCGAAACACCGTCAGATTGGCGTGAAGCAGTTGTCAGCCAGTGGTACACCAGCCGAGAAATGACCGTTGAACCGGCACGGATGTATCGTACCAAAACGCATAAATATACTGTCTATCAGGAAGGCGGAGAAGAGCTGTTCGACATGGTTAATGATCCGGGCGAAACCCGCAACCTCGCCAGTGATCCGGCATACATCGAACTACTGAATACTTACCGTAAAGCCTTTGCGAACTACACCCAACAATGGGTTGATCCATTCAAAGCGCTGGCTGTCAGTGTTGATCCGCAATGGCGCGCCCATGATCCCGGTTATCAAAACCATGAAGGCGGCTGTGCTATTGATGCTTACCTGAAAGCCAAAGAAGCGGCTGAACACGCCCATACATAACCGCTATAAACAACCGAAAGCAAAGCCGATATAAAAATCCCCCGCTTGTAATAGCGGGGGGATTTTTTCACAAGCCGAGTTACCTAGTCGATTTCTTCGTATGTCTTATCCATTTCTTCAGGAGCGATACCATAGCCGCCGTCCGTCAGATAACCATCTTTATAGACCATCATCCCCTGATCATTCCACTCTACGGCAATAACAGCGGTTTCACCATCTTCACTGCCCAACAGTGTCAGGATGTCGTCCGTGATAGGAATAGCCTTAATTGTTTTAGCGCGCTGGAATGGCATGAATCGCATCTGATCCGGCAATTCAACGTAAGTTTCCTGCCACTTCTCTTTTGGTACCAGCCATTCATTAAAAACTGCACCACTGACCGGCTCAGGATTACGGGCAATCACAACATCCGATGAAATCACATTTTCAGTTTCCAGTTTTGGCTTACCGTTTTCATCGGCCACATAAGTAGGAAGCTTCCGGCCAATCTCACTCGGGTGAGGCAAACGACCCAGAGTAAACGCCTTTTTACGAAACACTTTCGCTGAATAGAATTCAGCCATTACTTCGGGAATATCCTGAAAAGTAACCGGTTCAGTTTCAGCTGTTGCGTGAAAGCTCGATAGGCTCAGTAAGGCTGTAAAAGCTGTCGCAAGCAGTGCGTTTTTCATTTTGTGTCTCTTTCTGTATGGCATTCGGCAAGATAATTTTAATCCAAATACCTCTTTAACATAACTCCTTATATTAAAAAGAGTTTGTATCAACTCAAAATCCGGCTCAAGATCCCGGTTTAGCCACCGCTTTCATCTTTCCGAACACAGAAAAAATCCCAAGCACCAAAATACCGGACAAAATACCAATCACAGCATTGAGAAACGCAGGCAACATAATAGCGTTGCCAGGCATCATACCTGTCTGATCCGTAAGATGATGAATCAGCTCATGGGAATTCGGAATACTATGAACCACAATACCGCCGCCAACCAGAAACATCGCCACTGTGCCGACAACTGACAGCGTTTTCATTAGATAGGGCGCAGCATTGATTAATCCGTTACCCAGCGCATGAACATAAGTTGAGACGTGGTTATTTCTGACTAAATGCAATCCCCAATCGTCAAGTTTGACTATCCCGGCCACCAGGCCATATACCCCGATTGTCATCAGCACCGCGATCAAGCTGACAACAAGAAGCTGGGTAACCAGACTGCTACCCTGAACCGTTCCTAATGCGATCACTATAATTTCAGCCGAAAGGATAAAATCGGTTCGTATTGCTCCTTTGATTTTCTCTTTTTCAAACTCAACTAAATCGTCGGCCCTGTCCATGTTCTCCAGCAGATCTGACTCTTGCAAAACTGGAGAGTGCAGTAACTTTTCAACGATTTTCTCAGCCCCTTCAAAGCACAAGAAAAGACCACCGAGCAATAACATTGGGGTGATCAGCCACGGGGAAACCGCGCTAATCAACAATGCCGCCGGCACAAGAATACACTTATTACGAAAAGAACCTTTTGCCACCGCCCAGACGACCGGAATTTCCCGCTCAGCCCTAACGCCGGACACCTGTTGCGCGTTCAGAGCAAGATCGTCTCCCAACACACCCGCGGTTTTCCTCGCCGCCACTTTGCTCATTACAGCAACATCATCGAGCACTGTCGCTATATCATCTAAAAGGGTTAATAAACTCGCTCCGGCCATTTTCACTCCTGAGAATCAGTTTTTTCTAAACATAGCCAACGTTTCCGTTTTTGCATATAGCAAATCACGCACAAATTACTGACATACATCACTTTTTTGTGACAACACGTTAACCAGTAAAGTTACTCGCTCACTTGAAACTATTTAAGAGTTAATCAGTAGAGCCAGTTCTTTTTTTATCCATCACTTTCGCCCCATATTTTTCAGGGATACTGGCAATTCTCAGACAAAAGACACAGCCAACAACTGCTACAGTTAAGCCAGAATGAAATTTTCTAAACCTAATCAGGCTTACAGGCAGGAATACAGATGCCAGAAGAACAACAAGATCCGAAAAAGACACCGGATATCCAGAACTGGATTATCAATGCCGTACTGATTCTTGGCCTGATCATATTTTATTTTTTGCTAACGAATGACTCCGCCAAGTCACCATCCGAGGCTGTTCCTTACAGTGAATTCAAGGCGCTGCTCACTGACGGAAAAGTGGCATCGGTCACCCTTAGAGGCAATAAAGCCGAAGTCACCTTATTGCAGGAAGAACCCATCGGCCCACAGAAAACCCTGAGCCGAAAGTTTGAAACCCGCATACCCGATATTGGTGATGAGAGCCTGCTTCCGGCCCTTGAAGCACAGCGCATTGTGCTTAGAGTACAACCACCAGATGAAAACAAAGGATTATGGTTGATCCTGCTGAACCTATTGCCATGGATCGTGATCATTGGCTTCTGGTTCTGGGCTATCAACCGGGCACAGCAAAACATCACCGGCGGGATTGGAGGCAAAGGCAAGCTGGACTCCTTCCTGCGCGGTTCACCTCGCAAGTCAGATATCCCAAATGTCAATTTTGATGATGTCGCCGGGCAGGACTCTGCCAAACGAGAAGTATCAGAACTGGTTGAGTTTCTCAAACACCCATCTCACTTTCGTCAGCTCGGAGCCGAAGTGCCACGCGGAGTGCTAATGATGGGGCCACCGGGTACAGGTAAAACCTTAATGGCGCGGGCTCTGGCTGGTGAAGCTGGTGTCCGTTTCTATTCAATTTCCGGCTCGGAGTTTATTGAAGTTTTTGTCGGAGTGGGGGCTTCACGCGTCCGCCATTTATTTGAGGAAGCCAAAGAAAATTCACCGGCCATTATCTTTATTGATGAACTGGACAGCATTGGCCGCACCCGTGGCACTGGGCTCGGCGGCGGCCATGATGAACGAGAACAAACCCTGAACCAAATACTTGCTGAAATGGACGGATTCAGCGGCCATGAAGCCATCATAGTACTTGGAGCAACCAACCGTCCTGATGTACTCGACCCGGCATTACTACGCCCAGGCCGTTTCGACCGCCATGTGGTATTGGAGCTACCGGACCGCAACGACCGCATTGCTATTCTGAAAGTCCATAGTCGAAAAATGCCGCTTAATGATGATGTCAGCTTTGAACAGCTATCAGCCGGGACACCCGGTTTCTCCGGAGCCGATATAAAAAATTTGGTAAATGAAGCAGCAATGTTCGCTGCCCGTGATAAAGCAGACAAAGTCTGCATGGCACACTTTGATGAAGCCAGAGATAAACTGATGCTAGGAACAGTGCGCACTCTGGCAATCCAGCCAGACGAACGCCATCGTCTTGCCATTCATGAATCCGGACACACCTTAGTGGCCTATTTCCAACCCGACGCTGATCCGATTTATAAAGTCAGTATTATTCCTCGCGGCCGAGCTCTCGGTGTTACTCACCAGTTGCCGGAATATGAGCGTTATACCTTGTCTGAGGACTATTTAAGAGCCCGATTAGCAGTCATTCTGGGCGGGCGCAGTGCTGAGCAAGTCATGCTGGGGACAATCAGCTCCGGTGCCGATGATGATATAGCCCAAGCCACCGCATTGGCACGGGCCATGGTTTCCCGCTGGGGCATGTCGAAGGAAATTGGCCCGGTAGATCTCCGAGACAGCGAATCGCATCCGTTTTTAGGTAAAGAAATCGCCCAGCCCCGACACTTTTCCGAAAGTTCGGCCCGCTCTGTCGACAAAGCAGTAAAAGCATTTCTTTCTGAAGCGGAAAAGCAGGCGATAGATTTAATTGGCACCCACAAGAAACAACTGGAAAGCTTAATTCAAGAACTCGAAGAACATGAAACCCTCGACGGAGAGCAGATTAAAGTATGTTTAGGAGATAAGGTTAGTTCGATAAAAGCAAGCAACACAAAATCGAAAGAGGTGCGGGATTAGGGAACAACTTTACCAGCCACTAAATAACCAATAATTACAAATCCATACAATCAAAGCATTAACCTTCACTCACATTTGGTCGCTTTCTGCTAAAAGAACCAATAAAAAGAAGGACTCATGAGCCAAATGAACATTTCAATGCACACAGCATCTCTCTTCAGGGACTTTCAACAACCAGTCTCACCAAATTCTCAAGCAGAGGCAAACAAACACAACAAGCTTGCTGAAACAGATAACCCGTCGGGGTTCAATCTTAATAACCCAGCACCAATCTCTGCTATCGACCATGCTAAAAACCTCAATATCCAATTAAAGAAAAGTGTAAACAGCGTTACCAAAGAGCAGCGTACAGAGAAAGATGACAAAGAAAAGAGCCAAATCGAGAAGCTTAAAGAACGCCTGAACAAAGAAATTGAAGAGCTGACAGAGCAAATAAAACACTTAGCAAAGTTCGATAACGAGCCGGCACAAAAGCTCAAAGAAAATCTTCAGAGCCGCCTTATTCAAGTACAAGAGCAACTCAACAAGATCATAGAAGAAGAACAAAAGAAAAAAGAACGTGAAAAAAATATGCGTTAGCTTTACTATGTTTTAGTACACATTACCCACTAAAACTCACCCTAGATGCATTAACTTTTTCATAAAAGTTAGAACAAACAGGCATGGAGATATTTTCTAAACATCCATGCCTTCCAATAGAAAGTCAACTATTGGTATGAAAAAGTCAAATGGAGTTATTTACATACTATCTTCTGCCGATACTACTAAAGCACACTTCTATCATAGAATAATAACACCCTGAGTATTATTACATTTTTAATAATACAGATAGTATACATAGTGAAAAAATAACGGTGCTGTAAACATTAAGCTATCAATTCTATCTAAAATACCACCATGTCCAGGTATCATTCCCCCCGTATCTTTAATTCCAAGGTCTCTTTTCACTGAAGAAATCACTAAGTCACCAACAAACCCGCTCAAAGATATAATCAAGCCAGAAATCCCACCCTGTATCATTGTTAACGGTGTTAATAATGGCGCTGAAAAAAATGATATAGAGATAATAGTTAACATTCCGCCAATAAAACCTTCCCATGTTTTATTAGGGCTTACTTTGGGTACAATCTTTCTCTTGCCTATTGTTTTTCCCCAAACATATTGAGAGACATCATTAAATTGAGTCATTACTAACAAAAATAGGACTAACCCTATTGAGCCAGCAGACAAATTAAGCGGTGGTAAAACCAATAAGTAAGCCATATGACTAAGACAAAATACAGTGAGCATCAGAGCCCAATGGAGCCGCCCTACAGATCGAATGAAACCTTTTGTGTCGCCATTTACAACCATAATCATCGGAAGGAACAAAAAGATGTAAACTGGAATGAATATAATAAACATTCCATACCATCCAATGGATAACCAGTAATACTGAAAGGGAATCGCCAAATAAGACCATAAAATAACCTTACGATCAGATACCCGACTTGGAACTATCGACAAAAACTCTTTAAATGCAAAAAAACTCATAAGGCCAATAAATACCACAGTAACATTTATTGGTAAACTTAAGGCAAAAAAAACAATACCAATTATCCACCACCAAGATCTAATTCTAAGTTTTAATTCGTCGTAGTCCTTCTCTGGGTTAATTTTCGACAGGTAGTAACAAATAACGCTAGCTAGGCACAAGACAAATAAGACTATTAACATAGTTAAAAATGAATATGGAGGAATATCAAACATGATCTACTCTGTTATTTTTATAATTAAAAATTTTTACAACTCGTCTATAGCAAGTCACAAATAACCCAAGCAACATGCCCCATAGAGAATAAGTCATCACATAACTAATCCTGCCCTGCTCCATTCCTAAAGTATCTAGAATAAACATCAATATTAATGAAGCAGTCAAAAGAGCCATACGGTGCTGTTTAGCCATTGGCCCACAGAAATCTGCGGGGCAGCCCATACTTGTCCCCAACACTCTGATATAAGCAGTAAGAACAGCCATTAAAGAGCAAAACCAAGCAATCCATATACTGTTATCACTAGCAATAAAACCAGTACCAATAATGAACAGCGGATCAGCTATCCGATCTGGCAAATCATTAAATAGCTCTCCTGCTGGCGTTTTTTTCCCTCCCTCAACCGCAACCATTCCATCGAACAAGTTACAAAGTAATCGTAATTGAATAAACATTGCAGCCATAAGCAGAAGAGTTGCTGATTTTTCGCATTTATAACCTAAAAGACAAAAAAAACCTGCTATAGCACATACAACACTGGTTAGAGAGATCTGGTTTGGAGAAATTTCTTTTCGGGAAAGCCAAGAGGCTATAGTTATAGCTGGTCCTGTATTTCTAACGGAAAGCTCACGCCTATTAGTGACTTCATTATTTTCCATGCTACATATTCCCCCTTTCAGAATTAGTGATACTATCTTCACTCCAACTGTACACAGCTGTTATAAGTGTCGTCTCACATGATAATTCATTGGAATAAAATAACTTTATTCTTCAAAAAAAATGCCACCCCCATCCAATAAATATTTCATTCGAAGTTATCACTACTCATCTATTCAATGATTTAACTCAAACAACATTCTCGGCTACTGTTTAATTAAAAGACCACTACTTAATCTATTTTTTGGTTACGTTTAAGCCACCACACCATTATCAACATTTTGTAGAAACTGTTTCACTCCCTTGCCTGATAGAAGATCCTTCGCCCTCCGCTTATGATGAATAAGCCATCATCATCACCGCGACTCAACCTGGAAGGACAATAACCATGCAAAAAATCATTCTTATTACTGGCGCTACCGACGGTATCGGATTTGAAACTGCCAAAATGCTGGTCTCTCAAGGCCACCATGTGTTGCTGCACGGACGTAACCCAGCAAAACTGGCAGAAGTAGAAAAAACTCTATCTCAATTATCAGGTGACGCTTGTGTTGAAAGCTATGTTGCTGATTTATCGAACATGAAGAATGTTGAAACCCTGATCCGGGATGTCGCTGAACGTCACGGCAAGCTGGATGTGCTAATCAATAATGCCGGGGTATATAACACACCGACTCAGTTCACCGCTGACGGACTGGATATTCGGTTTGCCGTTAACACCATTGCGCCTTATTTACTGACAAAAGAGTTGTTGCCATTACTTGAACCGAACGGGCGTGTGGTTAACCTTTCTTCAGCGGCACAGGCTCCGGTAGATTTAGAGGCTCTGGCTGGGAAAGGGCAGCTATCCGACAACGAAGCTTATGCCCAAAGCAAACTGGCGATCACCATGTGGTCTCGCATTATGGGGTTGGAATTGAAAGACAAAGGCCCGATGATCGTCTCGGTAAACCCGAAATCACTGCTTGCCAGCAAGATGGTCAAAAGCGCCTTCGGTATCGTAGGCAGCGATCTCACTGTGGGGGCGGATATTCTGGTTCGAGCAGCACTATCCGATGAGTTTACAGATGCTTCCGGCCTCTACTTTGATAACGATATCGGACGCTTTGGCGAGCCGCATTCTGACGCACTGGATGCTCAGAAAGCTCAGGATGTGGTGAACGCTATAGAATCTGTACTAGCGAAAATTACCCAGTAACCACAGCCAGATACACAACCTTCATAGTAAACACAGTCAAAGCCCGGCCTGCATTTCCCGGTGTCAACGGTCCCAATACGGCGGGCTTTGATATTGCTCGGCGTAATAGTCGATAAAAGCTCGGACCTTCGGAGCCAACAGACGTAAACTCGGGTAAACCGCCCAAATAGCGGAGTCTGAAATCAGCGGGTAGTCTTCTAGGACCTGCACTAGTTCTCCGTTTTTTAACTGCTGATAAGCACTCCCGGCCCCGACTGATGCACAGGCTGCCTCTGCGCTAGCCAGTACTTCTTCGGCGTGTGGAAGAAAATCTTGACCTTCCTCAGTCAAGGAGACTTTGCGTAAAGCAGGCTCTTTCCCAGCAGCCGGGCATGCAAAGTTGAATCCGTTACGTCCAATACGAATGGCACCATCCGTGCGCTTTTCTATAAGATCGACAAAGCCTTCATTCGAGGTGAGTTCTAATTCAATATCCGGATAGGCTTCTTTAAATGAATGGATAAATGGTACCAGCGGATGAAATACAAAGGACTGGCTGCATCCACCCGCAGACGGCTCACCTCGGGACATGATCTCATCTTCGGCCTTAATATGGTCTCCCGCTCAATACTGCGGTTACTACTATTGAAATTACCTCGCTCCGACTTAGCTACCGGACGAAACCCAATCAAATGCTAAATCCTATAAACTGAGGCATAGCCTAATTGATGATAACCACCTACTGAAGTAGATGTTTTAGGGCTGAAAATGAAAACCCAATATACGTGCGCTGTTATACCTTTATTTCCATCAAAAATTACTCATAAACAAAGGTGTTTCATGCTCAGGTCGTAATTTTTTGAGTTAGTTCAATCACTATAAGCATTGTACCAATGACGGTAATGACTAAGCTTTAACAACGCAAAAAAACAAAGTAACGCAATTACTTCACCTATCCCTAAGGCAATACTATAACTTGCCACCCCAGCAAGGCTTGTCGCAACGGAAGAGAAAACGATCTCACCAAAAGTCTGCGTCCCTTGAAAAAAAGCAATGTTGGTGGCCGGCTGCGTCGTTTGCTGAGAAAAACGCATAGAGTATGTATAAGTGCTTACAGCCACAAACCCCATCCCAAAGCCAACGATGATCGATGTAGCCCAAACACTCCAAGCACCAGCTAACCAGTTCTCAGCTATCGCAATCCATAAGCATCCACCAAACAGTACCATCTTCAAACCAGCCAAGAGCGTTACGCGGTAACCTTGACGTTTTATGAAGTTACTTGCAACAAAGCACCCCACCAACATCACAAGTAAATGACCAACGCCAGTCAGCATACCGACTTGAGACATAGACCAAGACAAATCAACCAGTATGAACTTTGATAACGCCATAATGATCACCCCACATAACGTGGCGCATGAACATAAAATCAAGGTTGATACCGCTCTCGGTGTTTTAAAGAATTTAATTAACGAGGCTTTGGTCTTTTCAGTCACATTTTGAACTTGAGGCTCTTGCCAAAGTAAAACAGGCATCAAAGCCAAGAAAGCAATGGCAGCTAGTAACAGCATACTTATTTGATAGCCTATTTGTTCAAAGGCAATCATGGCGAATGGTCCTGAAAGTAGCATCCCAATAATAATGCCCGACACTTGTATTGCATTCACCAAACCAAGATCTGATTTATCTGTGTGATCAGCCGCTAGTCCATCAGTAGCGATATCTTGCGTCGAGCCCACAATAGAAATAGTCGCGAGAAGGAATGTAACCAACAGCAGCGTTTGCTCATTAATTGAAATCATTGCCAAGGTAATGAGTGTTGCAACCATAGTAAGTTGCATTGGGATAATCCAAGACTTTCTTCGCCCAACTGACTCTAACCAATGATTTTCAACAAACGGGGACCATAAAAATTTGATTGCCCAAAAGATCCCCGCAAGTGGAACCATTGAAATAAGCTCTAACGGTAACCCTAAGGTTTTTAATAGCGTCGGGATAGCATGAAAGGTTAAGCCAATAGGAACACCTTGAACAAAATAGAGGCAGCAAATAATGAGGATTAAGGCATTATTTCTTTTTGGCTTTAATTTATGACTCTCACTTATATCATGATTATTGAAGCTTACCATAGAAAAATATCCTTACCTTTTCTTGTGCGTTTCTAATTAAATTTACTGATGAGTTTAAAAAAACAGACAAATTATGCTTTAGTTGACAAGCAAAGTAAACGATAATGATTTTTATTTACCACGGATAGTACTTATTATGTTAGTGGTCGCCTCCCCTCTCACAGAAACAAACGAACAACAGCTCAATAATTCCACTTATGGCTTTATCAAGAGCTTCTGTAACTTTGCTTTTGATTACCGAGGTATACCGTTGAAGCTAATGCAAGTTAACTTTGTTCTAAACGATTATAAGAAAAACTTATATTCGAAATTTAATATTGAGTGTCCGAAGCCAATTCAGACATCTGTTCCTAAAAGACAGGCTGAATTTTTTGCCGGACGCTTCTGTGCGAAGTACTTAATGGAAGCAGATCAAGGTTACTCCATCAGCGTTCCTATTTCGTCAGATCGTTCTCCTAAATGGCCTAATGAAATTACAGGTTCAATATCACATACAGATGATAGTGCCGTTGCTGTAATTTATAAAAAAGAACATTTAAAGAGTGAGATATCACTTGGTGTTGATATTCAAAACTTAATATCAACTCGACAGAGTGAAAGCATACAGCCACTTATTGCAGTCACAACAGAATTATCACTATTAAAGGTACATAGTTACTCTAGTGAATACTGCACTACGTTGTTATTCTCTGCTAAAGAGAGCATTTACAAAGCAATTTATCCACACATATATCAAATAGTTGATTTTGATGACGTTAAGTTAAGCGCGATTAATTATCACACGTCAACAATGACCTTCTCTACATCAGAAAATCTTATAAATAACTTCAATATTAATGAAACTATCGAATGCTACTATCGTTATGACATAAATAGAGCACAAATACTCACTCTATGCGTTTATGAACCCAACATATAAAATATAGCTACCAAAGAACGCAGCTTTGGCAGCTTATTTAATCAATCAAAATACTAAGCAGTTAAATGCCAACTTTGAGCTTGCTGTTGAAGATTCCAAAGCTCACTATAAAGCAGTTTATGTTGCAGCAAGGTGTCGTGCACCCCTTGCTCGACGATCTTCCCTGCCTCTAAAACAACGATATGATCAGCGTATTGAACTGTTGATAACTTATGAGCTATAACCAGTACAGTTTTATTCTGAACTAAAGCTTGCATTGCAACCTGAATATCTCGCTCATTTTCAGGGTCTAAAGAAGCTGTGGCTTCATCTAAGATAACAAGTGGCGCATCTTTAAGAAGTGCGCGAGCAATTGAAAGTCTTTGTTTTTCACCACCTGATAAGTGTACGCCACCAGCACCAATCTCGGTATCAAGCCCCTTCTCCATCTCCAACACTAAATTTTTAAGTTTAGCGAGCTCTATAACACGCCACAATTCATCATCCTCCGCATCTGGTTTAGCAACACGAAGATTATTCGCCAGTGTGTCATTAAAAATATAATTTAATTGAAACACAATACTGACATGCTGAAGCCAATGCTCAACTTGCATACCTGCAATGTCAACCTGATTTCCTTGCTTTCCTATTGAGATTGAGCCTGAATCAAGCTGCCAAAAACGAGCTATCAATGACGCAATTGTCGATTTACCTGAACCTGATGGCCCAACAAGAGCGGTTACTTTATTGTGAGGAATCGTTAGGTTTAAATTCTCAAAAAGCGGATATTTTGAACCTGGATAAGTGAAATTCACATCATTGAAGGTGATCGCCATATTTGAAATCTGCGGTCGGCTTTCACCATGTGGCATAATAGGTAATGACAGCACTTCATCAACACGGTTTACAGCCAGATCTAAATAATTTAGCTCAGCCAAAAACATCGACATGTTCAGTAATGGCCTAAAAAAGCGAACTGCTGCAATTAAAAATAATAATACTTCAGGTAAAGCTATAGTTTGCTCTAGCCAAGCCCAAGTAAGAACAACCAGCAACACAATTAAGCCTGACTCCACCAGTATATTAAAACTATAAACAGGCCATACTGCTGCCTTCTCAGCTTTTAGAGCTTGATTACGTGTTGATGTTAAAACATCATCTAAACGTGAAAAAGCTTTCCCCATCATGCGATAAGACTTAAGTTCTTTTAAGCCATTCATGTATTCCATTACGGCATCATTTAGTTGATGCATCAAATGCTGCATGTGACTCTGCCACTTTCTAGCATATGCTCGTGTTAGTAAGTAAGCGATACAAGCTAATGGCAGGGTTGACATCATAGCCAACCCCATTCGCCAATCTTTAGCTATCAGACCTAAGGCAAAAAAACACAATACTGAACTAGTGGCTATAATTGGCGCATACAAATGAGTAAAAATCCGCTCAATCATATCAATGTCTTTTAGCAAGGTGTTATTAACACTGCCAAAATCAGAACGCTGGAAAAAACCCATTGGCATTTTCCGTAAATGGTCACCTAAACGCTGACGAATTTGCTTTCCTGCATCAAAACCAATAAGAGAGATGTTCACATGAATAATTCGTGCCAATAGGGCCCGTATGATCATCATGACAGCACACCCGAGTACCAACATAAATTGATGTTGTATATCTGGCGTATCTGCTAACATATCCAACAGAATATAATAAAGAAAACCATATGGAGCAGAAGCAAAGAAAGCATCAAGCACCGTCAGAAATACAGTTCGATTTAATCCTTTCAGAGACGTACCTGTTAAACGTTTTAAGGTATTTATTCTTAACATGACTCAACACCCTCTGACATTAAAATTGTATCTTCACCCTCTGATGATTGCCCAAAGTGCCAAGCTTTAGTTTCTTGGTGTGCATTCCACATGGACTGATATAGCTCGCAGTATTCTAGCAACTCACCGTGTGTACCTTCTGACACTTTTTTACCTTTATCCATAACAATAATTTTATCGACATGAGTAAGCGTATTTAACCGATGCGCAATAACTAATACTGTTTTGCCTCGCATTAAACTTGAAATTGCTTGCTGAATACGAACTTCATTGCGCGCATCAGCATAAGCCGTTGCTTCATCAAGGATCAAAATAGGTGAATCTTTAGCAACAGCCCGAGCAATCGCTATTCTTTGAGCTTGCCCCCCACTTAAACTCCCTTGGTCAACTATCGTCTCGTAGCCTTCTGGTAATGACAAAATAAACTCGTGAGCACAAGCTGCTTTCGCTGCATTAACTATGTCTTCATCAGAGAGCTCATCATTCCCCATGCGAATGTTTTCTTTGATAGTTTGCTCAAAAATATAAACATCCTGAAAAACAAAACTAACAAACGACATCAATTGATCAAATGGAAAATCTGTTATCAGCTTATTACCTATGGTGATCTCACCACTCTGATATTCAAAAAATCGAGGAATTAACTGAGCCACAGTTGTTTTACCTGCACCAGATGGCCCCACAATAGCGGTAATTTTTCCTTGCATAGCAGTAAAAGAAACATCATCAACAGTACTTTTAATCGCTTTATCATGTCGAAACGTTACACGCTCAAAAGTTATACCTGTATGCGCTATAGTTTGCTCTTTATCACCTTCACTCTGCGGCGTCGTTTCACAGAAAGATTTTATCTTCTCAACTCCTTTTAGCATCTCACTGAACATGCCACCAAATTGAATAAGGTTATAAAGAGGTTCCATCAACCCCACACCTAGCAACATAAAAATAAATAATGTAGAGAGCGTTAAATCACCATGAGCGTATAGCCATACACCAACAGGTAATAAAAATAGCAAACCAAGATCAAGCGATAACTTAAATAAAGATGCTGGCGTTTTCGTATCTAACAACCAATTCGTCACCAGTGTATGATGCTCATTCACCGCATTTCGGTATTTTTGATGCGAATCAACCGTCATATTAAACGCTTTTACTACAGGTATAGATGCGACAAAATCAACAACACTAATATGCAGATTGGAAACAACCTTATGGTACTCATCTACTCTAACATTGAAGCCTTTGAACATAAGAGCTTGTAAACTCAAAGCTATAGGCAAAGGCAAGAGGACAATAAGTGCCAATCGCCAATCGATATATAACAAGAGCAGTGATGCGACTAAAGGGCTCACAATCGCAGCAGCCATATCTGGTAAGTGGTGAGCAATAAAAGTCTCAATTCTGTCGACATCATCTGAAATGATTTTTTTCATTGATGCCGCAGCTTGTTTATTACTTTCACCTAATGATAACTGCCCTACGCTATCAACAATTTGTTGGCGTATTTCAAATAACAGTTGAAAAGCAGCTTTATGTGACAATAATCCAGATGCTAGTTGCAACAGCATTTTCATCACTAATGCAATCGCAGCAAGTAAAACTAATTGCCAGACAATATAAGAGTCAGTAATAGCGTCATTTATAAACCCATCTACCAATTGATAAATAATTAAATATGGTACAACCGTAAGTAAAGAATAAACAACGGCAAGTACCATAGACGATAAAAGCTTACGGCGTTGGTTTGCAACCAATTCCATTAACCATGAAAACGGCGTTCCTTTCATTTTTCTGCCTATGTGAAGAAATAAAAACAAAAGCGTAAAGCCTTTCCTTTACGCTATTCCAATAAAGAGCTAAGACATTTTATTTTTAAGGTGGTCAAACAATGTTGGACAAAGCTTATTAAGGTAAAAATGCCCACCAGGAAAACATTGAAAATCAAATTCCCCCGTAGTTGCTAATGACCATTCTTGAATTTCACTTTCTGTTACTTCTGTATCTCCCTCACCCAGCAAAGCACTAAGAGGGCAAGAAAGTGTTGGTAAAGAATCGCGTTGATACTTTTCTATTGCCTCAAAATCAGCACGAATAATGGGCAACATTAAGTTTCTAAGGGCTGGGTTATCAAACACAACCTCTGATGTTCCCCCCAACCCCATAATTTTGTTAACCAAAGCATCATCACTTTGCTTATGGTAGTCAGTTCCTCTGCTTTTATGCGGTGGAATTCGCCCTGAGGCAAAGAAATGCGCTAATTTACGCCCCTGCTGTTCCCAGCGTATTGCGGTTTCAAACGCCAAGGCGGCGCCCATACTGTGGCCAAAAAAGAAAGTGGGTCGATGAGGCAAAAACGATAAACTTTGCACAACCTCATCAGCATACTGATGTAAGCAAGTCTTGAGTTTTTCTGATAATCGATGACCACGACCTGCAAGTTGTACTGCATACACCGCGGTATGATCATCAATATGATCACGCCATGGCATGAAATATTCCGCATTTCCTCCAGCAAAGTGAAAACAGATTAGCTGCCTACGTGTACCTGGTTTAATGAGTTTCAATTGCTTATGCATTTTCACTCTCCTGATTATATTCAACCAACCAATCTTCAATAGAAGGGCTCGTTAACATTGGATCTTGAGCAGAAATAACTTCAGGGTTGCCAATGCACCCCATTAAAGATCGCCATACTGATGCTTGCCCCAGTAAGAACTGTGCTGATGCTGGATTTGGTGATTCAATATTATTTACCATGCCATGTAATGCTGTTCTGATTGCCTCTGGCCAGTGCTCGTCAATAATCTCTTCTAAACTTGGCATTTCTTGATACAGAAACTCACAAGATGCAGGCTGATAAAACTCTGGTGCTTGTCGTTTATCGAGCAGCTCTCTCACCCCATTTTTCTCAGAGGCACGAGGTATATGAAAAGCTCTATTCCATAACACAGGACCATGCGTGTTAACTAACACCAAATTGCCACTCGGTAGCCCCACGGTAAGCCGATGCATAATGTGGAAATGATTATCAGGGTCGTCTGGATCCAACTGATTCTGAATCTTTAAGATGAGCGGTATCCCAGCAAAAACACCGTGGATAATTTGATAAGGCGGTAATAGCTCTGACTTTAATTTTCGCACCTCAGACCAATCAACATTAGAATGGAACTCAAATGGCGTAACCCCTCCTAATGCCTGCCCCAACATATCGAGCAAGCCGCAAATCACTTGTACTCCACAGGTCGCTTCAATAAAGCAAGGCTGCTGAGTTTCACGCGCTTTCTTTAAGTACTCAACAAAGTGGCGAACAGCTGGCACATTCGGATAATGAGTATTAATTTGGTAATGACATCCATTTTTCCTCGCTAACTTTAAGCATTCCACAACATCTTTTTCATAAACGGGATGCTCTTGCAGAACATGTATGCCTTTTTCTAATAATGCGCGGGCAAGTTGTGACCCAGCCCCCCCTACAATTGCAGAACGAACAACAACACATGCAATATCAATATCGTCAGGTAATTCTGATACCTCACGATATAAAGGCACACCATACTCCTTAGCTATTGTTAACGAGCGTTCACTTCCTCTTGCTAAAATTCCAGCAAGTTCAAATCCTGGGAATTGGCGTTTAAATGCGGAAAGGTATACCTGACCAAAAAGCGTTCCACATACAACAACACGATATGTTTTCATCACAAAGCCCCCTCTTCAAACGCCAATTCATAATTATGCTCAATCGAGAGGTCCCAATGACTAAACATATTTTGTTCGTGCAAAAACGAGATTAAATGACCTGTTTCAATTATTTCAGAAAGCCAAAACACCCCATTATTTAAATGAGACGATGATTGCGTTAACAATTGATGCGCAGTAAAAGCGGTGACCAGTCCCGTCATTCGATAGCCATCATTAAACTTACAACGAAGCGTTAAATTAACTGGCTGTTGAGCAATCCAACCTTGCGCATCCATTACGCAATATTGCTGAGTACCATGCTTCTGAACCATGGATTGACTCAGACTAACTAACGCCGCAGTTTGCTCCTTATCACTTTCATGTGCTGACATTAGTAACTGTCGATCAGCGACTAAATTAAAGGCCGCGAAGTTAGATATTGAAAGTGTGTTAGCGACGCGTTGATGCTCAGCACTCAAATAAGGTAATGCGGTAAATTCTTTTACCTCAGGTAGTGGCTGATACCCCTCTCTTGTCCCCTCTCTCACCTTTATATCATCTCTAATTACCACCCCGCTTAAAGCATCATTACCCCCTAAGCTTGCAATAAAATCTATCGCAGACGTTGATGTAAATGCTTCAATACCCCCGACATAAAGCTCAATACTGTGCAGTTCTTGTAGCTTCTCTTTGGCAATAAAAGGAAGCAACGAAGTAAAGCCGGGAACAAAGCCCGCTCCAAAAACACAGCTTACTGGTAAGTCTCGACCCAGTAACTGCTGTTGAACGTGATCGAAAACATCCTGCTCACCACCCACATCGACATATAAGGTGTGAGTGTCTATTGCAACGCGAGCTATATTGTCTCTAATCGCCGACGCAGGCCCTGCTGCATTTATGATCAAATCATGATGATGGCAAACAGCTGCCACCTCATCCTGATCAAACAAATCAACAACCCTATAATGTGTTAAGTCAGGACGTGACTGTCGTCCTATTCGAGTAACTTGATAGCCAAGCGCACAAAGCGCTTGGTCTATATGTTGCCCCACTTCACCACAAGCTCCGAAGATGGCGACTCTATTCATGCTTTCCTCCTTGCATAGCAACTGTGTTTAAGTGCTTGGCTAGAGGTAAAACTTGAGATGATTGCATACAGGTAAAATGATCACCTTCAAGTGAAATAACATCAATGTCACCAATACTATATTGCTGCCAAAAGTCATGCATATCGGCTTTAAGCGTGGGCAGTAAATAAGTCTCATCTTGCTGACAAGCGAAAGTGAAATCACCACTATAGAAAGATGGCTCATAATGAGTCACAGCCTGCAAACTGTGATGGAACACTGGATAGAGCTGGGAAATATCTCCAACTTTTACCGTTTGTTGATTTGATTGGATATCAAGTACTGTTTGGAAATAAGCGATACGCTGTGCTTCATTTGCTTTTGCGTAACTCGCATAATTTAGTGAGAGTTTATCAAAACCGAGCTGTTTAGCTTTAGCCACTACATCTTCAATATTAATTTGATTAGGCTTAGTGGCTAATAAAGCTAAATAAGTTTGCTCAAGCTGAAGTAGATCAATACCGCTCCAAGGGTTTGGTACATTAAGTTCTTTAGCAAGAGCGACATCCGTCATCATAGGATCATTTACTTTGTACGGAATTTGATAACTACTTGCAATCGTCAATGATGCCAACGGAGAGCCACATTCCATCGCTTGTCTTGCCAGCTCAAAAGCAATTAATCCCCCCATACAAAAACCAAAAAGATGGCATTTAGACAAATCAAAATTATCTTCCAACAAGGCTTTGTATTGATCAGCTAATTCAACGATCAGATGCTCACTTGGAATGGTTAAATATTGCTGTCTATCTTGAACACTTATGCCATAAACTGGCCCTGTAAGGTGCTCTACAAGTGCTAAACAAGGCATCACAGTGCCGCTACCATCATGAAGAATAATGATAGGTGCGCCATCACCTTCTTTAATACATTGCAAAGCAGTTGAACTATCTTCAATCGCACTGCTGTGCTGCTGAATTGGCGTTTGTTTTCGTAAGAAAATCGCAAGCTCTTTAATAGTGGGGGTTTGCAATACTTGGCGAAGTGTCCCTTCCCACGGAACAGATTCTTCCCCTAACTCTTGGCGGATCCTACTCACCCACTGCGTTATCAATAATGAGTCACCACCCGCACTAAAGAAATCATCATTTGGCCCCATGTTAGGATTACCAATCACATCCCGACATGACGATAGTAATAACGTCTCAAGTTGATCAAGATCTTCTGATACCTCGTTTTGTAGAGTCTCTTGATGGCCTATAATTTCAGGCAACGCCTTTCTATCTATTTTGCCGTTATTCGTAAGCGGAAAACGGTCTAAGACAGCCAATTGCGCTGGTACCATATAACTAGGTAAATCCTGACTAAGGTGTTCTAAGATTTCAGTCTTATCACATTCATGCTTCTGACCATTGAATTGGGCTAGCATAAAACTCTGGCCTAATTGATATAAGGCTTCTTGATTATTAGGGAACGCAAATAACTGCTCAGCCCCCACATCCGACATTGCGTTTAACCAACGTTCCTGAGGCATAAATGGAGAATTTAATGCTAAACGTTCATCATTATGAGCGGTCAAGCCATGTTTGAACTCCATTGAGGTCATAAGTTGGTAATTATCTCTTGTCGCCTCAATCACAAGTAACCAAGCCCCTGGCTTCATTAACTCACGTAAGTGATTTAATCCTTCACGCGCAACAACGGCGTTGTGTAACACATTAGAAGAAACAACCAGATCATACTGACCACAATCAAAACCTTGCTCTAACGCAGGTTGGTTAAAATCGTATAAGCGATAATCGACAAAATCATAACCTTGGTAACGAAGCTTGGCTTCATTGAGGAAAAATGATGAAACATCAGTAAAGGTATACTCGACATTATGTGCTGCTAGAGCCGGAATAAGCTCGTTACTTGTACCACCAACACCAGCACCAATCTCTAGAATACGAATTGGCTGATCACGCTCAGCTAAATGCTTTACTTTACTTAACGCCGCTGTGATCAACATTTTATTCATCATTTTGCTGATCAAGTTATTTTGATAAGTTGATGTCGCGACATCTAACTTGCCATCAGGGAACAACAAATCAAGAGGATCGGCCTTATCTTGCAGTAACTCAGGCAAACATTGACTACTTCGCTCAAGGTAGTTAACTAAGCCTTTATCACCATCCAAACACTCCAGTGCTTCGTAACATCCTTTCCAACATAACGAGATATCATCTTCGCTCACTTGCTGAAGTAAAGCGTATGTTTCTCCATCATGTCGTGCTAACTGATTTTCAATAAGCGCTTTTAGCCATCGACTTAATAATTGCTTATGACGAGGCGCATAATGGCCATCTGCAATCATGTCATCGATGTTTTTCTGTTGACCTTCACCTAATCCTCCACTTGATTGCAATGCTTGAACCATATGGAGCAAAGCGACTCTATCTAAGTAATAAACAAAGTCTGTTACTGACTTCTCAGGCATTGTTTGCCTAATAGATTCAGCCGTCAAAGTTAGCTCGGTTTCAGTCTCTGCAAATTGATGCGAGAACAAAGTACTTTTTGCATCGTTTTGGTAAATAGCCGGCTCAACGTAGGCCTGAAGGTGATAATTATGTTTATCCCCTCGCGCTAAGACGACAGCTTGAGATACTGATGATTGACGCTCAAGCGCTGATTCTATTTCACCAAGCTCAACTCGATATCCTCGAACTTTTACTTGGTTGTCATCACGACCAACAAACACGATCACACCATCATCTCGGTAATAACCTCGGTCGCCCGTTCGGTACCAAGGTGTTCCAGTAGCCGCATCTTGGAAGAAATGGGCAGCCGTTTTCTCATCATCTTGCCAATACCCAAGCGCTACCCCGTTACCACCAATACACAGCTCACCAGCAACCCAGTCAGGACAGGCCATACCTTTGTCATCCAGTACAGCAAACATCTGATTTGATAACGGAGTACCGTAAGGAATGGAAGTGTGATAATTAAGGGTAGGGTCAATTGGGAAATAAATAGACCAAATAGCGGCCTCTGTCGCGCCACCTAAGCTGTATAGTTGAGCAGCAGGCATCAACGTAGCTATAGCTTTAGGTAATGCGACCGGAATCCAATCACCAGACATCATTACGCATTTAATACTATCCAGCGAAGGCAGTGATTCATCAGCTAAATATCGCGTTAACATTGTCATCTGCGCAGGTACAGAGTTCCAAACACTGACGTTATGTTCTCGAATTTGACGAGTCCATTCTGCTGGGTTTTGAATATCTTTCTCGCAAGGTAACACTAATGTAGCGCCACAAGCCAATGTACCAAAGATGTCATAAACAGAGAGGTCAAAACTTAATTTAGCCAAGCCAAACACCACATCGTTTGCTGTAATGTCAAAGCGACTATTAATATCGACCACAGTATTCACAGCCGCTTGATGGCTTACCATGACACCTTTGGTGTTTCCTGTACTACCAGAAGTATAAATAATGTAAGCCAGTCGTTCAGATGGCAGAATTAGCTCTTCACTGTTCATGTTATTAACACGACCTTGTAGTGCATGAGCATTACAAATATTTACAGCCTCAAACCCATCGTCAGCTAGCTGTTGGGCAAGTTCATTTGAGCGCGTCAACACCAACTCTACATCGGCATCAAACAGAATTTGCTTCATACGAGAAACAGGCTGACTAACGTCAAGCGGTAAGTACACCCCATCAGCTAATAACGTTGCTAATGTTGAAACAACTTGTTCAACACTTTTATCAATCGCAATAGCAATACGAGCTCCCTTAGGTAACTTGCTCGCAAGTGACTTTGCGCGAACAATCAGCTCATCATATGTCAGTGTTTGTTCGGGCGTAATCAGTGCTGTCGCATATGGCGTTAACACTGCTTGCTCTAACACCAGTTGATGCAACATAGATTCAGCAACAGGTTTAACCGTATTGTTTACCTGTTCACGAACCTGTTGTTGTTTATCAGGTAAAGCAAGGCGAGTGGCTTGATCCCATTGCTGAAGTCCACCTGCAATGACTTGTTCAATCGCACCTTCAAAACATGTAAACATTGACTCGATCATTGAGTCAGGGAATACGCCGTCAAGTACATCCCAATTGATGCACAAACAGCGGTCTCGATTCATAAGTTGGCAATCAATCCAAACTTGAGGCGTCTGGCTAATACCATATGCAACCTCCATCCCCATCTCATACTGAGATTTGGTCTCTGAAACTTGCTCTCTATTACTACCGACTAATGCACTCGTGAAGACTATTGGCATGCGAGCATAATCAGCACCACGTTGTCGGGCTATTTCACGCATAACCTCAACGCCACTAAACGCTTTATACTCTAAGTCTTGCCACAATTGATTCTGCTGCTCTTTCACTTGTGCTAATAAGGTTCGCGACTCCGTAAGATTCACTTCCAGCAAGTTAACACTCGTGAAATCCCCCACCATATTGAGTAAATCTGGATGGATCGGCTCACGATTCATTACCGTCATGTTCAAGCAAAAATGTTTTGATTTAGACCACTTAGCTAACACTTCACTAAAGAGCGTCAGTAATAGCGATGAAGGACTAACCCCTTGATGATTACATTGACTTTCGAGTTCAGCCCATTGCTCTGGCGCTAATTGCATTTCATGGCGAGTGAAATGCGGTTTTTCTTTCTTAGCTACCGACGTCAAAACATCATTAATATCAGCGATAAGTGGTAACTCTGGTGCCATTGGCAAATGAGACACCCGCTCTTGCCAGTATTGTCTCGCTTGCGCATATTTGTCTGTCAGCTTCTGTCGCTTTTCAAACTCCATGACATCTTTGAACGATAAGCTAAGAGGCGCTAGCACCAATTCAGACTCATGATAAAAATGAATCAACTCAGACAAGATCACCTGAATACTCATAAAGTCTGCAATCAATAGGTCAATACTAAAATGCAGGTATGATTTACCTTCCGACTTACTTACTTTCAAGTCAAACAGAGGCCATGCTTCAGTGTCATAAACGCGATGGGACATGTTTGCCCGATACGTTAACCTCGTATCAGTTTGCAAATCACATTCAATTTTATAATCAGGTACTTGTGACAATATTTGCTGAGTACCATTAGAAAAGACTACAGCTCGCAACATCTCATGGCGTTCAATGAGCTTATTCCAAGCTTGGTTTAGTTTCTCAACATCAAGATGTGCAAATTCGAGCTCAAAGTAACCGTGGCAGCCTGTGCCACCGAACTCAAACACATTTTGCCGTCCAATAAGATAAGCGGCCTGTACATCATTTACCGGAAAAACCTCATGTTTATCTTTCGTACTAGGACGAAGAACAGCGCCCAATTCACGCTCTTTTAGTATTGTTATTAATTCACTTTTTACTGCTTTCAGTTGCTCAACAACCTCTTTGGTCATCACGCCTTGAGGAGCTCTGAACTTCAAGGCTTCAGCTTCAAGCCAAAACTCGGCTTTCTTTGCTTCTAAATGTTGCAGTAACGCTAATGGTGACATTAATGTTGTTCCTTTTGTCATAAGGTTCCTTCCTCAAAATCAACCTCGTTGCTCTCTTTTTCTGAGGTTTCAAGAGCAAGTGCAATACGTGAAATAGTTTGTAAATTGAACACAGCGTGAAGTGGCAAAGTAATACCGTGCTGTTGTTGGAGTATGCTGGCTAGCTGAATCGCAACAAATGAATCTCCGCCTAAGGCAAAGAAGTTATCACTCGCGCTAATTGGCGTATTAATACCAAGAACTTGTTGCATTGCTTGAGTCAGAACAATCTCTTCATCTGTACTTGGTGCAACAAACTCACTCTCATTAGAAATTGAAAGTTCCAAGGTTTTTAATACATTTCGATCTACTTTACCGTTAGCTGTGAGTGGCCATTCTTGAAGTACGGCGTAGCCATCAGGCATAGAGTAACTTGGTAAATAATTTAATAATTGCTGCTGAATAATCGACAGTTCGACTGCCATATTCGACAACAAATAAGCATGAATCTTAGGACGAGAATCATGATGCTCAATCAATACAATCGCATCTTTCACTTCAGCGCATGACTTAAGCGCTTTAACTATTTCACCTAATTCAATACGCAGCCCTGCCACTTTAACCTGGTGGTCACGACGCCCGAGGAACTCTATGGTTCCATCAGGCCAGTAGCGCCCCATATCACCGGTTCGATACCAACGTTGCGATTGATATTCACAGAACTGCTGCTGAGTTAATTCCTCATTACCAATGTAACCTTGGGCGACACCATCTCCCCCAATCCATAGCTCACCGGCAACCCAATCAGGGCAGTCATCACCAATATCACTTGCAACTCTAAAACTTTGATTTGGTAAAGGCTTACCATAAGGAATTGAACGCCATTGCTTTTCAACTTGCTGAACAACGCAATAGTTCGACCAAATTGCAGCTTCAGTCGCGCCTCCCATCGCCACGAATTTGGCAAGACAACTGTTGCGACGTAAGCGTTCAGGTAATTCCAGATTGATCCAATCACCTGACAACATAACGCAGCGCAATGAGGTCAATAGCTGACGTTCAGCCTGTGACTCATTCCCCATCAAAAGCATTTCTAACAATGCTGGTACGGTATTCCACAAGGTAATTTGATGCTGCTGAACCAACTCTAACCAAACGCTAACGTCTCTGGTTTGTTCATCGTTGATAAGCACCAATTTCCCGCCAACAGACAGCAAGCCAAAAATGTCATATACCGATAAATCGAAGTACAAGGCTGATAACGCTAAGACACTGTCATCTGCAGTTACATTATGCTGACGATTGATCGCTTCAATGGTATTCATGGCCGCGCCATGAGTGATCGCAACCCCTTTCGGTGTTCCTGTACTGCCTGAGGTGAAGATCACATAAGCCAACTCATCAAGCGCGCTCTGAAACGGCTCAACCAAAGCTTCTTCGGAAGCCTGCAGGCTTTCAACATTGATCCCTTGGCCACCATTCTCAAACAACTCATTACGGTCACAAATCACGAACTTGATGCATGCTTGCGCCAATACAGACTCAACCCGAGTTTGTGGCCAATCAGTTGCTAATGGTACATAAGCCGCTCCAATCCACTGAATTGCAAGGACAGAAGCAATCTGCTCAATAGAGCGCGGCAACATGACACCAACGCAATCACCTTTAGCAATTCCATGTTTTTGCAACTGGTACGCTGCCTGACTCACTTTTGTATGCAGATCTCGATACTTATAGCTCTGACCATTAGCGACAATCGCCGTCGCCTCAGGTGTTGCTTGCATTTTTTCATACACACTAATGTGCATTGCTCGCAGAGGCACCACGTCTTGAGTGTTATTAACAAGAGTGCGAACTTCTCGCTGCGATGCAGGTAACGCTATTGGCGATGGCTGTAACCAATCACAGTCAGCAAGTTGTTCCAATAATTGGCAATATGCATTAAACATTGCATCAATTACGCCGTCAGGGAACAACGCCTCGACAACATCCCAGTTAAAGTGTAATTCTCCATCTTGCTCAAATACTTGATGGTCAATCCAAACTTGAGGTGTTTGAGATACGCCCCATACAGATCGGGTAATACCTAACTCAGAAGACTCATCAAGGCTAGTGTCTGCACCTAGTGCACTAGTGAACACCACAGGCATACTCAAATCAGTAACTTCTTTTAACTTGGCTAACTCACGCATCACCCAAACAGCAGAAACATCGGCGTATTCCAAGTCTTGCCATAACTGCTGTTGCAAACGCTCAGCACTTTGCAACCAACTTTCACCTGCAATTTGATTGGTCTCGAGTAACAAGAGTGAGGTGAAATCCCCCATAATGTGCTGAATATTGTCATGGACAGGCTTGCGATCAAACAAAGTAACATTGATGCAATGCGATGATGATTCGGACCATTTCGCCAATACTTGCGCATAACAGTTAAGCAGCAAACAAGACGGCGTGATCGCACACTCTCGTGCTTTCTCTGTTAAACGGCTCCATAATTCTTTAGACAGGCAGGATTGGCGTCGAACGAAGCGTGGTTTCTCTAATTGATTTGGCTCCATGCTTAACGGCAGACGCGGAGCCTCCGGTAAACTAGGCAGTCTGCTTAACCAATAACTCTTCGCTAATGTTTGGGATTCATGCTCTTCTTGCAGATAAACTTGCTGTTGATAATCACGGAACGTAATCCCCAACTCTGGCAAGTCGGCTTCCAAATCACGATATAAAATTCCAAGCTCAGCAAAGAAAATCCGCATGCTAAGACCATCAAGAATGACATTGTCTAAGCCGATACATAGCCGTTTTTTCCCACATTCAGACTCAATGAATGTAAGGTGGAATAGCGGCCATACCTGAGGATTTAACACTCGATGAGATAGCACCTCACGTTGATGAGTAACAACTTCTTCCCACTGTTCTTCAGTACAAGAGACAATATCCAGCGGACAGTAAAGTGCTGACGGAATACAAACTTGTTGCCCTTTGTCATCAAACACAATACGAAGGGTGTCATGACGTTCAATTAAACGCATAAGCGCTTGCTCTAGACGCGTCACATCAAAGCCATCAGCTTCAAATTCAGAATAGAAATGTGTGCCAACACCGCCCATCACAAAGCCTTCGTTTCGTCCCATAATGTAGGCTTGTTGAACGTCAGTCAGCGCAAAAGGTTCATAACGTTCATTCTCGTTATGCACTAACGCGATTTGTGATGAAATTTCACCTGCATCAAATTCTAAATGGCGAGCAAAGTCACTCAACACAGGAAGCGAAAAGACATCGGACAACTTCACACTATTAAAGCCAACCTCGCCTAATGCCGCCGTAATTCTTGTTGCATGAAGACTATCGCCTCCTAACAGGAAGAAATTATCTGCACGTGATGGTGTTACACCAAGTACTTGCGCCCAAACCTCTGCAACGCACTTTTCATTGTCGGTTACGCAATCTTGTTTATCTTCACGAGTAACCATAGAAACATTGGCAGCCGATAAGCGCAGTTGAGCACGGTCAATTTTGCCATTGTTTGTTAAAGGCATTGATGAACAAACGACAATGTGTTGAGGCAACATATAATTGGGTAGCTGTAATGCTAACCAGTCAGCCAGTTGAGAGGTATCAGACACAGCAAGGGTTTCAGCCTGACGCCCCGTCATCACTAATAAGTTCGCTTTATTTACTGGAGGTAAGACGTTCAAGCTAAGTGATGAAGCTTGCAAACTAGTTTGCCATTGTTGGGCATCAAGTAGAGGTGAAGACTCCCCTCGGCGACAGTCTTGATAAGGGCTTTGGTCTACGCTTCTCATTAACGCTTCAGGCTGCATTAATGTCACCGTTAATAATGCAAGAGGGCTAAGCACTTGCGTCTCTATCGCAACAAAATGACCACTTGGTGCGATAAGTGAAGACATTAGGTTAATCCCTTCATTCACATCATTAAAACGATGGAGTGCATTGTTACTGATCACCAAATCAGCGTGATGACTTTCAACGTCGCTTAATGCACAAGCAAAAGCATGCTCCCCGTAACCCGCCAATCGGAATGTCGCTTGATCAAGAACCGACTTAGCTTGCTCAACTACGCAATAACTTATCTGGCTAGCGTCACATTGATTCAATATCTGTGATGCTAAACGACCCGTTCTACCATTGAGTTCGACAACGTTTACAGCTCGACCCAATTGCTTAGAAAGTAAGACTATTGTTTCAACAATATATTGTTCCGTTGCTGAAAAATCAGGGTGGATTAACGCTAACGCTTCAGGTGTCAACACAGGATCATCAATAAGCGTAAGTTCACTAACCTCGCCCTGCATCAAGTCGACATACCAATCAACCCGATTTTCTAATGCAGATAAGATTGAGGCATGAGCAGGCATATTCGCGACTGTCTTTTGGTTGGCGGCCATTGGACTAACGACTTCTTGCTCTTGACGCCAATGTCCCTGCTCAGCTGACCATTGCTTTGTTTCAACAAGAACGTTCAACCAGCTTTCAAATACAGCTTGAAAACGAGGTGTAATATGCAAACTACATAGCCACTCATCCAGCGTCAGTGACGCATCCGGTTTAACGTTATTTGCTATCATCATCTTATCGAGCACCAAACGCATAACATGCGTTGCCATTGCTTGCTCAATAGCGGTGTGATCGACAGATTTTTGTGGTGTGGGTTGCGATATCTTTGTATCAAGCAGCGTCATATCAGCTTCATACTCTGTTTGAAGAGCACTCACCTCACCTTGCTGTCTAGAAACAAAAAGTTGGATATGTTTCTGTGGTTTATCTAGCAATAGCGCTATCGCTTTTTGCACCCCAGAAAATTGCTCTGCCGCATACTCAACGTCCCCAAGTTCAATCCTAAAGCCATTAAGTTTGACCTGGTTATCTCGTCGCCCAATAAACTCAACGATCCCGTTAGACCAAAAACGCCCCATATCACCAGTTCGGTAATACTTTTGCCCATCATGGTAAATAAATTGTGCAGCCGTTCTTTCAGGATCAGCAAAGTACCCCTCTGCAACCCCCTTACCACCAATCCAGAGCTCACCAATTACCCAATCAGGACAATCTCGACCCAAGGCATCCATCACTCGGTAACTTTGATTACTTAATGAATAACCGTATGGAATGCTTGTCCAATCCGCCTCTACGGAATTGACATCAAAAGCATTGGACCAAATCGCAGCTTCTGTTGCCCCACCTAATGCTGTCAATTGAATTAATGGATTTAAGGCGTTTAATCTTGGTTGTAAATCCAAACCGACCCAGTCACCTGACAATAAAACATTTGTCATCGTGCTTGGTAATTTACGAGTGTCATTTTCAGCTGCAATTAACAACATTTCGAACAATGCTGGCACACTATTCCATACCGTAACTTGATATTCATGAATCAATGAAAGCCACGCTTTTGCTTCTTTTCGTTCTGACTGTTGAGGAACAACAACGCAGCCCCCCACAGAAAGTGGCCCGAAAATATCAAAGACAGACAAATCAAAGTTCAGTGCCGATAAGGCAAACGTTCGACAGTCACTAGCCAACTGATAACGCTGGTTAATATCATCAATGGTATTGGCCGCTGCTTGATGGGTAGTAATAACGCCTTTAGGAATACCGGTAGAGCCAGAGGTATAAATAATATAAGCAACATCGTGTGGTGATACCGAAGCAATCTGTGTTGCTATGATGTGCTCTTGCCCACGCTCATCAATATCGAGTAATGACCAACCGGCAATTGCCTCTTGGTTAGCAATCGCCTCCACTGCAGCCTGATTTATTACAACGATTTTAATTGCTGCTTGCTCAATAATTTGATTCAACCGAGCTACTGGTTGCTCAATATCAAGCGGTACATAACTAGCGCCCAATAAGTGTATTGCCAGCACCGCGACAACTTGTGATGCTCCCTTTGGCAATAAAATCGCGACACGATCCCCAGCAAGTACACCTTGTTGCTGTAAGCGATAGGCAAGTTCACCAGCATTATCTGACAGCTGGCAATAAGACATCGACGCTTTATCTTCAATAACCGCAATGGCATCTGGTTGCGTCTCTGCCAATTCAAAGAATCGTTGATGGAGAGTGCGCGGGGCGTACGAAATCACTTCACTGCTGTTTCGCGAAGCACGATCTTTTCTCGCTTCTTCGGTTAAAAACGCGGGCACCGTTTGTTTCAGCATGTCAGGTCGCTGCGCTATTTCAGTGATTAGCCTTCCCATGCTAGCGAACATCTGATCGACCATATTGGCTGGGAATAAATCATCGACTGTATCCCAACTTATAATCAACTCCCCTTTTCGCTCCATCACCTGACAGTCAATCCAAACCTGAGGCGTCTGAGAGACGACATAATTCATCTCACCCAGACAACTATCACCAAGAAAGTCATTACCTAGGTTACTAGTGAAAACTATCGGCATAGCAACTTGTGAGCCTTTCTGCTTGGAGAGATCTCTTAACAAGCGAATTGCATCGAAGTCACTATGATCAAGATTCGCCATAAATTGGCGATTCAATGCACTTGCATTATCTAAGATGTTAGATGCTTCACCATCACGACAGGCTAATAGCATCAGCGTAGTAAAATCAGCAACAACATCCGACACATCCAAGGCGGCATAACGTCGATTGAAAATCGTAAGATTTAAACAAAAATCTTTATTATCACTCCAGCCTCTTAAGGTCTCCGCATAACAACTCGCCAACATCATTGATGGTGTAATGCGGTGTTGACGGCATGCTTGCTGTAATGCTCGCCATTTATCAGCAGCTAAACACCACTCACGGTGAACAAACACAGGTTGTTTGATTTCTTCCGGTCGTTTTGCCAACGGTAATTGCGGCGCCGAAGGCAAGCCAGGCAGTTGTTCTAGCCAATATTGACGATCTGCCTCTAGCTGTGCTTGCTCACGTATTGCTGATAAATATTGAGGAAAATGCAGTGTTGGTTGCGCAAGTTGTTCGCAATTTTCATCAAGATAAAACTGCGCTAGATCATCAAGCAGGATTTGAATGCTTAATGCATCAGCAACCACCATATCAATATTGAAGTGAAGACGACTACCTAACGGACTATGGCTCAAATTAATTGCCAAGCCAGATTCATTTTCTAAATCCAGAATCTGCGCTTCTAAATTACGCCTTAGCTCTGCCTGTTTACTTGTTGCCAATTCACGATCAAGGGTTCTCCAATCATACTCATGGATTTGCGCTGAAGTATGCGCTGTAATATAGCCAAGCCCATCGCTATTCATGCGCATTCGTAACATGCTGTGACGGACGTATAGACGCTCAAGCGCTACACGAAGTTTGTCACTATTAATCCACTCACTATCAAGCTCTAAGTAGACCTGGCATGCAACACCACCAAGAATTTGTGTGCTCTTCCTACCTTGCCAATACGCTTGCTGAACACTAGTCAACTCGAAAGGCTGAGTTAATACTGTTTCAGTATCTTGTACTTTTTTAGCATCTAGATGTTTTTCAGCAACTTGGTTACAACTTACTGATGATTGCCACAATGCAGCCCAAGCCGCTAAAGTTGGCGCTTCATACATCCGAGCAAGTTCAAATATAACACCGTGCTTTTTCGCTTCATCAACAAGATCCATCATCTGTAATGAATCCAAGCCTAGGTTAATCAAGTCATCGTCCAGACCGATGTCTCCTGGCTCGATAAATAGCACATCGCTCAGCCATTCAGTTAAGAATGCTTGATGATCAGTGATTACTTTCGTGGGTAAACTGGCTTCCTCTATATTACTTTTGGTATCAGTGCCTTGCTGTTCAATCCAATATTTTTCCCGTTTAAATGGGTATAACGGTAAAGCCAATAAAATTTCGGTTGGATAAGCCACTTTCTCACTAAATTGCGACCAATCGCAATCAGCCCCATTGCACCACTGTTCCAGCTCAGGTGGTAATGCTGACGTAGCAAGAAAATGACCTTCAGCAATTTGGGCCAGTTTACAAAGCAAGTCTTCAATATCAGTAAATTGAACACATTGTCTGATTGGTAAGTGGTGCTCACGTTTACCTCGCCAAGCATGAAGGAGTTCAACAGCATTGCGACGATGTGACTGTATTGTCTGAATCCAAGCATTTGCCAATTGGCTAAGACTATCAATATGACTTGCCGTCAACGGGAGGTATCCAACGTGTGGCAGTGTTTGCTCAGATACATCCATAACGCTTTGATGATGACGAATGATCAGGTGAGCTAAAGTCCCAGTAAAACTAAAGGAACTAACCCCCATTCGCCCTAACTGGGCGGGACGAGCGCCACGATTAAAGATATAACGATCAACCCAAGGTGATAGCTCAATATTAAACGACTTAAACGTTGGATGAGGGAAAACAGTTTGCGCTCTCATTTGGGCAATAGCTCGAATCACTCCTGCTACACCTGCTGCAGATTCAAGGTGACCAAACTGAGCTTTACCGGCAGTCAAATGCAGCGGTTGACTGCGTGTCTGATAAACACCGTCAATAGCACTAAGCTCAATAGGATCGCCCAACGCTGTACCTGTGCCATGCATTTCAATTGCATCAATATCAGCCTCTGCTCTTCCGCTACGTTCTAACACCTCTTTCAATAGTTTTTGCTGCGCAACAGGGTTAGGTGCCGTCAAGCTGCTACTTTCACCATCTTGCGCAACCCCTGTCGCCTCAATAACAGCTAAAATAGGATCCCCGTCTCGCATCGCTGCGTCATAATCTTTTAGCAGCAGCAACCCTAAACCTTCAGCACGCGCATAACCATCAGCATCATCACTAAAAGTGGCACATCGCCCTTTAGGAGAAAGCATCCCAGCCTTTTGTAAGGCTTGCTCTATTTGAGATGAAAGAAGTAGGTTTACCCCGCCGGCAATTGCAGATTCACAGCGTTTTGATTGAATATGTTGAACAGCCATATCAATAGCAACGAGAGATGACGAACAAGCGGTATCTAACGTAATAGCCGGGCCACTCGTACCGTAATATTTAGCTAGACGCCCAGAACTTCCGCTGCGACTCGTACCTGTAATTAAGTAACTTTTTAAGTACTCCGGATCATTTTGACTTACTAATAAATCACCGTAGTCTTGGCTTCCCTGACCTACAAAAATACCTAATGGCAATCCTTTCAATTGCGATGGTAACCAACCTGCTTGTTCAAAAAGATGCCAACTTGATTCCATTAACCAGCGCTGTTGTGGATCTAGCAAACAAGCTTCTCGAGACGAAATTGAAAAGAAATTAGCATCGAACTTATCAATATTCTCGATCGTGCCTACAGGTAAATTGAAGTTGCGTAACCCATCATTTATCGGCGCTAGTGCTGACTCACCTTTAACAAGCCAATCTGCGTAATCACACCAACTTGCGCTCTGCTGCTTTGGTAAACGACTGCTAATCGCAATAATCGCAACATCAGTAGAACGTGATTTAACCTCTTCTCTTGGTGACTCTTTAGGTAGATTCTGTTGCTGCTGTTTAACAAATTGGCTAAAAGCGGCAAGATTTGGATAAGCAAATAACTGAATTGGTGAAATAGAAAAGCCAAGTTGACTTGAAATTTGTGCGCACCACTGTGTCGCAAGTAAGCTTGTCAGCCCTAAATCGGTGAACCCTTGCTTATCATCAACATTTTCAATGCCGATAAGCGCTTTAAGAGAACGACGTAAGTAATCTGAAATATCTGTAATAAGCTCAGGGGATACTGATTGTAACGAAATATATAATGGTTTTAATTTTCGAGTTTGAAGCTCTGACAGCATAAAACTACGACGAATTTTACCGCTAGATGTCTTTTTCAAGCTCCCTTTTACGACTAATGCTACTTGACTAACTGGTAGTTGATGGTGCTTAGCTATGAGTGACTTAATCGTATTTGTGATTTTTCTTAATTGCTCTTTTTCGGTATGACGATGCACTTCACACAAGCCATATATTTGACCTGATTCAATATCTTGGACGAAACAAGCACCACCTACCTCTACTTCACTACACTCTTTCTCAATCGTAGCCTCTAAGTCATTAGGCATATGATTTTCACCAGAAACGATAATGACATCTTTGCTGCGACCACAAATATATAGCTCGCCATCCCACTTGAAAGCGAGATCTCCGGTGCGTAGATATTCACCACTCTCATTGCTCGAATGAATACATGCTTTAAACGTTTCTTGCGTTAGCGAAGCTTTATTCCAATAACCTCTCGCAACACTATTACCATGAACCCAAACTTCACCAATCTGACCCGATTCACAAGCAATGCCTGTATGGGGGTCAACAATCTCAACTTGCCAAGAATTGAACTGGCTGCCACTACTCACCAATTCACGCCCTGAAACCGACTCAACAGCATATCCTTCCGCAAGGCGATTAATGTCGAAGGTTTTCATCACCATCGAAGTATTGGCTGGTTTATGACTCACAATGAGAGTGGCTTCTGCCATTCCGTATGCTGGTAAAAACATGGATGAATCGAACCCTGATGATTCGAACTTGTGAGAGAAACTTCGGATGGTTGTTGGGCGAATAGGCTCAGCAGCATTCATCGCAACTTTCAAAGATGAAAGGTTCAGCTCTTTTACTTCAAGATCTGAAATAGAATCTACGCAAAGTTTGTATGCAAAGTCAGGTGCCGCAGTGATTGTCGCTTGATATTGCTCTATTATTTTCAACCACTTTATTGGCTCAGCAGAAAACTGGCTTGGGCGAATAAAACTACAGCTCCCCCCACATAACAAGGGAAACATCAGACCATAAAACAAGCCTAAGTCATGATAAAACGGGAGCCAGTTTGCAGTATGAATACGCTGCAATTCCGGATCAACACGAAGCATAATATCGAGTTGATGGTAAATATTTTTATCGTAGTTACAAACCGCCTTAGGGCTTCCCGTTGAACCAGAAGAATATTGCAACATAACGGGTCCCAACGGCGGACAAAGCTCATCCCGGCCAAGCAAATTATGGTCAGTTGACAATTTATCAAGATAAACGACCTCTCGATTGCTATCCCAACCGTATTTTTCTATCTCCCCCTTAGTTGAAGATAAAGAAAGAATTAAACTTGGCTCACAGTCAGCCAAAATATGATCCAGGTTGGATTTAACACGTTGAAGGCGTTTAACTCCAGGTAAATTAACTGGCACAGCCGTAATACCCGTCATCAAACACGCCAAATAACCAAAAATAAAACTTGTGTCACCTGGTAGTAGTAATAAAGCTCGTTCACCATTTAGGTGTTTAATTTTCTGAGCAATTTTACTAACTTCACAATACAAATCTTGGTAGCTATAACTCTGATGACTCTCACCAGTACAATCATTCAGTGCAATCTCTGATGCATTATTTTCAAAATGATGTAGCAATCTTTGCTGCACCCAACCAGCTAAAATTCCTTGCATTTTAATTTCCTATACTAGCGAGTAGTGATTTCCCCCTTCAATATTTGAAGGGGGATATTTATTGAAGGGTTACCATTTAAGGTTAACTGTGGCTCCAAATGTCATTGGATCACCAGAACGGCCATACCATTTTTTATTCGCTCCATTCCCCATAGGGAAAGCTCGTGTAAGGTATTTTTCATCAAATGCGTTTTTCGCCCACAAGATAAGATCAAGATTATCGCTTGTATAACCACCTCTTAAATTAAGAATTCCGTAGTCATCTTGCTTAGTTGTATTGGCATTATCGAAGTAAAAATCACCTGTGACATTATAATCTGCATACACGAAGTAATTTTCGAAGAAGTTATAATCAATACCTAAGCTATAAGTATATTTTGGCGCATTAGCAGGGCGATTGCCGTTGTAATCATTTTGTCCAATAACGTTTCCGCTGTTGTCATATACCTTACTAATAAAGTCATTAAAGCTTGCATCATTATAACCACCGTTAGCCCATGCGGTTAAACCAGGTTGAATTAACCATGAAAGTTCAAATTCAATACCTTTACTAACTGTACTACCTGCATTTTGGGTAAATGACTTAGGATATAGTTGCTGTTCAACTTGCTGATCTTTCCAATCAATCCAAAATAGAGATGAATTAAAGCGAACGCGATTGTCAAACCATTCACTCTTCATCCCTAATTCGTAGTTCATTGTATACTCAGGGTCGAACTTCGGTGAAAGGTTGGGCGGTGTTAACATATTAAAGCCACCACTCTTATAACCGCGAGATATACTTGCGTACATCATCACGTCATTAGTCGCATAGTAATTCAACCCAAATTTAGGCAACCATTCATTGAAATTAGCTTCATCTGAACCCTCTGAATTCGGGAAGCCCATATTCCATTTGTCGTTGTAATTAAATTTAACTTTTTGGTAATCAAAGCGTAAACCAGCAATAGCTTCCCATTTTTCAGCAAATTGATAGTTGATATTACCAAACACAGCGTAGTTACTTACCTTAGACTCTGTTTTGGTGGTATTAAAAAGACCAAAAGCTTTCATCTTCATATCGATGTCATTTTTTGCAGTTTCATCAAAGAAGTACAGCCCCCCAACCCAACGAATCGAATCATCCTGATTAGAACTCAATCTTAGCTCTTGCGTAACACGAGAAAAGTTTGAATCAATAAAGAGTTCTTGAGCATCCGCCGGAGTAAAGTCAAGGTCTTGGTTATCAACTTTATCCTCTTTGGTATATACCGTAATAGAAGTTACATCGAAGTTGTCCGCAGCATAGGTTGCACGAATAGAGCCAGTATAAATGTCAGCCTTCGCTTCCCCTTCAAAGTTTGAATAAACCTTATGGCTATCTTTCTCAATTTGCTCTAACGAGGCAAATGACATATTACCATTACGACGATTTTGCGCATCGACAGTCGCAATAACATCCCAAGGTTGATCTATAGGCATCCAGCGAACTTTAACGCGTCCATTAAAGTCCTTAACCTTATTAACGTCATCTTTATTGTCATAGGCGCGAGTGAAGTAACCATCATTCTTCGAATATTGAAGTGCAGTTCGATACGCCCACTCATCGCTATTACCAATAGCGCCACCAGAAATAACATTACCTTTTAGCTGATTATACTTGCCGTAAGTTAAGCCAGCGCTACCTTCTGTAAATAAATCAGGATCTTTTGTATGAACACTTATTACGCCTGATGAAGCATTTCGCCCGTATAATGTTCCTTGCGGGCCACGTAAGACTTCAATGCGCTCAACATCCAATAACTCAGTATCAAATGTTTGATACATTGCCCCGTCAATCAAGAATAAAACGGATTGTGCGCCTTCCATTGTTGGCGTAATTCCTCGCATAGAGAGAAAACTAGCGTCAGAAGGGTTACCCGCTTTAATCATGGAGACATTAGGAGTTCTTTTTACAACATCGAGGGTGTTTTCCACACCCGCTCTTTCGACATCATAATCTGATAATACTGAAATACTAACAGGTGTCTTTTGTGATTCTGCGGTAACTTTTTCAGCTGTAACCACGATAACGTCTAATTTATCAATACCATCAGTAGCACCTAGAACAGCGAAGGAACACAGTGATAAGCACACGCTAGATGCAATCTTCGAAAGTTTTAAAGTCATTTTATTCAACCTTCAGAGCTTCAATAAATAATATCTAATAAAAACTATATTCATCGATAGAGATACAAATGATTATCATTTTCATAGGTCGCACATATTTCCTCTTATTCACATTAAATGCAAATAACTATCATTCATAAGGGCGAGCTCTTTTATTATATTTACAGAACTATCAATTAATGGGCGTAAAATGACGCTTGGTAAATCACGAATATGTAGAGGCTTGATGTCTAATTCGATGGAATTAAATCAATATGTTTAAATACGAAAGACAAGCATCTGCTTTTGTCGGATTAACACCTAAACAGCAAGCTCTGGCAGCAAAGTAATAATGATTGGCATTGATAAACCTGGCTACGTCAAAGAACTACGGTCCTTACTTTATCTTGGAGCAAGATCATATATTGGTAGGATGTCAGATATACCAAAAACACAAAAAGATGCTTGGTTGGATAAAGCCATAAAACGAATAGGCTTTAAGACAATTTGTATTACTCTAGCGAACGAAATTGTTAGGACTGCATGGCCATGTTGCACTATCACACAGAATAAAAACCAGTTCTTGTTTCTTAATGAAAGTAGCGTAGATTTAAATTTTACAAAATAATAAAGCATAAAAGGAAAGACCAATCTACTGAAAACCTGCAATTCTGTAATGCAGAAAAAGCTAGTAACTCGTTGAGAACGGTAGGTGCGTGAACATTAAAGGCTAGAAGTTAGCTCTTCCAATCAACACCTCCATAGGCGGTGGTTTGGGGATGACAATTAAATCAAATAACTCAAACCATACTTACCCGTTTAAGCAATCACACTAAATTACGTTTAATACGTAAGTTCCAGTTCTGTGAATACACGCGCTGCTCCCCCTCATAAGCATCAAGTTCCGCATCCAGATAAAAGTAGGATTCATCGCAATGCAGCAGCGTTCGCGTGACGGTTTCAACCGACCAGTCTCCCCGTTCAAATCCCCACCGCCATTCCGTCCGCCCTTTCGGTGACTGAAAGTCATCACACTGATAGGAGTACCATTCTTTAGCTTGGCGGTTGACCACCATATCTATATCTTCGAGCCGATAAGTACCGTTATCGTTAATCACTTCCAGAGTTGATAAGTCCTTATCCAGTTCTCTGATCACCCGCCAATTATGATGCCCCTCCTTAATCTGCTGTTTGGCACCACTGGCTGATTGCTGAACTGGTTCAAATAAAACGGTTTCTTCTCGAGGTGAGCGAACTGGCAGGCTCAGTCGGCCATAACCGGTATAAATTGAAAGCTGAACCGGTTCACCCGGTGGCCAGGCCAAAGGGAAATAGGAAGAAGAAATCGATAGCCGGATACGATGTCCTACGGGGAACGTTTGAGCCACATCATTCAACTGTACCCGAACTCGATAACGCTTATCGGGTTCAAGTGGTGTCGGCTGTTCATGGCTGTCCCTGTGGGTTAAATTCAGCAGACCATAAGTCACTCGGGAACTTTTGTTATCAGGATGAACATCGCACAATCGCACCGCCAGCATTGCTACAGGTTTATTGGCCGACAATTCCAGTTCAACCACTGGGGCTCCCAGTATTTCTAGCGGAGCTTCCAAAGGGGCGCTAGTAAAGAGTAAAGCCCCTCCGTCCTCTTCACGCTGATCATGCGGCAGATCCGGTGTTGCGCTGTAAGAACACCACTTACCGGCAAATAATCCGGTGCTTAATGGCGATTGTAATACCAACCTTTCTTCAGAAACGCTCTGAGCCTTATCCACCAGACTATATTTGGCTAACAAAAACGTCTCTTCCCCGATATTTTCTGAAGGCCAGGTCGGTTCGCTAACCCAGCGCCCATAGCGCTGATGATAAAAAGTTGATGGCGGCATGCTGTCGAGCATCCAGGCACGCAGCATAGGTTCATCCATAATATTGGTTTCGATCCCCTTCAGCCATTTATCCCACCAGCGAAGGCATTCCTGTAAAAAACCAATTGCAGGCCCCGGCACACCGATATGCGGGTACTTATGGCTCCAGGGGCCGATCAACCCCATCCGTGGTACAGTCAACTTATCGAGTAAGCGAAACACAGCATTACTATAGCCGTCGGCCCAACCACTTACTGCCATCACAGGAACAGTAACCTGAGAGAAATCTTCACAAATAGAACCATGCTTCCAGTACTCATCACGATGTTGGTGCTGTAGCCAGGTATCAAGCCACAACCCGCTCCCCTGAAGACGCTCAAACCACATCTCTCGCCATTTTTCACCCACAATCTCAGGATCCGGCGGTAAAGAGTTATAAGCAAACATGGTCGATGCCCATGACAGGTTATCACCCAATAAACAACCTCCCATGTAGTGAACATCGTCGGCATAACGATCGTCAGTCGAACATACACTAACAATCGCCTTAAGGGGGATAGGCTGCATGGCTGCAATCTGGAGCCCGTTAAAGCCTCCCCAAGAAATCCCTATCATCCCGACATTACCATCACACCAAGACTGCTGTGCTAACCAGTCAATAATGGCAACTCCGTCATCCAGCTCCTGCTGTAAATACTCGTCAGTCATCACACCTTCAGAGTCTCCACTGCCACGAATATCAACCCGGATACAAGCATATCCATGCCCGGCAAAATAAGGATGGAAAGTCTCATCCCTCAGGCGTACACCATCACGTTTACGATAAGGAATATACTCCAGGATAGCGGGAACAGGCCGGGCATCTGCATTTTCTGGCATCCAGATCCGGGCCGCCAAACGAGTGCCATCTGGCATGGGGATCCAAGTATGTTCAATGTGCTGAATCTTATGTGGAAACTGCTCGACAACTGCCATCACTTTTTCCTTCTCTTTTATCGCATGACATACCATCCAATAAAGGACTTAGCTCCAGTCCCAGTGCCTGCTTAACATTATGGTACTTTTCCAGTAATTCATGCTCGCTGTTTCCGCCAATGAACACTTCGGCAATCTCATAGCTATAACTATCCTGATTTATCAAATCAGACAGACGCATCCCTTCATGAACATGCAGTTTAATTTCGCAGCCGGGAAACTCTCTGATAGCCGCCTGTATTTGTTGCTCAGATGGAACCTTGACCACGAATGCGTCACTATGGATTCGCCACATAAACTTCGCGGCATAACGGTACGGTCCTTGTCGGTGAGGAAAGTCTGGCTCTTTGCCCAATGCCAGATCCAACATGACCTGATGGTGGGACATCCCATCAACATAATGAAAAAGCGGACAATGTGATTTTGATATCCGGGCATTAACTTCAAGCAGCCAGATGCGATCAGCCTCACTATCCCAATAAAACTCAATATTGAACGGGCCATTATCATAGCCAATATGCTGAAGGAAGCGCTCAGTAACGGCGATCATCTTCTGCCGAATATGTAACGGAAGCATGGAAGGATATTGATAACGCGAGAAGCTGGAATTATGTTCACCTTCACGGATGGAATCGACAGTACCATAAACACAGCAGCGGCCATGATAAACATACCCTTCCAGGGTACACTGCTGCCCATTGGATATTATGGATTCAGCAATACAGTAATTGCCGTCGACCGTCTTCACTTCACTTGGTAACTCAGCAAATTGCATCAAGTAGTTAAACGGGTCGGCAAAGCCGGCTATCTTTTGTCGTATTTCTTCAATAGCGGCATGCAACTCACTTTCATTTCGCACCATAAAACCAAGCTGAGAAGAGGCAGCTTTTACCGGTTTGAGCCAATATGGAAAAGGAATGGATATTTGCTGGCCGGGATGATCACAAAACGGGTCAACGGCACAAAAATCAGGAATGAATTCAGGTATTACCCGACGCTGCTCAAGCCTGCTCCAATATTTATGTTCACATTTCAGTAATGCTTCAAAAGAAGGAGAAGGCAGATCAAATGACCGCCGAAATAAAGGCAACAGGGTACTTACCGGAAAATCCCAATAACCGACAATCGCATCAACTCGACCCTGAAAACTTTTCAGCTTTTCCAGCCCCTCTTCATAAAGCGAGGGAACAGGCCTCCCGCCTCCCATTTTCACTTCATCGTAATCAAACAGAACGTGAAAACAGTAGTCCTTGGCAGATACCAGCGTTTTCATCAATGACAAATTAAACTCATCTGAGCCCAGAACAAATATATTCTTCACTGCCTGCTCCTTACTCTGAATGCTCAAAGCTTATAGTCGCTAAACCACAGCATCTGCGTCGCGATCAAAGTATGGCAGCCAAAAGAAGCGAATGAATGATTTATTAGTAACGCCCGTGTGTTTATCCAGTCACGCCAATATGAATATATTGCTTCATTCTCAAAGAAAACAATAACACTCATGGTGTTCTGCCTGCCGGAAAGTTAATACACGTTAAGGCATCGCGCGTTTTATTTTGTCCCAACGATTCTGTGCTGTAATGAGCCATTGAGGTGGTGCCTTAGCAGTGCCAGCCAGCTTCAACTTGTCATGCGCCAGTGTCACATTGGCCAGCACAATTTCCTGACTCGGCTTAACATCAACCATCAGTACATGCTTGCCGGATTTCAGGACATGTTTAAACCGTCGAAACTGGTAGTGCAATTCCTGAATACCAAACAAACCACCTTCCCAAGTGGTAAGTCCCAGCATCACAATCGCCAGTATCGTAAAGGGAATCCAACCGGCACTTTCAGTAAAACCGGCCAGATAAGCACAGATAAGAACAAAGACCGCAATACACATCCCCACTACCGCGCCAATTTCTGTTGAGTGGATGACATCATTACGCATATAGGATTTCACTGGGTGAAGATTCTGATGGCTGGCAACCTCGGCGTCATTATCGCTGAGCACATGGATTTGAGGTGAGCTGATACCACTCAGCTCCAGTTCATTTTCCACCAGCTCAAGGTCGTCTAAGTCATCGCTAATGTAAAAGACCCGTTTCATATGGCCTCCCACCTGGTTACGATCCGACATTAGTAATTCAATTTTACTACACAATACCGCAGACACCTGCCCGATCACGGCTGGCGGTTATCATTCTCTGACTTTCTCCTGACACTCACCCAAGCTATAACACATACACTCGCTGACAATTTCATCAATAGATATCAAGCGACAATGAAAAAACTGACTCTGATTAGCATCATTTTCTCAGGCCTTCTGCTAAGCGGCTGCCAGCTCACTCATATTGAAGGCGAAGTCGACGGTGTAAATATCAAAGCCTCTACCAACGACAAAAACCATCATGGCAACGGTAGCTTCTGTCCTCCGGGTCAGGCGAAAAAAGGTAACTGCTAATCAGTACGTTATCTACGATTCAGTAGCCACAGAGCACTTCAGCAACCATTTTTATCAGCTCGCATAGCGAAATAGATCCAACCCTACCGGGTCGATATCCGGCTCTCTGCCGCTAACAATATCAGCCAAAAGTCGCCCGGAGCCGCAGGCCATGGTCCAGCCCAGAGTGCCATGGCCAGTGTTGGTGAACAGGTTGGCATAAGGAGTTCTACCGATAACCGGCGTGCCGTCCGGTGTCATAGGACGCAGACCGGTCCAGAATTTCGCCTTGCTGATATCGCCACCCTGCGGGAACAGATCCTGAATCACCATAGCAATAGTCGCTTTGCGTTTCTCACTCAGGCTCAGGTCGAACCCAGCCAGCTCTGCCGTTCCGGCTACCCGGATCCGGTTATCAAAACGGGTCATGGCAACCTTGTAAGTCTCATCCATCACCGTTGATTGCGGAGCCAGATCAGGCTCGGCAACAGGCATGGTCAGCGAATAACCTTTAACCGGATAAACTGGCATTTCCATTCCCTGCGACGATAGTCCCAGCGATGCCAAAACCGACACTGAGTAACACCCCATTGCCACAACATAGGCATCCGCTTTTAATTCTCCGGCACTGGTCTGCACGGATGTAATTTTCCCGCCTTGATGAATGAACCGATTTACTTCGGTATCAAACATAAACCGCACTCCTGCCTGCTCTGCCAATGCCGTTAACTGCTGACAGAAAAGATAACAATCACCGGTTTCATCATCCGGCAAGTACAATCCGCCAACCAGCTTGCCTTTCACTTTTGCCAGAGCAGGCTCTACATCAATACAGCCGGCAACATCAAGCAGCTGGTATCGTGTACCGCTGTCAGCCAGTACCTTTATATCTTTGGCAACGGCCTCAACCTGAGCTTCACTACGAAAGACCTGCAAGGTTCCCTTCTGACGTCCTTCATAATTCAGCTTCTGTTGCTGTCGCAATTCCTGCAAGCAATCACGGCTGTAGTTCGCAATCCGTAGCATTCTGGCTTTATTGATCTGGTATTTTTCCTGATTACAGTTAGCCAGCATCTTCGATGCCCACACATACAGTTCAGGAGAAACCGACGGTTTAATCTTAAGCGGCGCATGCTTTTGCAACAGCCACTTCATGGCCTTCAGCGGAATACCCGGTGCAGCCCAAGGGGATGAATAGCCATAAGAAATCTGACCGGCATTGGCAAAGCTGGTTTCTTCTGCACTTCGACTCTGACGCTCCACCACAGTCACATCGTGCCCGGCCTGGGCCAGATACCAGGCTGAGGTTAATCCGATAACTCCGCTCCCTAAAACAATGACTTCCATTTCACGACTCTCTTTTGACTGCGACTTAATGAAACAGAGGATGCTTTATTTACATTTCCGCAACAATCGATAATATCTAACAGCAGTGTTTAGTTTTTCTAAAAGCAAACCGGAGGAGCCGATGCCAGCAATCAAGAGCAGTACCCTGTCAGGCCTGGCAACTTTTGAGGTTACCGCCCGGTTTAGCAGCTTCACCAAGGCAGCTGAACATCTGCACATCACCACCGGAGCTGTCAGCCAGCAAATACGCCAGCTCGAACTACAACTTAATTTCCCATTATTTAACAGGCATTCACGAGGGATCATGCTCACAGAGCAAGGTCAGATGCTTTTCGATGTTGTTCATCAAAGTCTGAGAGATATTCAAACCATGATTGCAGAACTTCAGCAACCGGCTGCCGAAGGTGAAATCCGCCTCAAGCTCACGCCATCTTTTGCTTATAAATGGCTGGTTCCCAGACTTCAGGATTTCTATCAGCAGCACCCGGAAATAAAGATCCGAACCTTTGCCGAAGGTGCACTGGTTGACCATAAAGAAGCCGGATACGATTTGGTGATTGATTACTGCCGTCAGCCTCATAACAAAGGCGTACTGCTGTTACCTGAAGGGCTACAACCCGTAATGAGTCCGGAATACGAAGAAAGATTTAACTGGAATGATCCGGCCTGCTGGCGACAAGTCACTCTTTTGCATGATGCGATGCCCTGGCGCGACGCCAGGCCGGATTTTGAATGGCACTATTGGTTTGAAAATATGAATCTCAAAGCCGATAGCGAACAGGGGCATTATTTCAACCGAACTGATATGGCAATGGCGGCAGCAGAAGCCGGATTAGGCGTTGCCATGGCCCGTTGCGCCCTGCTCAAAAACGACCTTACCAGCGGTAAACTGATTTCTCCGTTTGCACCTGTTTCAGCCAACGCCGGCTACTACCTGATCTCGCATCACCATAACAATGCAATTGAATGCTTCATCGAGTGGCTGCAAAAATCTGCAGAAGCCTGTTCACCATTTACTTCGGTTCAATAAATTTTGCTGTTGCGCGAGCCAGTAGCTGCTGCTCGCCGATAATGCTTGCCTCTAACTGGTAAATTCCCCTGCGCTGCCCCGTCAAACGGGCTTTTAGCCGCACTTTCTGTCCAATATCTACAGGCGTTGAAAAACGAACTGTCAGCTCAGCCGTCAATGCCTGAATACCCTGGGCAAAAAGGCAATGAGTCATCGCCGCATCAAGCAAGGTGCTGATCATGCCACCATGAAGAAAACCGTCATATCCCTGATAGCGAGCACTCACATCAAAAGATGCAGATACTGAACCATCCTGCTGCGGCATAAACGTCAGCCCCAATGAATCTGGGTTATTATCAACGCGACCACAGGCAATACAATTATCGTGGGCCTGCTTTGTTATCTGATACTGCTCCATCATTTTTTCTCTTATCCACTGTTACATACCATCGTCCTATAGAAACCGCAGCTGAGTATTAGCCTTAGTAAAAAACGCTGGTTATTGGCATATGCTAGTTATACGCTTTATTTCTGGCATATGCCAGAAACCTTCACTGAGATCTTTGATTGCACGATACTTCCTGCTGACTTTATGTGGTTGTCATATTCGGCAACCACAAAACAGTCACCATACGATTAACCATACAAACAAACCGCAAAGAAAAAGGCCGCTATCGCGACCTTTGAATTACGTAGCAGGAAAATATCAGCAAGTTGCCAGCGTCCAGCCCTGACTTTGCTGCTGGGCTTGCCACAACTGCTGGTATAAACCGGGATGGCAGACCAACTCCTCATGTCGGCCACACTGAACCACTTCCCCCTGATCCAATACGACTATCTGATCGGCATTAACTATGGTATTCAGACGGTGAGCTATCATGATCACGGTTTTCTCTTTGATCAGTTCACTCAGTGCGATTTGAATTTCACTTTCGTTTTCCGGATCCAATGATGCTGTTGCCTCATCCAACAGAATGATTGGTGCGTCTTTCAAAATGGCCCTGGCAATGGAGAGGCGTTGTTTCTCACCACCGGAAAGTGTCGCGCCGCCCTCGCCGATCATACTATCCAGCCCGTCCGGTAAGCGGGAGATAAACGACCAGCAACAGGTCGCCTTACAGACTGCCTCAACTTTCTCCCGGCTCGGATTATCCATCCCCAAAGTCAGGTTGTGATAAATAGTATCGTTGAACAGGTAAACATCCTGGAACACCATACTGATATGATCTGCCAGACACTCAGCCGTCAGGTGACGAATATCCTTCCCACCAATCGAAATCACACCGCTATCCACATCCCAGAAGCGAGCCAGCAGGCTGGTGATGGTGGTTTTACCCGAGCCGGACGGGCCGACAAGCGCAGTCAGCGTACCCGGCTTACAGTGTAAATCGACATGCTTGAGTACCACATCATCAATGTAAGAGAAGCTGACATCACTGAACTTAACGTCCGGAGTCAGTCTTTGACTGATAATGCCCTGCTTCAGCTCGGGCTCCTGCAAAATAGCCTCAATGCGGTTGGCTGACTGGCGCATAAAACCGTATTCCGCCAGATACATGGCAATAGACATCAGCGGCTTGAAAAAACGACTGGAGACAATCAGGAACAGCACGAAAACCTGCGGTTCCAAATCCCCGTCGAGAGACAGGAACACCCCGGTCAGCAACATCACGGCAAATCCCAGTTCGACAAAAGAAATGAAACCCAGTGGTGCCAGGCCAACGATGAACTCATGCTTGAGGCTTAAGTGCTGAAGCTCCTTCAGGCGTTTATCCAGCCGGGAAAAGCGCTTACCGGCAAGGTTAAATGCTCGCAACACTTTAATCCCGAGAATGTATTCCATCAAAGATCCGTTCATTTGCCCCAGCAGCTCAAGTAATGCCCGGCTATAGCGGGTGCCGATACGTTTAAGCAGAGTAAACACCACCACAGCAACAGGCAGCCCGATACACATCGCAACCCCAAGTCGCCAGTCTTCAAAAGTCAGACCAATAGCAACCAAACTCACCAGGCTGATAGTGATCACCAGTTGGGCGAACAGGTGAGAGAAAATCTGCTCAGTGAAAGTCACATCCTGCAGCATGGTTGAGTTCAGTTTTCCCGGATCAGTTTTGAGCAAATATCCCATCGGAACCCGTTTCAGCTTCTTCGCCAGGTGATTACGCATATCTACACCAGCGTCATAGCCCAGAGAATGGCCTTCAATCGTCACCTGACGAGCAACAATCACCCTGGCCGCAAAGAGCACAACCATCACCCCGCAATATGACCAAATCAGCGTCATATCCGGCGTCACGGCAAACATCTCCCTGATCACTAAATACAGAAACACATATGGCAAGCCTGTCAGCAATGCTTCAACAAAACCTAAACCAATATTCCGGCCGAGGTTCAGGTTGTCATTTCCTGTCAGCAGCTTCATTTGACTAAGCATTGATCAACTCCTCTTGCTGGTGTGACTCATTCTGACAAACTGTTCGGGTAGAGAGTTCCCATTGGCGGGATTGTTGGTGAGATGCCCAAAGTGCCTGATAAACGTCATTTGACTCAAGCAGCTGCTCATGAGTACCGCTACCGACCAAACATCCCTGATCCATCACCAGAATATTATCGGCACCGACAATAGTTGAGAGACGGTGAGCAATGACAAAGACCGTTTTATTGGCAATCAAACGGCTCAGGGCTGACTGGATCTGTGCCTGATTATTGGCATCGGCATACGCCGTTGCTTCATCAAGGATCAGGATCGGCGCATCCTTAAGCACCGCACGGGCAATAGCGATCCGCTGTTTTTCACCGCCACTTAAGGTTACCGTTTCACCAAGCTGAGTGTCATAGCCATCCGGCAAGGCCGAGATAAACTCATGGGCCTGAGCCGCTTTGGCTGCTGCAATAATCTGCTCATCCGTGGCCTTTATACCCATCGCAATGTTATCGCGCACCGACTGACCGAGCATGAAACTGTCCTGAAAGACAAACGCCACCTGGTTCATCAGAACCTCACTGCCCAGGCTGCAGATATTTTTTCCGCCAATCTGAATTTCACCGTCACTGACATCCCAGAACCGAGCAAGCAACATGGCTATGGTTGACTTACCGGCACCGGAAGGACCGACAATTGCGGTAAGGGTTCCTTGCGGCGCACTAAAGCTGACATTCGACAGCACCTCCGGCCCCTGTTTTTCATAACGGAAACTGACATTGGAAAAATCAACACCGGCATCTGCAGGGGTACTTGCCTGGTTCGGTTCAGATAACTCTGGCGTTTCCAGCAAATCCTGCAATCGGTTAACACCTTCGAAGATCTGGTTGAGGTAACCGCTCAGCATACAGAGGTTATACAGCGGCTCCATCATGCCTACCCCCAGTAAAATACAAAGAGTGAAAGCGGCGATATCCAGGGAGCCCTGGCTCCAGAAATAAACACCAACCGGCAACAGGACCAGCAGCCCGCAATCGAGCAGAGTTTTGAATGCCGCAAACGGCCAGCCGGAGTCTTTAATCCAGTTCATAACCAGCTCACGGTATGCGGCAAGACTGTCGGTAAACAGAGTATGAGGCTTACCACCGGCATTAAACGCCCGGATAACAGGCATAGCTCTTACGTACTCAATAACACTGGCATTAAGTTGCTCAAGGGTTTCATGATAGCGCTGGGTCTTTTCTTCCACCCCACGATACAAAAAGCCCTGGCTGATAATCGCCAGCGGTAACGGTATGAGCGCAACCAACGCCATACGCCAGTCAACCGCCAGCATATAAACAAAGACCACCAACGGAGTAATCAATGCCGACGCGGTATCCGGTAAATGGTGGGCCACAAACAGCTCAATCCGCTCAACATCTTCCGACAGGATTTTTTTCACCTGACCTGAACTGCGCTGACTGAAAAAGCCGAGTGGCAACTTTGCCATATGGCCTAGCGCCAGTGTCCGAACTTTGTACTGAATAGCAAAAGCAGACTTATGGGAAAGCATTAGAGCGACCATCATCAGTGCATAGCGAATCAGCATGCAGCCCACAGCCAAACCACACCAGAGAAAGATCTCCGCAGCCGCCAGTTCACCACCCAATAAATGATCAAGAACAAGATAAACAAAATAGAAGGGAGCCAGTGCAAACACCGCGCTGACACTAGCAAGCAACATCGAAAACCACAGCTTGACTTTATGCTCGGCAGCTACCTGAAAAAGCCACCGGAGACTACCCATCGCTCCACGGTTCATTTAACACTCCTTATTAAATTCACCTGCACATTTTCATAAGAAACTGACATGCAGGCGCAACTGCTGGCGGCATTCAATTGAATGCCGCCAATTCTCGGTCGGGGGAATATCAGAAATGAATCCGCACCGATCTGCTCACCGACCAAGGCAATTCAGATCTGGTCTGGTGTCGTCATTGATGCTGGCGGCGTAAGGCGCAGAACTGCTACTGCCAAAGCAGTGAACACATAAGAATGATAACAATTATCAATAGCGATTAATTCTAACGAATTATGAAACAACGAGCAAAGATTGTTAGGCAATATTGCATTACCAAAAGCGTTTATGTCACCGACATCACACTTATTAGAACTGAGGTGAAATTCAGCATCACTAAAACCAACATTATTGCCCTGATACTAATTGACAAATTTAACTCTGACTTATTCCTAATAAGATTACAAAACTTGAGGCGGGATGTATTAAGTTAATATCAATATGTAAAAATGAGACACTAAATTTTTATTATTAATTTTGCCATTATGACTCAATTTGACAAACTTAAATTCAATACAAAAGTACAACCAGGCAATCAAAACAAGGCAAATAAGCTTGTCATGATTAAAAATCTATTAACAAGAAAATTATTATAGATAATACACTATCGGAACAATTGAGACCCAAATCACGCTTGAAGCAACCACCATTAATCCATTGATATTAATAGACCACCACAAATGAATATTGAGGTAAGAGAAAAACATCAGAAAGAAAAACAATTCAAATTCAACTTTTAACTTTAACAAAAACCCACTAAACACTTTTTGATTTTTAATATTTTAGCGTAAATTTTTCATATCACTTTAAATATTAGGGATATTTAATATTAATTAAATTATCACAAAGTTGATAAATGAGACTGGACCATTTTGCCATTATGAATAACGCGGGCGCACAACTCGTAATTTTTGAAGATATATATGGCGAATGGACGCCAGGAGCATACGATGAATAATAATAAGCTGAATAGACGGCACCGACTTGGTGTGCTGATTGCCGCAGGGTGTATACTCGGGCTTTCAAACAGCCTGGTTCATGCAGAAGTAGAGCCAGCTCCCTCATCACTCCCTATCAGTTCTCTGAAAGGTGTTCTGCCAGCACCTGTACCGGGGTTAGATAAGTACATCAAAGATAAACAGGCCGCAATAGATCTTGGTAAAGCTTTCTTCTGGGACATGCAGGTAGGCAGCCAGGGGCAAAGTTGTGGTAGTTGCCACTTCCATGCCGGAGCTGACCCCCGAACTAAAAACCAGTTAAGTCCGGGATTAAGACATACTGATGAGTCACTTCAAGAGGTATTCAACCCAACCCTTTCCGGTGGTCATGGCGGCCCCAACTATAACCTTCTAGCCTCAGACTTTCCTTTCAGGAAATATGAAAACCCGGATGACAGACAATCAAAAGTACTCTTTGACACTGATGATGTCTCCTCTTCTCAGGGTGTCTTTACCTCCACCTTTATTGATTTATCAGGAAACAGTTACCCGAAAGAATTTGATGATGGCAGCGAAAACTGTACAACAGATGCAGATATTTTCAGTATCAGCCATGTTGCATTACGAAAAGTCGAACCACGAAATACCCCGACAGTAATTAATGCTATTTTCAATTTCCGTAACTTCTGGGACGGCAGGGCCAATAACGTCTTTAACGGTGTCGATCCGTTCGGTTTGCGAAATAAAGACGCCCATGTACTTCGTTTTGATAAGAAAACCGCCAAACTGGTTCCTCACAAAGTAACTCTGATTAACTCCAGTGCCGCCTCCCAGGCTGTAGGTCCGGTAGCCAGCACATTCGAAATGGCCTGTAAGGACAAAACATTCAAAATTACGGGCCGGAAAATTATCGATGCTAAACCTCTTGCTTTGCAAGAAGTTGATAAGTCTGACAGCCGACTGGGTACCTTGAGTGCCTATCCGGGCAAAGGCCTGACAACAACTTACCGCTCAATGATAATGAAAGCCTTCCACGATGATTTCTGGATGAGTAAGGAAATGACCGATGGCTTTACCCAGATGGAAAACAACTTTTCTCTGTTCTGGGGACTCGCCATCCAGATGTATGAAAGTACATTAGTGTCTGACGACTCTCCGTTTGATCGTTATATGGCAGGTGATTCATCAGCGCTCAATGAATCAGAGCTGAAAGGCATGGCTCTTTTCATTGGGAAAGGAAATTGTGCAAATTGTCACAGCGGTCCTGAATTATCCAAAGCGGCGACTCACCTGATAGGGGAAGAAGAGGAAGAAGGCCTGGTTGAAAGGATGTTCATGGCAGACGGCAACATCGCACTCTATGATAACGGCTTCTACAATATCGGCGTTCGACCAACGAAAGAAGACATTGGTCTTGGCGGAAAAGACCAATGGGGCAACTCATTATCCTTTACCGAACAAGCCAAAGAGATAGCCGCAGGCAAAAATGTACCTGACAACTTCCAGGTAGACCCGTCAACCTTCGAAGAAGGGAAAGGTATACCGGTTGATCCGAATGAACGAGATGCTGTATTTGGTTCATTCAAAGTTCCGGGACTGCGTAATGTTGCGCTGACTGCCCCGTACATGCATAACGGCGGGATGTCATCTCTGTTGCAGGTTGTAAACTTCTACAACCGTGGCGGTAATCGTTTCGGCGATCATTCCAATGATTCAACAGGCTTTGAAGGTAACAGCTCAACATCGAACCTGGATCCGGATATTCGCGAACTAGGGCTGACCCATGAAGAAAAACTTCACTTGGTTGCCTTCATGGAGGCACTAACTGATGACCGCGTTCGTTGGGAAAAAGCACCTTTTGACCGTCCGCAGCTTTTCGTTCCGGCAGGTGGCGTGGGTGACGAAAAAACGGTAACAGATGATGGTACAGGTCGTGCTATTGAAGAGTGGCTGGAGCTTCCGGCTATCGGTAAACAAGGGCGTTCAGCTAAAAAGCTACCAGAGCTTAAGCCATTCCTGGATGGCGGTGAAGTGAAAGCCCCGGTAGAAGCAACTGTCGCGGTGGATGATCACATTACCGACTCATACCGTGGCGGCATCACAGTCAATGTTCTCAGCAATGATATTGCCGGTGCGTACCCAATTGATACAGGTTCAGTTGTTGTCGTCGATGGGCCGGATGCTCGCTATGGTGAACTGACCAATAATGGCGACGGTACCTTCCACTATCGCGTGTTCTTAGTGAAAGACGCAACTTTCACTTATAAAGTGATGGATGAAAAAGGTAATGTCTCAAATGTTGCGACAGTAAACATCAAAGTAACGTTCTAAGAAATAATATTGGTAATCATTAAACAGGACGAGGCCTCACGGCCTCCGTCCTTTCATTTCATAACATGTCTTACTGGTCGCATTCCTGAGCCAGTTGCAGCACAGCTTGGTGGTTTACGCCGCTGCTGTAAATTGCCCCTTTGTGATTCATAAAGTTTGAATCTCTGCGATTCAGATCCAAGGATGCACCGAAAACATCTGTAGCACTGACGGCACCGCAAGCCTGAGCGATCGCCGCCGTCGCACTGAAGTCCCACAGGCTGCCACCGCCTTTACACGGCTTGGGTAGTTTGAAATAACAGGCAGGCGCATTTTCCATCACCCCAATCGCGTTCATCACCGCACCGCAGGTATTAACCACTTGCATACCATCCAAACCCTGTTGATGAACCAGAGCTTCGAGCTGTTCGATACAAACCGGATAGCGCGGATCAGACTGAAAACTGCGATCGACAAACAAGGTAAAAATACAGTTGTTCTCTTTGCCCAGCCAAAGCTCACCGTTTTTCAGCACCAGTCTTTTCTCCGGTGCATTAAGCGGATTAAGCGCTTGATAGAGATCCCCTGTCGCCGGATTGTAAATCACACCAAGCACCGGCCAGCCAGACTGCGCCACCAGAGCAATGGAAACCGCAAAACCATCTGAACCTTCAATAAAAGGCAAAGTGCCATCAAGAGGGTCGATACACCAGAAATGCGATTTTCTGAATCGGGCATGCCCGGAGACATCATTCTCGCTGGCATTTTCTTCACCCAATAGCGCTAAATCGTACTTTTCAATACCCGGCTCAAGTACTTCAAAAATGAGCTTTTGACTATCCAGATCAACCTGAGTCACTACCTGAGCGCTCAAACTGGTTCCGCCAGCTTTATGGTTAACTTGCAACTGCGTCCGGTCAAAGCCGGCGATAAATTTACCGGCTTTTAACGCGGCTTCTGTTGCCTGTTCAAGTAACAACTCAAGATCATCAACCATTAAAATCATAACAACACTCCCAGTTGCACCAGAGCCTGTCGGGTCAACGCTTCAGTATAGGGATTGATTTTCCAGTGATCCGGGCACCAACCTTTAACGAATCGTTGAAAATCGGCCCATGCCACGCAATAGAGCGGCCGCCATTCCTGCTCAACCTGATTCGGCTCAACCTGCGGCTGAAAGTCAGCCAGTGCTCGTTTTAGCTCATCGAAATAGTGATCCAACAGTGACGGAACACGCTGCGGGCATTCTTCAAACGGCACACTGCTGCTGATGTACAAAATCACGTCCTTCATTCCACAACCTTTACCGACATATTGAAAATCGACCGCCGCAACTTTGCTGCCGTCAGGAGTAAAACAAAAGTTCGCCAGCTTGGCATCACCATGAACCAGAGTCTGATAACGGCATTGCTTCAAAGACTGGTCAATCAACCCGGCTGCTTGTTTAAGAGGCTCATCCATCAATGCTTTCAGCTCATCAGGGCGGGTCTCCAGATGCCAATAGGTTCCGGTCTGCCACAATCCGTCAGGCGAAATGCCCAGGTGTTGTGCATGAAACTGTGCCAACCAGCTCAGACAAGCTTTTACCTGCACAGAGTTCGCAGCTTTGTGAACCTCACTGAAACCAAGTGTTCCGAGATCCTCCAGAACCAGTAAGATTTCCTCATCCTGCGCTTCAACAAACAGACAACGAGGCACCGGACACTCAGGTGCACACTGATTAGCAAACTGCTGATACCAGTTCACCTCAACCTGATAAGAATGCAATTTTCGCTGGTGAGAAAGAGCGGTATTCCATCCGCGCGGATGATTTTCCGGTTGAGGCAACCTGATGTGTTTTACGATCACTGACGCGTAGCGTCCACCAGTTAGGGTTGCACGAAATAACTCACCATAGCCCCCCCAGAGCGACTGGATAACTTGGGTTTGCTGTATGCTTTCGGCATCAACAGCCTGAACAACTTTTTGCAAGATCTCTGCTCGCAAAATCTCTGCCGGGATTGCCATGCTTTACCTTCATTTGTGAAAAACCGGATTTATGGAAAAACCGGAGCTGAAAAACATTGGTGACAGTGTACTAAACCTCGCATTTATCACCCATAAGATCTTCCACCAGTCGGCCTGATACTGCCCGTAAAACTGCCATACTTGTGTAAGTCAAAAATGAATGCCAACTAAGCCAGATCCAAGGAGTTCTCTTGATTAAGTTCTTACTCAACCATGAACTTCGGGAAGAAGAACAACTCCCGCCCGAAATGACGGTATTGAATTACCTGCGAACACAGATCCATAAAATCGGCACCAAAGAGGGATGCGGTTCAGGTAATTGCGGAACCTGCACTGTGGTACTGGGAGAACTGGTCAACGGCAAACTTTTTTACCGTGCGGTCAATGCATGCCTGGTTTTTGTTTCCGCCCTCCACGGCAAACAATTAATCACGGTTGAAGGGCTAAAAGAACAAGATGGCTCACTCCACCCAATTCAGCAGACACTGCTTGATCATCACAGCTCTCAATGCGGCTTTTGCACACCAGGCGTAGCAATGTCGATGTTTGCGCTGTGTAAAAACACTCCCCGCCCTAAAAGGCAAGACGTTATCTCAGCATTGGCCGGAAACCTCTGCCGTTGTACCGGTTATCGTCCAATCCTTGATGCAGCACTATCGGCAGGTGAAAGGGCTCCTTTTGACGATCACTTTGACAGGAAGATGCAATCCACTGTCGGCATTCTCAGCAGCATTCAAAATGAGCCCGGCAGCATCGAACAGGACAATCGATTCTGTTATATCCCCACCTCCACCGATGAGCTGGCAAAACTACTCCTGATGGATCCACTGGCGAAGATTGTCGCCGGAGGTACAGATTTGGCTTTGGAGGTCACTCAACGCCACCGTGAAATCGCTCCCCTGATCGATATCAGCCAGGTAGCGGATATGAAAAACATTATCGAAACAGATAATCAGATCATTCTCGGAGCCAATGTCCCACTCAGTGACTGCTACGACATCCTTAAAAAATATTATCCCGATTTCGGTGCGATGCTCGACCGCTTTGCCTCACAGCAGATCCGCAATCTTGGCACCTTAGGCGGCAATATCGCCAATGCCTCTCCGATTGGTGATACCCCGCCGCTACTGATCGCACTCGGAGCCGACATTACCCTGCGCCGGGACATAGAATCACGGACACTACCGATTGAACGCGCTTTCATGGGATATAAAAAAACCGCAGTTTTACCCTCGGAATTTATCGAAAAAATCAGCATCCCAAAACCAAACGGACCAAGAGAATTCCGAGCCTACAAAGTATCGAAACGCCTTGGCGACGATATTTCAACTGTCTGTGGCGGCTTCAATATCGGCATCGAAAACGGCATCGTCACTTCAGCCTGTATTGCCTTTGGCGGCATGGCCGAGATCCCCAAACGCGCCCGCCATTGTGAAAAAAAACTCGTCGGCAATAGCTGGAGCCATGAAACCATCAACGAAGCAATTCACGCGCTGGATTCCGATTTCAGTCCAATTTCAGACCTGCGGGCCAGTGCCGCCTATCGTCGAGAAATCGCCGCTAACATGCTCTGGCGCTTCTTCATCGAACAACAGCATAGCCAAACTGAAATCAGGGTGACCAATTATGGCTAGTCGCAAACATTCTCCCTCAGAGGCTGACAGCCTAGCCTCAGGAAGTGAACAACAATTATCGACCGGCGTCGGCCACAGCGTCCGCCACGAAAGTGCCGTCAAACATGCCAGCGGCGAAGCGATTTATGTTGATGATCGCCCTGAGTTTCCCGACCAGCTCCACCTCTATGCCCTGCTCAGTCCCCATGCCCATGCTGAAATCACAAGAATAGATACCAGCCCCTGCTATGATTTTGAGGGCGTGGAAAAAATAATCAGTGCCAGTGATATTCCAGGAGAAATCGATATCGGCACCATTTTCCCCGGAGATCCTCTCTTAGCTGACGGTAAAGTAGAATACGTTGGTCAGCCCGTACTGCTTGTAGCTGCCAATGATCCCGAAACAGCTTATTTAGCCGCTCAGGAAGCCATTATCGAATACCAGCCGCTTCCTGCAATTCTCGATATCAAAACCGCCCTGGCGAAAAATCACTTCGTTAACGACAGTCACTGGCAAAAACGGGGAAATGCGAAAAACGCGATTAGCAAGGCTCCCCATATTCTGAGTGGTGAAATTCACATCGGCGGACAGGAACACCTCTATTTAGAGCCCCATGCCAGCTTTGCTGTGCCGACTGAGGACGGCGGCATGGTGGTTTACGCATCAACCCAAAACCCGACCGATGTGCAAAAACAGGTCGCCAAAATTTTGGGCACTCCAATGCGTAACGTGGTTGTCGATACCCGCAGGATCGGCGGTGGCTTCGGAGGCAAAGAGACTCAGGCGGCGGGACCCGCCTGTATGGCGGCTTTAGCTGCTCACCTCACTGGAAAGCCGACGAAAATCCGGCTTTACCGAACCGAAGATATGATGATGACAGGAAAACGCCATCCTTTCTGTAATCACTACACGGTTGGTTTCGACGATGATGGCAAGATCATAGGCGCTGATATCACACTGGCGAGCAATTGCGGTTACTCGCCGGATCTCTCGGCAGCCATTATCGACCGCGCCATGTTCCACTGCGACAATGCTTACTATCTGGGTGATGTCAGCATTACCGCCCACTGCTGCAAAACCAATATCGCCTCAAATACCGCCTGCCGTGGATTTGGAGCACCTCAGGCTATGGTCACCATCGAAACGGTTATGGACGAAATTGCCAGCAGGCTTGGCAAAGATCCGCTTGAAGTCCGCAAGTTAAATTATTACGGCGGTGAAGGGCGCGATATGACCCACTATGGCCAGGCAGTAAGGCATAACTTGCTGAATAAAATTACCGAACAATTAGAAACCAGCAGTGACTATCATGCCCGGCGCAAAGCGATCAGCGCTTTCAACAAAAACAGTCCGATACTGAAAAAAGGTCTGTCACTCACCCCGGTCAAATTCGGTATTTCCTTTACCGCCTCTTTCCTAAACCAAGCTGGTGCCCTTATCCATATCTATACCGATGGCAGTATCCATCTCAATCACGGCGGGACAGAAATGGGGCAAGGGCTGAACACCAAAATTGCCCAGATTGTGGCGGAAGAATTTCAGGTCGATATCAGCCAGATCCAAATCACGGATACCACCACCGACAAAGTGCCGAATACCTCGGCAACAGCGGCATCCTCCGGTGCCGACCTAAACGGCAAAGCAGCACAAAACGCCGCCAGAGCGATTAAACAGCGTCTGATCACATTTGCCAGTGAACATTTTTATGTCGCAGAAGAACAAATCAGCTTCCGCAACGGCTCCGTTCACATCGACAAGCAGGAGATGCCTTTTGCTGACCTGATAGCACTGGCGTACCTGCATCAGATTTCACTATCAAGCACAGGTTTTTACCGCACACCCGGCGTTCACTACGATGAAAACACAGCACAGGGGCATCCTTTTTACTACTACGCCTTTGGGGCCGCCTGCTCTGAAGTCATTATTGATACCCTGACAGGTGAATACAAAATATTGCGCGCTGATCTGTGCCATGACGTTGGCTCATCGCTGAACCCGGCGCTGGACAAAGGTCAGGTCGAAGGGGGATTTATCCAGGGGGTCGGATGGCTCACATCAGAAGAACTCGTCTGGGATGAGCATGGCAGACTAAGCACCAACAGCCCGGCCAACTACAAGATCCCGACTATTGCTGATATTCCCGTCGAATTTCGAACACAACTGCTGGAGCATAACACCAACCCGGAAGAAACCATTTTCCATTCGAAAGCGGTCGGGGAACCTCCTTTCATGCTGGCTATCTCGGTATTAAGTGCGCTGAAAAATGCGATTTCCTATACTTCCGAAAGTGGCGAAATCCCTAAGCTCGATACTCCGGCAACCCCGGAACGCGTGCTGTGGGCGATCAAAAGTCTGCAAAAGCCCGAGACATAACCCAGCCACTGTGACTGACCATGCAGATCTACTTTTCTATTTAGGCTAACGGATTCAAGGATTTTGCTATGCCTGATGATAACTGGATATACGAACTCGCCAGTTTTTATGACCAGGGCCTGGCATGTGTGATGGTCACAGTGCTGGAAAATAGGGGCTCGGTACCAAGAGAGATCGGGGCGAAAATGCTGGTCACCCTAGATTCTGTTATTGCTTCTGTCGGTGGCGGCCGACTGGAATTCAAGGCGATAGAAATTGCGCGGGCGATGCTGGAGGCAGGAGAAAACCAATTAAAGCTGGAAACATTCAACCTCAGTGCCCACCTCGGCCAATGTTGCGGCGGTATCACGACACTGAGTTTCGAACCTGTCACCCGAAACCACTTCCATCTGGCATTATTTGGAGCAGGGCATGTAGCCAAAGCACTGATAAAAATCATTTCAACGCTGCCATTTCAGATCACCTGGATTGACTCGCGCAGCCATGTGTTTCCCGAACATATTCCAACAAGTGTGACAAAGTCGGTCAGTGATGATCCGGTTGCCGAAATCAGCCAAATACCGGCTGCCAGTTACTTTCTGGTAATGACCCACAACCATCAGCTGGATTTCGAGATCACAAGAGCCATTCTCAAGCGCAATGACTTTGCTTATTTCGGTTTAATTGGCTCTGCGACCAAATGTGAAAGGTTTCGTCACCAACTCAGCCAGAGTGGTTTCAGCCAGGAGGTAATAGATAAGATGACCTGCCCTGTCGGCCTTAATACAGTCAAAGGCAAGCATCCGTCGGAAATTGCCGTCTCAATTGCCGCTCAGCTGATCGCTTATTACCAAAATCAGCCTCAACACAAAAAAATAAGCGACAAATGAAACTGCTTTATGGCCTCAATGATCACCCGCCTCCAGGCCAGATGCTTATACTGGCCATCCAGCATCTGCTTGCATCTATTGGGGGCATCATGGCTGTTCCACTGCTCGTCGGCAGCGCCATAGGCCTTCCCTCCGACGAAATCATCACCTTAATTAATGCCTCGCTACTGGCATCTGGTATCGCAACCATCATTCAAAGCCTTGGCCTCGGCCCTATCGGGATCCGCCTGCCTGTCGTCATGGGCTCCAGCTTCGCCTTTATCGGCGTCGCCATTGCGATTGGCAAGGATGGTGGTGCCAACGGCATTATGGGAGCAGCACTTGTCGGCTCACTGATTGTCATAGGAGCAGGCTTCTGCATGGATAAAGTCCGCCAGTTGTTTCCCCCACTTGTAAGCGGTGTCGTGGTCACTCTCATCGGCCTGACTATCCTCCCGGTAGCCGTCAACTGGATCGGCGATGCACCAGCCACCCATGCCGAATTTGCAACTATACCTAAACTGGCGCTGGCCACCGTATCGCTCACCATTGTTATTCTTGTTTCGGTTTTCTGCCGCCAGACAGTTTCCGCAGCAGCTATTGTTACCGGCCTGGCAGGAGGCTATTTAACAGCACTGATAACAGGAATGGTTGAGCCGGAAGCTCTTTTCCAAACACCCTGGTTCAGCAGACCGGAGCCCATGAAATATGGTTTCTCGTTCTCCGTCGAAGCCGTTATCGCGATGAGCCTGGTATATCTTGTTGTGGTCGCTGAGGCCGCCGGTGACTTCATTGCGCTGGGCAACAACTGCCATGTTTCCGTCAGCGGCCGAGACCTTAAACGGGGAGTTACTGCCGATGGCCTGGGAAGCACCATTGCTGCACTGTTAACAGCAATGCCGCTGGCCTCTTTCAGTCAGAATGTCGGTATCGTTGGCATTACCGGCGTTGCCAGCCGATATGTGGTTGCCACCACCGGCGGATTGTTGATCTTAGCTGGCTTCATCCCCAAACTGGCCGCTCTGGCCATCACCATCCCAAAACCTGTTATTGGCGGAGTTGGCCTGATAATGTTTGGCATGATTGCCTATACCGGAATTCGGATGCTGATAAAAACCTCAGACACCAAACGCAACGCGCTGGTGATCTGTACCGGTCTTTCGGCCGGTTTATCGGTAACCTTTGAGCCTCGGCTGGTTCAGCACCTCCCCGATACCCTCAGCCCCTTGTTTCACTCCGGCATTACCACAGGAACAATCATTACCATGTTGCTAAACCAGCTCCTCCCAAAGTCACCGGAATCATAAATTACAGCCATCTTTAATGACAAAAAGCGCGATAATCGCGCTTTTTGTCTGAAAATGCCGGATATCAGTCTGACAATCGCTTACCATTACAAAGCGAATAGAGTCTGCTGTCTTTTCCATATCGACCCTTGGCAAAATCTCTCAGATAGTGGCAGTTCAGCAGGTGACCAGCCCCTTCCTTAAGATAGATCTGCCCCGTTGTTTTCTTACTGCCACCATTGATCACGCCGATACGGGCAACAAAGTCTTCATCATTAGCAAAGTGCTCACAGAAAGGCACATCATACTTAGTTCGATCCTGGTGCCATGGTGACGGGAATTCCGTATGTGCAGATGCAAAAGTGTAAACTTCCAATTGATCCAACAATGGATCGCCGGGGTGCTCATCAAGCAGCATACCGATCACATTCGACATAATGATGCCCCCCTGCGAATGTGCAATAACAACCACTTTGCACTCTTTCCTTCCAACAGACCCGGCATCTTTCATGTTTGCTTTGATTTTTAACAGCTGCTGCCAAATTTGCTCTTTAGCAGAGTGGGCTATTTCCGTTTTACGGCAGCTACCCCGACCGTTAAGTACCTCAACCAAATCATGAATAAAGCCGTTTGTCGGATTATGCAGAGCAGTAACAGGACGCTTAAAAATATCACTTATCATACGTGCATTAACCCTGGCCATATCCTCGTTGGTACCGATTCCGTTAAGGAAAAACCAACTTTCATTAGGTGTTTTATGGCTATACTTGCGACCTTCCTGAGGAAGCAGGGGAACAATCTGATCTTCTTTATCATCAGGCGTTTCATGATCAAAAAAGAAATTCAGCACAGCTTCCTTATGACTCAACTTACTGTCGTAAGATTTACTGTTGAGCTCACTGTCTTCCGCATAAAATGGACTCAAAGGATTACCCCCAAGTACTTTGTGCAGCGAACTGATTTCTGCCAACCCCTTCTGGAATTCAGTGAGCAGCTGCTTAGGTTTTGGGAGCCTGTTCTCCATGGAGGTTGCCGCTTTCTTCAGTCCGGCCCACCACAAATATTTAACTATCTTCTCCCCCATCCCTCTTACATATTCACTCTTACTGTTACCTTTTTCAGCCATGAAAGTCATACCTTTTTCCCTGTCAAAAAAGAAAACGAACCCGACTCATGGTGTAGTTCCGACACCAATAATCAGCGTACTCGTCAAAAAGTATAGTTAACACCTTGATTTCCGCCTGCTTTAGCTGAATACAAAACCAGAATCACAACATAATTGTTAACAGCGTCACGTAAGGTAATACGACATCGAATAAGTTGATCAAACTGCATCATTAAAGGCAGAAACAGCCAACCTGGACCATTAACACCGCTCAGGAAGCGCCAACAAGACATTTCCACCACTAATTATTAATTTCATACTTATTCAAAAACACCCTATCGGAGTAACATTACACCTTTCAGACTGGTCAAAAAAGCAACAAACAAACCACAAAAGCGTGATGCCGATCACGTTTTTGTGGTTTGTTAACCGACTGAATTAAAGAATAAATAAAAAAATTAAAAAACTAGCATGTTGATTTATTATCAATTTTCAATAAAGGTGCATTTATTTAATGTGTTCATTTGTTCTGTTATTTTAATTTCTCGCTTTTAGGGGATGGATAAATCATGTCGAATAATGCACAAGAATTAAATCTGGCGGAAATTGAAGATCAGCTGCTGACTACTTCAATTTCAACTGAACTATTGACTACATTAAAAGAGTCTTCTGTTGAAAATGCAGAAGTTACTGAATTAATGTATCAATATTACCTAGGCTCTAATGACTATAAGAATGCGATCTATTTCTTAGAGCTGGGTGATAAGTTCAATGACAGCTACGCACAGCTGTGTCTGGCTTCGCTGTACCAGCAAGGCCAGTACTGCCCTCAGGACGACCAGCGCTCTCTGAGCCTGTTCGAGAAAGCAGCACAGAATGGTGAAGCGGAAGCACAGTACCAAATTGGTGCGACTTTATTACTTGACGGTAATAACCAAGAAGATATTGAGCAGGGTCTATATTGGCTGAATGAATCATTCCTGAATGGTAATGATGACTCAAAAGAACTGCTTGATAATTTTTACGCTTAATCAAAATATTATTAATTAGAAGACAATACAAAATACAGACTTAAATAAAACTAAGTTATTGTATTTATTCAGTCTGCCTGATTATTAAGAAGAGGGACTCATTATTTAATGAGTCCCTCTTTCTTTTATGTTTATAAACTTAATAATTTTAATTACTTATATTACCAGCTGACCATAACGGTTAAATGCATAGCGACTAACCACAACCAGGGTTGTGGCAACTGACACTGCCGCAGCCATAAATATCGCTACCATTATCAGCAGTTGGTATTTCACTGCCAGTATAGGTTCTGTGCCACCAAGGATCTGTCCTGTCATCATTCCCGGCAAACTGACAATACCCAGTGTTGCCATAGATGCCAGCTGTGGTGACAATGCCGCTCTGACAGCAACCTGAATAAACGGCAACACAGGATTGGGCGCCCCAAGAGCCAGGTAAAACTGATACTCGTTCTGCTTATCCTTCAGGCCGCTATACCAGCGCTCCAGAGCCAGAACATTAGCGGTCAGGCAGTTACCCAGCAGCATACCGGCAACCGGGATCATGTACTGCGCCTGCCACCAAGGCTGCGCCTGAATCACACCGGCCAATAACAGCGGCAACACCAACAACAAAGCTGCAAGATGCCCGATGATCACCGCAGGTAGCACCTTTTTCACCTTCACTTCAGCCCGTCGGCAGATACTGAAACCGGCCACTAATATCATCACAGACAGCCACAATATATTCAGGCCCGGACTCTGAAAGGCAAATAACGCTTGCAGGTAAATACCAACCACCGCCAGTTGCAGTGTCATCCTCAGCGCAGCTTCAACCAGCGAACGCCCTAATCCCAACTGCCAACGATGAAATAACAGTAAAGGCAATAACAACAAAAGATAAAAGCCACCTAGTGCAAAATTGCTGATCTCTAACGCGCTATTCATGATGGCCTCCCATCTGATGCTGATACTGGCAACTTTCCAGCCAAACCGGATCATGAGATACCGATACAGAAATTCTCGGCTCGGCTGTCAACAGCTCTATAACCCTGTCGCGACTGGCCGGATCCAGTGCCGATGTTGGTTCATCCAATAACCAGACAGGCCGCTCCATCAACCAAGCCCGCGCAACTGCCAACCTTTGCTTTTCCCCGCCGGAGAGCTGAGAGGCCGGCTTATCAAGGCTATGCTTTATTGCCAGTTGCTCAAGGATACGCTGACACTGAACATCACCCGGTGGCTGTGATGTCATAGCCTTAAGGTGCCAGGGTAAGCGAAGTACCTGACCAACAGTCTCCGCCCCCATTACCGGCTGTTGCGGTAAATAACAGAACTGCTGTCGCCACCACTTAAGCGAATCAACATCAATTGTTTTTCCCTGCCAGCTAAGTTTTCCGGTGGCAGGCGGCTGTAAACCAGCCAACACCAATAACAAACTGGTTTTGCCGCACCCTGACGGCCCTGATATCGCCAGATGCTGCCCCAGCCTTAACTGGCGGGTCAAATGCTCATGCGCACTATGCTCAAAACCAGAACCTAAATCATTGGCAGTCAGTATCTTGTCTTCCATATTCTGACTCTCATTCATACAACTACCCAGGAATATGCCCTACACTGCCAGTGTACGAGCCCTATTTTTATGATTCAAATTGATGATATTTCTATTCATAATTGATTTGATTAATACCAACCAAATATGCAAACAAAAAGCCGCCCGCATCATTGCGAACGGCTTTCAATTTTACGAACAGATCTTGCCGATATTAATCTCCGTTGCGGTAGCGCTTTTCTATCTCATCCTGAGCTTCAAACTCATCATAGACAACTGGCGTTACCTCATCGGCACTAAACTTCAGCGTTGCCGGTACAGAATAGTTCGGCACATTGTCATAGCTGAACACAGAGTAATATTTCGGGATATTAGCGTTGCCAAAGCGATCGAAAGTATAGCCGTCTTTACCCGCATATAACTTCACGCCGTCAAACGGTGAACGCGGTGGATGGAAGCAGTTTCGAACCACATAAAAACCGACAAAATCGTCCTCTTCTACATGATCCCAGGTCAACTTCACCAAACCGTCCTGTAAGTTTGCCTGCAGGTTCTGTGGTGTCTCGAGCGGCTGTTTACGACGTTCAATATACTCAATCACTAACTCGGGCCGTTGCTCGCTATCAAGCGAATGCCAGTTCACCAGCGCCTGTTTCTGGCGGGATGAAGACGTAGCACGAATGATTAGATTCACCGTCTTCCTCTCGCTGTGGAACTGCTCAAGGTGCTGCCTGGCCGAACTGTCAAACATATATAGCTGGCGCGGTGTTTTAGCCAAATCCTCGCTGCTGACTTCATAGCCGAGGAACTCGATTTTTTCACGTTGTTTAACGCTGTCATAATCGGGATTCTCAAGCTCAGCGATTTCAACCGTAAACCGCATCGGCTGAGCCTCTTCCGGCAATGACTCGCTTTCAATAGCAAAGTAAGCCTGGGTGATCACTATGTCTTTGGCATCACTGATACAAGACAGCGAGAACCCCATCTGTCCGAATACAGTATCCCCATGTTCATCAAAACCACATTGCAGCACACCCTGCTGAGGCTCGTTGCGGCTGATGGTATGGCAGTCTGTCGCCGCCAGGGCAACATGGTACGGGCGGCGGGTATAGATAAGATCCAGACACGGCCGATAATGGATACCACCGCCGAAGCGACCATAACCAATATCGAACTGCATCATCTGGGAGTCATTACACAGCGGCAGATGATCCGGCCCCTGTATCCGAAGCAATAAGCGTCCTTTCTCCAGTTGATCCTGAACCAGCTGCTTCTCCATCGCACTGAAGCGCCAGTTCTTCCAGATCCCCTGAGTTAACTGATCGGAATCGATCGCATTCCCCAGTGTTTGCAGCGGTGTCGCCGCCTGGATCTCATCAAAGTTAGTAATATCGCTGATATCGTCCGGATTGAGGATCGAGACCGACCACTCACCATAGTTTTCAATTTTCGCCCCGACACGGTTCATCGGATACAGAGAGAACACCGCATCCTTGATGATCGCGTCCGATGGGATCCGATCGATATTGAAATCAATAACGCCGTAGCAGATCCCTTTGGTCTTATTGACGCCGATAAACAGCGAGTTATTGCCGAAATGCTCTGCATTATGCGCTTTTGTCAGCTCTCCGACATAACCCGCCTGTTCCGGATTAGGGAACAGGGTAAAGGCAAATTCATCCTTTTCCAGGTTGGTCTTGATTTTCAGCTCCGGCGCAAACGGTGATTTGATCCGGCTGACCCGATCCACCTTACGCAGGTTGTAATAATAGCGGTGTCCGGACTTGAGCTGTTTGTCGGTATATTCATTCTGGGAAGTAATGGCGATCAGGTTTTCTCTTGTACAGTGATGCTTAGGCGATTCACTGCGGTAAACCTGATAGTAACAACCATCATCTTCGCTCTGATGATCCCAGCAAAGCACCGCCTGATTAGCTGATACGTCCTTAATGGTGAAGTTTTCCGGTCTTTTCGGCGCAAGATCTGAATAGTTTATCGCTGTTCCCAGCGCATAAATTAATGCAGGTATATTTTCATCCACACTTTGCGACATATTGATCAGGTAATCCGGGATATTCCGGCTACCGACTTCCACAACAGAAGACAAGATACCGCGATCGTAATAGTACTCACGGCCACTGCCGTGGATCAGGTTTGCTGGCGGTTTACCACGATGGATACCGTACTGTCGCTTAGTAACCTTGTGGATCTCATTGGCCATGTTGGCACAGAGAATATTCAGATCCGTACCTTCAATCTCAGCCTCATGATTAAATTTATGAGCCGGGAAGAACACATTACCCTGGGAGTGGTAATCCAGCGCAATCCGGATATTGTCATGACTTTCCACAAAGCGCTTAATGGCCTGGGTCTCTGGCTCAGAAAACGCCTCAGGACCACCGTATATATTCGAGCGGGTATCTTTTGACTGGCGGAAATTGATGCCGAAGTTACGGTTCAAATCCACTCCGAACGTACCATCTCCGTTATCACGCCGATTCTTACGCCAGAACGAAAAGTGCTGGCGCGAGTACTCGAAACCGTCCGGATTGAGGCAGGGCACCATGTACAGCGTATTTCGGGTCAGTGCTTCCACCACATCAGGGTTGCTGGGGTAATTATCCAGCAAATGCTGGATGAAGTTTACCGCTAGTTCGATACCAATCCATTCTCTGGCGTGAATCGTTCCGGTATACAACAAAGCCGGTTTGAGATCGGCATAGGCAACATCCTGAGAGACCGTTACCATCATGATTGGTCGCCCTTCATGGGTGTCACCGATACTTTGCATCCGAATCAGGTTCGGGTACTTCTCCATGGCCTTGGAGAGTAAATCAATCGTCTCCTGATACGACAAATATTGCTTCTTCATCGTTAATCCTTAACAAATCAATTCGCATTCGCTCCAGTTACTGAGGATAGCCTCAAGTTTCTTCTGTTTCAGATTTCTGAAACCAGTTAACTGTTGTGGTTCCTCATTCAGCGCATGCAACGTCCCTTCCACACCGAGCGTTTCAACAATTTCCTCTGCCAGTGATCCCCCTATTCCGCGCACCCCGCGAAAGAAAGCCACCAGCTCTTCCGGTTGTGGCAACACTGGTGTTTCTGTCAAGATCTGGCTGGCTTCTTCAACTAACTCGCGGCAATCTTCAATACCGCTGTCAGGCTGCTGGCTCTGGACTTGTTTTTGTTCAGTCGTACCTTTATCCGCTTCCTGCCGTTGAAGATAAGGGTTTGCCCCTCCGGTCGGATGCATACCCTGGAAGTTCCAGGCTTCACTTGGCCACTCTTCTCCTGAAGCCCTGGCAACCCGATGCAAAGCATAGTGCTCATCAGCTGGCGCATATTCACCGGTATCAGTTAAATAGCTGGCATGGCCGAAGGCAATATGGCGCATAGTACGAAGCAAAGATGAATCGATCTTGCCTATTTCTTCCCAGTTACGTTCAGCAAAGTATGGCTTAGTGAAGTGATCCGGAGCCATTAACCACATTAGGTACTGGCCAATCCAGTCACGGATATATGGGAAGGCGGCAAAAGCAGTCGCACACTCAAGGATCGAATACTCATCTTCAGTACTGACCGCGATATCACAGGCCCAATATTCCGCATTTGCGGCTTTGGATACCCGCACAGCCAAATCCAGCACCCCCTGAGGAACATCTTGGTAATCCATGCTGCCACCCTGGCTGGTATTGGTCAGCCACTCCCCTTCCGGCGGACGACGCCAGAAAGCACAAACCGGCTGATGGCCTACCAGCATCACCCGAATATCGGCTTTCATCGGCACGAAATCCTGAATGTATGCCGGGTAATAACGACGCTCAGTAAACAGACGTTCAGCCTCTTCGACGCTATCTATCTTATGAACGAAGTAACCGCCATAGTTTGACGGGCCGTAAGAACGTTTGACGATCTTGGGATAATCAGTGCTGCGCAAGAATGCCAGCGCTTCATCCGGCTGATAGAAGATCCGGGTCTTCGGGATCGGCAACTGGTACTTTTCACAGAAGTGGGTGACATTTTCTTTCGATTTATTGCTGAACTGGGTATCCAACGACGGAATAAACTTCACCTCAGGCAGCTCGCGAGCAATCTCACGGAAGGTTTCGTAGGCGGTGGCAGGAATATTACCAATCAGGACTTCGATCTTTTTACGCTTCACTTCATTGATGAAACGCTGCTTATCATTTCCCCAGTGATAAACGACCTGCTCGATCTTGTCCGGCCAACCTTTGAAATTAGATTTATCAAAGAAACGTAAAACATGATCAAGGTAGAGCATACCGATTTTCGGCAAAGGCTGCTTTGGAGAAATCATAGTACTTTTTCCTTAACGACTGAGCTTGAAGGGGCTGCAACTTCTGCAGGAGATAATTCCATGACTGACACTTCCGGGCGCACTTCGTCACGACGAGTAACGGTTCGCTCCATCAGATCAACCAGGTAAGCAATCTTGGTATCGTTGAAATTCAGGCCGGACTGTTCCTGATCCGGCGTCGCAAAAGCCGGAATACCATTCACTTCCAGCACCACATATTGTTGATGCTCGACATCATAAATAATGTCGACACCGGCCACTTCGAGCCCGGTTGCCTTAGCGGCTTTCTGCGCCAGCTCGATCACTTCCTGTGACGGTTCACGAAGGAACACACTACCGCCACTGGTGATATTGGTTTTCCAGCTACCAGGGCCAGCTTTGCGTCCATAACAGGCAACATACTTGTTATCGACAATGTCGATCCGATAATCAGTGAAATCGTTTTCAATTACCCGCTCAAGATAGAACTGAGGAGCGCCCTGCTCAGAGATATAAGGTTGAAGCAGATCCAGATCCCGCTCGTTTTCCAGCTTGATAATGCCCCGGCCACCCCAGCCATTAACTGGTTTGCAAATCGCTTTACCGTTCCAGAACCGCAGGTGCTCTTTCAACTCTTCGATATTGTTCTTATTACAAACAATGTGATCGGCTGTCGGTATGCCATGAGTTTTCAGAAGATGCGCAGTGCGAAACTTATCTTCTGTCAGTTCAAAAGACTGATAATTATTGATGGTCGGTATCATACTGCTAAGGGTCTGATACAGATAAACCTGAAACGGCCCCTGCTGCCCGGCGTTATAAGAGAAGAACAAATCCAGCTCTTCCATCGCATGGCCGTTACAGAAAATACTGCCGTTATTGGCCGACGCGTTGTTCAGGTCCAGCCCCGTAATTGCTTCAATGTTTCTTTCATTCAGCTTTTCAACAATCTTGCGCTCAATCTCTGTTCCGCCAGAGTTCTGATACATCCATAAACCGACACGATGGGGGGCCATGATTTACTCCTTAATCATCCGCACTTCAAAAATATGCCACGCGGGCATCCAAACGATTTCAAATCGGTATTAATATAGTTGCACATCATAGTGTTGCGCATTAGCAAGAACAGTGACCTGGGTGGAAATTCTCATCGACAAATGGGCGTGAATCGCAATTACATCGGAAGGAATCAAATTGTGAAACGTATCGACTTTTCAGACTTAAAAACGCTGGTTGAAATTAACTCATGGACTCAAAACAAAAAAGGCGTAGATGCCAATGGCAAACTAATGCAGAGCTGGCTGGAAGAGCTCGGCATGACGGCAGAGATCTTCCGGCGCGAGCGCATAGGTAACCATCTGTTACTAAGCAGTCCGGTAGTCGATGACAAACCCAGATTATTACTGATGGGTCACTTAGATACCGTCTTCCCGCCAGATACTTTTGAGGGATTCCGCGAAGATGCAGAGTGGGTATACGGTCCGGGCACCTGTGATATGAAAGGCGGTAATTTTGTTGCCCTGTCAGCACTTCGCAACGTCTTTGAACAAAGTGGCAGCATTACCAATATCGACTTCTTGCTGGTAAGCGATGAGGAAACCGGCAGCGACGACAGCAAGCTGCTGACAGGCAAGATTGCCACCGACTATGACGCCTGTATTGATTTCGAAGCTGCAGGGGAAGATCACGAGGTAGTTAATGGCCGCAAAGGAGTCGCAACCTATTGTATCGAACTTAAAGGCGTCGCAGCCCACGCCGGCAACCACTACGCCAGCGGAAAAAATGCCAACCTCGCTGCAGCGAAATTACTGATCACCCTGACAGCCCTGACAAACCTTGACCTCGGCAGCACTGTGAATGTCGGTTTGATAGAAGGCGGCACCAGCACCAATACCATTTCACCTTACGCAAAAATAATGGTCGAAGCCCGCTTTGCCGAAGACGGCGAGCAACAACGGATACTGGAAGCCATCCCGGCTCTGATTGACCAGCATGGTGTAGAAGGTGTCAGCGCAACCATCAGCGGCGGCCTGCAGCGCAATGTCATGATGCCATCCAGAGCCCAGGCGGAGTTTATCAATACCCTGTCTGATCTGCTTGGCTACCCGCTGAAAACCGAACAACGCGGTGGAGTCAGTGATGCCAACGTCACAGCCGGTGCAGGAGTACCAACCCTCGATGGCTTTGGCCCATTTGGTGACGGTGACCACACAGAATTCGAGCGCGCCTCCAAACAGAGCTTCGTCCGGCGAATTGATGAAGTGACTAAGATCGTTCACCATTACAATCAGCATTACTGATTTAGCCGACATTAACGACACCAAAGCCCGTCAGATATCGGCGGGCTTTTTCTCTTCACAAAAAATAAAAAGGAAAGGTTAATTATTTTAATAAAATTCCAGATATTACTCTGAATGACAATATAAATAATAATGGATTAAATAACCCTTTCAGAATAATTAACGTCATTCCCCACCCACATGACAAATTAATGACACCATTCAAAAACCTAACACCTAATTTGTCACTTATATGTTATTAAACCAATGGCTTATTGATGTAAATTTATACGCAACCAGCACAATATACACTCAACAAACAAAGCTTCAAAACTGACAATAACTTACATTAACCACATGAAACAAAAGGGCTTTGACTGGCAACCAAAGCAAATATATAGCAGTAAATCCAATCAATCTGCTCCAACCAATTGAAAATAAGAAGTTCATCAATTGTATCTGTCAAAAAAATGTCCCATAATGCGCCTTTCATTCGGATTTAGAATGAAGTAATGCCCATCAGGTAATAGTACATGGATAATAAAATATTAGTCGTAGAAGATAGCCGACCTTTCCGACGCATTATTGAAAGTGAATTAAGAAAAGCAGGATATACACCTGTTCTGACCGACAGTATTGCTGAAGCTGAAAAAGTACTGGATGAAAGTACCGACTTTCTGTGCGCGATTCTCGACTATTGCCTGCCTGATGGCCAGGACGGTGAAATCATCGATGTCTGCCTGTCGATGGATATCAAGGTTATCGTTCTGACGGCACTGATGGATGACTTAACCCGTGAGCGAGTACTTGCTAAAACGGTTATTGACTATATTCCCAAAGACAGCCCGACCTGTATCTCCAGCATTATTCCGATCCTCAACCGACTGAAGCGAAATAATGAACATAAAGTTCTGGTTGTTGATGATTCAGCAACCGCACGCCGTTACCTCCGCAGTTTACTGGAACGCCAATACCTGACAGTCATCGAAGCCCGCAACGGCGATGAAGCGCTAGAGGTCATCAACAAAGAAAATGATATCACCCTGGTCATTACTGATTATTCCATGCCGGAGCGAGATGGTGTCAGCCTGGTCAAAGAACTGCGAAAAACTTTCCAACCCCGACAACTGGCTGTAATTGGCCTGTCAGCCAGTGATGAAGCTTCACTAACAGCTAAATTTTTGAAAGCCGGGGCAAACGATTTCCTAAAAAAACCATTTAATCAGGAAGAATTTTACTGCCGCTTGCACAGTACCCTGAACTTCCTTGACTCCGAGCGCCAACTCTATCATCTGGCAAATCAGGATTACCTGACAAAGACTTGGAACCGTCGTTACTTCTTTGAACACCATCTGGTGAAGAATTTCAAAGGACCGCGATGCCTGGCGCTGTTGGACATCGACTACTTCAAAGTACTGAATGATACCTACGGCCATCATATTGGAGATCTGGTACTCATTGAGCTGGCTAATACCCTGCAGCAGTATTTCCCTGATGCCCTGGTAGCTCGATTCGGCGGCGAAGAATTCTGTATCCTCTACGGCAACTCAGAAGACATTTTCTATCGCCGCCTTCAAGCCTTGACTCAGGATATCGCTGATACCGAGCTGACGTTATTTGGCAATGCCATCCGTTACACTGTCAGTACCGGTGTTGTTAACGGCGATGCTAATATTCATGAACTGATCCGCCGTGCGGACAAATGCCTCTATCAAGCCAAATCAGCAGGCCGCAACCAGATGGTACAAGAATAATTTGATTTCAGAGCCACCAGCTCCAGCACGTGGCTTCTCATTACCTCTTTTCCCTACCTCCCATCTTGCCAATACGCCACAAAACGCATAATTTACTTTTACGCAATGTACAGGCGAAATAATACTAGCCCGATTCCAAAAAGCAGAATCAGGCAAGTTTCAGGCAGAATTGGTACTTAAGAAGTCTCCAAGTCAGAGATAAAATAATTGCCAATAGTGGATGTTTTTTATCCAATGGCTTCTGATAAAGTAGTGCCATTCCTTTTGTGCTATGCCTGTTTCTTATACCCAGCAACGCAGGCATAAACACCTCTCCTGTTAACAATAAAGACATGGCTCTGAGAAGCCGATACCTACAAGCTCAACCGGAATCATCATTCTATGTATAAACTGTTTGAAAAGCTGGCTTCAGCATTTCCGCACCATGAACCCGAACAGCCGCCCGACAATCTGTTTGCGTTTCTGCGTCACTACACTAAAGGCTTTGAGTTGCCACTCATCGCAATGGCAATCCTGAGTGCCCTCATCGCGATCGTTGAAGTCTCCCTGTTTGGCTTTATGGGCCAACTGGTAGACTGGCTAGCCTCACATAATCCCGACACCTTCTGGGCAGAAGAAGGCGGAAAGCTGATGGCGATGGGGCTTGTAATAGTCATCATCGTGCCGCTGCTGATTACCCTTCACTCGCTGATTGTTCATCAAACCCTGCTGGGCAACTACCCGATGTCAATCCGCTGGCTGGCACACCGTTACCTGCTGCGCCAGAGCATCTCTTTCTACCAGGACGAGTTTGCCGGACGCATCGCCACCAAAGTGATGCAGACCGCCCTGTCGATACGTGAAACCGTAATGAAACTGCTGGATGTACTGGTTTATATCACGGTCTACTTCGGCTCAATGCTGGTAATGATTGGTAAATCAGATTACCGCCTAATGCTACCGATGCTACTGTGGCTGGGCGCTTATATCGCTATCCAGTTTTTCTATGTGCCGAAGCTAAAACATGTTGCCACCGAGCAGGCCGATGCGCGCTCGATGATGACCGGGCGTATCGTTGACAGCTACACCAACATTTCAACGGTCAAACTGTTCTCCCACACTAATCGCGAAACCGAATACGCCGAACAGGGCATGAGTGGTTTTATGGATACGGTGTACCGCCAGATGCGACTGGTCACCGGCTTTAACCTCTCGGTCGAAACCATCAACTACGGACTGGTCTTTATTATTACCGGCCTGTCTATCTGGCTATGGTCTAATGCCGCTATCACTATCGGCGCTATCGCCATTGCGGTCAGCCTGGCGCTGCGTATTAACGGCATGTCGAAATGGATCATGTGGGAAGTCGGTGGTCTGTTCGAAAACCTCGGTACCGTAGTAGACGGTATGAGGACTCTGTCTAAGCCGGTTGCAATTGAAGATAAACCTAATGCACCGGAGCTGATTGTTAATCATGGCGGGATCAAGTTTGATAATGTCAGCTTCAACTATGGCGAAGAAAAAGCTGTTATTGAAAAGCTAAAACTGGATATAAAACCCGGTGAAAAAGTAGGTTTGGTCGGCCGCTCCGGTGCAGGTAAATCAACCATGGTTAACCTGCTGATGCGATTCTATGACGTTGAATCCGGAGCTATCAAAATCGACGGTCAGAACATTGCCAATGTCACCCAGGATTCATTGCGCGGACAAATCGGCATGGTGACCCAGGACACCTCCCTGCTTCACCGTTCGATCCGTGAAAACATCCTGTACAGTAATCCGGATGCAAGTGAAGCCGATCTGCTCAGGGCAACCAAACAGGCTCATGCCCATGAGTTCATTACCACATTAACCGATCCGCACGGCAATACCGGCTATGATGCACAGGTCGGCGAGCGCGGAGTAAAACTGTCCGGCGGGCAACGTCAGCGTGTGGCTATTTCCCGGGTACTACTGAAGGATGCTCCGATCCTGATCCTTGATGAGGCAACCTCAGCACTCGATTCTGAAGTTGAAGCCGCAATCCAGGAAAGCCTGTACCAGCTAATGGAAGGCAAAACAGTAATTGCGATTGCCCACCGCCTGTCCACCATCGCCGCTATGGATCGCCTCATTGTCATCGACGATGGCCGAATCATTGAGCAAGGTACCCACCAGGAACTGCTGGAAAGAGACGGCATCTACGCCCAGCTATGGGAACACCAGACAGGTGGCTTTATCGCTAGCGAAGTCTAGCCACTTGTAGCAATTCAATTTAAGTATCAGGCTCCCTTTGTGGAGCCTTTTTTATGCCAATCTCAGGCAGAACAACCACCAGAGCAAAACGGCTGACTTCTCAAAGCCGGTAATCATTCTCAACGCTTAGCTGCAAAATCCTGCCGTCTGGCTGATTTTAACTACAATTCAATCAGGTACTGGTCGCAATTTCTGTGCGCTCCGACAGCGCCATTCTCTGTTGCAGGATGCTTGCTATGACGGTCAACCCCCAAAGCCTGAAAACCGAAAAACCCGAACAGACAGCCGAATCACTATTAAAGATGATTGAAGAGCTGGTTACAGAGCTGCGGCAGGGAGAACCGCCTCCGGCAACACTGAACCTCGACACCCGACTTGATCAGGACCTGGGGTTTGACAGCCTGGCCCGAGCCGAGCTTATTCAACGAACTGAGTCCCAATTTAGCATCACTCTTCCCGATCAAACTCTGGCAACAATAGAAACACCCCGAGATCTGCTGAGAGAAATATTGCAGGCGAGCAATCATCACTTCAGCACCCTATCGGAACAGACCATTCAGCAAATCAAGCTTGATGTGGTGCAGTCCGCACCGGAACATGTTGAGACCCTCCAGCAGGTACTCGACTGGCATGTCAGCACTCACCCCGACCGACCGCACCTCTATGTCTATCAGGATGCTGAACATGTTGAAGAAATCAGTTACCGGATGTTGAAAGAAAAAGCCCTGCAAATCGCCAGCGGACTGGTTGCGCAGGACATCGCCCCCGGTGAGTGTGTCGCAATTATGCTGCCCACCAGTAATGACTACTTTTACAGCTTTTTCGGCATTTTATATGCCCGGGCGATACCGGTTCCTATCTATCCCCCGGCGCGACCTTCTCAGATAGAAGATCATCTCAAACGTCACGCCAACATTCTTCATAACGCCCAGGCACGGCTGTTGATCACCGTCCCCGAAGCTAAGCCACTTTCCCAACTGCTGAGGATGCTGGTTCCTTCGATCAAAACTGTTGTAACCCTTCCTGAACTGCTCCACTGTAAAGAAAAACCGGATGTCGGCGAAGCCGCAAAATCTGATATCGCATTTCTGCAATACACATCGGGAAGTACCGGCCAACCCAAAGGAGTTACCCTGACTCATGATAATCTGCTGCACAATATCCGGGCGATGGGTAAAGTCGTAGGAGCCAGTTCAGGTGATGTCTTTGTCAGCTGGCTACCGGTTTATCATGACATGGGGCTGATCGGAGCCTGGTTCGGCAGTCTGTATCATGCAATCCCGCTGGTGATCATGTCGCCGCTGGTTTTTTTGTCCAAACCCCAGCGGTGGCTTTGGGCTATCCACCGTCACCGCGGCACCCTGTCCCCGGCACCTAATTTCGCCTATGAGTTATGTATCAACAAAATTGACGACAGCGAACTTGAGGGACTGGACCTCAGCAGCTGGCGTCTGTCATGGAACGGCGCAGAGCCTGTCAGCCCGAGCACCATCAAACGTTTTACCGAGAAATTCGCCAAATATGGTTTCCGTCCCGAAACCATGTCTCCTGTCTACGGCTTAGCAGAATCATCCGTCGGGCTGACCTTTCCTAACGAAGTCAGGCTGCCGAGAATTGAAAAAATCCAGCGTGAACCTATGGTTCGTTTTGGCCGGGCAATTCAAGCCTCAGGTGAAGATACCAATCCTATGCAGGTGATAGGATTAGGCCAGCCACTACCGGCTCACCAGATCCGCATTGTTGATGAATTCGGACGGGAGCTGCCGGAACGAGAAGAAGGCACCCTACAATTTAAAGGCCCGTCAGCCACCCAGGGCTATTACCATGATGAGGAGAAAACCCGCCAGCTCTATCACGGCGACTGGCTCGATACCGGTGACCGTGCCTTTACTATCGGCGGCGAGCTGTTTCTCACCGGGCGAACGAAAGACATTATCATCCGGGCCGGACGCAATATATACCCTCATGAACTAGAAGAAGCCGTCTGTAATATTAAAGGGATCCGCAAGGGTTGCGTCGCAGCCTTTGCCAGCCATGACCAGCATTCTGGAACAGAGCGATTAATTGTACTGGCCGAAAGCCGGCAGACCGATGAAGTCAGCCAACAGGCATTTAAGCAGCAAATTAATAATCTCTCAGTCGATTTACTTGGCAGCCCTGCAGATGACATAGTTATCGCTCCGCCCCATACCATACCCAAAACATCAAGCGGCAAAATTCGTCGCGCGGCCTGCAAAGAGTTGTATGAACAAAAACAACTTGATATTCGCCAGCGCGCCGTATGGCAGCAGACTCTGCGCCTGATCCAGGCTGGTATTCGTCCGCAATTAAAGCGCTATTCACGCATCTTGCTCGATTTCGGCTACGCCGCGTATATGTGGTTAGTCATGGCAATATTGGCGCCCACAGTATGGGGGCTGGTTGCGATTACTCCCAACCGTGATTGGAGCTGGGCTATTACCCGCTTAGGGGCAAGGGCTCTGATAAAACTAACCGGAACCAAACTCACCGTGCAAGGAGAAGAAAACCTGCCAAAGGGAGACCAACCCTTTATTATGGTAGCCAATCACTCCAGTTATCTTGACGGACTGGTCATGACTGCCGCGATTGACCTGAACTGTCGTTTTGTCGCCAAATCAGAGCTATTGAAAAACCCGTTTGCCCGGATATTTCTTTCTCGACTAGGGGCCGAGTTTGTAGAACGCTTCGATGTACAAAAAGGCATTATTGATGCTAAACGGATTGCTGATAGTGCCAAAAATAATCAACCGTTGTGCCTGTTCCCAGAGGGCACTTTATACCGAATGGCGGGTCTGCATCAGTTCCACATGGGCGCCTTTACGGCGGCCACTGATGCCAGCCTGCCGGTGATCCCTGTTACCCTGTGCGGCACCCGCTCAAAGCTTCGCGATAAGTCCCTGTTCCCAAGAAGAGGAGATGTCAGCGTAACTATAAGTGAGCCGATTTATCCAAGAGGTGAAGACTGGAGTGCTGCACTGGCACTTAGAGATAAAGCAAGAGGAGAGATCCTGCGCCACTGCGGTGAACCGGATCTGGCGCATACACCTCCTGTGCGTTAACCCCTAGTGCGGCAACTGATCGAGTCGAACAATTGGAAAGACCTGGTTATGCCGCTCAAGGGTTCGGACAAATTCAAATTGCTGGCGCATTGCATGGCCTTCACTAAATTCGCTTAAGGCGTGTTCTGATTGAGAAACGGAGGCACAACCGCCTATCAGCCAAAGCAATCCCAGTAAAACAAAATATCTGGACATAACATCCACTTACCTATCGTAACCCCAAGGTCACGATAAGCCGCTGTCAGGCTATGGGAAGAGTACATATTCTTAGTTTAGATGGCCTGTTTCAGAAGCGGGACTGATGTCTCAAAAGAGAGGGATGTTTTAGAAATGAAAAGGCAAGGAACATTTCCTTGCCTTCAAAAACCATAACCAAGAGTAATTAAAATTTATGAGCGATTAGAGGGAATCAATGCTTTAGTTGAAATAGAGTTACCCTCTTCATCTGTAGCTTTAATTGTTACTGAGCGAGCAGACTCACCAGTGCTATAAACAAATACCCGTCCATTTTCAGCCGTTGTATAGCTTTGTCCATGCAGGGAAACCTGAACACCTTCCTGTGGCATACCCGCTTTTTCAACTATCACCCAAGCGCCGTTTTTCTGTGGTGTTACATCAAGCTTCAAATCTGCCATTGCTGTACCTGAAAAAGCAGCAACACCAAGCATAATTCCTAAAATTGACTTTTTCATAACTTCCTCACTATCAACTGTTGTTTTGTTTAATTACGCAGTGTGGCTGCGTCTTGATATAAAGATTAGTTGTGATGCTGCTCACACTCGATAATGCATTTTGATTGGAGATGTTCGAAAAAACTGAGCAAGAAACAAGCAAAGAATCAGGTCAGAGGGGTATGAAAAACAAAAATTTCGCATCACAGCAAATAAATTCAGGTTAAATAAAATGAGTTTTTTTCATTAAAATTCAACAAACAGGAGCACTGTACGAGCAATAAGATTAAATAGATCACACTTTTGTGCAATCAGGCTATTTACAACAGCCTGTTTTCTGTTTAGTGTTTTTAAGTCTGGAACTCAGACCTGACAGTGATTTTCGAAGAACACTCCTCACTTCCGTCAAAGTAAGAAGACCTCCCAAAAAGATCATTCAGATGATTTCTTTCCACTGCCATCGCTAACGTTGCAGGCGATATTGCAGTGATGAGCTAATGAGTAGGGTGAACTCTTAGCTGTGAAGAAATAAAAGGTCAATGGGTTTCAAGAACATCAGCCACAGAAGAAAACGTGGCCGGATTGTATTTGTACTCAGATTGATAGCCACAAACATGAAGACTCGGTGCTATTGAGCATGCAGAGCATGATTTGGGCAGAAAGGAAAATATTATGACTTCACAAACCGGTATTATCCGTAGTTTTAACCCAAAAGATAAAACAGGCCTGATCACTTGTGATCTAGGCGGTGACATTCGCTTTGAAGCAATCAGCATCCGTGGTAAACACGCACCGGAATCTGGCAGCTTGGTTGAGTTCACAATGGACGACTCCAAGAGCAAGCTTCAGGCCGTCGATATCCGTTTTATCTGATTTCACACTCGCTATTACTTCTTAGTTAATTAATAATCACCACCATATGAAAGCAAATGTTACATGGTGGTAATAATGTACAACTGGGAAGGCGTCAGTGAATTTGTCGCTGTGGCTGAAGCTGAAAGCTTTACCGCAGCGGCAAAACGCCTTGGCATATCAACCGCACAGGTCAGCCGACAAATCAGCGCGCTGGAAGCCCGGCTTGCAGCCAAACTGTTTTATCGCACAACCCGCAAAGTTTCAGTCACTGAAGTTGGTCGTATTTACTACCAGCACTGCCGTCAGGTTCTCGACGGTCTGGAAGAAGCAGAGCGAGCAATCACCAACCTGCAAACCACTCCTCGCGGCCTGTTAAAAATTACTGCACCGGTAACCTATGGCGAAGGCACAATCGCACCGCTGATCAACGATTTCATGCAGAAGTATCCAGAGCTGGAAGTTCAGCTCCTGCTGTCAAACCAGAAAGTTGATCTGGTTGATGAAGGCTTTGATCTGGCGATTCGCCTCGGCAAACTGGACGATTCCAGCATGATGGCAAAAAAGCTCGGCTCTCGAACCCAGTATGTTTGTGCATCTGAAAAATACCTGGCGACTTATGGTATTCCCCATTCATTATCTGAACTTGAACATCACAACTGCCTGCCTGGCACTCTCGATTACTGGCGTTTTCTCGAAAACGGCAAACCTCGTAATATCAGAATTAAAGGCCGCCTGAGCTGTAACAGTGGACACGCACTGACTGACGCAGCACTGAAGGGACTCGGCATAGTCCAACTGCCGGACTACTATGTTCAGGACTATATCGATAATGGCCAGCTAATCCCGCTGCTTACTCAGTTTATGGAAAAAGATGACGGTATTTGGGCACTGTATCCGCACAACCGCCACCTTTCTCCCAAGGTCAGGATGCTGGTTGACTACCTGGGCGAAGCTATCGGAAAGCTGAAACAATCACCGGATCAATATGTGAAATAAAATACGGCCGACCAGAAGCTACTAAATCCATAGCCATTGATTTGTAAGAAACATTTAATAATCAGCTAAATATACTGCAGTACAGTTGAAATGCGTGACCATAGTTCAGTAAAATGCAGTGAAACTTTTTGCTTAATATAGCTTATAGGTATATGGCACATGGAATGTAACTGTACTCAGCTAGTGCGAATAAAGCGTAGCTTCTGGCAACGCTTGTTTTACAAATCAATCCATCGCTGCAAAGACTGCGGAAAACAATTTAAGCTATAGGTCAGGGTTTCATCCTATTCCCCCTTCACTGTCCTTTTGCTTTTGTGTTAGATGAATTGGTAATCTGAAGCCTCGTTAAACATAATTTGTTTGACGAGGCTTTTCTTATTTTGCATCAACAACTCTCGGGTTACGAACCTGCCCTCGTTGATCAACCTTTACCTTTCACATTTCCTGACACTAGGGTATTACCAGTTAATCTCCAATGCCGTTCGACAAGAAGTTGCAGTATAGTAACCTTCCATTATTGCCCTGATTATCAATCAGTTCCTTTTTCATGGAGAGCAACAAGATGCCAGCAGACCTCCATTCATCTTATGATGCCATCGTTGTCGGAAGCGGCCCGGGCGGAGCGACTATTGCCAGAGAGCTAACTCATCAGGGCCAGCAGGTATTAATTCTGGAGTGGGGAAACAATACTCCGCTTAAAGGATCCTTCTGGCAAATGGCACAAATGGCGGCAATTCCGGGAAAGAGTGCCTACGTGACTCGCGACTTGTCACTGCTTATTCGGGGAATAACCGCTGGCGGGAGCTCGGCTATCAACTATGCCGGAGCAATGACACCACCGATTGATATGTTCCGACAATACGGTGTCGACTTAACCGCTGAAGTTGCTGAAATCGCAAAGGAGTTACCCATTAATCCACTTCCGGAGCACTTAATGGGGCCGGTAGCTAAAGCCATCAGCAGCGGAGCCCGTGAGCTGGGCCTAAAATGGGACAAGCTGGATAAATTCATTGATATCAACAAATGCCAGCCACAATGTCACCTTTGTGCTTATGGCTGCCCGACAGATGCAAAGTGGACTGCCAGAGATTTCCTTGACGATGCAGTTTGCCATGGAGCCACACTACTTACCGGAGCTAAAGTGACCGAAGTACTTACGCACGGTCACAAAGCGGTCGGCGTTAAATTCCGTCATAAGGGCCGAATAAACTCCGTCTTTGCTGATAACATCATTTTGGCTGCGGGGGGAATTGGCTCTGCTCAAATTCTTCAGCAAACCGGGATCAAAAAGGCCGGGCAGCAGTTCTTCATCGACCCGGTAATTGCTGTCATGGGAAAAGTAAACGACCACTTCCCAGACGGTGAAATTCCGATGGCAGCGGGTCTTCACCTAACGGATGATGGCATTTTGCTTTCTGATCTCAGCCTGCCAAAACCTTTTTTTCATCTGTTTACAGCTCAGGTCGGGAAGTTCGGAAATATGCTTTCTGCTAACAATACCCTGTCGATCATGGTTAAAGCAAAAGACGAACCCAATGGCGTCATCGGTGAGAAATGGATGAGCAAAAAACTGGGTGACAGCGATAAGCAGCGCTTGGCAACGGGCTCTGAAATTGCTGAGAACATTTTGCGTCAAGCCGGTTGCAGCCATGTTTACCGCACCCATCATTTTGCAGCTCATCAGGGCGGTAGCGCTAAGATTGGCGACGTGGTCGACAGTAATCTACAAACGGAATTTCAGGGGCTTTATGTTTGTGATGCGTCTGTCATTCCTGAAGCATGGGGGCTTCCGCCGACCTACACTCTGCTTTGTCTGGCAAAACGACTAGGTAAGCATCTCGCATAAGCATCCCCCTGCCGCTTTTTGTGTTGACCATGAATGTGAATTTTCCGCATTCATGGTTTCACCTCCCCATCCACTTTTTCTAATAACACTTTCCATCTTATTCAATTACCTCTCAGATCTCACTCAACTTACAGGAAAAGCACAAATTTTGTGCCAGACTTTGTGATGGTTACAAACAAGACTCCCCATAAAACCAATCGAGGTAATTCGGTTGGTAACAACAGCGATAAGGAGAGCATTAGCATGGAGAGCAACACTCCCCTGCTGAACATACGCAACATCCAATCAAGTGATTATCCTGAGCTAGCGACACTCATGGATTTGGTGTTTCACGATGTGGGCGGGGCATGGCCACGGATGACAATCATGGATCTCATCCACCAATTTCCGGACGGCCAGATCTGTATTGAAGACAGCGGAAAAATTATCGGTGCCGCGCTCACCATCAAAGTCGACTATAACCGCTTTTCACTCAGTCACACATACACCGACATAATCACAGAACAAAATGTGATTCAGCATCAGGCCAGCGGAGATGCTTTATACGGCCTAGATGTCTTTGTGCATCCTGACTACCGGGGGCTGCGGCTCGGGCGACGCTTGTATGAAGCGCGTAAGGATCTGTGCCGTAACAATAACCTTAAAGCGATCTTAGCTGGTGGCCGTATTCCCGGTTATCACAACGTCGCTGATGAAATGTCTGTCCCTGAATATGTCGAAAAAGTGAAGCGCAAAGAGCTTCATGATCCCATTTTGTCGTTCCAGTTATCCAACGACTTCGACGTAAAGCGCCTGATGAAACATTATTTGCCCGAGGATACAAAATCCAGTGGCTATGGCACCCTACTGGAATGGGACAATATCTTTTATGAAGAAGAAACGCCCTCGGTTATCAATACAGAAAAGAACCTGGTGCGACTCGGTTTGGTGCAATGGCAGATGCGGGCAATGGTGTCCGTTGAAGATCTAATGAATCAGGCTGAATTTTTTGTCTCTTCGCTCTCCAATTATCACGCCGACTTTGCCCTCTTTCCCGAATTTTTCAATGCACCACTAATGGGATTACAGAACGAAAAAACATCCGTCGAAGCCATCCGCTTTTTAAGCGAATTTACCGAAGATATTAAACAACGCTTTTCCCAAATGGCGGTCACCTACAACATCAATATCATCGCAGGGAGCATGCCGGTTCTAAAAGATGATCGGCTTTATAATATCTCCTATCTCCTCCATCGTGACGGTTGTATTGATGAGCAATACAAAATCCACATTACCCCACATGAAGAACGGGACTGGGTCATTGATGGTGGAGAAAAAGTGAAAGTCTTCGATACCGATTGCGGCCGCGTCGGAATACTCATTTGTTATGATGCAGAATTTCCGGAGCTTGGGCGCATGCTGGCGGAAGAGGGAGTGCAGATCATTTTTGTTCCGTTCTGGACCGACACCAAAAATGGTTACTTGCGAGTCAGATTATGCGCTCAGGCAAGGGCGATAGAAAATGAATGTTACGTGGCTCTTGGTGGCAGTGTCGGCAACCTCCCCCGAGTTGATAACGTCGATATTCAGTACGCCCAGTCCGCGGTATTTTCCCCCTCCGACGTCTATTTCCCCCACGACGCCACCATTACCGAAGCCAGCCCGAATACCGAGATGATCATATTTGCCGATGTCGAGCTCGACAAACTGAAATACCTCAATACCGAAGGTTCAGTCACCAACCTTCGTCACCGTCGTTTAGATCTCTATGGCGGGTTTACCAGACCAAAAGAAGAATAATCATTTGCCCTGATAATAAGAAAAGGGCTACGCATGTAGCCCTTACTATTATTTACATATACCGGCTTGGTTATTCTGCAGGAGCAGGTTCAACAGGAGCTTCCGGCTCTGCCGTTTTTTCTGGTTCAGCTGGCTCTTCCGGCTCAACAGGAGCTACAGGCTCCTCAGGCAATTCCTCTTCCAATGGCTTACGCATCTGAAGAAGCCAGTATTGAGAATCGCGATCACTTGACTCCGGACTAATGACTAACACATCACCGAGATTAAACAGCTGATAAGTACCAGAAATAGTTTCTGGCAACTGATACATATATTTATCACTTTGCCATTGGCCGTGCTCATCAATCACAATGGTGCGACGGTTAAAGACGGCAAATGTTTCATTCGACACATTCGGGTTTTGGATTAGAGACTGACTACCTTCCTTAATCTTCGTGCTGATATTTGCATCAAGGTAATTGTCATTTATGTGGTAACGCTGAGATTTAATTTGCTTTTCAACAATTCCATCAACCTCAACATCAACAACTTCAGCAATATCCGTCCAACTGACACTCGTGTCGCTATCTACAGTAATTCGCCCACTACTGAAGAGCATATTACCGTCTTGCTTACGAGCTGCAACACCATGGTTATTCGAAGTATATTTTGCTTTACCATCATCGAAGAGATGAAGCATTGGAAGCTCAGCAATCGAATCCCATAGCCAATATCCGACACCGTCATAATCGCCTTTTTTCACCACCATACAACCAGCGCCGGAATCCAGTGTACTCTCTCCGGTTGCTATACTCATGTTTTCAATATCACGACAAACATATTCAGCATCACCAGGAATAACAAATTCCTGGCTGGTTACTTCCAGCGTTTCCAAATCCATAATGCTCAATACTGGAGCCAAATATGGTGTTCTTGACATATCATTGGTATTTAATACCGCAATATGTGAATTATCAGAAGGAAGTTGAATATGTTCACCAGAGATCTTGGCTTTTTCTTCCCAGGTACTGGTGTCAAAATGATAAATATACGGTGTTACAAATTTATCACTACCTGATGTCGTATCTTCATCAAGAACAACCAAATCACCTGTCGGTGTAAAAGCAAAGCTATGACGGACGATGTTGAAAATATCACGCTTGAACCCAGAAATATCCACTTCGGTTAAGGTACTGTCACTTAACTTATAACGGTAAACGATTTGTCGCTTATCCGATGAACTATTATCGTTATCGGTGATCAACAATACATAACCATAACTATCATGGATAATGCCATTTTCAATTAGCTCATGCGTGTACGTATAATCGTACTCATTCACAAACTTATTTGCGGCCAGAACAAATTCCGGCTCAGATTCGCCTTCAGCCGTCAGTTTAGTAACGTAAATTCCGTCTTTTTCAGAACCATCTACAAACCAGAAGCGATAAAGGGTATCTCCACTTTGAATAGCCTGAATCACTGTTGCTGTTTCATCGTCATTTTCACCGCTAATTGGCGAGTTTCCTTTAAAGCGATTCCACTGATACACATCTCGATTATCAGTAATATTGACTTTCAGTGTTACATAACTTGTACGAACATCTGCTTCGATAGCGCCAAGTTCAACAAGAATATGCTTAAACTCATCCGATACATTATCAATGGTTAATTGTTCCTCCCCAGAACGAATTGCGTATATACGCTCTTTTTCATCATCGATATACGCGATCTGAATTCCGGATTCGTCGCTATTCTCTCGAAACGCATGCTCCCCAATCCGCATTTCTTCAGTACCATAAGCAGAAGTTGCGGTAAACTCATGCTCAACGCCATTTGAACGAACAAACTTGAAGTTATATTCAAGCACATCGCCTTCTGTCATTGTAAGCACACCATCAACAAAGCTTGGTGTTGAACTGACAATCTTTGGATGGGTTACTTTTACTTTCTCTTCCAGGGTGTAATCTTTATAGCTTGCCGTAACAACAGCCTCACCTTCAGTAATACCCTTCGCCACGCCATCTTCTGTCACTTCCAGCACTTCTGAATTATCACTGCTCCAGACAATATCGTCGTTAATTACGGCAACTGTACCGTCATTAAATTCACCATTCAGAGTCAGCTGCAGGTTCTCACCGCGGGATATTAAATTATTTGGCAGATTCAAACTGATACCGAGCAACTTCGCTGTAATATCAACAGTTAGTTCAGCCTTAAGATCTCCCTTAGTGGCAATAACTTTCACTTTACCCGTTTTATTAGCCCGAAACTCACCGCCACCTAGTGATTCCAGAATTTCAGCATCACTGGTCGTCCACTCAACTTCTGAACTAAAGTCGAGATGATAATCGTTATGGTGAACACCATAAGCAACAATATTGAATTGATCATTAAGATACTGATAATTTTGATAAACTTTCAAACGCAATGACGTTAGTACAGCAGCATCAGAGTTAAATTGCGTGGTAGCCGTAGCCCCCTGATATTCAGCGGTCAGCGTAATCGGGCCGGTTTTCATTACCTGTGGGTAACCGTCTTTAATTTCCACAGCACCAGCTGGCGTACAGGACCAATTAACCTGAGAAGTTATATCAGTAGCGCTTTCATCAGACCATAACGCCGATACATTTGCCATCAGCTTGTCGCCGACCGTGACATGCTGACCAATGCCACTCAATACAATATTTTGTGGCGCAGTATCTACGGCATTAAAAGAAATTTGTGTGGTAGCGCCATCGTACTTGGCAATTAGTGTGACATTACCTGTATGCATGACTTCCAGATGATCACCTTTAAATGCTAAAGCATTCTCTGGCTTAACATCATACTTTGCCTTATAGCTTACATCCTTCGAACTGAAATTTGATAGCAAGGCAAAAACCCGAGGAATCACATTATCACCGACTTTGACCTTCTGCGGCACGCCAGTAAGAATGATATTTTCTAATACAGGCTCACCCGGTTCAGGAATCGTCACATTGTCAACCTGATCATGCCAGCCACTGATATCATTAAAGTGCTCACCTTGCTTTTCAAGGAACCAACTATCGGTGAAAGTTGTCTCCCACGCTTCACGGTAAGACAAGCCATTCATGCCATACCACTGTTCCCACGCATTATCATCACGTAATGCACGTAGCCAGTTTGTACTGTTATCAAAGCCGGCCATTGTGGCTGAGTAATCAACCACAGCTTTGAGACCGACACCATAACGAACAATTAGAGGTTCAATAACGCTACGATCCTTAAGCAGATACTCTTTCCACTCATTACGAGTAACAAAGTCATTTTTATCAGTATCTGCATAGAGATACTCAACCGTTGTGAAGTTTGTTATCAGCGCATTATTCTTCTTGTTATTTAATGCCTGCTCAAGGCTGGTACCGTCATAATGATATAAGAAAATATCCCCGCGCTGAGCACGATAGGTTATTGGCTGAGATTTGATTTGTTCGTATTGTTTAACAGAGATCGAAGCATCGACCGAGTATTTACCGTTCTGATCTGTTTCTGCTTTAGCAAGCAGATGCTTACCAGCAAAAACAGAAACAGTTGTATCAGCCATCGGGCCGTCATACACCATTCCACTAAAGGTCATGCCCTTCTGAGGCACTTTCTTTGAATCTGGAGCAGTGCTGGAATCAGAACCGCCACCACAAGCTGTCAACATCATGATGAGCGGTACACTCATCAACATAGGCCTATACATTCGCTCTCCTTAAATTTACTACGCTTAGGTTTCAGATGGCTTTAAATAACAGCTATTCGTTAGGAGCTATTAAAAAACCATCTTCCGGCAATGAATATACAATCGTATTGAAATCGTTAATTTTCATTGCAAGTTCTATTAAGCGCGAACAATAAGTTGAGTCGACATATAATTCAAATGAACATAAAAGCACTCATTAATAGCTTTAAGGCACACTAAAAATGAGTATTAGATTTTTAAATACTATTATCACCAATTAAAAACCAAAACACAAAAAACCATAAAAACAGTAACTTAACAAAAACAAGCTGTATTAAAACCAAATAAACACAACATTAAAGTTGGAGTTATAAATTACATCACCTTGTGAACAACCTTCCACCAACAAAAACACAAAAACCAATTAATGCCATAAGAGAATTAACTGCTTTATTTTTCTATTTCGAGACATTTTCAAATAAAAACTCTTAATCAACTTATCTGTTACCAATCCTCTGTGAGCTCCTTCCAACATTAATTTTCACTCTTTTTGTTTATTTTTGGCTAATGTGCCGAGTGATAATTAAGAAATGACATGTTAATTTAACTTGAATAGTCATCATTTAGTGGTGACGTATTATATAAATCCACCAGCCAGGCAACGAATATTAAGTAGATACCGGCCATAGAAATCTGGCCAATACGGGTATAGAAACTGACATCAATCGCTTTATCGCTTCCGGAGATCACGGCACCAAAAACGACCAGCATCGCAGAGAAAATACCGGCATAAATCGGTGCTTTGCCCGGTTCAGTACAAATTTTCTGCCCGAACAACAGGCTGAATATCGCCATCATGGCAAGCAGAAAAGGAAACCAGGGTACGGTCACCAGCAACTCATAAGCAATAACAGCCAAAATTCCGCCAACCAAGTTAGTCAGTAGCAAAAACAAACTGAGCTTAATACTCTTCGGACTGCTTAGCTGTAATGACAAAATCCCGATAAACGCCATCGTCAGCAGCGCACCATTAATCTGGAAGTAGTAGAAATAAGCAATGACAGGAAAACTGATAGCCAGTGCCTTCAGCGCATTACGGACACGTTCTGCCTCATAGGTTCTGTCAGTATCAGCACTTGCTGTCCCCTGTTCTGGGTGTGCAGCTGACCGCATCGCCACACTATCAAGATCCGGTAACAGGCTATGCATCAGCCAGAAAATCATTACTGCGCCGCTTCCGGAAATCATCAGTCCCTTACCAAGCATCAGGGCTGCTGCCGGGTGAATGACCCCCATATACGGTACTAACAACACAGTGATCATCAGGATAGTGGCAAAGAAATTCCATTTCGGATTCTGAAACAGGTAATAGGCCCAGAACATCAGCAAACCGACCAACAGCAGCAGAATCAGCGGATACTGGGTCACGCCATTACTGACTGCCATTGCAATCAGCACGGTTACCACCATAGCCAGAAACAGCTCATCAAAGGTTTCTTTGGTCGGTTCCGGTCTGTCGGCGAAAAACTTAGCCACAAACACCGGCATCACATAAGCAAAAGTCCAGTTAATGCCATATGCCAGCAACATCGCCAGAACCACACCCAACGCATACCTCAAGATCCGGCGGGTCAACAATACCTGTTGAGCCTCTGGCATGAGATTGATATTAACGGACATAAGACATCCAGCTGATCAGACGAATCCAAAGCTTGCCAAACAAGTTCATTACCGATGCCTCATCGGTATAAACCATCACGTCTGCCTGACCACCGACTCGTAACAGGCCGTGGGGGACATCCCCTTCAAAACGAACCATTACAGGAAATCGCTGGGTCTGGCGTAACCAGCCAGTCTGGTTAGCAACTGTCGCTAATTGCCCGGATTGCTGCGCCTGTCCCCAGTTCACGCCATAATCAATACTGGCAATACGCCCGCGGAAAATATCACCTGGCGCATTATCCAGAGCAATCTCAACCAGATCACCGGACTTCATATTGCCCAGGCTGTTCTCACGATAATAAGCTTCGATCCAACTGTCTTCACCGGATACAAACGTCATCAGTGGCTGTCCCTTACTGGCATAAAAGCCTTCATCAAGGCGAAAGTTAGACACCCCGCCCATCGCCGGAGCACGAATAACTGTTCGCTCCAAATCCAATTGTGCTTTTTGCAGTGCCAGCAACGCCGCCTGCATTTCGGTATTCTCCTCACCAAGCTTACCAAGCTGCTTTTTCGCCTGAGCCAAACCAGCCCTGGCGCTGTCTACCTGAGCCCGGGCGTGAGCTATGGCTGCTCGGGTTTTATCCGCTTCTGCCTGAGTCACAATGCCTTTATCAGCCATCGTCAGCACACGCCCGGCCTGTCGCCGGACATTTTCCTGATTTATCAACGCATCAGATAATCTGGCCTGAGCCGCTTCTACCGAAGCCGTCTGAACACCAATCTGTTTACCTGCCAGCTCCAAGCCCTGTTCAGCCTTTTTTACCGCAATCTGATAATCCGTCGGTTCAATCTGGAATAAAGCATCTCCAGCCTGCACTAACTCATTAGGTGTGACATTCACTTTATTGATTACACCTGATACTTGCGGAGCCAGCGGGATAACATTTCCTCTTACCCTTGCCATATCAGTAGTCGGGATCATCCTGTCGGCAACAAGATAAAAAAGAAACAAGCCGACACACACAGCCAGCACCACTAGAGTGATGACTCGGGGAGTCAGATGCTTATTTGATGGCTTGCCTGAAGCACTTTCAAGCTTTTTCGTTTTCTCATCAAAAACGACAGGTTCATCGCAAGCCACTGAACTGGCTTCAACTGGGGAAAACTCAGGATCTTTTTGGCTCATAACGACCTCATCAGATTAATCGTACGCCGCGATCTTAAATCGAAATAGAATTTATTTTTTACCATTTCACGCCAAACCATAATTTAAACAAACCGCGGAATAAACAATAAAACATTTAAAAACAACAATTTAAATAAAAACGCATTCAATACACCCAATGTGGCGTAAAATGATAAGTTTGGTTTTGTGTGTTTTTTATACTTCATCTCGTCAGCAAGCAAACCAACATTAAGCGAGAAGTGAAATGAAAAAGATCTGGGCCAAAATTAAGCAATTCCTGTGTACTCCATACGGTAAGGCTTATCTGGTTTTCATCACCCTGACTAAGCTTTACCTGGTATACAAATGGGCATTGGATTATGTGAAGAAATTCGGTGGAGAACTGTTTGAGCTTATTGGCGCATCTGTAACAATGGGCGAGCAATTCAGTGCCCTAAGTTTTACTGCTGTATGTGGTTACTACACGATAGAGGCTATCATCAGTATTTTCCGCGGTTCACCTAAGAAATCCCGACAGGCGACTCAGGCATAATTTCAGTAGCTGCAGGGATGCAGCTGCAACAAGCAGATACACAGGTATACTATTGATACCAGCCATTTCCGGAGTAAAGGAATGATCCCAGGCCAACTGGTTCCGTTAATCAAAACGGCTCATGCAGCAACATTAGTCGAAATGCTCAAACATTTTGAGGCTGATATCTATCCACTCCTCAAAGCCGCCGGACTGCCTGATGATATTATGCGAACCCGCCATGAGTTTCTTCCTGAAACACCGGTTAAACATTTACTGGCGCTGATGGCAGAGCGCGCCGATCCCCAGTATTACGGCGATCTACTGCGCACAGCCAACCGTGAATACTTCATTCCGAAGATGCTCCGCCATCTCCGAAGTCCCGAAACCTTGGGAGAGGCAATAGAACAAATGAAAACAGCCGTCCGTCATGAGTCACCTTCAGCGACGATCAGTATCGAGTACTTCAACCACACGCCGTGGTTTTGTCGGTTTAAAGATAAAGAGGATACAGAAGAGTTTTTATGGGCCGAAATCTTTGCTGTTCTATTCCTGATTGAGTTTATTCGCTTACTCAGTAAAACAGACTGGCAACCAACATGTATTGCTATCCAGTCAAAGAAAGCCGATAAGCTGGCCGAAATACTGAACAACCCGAAAACTGTGCTGTACGCAAACCGAAATCTGGCCGCGATCGAACTTTCAAGCGAATTGATGGCACTTCCGCTTCATCTTCCGGCCAGTTTTACATCTCAAGTCTCCCGAGAGGATGATCCCAAAGCGCTAAACTTCCTTGAAACTGTCTATTTGGCACTGGCACCGTACCTTTCTCGCCAGTCGCTATCCTTACAGCAGGCAGCCGAAATACTGAACACCAGCGCCCGTACGTTACAACGCCGTCTGGCAGAGGAAAATACCAGTTTCAAAAATGTCAGAGACAACATCATGCTGGCGACGGCCTGTCAGTTAATGGAAAACGGGCAATATTCACTCACCGATATTGCCTCTGAGCTGGGTTATGCTGATATTGCCCATTTCTCAAGGGCATTTAAAAAGCTCACCGGTTTTCCTCCTAAAGATTACCGCAAGCGATTTCTGGCTAAAGCCTAGCATCTGCAAAACGGACAAAAACCAAACCCTACTGACACGTAACCCAATACTTCGCAACCAGGCAGGGAAAAAAACGCCCCATCACGATCTGTTCCAGCACTCCACTGTTGGCTTCGATCACCTTTCTTGATGCAATATTGTCTTCATCTGCGGTGATCAACACCTTTTCCAGTCCCAATTGCTTAGCTTTGACCAGACCATGTTTAAGCATTTGGGTGCCATAGCCTTGTTCGCGAAAACTCGGCGCAATATCATAACCAATATGCCCGCCTTCATGAGACAAAAAAGGCGTTTCAATATGATGCCGGATCCGTAGCACGCCAACCATTTTCCCTTTCTGATTTAAAAACCAGTAATGATTACAGGGAACATATCCCTCTGGCAGATTAACACCTCTCGATTCATCAATCAGAGACTGAACATATTTCGAAAATGACGAACACGCGGGTTCATAAAATTCAGCATTCGGCGCATCAAATCGCTTGATGTCATCAAGAAATGCCAGAAAAATATCCTCATATTCACAAGATGGGGAAACTAACTCCATGTAACAATTATCCTTTAAATTTTTATATGCTTACCGAAAGCGTTTTTTTCTGATGTTTTCCTATTATTCATCGTCAAAACTGATCAGCGGACGACCTTTTTCCTTACGCCATTTATTACTGTCTCTCAGGCTGTAAGCACAACCACAATATTGCTGATTATAAAAACCAATTTGCTTGAGCAAACTGTCTTTTCTTGCCGATAAGCCACCTTTACGCCAGTCCTGATCCCAGTACTGGGCAGTGTTACCTGTCAGCCAGGCCGCCGTCTGTCCGGCCTGTCGAATCTGATTAATATCTTTCCATCGAGAGCTGGCTAATGTTGTCGTAAAGTGAGTAAAACCTTGCTCTTTCGCGTAATTTGCCGTCTTTTCCATCCGTAACTGAAAACAATGCAAACAGCGCTTTCCTCGCTCCGGTTCATGCTCGTAGCCTTTCATCTCCCGGAACCAGGTTTTCGGATCGTAATCCATATCGACAAAATCCACCCCAAGTACCTCAGCAAAACGAATGATCTCGTTTTTGCGCTTCAAGTACTCCTTTTCAGGATGAATATTCGGATTATAGTAAAAAATCGTCGGCTGAATACCGTGGGATAAACACGCTTCGATCATGGCACTTGAACAGGGAGCACAACAACAATGCATCAGAACATGCTGACGCTCACTTGGAGAGGTTAAATCTTTCTTCGGGCTATCACCGAAATCATCAGGCAAGCGCATTTAAACACCATAAGTTACTGAATAAAATTAATTTTTATATAAATACAATCAAATACATATTAATACAAAGCAATATAACAAAATCCATTACCATAGTACTAAGAAGCATTTTTTTCACTTTAACAGCACTTTTTTACTACCACCAAGCATAGTGGCAATGTATTATCCGCTAATAATATAATTATCAGGAAGTTTGTTTTGGCTGCCATCAGTTACATATCCAATTTACCTAAGCTTGCTAACGAAATTTATCCCAATACCAAAGGCATAAACAAAATCCGCAAAAATGCCCGTTTCTGTTTTTGGGGAATTACTAATAGCAAAGCGATTAAATCAATGACAGAAGTTTTTGAAGACAAAAACTTAAAGTCAGTGCTGGATAAAAACCCGGATATTATTGAAAAGCCACTAAAACCTTACCTGTGTGTAAATTGGTCTGGCAGCGAACGAACCACTCACCTAAAAGAGCATTACCAGTTTGTCAGCCAGATTTTTGGTGAAAAGTCTGCTCAGGTAGTCTCAGGTGAAGGGGTGACACTGCTTACCTTTACAGATTCCAAAGATGAAGAGTATCGCGTTAACCTGTACCGCGGTACCCGAAGAGAAGGCGGGCTTGGCATCAAGCTCATTAATGACAAGGGTCAGAACATCTACTCCATGTCATTTAATATCTCTGGCTGCCAGCAAAAGACAATGCACATTGGCATGGTTCAGGGACCGGCAGATGATATCACTGACCGACAAAGCCTGATCGTAACCCTGACCCGTTCACTACATGGTTTGCGTACAAAAGCGTTGATGATCGAAGTTGCGCTGATCCTTGCTCGAATCTGGGGAGTTGCTGAAGTTAAGGGCGTATCTAACAAGGGCCATATTTATCAGGCGCTGAGATATGTCGGCTCGAAACGCAAATCTGTTACTTTTGATTATGACGATTTCTGGACTGAATACGGTGGCGAGCCGATTAGCAAATACCTATTCAGTGTTCCGGTAAATCCGCCACGCAAAGACCCATCAACGCTGAAAAAGACCAAGCGAAGACTTTACACTAAGCGTTATCAGTGGCTGGCAGATGCAGAACAGACCATTAATGATAACCTTGCTGTAATCAGCAAATAGCACGGTAAAACAGAATAACAATCAAGCCGGTCAGCATATGCTGGCCGGCTTTTTATCGCGATAGTTCAGGCTAATCAGCAACGTTACATCTCGCGGGTATCCTTGAAGATTTCACCGCCCTTGATCACGACCTGAATGTTGTCCGGGTTGGCCAGGATATCCAAATCATCAACAGGATTTCCGCGAACAAACAACATATCAGCGTAAGAACCTTCACAAACCACACCAATATCGCCTTCCGGGTACGGATCCAGCAAACCTGACAACTTCAGCAGCTCACCGGCATCTGATGTCGCCTGTTTCAGCCCTCGGAATGAACCAAAATATTTCTTACGTGCAGAAAACTCAGCATTCTGCTTCGCATGTACCTCTGGTGTTCCAATCAAATCAGTACCGAAGGCACATTTGAGGTCATATTTCTCAACTAGTTCTGCCTGTTTCAGCAACCCTTTACCGACACGTTCGGTTTTTTGATAAAGGATTTCGCTGTCGAGCGGGATTTTACGGTTGGCGATCAGCTCTGCTGTCGCATATTGCGGTACAACCCAGACCTCTTTATCCAAACACAAGCGGGCAATATCATCATCCATGAATGTAGCATGCTCGAGGGATTTAACCCCTTCCTCGATAGCAATCTTCATTGCAGGACCGGCATGGATATGGCTGCAGACGTACGAACCGTAATTGGTCACCGTTTCCACAATCGCCCGCAGTTCTTCTCGTGTGTACTGAATCGTGTCGAGCGGATCAAATAGTGAAGATGCACCGCCACCACCGAATATTTTGATTTGTGACGCGCCCATGAAAATCTGATCACGGGTTCGTTTCAGACACTCGGGCACGCCGTCAGCCAGCACCAGATGTCCCTGACGCATAAAGCTGGAATCGTCCAATCCTTGGTTGAAGTTCGAACGCTGGGTTCGATTCTGACGGTAATCCGCATGACCACAGGTCTGGGAGATACCAGCATAACTCGGGTAGATACGCGGCCCCGGTACAAAGTTGCTGTCGATACTTTGCTTCAGTCCGTAACAGTTACTGCCGACATCACGCACCGTGGTAAAGCCGCGTTCCAGCATCTCACGGGCAATAACCGTAGATCGCACCGCCACTTCTTCTGCTGTCATGTTATCGATAGCATTAAAAGTATCTGAAAGCGCGATATGGGTATGGGCATCAATCAGTCCTGGGATTACCGTATAACCCGCAGCATCGATTACCCGATCATATTCCATTGTCGGATTTTGCTGATGGCTGATCTCACTGATCACACCATCTTCAACACTGATGAAACATCCCTGCCTGATAGCCTCATTAATCCCGTCAAACAATGACACATTCTTAACTAGTACTTTCATAATCAATCTCCGGTCATAACGTTTTTTTGCTTAAAGTCAGGGTTATTCGCAAAGTGCGGCAACATCATGCTGCTGACACTTTTCCAGCTCGATATGGTAGGTTTCGATGATTTTCTCTGCTGTTGCATCAATATCCTCTTCAGAGGTGTGACAGTTAAGCACAGAGAACAACATGGTCTTCAGCCCCTTGTAGCCGGATGTCGACGGATAGCAGAAACCATCCTGTTGCAACTGGTGTACAACCCGTTCGGTCAACCGATTTCGGAATTCATCCCCTCCCTTACCGAACTGAGCGGAGAATCGGTTAGAAACAACATCATTGAGAATGGTGATCCCGTCTACCTCACGAAGCCTGTCGGCCATCTTCATCGCCATCGCGCAACAATGATCAAGGTGTTCTTCAATTCCTTGTCTGCCGAGCGCTTTAATAGCGGCATAAACAGGTACTCCTCGAGCCCGGCGTGATGCGGAAATACCAAAATTGATGGCATTGCGATCCGGCTTGGCTATCGCATCAGTCAGGTAGGCTCCCATACTGTTGCCACCCATAGCTTCTGCCAGCAACGCAGCATCACGGACAATCACCATGCCGCTGTCATAAGGCATGTTGAACCACTTATGACCATCGGTATCCCAGGAATCCGCTTTTTCGATCCCTTTCAAAAGATGCTTTTGTTTTTGGCTGGCAGCAGACCACAAACCAATAGCACCATCGACATGAAGCCAGGCATTCGGATGGGCCTGCACACAAGCGGCAATCTCTTCAAACGGGTCAAAAGCCCCTGAATCAATACAGCCTGCTTGCGCACACACTAATGTCGGACCGTCGCACTCTGCGAGAATTTCCGGCAGGTATTGAGGAAGGATTCTCAGATTGCTGTCGGTCGGAATCGTCTTAATATCGCTTTCGCCAAGGCCAATCATCCAAAGCGCACGTTTAATGGTGGAATGGATCTGATCGCTGACCACAACATGAATACGCGGTGCTTCATAAAGTCCTTTTTTGGCCACATCCCATCCCGCCTTTTTCAGCAGGCTGTTACGGGCAGTAATCAATGCGGTATAAATCGCTTCCTGCGCTCCGGAAGTAAAACCGACACCTGCTGTTTTCGGCAGACTTAGCAGTTCCAGCATCCACTCGGCCGCGGTTTCTTCGGCCACTGAGGTTGCCGGGCTGGAAACGTAATAAGGTACATTCTGATCCCAGGCACTTACCAACCAGTCAGCTGCAAGGGAAATCGGGAAACTGCCGCCAATGGCGTAGCCGAAATAACGGGGGCCACCTGACGCGATCAGGCCTTTCTCAATATTTTCTGCCAGTTCATTAAGCACTTGTTTCGGGTCGCCTGATTGCTGTGGCAACTCTCCACCAATGAGTTCGCGCAGCGACTCAGAACTGATTTTTTGATCGATTGGTCTTTCCGGCAAAGACTCCAGATAATCAACCGCACGAGAAAGGGAACAGTTAAGCAACTCACTGTATTGGTTAAATTTATGGGTCATGGCGTATCTCTCTGTTGATGACTGTGTACACCCCATAAATTAAAGATTCCCCCCGAATTTATTTACCATTTTGCGCCAACGATAAAATAGCCAGAAGAAGGAAAGTGAAGTCAAAAAGACCCTAAACATCCTTCTGCTATGCTTTTCATATCACTAAGTGAGAATTGTGCGGAGTACGCCATGAACCAATCGCCAGACAAAATCATGTCACGTCTTGCCTACCTCGGATTATTGCCATTTATCATCAGCATTCTGTGTATCTGGGCTGACAAAACCCTGTTCGGACTTAGTGCCCAAAAGGTGTTCATCGCTTACAGTGCGGTGATATTGAGCTTTCTGGCCGGGATCTTGTGGGGAAACGCGATCGACCACATCAAACACAAGTTAAGCCGTAATGCTTTAATCCTGAGTAACCTGTTTGCGCTGATCGCATGGGGAGTTCTGCTACATTCACCGGAAAGCTATGTAATTTCAGTACTGGTACTTTTATTCGGCTTTGTCGCAGTGTGGTTTGCTGAAATGAAGATCCGTGAAATAGAAAAAGAAGGAAAACCAGAAGGTTACCAGCCGATGCGTAACCGGCTGACAGGGCTGGTCGCCCTGATGCACCTGATGGTCATTGCCAGCTAATAACGTCTAAGCTGGCAATGACTCTGTTTTAGACAATCTAATTAGCCGACAAAGGTGAAAATAATCGGCTTCATAGATTGAGGGTGGACAATCTGAAGTTCTTTGTCAGAGAAGCTTTTCACTACAAGGTGACCGCTTTTAGGGATGAAATGCTTAGCGGTTCCAACCACGTGATGCGCTTTAAACGCCTTCCCTGTGATCTTCAATGCGCCAGTTACCGCCCCTTCGGAATGGTCATTAGCATGAGGATTAATTGAAAGAACGAACCCACCGTTGCTGTTTACTTTCAACAAGTAATGAAATTCAGGGTCATGCTGAGACTCCCACGTACCAACTGGCATTGGCGCATCATCGAGTGTCGCGTGAAACTCATATAAGTTTCGGTATTCATCACTCTCCGGCTTATACATAACCGACAAGAACTGGTATTTCTCATGCTTCTCTTCTTGCGCCTGATCCACATCATGCAAGATGAAATACCCCACTCCGGCCAGAACTGAACAGGCTAACAAAAACTGAATAAAACGGATCACAATGGCTCCTTTCGATATCCGTTCAAAACAAGCAAATCAAACGCACCTGCGAAGTGGTAAATCCGCGTCAGGTGGAACAATGCATACAGCGGACAAGAATGCCACAATCAGGCCATTAGCAGGTATATGCAACACTATGACAGCATTATTTACCAGCTCCTGAATTAACTTTAATCCACATAAATTTATATGCAAAACAACACACTACAAAATAATGAAACTTTGATTTCAAACACCACTAAACCAAATAAGGCAGCCATAAAGGCTGCCCTGTATCGAAAAATAGCGAGTGTTAATTATTCAGCAATGATTAAATTGCGGTAGCCAGTGTCGCTGAGCTTCAAACAGCTCATTAAACATGGCGTCAATCTGCTCAAGGGTACAAACCGCAGCAGTAACCGGATCTAACGACAACGCATAGCGCGCCGCATCCAGGTTGTGAGTAAGCGCTGACTCAACAATCAACTCCTGAACCGCAATATTGGTCTTGTTCAGGCTGGCACACTGCATCGGTAAACGTCCCATTTGCTGAGGCTGTAAACCTCTGGCATCAACCTGGATTGGCACCTCTACCACACAGTTTTCCGGCAAATTTTCAACCAACAACCCTCCCGGCTGATGATTTGGTACATTACCGTTAATCCGGGTTCGATCCCCACTGACCATGGCATTTATCAGCTTGGGCGCATTGAGCATGTTAGGTGCAATCACGATTTTCTGGCTACCAGCCAGCTGAGCATCAATTTCGGCCTCACCTGCAGCATGTACTTTTTCTTCAAGCGCCAGCAAGTTCCAGCGTTGTGGCAAAAAGTGATTAATCATCGCTTCATTCTTGCGGAAATAAGGCAGGTAGTCGCTGCAATGCCAGTGATTTTCAGTACACCAGTGACCGAAGAACTTCAGCACTTCACAGCGAACAGCATCGGCCTGGTACACTTTAGGGTTTCCTGCCATTTCACGGAGCTTAGGTAACAGATCTTTACCATTCGCCGTCATTCTGGTGATCCAGGTCATGTGGTTGATACCGGCAAATTCATAGTCGATATGTTCCGGCACCTCATGGTACATCAACCGTTGCCAGCGTTCCGGGGTCGACGGATGTTCAACCCAGTCACCTTCACCAAGGTAACCGGCCAACTGTGCGACCGTATATCGCACACCGTAACAAAGCCCGACAGACTTAACCGGACTATAGTCTTTCGCAGCCCAGGTAAGCGGAGCCAGTGGGTTGGCATAGTTAATAAACAGGGCATCAGGACACAGGATTTCCATATCACGCAAAATAGAAAGCATCGGCGGAATATGGCGTAAAGCGCGGAATATGCCGCCCGGCCCCATAGTGTCCCCAACTTCCTGAATGACACCGTATTTAGCCGGAATATCCATATCCAGCCGCCATGGTTCCAGCCCACCAACCTGAATGGCATTAATCACAAAATCAGCATTCGTCAGTGCCTTACGACGGTCTGTTGTCATCATCACCTGAACACGAAGGCCTGCCTGCTCAATCATCCGGGTAACAAGCTCAAAACTTCGCTTGAGAACCTGACTGTCAATATCCATCAACACCAGCACAGCACCGTCAAGGGCCGGATAGGAAAGCAACGCCGAGGTTATCTGGCGAGTGAACATCACACTGCCAGCACCGACAATTGTTATCTGTGTCATAAGCAAATCCTCAGGAAAGCAAACGTCGCCACGATCCCATATGCTGCTTCAGCAGCATACTGTGAACCATAAGCGAAACCAAAATAGTGATACCGTAAATAAGCCGGGTCCAGAAACCAGCCAGACCGGCGCTGATAATACCCGCTTCAAGAATGCCGATAATGCATGCACCGAACAGCGTTCCCATGAGCGTACCTCGACCACCGAGTACCGACGTCCCCCCGATGAAAACCGAGGCAAACACCAGCAACATGTAACCCTGTCCCTGATTCGGCCACCAACTGCTCATTTCCAGGCTGACAAAAACCCCGACCAGCGCAGACATTCCCCCCATCAGCATAAACAGCAACATGCGGGTTCTTTTGACCGGTACACCCATAACCTGCGAAGCCTTCGGGTTATCACCGATAAAGTTGATATTATCGCCGAACACATGATGAGAAAGCAGAGACCATAGCAGAGCCAGAATCAGCAACGCCCACAGCACCTGCGCCGGAATAACATCAGCAATCCGCCCGACCATAACGGAGTGCAGCCAGGTTTCACGCACCTGCGGAATGCTCAGAGCAACGCCGTCGGCCAGCACAGTTGTCAGGCCGCCCAAGAAAAACAGCGTGCCGATGGTGGCAATGATTGATGGGATACGAAAGTAAACCGCCAACACACCATTCAGCATTCCACATACCAGACCTGCGGCAACGGCACAGCCCAACGCCAATAAAGGCGAACCGGTTGACTCAAACGTGACAGCGAAAACATAACCGCCCAAAGCGACAACAGCCGGAAAGCTCATATCGATTTCACGGGCAATCACCAACAGGGTCAAAGCTAATGCCAGCATGGCAGTAAAGGGAATGGTCGACATGAAGGAGATATAAATACGACCATGAAGAAACGTTTCCGGACTAAACGCAGTAAAAATGCTCCATAGAGCAACCAGGATAAGAGCTGTCAGCACCGGAACCCGGTGACGTGAGACAAAATGATGATTCATAATGCCCCCTGTCCGACAGCATCCAGCAATGCCTGCTGCAACGATGACCGGGTCATTGCGGATTTGCGGTACTGAGCCACAATCTTGCCACGATCCATTACTACAAACCGATCAGCAACTCGGTAGGCATCGTTCATATTATGGGTGATCAATAAACAGGCTCTGCCCTGTTCACGAAGCTGCTCGACAAAGCTGAGCACCTTTTCAACTTCTCCGACAGAAAGCGCAGTAGTTGGCTCATCCAGAATCACCACCCGGGCATCAAACAGCATTGCGCGGCCAATCGCCAGCCCCTGACGCTCGCCTCCCGACAGCAAGCTGACCGGCGCTTCAATATTGGCACCGACCCCGCGAAAATCGAGCGTCTTCAATAAACGGGCGGCACGGCGGCGCTCTTCCCGGTGATCAATAAAACCAAAGCGATTACGGAGATGACGCCCGACAAACAGGTTACGCCATACACTCTGCTGCTCACCGAGGGAACCGGACTGATAAACGGTTTCTATCCCTAATCGTCGAGCCTGCTGTACCGAATACCGGCTGGCTGGCACCTGTTTACCACTAATGCGTAATTCGCCATGATCAATGTGTTCGGCCCCGGCAATCAATTTAATAAGGGTTGATTTTCCGGCTCCGTTATCGCCAAGCAGGGCACAAACTTCGCCAGAATGAAGGGAAAAGTGAATATCTTTCAACGCATGAACCGGGCCGAACCATTTGTTCAGCCCGTTCAATTCAAGTACCGGCAAATCCATTAACGGATGCCTTTTGCTGCCAGCGGTGCAATGAAGTTAATGTTGTCGCGACTGACAAACCCGGCACCGGTATTGATATCCAGACCGGAAAAACCATAGCGCTTACTCAGCACAACCTGAACCACTGACAGGTATCCCATCAGATATGGCTGGCTGTCAGCAACTAACTGGACGTAACCAGTTTTGATCGCATCCGCGGTCGCTGGCGACAAACTGAAACCAGCCACATACAGCTCCTGTGGACGCACGCCGGCATTACGCAGGAAGTTCCCCATCTGCGCAGTCAGCGCACCATGATCGACCATGATCAGTTTCACATCCTGATGGCGAGCCAGGTAAGCAGTGATCACATTGCTTCCTAGTGACGGATCTTTATCGGTTTCCGGTGAGATCTGCAGAAAATCGACCTTGATACCCGCATTTTCCAGCGTCGAGATCAATCCTCGGGTTGAATCACTGCGCTCAGCGATATCTTTGATGCCCCAAACCATGGCACGATCTCCCGGCTTGAACTGGCCCCGTCTCAACGCCTCATTAGCTAGCGAAATACCGCGGGCTGCATTGCTGACACCGACATAACCAAAACCGGCACTTTGGTCCTTGTTCATGACAGCCGGTAATGCCGTATCCACTGACGTTACCTGGATACCTTTACTGAATGCTTCGTCCACCAGCGGAGAATAAGCACTGTCCCCCGGATGACCCATCACCACGATCCCGGTCGGCTTAGCCGCCAGTGCCTGCTTAAAATTCTCGACCATCTTCTGCGGTTGCCAGTCAGAATACATAACACGCAAATCAACCCCGAGATCTTCGGCCGCCTGAGTAGCCCCATTCTGCACCACGGTCGCATAAGGACCACCAACAGGCCCTCCGACATCAAACCATACCGACATGTCTTTACCGGACTGAGCGGCCATCGCATCAGTCATCCCCAATGTCGCAACAGCAGACAATAACAAGGCGCAAGCCGAGCTCCGTTTTCGACGGGTTAAAACGCTACCGAGATTCATTATGCTAATACTCCCAACTGGCATAAATACTAATTGCGCATGATACTCCAGAGTTGGCCTTTTAAAATCAAAATAAAGTTTTGTTTTTGAGTGTTTGATAAATGGGGAGTTGTCAAAATATGAGCTTGCTCTCAAATGTCAGACAAAAAAGCCCGCGCCATTATTTGGAGCGGGCTTTTTTACGAACAAAATTAAATATTACCAGCTAGTTACGAGTAATAAACTAGCTGCGAACTTCACCATTCACATTGCCGATGATAAGTTCTCGTAACCAGCGGTGGCCGGGATCATGTTCAAAATGATTGTGCCAAAGCAGAACATAGTTCCCCGGAACCACATCCACCGGCACATCACGAGTGATCAGATCAAAATGCTTTGTCATTTTTGCCGCATAACGGGCCGGAGCCGAGAGAATAAGATCACATCGCTCACAAAGGCTCATTGCGCTGTAAAAATCAGTCATGTTAACCGCGATATCACGACATAATCCATCAAGAGCCAACACTTCATCAAGCAGCCACCTGTCGATCCCGCCGAATGTCACCTGAAGGTGCCGATATTTCAGGAATGCCGCCAGATTCCACTCTTCCTTTAGCAAAGGGTGATCTTTCCTGAACAAGCAAACCGGATAGTCACGCACCAGTTCGACATAATTCAAATCCTGGGGAATATTTTTGACATGCAATGGCGAACGCTCATCCCACTCACGGCTGCAAATCGCCATATCAATTTCGCACTTAAGCAACTTCTCCTTGCTTTCGTGATTCCAGGTCTGGCTGTTCAGGCTGACATGAGGTGCCTGACTGAGCATAGATGGCATGAAAAAAGGATAAGTCAGCGAATAAGCCGTTTCTACCAGATGGATCCTGAACTCACGAGTACTCTGTGCTGGCTCAAAAGCCTCAGGGCGGGTAAATTGCTCCAACCGCTGCAAGATCTGATGCAGCTCAGGCGCTAGCTGTTTTGCCCGTGGCGTCGGGCGCAGCCCATGTGCAGTACGCTCAAACAAAGGGTCATCAAAAGTTTCCCGCAATTTCGCCAGCTGTTTACTGACAGCCGACTGGCTGAGGTACAACCGCGACGCAGCCGCAGTCACACTTTGCTCTTCCAGCAAAACTTCCAGTACTTTAAGCAAGTTATAGTCGAAATGATTCAAAAGCTTACAACCTGATAATTAACGCCGGCCACTGTTAGCCAACAAGCCAATAATTCTCATTATATTAAGCTGTTTCAGTAAGTTATTAAAATTCATCTCATCAATCTATTTCTCATAACAGCGAAAATATGCTGAATATCAGGCACCCCTGATGACGTCCTATTTTTGATGTTTTTAGTTCTTATGTTTGTAATGGTCAAATCTATTCCTCCCTACAATAGCGGCATCACTCAAAGGGAGACTTAACTATGACAAAAACACCAATCAGCATCGAAATCACCGAATCTCACCCGGCATACCAATGGGCAAAACGCCAGTCTGATTCCGTGAATGCAATGGGACACATCGGCACCCATATTGACTGTTACACCACAACGCCGGAACAACACCAATACAACCCGGATACTGTCATGCTCGATTGCTCTGATGCCATGCCGGACATCAAAGCCGTTTCAGCACTGCCACTGAAAGGTAAAGCGCTGGTGCTTTACACTGCCAACCTTGAGAAGAACGGTTATGGCAATGACGCATATGGCAAACAAGACACCGCCCTGCATAGCGATGTCCTTGATGCCATTCTGGAACAAAGTCCGGCTTTTATTGTTATCGACAGTTACGGCATCGGCTCCCATGGCGAACAGCACAGGAACTTTGATGAGCTTTGCGAGCAACACAACTGCTTTGTCATTGAAAACGTTGCCCTCACTCATGCCATGATGGATACATTGACCGCACTGGAAATCGAGTTCGACACCACATCAGCGTCAACCGGCAAGCGCTGTGAAGTTATCGCCGTACTCAATGAATGAGCCGATTGCACAGGAGAATCAAGAATGAAGACTAACTGTAGAATTAAATCCGTCTCCGGGCTCAATCGCACAACTATAAAAGTCATACTGAAACCGGTAACCCCATTTTCATTTCGAGCCGGACAGTACCTTAATCTATGTGTCGATGGTAACCCGCCTCTTACGCTCTCAATCGCCAGTGCTCCAGCATTGAGAGAAACGGACGAACCTCAAGACATTGAGGTCCATATTGGTGGCGTAAACACTGATGAAGTACAAAGCTATTTAAGTAATCGTAGCAACCTGACAACAGAAAACAGCTTAGCCAACGCCCAAGTACAAGCTCTTCTTGATGCCTGGCAATCTAAGGAAAATATCCTTATCGAAGGGCCATTTGGCCATGCCTGGCTGAGAGAAAATTCAGCACCACTCGTTCTGATTGCTGGCGGCTCCGGCTATACCTATATCCGTAGCTTGTTACTGCGAGAACTGTGCAGAGACAACCAGCGTCCGGTTACCCTTTACTGGGGAGCTCGGACACCTGCAGACCTGTACCATGATGAAGAGCTGCTAACTTTAGCCGAAAAGCACAGCAGGCTTAGCTATATTTCTGTGGCGGAAGAGATTGCTGGTAGCTTTAGCGGAAAAAGAGGACGTTTACTGGATATAGTTTATGACGACAACCTGTTCTACCAACAGACTGAAATTTACCTTTGCGGCCGCTATGAGATGGTGCAAAGTGCCTTTCATCATATGACGCAAAATTTCGCTATCCCAGCTAAAAACATCTATTCAGATGCCCTGCCAACAGGCAAGTAAAATAAATACAGAAAGCCCGCATAATCAAACTATACGGGCTTTATCTTTCGACTTGATACCTGTCAGACAGTCGCCAATGCGTGATTACTTATCTAGGTCGTAGACAACATATCCCTTGTTATCCAGACAACGACGAAGTACTTTGGCCTGAACATCTGTTGCATCATTGGCACCGGACAATGCACCTGCACCCCCACCAATTGCGCCACCTGCAACAGCGCCGACAGCAGCACCGCCCAGACCATCATCCAGACCACCAGCAATCGCACCAATCAGAGCCCCGCTTACAGCACCGTTCTGTGCTTCAACCTTCGCCGACTCCTTCTTATCAACTTTCTCTGCATAGGCCTGGCAGTAAGCAAAATCCTGTTCATACTGAGCAGGATCCACATTGGTCATATCAACAACCGGTTTTTGCTGGTAAGCACAAGCAGATAATAAAGTGGCCAGAGTGGCAGTAACCAAAAGCTTTTTCATGGAATGATCTCTCTATTTCTTATGGGGAGCAGGAACATGTTCCGGCTAACCAGAGTTACCAAACTCTCATCCAGCCAATTGGTCCCTGTCACAACAATGTTTTTAATCTGGAGACAAATGTACACCGTTTTATTGTTACTGCCTATCTGATCTCTGTACGCTTTTGTACAGAGTAAGCATCTACGATTACAAAAGAATACAAAGTGACTTAACCGGGAGATTACATCGGCTAAGATGCCAACCAGCTTTGTCCCGTCGATATTTATCAGGCGCAAAAAAAGGTGCTCCGGATCTATCCGAAACACCTTGTTTATTTCGCTATCGACTTTGAACGCCTTACTGTGCTGTAGTTTCTGCTGTCAGTAATTCATCTGATGGCTCAGTTGGAAGAATCAGAGTAAAGCGTGCGCCGCCGGTATCACTTTCACCGATCTCAAGCTGCCCCTGATGGCGGGCGACAATCTGAGAGACAATCGCCAACCCCAACCCATGACCGCCGGAGGCCCGATCCCGCGCGGTACCGACCCGATAAAACGGCTCAAGAATTCTGGCGCGCTCTTGTTCCGGTATACCGATACCATCATCATCAATCAGGATAGTAAGCCGTTGCTCATCGCAAGAAACCCGAACATCAATCCGCTGTTCAGCATAGCGAAATGCATTACGGATAATATTCGAAACCGCTCGTTTGAGCTGATATTCATCCAGGCAGGCCACAAGCCGAGTATCACACTCCAACTCAATATGTTTATCCGTATCCCGCTGGCAATCTGACACCAGTTTACTCAGCCAATCCGATACCGGCTGGGTCGACAGATTCAACGGAATCGCAGAGCGCTCCAGTTTGGCAAAATACAATAACTCTTCAATGAGCTGCTCCAGCTCAGCCATGTCATCAGTGATCCCGGCGACATACCGATTCTGCTCCTCGCTCATCCCAGAATCTTCCATCATTTCCAACTGGCATTGAACACGGAAAACTGGTGTTCTAAGTTCATGGGCTACCGCATTGGTCAGTTGCTTATGACTGGTGATCAAACCTGAGATTTTATCTGCCATCTGATTAAAGCTGCTGTTCAGGCGACCAAGGCGCATTCCAGCTTTTTCTGACGCCCGCACCGAAAAATCACCATCAGCGAAGGCCAGTGTAACGCGCTCAAGAGCCCGAAAACGCCGGGCCAGGAACGCCATCATAAGAATGCAGTAGATAGCAAAGCTGGTACAGACGAAAGCCCACAGCAGATCCGACTCAAAATCTAATTTTTCCCAAATCGGAAAGCTGAGGTCAGGTGCCAACAAATAAATCTGCTTAAGGTTGCCGTACACAACGTAATAGCTGTATTCATCATCAAATGAAACCGCGCCATGATTTTTGATCTCATTAACGATTTCCGGGCTCAGCGTCGGACTATCCCAACTTATAGGAGTTACACTCAAAAGATTATTGCTGGCATAGTCAGCGAACATTTCATCCGCTCGCTTCTGTCCCTGAACTTCGGCTATTTCATCCAACAACCTCATCGCGCCATGAACATGACGGACTTCAACCTCCAGCTCATAATCGGGCGTATAAACCTCGGTGTAATAGACATAACTGACAATACAGAGGAAGAAAAAGGTCACGACACCGATAAAAAACTCCAAAAACAGTCTTTTCATCAGCAAGCTCTACCATCGGTCCGGAACGAACAGATACCCCTTACCACGAACCGTAATGATCTTGCGTGGTAAGGACGGGTTATCATTGAGCTTCTTTCGCAGCGATACCACCTTGTTGTCGATGGTACGATCCAGGCCATCGTACTCAATGCCACGGGTACTCTTAACCAGAAACTCCCGTGACAACACTTCATCTGGTCGTGAAGCCAGCAACCACAGCAGATCAAATTCACTATCGGTCAAGCTCACAACACTATCATCCAGAGAACAAACCTTTCTCCGACTGTTGAGGTAAAGTCCACCATGACGGCATTCAAATTCTGAATCTGACTGTTCACGATTATCAACCGACGAATCATCCTGACCTTGCACTGGCATCCCACCACCACGACGCAAAAGCATCCGGATTCTGGCCAGCAATACTCTCGGTTTAATCGGCTTATTTACAAAGTCGTCGGCACCGATTTCCAGCCCGGCGACATGGTCGATATCATCATCACTGGCTGTGAGCATCAGGATCTTACCTGATACCTTTGGCCTGACATTACGACAAATCGTCAGCCCGTCCACTCCAGGCAGCATTAAATCAAGCACCACCAAATCAGGTTGATGTTCTACGATGATATCTGTCGCCAGACTTCCGTCAGAAACCGTTATCACTTCAAACTGCTGTTGTCGCAAATAATGTGCGAGCAACTCGCATAGCTTTAAGTCATCCTCTACCAGAACGATCTTTGTCATACCTCTCCATCCCCCAAAAATAAAACACCGTTCACAACCAGGCGCGCCTATTACACAGAGAAACCACAAGGATATCAAGCTCTAGACAGAAATAGCTATGAGGTATAGCAAACCACACTATGTTTGCACCAAATTGAAACAAATAAGCGAAAATAATCTTTTCGTTCATTTAGTTATATTTATCATTCACTTGAGCCACTTCAACCCACTTAATAAAGTTCACTATACCTTTATCATTTTCTTCAGGAGCCCATTGAGCAAACTCAACAACATCTGAAGGGTTGTAAGGACCTGGCTTTATCTCCAAAATGACAGAATCTTCGTCCAATGGCAGAACCATATGCCATGTTTTGGGTTTCATTTCCGCCCCAAAAGCAAAGTCCTTTTCAGATAAAATAATTCGTTCTTTAATTACACCATCTCGATCGAAAATGAGTAGTAGTGATTTACCTCTAACACCAACTAACATTTCCCACTTGTTAGGCTGAGGGTGCATATGAGGCCTAACGTAAGTACCAGAAGCCAAACCAATCAACATTCTTTGAACAGGGTCTGTAAAATCCGAATGGATAGAGAAATGACTTCTTTTTCGAGGGCTTTCTTGCGCTTTAAGAACTAACTCATCCAATAGCTCTTTATCTATAACTCTATACATCGTTATCACTCATCAAACTAAGGCTATATAAACAATAAGCTGGCATGAAACAGCAAAAGCTCCTTTAGTCCCAATCCCCACACTAATCTAAAACAAACAGTACCCTCTTAATGAATTAGCTCAAACTACTTTGGAAAAACACTGGTCACTTGACCAGACTGGTGTCTGCACCTGTAATAAAACCTACATCCATGCAGCTAAAGCCAAACATCTGATGACAGATCTGATATCAAAACGCACCAAACCGTTACTCATGATATTTCTGGCAACCCTGGTTCTCTTTACGCTATCGGACAGCGAAAAGTCACAAAGCCAGGTCGAACAACTGTTGCTGCCTTTGATCGGCTGCTGGGAAGGAGAAGCGTTAAAAACACCCAGGGGAGCTCTGCCCTATCCGGTCTGTTTCAAACGCCTTGACGACGGGACGCTTTATGGTCTGGCAAAGCTGAACGTCTCTGACCATCATTGGTACTTTTACCTGAACAATAAAAAAAGCAGGCTGCGTTTCATGTCAACTTTTGCCGATAACCTCAAGCCGGTAAACCTGCCAGCTACAAAGCTACAGGCAAGGCATATTGAGTTTTCCACCGCGCCTTTTTCCAATGAGCACGCCTCCCAGCTTCATATTGCCATAGATAAAGTGCACAAAGGGTATTTGTTTACCATGACGCTACAAGGTGTGGAACATGTCATTATTAGGCTGGCAGAGAAAATACCGATGAAGGGGTCCACGACAAAAACACGTGAGGCACAAAATTGAAGAGCCGGTGAAACACCGGCTCTTAGCAAATAGACGACTTATTTATACGTGGTTAACAGGTAGCTTACTTGAGAAAGCGTGCACAAATATCACTGAAGACTGATTTTGCATTATCTTCAATAATATCGCCGTGAGTCACAATGATCCTCTCAAAATCCCACTCCTGCACATGGCGAATAAAATTACAGAACTTGGGTTTATCCTTAATCATGTATCCGATCTTAAGCGGCGGAGCAACGCAGGAACCTTTGAAGCCTATCGGCTGGAAAACATATTTAGTCATCAGCCCAGCAAAACCTGTTGGCACCTTATCAGGATAATTCTGGATCAGATCAGTAACGATCAAAGAACGTGTCTTTTTATGCAGAAAAACCGTTTCATTGAACATAGGAACCGAAGGCATCGTCTCCCACGCCATATCCGCTTCCCAAGGATTCTCCATCCCTCTTTGCAGGATATGATAATTCGATAGCGGCACTTTCCTCGGAATTCCGGCGCTGACATAAGCATCAGCTTCCGGATAAGCTTCACACCAGTCCTGCAACCATAGGTTATGCGCATTACTGGCAGCCACAATGCATTCAACTTTGCCTATTTCATCAATCTCGCGTTTCAGCTCGGGCGTTATCGCCGTCGGAGAGTGAACCCACACGCCACCGGATGATAGCTTAACTATCGTCATCCGAAGCCCGAGGCGGGTTCCCATCATATTCATTGAATCATCATGAACCCAAAGATCGTCACCGATTTTTCGCATGCTTATCCTCGTTAGCTACCTGAATCTATTCAGTTATATTGCCAGAGGCTTCCACTTTCGCATGTACCCGGGATCACAGAACACAGTGGAAGAGCAATGAAAACAATGATCGTGCTCTCATCACCATAAAGAAGCTTAATTAACGCTCAGCCATAGGATGACTTGGACTTAGCTCCAGCAAATCCCACAAGTTACCGTAAAGGTCTTCAAATACAGCAACAATTCCGTAGTCTTGCTCTTTGGGTTCACGGACAAACCGGATCCCTTCAGCTTTCATTCTGTTATAGTCACGCCAGAAATCATCTGTACGCAGGAACAAAAATACCCGTCCTCCGGCCTGGTTACCGATAAATGCTTCTTGCTCAGGCTTTGATGCCCTGGCCAACAAAATCCCGGCGCTATCTGAACCCGGCGGAGCCACCACTACCCAACGCTTATCCTGCTCCGGCTGATACGTATCTTCGATCAACTCGAACTTCAGTTTATTGGTGTAAAAATCGATAGCCTCATCGTAATCTTTCACCACAAGTGCGATTTGGAACAAAGATTGTTTCACGTTTTCTCCTGATAGTTTTTTATTTAGAACTGGCTTTCGATAAACAATTAACACTGTAAATCGAAATCATGCCAGGCTTAAAGCGCAACTTCTTTACCGCCAATCCACAGAGTGACTGAATCGCCGGATTTACGCAGCTGCACTTCAACACTGTCATAATTTTCCGGCAAAGCTTTATCATTCCATTTCAAAACACCGTCACTCAATTCAACCTTGTCATCGCCGAGGCTGATTGAACCTTCCGAACCAGTAAACCCACAAATAGCTGAACTCTGACCATTTTCAGTCTTAGAAGATGAGGTTGTTGAACCATTAGAAGAGACAGCACAACTGTTACCGGAAGAAGATCAGCTCCAGCTAGCAGAGTGAGCGGCAAAACTAGCGGCTAAAAGTACCGCACAAACAAGCTTATTCATTTTATTCCCTTTAAATACACATCCTACTGATAAGCTTGCCATTATGACTCAGGCTTGCCCGGCGCTCCAGTACGACAAATTCATATTCACAACACTGCTATATTTTCTTTGGTTTGGTCAATCCGCTGCTTTTTCTCAACCTTAGTGCAGATATACTCACCAATGGGAATTGCCGATGTCGCCGCTGGTGACGGCGCATTACAGACATGAAGGCTGCGCGGACTTTCTGCAAACAAGAAGTCATGAACCAGGGTGCCATCTCTCAGCACAGCTTGCGCCCGAACGCCAGCCGGATAAGGAAGCAAGTCCCTGTGCGTAATTTGCGGGCAATATTTTTTGACCAACTTGAGATAGCCCGGCTTCCACAAGGAGTTCTTCCACTCCATAATGCCGGTTTTCAGGTGATTAAGATTCACTTTCCAGAAGCCACTGAAAGAAAACATCTCCCGAATATCGACCAGACTGATATTAACCCTGCCATACCCTTCCCTTTTCCAACCTTGTACCGCATTCGGCCCGACTGTCACTGAACCATTTATCATTCGGGTAAGATGAACGCCAAGAAATGGTAAATCTGGATCCGGAATCGGATAAATAAGGTGATTCACTATGTGGTTGTATTTTTCCGGCAGGCGATAATATTCGCCGCGATATGGAATGATCTGAAAGTCGGTTTTTATGCCCTGCATCCTGGCTACCCTGTCGGCCATCAACCCAGAGCAAGAAACTAGAAAGCGGCATGAAAATATGAGCTTCCCGCCTCCCTCATCGTTACGGGCAGTAACAACAATTTGTTCCTCTGTTTCTTCCAAAGCTGTCACTTCAGCCCCCAGCATCACAGTTCCGCCCGCCGAGATAAACTCTTCGGCCATTTTTTCCGTCACCAGACGGAAATCGACGATACTGGTTGCCTTAACAAAAATGGCCCCCAAACCTTCAATATTGGGCTCTCTTTTGTTCAGTTCAGCCTGACTGAGCAACTCAGTATCAATACCATTCTCACCGCAACGCTGATAGAGTGCCTGCATCCGTTCCAGCTCAACCGTATTCGTCGCAACCAACAACTTGCCACAATTTTCTACCGCAATATTATGCTGATGACAAAACCGCTTCGTCGCTTTCGCACCAGCCTTACAAAATTCGGCTTTCAGACTTCCCGGTTCGTAATATACCCCGGCGTGAATCACACCACTGTTGTGGCCGGTTTGATGACGAGATAAACCCGCTTCCTTCTCCAGTAGCAGTACCTTTTTGTCCGGGTGGCGTTGCTGCAACTGCCACGCAGTCGACACACCAACTATCCCGCCGCCGATAATGATGTAATCGTAGATGTCTTCCATAGTTACCACTCCTTTGATAACACACCTGATCCAGTTCAGGCATTAAAGGAACTGCTTCACCTCAGTCAGACTGGCAATAACAGCCGTCGCCCTTTCAGCAACATCGGCATCAGGCCCCAGCAGATCCGGGATCATCACCGCATGGCAGCCGGCATTCAACCCAGCACGCATACCATTGTTAGAATCTTCCAACACAAGACAATGAACCGGATCGATATCCAACTGCTCACAAGCCATACGGTAACAATCCGGGGCCGGTTTACCATTTTCTACTTTTTCAGCAGTAATGATGGTATTGAAATATTGCAGATAATCCGAACCGGCAAAGTGGTGTTCAACCTGAGGCAAAGCTGACGAAGTAACCAATGCACATTGCAGCGATCGTCCTTTAAGCTCGGAAAATATATCTTCAAATCCGGCTTTAAATTTCACACCTTTTTTCCGTTCGGCCTCCAGCATGGCATCCCGCACCAGCCTGAAGCGGGCCATATCCAACCGCTCACCAAACGCATCAACCAAGAGCTGCTCACATTGAACATCCTGAGTACCGATAAAACGCTGATAGTAATCATCGGTGAGCACTAACCCCTGTTCGCTAACCGCATTCTGCCAACTCGTTTTACATATGCCTTCGGTATCAAAAATCAGTCCGTCCATATCAAACAACACAGCTTTAATCTTCATAGGTCACTCACTTGTCTGTAATCCAATCAACGTTAACAACTTCAATGACCATCACCGAGTTACTCCCTGACTTCAATACCCATTCGCACCAATACCACCGCAAATGAATAAAACTGTCGGCGGCATCTCACTGCTTACTGCTATGAAAAACCAGATTACAAAAAACGCCCTGAGGGTATACCAGGGCGTTGATTGAGCATCACAAATAAAAACCACAAAGCCTCAGAATTAACTCACCCCTTACGAGCACATTTAACACGTTGTTTCTTATTCTCTTTCCCTTTCGGCGGATACGGGCCAAAGCGTTCGCGCAGGTCGGAAACAGCGAGGATATTGCGGCCCAGGCGGTAGTCATGCTCGTCAAGCATCCGGTTGTAGTAGTTCAGCTCATCACTAGGTTTTGCCCACTGGGATTCAGGCAGCGGTTGGCTCCAGACTTCGATTTCCGGCACCGTGGTGTAGGTATACTGGCTACGTTGCAGGCGGTAATTTGTCGCCCAAATCCCCAGCCGGGTGCCGTTGATTTCCCACCACAAGCGTACCCAGGGACTCATTTTATCCGGGGTGATTTCATGTTGCTGGCAGTACTCTTCCACCAGCCCTTTAAAATTAATGGGGCAAGGGTTTTCTATTGCATCCGCGCCTTCATCCATGAATTTGCGTATCATCTCCCACTGCGCCGCTCCGGCCATGTTATGCATGGCTCCGACTGACAATGCCGCCCAGAAATGGCTGGGATCGTCTTCGTCATTGGCACCGATAAGCAAAGAAGACAGGCTGTACATACCGCTGGTGGAATAGGCCTCTCCGTGACCAACCATGGCACAGACTTTCTCCCACGGCACTACCTTGATATCTGGCTTTTTGGTGCGGGAGTTCCAGCGGGAAAACATCACCTCGCGGCGCTGGCGGTGAAAACGCAGTGGCAAAGTACGGGCAGAGTCGCTGTTCCCCTGAACCATAATGTTAATGCAGACACCTGTAAGTGCAAACAAATGCAAAAATAGAACCCCTAATACATATATACAGTTATACCAGCTGAATACATACTCCCACTCTTCATCACCAAGATATTTAAGTTCATAAAAACTCTGCACGACTTCATCATACCCGCCCCAAAAAGCCACCATGGCCATCGAGATAGAAAACGAAAACATAAATAGATAATAGCAATATTGGGTCTGGAAAATACTGCCCGCTTCACTGCCTAAATCAATATAATGCTCAGTTTTACGCATCAGCAGATTACAGCAGTTGGCTGCCGGAATCTGCGTTTTAACCGGCAACGGGCTGAGGACATAACGCGATGAAAACTTTTCCCGGGTATGCTGCCCGGCAAAGAAAGGGAACTCTCGGTTGGTCATTGCTAGTGCCCGGCTCCTATACAGGGTTCCTGATCCGGACTCTGGTTATTCCCTTTCGGCGGATACGGGCCAAAGCGTTCGCGCAGGTCGGAAACAGCGAGGATATTGCGGCCCAGGCGATAGTCATGCTCATCGAGCATCCGGTTGTAGTAGTTCAGCTCATCACTGGGCTTTGCCCACTGGGATTCAGGCAGCGGTTGGCTCCAGTCTTCGATTTCCGGCACCGTGGTGTAGGTATACTGGCTACGTTGCAGGCGGTAGTTTGTCGCCCAAATCCCCAGACGGGTGCCGTTGATTTCCCACCACAAGCGTATCCAGGGGCTCATTTTATCTGGGGTGATTTCATGTTGCTGGCAGTACTCTTCCACCAGCCCTTTAAAATTGATGGGACGAGGGTCTTCTATTGCCTCCGCGCCTTCATCCATGAATTTGCGTATCATCTCCCACTGCGCGACTCCGGCCATGTTATGCATGGCCCCGACTTCCAGTGCCGCCCAGAAATGGCCGGGATCATCTTCATCATTGGCACCGATAAGCAAAGAAGACAGGCTGTACATGCCGCTGGTGGAATAAGCCTCTCCGTGGCCAACCATGGCACAGACTTTCTCCCACGGCACTACCTTGATATCTGGCTTTTTGGTGCGGGAGTTCCAGCGGGAAAACATCACCTCGCGGCGCTGGCGGTGAAAACGCAGTGGCAAAGTACGGGCAGAGTCGCGGTTACCCTGAATCATAATGTTAATGCAGATACCGACAACGGTTAAGAAAGGCAACAAGAAGATCAATAATACCTGTATGCAATTGTACCAACTGAAGACATGTTCCCACTCATCATTACCAAGATACTGAAGTTCATAAAAACTCTTCACGACCTCATCATACCCGCCCCAAAAAGCCAGCATTGCCAATGTGATTGAAAGCGAGAACATAAAACCAAAATAACAATACTGAGTCTGGAAAATGCTGCCAGCCTCACTACCCAGATCGATATAGTGGTCCGTTTTGCGCATTAACAAATTACAACAGTTGGCTGCCGGAATCTGCGTTTTAACCGGCAACGGACTAAGGACATATCGCGATGAAAACTTTTCCCGGGTATGCTGCCCGGCAAAGAAAGGGAATTCTTGGTTGGTCATTGCTAGTGCCCGGATCCTAGACAGGGTTCCTGATCCGGACTCTGGTTATTCCCCTTCGGCGGATACGGGCCAAAGCGTTCGCGCAGGTCGGAAACAGCGAGGATATTGCGGCCCGGGCGATAGTCATGCTCGTCAAGCATCCGGTTGTAGTAGTTCAGCTCATCACTGGATTTTGCCCACTGGGATTCAGGAAGCGGTTGGCTCCAGTCTTCGATTTCCGGCACCGTGATGTAGGTATCTTGACTAAGTTGCAGGCGGTAGTTTGTCGCCCAGATCCCCAGCCGGGTGCCGTTGATTTCCCACCACAAGCGTACCCAGGGGCTCATTTTATCCGGGGTAATTTCATGTTGCTCGCAGTACTCTTCCACCAGCCCTTTAAAGGTAATGGGCCGAGGGTTTTCAATTGCCTCCGCGCCTTCATCCATGAATTTGCGTATCATCTCCCACTGCGCGGCTCCGGCCATGTTATGCATGGCTCCGACTGACAATGCCGCCCAGAAACGGCCGGGCTCGTCTTCGTCATTGGCACCAATAAACAAAGAAGACAAGCAGTACATTCCGCTGGTAGAGTAAGCCTCTCCGTGACCAACCATGGCACAGACTTTCTCCCATGGCACTACCTTGATATCCGGCTTTTTAGTACGGGTGTTCCAGCGGGAAAACATCACCTCCCGGCGCTGGCGGTGAAAGCGCAGTGGCAAAGTACGGGCTGAGTCACGATTGCTCTTAATCATGACCTCGATGCTAATACCGCCGAGAATGAAAAAATGCAAGAATAGAGCCCCTAATACATATATACAGTTATACCAGCTAAAGACAAATACCCACTTTCCTTCGCTATTTCGTACCTCGTCATAAAAACTCTTCACGACCTCATCATACCCGCCCCAAAAAGCCACCATGGCCATCGAGATAGAAAACGAAAACATAAAGAGAAAATAACAACACTGGGTCTGGAAAAGACTGCCAGCTTCACTGCCCAGATCGATATAGTGGTCCGTTTTGCGCATTAACAAATTACAACAGTTGGCTGCCGGAATCTGCGTTTTAACCGGCAACGGACTAAGGACATATCGCGATGAAAACTTTTCCCGGGTATGCTGCCCGGCGAAGAAAGGGAACTCTCGGTTAGCCATATTAAACATACGCTCCTGTAACGGGGTTAAAACTCAAAACTGGTTTCAGCTCAATCAACACATCTTCAAAGCGGGCTTTACCGACCATTTGCTGGTCGCTTTCTTCCAACAACTTGGCCTGATACCAGTCTTCGGTTTGCGGCACAGCATCCAACTGGTCTATCTGCTGTAAATTCAAGGTGAAACGGGCACCACCCTGTTCAGCAAACAACAGATCACCAAACTGATTTGTGACACTGACCATCAGGTCCAGATATTGATAAAATTCAGAAGGGGATAATTGGGCAGGCCACAACCATTCACAAATGGTATTCATGCCATCAAAAACCATGTGTTGACAATCATTTACCAGCAATGAAGTTATGTTCTTTATTTCACCATCAGAAGTTTTAAGAAAAGCGGCAACCTGTACCTGCTGTGGCTGCGTCATCGGAATCACGATACGCAGCTTAGTGACAGAATGGCATGAAAGATAGGAATATGTATGGTAGGTATAATAGCCAGGCTCATCATACTCAACGGGAGTGAGATTTTCATCAGCCGTCAGGAACAAACGTGGCGTCTGCATCACTTCCTGCCATTTCAGCAACTGAGTTTCATAGTCCCAGTTCTTATTGTCGCCGCCCCAGAAGAGCCCGCGTTTCTCCTGTCCCCATGACGACTGACCAACCCAAATCATTAGCGGGGTAGACTGTGTCGAGTTATAAATAATTTCACCGACAAAAACCAGCGCACTTCCCCACCACATCCAGGAACTCAATCGCCCGGCAAAACTTAAAATCCTCTCTGCTGCTGTATCCCAAAAAATCTCCTTTAGCACTACCCCTTTAATTTGGGCAGAGGTGTACCTTGCCAGTTTTGCCGTGTGATAAATCTGTATTCCATCCCCGCCCAAGGCCATCAATGTCCCCACCAGTGCGTGGACATCGCCCTGACGCCAGGTTTTAATCAATCTTTTCCCCTGTTTAAAACCATCCACTGCAACAGAAACCACCCCTAAAGAAGCAGTAACCAAAGTACCGATAGTGATTATTTTCCCGCACAACATTTGCGGACCTTTTTTCCCGGATTCCACCCACTCCAATAACGTACTGGTCCGGGCAATTTCGACCGCCACACCTAAACCCGATGCCAGCATGCCTGCAGTCGAACCTAAGAAATCTAGCTTTTGAAAATCAGTCCATTCCGACTTCTGCTCCAGCTTGCTGTAAGAGTCACACCAATTCCATCCCGCAAAGATGAAAAAAACTAAACCAAGACTGGCAGATTTCACCGCCCCATCCGGCTTATACCACTTAAAGCCTTCCTCGGAGCCATACAAAATCTGATTTTTCATTAACCTATAATGGTGTTTGGCCCATTTTTTAAGCTCTTCCTCATTCAGCCCTGCGGCTTTCAGCATCACATGTGACGAAGGGTACTTTTCTCCTTGACTTGCTATCGGGGTACTGGTTGCTCCCAGCTCATCCAACAAACGCTCAACGTCTCTCCCTAAGCGGGAGATCTCTTCATTCAAGTCAAGGCGAATTTGCTTTTTTTGATCCTTCGTCAGCCCGCGGCTTTCTTCTTCAACCTTATTCCTTTCTGACACCAGATCGTTATACCTGGCCGCGGTTCTCTCCATCTCATCGATCAAACCACCAATACGATCGACCCCGGCTTTAGGACCAATATCAATCGTCACTTGGGCATTTTTTGCCTGCCCCAATAAAATAGCAGTCAACCCAGGTTTAGCATGGCGGAATATATTATTGATTCGCTGCGTATTACGAGCCAGATCGGCCTGTAACTCACGAAATTCTTTCAAGGCTAAAGGCGCCAACTGAGCACCAAAACGATTCATCTGAACCCGAATGTCATCAGGAGGATTCTCCATCGGAACCAGCGCACTGCCATCAAGCAGGGAGCGGAAATCTTTTACATCTTGTAGCGCATTATCAACGCCATCCTTTCCCTTTTTAAGCTGATACAGCTTTATCGCATCGCTGGTCAGGCTGTCATAATCTTCCACAACCGCCAGTTGTTTTTCATTTTTCACATATTCCAGATGCAGGTTTTGCTCACCCAGCGAATGGAAAAAGAACTTGCACTGTTGCGACAAATGTTCGTCAAATTCAGTCAGCCCGACTAACCAGTGGTTCTCCGCTGCCAGCCGCATCTTAAATGTCTCGACATTTTCTTTGTCATAAACCGGCAGCGCCTTATAGGCGATAGGAAGGAAATCAGTCCGATCGGCACATATCTTTTCCCGCTCTTCAAGCCACAAGGTCACTTTTTCACAGGCATCAGCGTACCATGCCTGCATTTCATCATGCCGGATCCTCTCGAGCACACCGCGCTTACCCGAAGTATCCCCATTACGAAGCGTGTTATTCTGTCTTATTGTCCGATTAAACAGACTAAAAATTTCTTTCGGTTTCACACCGATGTTTTTAGCCAGTTGAACAATCCGTTTTTTTTCCTGCTCTAAATTGATATAAGCACGACTACGCCTGAAATGTTGCGGTGCCCGACTTAATGCCGCAGAAGAAGCTTGATGCTTATCCTCCTCATAGGCTTTCATCGCCTGCCTGTAGTCATAAAAATATTCTTCCGCTTTATCCGGATTATTTTGGATATACTCACTGATTTTTTTATTGCTGCTATTGGCCAGCAAGTGTCGCTCTGTCACCTCAATCAAAAGGTTGATATGAGAAGCGGCAAAATACTTAGCCCGGTTCTCATCTTTTTCCAGCCACTCAATTTCCTGAGCAGTCATAGCAATATAAGCACCAGCCAACTCATTCATGACTCCGATAGGATCTTCCAGAATTAAAATCGCCGAATCTTGCTTATACTGACCAAGAATATGTTCAGTTATGGTGCTGGCTTCTATTTTTTCTACCGGATCGACCATCCAGCGCCATTGAAAGTCTTTCGTGTTCCGGCTCTGTTCCGGATGGCAGTCAGCCAGGTGATCAGCTAACTGATCCGGAGGCAACAGGTGCGTTGCACCATTTACGCATTCATAGCTACCAACCGAGCAACGCTGCATCAGCTGTGAACGCAATTTCGATGAACTTAATAACTGACGTTGCAGTTTCGGAGAAATAGGAACACGGCTATAGAGCACTTCAATACTGCCAGCACGTTCTACCACCAAGGCTGATTCTGACTCCGCATAGACATACTCCTGCCCATTCGCCGTGTTCTTCAGGCCCAGCTGTTCCAGCTTGGTCACCGCTCCGGTGGTTGAAACTTTATAAACATAAATAATTTCCTGGCGCTTACTGTGGATCACATACAGATAGCCATCTTCAATAAGCGGACGAATACCGATGGGGCGATAAGAGAGCAATGATGCGTGTTTACTGGCAATTGCAGGGTGTTGCGGCTTTTGTTCTGTGATTGCGTAGCGCACCGGAACAAGCTGAATTTTATTTTCTTTTAACGGACAGATTCCGACCGGGTTGCGTCCATCTTTATTGCTTGCACTTCTTGCATCACTGTTTGGTGAACTCATTCTATTTTCCCTGCTTTGCATAAGCTTCTGCTAACTCGGCGGCACGTTCAATCCGCTGACTCGGCGTCATTAACGATGGCTGTTGGATCAAGTGATATATATCAGGGTAAACCGGCTGGTTAATTGCCGACTCACCCAAGTAACCGAGAACATTAAAAAACGAGAGGAGGTCACTATGTACGCCAAAGCCTTTCTGGTAGGCCGCATTTGCCCAGGATGCAACCCAGTCGACAGGGTTATCGCTTGCGCCCAGACGCTCCGGAAACCATTTCACCATGTGCCGATAAATCATTTTTTGGGTATTGCGCCATGAAATATCACCAAAGGATTGCCATTGCTGCTCAGTAAAGACTAATTTTTCTGCCTTTGGTGACGGTAAATTCTTTGGGTGTGATTTAACTTGCCACTCTCCCTGAACCGGTATCCACACTTTGCTGATCCCTTGCCATAACAAAGGCGATTCATCTTCAAATAACACCCAGGCGCCTTCAGGGTGTGCCATTTTGAACATCACCTTGCCGCCATAGGGGGTGATACCTTCTGCTAAAGTTACCAAGTGGTGAGTAAGATCAAATGGCTCTAGCTCGGAAGAAAAAAAATAACCGACATCGGCAGTTTCAAGCGCTGTAAACCAATCAATAATGGACGGGGTGGCTTCCACCACAAAAGGGGAGACTTCCCTTAGCTGCTCCCACGGCGGAAAACTGTAAACAGCCGAGAAATATGCGTCGATATCAGCCAGCATCAGCTCTCGGCTGAGTAAAGGTATTTTGCTTCCGTCAACAATCAAATACAGATTGTCGCCTTCATCCATGCTGAAATCAGGTAACGGAAGGGGGAGATTAAATTGAAGTATAGTCATGACTGCTCAGGCTCCTGGCAAACTTCACAAACAGGCTCATCACTTTTTAATGCCTGAATCTGTCTGGATTTAAGCAACGAAGACATCTTTCCTTCTCCGGATGACTGCTTTTCATTTGATTGTGACGTCTTACTTTTCCCTTCTCCAGCCCCCGCATCACTTCCACCACTCTGCCCACCAGCACTGTCACCAATCAATACCGTGCCGCATCCACCAACAATCACACCACGATGAGCAGTGTCATCTCCTAGCCGGGCAGCCGGTTTGCCATTAATGAAGACAGAGGACGAACCGCCTGCAATTTTATCCGGCGGCCCAATACATACCGCCATATCTCCCTGACGGGCTGCTGGCAATCCGCCAATAAAAACATTCGGTGAGCCTTGTACAATCGGCCCACCAACATGAGGTACTTTCCCCGTTCTTTTCGGACAGGTATGAAAATCACCGACGCGAGCTGCTGGTTTAGACATATTTACAACTCATTGAAGTTATATGAACTTTATTGAGTTGAATTAAGTCATACAGTAAGAGAGGTTACGATGAGCAAAAAAAGCGGATGCGATACAGTTCAAAGACGTTTTCTGTCATAGCGTTACATCTAATCACTACTAAAGTGAGACTTATCGCAACTTATCTAATCTACCTAGATAAGCTATAGCATTCGCGCGGAAGCCAATTAGATATTGGTTATAGATATCTATAGTGGCCTGTCTCTATTTGATATTTTTGTGAATTGGAAAGGGAAGAACTTTTATCTTTTCGATTTCATTCACATTACTGCCTCATCGGAGCAGGTACATTTCCTTTTAAAAACAAAGGAGTACCCTCATGACCCGCCCTATTATCATCGATTGTGATCCTGGCCATGATGACGCCATTGCCCTGATCCTTGCTTGTGCCTCCCCGTCTCTTGATATCAAGGCGGTCACCACCAGTGCCGGTAACCAGACTCCGGAGAAAACCCTGAACAATGCTCTTCGGATCCTGACCCTGCTTGGCCGTAATGACATTCCGGTTGCCGGCGGAGCCTTAAAGCCTCTGGCACGGGAACTGATCATAGCCGACAACGTCCACGGCGAAAGCGGTTTGGACGGCCCGTCACTGCCGGATCCGGGATTTGATCCTGTCGGAGAAAATGCCGTAGAGCTGATGGCTCGAATCCTTCGTGAAAGCGACAGACCCGTTACTCTCGTTCCGACCGGACCACTGACTAATATTGCCCTGTTACTTGCAACTCACCGCGAGCTGGCAGACAAAATAGAACGAATTGTGCTGATGGGTGGCGGTGCCGAAACCGGAAACTGGTCTCCGGCCGCTGAGTTTAATATTTATGTCGATCCGGAAGCTGCTGATATCGTCTTCCGCTCCGGCATTCCTGTTACCATGTGCGGGCTGGATGTTACCCACCGTGCCCAAATCATGGATGAAGATATTGAACGAATCCGCGCTATTGGTAATCCGGTTTCCGATGTGGTGGCCGGACTGCTTGATTTCTTCATGATCTACCACAGAGATCCGAAATGGGAACTGGCTGGCGCGCCGCTTCACGATCCTTGCACCATCGCCTGGCTGCTGAAACCTGAAATTTTCACAGAGCAAGACTGCTGGGTCGGCATAGAAACCAAGGGCGAGTACACCCAAGGCATGACAGTTGTCGACCGTTACCAGCTCTCTGGTAAACCGGCCAATACAACAGTTCTGTTTGATGTCGATCGTCAGGGCTTCGTCGATTTGCTGGCTGAAAGCATGCACTTTTACGGCTGATTTCTAAACCTTTACAGCCCGTGATTATCACGGGCTGTTTCATTCTCTTCCTGTTTTACCCTCTGCCTACTTTTTCCAGCCCGTTTAATTCACTGTATTGTCTGAGCAGGCATAAAGCTCTCCACGGAAAAGATAAAGTCATCATTGACATCTCATTGCGCCCAGATATTATGAGCCCACTTTCATTCAATTCTTCAACAGGAGTGTATATGCCGGTTCAAAATAACAGCGCGACAGAATGCACTGCTGTTGTCCAAATCGCCTATCTCAAGCAACCACAGATTGCTTAGCTAAGGCAGTGAATTTATACCAATCGGTAAAAACAAATTCACTGCCGCAAATCTGACAACCTAACTTTGCGGTATTTCATCTGTCTCTTGAAAGAGAACAATTCCGGCTGCGTAATTTTAATATCCGGCTCAGCATTCACATTTCAACCGCCGGCCTTACGCGACTATCCATGCTCCGGAACCTTCTCCTTCAGGTTTAAAGGTAAGAGAAAAATGAAACACTGGTCCAAAATGGAAATGCTCCATGAAACCGTAAAAAACAAAAACATCTTCCTGAAAGGAACACACAGCTATTACAGTGATGCTTACGATGACGGATTTGAAAAATCAGTTGTCCGCTATCTACACGGCGATGAAGTCAGCAGCCAATGGGAGCCTCGCTGGGAGGTCGATAAACTTCATATCGGTGACTATGTCTGCATCGGCGCCGAAGCTGTAATTCTGATGGGAGGCAACCATACCCATCGCAGTGACTGGTTCTCACTGTACCCTTTCATGGACATGATTGAAGAAAGCTACCAGTCCAAAGGAGCTACCTACCTTGAGGACGGTTGCTGGATTGGAATGCGTGCGATGGTCATGCCCGGAGTGCGTGTCGGAGAAGGTGCTATTGTCGCGGCCAATAGCGTCGTCACCCGAGATGTGCCGCCATATACAGTTGTCGGCGGTACACCGGCCAAACCGATCAAGCAGCGCTTTTCACCGGAAACAACTGAGCGACTGCTGGCGCTGAGTATCTACGACTGGCCTGAAGTTAAATTCAACGCTTTGAAAAAACTCATTTGTGCTTCAGATATTGACGCTCTTGAGCTGGCCCATCGGGCCTATGATCACAATCAGCAGGCCAACCTCTAACGCGATAAATAAAAGGGGATGCGGTATTTCACCGCATCCCCTTATCACCCGTAACCTTTCAGGTATTCGCTTTCAATTAATTCAGGCTTTCTACCGCCTTTTGAATCGCCGGGCCAATCTGACGTTTACGGGACGTAACCCCTTCAAGTACCAGCCAGCCATTTGTCGGCTTAGCCTTAAAGGCAACCTCGGCCACCTTGCTGTCAGCACTGTCAATCCACAGCAAATTTGCACGCTTGTTCTTGGTATCAGTTACAGAGAAGAACAAATGGTCAAGGCCCTGACGCTGTTTATACGCCTTCATCGCAGCCACAAATTCATCACGGCGATCCAGCAGTTGGTGAGCAGTCAGGGTTTCAGCAACCCCGATTCCGACTTTCTTACCGGCAAACTTAAAGTTCTTATAATCCATGGTCAAAATATCTGCCGCGCTGACATGGCTGAGATCCGACTTGGCTTCCAGCATTTTCTGACCAAACGCTTCGATATCGTCAATACCAGCCTCACTGGCCAGCTCTTCGGCGTAGTGTCTGTCATATTCGGTGGTGATCGGCGACTGAAGAACCAAAGTATCAGACAAAATCCCACCCAGTGTTGTACAGGCAATATACTCTGGCAGCTCAATATCCATCTGTTCCGCACGATCAGCGAGAATAGTCGCAGCAGATCCCCACGGACGAATATCAATCGTCGCTACTTGCTTCATGTTCACCGGATTACCACCAATAGCATGGTGGTCAACAATCGCTACAATACTGCTTTCCTTAATGCTTTTTTGCAGCTGAGTCTTCTGGTTAAAGTCCACCAGCCCGACAATCTTCTGACTGAAATCAGCCATTTGTGCCGGTGTTGTTGCCTTACAGTATTCAAGAACAAACTGGCTTTCTGGATTAATAGCTTCCGGAACCACTGGCGTACCACCATAGATATAGGCAGCAATAATAGCCGATGTCACTGTGTCCGTATCCGGGCTCAAATGGCCGGTCCAGACCAAGTTACTGGTGTCATTATTCTCAGGCTCATTCAAATCAAATGCCGCGGCACCTGTACTTGCCAGTGCTAAGCAAAGAAAAAGTGGGTGTAATTTCATGATGCATTCCATTGTTTTCATTAAGGTAAAAAAATCGGCCATAGATGTAACACCCAAGAAAAGGCAATAACAGGTGGTAAATCATATCCATCTGAATTTAATCAGTATTTCCTTCATAATTTCGAGTCATATCTGCTTGTGCAGCTGCAGGCATCATCACCATTGTTCCTTTCTTATCCGAATATTAAAATCAGTGGATACCAATAAACTGCAGGATTTTCTGCGCCGAAATTCGGGAGACCAAACATGTCAAACATCGTCTATATCGCGACCAGCCTTGATGGCTATATTGCCGACAAACAAGGAGGGCTGGACTGGCTCAACAGTGTGCCGAATCCTGACGGCCTGGATTTTGGTTTTGCCGATTTCATGCAACGTATCGATGCCCTCGTCATGGGCCGGAACACCTTTGAAATCGTCTGCGGTTTTGATTGCGACTGGCCCTATAACAAACCTGTTTTTGTACTGAGCAATACTTTAAAAAGCATTCCAGCTCCTTATCAGGACAAAGCTTTTCTGATCAAAGGCCCGGTAAAGCAAGCCGTCACTCAGTTAAATCAGCAGGGCTATCACAACCTCTATATCGACGGCGGCAAAACGATCCAAAGCTTTCTGACTGAAGACTTAATTGATGAGATGATCATAACCACATTCCCAATCCTGCTAGGCGGAGGCTCTCCACTTTTTGGAGAACTCACCGAACCGCGGTCATTTAAATTCATCGAATCAGAAGTGTTGCTGAACTCGCTGACTAAGAGCAGATACGTAAGAGAGCGAAGCTAGTTTTTTTATTTCAGATAGAAGGAAAAATGGAGGCCGAAGCCTCCATTTCATGCTGACAATGAATTAAAACAAGTTCTGATACAGAAAACCTGCACCGATAGCCATCGACAAAATCACCACCAGAAAAGACACGATCATTTTGTTTTTGAAGATAGACTTCAGCAAAATCACCTCAGTCAGGCTGGCACCAGCGCTGCCGATAATCAAAGCCATTACCGCGCCAAGCCCCATACCTTTGGCAGCCAGTGCAGCACTCAGCGGGATCACCGCTTCAGCTCGGATATAAAGCGGAATACCGATAACAGCGGCAACAGGGATAGCAAAAGGGTTGCTGTCGTTGGCTACACTGGCAACAAATTCAGTCGGCATAAAACCATAAATCATTGACCCCAGAGCGATACCACCAAACAAGTAAGGTAAGACTTTCTTGAAGTCTGCCCAGGTAGAAAGCCAGATTTTCTTCCATTTGTTAACCGGAGCTTTGTTGCCACCGCACGATGAACCACAACATTTTGCCTGAGGCGCAATATATGCCTCCTCTTTGACGTACTTTTCAAAGCCCAGTTTTTCCAGCACAAATCCGGCAACAATCGAAACCCCCATCGCAACCACAAAGTAGAACACGGTGACCTTAATTCCGAACGTCACGGCAAAGAGCCCGATAATCACCGGATTTAGCAACGGACTGGCAAATAGGAATACCATCATAGTGCCAAATCCAGCCTGTGCTCTTAGCAATCCTTTCAGAAAAGGAATCGTTGAGCAGGAACAAAACGGAGTGATCGCACCAAGGAACCCTGCCACTATGTATCCCTTCCCTTTTTTACCGCTCAATATCTTCTGGATCCGCTCTGGCGGTATGTATTCCTGTAACACCCCAACCAGATAGCTAATCAGCAAAAACAAAATGGTGAGCTCGGTTGCCAGGAAGGCAAACATGTTCAAAGTATCCAATAGCATCGTTTTATCGAACATAATCAAAATCTCTATATTTCTAGAATATTCGAAATATAGATCTATTTAGTTGCCGGGATCAACATATTTCTAGTAATATCGAAATATAATTTCCTCACAAGGTATGGTCATGGATATCGAAATCGTCGCTAAGGCATTGAAAGAACTGGGACATACAACTCGTTTAGCCATCTTTAAAAGTGTGGTACGCGCTGGCTACCAAGGAATTGCAGTTGGCGGGTTGCAAGAAAAACTGGGCATCCCCGGGTCCACTTTGTCGCACCATATCTCCAGCCTGTCCTCTGCAGGGCTACTCTCTCAACGCCGTGAAGGTCGTACACTTTTCTGTGTTGCGGAATATGACAAGCTGCAAGCAGTCATCGGTTTCTTGCAGGATGAATGCTGTCTGGATGAGCAAGCATCGGACGACATGTAGCACATTTTCGCCACTGCGATAGCTCAGACGGTGCGTTTCCGTTGATCCTGCTTCATAATGAGTTGTATATTATTTCACCATTAAATTATGCAACAGTGACTGGCGAGAAAAGAGCCGATATTAGAGCGAAGATATGCAGAATATTCAGACCCAAAGCGAACAGGAATATCAGAAGTGGCTGCGAGCTTTTTACAAAGGCAGCTTTTTTGTAAAAGGCTGGGACAGCATCAAACGTGAGCTTCACAGCAAAGTCGGCAGCCAGTGCGATGAAATCGGCCAACTACTGGATGAACTGGGTGATCTGATCGGTCGTGAATGGGCAAAGGATAATCATATCCGAAAAATAGATACAGATGACCTGAAACAATGGGGTGATCACCTGCGCCATGCCGGAAAAAAATCCGCCGATGACGTTACCGCAGCCATTCATACCATCAAAGAGCAAGCCTTCCAACGCCTGGCCGCTTAATACCCCCGAAACAATACATGTTTTACTATGCTGATAACCGGAGGAGAATCTAACCTCCGGAATGGCACTTCAATCAGGGCTCAACCCATTTGCTGAAAACAAACTCCCCGTTTTTCACTTCAATCAGCACCGCACTTTTTACCGGATCTCCGGAACCCTGAAACTGAATCACCCCGGTAATGCCTTCAAAATTGTCGATAGTGTTAAGTGCATCGCGTATCCCCTGCGGTTCAACGCCACCATGCCGTTTAGCTGCTTCAAACAAGAGTCCAAAGGCATCATAGGTCAGTGCGGCAACATCATTTGGCTCTCGGTTATAGGTCTGTCGGTAACGTGCCCTGAAATTAAGTGCGACCCCATCAGCACGATCCAAAGCGTAGTGGGTACTGAAAAAAGCCCCATCTACCGCACTTCGGTCATCTTCAAGGATCTGAGTCCAGGTATCACTCCCGAGTAACTGGGCAGTAATCCCCATTTTTCTGGCCTGACGAGCCTGCACCGGCACTTCGTTATAGTAATTAGGCAAGAACAACACATCAGGCTGAGCAGCCTGAATTCGGCGCAACTGTTCCGTGAAGTCAGGGGCATCGCGGGTATAAAGCTCATACGCGACAATTCCACCGCCAAGATCTTTGAAAGCCACACTGAAAACTTCAGCTAAATTACGGTTATATTCGCTGGAAATATCGTAAAGTACAGCCGCCTTCCTCAGCCCCAGTTGCTCATAGGCAAATTTCGCCATCAGCTTACCCTGAAAGGTATCCACAAAAGCAGCACGATAAACCCAGTTTTTATGGCGAGTGGTATCAGGGTTGGTTGACCAGGGCGTGATCATCGGGATTTGGGCATATTCAACATACCTCGCCGCAGGAATGGCATTCCGGCTTGCCTGAGGGCCAATGATCGCACTGACATTTTGCTGGTTGATCAGCTCAAGCGCGGCACTGATGGTCTGTTCCTGATTGTCACGATTATCTTCAATCAGCAGCACCACCTTGTACTGCTCATCATCAATAATCAGACCACCTCGACCATTGATCTCTTCCACAGCCAGCTTGGCCGCCTCAACCGTGGAGCGCCCCACTTCCGGGATCTGGCCGGTTACCGGGGCGATTAAGCCGACTCTGAGCTCGCGTCCTTGTTCTGACGGATCAGAACAGGCAGCCAGAAATAAAGCAGCAATAATGATCAGGGCGGTCATTAACTTCATATCCGTATCCTTCTTATTTGATTATTTCTTCCTTACGTCCTTCCAGAATGTAGGTATGCATCTTCCCCTTACCTTTGATGGCAACCATTCCGCGATCGGTAAAGTTATAGCCTTCTTTAAGGTGCCGATAAGTGGCTTGAGTGATCTGAATACCGCCTTTCAGCCCTTGAGATTCCATCCGGGAAGCAGTATTTACCGCATCTCCCCAAATGTCATAAATAAACTTTTTCCGGCCGATGACACCGGCAACCACAGGCCCGCTGTTAATACCGATCCGCAGGCTGAGGTTCCTGTTATGCTTATGATTGAAACAGGCAATCACATCCATCATGTCGAGTGCCATTTCCGCAATCACTTCAGCGTGATCTTCTCGCGGGATCGGGATCCCGGCTCCAACCATATAGGCATCCCCGATGGTTTTGATCTTTTCCAGCCCGCGGCGCTCACTCAACTTATCAAACTCACAAAAGATCTCATTGAGCAACCCCACCACTTCCGATGCGGAAAGCTGGGCAGACATCGGGGTAAAATTAACCAAATCAGCAAAGAGGATTGTGACTTCGGAAAAGCTGTCAGCAATGGTTTCCTCACCCTGCTTCAGCCGCTCGGCAATCGGAGCCGGCAGCACATTCAGCAACAGGTGTTCTGATCTCTCCTGCTCTTCAGCCAAATCATCAAGAGTATTTTTCAACCTCAGGATCATATGGTTGAAGTTTTCTGCCAGCAGACCAGTTTCATCTTCAGCAAGCACTGGTGCCTTCTGACTCAGATCACCGGCTGTGATTTTTCTGGTAGTATCCGTTACTGCCAAAATCGGGCGAATAATGGTTAAAGTAATCAGGTAAATACCGGTACTCAGGATACCAACCGCCATAAAGCCTACTACCAACAACATCGCCCCCAGCTGGTGTGCCGGCGCAAGAGCAACAGATGCTTTTGCCTCAGAAATCAAAGCCAGTCCCAGTTCCGGCATCCAGCGGTAGCTGCCAATCACGGCAACCCCGGCATAGTTATCGTATAAACCGGCCCCTTTTTCGCCCCTAAGCGCCGCATCTATCCCCAGGCTGTGAACCCCGCGCGGATAACCATTGTCCCCCAGCCTGTCTGCTGAAATAAAACGGTTGTGAGCATCAATAAGGTACGCCTCACCACTTTCACCAAGGCCAGTTTTGCGATTGACGATCTCAGCCAGCACAGATAACCGGATATGAGCGGCCAGTACCCCGATCAACTTGCCTTGAGGACTGAGCAAAGGGGTAGACACAGTCATGGTCGGAGCCGCTGTATCCGGGTCCGGATACACTTTTTGCAGAAATGTCTGCTTTAATCCCTGAATAAAGTATTGATCATTAAGACGGTATTCGCCTTCATCATCAGGCATGGTTGAGAAAAACACCCGTCCGCCAACTTTGGTCAGCATAAAAATAGCCGTCAATTCTGTTGCCCGATCCAGCCCGTAATCAAGGTAAGTGGAAAGAAATAAGGTTTCGGCCAGTTTAAAATAAGCAGATTCATATTCAGGAGTACCAATCTGTTCTGACAGCAGGTTGCCCGCCGCATTTCGCAAATCATCAAGCTCAGCCATCTTCTCTATAATTGATGTCTGTTCGGCGACAAAGCGTTGAATTTCAAACTCTTTATGATCTGCAGTTACCTCAAACTGAGCGATCGCCATCTCTTTTTGAGTATCAGCGGCCAGAAAATATGTAATTGCCGCCAGCGCCACGACTACCAATACCGACACTAACAAAAAATAGGCAGTCATTCGGGCTTTTAGACTTTTTTGCAAAAGCCCCATGGAATCCCCCTGAAAAACAAAAAAATATTGTGCCCAGTGACAGTATAGACCGCCTGTTTCCCTTCCTTTCTGAATTACCGCCGGAAACACCATCCGCAAAGCTGCTGCTTTGAACTAACCTGAATAAATAACAAACTTGGCATTAGCTGCTGTAGTAAGCCATGACAGCATGCTGCAGATAATAGTCTGAAAAGCTGCGGCACTGTTTCAAAGGAAGCGTCAGAGGAAGCGGATGACAGATAACGCCGACAAGCAATCCCAACAACAAACAGATTTAAGCCGCAGGAAAATTCTCCGCACCTCGGGAGTACTGGGCTTTACCGGAGCCCTGTCGGCGGTAGCCCCCGGCATAATCCGAGCACAGGGAATAGGTGAGCCGTTGAGAATTGGTTTCTGCGGCCCCTACACCGGCCCGGCCAGCCACACAGGACATGCCATCAAACAGGGGATCGTGATGGCCCTTGAAGATGCGAGAAAAACCGGTGAAATTCCGGTCTCCATCGACGGAAACCTGCACGAAGTTGAAGTTGTATGGGTTGACAGTCAGTCCTCTCCTACCGCTGCAATCAAAGCATCAAGTACCGCGATCAACCGGCAGGGAGTAAAGCTGATGGTCGGAGGCTGGCATTCCTCTGTTGCTCTGTCGCTGATGGATACTGAAGCCGATCTCAATACTATTCACATTGGCCACCTCGGTGCATCGCAATACATTGCCAATAAAATCAACCTCAACCCCAAACGTTACCGGGGCTGGTTTAAAGGTTGGCCATCCCCCCCGAAGCTGGCAGGTTTATACGGCAAACCATTACGTTACTTCATGAAGCAAAGACTATGGCAACCGACCAACAATACCGCCGGCATCCTGGTTGAAAACAGTGCCTACGGGCATAGCTGGGGCGAAGCACTGAGTAACAGCCTAAAGGAAGAAGGCTTCGATCCTCTACCATACGAAGTGATCGATATGGAAGAAACGGATTTCACGCAACTGCTAAAACAATTCAAGCGACGGAAAGTTTCATTGGTCGCCATCACATCAGCAGGGGATGTTGCTGTAAGCAATTTTGTTCGTCAGTTCCGGGAACTCAATATTCAGGCTCTGTTGCTGGGGCATGGTATCCGCTGGCTGGATAACTGGTATCAGATGACAGGGGAGGCTTCCGATTATGTTGTGTCTATGGATTCAGCAATGCCCATCGCCTTGTGGCAACAATGGTGGGTCCGTCGTTATCAGGCCAAATATAACCAGGAGCCGAGTATCCAGGCTGCCGGGCTGCATTATGACTACACCCGAATGGCAATCCGTGCCCTCAATATGGCTGGCACCTTAGATTCCGACAGCCTAATCGCCACCCTCCACCAGATGTCGCATAAAGGCGTCTGGAACCTTTACCGCTTTTCAACCGGGCCGGGCCCGCACGCCTTATCAGCCAATGAAGTCATGACCGGGCGGTTTATGAAAGGCTTTTATCATCCCATGGTTCAACTGATTAACGGTGAAGCCAAAATTATCTGGCCGCTCAAGTATGCAGAGCAGCGTTTTATACAACCGCCATGGCTGTCAGACAAAAACAAGACACTGGGAAGCGGCATTATCGGATAGCTTTAATTACAGGAACAGCCAGTCACCGGAGGCAACGCATGCATGAGACATTCCTGTTGGTACTCGGGCTGGTGGGGCTGTTGACCATAGCCAGCCTGCTGCTGCCGATCGCCAACCGCATTAACTTTCCCTATACCGTATTACTGGCTGTGGCCGGGTGCCTGCTCGGCGGTATTGTTCTGGCGGCCAGCGGAAGCCATCCCCCTGGTATCATCGGTGACTTTCTGTCGGCACTCGAAGCGCTGGATATCACATCCGAAGTGGTGTTTTTTGTTTTCCTGCCAGCCCTGATCTTCGAATCGGCCCTGAATATCAATGCCCGCCACCTGTTCACGGATATCGGTCCGATTTTGCTGCTAGCAATCATCGGCCTGCTGCTCTCCACCGTCGTTGTCGGTATCGTGGTATGGGGCGTCTCTGATATCACCCTGATCGCCTGCCTGTTGCTCGGTGCCATTGTCTCTGCAACCGACCCGGTGGCGATCATCGCTATCTTTAAAACCCTCGGCGCTCCGAAAAGACTGACCATTCTGGTTGAAGGGGAAAGCCTGTTTAACGATGCCACCGCCATTGTACTGTTTACGATTCTGGTCGCGATCCTGGTCGGCGGCACTGAAGCGGGTGTTCTGTCTGCCACAGGAAAATTCCTGGAAGTCTTCTTCGGCGGAATCATCGTCGGCCTGATTTCAACCTGGTTGGTTATTTCACTGATTGGTCGTCTGCGTAACCTGCCACTGGTGGAGATCACCCTGACCATCTGCCTGGCCTACCTCAGCTTCCTGCTGGCCGAACACTACCTCCACGTTTCCGGTGTCATGGCCGTTGTTACCGCCGGGCTGGTGGTCAACTCATTCGGCCGGACCAAAATCTCACCCCACACCTGGCACACCCTGACCGAAACCTGGGAAGAAATTGTGTTCTGGGCCAACTCGCTGATCTTCTTCTTAGTCGGCCTGCTGGTGCCAAAGGTACTGGTCGATTTCACAACGTCTCAGTTTCTGTCACTACTAGCACTGATTGTCGCCGCCTTTGCCGCCCGAAGCGTCGTACTCTATCTGGTACTGCCTCTGCTCAACAAAGCCGGACTGGGACAGCAGATCAGTATCGATTTTCGTACCGTAATGTTATGGGGGGGGTTACGGGGCGCCGTCTCGCTGGCTCTGGCACTGGTGATCCTGGAAACACCGGGAATTGACCCGAATATCCAGGCTTTTGTCGCTTCCCTGGTCACCGGCTTTGTGCTCTTTACCCTGTTTGTTAACGCGCCGACCATGGGAGCCATGATGCGCTTTTTCGGCCTTGATAGCCTGCCGCCGACGGAACGAATGATCCGCAACCGCGTCATGGCGCTGTCTATCAAGCATATCCGGGAAGGACTCAAACATGCGGCGCAGGAAGATAAAATTAACCCGGACATCGCTACCGGCGTTGCTGATATCTATGAGCAGCGGCTGAGCCGGGTTGAGCACTCTATGAACAAAGGCCTTGAGAAACAACCGGATACCGTCACACTCAGTGTCGGCCTCAGCACCCTGACCAACCATGAGCGTCACCTGTATCTGAAACGCTTTTCTGACGGACTGGATTCAGCCAAAATCACCCGCTCGCTTCTATTCCAGGCTGACGACCTGCTGGACGGCCTGAAAATCAGTAAAATCGAAGGATATAAAGAAGCCTATAATGGCGCATTAAAATTCAGCATGCTATGCAGGCTCTCTCTGTTACTACAGCAACGCTTCAGGCTGGAGCGACCGCTTGCCATCCAACTGGCGAACCGCTTTGAAGTGCTGACCGTCAGTGAAACAGTTGTCGCGTCACTAATCGACTACACCAGAGAAAAGATTCCCCCTTTGTTTGGTGACAAACTTGCCAAAGAGCTCGAAACGCTGCTTACTCACCGGCTGCAGGTAACCCAGCAAACACTGGATGCGCTGCGTCTGCAATACCCAGAATACGCCGAAACCCTGCAAAAACGTCACTTGGTCCGGGTGGCACTGCGCCTTGAAGAAAGCAGCTATCATCAGATGCTGGATGAAAATATTATCAGCATGGAAGTGTTCAACGACCTGGGGAGGGAGCTGGATAAGCGCAACCGTATTATGGATCGTCAACCGAAACTGGATCTCGGCCTGGAACCGGACAAACTTGTCGCCCGGGTACCGTTTCTGTCTGAACTTGGGGCTCATCGAATTACCGAGATTGTCTCCCTGCTCACCTCCCGACTTGTAGTACCGGGCGAGCGCATTATCAGCCAAGGCGAACAAGGAGATGCCATGTACTTTATCTCCTGTGGTGCCGTCGAGGTGAACACGGAACATCAGGCAATCCGACTCGGCAGTGGTGACTTTTTCGGTGAACTGGCACTGATCACTCAGGAGCCGCGCAGTGCCGATATCACCGCCATCAGCTACTGTCAGCTGCTGGTACTGAGCGTCGATGATTTTCAGCAAATCACCACCAGCCATCGTTACTTACAACAACGCATTACTGACATCGCCAGCCAGCGGTTAGATCCGCAAGCTCTGGTGGCTAAAGTGCCACTGTTTCAACAGCTCAGCAGTGAACAGATTGAACAAATCACCGAACAACTCAAACCTCTGATTGTCGCACCAAACCAACAAATTATAACCAAAGGCGATATCGGGGATGCGATGTATTTCATTGCCGCCGGAGCTGCCGAAGTCATTACCGATGCCCCTGAACCAATAAAGCTCGGTTGCGGCGATTTCTTCGGTGAAATGGCCTTGCTTAACCGAGCACCGCGCAATGCTGACGTTAACGCAACTAGCTACTGCGAGTTACTGGTACTGGAAAGAGAAGCATTCTATGCGTTGCTGGAGTCGCACCCTGAACTGAGAAAACAGCTCAGTACACACATTTCAAAGAAAAGTGAATGCTGAAATATTCTCAGTTATTTAGCGGCTACACTCCATGTAACTGACAAAGCATCAATCGCACTTATGTAACGTTTTTATCAAACAATGACTGGGAGATATCACTGTGAAAATTATTGCTTTTGCTGCCAGTACTCACAAACAGTCCATAAACAAACAGCTTGTCCGTTATGCCAGCAAACTACTGGACAAAGTGGAAGTAGAGATTCTGGATCTCAACGATTATGAGCTGCCACTTTACAGTCAGGACAAGGAAGGGGAAATCGGCCACCCTCAGCTAGCCAAAGACTTTCTGAGCAAAATCGGAGACAGTGACGGCGTACTTATTTCTTTTGCTGAGCACAATGGGTCTTACTCTGTCGGGTACAAAAACCTCTTTGACTGGTGCTCTCGAATTGAGCCTAAGGTCTTTCAGAACAAACCTATGGTGCTGCTATCCACCTCCCCTGGTTCACTCGGCGGCGCCAGTGTATTAGCCGCCGCCGTCCAGTCGATGCCTTTCTTTGACGGAATAGTAAAAGCCAGCCTGTCCGTACCCAGTTTTTACGACAACTTTGATGCCGAAAAACAAATTATCACTCACGAAGAACTTAACGAACAATTCAAAGACACAGTCAGTCACCTGAACCACTTAAAATAAGTTTTTATCACAGGCTGGCTGCCAGTGAGGCCAGCCTTCTCCGTCGGTATTCCCCACAGCCCAATGATGACTTTTACAATGTAAATCCCTTTCCGGCCGTGTTATTCAGCCTAATTTAAGCTTCCGTCGTTAATCTGAAAGTGTACTCATTGATCGAACAGACAAAGTGCAACGTACTGATAAATTGATAGATTCAATCCACGAATAAAAAAAGATGCATATCAACATCACAGCAACATACTAACAAAGCACATACCTGCTACGATTATTATCAAACAGATAAAAATCTGGCTGGTTGATAACTTAACCAATAACTCCAAACACTGTCGGAGGTTCCAAATGAAAAAGGTTCTAGTTCTACTTTGCTTGGTTTTTTCAGGTTTTGCCTTGGCTAACAGTATGAGTGGCGGCAGCCAAGTAACTGTCCCTCATGTTGTCTGTATGCAAGATGGAAAAATGTTGGGCGTAACCTCAATGCCGGTAACTGAGTGTAATAAACTCAAGGCAGAGCACGCTAAGAAAGCCAGTAAAGAAGAATCCAAGTACTGATCCATCAGCACAGAAATGAAGATAAGGCCGGGTAGTTGTATCCGGCCTTTTCTTTTCAGGCCGCTTTCATCGCCATTACAGGCAGCGAAAATTAAAAGCCACCGAACAGAGAAACCAATTTAAGCCATGCATCAGTTTCTGCCGCCCGGTGGCGAAGCGCCTATAGCGATTATCAGATAAGGATCTGACAACAGCCATTTCCCAGTCCGTAGACTTAGTGGCATTTCAGAGCTTATCTCAAGGCACTAACAACACAAACAGATAATAGATCAGAATGTTACCCAACTCGCATTAAACCTGTCAGTACGCTTAAGGATCCTAAGACTAACAATAATGAGAGATCGTCTTATCCAATTTCAAATTTGGTATTGCTACTGCTGTCAGAAACAAAATCAGACTTATTTCTAACTAAAATTTAATCAATCAACAGATTAAATTACTTCACCATTTTTACTCACTGACTTTCAGTTGTTTTTCCAGCGTCTTAGCCACAAATTCCGGGCTGTGAGTATTGCGAGCCAGTAAACGATACACCACAGGCACTACCAGCAAAGTAAACAAGGTTGCCACCAAGATACCGGACAGCACAACAATACCTATCACCAAGCGCGTTTCAGCCCCGGCTCCGGATGCCACAATCAACGGCACCGCCCCTGCAGCCGTCGTAATCGCTGTCATCAGAATGGGGCGTAAACGGGCAGCGGCCGCATCTAGGATAGCCTGCTCAAACGCTTCTCCCTGATCCCGAAGCTGATTGGCAAACTCAACAATCAATATCCCATTCTTGGCTGCCAAGCCTATCAGCATGATGATCCCAATCTGAGAATAAATGTTCAGCGTTTGATCGGTAAAATACAGCCCCAACAATGCCCCAAACATTGCCAACGGCACTGTCAACATAATCACCAGCGGATGGATATAACTTTCAAACTGAGCTGCCAGTACCAGAAAAACCACCACCAATGACATGGAAAATACGAACAGTATTGAAGAGCCGGAATCCTGATAATCCTGCGATGCCCCTTTGTAATTGACAACCGCATCCGCTGGAAGATGTTGATAAACCAATCCGTTCAGGTAATTGAGTGCCTCCCCGAGGGTATAGTTTCCGGCAAGATTAGCTTCAATTGTTATCGCCCTTACCCGGTTATAACGATTAAGCTGAGGCGCACTGGCAAACTCTTCAACCGAAATCAGGCTCGATAACGGTATCAGCTCATCACTGCGATCAGAGCGCACATAAAGATTATTCAAATCCGCGGCTGTATTTTGCCTCTCCCTTTGGCCTTCAATCACCACATCATATTCTTCTCCCCGCCAGGTATAGGTCGTTACTAAACGGGAACCGAGCATAGATTCGAGGGTCTGGCCGATATCCCGTATCGACACCCCGAGATCTCCGGCCCTGTCACGATCAATCTTAATCCGCCACTGTGGTTTGGTTTCTTTGTAATCGTGATCCACCCCGGTCAGGTTCGGGTTGGCTGCCGCTTCATCGAGCAGAATATCGCGCCATTGAGCCAGCTCTTCGTAGCTGCCGCCTCCCAGCACAAACTGCACCGGTTTACCGACCCCGCGCCCGAACGGCTGTCGCATCACAGGAAAAGCCCTTACTCCGGCCAGATCAGACAACCGTCGTCGAATATCAGCGATAATTGAGAAAGCATCACGTCGCTGTGCCCACTCCTCCAGCACCACAATGGCAAAACCGTTAGAAAAATCTTCAATCCGTCCCCAGCCCCTGGGGGCCCTGACCAACAACCGCTTCACTTCCCCGGCTTCAACCAACGGCATCAGACGGTGTTCAATCTCATCCATATACGGCTGCATAAACTCAAAGCTGGCTCCCTGAGGGCCATTAACGATAATAAACATTGCCCCGCGATCTTCCCTCGGAGCAAATTCCGACGGGATCCGGCTCGCCAGCCAGCCACTGCCGGCCAGCGCGATAACCATAATCACCATCACCAGGGAAGGTCGGTGCAATCCCTTAGCCAGCAAGCGACGGTAAAATGCAGTCATACGAGCAAGGATCCCGCCGACTTTTCTGACCAGCCTGGACTCATTCTCTACGCGGCGCATAATTTTTGAGCCCATCATCGGACTCAGGGTCAGGGCCACCAATGAGGACAGCACCACCGCCGAACTGATCGCTATGGAAAACTCGCGGAAAAGTTTGCCCAAATCCCCTTCCAGAAAACCAATCGGCAGGAAAACCGCGACTAACACGACCGTTGTGGCCACAATCGCAAAACTCACCTGCCTCGCTCCCAGAAACGCAGCCTTGAGCGGGGGCTCTCCCGCCTCAATGCGTCGATGAATGTTTTCCAGCATCACAATGGCATCATCAACCACAATCCCGATAGCCAGTATTAATGCCAGCAAGGTAAGCAGATTAATGGTAAAGCCCAGGGCGTAAAGGATGATAAAGCTGCCAATCAGGGAAACGGGCAAAGTCAGCGCCGGTATCAGCATCGCCCGGACACTGCCGAGAAACAGGTAAATCACCAAAACCACCAGCCCGAGCGCGATAAACAGGGTTTTATAGACTTCATCAACAGAGGCCTGAATAAAAACTGATGAATCGTAGGAGCGTTTGATTTCCATACCTTCAGGCAGGGTCGGGTTGAGCTCATCGACCAAAGCATTCACCGCCTTGGCAACTTCCAATGTATTGGCGGTGGACTGGCGATTGATCCCAAGACCAATCATGTCCTGGGTATTGCCTCGGAAAGTGATCCGCTCTTCTTCAGCAGCCAGAGCCACACTGGCTACATCACCCAGCCGAATCAAATAACCGTCAGTTCCGGTACCGACAACCAGCCGGGAAAAATCCTCCGGAGCGATGAAACTGCGCAAAGTGCGGAGCGAAAACTGCCGATTTTGAGATTCTAACGACCCGGCAGGCAGTTCAACATTGTCATCGCGAAGTGCATCTTCAATATCGGTGACGGTCAGCCCTCGTGAAGCAAGTTTCTGGCGATCAATCCAAATCCGAAGCGCATATTGTTTTCCGCCGCCAATCCGGATATTTGCGACCCCGTCCACTACTGAGAAACGATCAACCAGATAGCGGCTGGCATAATCGGTCAGCTCCAGAGTATCCAACCGATCCGAAACCAGGTTCAGCCACATGATCACTTCCGAGCTGGCAGCCGCTTTCTGCACTTCCGGTGGCTCAGCTTCATCGGGAAGATCGTTAAGAATGCCGGAAATTCGATCACGGACGTCATTGGCAGCAGCATCAATATCCCGGCCAATACCGAACTCCAGCGTGACCGTCGAGCGACCGTCACGGCTCTGCGAGCTGATATTTCGAATCCCCTCCAACCCGGCAATCCGGTCTTCAACCAGCTGGGTAATACGGGTTTCAACTATCGCCGCTGACGCTCCCCGGTAAGTGGTAGAGACCGTGACGACTGGCGGGTCGATACTCGGATACTCCCTCAGCGGCAGCTTGCTGTAACCAATCAAACCAAAGGTGATCAGCAATAAGCTGATCACAGAACCCAGTACCGGCCGCTTTACCGAAATATCTGTCAGCAACATCAGTCAGCCTCCCGATAGGTAAAGCGTTCACTGGTACGGGTCTCGACTGTCTGTCCCGGCCTAACACGCTGGATCCCGCGAGTAATGATCAGCTCCCCCTCTTCCACTCCACGGGTAATTTCAGCTGTTCCACGGGTGCGAAAGCCCACCGCTACCTGACGCTGCTCCACCACATTTTCAGGGGTGACAACAAACAGAAAGTTATTACGTTGACGGGGAACCAAGGCTTCTTCCGGAACCACCAGCCCTTCTCGCTGTTCAACAATCAGGCTTAAGATCATCAGCATACCGGGTCGTAGCAGAAAACCGGGGTTATCGATTTCAGCCCGAACCACAATCGCCCGTGTCAGGGGATTGACCCGGCTGTCGATCCCGGTGACTTCACCAATAAAACGCCGCTCAGCATAGGCTGCCACCTCTCCCTCAATCACCGAGCCCAGCTGTAGTTCGCCGATAAACTGCTCCGGAATGGTAAAGTCGAGTTTCACCTTGGCAAGATCATCTAATGTGGTGATCACGGTTCCGGGCGTCACCAAAGCTCCAGGGCTGATCTGCCGAAAGCCCAACAGGCCGGCAAACGGCGCCTGTATAAACCGGGCTTCCAGCTCGGCCTGGTTCTGGGCCAGCACAGCACGGGCTATTTCTATATCGGTGAAGAGCTTATCCAGCTCAGAACGCGGCACTGTCTTGCGCTTGACCAGACCTTCAATCCGTTTATATTCCCGCTGTTGTTCCTTCAAATTGGCATTAGCAGCCCGGACCTTGGCCTGTTGTTCCCCTGCCCTCAGAGTGACCAGCAGCTCACCGGCACTAACCTGCTGGCCATCAGCAAAATGAACCAACTCAACCTTTTCCGTCACCTTGGCTGACAGCACCACAGACTCTCTTGATTTCACCGTACCGAGGGCCTCAACTTCACGCCGGACATCCTGCCTGCTAACTTTGGTCACCACGACACTCGGTACGCTGTTGCGGGAAAAACCGCCGGGCTGGCTGCGCCCCTGCTCTTTGAACCAGACAGCTGCCATTAAGCCTGCCAGCAATAACACCGCAACAATCAAGCTGATTCTCATAATCCCTGCCAAATAGTAAGTGCTCGCGATGCCAACGACAGTGTTCAAACTCAGGCAAACGAGCAACTGTCCATCCATTGGTATAAGTTTGGTTGATAATAAGTATATTGCCGCAATAAATGGCTGATCTTTGGCAGTTAGTTTGAGTGTTGACGAGCTAGGCCAGAAAGGAAGAAGAGAAAACGTAACCACGAGAATATGGCAAACAGGCAAAAAAAAAGCGAGCCAGGAGATGGCTCGCAAAAACTCATATATTGCTTTTCGATGGGTGGCAAGAAAAAGAGCCCGATATCCATAACGGGACTTTATCTCTCACAACGAAAGGACAAAGGTTATATCCGTGTTCTATTGTGCCTGAACACACTGTTCAATTGTCAGCGAAATGTCAGAATTATCAAAACATTTCCATTTTAAACAAATCGGCTGTGAAACCTTGTCACCACCTCAGTTAAGGCTTCGCCTTAGTTAAAAGCGCTGCCGACCGATAAATAAACTGAATTTTCGCCAGCTTCTGCCTGACCGTAGGCAAAGTACAGAGGCCCCAGTGGCGAATCGACTGCCACATAAACACTGGCTGCACCAATACTGCTTTGCCAACTGATATCACTGCTGTCATCCCAAACCCCGCCACGCTCAATGGAGGCCCCGATATACACCGGAGCAGAAAAGGCACCGAAATTATTATCCAGCAGGCGATAACGATAAATCAGGGAACCAAAGACTCGATAATGACCGTTCAGTTCAAACCGATGGAAACCGGACAGATTAAAAAGCCCGCCCAGATCCTGAACATAAATCGGGATCAGCTCCTCGCTGTCGGACCCGCCGCCTTTGGCATTAACCAGCAACGAATGGCGCTCATAAGTAAAAGGCTTTGCCAATTTAACTTCGTAGTAAATATTATCTTCGCTGAGGGTCTCACCATTATTGAGCTGGCTGCGATTCATCCCAATGCCCAATTCAGCTTCGAACAGCCATCCCTCGGTCGGAAAATAGTAGCTATTCAAATCATCATAAACAAAAGCCAGATAAGGACCGTGAGAGCTGTAATCCTGACTGTCCTCGGCATTAATTTCGGTCACCTGCCCAGACAAACCGCGATAACCGGCAGCAATACCTATCCATGGTTTCAGATTCCAGCCGACTTCTGCAAATGTATGGTAATTTTCATATTCGGTGTCAATCACATTGACGCCACTGCGGCCAATCTCAGCACTCTGCTCTTCATTGAGCGTAAATTCCCGTACCTCACGGTTCCATCCCAGCCCCAGCGAAGTGTAAAACTGTTTGCGGTAATCAAGCGGGAAATAAAACTCGGTTTTGACTTCCTTCCAGCTCCCGAGCAACCATTCAAACTGCCATTCACCGCCCTTTTCAGTCAAATCGGTGTAAATGTATTGAGCACCGAATGAAAAATCGGATCGGTTGGCAAAATCGTCTTCAAAAGCAAACTTGAAATTAAGGTAACCAGGCCCCCAGGATTTCTCATTCACCTCTAACGCCAGAATGTTTTCATCATCCAGCTGTTTGATCCGGTAAGTTATACGGGCAAAAATATCCTGCGCATTAAGCCGGTTAACTGCCGCCTCGAGTTCTTCATTCGATATCACCCGGCCAACCTTAAGATCCAGCATGGTGATAAGAGCAAAATCCGTACGGCGGGTATTATTTTCCAGCTCTATGCGATCAATAAAATAAGCATTATTTGCAACGACCTGACTGCGACGATCAAATTTATTTTTCAGGTAATCCTGATATGCAGGTTCAGATATTTGGTAACGGCGTAACTGTGGGAGGGCATCAAGCGCCGCTTTTCTCCCGGCATTATAAGCCAGCCCCATCTTGTCAAAATCCGGAGCCAACATGAACGCCACATCCGGTTGCAGATAAACATCACCGGGCTTCATCAGGGCTTTCTGCTGATCTGCACTACTGTTGGTCATAAAAGTGGTTAACTGGGCAATAATATTCAGGGCACTGTTAAGTTCATTTTCGCCGAATAGAGCATCACGCAAATCAACCGCGATGATCACATCTGCCCCGAGACGTTGTGCTGCGTCAACTGGCATATTATTCACAACCCCACCGTCAACCAGCAGGTGCTGATGCCAACGAACAGGCTTCAGCGCCCCTGGCACCGTCATCGATGCCTGCATCGCTGTCGCCAGATGGCCCTTATCAATCGCCACCGGCTGGACTTGAGCAATGTCGGTCGCCATCGCCCGGTAAGGTATCGCCAACTGATCAAAACTGGCCATTTCAGGCAAGTTCTCCGTCAAACCTCGAAGCAGTACTGCCATCCCCTGCCCTTGGAAAGCACCAGGTTTATCGCGAAACTGACCGTCAATATCCAAACCGATATCAGCATAAATCTGGTAATTATCACTCTGTTTCTTGCGTCGGAGGTTCAGGTCATTCCGGCTGGCCCGATCTTCATAACCACTTCGCCAATCTGCCGCTAAAGTCCGCTTCATGACTTCATCAGCAGACAGCCCCATCGCATACATCCCGCCAACATAGGCTCCCATACTGGTGCCGGTGATCACATCAACCGGGATGCGATTTTCTTCCAGCACAGCCAGCACACCGATATGAGCGGCACCTTTGGCCCCCCCTCCGCTGAGAACCAGGCCGATCTTCTGGCGCGGAAGCTCATCATTTCCTGATGTTTCCTGAGCTGAGGATACAATTGAACCCGCCAATAACAACACCGTACAGCTCAGCCTTAAAGCAAACCGCCCTGCTAAACGCATTTGAACATCCTTTTCATCACCGAACAGAGACTTAACGAATTAAACTACCCTGACGATTCTGACGGCGCAACAGACAAAATTCAGCTTTGTCAGCGATTACTTCCGGTTTAAACACAAAAAACCGGAAATACCTTGCGGCACTCCCGGTTTTATTTTGTTCCTGATGAACTTTTTTCGAGTTCAATATACAAGCAAACTGGTGATTTAATTTACAGTGTAAAACTGACGCGTTGCCCCTTGTTACAAGCCTCTTGCCATGTCTTCCAGAGCTGTCATCACCTGCTCATTAAAATGCCCCTGGTGGACCAGCTTACATACCTTACGCCGTACGGCAAGACCAGAAATCAATCGCTCAATGGACAGGTGACCTTCATCCTGCTGGCTATTGAAAAGTTCAACGGTTTTACTCAATACATCGTAGCTGACAACCTCTTCACCGACACGCAACCAATCCAGCTTCTCCAGAAGCCCCTGACACTCTTCTGTGATTGAAGACTGTGAATGACCCGTCATGGCAGATAACGCTGTTATACTGCGTTGTAGAGCCTCTGGAGAGGTATATTTCGACAGAGTGATCGTCAGCTCATCGGCATTTATCTCGACAAGGTGCTTCCGCAGCTTAACCCGACGTCCCAGACGGCCGCGGGTACGACCCTCTTTGCGCTGGATCGGCTCAAACTCACCGTCAATGATCTCGGAAAGCTGATCAAGCTCTTTCTTCGGCAGAATTTCATTGCGCAACGGGTTCGGCATAGTCGGTGCCATAGAGCGCTTGCCTTCGTTGGTCGTTTTCGCCCGGCAATAACGGATCACTTCATCGGCATCACACTTGATATCAATCTGGTAGTCGCAATAGCGCTTATCTTGATCCATCGGCGTGATCGTCAGGTGATACCCCCACAGGTTCACCGCAAACACCTGATCAGTAACTTTATCTTTGGCCAGCTTACGCAGCTCGCGGATCAGATCCGAGGAAAAACGTCGCCACTCAATATTGCGAGCCAGTTTCTGGTTAAGCTCACTGAGCAACATCGAGTCATGAACACGACGCGACATTCGGCTACGGAAGAAGGTATACAGCTGGAATACCAGGGTATGCTGACGCAAGATCTCCGGCGGGAAGAGGAAAAAGTAATCCCGGGTCAGCAGTTCGTCAAAGAATGACGGCTCCCAGACCAGAATATACAGGTTTGGTTTAATACGAATTTCACCGTCTTCCCCTTCCTGAGGCGCCTCCTCAGAAGCGGTAATAGTACGGGCCAGAAAACGAAAACGATCACTTTTGAACCCTTCCGGCATATTTTCGCTCAGCCAGCGACCGGTCAGTTCATGAAGCTGAAAGTCAGTAAACTCAATGCGATCAATACTTTCGCGGATCGAATCACGAGCCGGTCCGCTGTCTTTCTTACCACGCAGAGCAAGAATATCAGTAATGTAAATCGGGGTTTTATTCCCCATTATCCGACTTTGGATCTCATACTCGGACAGGTGATGATCATGATACTGAACAGTCAGTGTAAACAAGGCAAACAACGTCATCATATCGTCAACCGTCATGATCGACTTGGATGATCGTGTTTCAATGATCGCTTTGGTGCCGCTGATCGCAACCATGGATTTCTGGTAGTTCTTCTTGGTCCTCGGCGGAGCCAGTGCCTGATCAATGATCCCGGCCCAGCTGGTAGGAGAGACAACAAACTGATCAGCTTCATCAGGCATTGTTGGCGGTGTGCCAAGACCATGCTCATTAAGCAGGCGACGATTAACATGGTTCTGTGCCAGCGCTTTAGAGCGTTTTTGTTTCTCTTTGGCTTTATTTTGATCCGAATTCAAGCTCGCCGCACCCAACTGGGAAACCAACAGTGCCGGATTGACGAAGTGATGCAGCATGGTCTTGCCTGCCAAACCTTCCTCAAAACGAACAGGCTGTTGATTAAACAGACCAATATTCACAGCAGCACGAAGTCGTTGCTGGATAGCAGCACGAGTTAACTGGCCTTCTGTTGCTTCTACAAGCTCTGTGGTTGAAACCATGCCGTCTTTGCTTGATAAGCCTCGCAGCGAAATCAGGTTCAACAATTCAGCGATACTTTTGGTGACACCTTTAAAGTGCTGATATTGCGGCAACCAGTCAACAAGCGCAGGCGGGATCGAGAATAAATGGCCATCCTTATGAGATCGGGGAGCCTGGATCAGAATCTTTTCGCTGTGTTTATTTTCGTTATTGCTGGTGGATTTCATTTGTCATTAGCCGTAGAAGCGCCATTTTTCCGAAAAGATTAATAGAAAAAGATCAAGAAAGAAAGCTCTTTTTATTGAATAAGTTAATTACTGATCTTTTTTGTTTATTTTGATCTTATTGATATTGTGATCTTATGATCCGGGCGCTGATTGGTTCGTAAGTTGGTGTTTTATATGGTTTTTATTTTGAGCCTATTTGGAACAATGATCAACGTAAATCCGGAACGCTGA
>NZ_CAWMUI010000003.1:0-124416 GCF_963870815.1 Photobacterium sp. J15
TTGTTAGTGAGTTCTATGTTCCTCATCTCGGATGTTTATCTTTCTAGATTATTTATGCATTATGAATAATGCTGTAGGTAACAATGATAATTTAATCTTTATTTTAACTATTGGATTAATTCGTTAGATTTGATTACAGTACCTCTATCTTAAACAAGAAAGAATATATTGAATATGAGTGATGTATTTAGCACATTGTTGAACTTGCGCTCACTGCGAGCTGCTGCACGTGAATTGACGTTAGAAGAGCTTCAAGAGGGACTAAACAAATTACAATCTGTTGTTGTCGAAAGGGAAGAAGCTGAAGCGGAAGAACGCGCTAAAAATAAAGAGCGTGAAGAGAAGCTAAAATTTTATAGGGAGATGTTGGCTGCAGAGGGTATTGAGCCTGAAGAACTGTTGGCTTTGCTAAACTCGAAGCAAAAATCTAAGCGAGCTCCAAGACCAGCTAAGTATAAGTATACTGTGGATGGTGAAGAGCGTACCTGGACTGGCCAGGGACGTATGCCTAGCCCGCTGAAAGACGCTATCGAGCAAGAGGGAAAATCATTGGATGATTTTCTGATTTAATTCCATCCCCTTCAACGAGAGGGGGATTCTTTTCAATGTTGTGTCAGTACTATTCCCCCTTAAAGCCAAGATATTGTGCTGTCTTGAAACAAATTCGTTGTTTCTGGTGACATGTCGATAGCTATACAAAATTAAAAATACACTGCCGTTTATACTTTTTTCACAATATAAAAAGGGTTGCTTAGAGCAACCCTATGTTGAGCTAAGAAGGCTCCAAAATAATAATAGAATGCGTCTGTATTCGCTCGAATATTACACTGGCGAATGTTTTGCTGCAACCGTATTTGAAATTGTTATGTGTTGATTTTTGATTTGATGGTTGCAGCATCAAACTTGAAGATCAGACTTTGCAGGAAGAGTTGCCTGGTTATCGAGGCTATGCACGACGCGTGCGCTATCGGTTGATTCCCAACAGAAAGAATGGCGCGACGTCTTAATTGGCTGAATCATTTCTATGCCCCATTGTCATTTTCGCTCATAAAATAGCTTGCTCTTCTAGCTCCAAATTTACCCCAATAAAATTCATGTCAAAGGCATGCAACTCACTTCGTAATTGCTAATTAAAAGTGAATAATTAGCAATTAACTGTCTGAGGGTATGCTGAAAATGATTTTGAGTCACTTCGGGACAAAAGAGTGACGCTTTGTGTCTACGTCACGGGCTGCTTGTTTGTGTTGCAGCTTCGGCTATTTAAGAAGTCGAGTTGAGTTTTGATCTCCTTCTCTAACTCACCGACATAGATTAATGATGTCTCGATATTGGCGTATTTTCCGCTTCTGCTTGCACTAAACCAATTGAATGACCCCACCGCCATATACCGATCATCAGCAAAAACGCTTTTACTATGGACACCATTTATCACATTGATAACGATACCAAGCTGTTCCAAGGTCGCGCAGCAATGTTGAAACGCTTTTACTTTATTGGTATCCGGGTGGTTTGCGACCGTGGTATTGAAATGTCTGTCGGTGTGTATGGTTATATGGACACCTTTGTGCAGTGCTGTTTTTAGTAGTTCTAACTGCCCAGTTGATTGCAGTTTGTCTAGCAGTAACCAAGGCGAGACGATATCTATTTTTCGTTGTACTTCCCTCAGCAGTTTTGATAAGAACGCATCATGCTCTTCGGCATTGGTTAGCAGTTTCGGATGGCCGCATATTTGTAATAAATCGGGGCGTTGACCAACACTAAACTCAAGCTCATTTCGCTCGTCAGTGAAGAGATACTTGGCGAGTAATCCTCGTGGAGAAGATGATGGCGCAGCTTCAATGACATCCAAATCACCAAACACCAAGAATGCATCTTTGGCTCGAGAGACAGCGACGTTGAGCATTGACGGATCCATATCGATAAACCCGCCATCGTTGTGTCTGGTGTACACCTGGGAAAAAATAATGATTTTGCGTTCAGCACCTTGAAGAGAGTGAACGGTGCCAACGGTTAGTTGGTCATCCCCCTTGCCTGCTTTGATATCGAACTCACCACACGCGGTCTTGATCTGGTTCACTTGAGCTGAAAATGGAGTAATGATACCCACACACTTGGCCAGTGGCTCGCCGTAGTAATTCTCTATTTCAACCTTATTGGCATGTAGCCATGCAGCGATAGTTTTTGCTTCTAACTTATTGCGTCGGCTGCCGCTAAATGATTCCGCGATACCGTCGACGTGCAAATGACTGAAAGGAGAGTAGAGGCTATCTTCGGTCGCTTGTCCTCGCTTGGGGATCAGGATACCTTGATAGCAAAGGTCATTGCAGTATGAGATTAATTCATCGTAGCAGCGTCTATGTTCTTGCAAAAACATTCCAGGCTCAGCTTCCGGCATATAATGAAAGAGGCTTGCTTGTTGCGCTACATGCATCACACTGCCAGTCACTACACTTCGGCCTTCCTCTTGAATGACTGTGTATTCATCATCAGAGCTGATAACTTTATGCTGCTTTAAATTACCTCGGTCAATTGATGAGCACACATTTCTAATCGGCGGGATTTGGTAAATATCACCAATCACCAACGCTTTTTTGGCTAGTGAGAACGAGGCCGCGGCAACTTCTGGAGCTACTTGGCCTGCTTCATCAACGATCAAAAGGTCGATTTCATTAAGCAGATAGTCGGTTTCAAATTCATTATTCCCAACGTGAGACTGGTAAGTCATATGAGAAGGCAGAGAATGGAACGTTGATACAATGCAAGGAGTGAGCATCATTCGGCGTTGCCAGCGAGGACGAACCGTTTTCAAACCTGTTTTCCGGGCCTGCTTGTTCAGCTCTTGGCCCAAATCTCGGCAACTGAGCAGCCAGCATGCTTCCCAGTAATGGACAGCTAAGCGGAACATTCGAAAACGGGTCGTGATATCTAAAACCGAATCGATGTCGGTCAGTTGTGGAATAGTTTGCTCTGGAGAGTCTTCAGTAAAGTTATTGATAGAATCAAGCCAATTCAGTTGTGATTGCTCAAACTCTTGATACTGCTCTAACCAAGATTGATACCGATTTTTTTGATCATCAAAATCGTCTTTTTTACTAGAAAATACTTGCTTGAGTAGGCTCTCAAATCGGTCTGATGACAGATTTTCAATTTGCTCTTCATCGTGCTCAATAAGGTTAAACATGAAACTCCTGCGCTGGAGTTCAAGTTTATTCTTGATTGGCGGTAACCACTTAAACAGAGTTAACCATGTAGATTCATTGCCGAGGTAGTTTCGCCACGCAGTTAACTGTTCTTTGGCGTTATCTTTCAATGCTTGCGCATTAGAAACGGCTTGTTGTTGATCTGCCAATGTTTGTTGGGGATTGTCCCCAAGCCGAGAATGGATGTCATTCAGTTGGCGGTTGTAGTGATGCCAATTGTTTTGGATGTGATCTAACTGGTTTTGATGTTGGCGCAATTCGGCAAGGAGATACGCTTTAACTTGCGTTACATCAGCAAAATTCTGTTGTGGAAACGCCTGTTTTGCTCTATCCAAATAATGCGCTTGGGCTTGATCGAGAAAATCCAACTGCTCGACTTTTTCATAGAAATGCTTAGTTTGGTAACTTTTGGCAGCTTCCAATTCTCCATACGCCGATGGCAGGTAGCCACCATAGCTAAAAATGTCGGGTAACCATCGGCCTGATAGTTCGTCGTCGCCTTCATCGAAGTCTTTACCAAAAGCATCAATGATGTTGGTTACTGCTTGATTATTAGTCGATGCCGCAATGATTAGCGGCGGTTGACTCTCTTTTAGCGCAGATTCAATCCACAGTGACGCGACTACAGATAGAACAAACGTTGTTTTACCTGTGCCAGGAGGACCATTTACCGCAAGAATATCGCCTTCTTGCATGGCTAAGGTATGGGCCAAGGCATCGCATTGCGCTTTAGCTAGCGGGAATTGACTATTTGAGTGGCCAAAACGCGAATTCACTGTCTGAGATACATCAATACATTCATCGTGGTTGGTTACTGTTTTTGCCGCGTAACTATCAAGCAGAGGCAAGGTTGTGCTTGAATTGCTCAGGTTATCGTACAGTTTTAAAATATGCCTTGAAGCTCCCAAGCACTCGCTGATTTTGTTGACTAAGCCACGACTTTCAATGTCTTCGTAGAATTGCTCGATTCGTTTTCTATCGCAGTAATCGGCAAATAGTTTTTGGGTGAGTCCGTAGTAGTTGTACCAATTTTTTTGATGGTTCTGATACTGTTCTTTTTGTTCGAATTTGGCTGGAATACTTTCAGTAGACTGCGCTGGAATTTCATTTGTTGTCAGGAATTCATCGAGCTTATCGACGTCAGCGATAGTAAAGGTGTCATTTCCTTGAGGAGCAAGCAAATCACGAGGTATGAATGGCGTGGTGTGGGGAAATAGTCGTCCTTCACGATTGACCCATAAAGAGCAGACAATCGGTGTCAGTACACTAGGCATATTGCCGCTGTAATCTTTGCCATGAACTTTCCGAAGATAATAGGTGACCGGTCGATGATGAATTTGTACGGCGGTTAGGGTATCTGGTTCATTGCGAAACAGATCTTCTAGCAATGTAGAATCAGGTTTAAGCTTACCTTCTTTGAACTCGTCGGTTGTCGCTCGCACATAATTCTTCAGATCTTGCTTTTTTAATGCACCTTTCGCGCTATCGGCATCGGCAAGAGAATTTCGCCAATAGTGAATCCAGCCCTGATTATTCATACCCGGTCCTTGAAAATTTCGTGTTAAGCGTGTGATTTTAGTCGAATATTCTATTACCAATGGAGTGTTTTTTGTTAGAACTTTGAACAATTTCTTACTCGGCGACCTTTGAGCCATGCGGATGATGACTATTCGAGCAGTCGAAGAATTGGGGCAGGGTTATTAAAGTCTATTTTCCCAATGTCATATGAATTCAATGATTAATTCTGTGAATATTTAGCTACTGGTGACTTATGGATGGGTAAACAACTAAATCAGGAAACTTTCGCATTTATATTCATCTTAGACTTAGGTAATTGATGAAACTGCAATAAAAAACTAATGTGTTTGGAGTTATTTTTAGCTGCTGACCTAAATGATTTCTGTCGGGTAGACGACACTTGTTACCAAGTGTCGTCCCCCTAAGAACCGTACGTGCAACTTTCACTGCATACGGCTCAAGCCTCCACAAAGGCATCGTATGATACCCAGCAACTTATAAAGCAGTTAGAGCAGGATCGTGCCAAGAGTTGCGAGCTTGCCTTTTGGACTTTCTCTTTGCTAAGTAATCTCGGTATTGAGGGTCAAATGGTGTCGACGCACTTCGGATTTTCACGTGTCTCTCTATAGGCACTTTGGCTATTTGGAAGAAATTGAATTGTCAATCCATATCCATGATCTTCTGCCAACCGTGAAATTGCCATTGGCCTTTCCGATTGAGGAAGTATTTGTGGGTGACCCAACTCGTAGACTTCGTTGGATGACGCCTTTTAGCCCAATGCCATAACGCATGGAAGAGCTTATGACCTACATATCCGAATACCTGCTTTGCAACGCAGTGTCGATAGTAATTCGACCAGCCCCTAAGTTTCGGATTTATCAACTTGATTAGATCGTTAACGGGGATGGTTGCGTGCTTCTTGATGAGTTCGCGAAGGTTACTCAAAAACAGCAGCGTGTTGGATTTGCTCGGTTTAATGAGCAATTTTCCTTTATACTTTCTATGATTAAAACCTAGGAAGTCAAAACCACTGCTGATGTGGGTAATGTGCGTTTTCTCTTCGGAGAGTGTTAAGCCTCTTTCCGCTAAGAAGTCAGAGATCAACGGTTTGATATCGTTCACCAGTACTTCCTTTGAAGCGCAGGTGACGACGAAATCGTCGGCGTATCCAATAAAGTTGGCTCTCGCGCCCTTTTTGAGTGCGGTAGACTTTATGCTCTGTTCAAGCCCTGCAAGAGTCATTAGCATCAAGGTTGGGGATATAATCCCTCCTTGTGGTGTTCCCTCGTCAGTATGATAAAACAGCCCTTTGTCCATAAAGCCAGACTTTAACCATTGTTCCAACATGCGTTTATCTACGGCAATGTTATTAATAAGCCATTGATGTCCGATCTTATCGAAACAAGATTTGATGTCTCCCTCAAGAACCCATTCAGCGGATCGCTTTAGAGCCAAACACTTGAAGCACTGCGCAACTGCATCGGCGGTGCTGCGGTTTGGTCTAAATCCATAGCTATTAGGGTCTGCAAGTGTTTCTGATACTGGCTCTAGTGCAAGAAGGTGGAGTGCTTGTTGCGCCCTGTCTATCATGCACGGGATACCCAGCGGTCGAAGCTTGCCATTCTTTTTGGGGATGTAAATACGCTTGAGCGGTTTGGCCTTATACGCCTTTCTGCTCAATTGATTAACTGCTTTCATGCGGCGTGCATCTGTGTTCCAGATGACACCGTCTATTCCTGGCGTTTTACTGCCTTTGTTTTGTGATACTCGTTTAACAGCAAGAAGTTTTGCTGAGCGAGAATGAGTTAGTATCCATTGCAAGGCTTTCGCTTTGCCGTGTTTACCTTCTCTAGTTGCCTTTGCGATACGCATCTGAAGCTTTAATACATGCGACTCAACGGATTTCCAGTCGATTGACTGCCATTGAGTACTGTCAGGAGAGGCACTAATCTCTTTTGAAATCATCATTTGCGTTTCTCCTTGAATGAAGTTCTTCAAATTCTCTCGCAACGGGAGACCAGTCTGAAGTGGGCTCACTTTCGTGACCAGATATAAATCTGTATCTGCATCGTTACAATGCAGCCTTCGCTTTCTCCGACCTCCTATACCTGCATCACTATCGGCCACATAGGCTTTCCCAGAGGGAGCGATACAGGCTTACCGTGTTCCGTATGTCGCGCAATGTCAGGGTAGATGCCCGCTATGGTGCGGAGAGCTTTATTGACCACGAAAGAGTACTGGACAACCTCTTTCCTACTCTCATTGCCTTTTGGCTACAGCGTATTAACCACTTCCGCTGTTTCATCACATAACGCACCTTACACGGATTCACGTATGTTCATCATACTAACTACCTAGCACTTACCCGATTCTGTGGTTATCAGGAGGATCGTTCTCTCACGATTTCAATCCCGATTGGTATATGACCAATCTTCGTTACATTGTCAGAGCCGCTGCTTTATTCAGGCTCCTAGATTCATCTGGTGATACAGATGGTTCACTCATCAAGCGGTGAACAGCGCTTCATACGACTTCACGTCGCACGTCCAGTAGTGAGTTACTAATAGACAGGTTGTACGATTTAGTTCTGAATCGTAAATCGATATATTATCGCATAGCAAAATACCCCCACCCCATATAACTAAGATAAACAAAGGCATTATAACTTTGACGATGGTTATTATGATTGGTTGCACTTGTTGTTACATGTTTAAGGCGATATTCGACTAAAATTGACGTTACCGTCTGATGCTGTATGTCAGTTGCATGGAGAAGATGTATTCACAATGGAGTGAGATATTCTTGGCTATATAAGGTTGTGTGCTGGTGGCTGGGCGTACTTTGGGTGGGATGAATTAAAAATGCTGCCCGAGGGCAGCATTTTTTCTACTTATCTTACGCTAGGGCATCAATTACGGCTTGCTTGATTTTTGCCTGTAGCGTTTCGTCAAGTCCTGCAAGATTGATAACTGCACTCTTACTGTTTTTTTGTTTCCATTCAACTTTCTGTCTTGCAGTGTTCCCGTTCCACAGGGTTTCAGGTTCAACCTTCTTGCTTGACGATCGCTTTTTGATATTTAGCTGGTTGAAGCTGCGGTTAAGCAGGTCAAAGCGCTCATTAGATGTCAGCTCGTCTGGTGCGGTTGAGCCGATATTTCCAAGGTATCTTTCATGTAGTTGTTGGGGCTCAACGGCGCTGTCTTTTAGCGAGTTATTCAATGTGACCATACGGTTCATCAAACGCGCACTGATCTCATTGCTGCCCATAACCGACCAGAAAACAGGATCCAATGTGATCGCATTGAGGTAACGAGACATCAGTGTAGGATCTACGTTTTCGTTTTCTGCAAATTGTTTTTGGGTAAGATCTGGAGCTTCATCTTTTAATAGATTCAGTTTGGCTGCGAAATAATGTCCCCAGTCCAGGTAGCTGAATGCTTTACGTTTGTCTGACTGCAGAACGATAAATTCAGCATCTTTTGGCGCTATCTTTGTGTCACTTACATCAATCCGCAGTGGAGCATCGGCCATATCTGCACATGTCATACGGCGCGAACCGTCAACAACATACACTAACCCATCTTCCCCTTGGTAACCGATGGCATTGGTGATTTGGTTGCCGTTAGCAATGCCGTCATAAATATCAGCCAGCTTGTCACGGGTCAGTTCTTCCGGGCGACGGATGTTGAGTGGATCGACTCGAACATGCTTTTGGATCTCTTCCGTGCCTTTGTATGTGTGGAGCCTTAGTGATATCTCTTGGCCTGATGGCAGTTTGATTTTGTTCGTTACCGGTTTTGCCTGCGGTTTAATACCTGATGCACCTCGGTTGATACCACCGAAGCCGGTCACTTTTTTTGTTCTATTCATTAGTTAGCCCGTCCGGAAATTTTCTTGATATTAGCCATGATTTCTTCGTATACCGCTTTGGTTGAAACCACGGCATTGTCGTAAGCCGATGATGACGCGTATTTGTTGTCGCGGGCTTCGGTCTTCTGGATGTCAAAAATACTACGGTTGAGGTTGTCCGCAGCTAGGAACAGTTCAGAGTGCTTGATTGAATTTGAGCACAGGTGTTCAACAAATGAGCGGATAATCATGTTGGAGGTTTGCTCAACCTGAGGACTGTTAGAATCCACGTTGACACGTAAGCACTTGAACATCTTCAATTGCTCGCCACCGCTTGGCAGTTGGCGGATACGGTCTTTTATAAAGGTGATAAAGTTCTTTGTTGATAGGTAATCGAGCTTGTGCGGTGTTACCGGCAATAGCAGGAAATCTGCCGCTTCAAGAGCAGACCAACAAATTGGGCTATCCTGTGGCGGAGTATCAATAAAGATAATGTCGTAATGTTCTTTTAGGATAGGCAAAATGAAATTGCGCAGCTCCTGAAGCAGTTCTGCTTTGCCTTCATCATTAAGCTCAGCATAAATATCACTGAAAACCTCATCCTCCGGAAATGCTGAGTACACATCTAAATTAGGCAGGTGTGTGTTGAATGCCGCACCCAACACGACCTCTTGCTCTGAAAGGCCGTAGTTTTCGATATATTCGTTAAAGGACGGTGTGTATTTACGCAGTGCGATATCTGCAATAGTCAGATAGATCCCATCGTCATCTTTCGGCTGGGCTTGAAGACCTGCGGAACCCTGAGGGTCAAGGTCAAGGATACACACCCGGGCATTGAGGTTTAAATCTAGAGCAGCGGCCGTTGCCAAGGATTTCGTTGTTGTGGACTTACCCGTCCCCCCTTTATGGTTCTGAACAGAAATAACGCTGGATGTGAAGTCATCACGGTATTGGCGGTGACCAAGGTGGTCTAGGATCACCTGGACATCAAAGCGATTATAAAGAGAAGATTTACCCTGTTGGATAGGTTCGCCAATGACCTCTTCTTCTTCCAGCGCGGTGATGCGCTTGTTGAATGTTTTGGTTGATAGATTGACGATTTCACGGATTTTAGTTTTGTTTAATGAATGGTTATAGATAAGGCGATCGACACCTTCATCAAGTTCGCTGTCGGTAACATTTATACGTGACTTTTCATTGATGATGTCTTTTAAACGGACATCTTCATGCTGCATGCGTTCAGCGCAATCATCCAGTGCTAACAATACATCCATTTTATACCATCCACTCAACTAAAGAATATTTAATGCGATGATGATAATGGTGTTTCCACCTTAGAGCAATGATTTTTGTATTTTATTGTGGAATATTATTGTCTTTCATTTACTTTGACAGATAAGATGGTACTTTTTTGTCACTTTCTTATTTAGATAAGTAGCTGATTATAAAAGGTTGTACCTGCACAACATCTCTTAGGTTTATTTTTGTCTATTTTTGCGGTTCGGGCGTTCAATCAGTACATTTTATGAGTGCTTTTTTAGTTTAGGGAGATATAAGTTAAGCGCTACAGTACTATTTGCCAGGGAAACACTACTACCTTTTCCGTTTTGTGTCTGTATTGCGGACAATAAAGTGAGCTACTGGTTGTTGTTAATGCGGTGGTTGACGGTTTTTAAGTGCGCAGCCATTGCGTGTCAATTTCGTTATCATCCCATCTTTGCCCATGGTGAGCTATCTGGATGCAAATCACCCTGACCTGTTTTGGAAAAAGGGGATATTGTTATTAGCTATCTGTATCCCTCCTGAGAGTTACTGCTTGTTTCCTTTGCTGCAACTAGTTCGTAACTGTGTTTACGCAAGCAGTAATGATTTGTTCAGTCGATTTTAATTCCACTATGCTTTTGTCACGGATATTAAGAGTGGCACTTTAACCCGGTTCTATATCCTTAGTTCCGCAATATAGGCAATCCAACTTACGTACCGATAAAGAAATATCTTCAACTTTATGTCCGCAACAGTTACAAGCTTTATAGCTGGCATACCACTGTTCGATTTTATCAAGTGTGTGCTGTGCATCTTGGCTTTGTACTCTTGCTTTTCAGCAAAGCTATGCTATGAGGAACTGCTATCTGTTTAGTTAGCTAGCTTGTGATTCTTTTCATTCTGACTCATTTCAGCGTTTCTACTATCTCCGTTTATCGACAACGAGAGAGTGACTGAGTCTGTGTTGAAAATCAGTACGAGTATTAGCGTTTACTCGTGGCATTTAGCTACAAGCAACTCGCTCTAGCTAGATTGGTGCTATTCTTCTGGCATGATAGCTGATGTTGTTTACGTCTGAGGTTTTTCTCTGCACACTCAACAAACCTTGGATTTGCTTCTTTTTTAACGTCAGATTAAATAGCAAATTGTGATAATTTTAAATCGATACCTCCCTCCCCCTCAACCTCTCTAGCTGCCGACTCAGTGTTTGCTTGTTAGGACTCATTGAAAGGAAGTGAATTTTTTTACTGTTTTTTTCCAATAGGTAGGGAGCTGACAAGCGGTAATTGTTAGGAGCTGAAGCGGTTTTGGGGACGTGTTAATAAGGTGTGCTTCTTAATGATTTTCATGTTTGTAGAGCGAAAAGGAAGGAATCAATACTTGCTGAAATCATAGAATAAAAAAAACGCCATACAAAAGATGTATGGCGGTTCAATATCAGTAAGGTGATATAGCGATAAGGCTAGTATCAATTGAGTCAGTTTGATTTTATGAACATGTCTTGTCACAGACAAGTCAATATTGACAGTCTGGTTAATAACGGGGCAAGTTCATGTTGCTGTTTATTTGAGCGCCTTCGCAATTATATGGTGTTTTATATTGGCTCTTGTTCATATATAAGTGATGTCTTTTTGCCTGAGGAGGCTGTTGCGGTATCGTTGAGGAGTTTGCTCGAAGATATGGCAGTATCAGTCGCTAGTTACCATATTTTATCTGTGTGCGTATGAATCAGTGTTTAATAATCGCGGTATCAGTTTCAGTTGAGAGTAATTCTGCTATTGATAATGTATTATTCATTATCAAAAGCACCATTTTTCTTATTTTTTTAAGTTGCTGATTTTAAAGGATTGTACCTGCACAACGTGCAAGAGATTTTAGTGCTGGTTAGTTGAGTCTTGCAATCAACTTTATTTGTCGCAGCTGAGCTAATATCTGTATTTACTTTTGAACTGATAACATATAAGCAATCGGATTTTCTATAGTGGAGAACTCAGCAGTTGTTCCACAGGTAAATGATGCTGGCAGAGTTCTATCGGCTTTCATGTAAGTTAGGTCCCCTCCCCTTTAATTTGTATTTTGGATAATTGTTATCAGTAAATGAGCTTGAATTGGAATATTAATAGGCTCAATCGTTGAGGAAATTGTTGTCGGAAAACCCCAAGATACAGTTGCATAGTCGGGATATGATGAGCATCAATCTCAAAGTGCATTTGAAGAATGAATCAAGAGATGGATGTGTTCACTGTAAGATACTGGCGAATTACAGTCTTAAAAGCTTGGCTACTGGGAAGTACGGCCCTTACCTATTTCCGGCTTGGTAAAATATAAATCGCATCAGTCAGTATGTGTAAAAAATCAATCGGATATTTCTGAGCGGTCGCGGTAAAGTTGAGGCTATGCTCTGGGATAAATAAGAGTATGATGGCAAGTAACCTCAGCTACAGATTGTTATGTAAATGAACCACACCCAGCTATTACTAGATGTTAGCACTAACGCCCTACTACACCTCGAATTTAAAAAACTAGACAAACCACTAAGCTTAATTGAAAGAAATAACCTTCTGGTTAAGTATTTCAAGCGTATTGCAAAAGCAAATCGCTATCGTACTATTCGAAAATCGGCCAAACAATGGATATCACTTGGTCGCCAGTCAGATACCAACCTGGAGTCAATCCTTGATACTGAAGTTGAGCGCTTGCTGCAGACCTGTTCAACTGACTTGTACCTTTTTGTAGGACTTGTTGCTGACCTAGAGCTGAAGTTGAACACAAAAGTTCAATATTCGAAAGCTTGTGATATCGATTTAAATGCGCGGTATGGCAAGGTACTGGTCTGTGTGGTTGATGAGGATTTAACGTCTAGCTTTGATAGTGAAGGGCTGATGATTAAATCAACCCAGATTCTCTTTATTGGTAATGCTGAGCTTAAAGATGTGTTTTCTGCTGTGATAGATCAAACGCGATATTTTCAATCTGTTGTTGCCTATGAAGATGAAACACATTTAAGGATTGAGTTGTTTCGGATGTAAATGGTTTTCTTATTAGTAATCTCACTGTTCAGAGTCTCTTCCTTTAATTTGTTTTTTCACTCGCACTACCAGGTTAGCCTCTTAGGTTTGTATGGTTGTGGATTTATGTGTCGCGCAAATCTAGTGTATTGAGGCTGTTGAAAATAACTGGGTTTGTTGAGTTATTTATGACTGTTAGTTCTGCCGAAGAAGTGTTGCGAGATGAATGAATTACGCGGTGTGATCCAATGAGGGGAAAATATTGATTCATAAACTACTCAGTACTGAAGAGCATTTTCATCGACTTACAACTATTGCTTTTGATGAGCTTCGTACTATTTATCAACCAACAAAATTAGCCCATGAACAAAAATCTCAATCACATGAAAAGTGGGAGCCTTTTGGTTATTTTATTGGTAATAATTTGGTCGGATGTATTGAGGTAAGTATAAACAATGATGTTATGAACCTAAGAACATTGGCTGTGGCTAAAGGTTATAGACGACAAGGTATCGCAAGAAAGCTGATTGATGGTGTACTCCCAAAGTATTCTGGAGTTAAATCGATATCAGTTTGGTGTGTTGAACAAACTGGTAATGTTACAGTATTTAAACACTTAGGCTTTGAAGTAACTCAAAGCTTTTACTCAAAGCTATTTGAGCTGCAAGATGGTTCAAAAGCTGTCGAGGTTCAGCTTATGCGTGATGTAATGGTATAAAGAGACTTAAGGCTCTGCATTACAATTGATGGCTTTGGTGTTAGGTTTGCTGTGGTGATAATAGCGTATCTTCTCGTAATTGTGAGACTTTCTAGAGATAACTAATCAGGGAGAGAAAGTTAAGGAATATAAAGCATATCTGTTTGATATGGATGGGACGCTGGTAAATTCGGAACCGCTCAAAGGTTTAGCTTTGTCGTTAGCATGTGGCCATTATGGTTCGGATGTAGACTTTAATGTTTACAAAGGTGTCATGGGAGAAAGTTGGTCTGTTGTAACCGGTCATTTTTTCAAGGATGCTGAAATCAATCCAGACTTACCTGAGTTTAATCAGTTTTTCAGAGGCCATTATGAAAAGTTATTGTCGGAAAAACTTGAGTTAAACCGAGGCGCTCTGGATTATCTTTTGCACTTGAAAAGATCAGGCAGAAAGTGTGCTGTAGTGAGTTCGGCGGCAACTTGGATGGTCAACAGTATATTGGCTGCTTTGGGGTTAACGGAACTGTTTGATGTCGTCATTACTCAAGAGCATGTAACTAGGCATAAACCGGACCCAGAAGCGTATACACTCTCTTTAAATCAGTTGGGCTTGAAAGCCTCTGAAGTTCTAGTGTTTGAAGATTCAAACGCAGGGGTTGAGGCTGGTGTTGCAGCTGGTTGTGATGTTGTCGCATTTATCCACGAGTTCAATCGAAATAACGATCTCAGCAAGGCGATAAAGTTCATAGTTGATTACGATGAAATGTTTGTATAAACCTTGGCTATGAGGCTCGTTGTTAGATGGTGTACATAACTCCATATGGACGGCGTTGGAGATTTGATAAGTAAGATTATCAAAATGCTGTATAGAATGTTTTAGCTGCCTGGCAGGACAAGAAAAGATGAAACTGGATGAAGTGAAAATTCGAAGTGCTAAATCGAGTGAATTAGACGAGCTCTACCATTTAGTGACCTCAGATGAGGAATGGACCAAGTTTAATGGTCCTTACTTTCTTTATTCTACGCCAACACTTAACGAGTTTGCTAAAGGTACATTCTCACGCCTTTGTGACGGTACAGACATGCAGTTGATAACTGTCAATGATATACCAGTTGGCTCGGTCAGTTATTATTGGGAATGCGAGGCGACTCGTTGGTTAGAGGTAGGTATCATCATCTATAGCTCCAACTTTTGGGGTAAAGGGTTGGCAGCTAAGGCACTTCCTCTATGGATAAGTCACTTGTTTTCAACACTTGAAATTGAGCGTGTGGGATTGACTACTTGGTCGGGAAACCCTCGTATGATGGCATGTGCTGAAAAACTTGGGCTACAGCAAGAAGCCCGTCTACGTAAAGTTCGTTACTATAAAGGGCATTACTACGACTCTGTTAAATACGGAGTTCTCAGAAGTGAATGGGAAGAGCGCAAGAATAATCAGATAACGTTGAAGTCGAAAACGGTTAAAGTAGATCATCAATGTTAACGCGATACTTATAAGATAAGAAAAAATTATATTCTTCGAATTGTGAGGCATCACTCTGGGTTACAGGACTAAAGTTGTAAACCGAGATAATGTGATTTCCTTTATTGGCTTCCAAGTAGACACCGACAGCAAGCCCGAATTCATCCATGTTTGCTTGTTTTTTCTTACCGTAATCAGGATGGGTCACATCTGTGACTTGGTAGTCTCCCTTGAGTTTTAAGTACCCAAGTCCCAATCCTGTCCCTAATTTTACATTCCATTCGTCTTGGTTGTGCCGGTTAAAGTGGTAAAAGACGACCGGTACACCCGAGAGGGCATAGCCCGACATGGATGTTCCCAAATCAATGCCAGTATCATTTTCGCCAATTTCTTGCTTATCGGCTTTGAATATACTCCAGTCAAATTGCAATTGAACACCAACATTCGAGTCTTTGCTAAAGTAATATTCATCTGACAGGAGCGATACAGTCGGATAATACTTCATGTCGCTGGTCATACGGGCAATTGTTCTTTCGCTATCAGCTGGATCTTGAATATCAATACTATTTATTGTGGCTTGTATGCCGATAGCAACTTCAGTGGCCAAGACTTCGGATGAAGATAAGGATATGACAATGCAAAGAATGAACAGAACCGCTTTCACAAGAAAAAAACCACAATAACTAATAATTGCAGAGAATAACAAAGATATCGACTAAAACACATCAGCTTTGTTTGTGTCTTAATCTTTATCTGTTGATAAAGTACAAAATGAAGTCTAGATTATGTCTTTTTCCATAACATAGGCGTCTTCTTTTACTGAGATTAACGTAAAGCCCATTTTTTCCCAGAATCCGTTGACAGGATTGGACTTTTTGACTCCTAATCTCAGGGTGTGGGTATGCAAAGTTTTTTTGCACAGGACTTCAAGTGTAGTAAATATACGCTTGCCGACATGCTTTCCTTGGTATTGTTCTAGTATGGCAAACAAGCCAATATAAGAGGTTTTATCAAAAGGAAAATGATTGATGATATCAATGATGCCAATTGGGATGTCATTATAAAAGGCAATAAAACTATGCTTGTTCTCATTAGAAACTGAGGCGGGCTTTGCATGGAAGAATTCGGTGGTTGCTTCTATTGGGTTATGGCACCCTGCAACATTTATATTATATTGCTTGAGATCAGAGAATATTGCCTCAATGAGTGTTGCATGTTCAATATACGTCGCTTTTTTCAATGAAATGGTCATGGTTAACTGCTTAATTGATATCATGCGTATTAGGTGTTGCATTAACAGTAAACGTCCACTTTTCTGTATTCCAGTCAACGTCTAAGCTTCCAGCATCTCCACTGGCAGAAAAAGTGAAACTAGGATAAAAGCTATACTCACCGCAGTGGATTTCTGATTCAATGTCAATTAAATCAGTAGATTGTTTGCTCAGATGCAGTGTGTAGACACAGGTCAAGTTGGAATCCGTTTGTGTGTGATTGGGTGATATTTGGAAATGATGTGAAGACAGTGTTTGGCCATTGTTTAGAATAGAAGTAGTGATATCGTAATCCTCTGTATCAGCAAAAGCTGAAGAAGATAAGAGAAGCAAGCAAAAACAAACGTATTTCATCTATATCCCAGTATATTGTATTAATGGCTAATGTTTGGTCAAAACCATATTAGCTAAAATTAACAGTCATCACATGGCTAATTACAAATTAATGCATGTCATTACAATGTACGCTCTGTCATCTTTTGTTATTTCTTTTTCGGTGTTGTTGTCTTCGGTTTGGTAAGATCGCTTGTATATAACTATCAGAGCTTTCTGGTAGGGTGGCTACTTGGTTTCTATAGTCATCCTTATCTTTCAGAACTCGAATGTTGAATACTGCTTTTTGGATTGCTTGGTAGTTGTGGCCGACAAGCGCAGACAATTTTGTTGTTCTTGTATTGACCAACCTGTGCACAACGAATCCCGGGATGTGTTGTACATTCCTTGGCTATACCTTTCGAAAACTGTTTTTCCATCATTTTTGTCATTAGTAACGGTCCTTCGCCCCGTACGCCATAGTAATATTCGGCCTGCTCATAGAGGTTTATTTGACGATCATCACCATGCCTTCCTTGCTCTAGGGAAAATTGAAAGCCTGTATGGGGGCTGCCGAAATGAGGCAAGCCTTGATTGCGAGAACGATTGTATCTCGGCTGTCAATTAGCCCGAGCTGTGTGGAATTAGCAAATACTTAGATTTGTCTGGGTTGAACAATAAACTGGGTTATTTAGGTAGGGAAGGGGGGCCTGCCTGATTAAGGCCTTCAGCAAAGAGCCCCTTTTCTTTATCTATTGTGCTTATCCAGATGGGAAGGGCATCATCTTTTAGCCAAGCGCGGATGCGGTGTATTGGATATGTCAGTGAGTTCATGTGCTCCTCCAAATAAAAGGCTCTCGATTGAGTGCGTTGAATCTCTTATTTAGAAAAAAAACACCGCGACACCGATGAAGAACAGAACAACCAGTGAGAGCATCGCTTTAACCGGACTCTGACCTTTCATAGCCATTGCAAACCAAGTTCCCAGTACGACAATAAGTGGAAGCAATTTCGGGAAGATACCGTTTAGCATCAGCTGAACATTGATGTCTACACCGTCCTTTGTGATGTACTCCAGTCCGGTTACGAGGTTGACGTAACTGGCCGCGACGCCACCCATCACAAATATACCGAGCAAAGAGAGTGCCTCGAGGATTTTGGTGGAGCGGTGGTTGACGAGCATTTCCACAGAGCCGGCCCCCATTTTGTAGCCCTTCATAAAGAGCTGGTAAGAACCTATGATGGCGATTGCGTTAAAAGCTACGATGTCGAAAATCTGGTCGAGCATTTGATCAAGAAAGGGCATCGTCTTATTGCCTTTATTGTTGGCCTTGAAGCATCAAAAACTCGTTCTCATCGCTTGGGGGGCAGGGTGATATTTATTTAGTACGACTAAATACAGTAAGCTAATGATTTAAAAGGGTTGTACCCGTACAACAATTTAGCGTTTTAGAGTGTTCCAGGTTGTGATAGTGAGACTGTTTAGCGCCAGCTTCATAATAATCAAAACACTAAATAACCCGGGGGATGAAGGGTTATTTAGTTGAATTGCTGATTTTTTTGCGACCGAAGCAATTTTGTGTTTTATCTCATTAATTAGCAGAATGCGGCAATGATTCTTTCCTTGAATCTCCCCATACGCAATTCATCCGTAAATGCTTCATGGGCCTGTGAAGTAATATTGTCTGACATACCTGCATTACCCCAGAAGAATCTATTCGCTGCAAAATCGATGTTGCTCTGGTGGCAAGTAATATGACCACCAGCTGGTTCGTTTATATTTTGAATGGCTGGAGAAATCTTATCCAAATTAACTAACTTACATGTTTCAGGTAGATCTTGCTCTATGCGTTCTGCAAAACCGACCAAGTTTTCTTCTGCAAAAGTCAGTAACCATGCCTGCTGGTTAGATGAGTTATTAACCCGAAGGATCCTTCCTAGAACCTGCCTGAAGTAAAGCTCTGTCTTTACTGAACTCATATGGCAACAAACTTGAAGTCTTGGTATATCCGTACCTTCACTTATCATTCCTACGCTTACAATCCATTGAGTAGTTGAGTGCCTGAATGATTCAATTTCTTGTAATGCATTCTCATGCCGCTAGGTCACAATGCTTGCTGATTGGCCAAACCTGTTAATAAGCAATGATTGTATTTTTTCTGCATGTTTAACTGAGGCTGCAACAACTAAGCCACCAGCATTGGAAGAATCTTTCCTGATTTTCTCTAACTTTCTACAGCCAAGTTCAAGCAAATAAGCGGCTGCGTGATCATTATGAATGATGCTTTGATATGACATGTTAGAGAATTTCAGTAAGTCGAGAATTGAAGAGAATGACTTTGTTTCAGAGCCCTCAGATACTGATAAATGTTCATTATCAACAAGTACAATTTTAGGTGCTCGACAAACTCGATCTTTGACAGCAGACCGCAAACTGTAAGTATAATCACACTGCAATACTCCCTCACAGGTTGTATATGTTGCTAGAGCAATTGGTACAGAGTCAGAGCGCCAAGGAGTCCCGGACAAAGCTAGTGTATATTTGGCAATGGTTTGTAGTTTTGTTAATACTTGCTCGCCCCAGGTATTTGCTGAAGTTTCATCACTCCCAGAACAATGATGAATTTCATCGAATATGACAAATAAGCGATGCTTTTTAATAGCACTCCAAAAATAGTCATCGAAAAATTTTATAGATTGATAGGTATATGAAGCACCAACAGACCCCAATCCGCCATTAAAAGGACAGTTTAGTTTCCAAGAAAACGTACTTTCAATCCCTTTTGAAACCGTTAATGATGGAGAAAAGCAAAGCACCAAATCCACTTTATCCATTTCAATTAGACGCTTAGCTAATTCTGCCGCCATGATCGTCTTTCCGGCTCCAGGGGTTGCCTGACAAAAGAAATGTGCTTGCTTGGCTTGGTACTTAGTCAGTGCTGCATCTATACATTCTGACTGCCATCTTCTTAACATTTTGTCTTCGTCTCTTGCTTCGATAACTTAAGAACATTGGTAATGGCGTTGATTTTGCCAAGCAACTTGGCAGAGCGTTCTTTACTATCATCAAATAAAGGCTTCAGCATGTTGTGTTGCTGAGGAAACCGTTCCATTAGCGCTTGATATTCTTCCATTTCACCAAGAGTTATCGCTAACTCACCTTTATAAGTGTTTTGTTCTGAAACTAATTCACTCAAGTTAGTGATAACTTTTTTTTCCAGCGCAGTGCTTTTTGCTGGTTGTCGAGGCTTAAAGGACAACTCCTTAAAGAGGTCTGTTTTAAAGTATCTTTTGTCCCTCCCCACACCTTGATGTACAAGCAACCCTTTGCGAACAAATGAAAGTATTTGCCTATAAATCAATCGACGAGCTTCATCTAAATCAGTTATTTCGTCCATCAAAGACACGAGCACATCGCGAGCTTCAATCACTGAAAAGTCATCCATATCCTTTTCAATCAGAAGTTTATACATAAACGCATTGATTGTTTTGGTTTGTTTCATAGGAAAAATGCCAATAGGATAAACTTAGGATTGCTAAGTATACAAGAATCGGCAAAACTTAGACAATCTAAGTTATCGAAAGGTTTGTTAGAAATGAGTCAGTGCAAAACTACAACCCAATCCCAGAGAGGCTCAAAGCTGCGCGTAAAAAAGCCAAGATCACCCAAAAAGATCTAGGGGTGAAAATCGGTATGGAACCAAGCTCAGCAAGTGGTCGAATGAATCACTATGAGAAGGGCCGGCATGTGCCAGATATCGGTACATTGCGTCGAATGGCTCAAGAGCTTGATGTGCCACTTAACTACTTTTTCTGTGAAAGTGAGCTAAGTGCTGAGTTAGCGTGTGTTATCGATAAAATGAGTGAGACTGAAAAAGAAGAACTGTTGAAATCTTTAAGTTCAGATGAAGGCCAGGATTAATATGACTTAGTTGTAGTCAGTTTTGAGTCTCTTTGCTAAAAGAGTGGAGCAGATAGATGTGGGCTTATATGCTTATAGCTCTAACTTGGCTAATTTTTCTTTTGGGCTCAAATAACTTTCTTCTAACGTGAGATAAGTGTAATCCCTCTTCTTACAACTCTTGCTTCCATTGGGGCGACCATGGGAATACGTTCCCAACTAAGATTTTGTAACTGTGTTTTAAAAATTATGGATATTAACTCTAAAGCGCTTTTCTTTAGAGGCGTTTCAATTTGAACAGCTAGCACTTTTTTGGTCGGGTAGACGACAAAATCGTGCCAAGTACCGTCCCTATAAGAACCCAACTTGCAACTTTCACTGCACTGAGCTCAAGCCTTCCGCAAAGATATCCTTTGACACCCAGCAACTCATAAAGTACTGAGAGCGGGAGCAGACCAAGAGTTACGGCTTTGCTTTTTCTGTTACCTTCTGTTCGATAATCTCGAACTAAGGATCGAATCGCGTGGTTGTACTCCTTATTTTCACATGTATATCAATATGCACTTTGGGTATTTGAAATAGGTTGAGATGACAGCTCATACCCATTATTTTCTGCCAACCATAAAACTGACATTGGCCGTGAAAGTTAATGAAATATTTAAGGGCAACCTAAGCTTTCGACTTCGTTGGGTGGCGTCTTACTGCACAGTGCCGTGATGCATGGAATACTTTATGACCAACATATCCGTATACTTGTTTAGCAACGCAATGACAGTAATTGGTTTAACATGATGGCCCATAACGCCTGGTGCACTAGAACATAACCCCCAGAAAATCCCATTGAGCACGATGCGATTATCTTTTTAAGGATGACTCTTTTGATGGCTGCGTTCCGCTGGAAGCAGAGGTTCTAATAATCCCATGTTTCGTCATAAATTTCATAACCACTTACCTCAGGACATTAGCATGAGACAAATATAGAAATTTAGTTACGGGACACAGCCTAGAGTTCGTCATCCTTGACTATCTTTTTTATGGCATTTGCTGAGCAATATGCGCCAACACTTGAGCATCCGCATAAGAGAATACCGTGTTTGGCTGTGAGTTTTCAGACGGCGCTAAGATCACCGGCAAATAGTTATGTTGACCCATCAAGCTTTCGACATCACTTGTTTGGTGTGCCAATCCAATGATGTGCGATAGCTCATGCAACATGACGAACGAACCAAAATTCGTACTCAAATCAAAATCACTATTAAATATCATAGCATTTCTATTAGAGAGTTTTACCCACTGAGCCCCGCCACGAATCATTGAATTTTGATGCTCTGCATTGGGCAGAGGTGTTTTATAAATAATGACATTAGAATCCGCCCAATTATCAACAAATTCCACATGAGGATGATAACCTAGTGCCTCAAGTGACGTTTTCATTTTCTCAATTGTGGTTTTAGCTTGTTTTATCTCGGTTTCTGATGATAAGTGTATGTTGAACTTGAATATACCATTTGGCCCAAGCGCATGAGGCATTATTGTATAATCACCGCCAACCGCAACATCTTTTAAAGCCATATTCATAAATAAACGAGGTGTTAAATTATTAACGTCACTGCGAGCAAAATTACTATCGCCACGTGTTAGTGCAAGTCGATATTGTGTTTTTTCAGCCGGCTTATAAAACTTATACATCGAATCGCTAGGCACATTCCAGGATATATTATAGAAAGTATCATTATCTACATAATTAGTATCAATAGGACAAGCGTACGTGAAAGAGAGTCGCTTATCGTTTGAATAATCAGAGTTAAATGCAAGTAATTCTTGAGTTGCTGCATCTTTAATACCATCAAGATAGCATGTGATCTCAGGAATTTTAGATGATTTCTCCGTTCTAGCATTATTCGCCTCAAAGGAATAAGGAACTAAGGAGATCGTCGGAGCAATGGTATGGTAGAGAAACGCATTGAATTCAGACTCTGTTATCTTATTGCTACCATCACTTGGCGCAATCAAAAGATTCTTAATTGAATCGACATTTCGATAATAGACATGATCAAAAGTCAATGTTAACCGTGAGTCCTCACCCTGTAATTTAGCATTAATAGGTAGGTGGCCATTCCCGTAATTCATTCCACTTCCATTAAATAATCGTATTTCCAGTTTTTTATTTTGTGAAACTAGCTTTTGTTGCAGAGTCTCATATCGAGTAGAAGTCGAATCAAAATCCGAGTTTGCCCACACAGGAGAAGCTAACATGGTTACACTTATTGATATAGCTAATAAATTTTCGTTAAACATAATTCTTCCTTTTGAATTGTAATTATAATTTAAATATGAGAGCTGATTTATATTCAAATCCAAAGTTATATTTGAATAATTGCTCATTCAACGTACTTATATGCAAAATTAATTGCTGGCTTTAAATATTGCGATTAACCAGTTTTATATTGTGCTGATATGGATTATCTCTACTGTCTAAATAAATTAGTGTAAGCGTGCCTAGAGATAATAGTACGCTTACAAGTTTACTTTATGTACTGTCTGGAATTGACAGTGCAGCTCATCCTAAACATGAATATTATCTAGATCTTGTTGGCAATTATGAAAAGAGCTGATAGCTGAGATTATTTCACTTGAGAAAAGAAAGTATTATAGTCTTCTAAATGCCAATTTTTTATGATCTTACCGTTATGTACTTCATAAATATCAACCGCTGGAAAGTCGACAACTTGTCCTTGACCTATAATATCGCCCATTCTGCCGTTAAAGTTGCCTTTAAAACGGTATCGAATCGTTGCAAAGTCTCCAGTTATGAGTAAATGCTCAACTTCTACATGTAAATTAGGTACGGCTTTACGGAAATTTTGAGAGGCTTCCAGTACACCTTCAACACCTTCTTTTCTACCTTCTGGCGGAGTCATATCTTTAAAGTTTTCAAACAAAGCTTCACGAGCATATATTTCGTCGCCTGTATCCCAAAACTTGGCGTAGTTCATGGCTGCTTGTTTAATTTCTTCTGTATGTGCTGATGGAACGGCACTGACAAAAATTTCGGGTGTAATTTCATGAGCTTGAACTGTACTACCTACTAACATGGCGATACCTATAGCTGTGGTCTGAATTGAATTTAAAATTTTATTTTTCTTCATGGGGGAGTCTCTTTTTTTATTTAGCTTGAATCCATTGGCGCCAAGCTTTTGCAAGCATTGATACAGGGTATCAATCAAGCGCTAGCCAAGCAGAGCGCCACCATCGACGTCAATCACGGCACCTGTCATATATGTATTTTGAATAAGAAGCAGGTATGCTTTTGCCACTTCACTGGCTTCGCCGACTTTTCCTACGGGCAAGCTATTTCGAGTGCTTTCATACATGGCCTTTCTGTCGTCTTCATTCATGCCTTGGTAGGCCTCGGTTTTGGTTAACCCCGGGCTGACGGCATTAACACGAATAGGAGCCAGCTCTTTTGCCAATACTTTGGTGGTGGCTTCGATTGCGGCATTAATGGCTGTTTTTACGTAGGTGTTGGCTACGACTTTGCGAGACAACATGCCTGAAGTTAGAGTGATTGAACCGCCTTTCTTGATGTAGCGTGCGCCGTGTTTCGCGGCATTAATGGCACCCCAGAACTTGGTATCAAAGGCCTGTTTCGCTTGGGAGACGTCAACATCTACAACTTTGCCTGCTGGCGCATAAGAGCCTGCTGTTATGATTAGGTGGTCGAAGGTACCGATGGTTTCGAAGTAGTGGTACACCGATTGTTCGTCACTGATGTCTAATCCTGTTTTGCGACTGGCAACGTACACGACGGTGCCTTCACTCTCTAGTTGTTTGGCAAGTTCAGCACCAATGCCTGATGTGCCACCTAATACGACGTAAGACGTTTTCTCCGCTGTCATAACTTGTTTCTCTAATGTCGTTTTTATGAAGCCAGTATATTAAATTGAGTGAGTATGATAATTAGGTAATATTCGAATTCACTTTTCACTTCAGCCGAATAATAAAGTTAAAGGAGAGGCCGTGGACAAGTTTTCTAATATGACGATGTTTGCCAGCATCGTTAAGAATAAAGGTTTAGCAGCAGCAGGTAGAGAGTTAGGTTTATCTCCTGCAACTGTCACGGCAAGACTGCAAGCGCTGGAAGATCGCTATGGGATTAAGTTGCTCCATCGCAGTACAAGGCACATTTCTTTGACAGAAACTGGGAGTATGTATTATCGAGCTTGCCTGGAAATTATTGACAGCGTCAAAGAGACGGAAAATCTGCTCCAAACGGGAACGAAAGAAGTACGCGGAACGTTAAAAATCTCCGCTCCTCGAGATATTGGTAAACAATACATCTCACCGATATTGTCGGAGTTTAGTGAGCAATATCCAGATGTGGTACCTTACTTATACTTGAACGATAACTTATCTAATTTGGCGGAGTCGGGGCTAGATATCGTAATCCGCTACGGAGAGTTGGTAGACAGCAACCTTATCTCTCGTAAGCTCGCTTCCAGTCGACGTGTCTTGTGCGCTTCTCCTCAGTACTTGGCGAAGAAAGGCATGCCAATAACACCACAAGATTTAGCAGAACATGATTGCCTAGCCATGGTGCGCAGCAATGAAGAGCTGAAAACATGGCATTTCCAAGATGAAAAGCAACATAATGTGGTTACCGTAGTGCCAAAGCGTTTCTCCGATGATGGTGAGATCATTCGCCAATGGGCATTGGGTGGGGCAGGTATTGCGCTGAAGTCGATTCTCGACGTACAAGAGGATATCAAGCAGCAGCGCTTAGTTACGGTGCTCAATGGTTATATGAAGAATTTCAACGCGTCGACTTCTTCTACGGGGGCTAACTTGAACGTAATATACTTAAGCCGTCAGTATCAGCCGAAACGACTTCGTTTGTTCCTCGATTTCTTGATTGAACGTTTTGCTGCAAAGTTCGGTTAACGCGAATCCTCATTGTCGCTTCGGTAACTTTTTCTAATCTAAACGCCCGATACCTGGCACATTCGCACTGATGAAGGCCTCTGGTCGGCTGTTGCGAGTGATTTTTCTCTGAATAGAGTGATGGCCTTCTAGTTAACTCTTCCTTTTCCTTTTTAGCAAAAGACAGTGGGTACATCGCTCCATCGGGAGTGAGGGTTTTTGAGCTGGCCTGACTCCATTCTTTCCCCTGTGGTTCCTGTGCCTTTGGCGCCCAGGAATAGTGTGTTTTTACCAAAAAGTGCGTTAATGCTATCGAGCGCTGACATTTTCCTCGTGTCTTCAATAGGGGCAAATAAGTCGCCTTGATCATGCCTGGAATCGGTCACTTCAAGGGCGGTGACGCCTATCTTATATAAAGGTATCCAGGTTCCTTTCTGTGGTATCAGTCTGGGTATGGCCTCTGAGAGTAACTTCAAAAACATTGCGGTGTCACTGCTTGGATAATCCAGTTTCACGCATGTACCGCTAGAATATTTTTGATTATCGTAAGGTGATGTTCGGCAGAAGAACTGGATCGTTTTGATTTTGCTCTGTTGGTTGCGTGCCTTGGCACAGACTTCATGGACATGGTACGCCAATGCCTGTCGTAATTCTTCGACGCAATGCAGTCGTTCCTTGATGCTGCGGGTGCTGCTGATCATGTCTTTGATGTGTAGTTCATCGGGCTTTCGCCAGTTAAAGATTCGCTGTCCATGCAGTTCAGCAATCAATGAGGTAATAGGTTTGCCGAACTCCTTTTTCATCTTTTTTACATCGGCATGTTTGAGTTCAATGGCTTTATTAATACCCATGTGCTTTAACCGGGCGTCAATTCTCCGGCCGACACCCCATAAATCTCCAACTGGCATTGTTGAGAGTATCCGGTCGATCTCTGGGAGTGACTCTAGTACGCACAGGCCTTTATAGCCCGGTTGCTTCTTTGATGCCCAGGCTGCCACTTTAGCCAGCGTGCAGTTGTGACTTGCAGCGGCACCAATGGGGGTGCGGGTGAGCTTGTAGACATTGCGCCTAACCTTTTGAAGATAATGTAACGCATGGATGTGGCAAGGCATCTGGCAAAACACCTCGTCGACACTGTAACTGCTGCTTTCTGGGAAATGGCTTTTGATTATGGATTGGAATTGTTCTGAATGATATCCAAACAGGTTAAAGTTGGCTTCAAGTACTTGTACGCCAAGTGTGTCTATTTTGTCTTTGTACTCAAATACAGGCTTGAATTTTTTCAGGCCACACTTATCCGTTGCAAGCCGGTTCGCTGCAATAATAATTCCTTGGTTACCACTTGTGACAACTACCGGCTTTTCGCGGTATTCAGGGTGCAAAATACCACTGGCGGAGGCATAGAAGCGGGTACCATCTAAGATGGCTATTAAGCCTGCCATTGTGGGATCACTTGTCGCTGAAACGAGATTGAAGCTGTAACAACCCCTTCGATAGCCAGTGGTCCTGTAATTGGTGTTTGGATACCCAACCCGTCATCGAGTGTGCCATTTGATAAGTTCAGTAAGCGGCATTGAAATGCATTGTCGGCATAGACGACCGCTAGATCACCTTGCTGATAATCAACATCACGGCGGACAATAAGCAATGAGTTGTCCCTTATACCTAAACCTGCCATCCGTGAACCTTTTGCTTTTGATAAAAAAGCGGCGGCCGGCATGGGAATAAGTGCGGGATGAAGTTCTTGCTGCAGTTTACCTTTAGGTAGCGGTGGTGCAGGGCGGTGGTGACGGATAATGGCTGTGGCGGTACCTATCACGGTTAATTCTGATTGGATGTTATGGATTTTGGCTAAAGGTACAATTGATTGCTCGCCATATTGTTCAGCCAAGACCAAATCCGTCGATTCTGGTTTCATGGACGCATCAACCACCACCCAGTCATCTTTACGAACAAGGGCCGATGTATCGGAATGAGCTTTTTGATAGATGAACGTAGATGCTGGGCGCAGGATAATATCACCCAAATTCAGTGGCTTTTCTCGATATGGAGTTGTTGGGTTCTCAAACCCGGTGAAACCAGACATTGAAGGTACCGATACTGTTTATATATACAGTACATGTTAGCGCTAGTGATGAATCCTGACAACCATAGGCTATTTCGTTTGGTCGGTAATTCATCAGAATTGCTGGCTTTGCAGGAGTTTAATAGCCGCTGAAAACTAAGTGAGTAGCTGAAGTCGCCAAGCTGAAGCGGCAACACGCAGAGTAAGCAGAAGAGCTAGAAATTGTAAAAGGCGCTATCTACTTCGTAAAACCTTAAGTACATTGCTGCGAATTGATGCTCGAGCACATGATGTATTTATCTGGTTTTCGAGTGGTGATTTTTCCTGGCTCGTATATATCCCACTGTTCGTTAAGTTAATTACTCATTTATATCTTGTTAATGTGTGAATGCCCTACCAAAAGTTATCCGAAGGTAGATTTAGTCAATTGTGTCTATCAAGACGACTTGTTGCATTTTGCCCCCTACTTTCGAACTAAATAACTGATTAAAAAATGAATGTGTATGCAAAGGCACACATTATATGTGTATAGATAACGTTAGGAGGTTATTGGTTAGTTGAAATCTGAAAAATTATTTATGAATACTTTGGAAGGTAGATGGCAAGTGGAAATGGCTTATAGAAGCCCCTTCACGCGGTGTAAAAGAGAGTGACTGCATTGGATTTTTTTCTGCGACTACACGGCATATTTTTTAACATAATATGTAGTAGTCGCTCTATAGTCATATTATCTAGTTAACAGCCAGCGAGCAGTCGTCTCATCAGTTACTAAGCCGTTAATCCAGTGCCCTCTCAGCGCAGCTAGGATAGCTGGGCGCTTATCTTCACCACAAGCTGCACCTATACGTAAGCATTCATTGTTGCGAATATCATAACTGGTGATAAAGGTATTGTTTATGCAATCAATCACCTGACCTTCTGCATTTATAAAGCGACCAAGAATTTCGCCTACTGCACCTTGCTGATTGAGCTCATCAGCTTTGTCGGAGGAAATGAAGCCGTCTTTTATTATCGGGCTGGCTTTGCTCAGTGAACCGATACCGATGAAAATGACGTTCGCGTTATTAGCTACGGTCTCTACCTCTTTGAATACACGCATACTGGTCCATATTTTGTGCTCATCAGACGTAGCTGCGTAACGCGGTACAGGCAACTGGTAATAGTTGGCTTGGATTTTTTGAGCCAGAATCAGCGGTACATCATCGTAATAGTTACACTGTCCATCCATACCCATTGCGCTTATCAGCGCCACACACTTGCTGTTAGGCGATTCAAAATCAATTCGGTTGATGGCCTTTTTCAGCGTCAGACCAGAGCCGATACCAATAACCTTTTCCGGTTGATTTTTCATATACTTAGACATCAACTGAAAACAGCCAAATGAGACGTTATCCAATGTTTCATCAGTTCTTGAGGTTGGAACGATATTACATTCAACCAATTGGTACTTTTCTTTGAGCAGTTCCGCGTAATCCAAGCAAGTAGAAATGGGATGGTGCAAGCCGATGGATACTATGCCTTCTTCTTTCGCTGCCGCGATTAGACGCTGAACAACTGGTCGCGATAAACCAAGCTCCGAGGCAATGTCAGTTTGATTGCGACCTGAGATATAGTACATCCAGGCGGCTCTAACCATCTGGTCCGCTTTGAAATCATCGTCTCTTACCATGAATATTCCTTTTTATTCAATCTATTATGTTGATTTTGGCAATACTCCGCCGCACTCCAACACATGTTGAATACGTATCTTCTCTCTAACTCGTAATAAGTGCAAGTTGAATCAATTGTACAAAATAGAGCAAAAGACTGACTTTCGGTCTTTTGCTCTATTGTGATCTATAACTCTTTATTTGATTTAATGTTCTTGTAGAGTGTCCGAAATTAATAAGAAGAGGAGTCATAATGAAAAACCAATACACGTAGCTCCACATTGTTCTGGGGCATCATGGGTGAAAAGCTAGGTTGAATGGAAGTGGTGCGCTGTTTTCGGCAATTTCGTTGTATAGCTCGTGCCTGTCTGTCTAACTTTTTGGCGCGAACCATTGCAGTCGTCACGCAGCCGCACTTAAGCATGATAGGTGTAGTTATTGCCTATATTGCGCCGTATATGCTGGATTTTTCTTCACCTATTTAATTAAGGTCGAATAGCTTGGGTTTGAAAACACAGTAACTAATACAAGCAAAGCGACTATTGCTTGTATTGTTTGAGGCAGGTATGAATAAAAAAGCGATTATTTTTGATATGGATGGTGTGATCATTGACTCTGAACCTTTGTGGCAAGATGCGCAGATGGAATCACTAGCTAGCTTTGGTGTTACGATTACGCGGCACGATTGCGAGCAGTTAACTATGGGAAAACGGATTGATGAAATTGCGCGCACTTGGTGTGAAGCGCACTCACTGACCATCTCTGCGGCAAAATTAGAAACCATGATTCTAACGAAGCTATGTAACCACATTACACAAACCGGTCAGGCGATGTGCGGCGTTTATGATGCACTGACCTATTTCGCTGATCAGGGGTTAAAAATAGCGCTGGCCACCTCATCTAACCATGTGGTGGTCAAAGCTGTGTTTGATCGTCTGAATCTGTGGGACAAATTCAGTGTTATCTGCAGCGCTGAAGATGAAGTGCATGGCAAACCCCATCCGGATGTCTACCTGTCGGCTGCTCGTGAATTGAAGGTTGATGTCACAGATTGTTTAGTAATTGAAGACAGCTTTACTGGATTGACTGCTGCAAAGCGTGCGAACATGACGACCTACTTGGTCTCGCCGCATTGTAACAGTGAAAGGTTTGTCACAGCAGATGCGCGTTTTGTTAATTTAGATTGTGCAGTGAAATTCCATACTGAGCTAGCTTGTTAGAGTTAGGCTGGCAGTTTCACTGATTGTTCACAACTCCATTGGTATTTTCAGGCTAGGTCTCTAGCCTGAAAATAAACGATATTCAAAATTGTGTTCTTCGATTCAGTGTTTCTCACCGATCAGCGCGCTTGTCTTACTCTCCACTGTTTCAAGATACCGGTTAAAATTACTAATCATCTGTTGTCGGTGATTGGTGATCTCATCCTCTTGCCATTTAGTGTTTTCAAAGACAGATTCGAGCTTTAATGACACTCCCTTATCTTTATGCCTGTGCTTAAACTCTGCTTTTTTATGCTAAAGCTTTTATTGCTCATTTCTGAGTTCATGCTTCGAGTGACTAAGGCCAGGTGAAGCGGCGTAGTTAATTTGGCCAGCCACATGTAGGGTGGCTGAATGGTTGCGATACTAGAAATAATGCAAAAGTTAGAGTGTTCTATGGATCGTAACTCGGAATTGCCCCATTCCTTATATGGGATACAGCTCGCCAGTTAACCGCTGCATTGCTTTTTTACTGAAGCTAGGATCCGGCTCCATTCAATCCGCACCCGGTTAATAAACGAAACGCTTGCGGATGAACGGCTAGGGATGCCAATTCGCCGATTTCAACTTACTGAATAATTTTCAGTCCATTCGAGTAATAAAGGTTTGCTCGTCATCCACAAAAGCCACAAAGCCGCCGTGATAGATAAACACCCGACCACGCCCCTCAACTAGGCAGGCAAGCTGTGGGTTCAAATCTTCTTCGTTATCCTGGCTTTGAAAAGTGCCGGTATCGGTGATTACGCCGCTGAGTGTAGGCAAATATCCATAAGTGCGCTTGGCTTGATCAATCAAGTTCAATTCGCTGTCGGTAGAGAAGCAAAAGGGGATCGCACCGGCTTCTTCGATAAATATAGTTTTCAGTTCTTCAAAAGCTGTAATCACCAGCCAGTCGATGCCGTTAACATGATGGATAAACATAGAGTTTCTCGGTAATTCTGATGCGGAGATTTTATCACTATCAGGGGAGAACGTAGTAGAGATTTAGTTGCTAAAGGCGGTAATTCTGTGCCATTTCCAGACAATCACGAGGCCAACTTGAAACACGTTTTTGTCCAATGATTAGGTAGGTAATCATCTCTAGCTCAATCGATTTCTTACCTAATACACCGAGTTTGAAATTTTGTTCAAACTCGGCAGTTATTTTTGTATGTATTGCCTAGTTAGACTCAAAATTATTACCATCTTTATCCTTCATAACTTGAAGGTTGCCCCCTGTTTTTTTGACGAATTAGTAGTTGTGGCTGGTAATGGTTGGCCAGACTGCGAGCGTAGACAGTTTTGTTGTTCCTGTATCGACACAACGTGTGCGCAACAAACCCTGAGTGTGGTGTATGCTCCTCGGGAATACTTTTTCGATAACTGTTTACCCATCTTTTTTTTGTATTAGCAAAGCTCTTCGCCTTGTACGCCAGCATTTGGTGAGATCTTTTTTATCGAGCGTTACTTTCTCACTAATTATCAAATTAAGGGGGGGCTTTTTTGAAAAAGCTTGCTGTTGTTTAACTAATTTGATAATCATAAATTATGAATCGAATTTATTTAAACGCAATTAACACCACCACTACCACCACGAGATCACTCGGGGGGTAGTTTTTTGCGTCTTTAGAAAACCCTCTGAGCGATAATCGCCAGAGGGTTTTTTTATACCTTGGCTTTGCATTTCGCTCAGAGTTCACATAGGAAAAAAAAATGAAAACTCATCGCGAAATTGCAGAACAATTAGACCTTTTTCATTCTGAACCTCAGGCTCCAGGAATGATTTTCTGGCACCCTAATGGTTGGCGCTTATTCAGATATATTCAAGAGCACATGAGGCGTGTTTATCGTCGAAGTGGCTTTGAAGAAGTAAATACACCTGTTTTCATGAAGCAGGAGTTATGGGAAACATCTGGGCACATAGACATGTTTGCTGAAAATATGTTTTTCGGTGGCGGGAAGGAAAACCGGGATGGCTATGTGTTAAAACCGATGTCGTGTCCTGCTCACATTTTGATGTATAAGCGCGGTGTACACAGCCATAGAGATTTACCTTTGAAGTTATTTGAGTTTGGCTTGGTTCATCGCAATGAATCGTCAGGATCGTTAAATGGCTGCCTACGCGCACGTCAATTCACACAGGATGATGCTCATGTGTTTTGTCGTTGGTCTCAGGCAGAAGAGGAAATCTGTCATTTTCTACAACGCGCAAAGCAGGTTTACGGCGATTACGGTTACCATAATTTGGAGGTAAAAGTATCCACTAAGCCGGAAAAGGCGTTAGGTAGTAATGAACAGTGGTTGCGAGCACAAAAATTGTTGGATTCAGCATGCCATATTGAGGGATTTAACGCCGAATTCCAGCCTGGTGAGGGGGCTTTCTATGGCCCGAAAATTGAGCTATCACTTACTGATTCAATGGGAAGAAGTTGGCAGTGTGGAACAATTCAGTTCGATTTCAATTTGCCAGAAAGATTCGATGTTAAGTATATAAATGAACAAGGGGACGTTGAGGCTCCAGTGATTATGCACCAAGCGATGTATGGTTCTATCGAGCGCTGGATAGGTGTTCTACTGGAAGCGTCACAGGGTAACCTTCCTGTCTGGTTACATCCGGTTCCCGTTGCTATTGCTTCAGTCAATGAGTCAAACAGCGAATTTGTTCGTCAGTTAGAAGCGCAATGTTTGGCTCGAGATATTCCAGTGTTAGTTGATGTCAGCCAACATTCTGTAGCTCGAAAAATGAAACGCTTTCACAAACAAAAATTGCCTTATATTCTAACTGTTGGCGATAAGGAAATGGCTGAAAACATGGTTTCGGTCAAGTGTCGGAAAGATGGTGTGATTACCCATGTTCCTGTTTCTGATTTAGTAAACTATCTAGTAGCTAATCTAAATCATAGGGAAGGTTAATTTGGGGTACTAGCACCCAAGCATAGTCCATCAGTGTTGGTTTTTACTTTAATGCTGTCTGCGTGGCAATTTACGGCTGATTAGTTTTACGCTTCAAACAGATATACGCAGATATTTTCCTATGCAAACAGACAAGAGCGGCTTAATGATCTACATCTAAGTCGTTCTTGCCCCGTTTAGGTGTGAGCCTTATAACTCACTAACAGCTAACGTTAGCTGCTTTAATTAAACTGCGCTAACGATTTTCAATATAACTGTTTTCCAGCATGCTAAGAGATGTCTCAATTTGTCGGCAATTGTTCTTCTTCTCGTAGCGTGAGCACTTCATAGCCAGAACTTGTTACCAATACAGTGTGCTCAGACTGAGCAGACAGTTTCTTGTCTCGAGTAATTACGGTCCAACCATCTTTTTTGGTTTTGATTTTCGCTGTGCCTTGATTAACCATTGGCTCAATAGTGAATGCCATTCCTTCCTTGAGAACAAGGCCTTGGTTTGGAGTACCGTAATGGAGAATTTGCGGCTCTTCATGCATTTCTCGGCCAATACCGTGGCCACAATATTCTCTTACTATGCTGTAACCATGAGACTCAGCATAACGCTGAATAGCATGACCAATATCTCCTAGTTTGGCCCCAGGCTTTACTTGTTTGATCCCAGCCCACATTGCGTCATATGTAACCTCAACCAGTTTTTTCGCCAAAGGGGATGCTTCTGGCATGACATACATTTTGCTGGAATCAGCAATAAAGCCGTCCTTCTCTAAAGTGATATCTAAGTTAATGATATCTTTGCTTTTTAGAAATTGGGTTACTTTGGGTACACCATGACATACAACTTCATTGATAGATGAATTTAAAACATATTGATAATCATATTGTCCCTTGCTGGCTGGCCGAGCTTTTAGGTCGTTAACAATAAAATCATCAACTTTGTTATTGATATCCATCGTTGATATGCCTGGCTTAATGTAAGAATCCAGCATGTGAAAAACCTGAGCAAGTAACCTTCCGGAATTGCGCATCAGTTCGATTTCAGCAGTAGATTTTATACTCACATTACTGTTCATCATCCTCTCCTTCGGGTAGTGCTACATTTGCAACCGACACTTCTGCCGATTTCATAAGATCGGCGATAATTTGATTGAATGAGAGCTGTGGGTGGAGTTCTGCCAGCATGCCAATTTTTATCCAAAATTCGGCTTGTGAATTGATAGAGCGAGACATAACTGAGCTTGCTTTTCTTATTTCTTCATGAAGCTCATCTGATATTTTTACAATACCCATTAATATATGCTTTGTATATGATGTGTATATGTATTGTATTTTTTGTGCTTGGTGAGTCAAGCAAATCGTTTATTTACTCATCATTGAATTGTCGGAGCTTGTCTGAACTAATACAGCTAAATTTTGTAGTACCCAAGAAGCTTTTCTTTATTGATACTCACACCTCGTTCGTTTGAAAGCGCTATACTTCTTTTATCAAAGAACTTCCCAAGAATATCTTCCTTCGCTTCAGCGGCAGCATGATGAAACAACCTATGACAAGTTGGGCACAAACTGATGATGTTTTCTGGCACATCGATGCTGTATTCAAAGTCATCTTGAAACTCCATTGGTATCAGATGGTGTGCTTCTACATATTGCCTTCCAGATGCAGCTGAAATGAATGTTGTGTGATTCTCGTCATTTTCACACTTGTAGTTAGCATTTTTTATTGCATCTGCAGAAGGGCCAATGCAGCGGACGTAGGTTTCTTTGAGGTGAGTTCTTATTTTTTTCTTCCGTTTTATTTTCCCTTTTGGCGTTTTAGGCGCAGAGTCCTGAATTTGATTTTGGAAGGATTCTTCTTTAACGAAGATATCGAAGTCCATAATATTCAAACCAATTAGCGACTTTAATTCATGGTATGACTTAAGAACGACATTTAGGTCGTTGATTAAAGTGTGATCATCAGGTAGGGAGCTAAGGTGATATTTCTTACTGAAAATAACACCATCTCTGTAGCCTTTGGCTAAACCCCCAGTCGAAGTTAGATCAATCGTTGTATGTGAAAAGCTTTGAGGAAGTATTAGTTGGTCTCGTATTGCGTTTACAGCATTGCCAATTCTGAATCTTCCTTCGGTAACACCAAAAGCTGTCTCATATTGAGTCCACCCTTGGCCAAGACATAAGTAAAGATTTTCTAATTGGGCATCAAACAAGTAAACAATGTAATAGCCATTTGATGCTGTAGAGGTAATATCCAAATCGAAAATGCAGATCCAAGGGATATCAGCAATACCGCCTTGACCAATTGATCCAGTAACTTTGAACTTATCCTTTGAAAGTTTGACGTTTGAATAGATAGACTCTGGAATTTGCTTAGTTAATAACTTAGAAATTTCTAACTCTTTAAATGGATAAGTTTTTTTATGTTGATTGTAAGTGCCTTCTAAGATTCCAGCCTTAGCTTGAGCATCAATGATTTTGTTGTATTCTTTGAACTCAGCGTGTTCCGCTTTCGCCTTCACTGATTCAGAAGGCCACACAGCAGTAAATTCACGAATTAATTCTTTAAGCATCTTGAATCTCATATGATCAACCTAATGAATATATGAGGATTGATTTTATCAAAATCAATCAGTTACTCGAAGAAATTACCCTATTCAACATATCCACCTGCTCATGCCGGTGTGATTCTATGACCTTCTTGTAGACAAGCCTAGGCATCATTGTGTTTGTGTGGCCCATTTGTTCTGTAATGAAAGATTGGTTTTCGCCTTTAGCGAAGTAGAAAACCTGGTCACAGAAAGAGAGGTTACCCATAACGGAGATAAATCATTAGTTACTAAATTAGTAAAAACACTGACACGTTTATGCCATTTTTAAGTTAGGGTAGCCACTCTTCATAACTTATTCGTCCACTATTTGACTAGGTAAACCTAATGCATCATCATGTGATTCATTGATTTACCTCCTGATTTTATTTGTGCCAAATCTGTGGGTTAAGGCTAGTGTAAACAAATGATTGGCTTCATGGGGGAGCAAATAAGGATTAGTTTATTTTGACTGATGAAGACAAATATAAAGACTTTGTGTTACGGACAACAGAGCAGTCTGCGACCAGTGATGCCTATGCTCAGGCAATAGCAAGTTTAGGTAAAGAAGTGAATACAACCCCGTACTCGCTAAACCGTGCAGAGCTGGATGATCTTTATACAAGGCTGCTTGAAGGCGGGGATTTATATCAGTTTGATATTAATTCTGACGAAACCCCCAGTGCTGCCGTCGGAAAATTGATTCAGCTATTCGATGAAACCTCACCTCAAGACCCTATTCCATATTGCTGGTTTGTCGGTGCGTCTTACGGTAAAGGCAGCGAAGATCAAACTGAGAGATTTTTAAAACAGGGAATTTGGCAAAACGGCTATCAGGATAAGTATTTGGATGTCGTTCGCTCAATGCAGCCGGGGGACAGAATTGCCATTAAGTCATCTTATACACGTAAACACAGGTTGTCCTTTAATAATAAAGGTCAGACCGTTTCTGTTATGGGTATCAAGGCTGTTGGTATTATCAGGCGTAACCACGGTGACGGTCAGTTTGTCGATGTCGAATGGGAACCTCGTTTTGACCCGGTTAAAGAGTGGTATTTCTATACCAACCGGATCACTATCTGGCGTGTCTCATCTGATGACTGGATGACCGAAGGTCTTATTGATTTTACATTCAATAATAAACCGCAGGATATTGACCGCTTTCGTAACGCACCATACTGGAAAGAGCGGTTCGGTGATACTCCCGCAGACAGGCAACGGTTTAAGTGGACTCAGTTTTACGAAGAGTTTGCAGACAGGCTGTTAACGTATAAAGCCGATCGAACTCCTTTAATTGCTGCGATTCGTGATTTGGCCAATAAAATTGATTGTATTTCAGTTCTTCAGGACCAGCCGGAGGAGGGGGTTAAAGAGCCGTTAGGTGACATTTGTCCGTTCACGGTTTTTGGTTTGTTCAACAGAGGTCTTACTGATACCAATCGTATAGCTATCGCACGTGAGCTTGCTTCGTTTTTAGGAGTAGAGGCTTCTGTGCCTAATTCCTTTGAAGGTATTCCTGTTGTTAACAACCAGCGATCCTGGTTCTTCGGTTACAAATATCGTCGGGGTGACTATGATATTGATACCTTATGGGAGCTATTCGCGACAGCCATAGAGCATGCAAACACCCCTGACGCCGATTCCGCAGAAGCACTTTCTGCAGCTTATGATTCCGCAGCTAAATGTTGGGGAACAGGCTGGAATCTTTCTATGGGGCTTTATTGGATTCGCCCCTGGAAGTATCTGACACTTGACGGTCAGTCCCAAACTTACATCACAAAAAAATTGGGCCTGGAAGTAGGAAAAAACGGGGAGAACGGCCGTTCTGGTGCGAAAGAGTACTTGGGATTGATTGATGACCTGGAAACACGGTTCCGGGAAGATGCTTACCCGGTTCACTCGTTCCCGGAATTATCTTTGGCTGCCTGGGTGTTCAGGGATACTGATACAACCGCCGATCCGGATGAAGACACAGGTGAGCAGGATGATACAGTGGTGCCGCCAGCTCCTGTAGAGTCTTACACAGTCAGTGATATTATTTCTGACGGATGTTTTCTTGATCGTGAAAGTATCTCAAAAATTATTGCTCAGCTTCGTCACAAGAAGAACCTTATTCTGCAGGGACCTCCGGGAACCGGAAAAACCTGGCTGGCCAAAAAACTGGCCTATGCGCTGATGGGAGAAAAAAACGAAAACTCCCTTCGTGCGGTTCAGTTTCATCCCAACTTAACATACGAAGACTTTGTGCGCGGGTGGCGGCCATCTGGAGAGGGTAAGCTTACACTTGTAGATGGTCCGTTCTTAGAGATGATAAATCAGGCTAAGCAGGATGCCGGCACTAAGCATGTTGTGGTTATCGAAGAAATTAACCGGGGAAACCCGGCTCAGATTTTTGGTGAAATGCTCACGTTATTAGAAACAGATAAACGTACTCCCGGTGAAGCACTTGAGCTGAGTTATCGGAGATCTGAAGGTGAGAGGATTCATATTCCGGCAAATCTGTACGTTATCGGAACAATGAATATTGCCGATCGCTCGCTGGCTCTGGTAGATCTTGCGCTTCGTCGACGATTTGCGTTTTTCGACCTTAAACCTGCCTTTGGTCAATCGTGGCGTAACTGGGTAAATAAGAAGGCTGGTATTGATATTGGCTTTCTGGAGATGATAGAACAGCGACTGGTTTCCCTGAATAATGAGATATCTGATGATCGCAATCTGGGTCCACAGTTCAAAATTGGTCACAGTTACGTCACCCCGCCGCTGAACACTAAAATAGAGGACTCATCATCCTGGTTTCACGGAGTTGTTGAATATGAAATCGGACCGCTTCTTGAAGAGTATTGGTTTGACGATATAGAGCGCGCAAATAAAGCGCGGGATACTTTGGTAAAAGGTATTTAATGCCAGCCTCAGCCCAAAATCAAAGTCATGCAGAGACCACGAGAAGGTTAGGGAAAATCCCTGTCCGTAACCTGTGGTTGCTTATGCTATATGCCTCAGATCTTTACCGTCATCTTGGCTCAGGCAAAGTTGATGTTGAGAATAATCCGGAAGAAATAGCAGACCTTGTCGCAGAGATTCTGTGTCATCAGGTTGAAGAACGTATGATGCGGAATCTGAGCTATGGCTATGAATCAAAAGTTGCGGAACTGAGTCGAGTTCGGGGAAGGATAGATACACTAACCACTGAACGTCGGCGATTACTTGAAAAAGGAAAGGTTCGTTGTCGTTTTGATGAGCTGACTGTTGATACCTCACGTAACCGTTATGTAAGAGCAGCTCTGGAGTCTGTAGCGAAGCTGGGGATTAAATCAGCCCTGGCAAATAAGTGCAGAAGTCTGACTCTGAGAATGGAACGTCTGGGTGTAAGTAAGCTGAAGCCGACTAATTACTCCGGAAAATCCGAAAGATTTGGCCGTCATGATGTAGGAGATCAAAAGATGGTAGCAGCTGCTGACCTGGCTTTTGCTTTGTCTCTGCCAACAGAATTTGACGGTCAGTTTCATTTGACCACTCCGGATAAGCAGGTGGGATGGCTCCGAAAATTATTTGAAAAAGCAATTGCGGGCTTTTATGCCGTTGCTTTGGATAAACGTGAGTGGCAAGTGTTGGCTGGTAAACAATTTGACTGGCAAATCTCAGAAAAAAGTGAAGGGATAGACAGAATTCTTCCTGGTATGAAAACTGACATCATTGTTGATCAGCGTGCAACTGGCGAGAGGTTAGTTATAGATACGAAATTTAATTCGTTGACGGTAAAAGGCTGGTATCGGGAAGATACGCTTCGGAGTAGTTACATCTATCAGATGTATGCTTATTTGCGGAGCCAGGAAAACACACAAAATGAAAAGTCTCTGACTAGTACTGGCATGCTGCTTCACCCCTCTGTAGATGGAGACATTGCCGAGATGGTGAATATTCAGGGGCACCCTATATGGTTTTTTACAGTGAATTTGGGAGAGTCTGCAACATCAATTAGAGAGCGTTTACAGATACTTATCCAAAAGACTTTTACGCATTGAACGACAGCCCTCTTTGAGGGGCAGCTCTGGAAGCTAATCAGAACAGATTGTTAATTGACTCTGTCAATATCTGCAGTCATTTATAGATAACAAAGCCAGAATTTAGCTGGCATGCTTTTCCGTTGCTGAGTCAGCGGGTTCTTCGCTGACTCAGCTTGCTACTTTGGAGAGGAAAGCCGATGCTTGTAACAATTAAATGAGCTCCTTTCTTTAGCCGGAGGCTAAGTGTCAGTCATTCTGGCATGTAGGTATTTGAATTTATCTGTATTTGACCTGATGCACTTTATGCCTATCTGAGTTTGATATAGCTATTGTTCTGTTCGAGCAGCATCTCTATCATCTCGAGGTTACAGAGCCTAAACTTGTAATCTTTTTTGTTGTTACTTATGTAATTTTCTCCAAGTTGTTTGTTAACTTTTTCAAGACGTTTGTTCTCTGTTGCTATTTGCTCTGTAGTTCGGGTATCAATGCTCCATTTGTTTTTAAGTATCCACAAAAATGCAGCTCTTTTTAATATAAATAACTGGTCTACGCCGCTACTCAGGCCAAAATCGATGCGGATTTCCTCTCGCTCTTTTTCACACCTGTCTTCATGTAATTTTAGATCTAATGGTATTTCTAGATTCCAATCGACGTCGTATTTGATGTTTTCGTGCTCTTTTCTTTTCGACGTACTTTCGTATGAGTTCTCTGCTAGTGAGAGAACTCTGGCAAAGTTAAAAAACTTGAATTTACTTCGACTAGAGGAGTTCTCTGAGCGGTCGTAGGCTCTAAACATCCAAAATTCACCATCATTTAATATTTCGAGTGGTACCAACTCCCTGTCTGAAAGTCCTTTTCCACTTTTTGAGTAGTATTCGCAATGCACAGAATAGCCACCACTAATAGCACGAGTTATGGCTGCGACGGTTTCTGTTTTCATTTGGTCAGGGAGTGATGTGATTTTCTCGTATGGAATGACAGTTCGAGCAGGTTCAGAAAGCTTATTTTTGTTAAATCCGTTTGCTAGCATGCCAAGAGCAACTTCTGCTCCCCACTCAAGTAGCGGCTCGTAATCTGGACTTAAAGAATTGGCTCGTATGGAATGATCGTATCTCATATTGTTGGGACATACGTCGTTATAAGCTTTTAAGACTTTCGAGGCTGCTGCATCAGACAGGTTAAACTGGGTACCTATTTCTGAACGTCTTACAGTGCCAGTGAAACGCAACATGAAGTCTATGTAAGCAAAACGATCTGCATTGTTTTTATGTTCAGTTTTTAGTTCATCGTAGTTCAGCATTATCATTTTCTCACGTTGGACATCATAAACATCATATGTAAAAGTTTACAATTTATCCACATTTCGTCGTCTAAATATGAAGTCTTCGTCTTCTTTTTATAAGTGCTGTTGATCTAGTGACCACAATGATGGTAAAGTGATCTTGTTGAAGAGCGTATGGTTTGCTCGAGGTTAATGAGGATTTCAAATGGCAAAAAATACAGGTAATGATTACCGTAAAGGTGCGGTGAAAAACCGTTCTCAAACTCAGACTGGGGCAGGGAACTGGGTAAAAAGAGATGCTGAAACAGGACGTTTTATGGACGTAAAAAGCGACAAGAAACCGTTTAAAGGTGTCTCAAAGGAATAAAAAGGCACTTTCAGTAAATACTAAAAGTGCCTTTTTACAGTGAAGTGAACTGTACTCGACCATTAGCCGTGGACGATTACAAGACCCAACACTAAGAGGTCTCAGGTCTGCTTAGAAACCTAATCGCTCGGTGACAATTGCGATAGTACCTTTCTATAGCCTTCACTTCAATCGTAGAGTTCCCTCTTTGTTATGCAAGATGGAGGAATCTCACATGAGTATTCGACCAAAACTCGTTGATGTTTGTGCGTATGTGCGTCGCCGCTTCGGCCGCCTCGAATACGTCTGCAAGCACAAACGCTCGTATCCACGTTAATTGAATTTGAAGTATGGCGGACGACTCTGTCCGCCGAAATAGAAGGTATAATAATGTCCGATTCTGTACATCGGTTGATCGTGGAGAACGGTAGCACCTCATCTGTGTGTGTAATCAATGTATCCAATATCAACTCACCTTTCTGCCCCCCATTCATCCAACGTAAACGCTGGATGAAAACAGTGGTTTTACTCAGCATTTCGTTACTATTGTCAGCTTGTTCTGCAACTGTACCTAAAGAAGTAGTTGAGCTTTCCTACAAAATGGAGCAAGACATGACGCACGTAGAGCGTGCATATATGGACTTGGTCCAACAGCACATTGCTGTTCTAAAGCGACAGCGAGAAGAGTACCTGTACAGAGAATGGGTCCCAACAATGCTTGAGGACTGGATTTCACAGGGGATGCTAATTGAAATGGCGCAAGGCAAAGTTGTTTATGACGGGAAAATCGATGACTTTGTTAAAACCTCACAGCCCAATCGAATGGCTCAGCTAAATGGTATTAAAGAATGGGCTCTGGTTGCTACTGAAGAAATTGAAATTAAACGTCGTGAGTTACTTTTGCCACTCGAGCAAGCAGAAGCAAAAATGATTTCAGATATTCGGCAGAGCTTCGCAATGCTGATGCTTGGAAATCAAACCATCACTGCTCACCTCAACAGTATTCGTCAGGTTCAGGATGTGCAGAACCAGTTACTTGAACGTGTTGATCTTGAACAGCTTCGAAGTCAAATCAACCAACAACTTAGTGAGTTATCGGACAAGGCAGAACAAGGGTTAGAGAAAGTTCGTGAACTCGATGAAAAAGCCCAGCCCGTTATGGAGAAAGTGTTATGAGTATGCGAGACCGAATCAAAAAATCTGTAGCCCATGCAAATCAGCAGCTTGGTGAACGAGAGGGGCAGCTCCTGCTAAACACAAACTTTGACTTGGTTCACCTGAGCCCTGCCATCCAAAACAACGAAAAGTATCAAGCGTTGGTTCAGGTTATTCAGTCTGCCTCTTCACGTAACTTAAGTGTCGCTGAGCTTGAGGATAATATCCGCCAGCTCGGGGATGAAGCCTGGGAACTAACCCAGGATATGCTTTCTGCCGCTAAACGCGCGATGTAAGGAGAACGGTAATGCAAATTGATATGCACTATTACGGTACTTACTGTATTGCTCGTGCGGCTGGTCTTTCACGTGAGGCTTCGCGCGTTATCGCTACTTCCGCGCAATTCGTCGATGACAATGCTCATCAAACTGGGATCGAATTAGGGGATGCGTCTAGCTGTCAGGTGGAAGCCACTGCGCATCATACAACGGCGTTTGAGAACCTGGACCCTAAGGATCAGCGTGAGGTATGGGTTCCGTTTCACTTTTTACCCGGTAATGAGGGTAATTCATTTACGGAACGGCTTATTTGTCGGAAAGACAGCGTGATTGCTCGGCAAATGTGTGCCAACCATCTTGCACAATCTGAGAAGCCTTATTATTTGTCCCTGGTAGGGATAATGGCGCACGTATATGCTGACACCTTTGCTCATTATGGCTTTTCAGGAGTGAGCTCACGGCGCAATCGTGTAGATAAATACTCTTTTGAATTCATTGGATTAGATGGTGGCATCAAAGACTACATCGTAACGAAAAAGAACAACGTATGGGATATGTTTAATCCACTGATTCGAAATATTAAATCATCGGTGGCACAGGAGGTGTCTAATGCGCTTGGACATGGAGGGGTTGTCACTTTTCCTGATCGACCATATCTGCAATGGCGTTTTGACTATACGTTAAGCGGTGACTCCGGTTGGCGTGACAATGTCACAACGTTTGCTGAGTATTGCAAAAACATCCATGCATATTTTACTCAAATTGCGAGCAAAAACCCTGATTGGTTTGACGTTTCACAGCAGCAGACCTGGAATCAGTTGGAGCCCAAAGTGGTGGCCATATTGCAATACCAGGCGAAAGGTGATGCCCGATGCAAACGTTGGCAACACGAAGCTAAATATGGAGAGTTGCTTAATGTGGCGGAAAATATACCAGAATATAAAGACTGGAATGAAGGTTTTGAGGCGCTTGAGTGCCGGTCAAGCAAAGAAGCGATTTCACATCCTATATTCCAATACTATCAAGCAGCGTCTTACCATCGTTGGTATGTATTGCGGGAACTGTTACCACAGCATGGACTGATGGTAAGCTAATTAATAGGCTGCGCCATTATGGTGCAGCCCCTTGGCTGTCATCCCTAAACCACCGCCTATGGCGGTGGTGATTGCTCCTAGGGATATTGCCCGTAGAAGTGCCCATGTTAGAAGAAAAACTCTTATTCACCACAAGTAAGAGGGATCAACTAACATGGGCGATTATCGAAGTTCATCACATGTTTACTGGCGTTGTAAATATCATATTGTTTGGACGACCAAATACCGATTTAAGATTTTGAAAGGGAATGTAGGTAAAGAGCTTTATCGTTCAATATACATTCTCTGCAACATGAAGGATTGCGAGGTTTTGGAGCTAAATATCCAGCCTGATCATGTTCATCTTGTTGCGGTAATCCCTCCAAAGGTATCGATTTCAACTTTGATGGGTGTATTGAAAGGCCGAACGGCAATACGGCTTTTTAATAAATTTCCGCACATCAGAAAGAAGTTATGGGGAAATCATTTTTGGGCGAGAGGATACTTTGTCGACACCGTTGGAGTTAATGAAGAAATCATTAGAAGATATGTGAGGCACCAAGACAAAAAAGAGCTTGAGCATGAGCAACAGTTAGAGTTGTTAAAGAATTAAGAGCGTCGTCGCCCCCTTTTAGGGGGCTGATATTAAAACCGCCTTCTAAGAAGGCGGATTTTTATTAAAAAATGTCGGTATGATAATGACTTAGCTGGATGAGCGTCCTGTTTTTTTAATGGGGAAGGGGAGATAGTTGAGTGTCAACGTTATCGTTAGTAACCGTTATTTAGCTGGTTTTCTTTGCTTCTTATTTTGAGGGCTTCAATGGTTTTTCGTATGATTTCATCACTGTCGCTAGGTGACGCTGACGAATGCAGGCCAAAGAATAAGTGCTGCTTTGGGGGAGGAATGGCGTTCAATTCGCTAACCCTAAAGGATAAAGAGTGTGGATATGCCTTCAAACGTTGAGTCAGTCTATCCTGACTGAAGAGGCATAGTAACTAGACTAGCCACATGTAGGCTGGCCGCATGGTTGCGATACTAGAAGTAATGCAAAAAGTTAGAGTGTTCTATGGATCGTAACTCGGAATTGCACCATTATCACTTAGAACTGAAACTCATTCACAGGCTGTTAATGCTATTTTTCGATACCAGAGCTTATGCGTGGGTGAAGGAGGTTGCAGAGTGTCAGCTATGTTCATTTTTTCCCAATTATGACGTTGCTTAAGACTTAGTTCCCCGTGTACACCCATAACCAATAAATTAAAGGTTCATCGCGGTTTTCAGGAAAAAGCGACGACGAACCTTTTGATTTTAATTGAGAAAGTTTCTAGCCAACTTAAGCCACAGCTAACGCCTTGAGCGCAAGGGTAACCGGGGTGGTATTAGTCAAGTTATCGGATACCGGACAGCGTGACTCAATTTTTTTCATCCAGATATCCAAGGTGTCCTGATCTGTATCTGCATCCACCTCAAGAACGACCTCAATGTTCTTATAGCCTGCCCGATCGGCTGTTTCCTTACCGAACAAGCGGTCGGGATTAAGCTGACCTGATGCTTTAATTTTAAGACTATTAATACCAAAGCTCATCTCTTTCGCAATTATGTGGCCCATAACATTGATGCACCCCACAAGCGCAGCAAGCTCGTATTCCACTGGATTAGGCCCCAGGTCCTGACCGCCAAGCCCTATGGGTTCATCGACAACCAGCGTAAAATCACGAGCCTTAACGGCAACGCGAGTAGCCGATTCGGAATGTCCAACCACACTGAATTTCAAATCTGACACAATATAACTCCATTTATGTTGTTAAAGATTGTTATCAGGTACGTTTAAGCAGCAGGCTATAGGATACCTATACTTAACAGCACAGTGTCTCTGCCAATAGCCCCCCGAATATATCGCCCTACATGGGTGATTAATTTTATATACAATCTAGCAAAAAAATGTACTAAGCATTAGACCTGCGTCACTCTTGCATGAGAACTGAAATTTTACACTGGCAAAACAACACGTTATAGCTGATACAAAGGTTTAACGTATCTGGTCGACTCCCTCGGTTCAATGATCTAGCATCATCGTTAGCTGCAGCTGTATCGTTGCCTTCATTGTAACCTCGGATAAGATAGGGAGTTAATACAGGCGAGTAAACAGAAAGCCCAATAAATAAAGCACTAATACGTTGGTGTCCCTCGTTGTGCCAGCCTCTTCATCTAGCACGATGATGCTCTTTATCAATTTAGAGTAATCTCTTTCTACAATGGACTTGTCTGTTAATTGGCCTAAATTATCTAATGCTTCATTATGTGTTTAGTTGGTTAAAGCGCTAACCTATCAGTGGGCTAGAAAGTTGGGTGCAGGTTAATCCCACTCTGGATGATGGCGCCTGAGCGGAGCGTTAGGTACACACTCAAATCCATTCTATTTCGGGGAAGACATGTCAGCAAAGACGGTTAATAAAGAGGCAGCCCAGACAGTATCTCTCCGTCAGTGGATCAGATTAGTTGTGGTGTATCTCTTAATCCCGCTGATTTTATTTATATGCGGTGGGGACCTCGGTTGGTGGCAGGCGTGGCTATTTTCCATGCTGATCTTGGCTGCAGGTATTGGTGGGCGCATATGGGCGGAACAACGACATCCCGGATTAACAGCCGAAAGACAAAATATTGCAAATATTCAAAACGCAAAAACCTGGGACAGAGTACTTGCTCCACTGATGGCTGTGAGTGTCGGGTTTCCTATGGTCATTGTGGCAGGGCTGGACCACCGCTATGACTGGTCCTCCAAATTTGCGTTATGGCTTATTGTAATTGGCTTCATTTTGATCTCGCTCGGATACGCTTTCGCTGCATGGGCATTGGTAGAGAACCGCTTTTTCTCCAGCGTGATGCACATTCAGACGGATCGAGGGCATGTGGTGTGTGATAGTGGCCCATATCGGTTTGTGCGGCATCCGGGTTATGCCGGAAATATTCTTGCACTGTTCGGTATTGTTCTTGCTCTGAGTTCGGTATGGACACTGATTCCTGCGGCGGTGGCATTAATCATCGCGGTGATTAGAACCGTACTCGAAGACCAGACTTTACAGAAAGAGTTGCCGGGCTATCGAGACTATGCGCGACGCGTGCGCTATCGGTTGATTCCTGGGATATACTGAGAGACCTGAGTGGTGATGCCCCAGATCAGAGAATTAGGTCCAACAGAAAGAGTTGCGTGCCGCCTAACTAGGCTGAATCATTTATGTCCATGACTTTCCTAGCTAGAACGTCATGCTAGCTTTCCTAAAATCCTAGTTGGCCAATAAGATTCGAAAGAAGGTCAATATGAGGAAGCAATTATCAGGGGCATGTGGCGGCATAAAAAGGCCATTCAAGCTTGAAGAAATCTGGCGAATCGGAACTCGATTAGTGCTTGAGAAAGATTTGATGCAGCTTGCACTACTTAATCTGGCCATTGATAGTAAATTGAGAGCCAGCGATTTACTTCAACTCAACGTATACGATGTATCATCCCAAGGAGTGATCTACGAGAGGGTGCAATGCATCCAGCAGAAAACTGGTACTGATGTGCATTACGAGAGCACGCCAAGAACGCAGCAAAGTATCAGCCGATGGATCTATTCAGCCTTCTAGAAGCAAGTAGTTACCTTTTTCCTAGTGCTCGTCGAAAGGGGCAACCTATAAGCTACTCGTTTTATCGTTCAATAATCAGGAATTGGGCGAGTAAACTGGGGTTGAATGCAGATTATTATGGAATGCATTCCATACGTCGCACTAAAGCCTCTTTAATCTACGCTAGGACAAATAATATCAGGGCTGTGCAACTCTTGTTGGGTCATTCTAAATTAGATAATACAATCCGTGACCTTGGCGTTGAATTGGAAGATGCTCTGAGGCTTTCAGAGCAAACCGACTGCTAGAGATGGCAATTCAGGCTTTTTGATACACTAAAAAGCCTGTGTTTCAAAGCGTTGCAAGTGTTATTGTCATTAATCGTGAATAGTCTAATTACCGAAATTAATGTAATGTATCTGCTTTATTTACTATGAACATTTAAATTATGAGTGACGTTTTTAAGACACTATTAAACCTGCGTTCTTTGCGCGCTACTGCACGAGAAGAATTTACGTTAGAACAACTTCAAGAGGCCCTTGAGAAACTGCAAACTGTGGTTGCCGAGCGTGAAGAAGCTGAAGCAGGAGCTCGCCAAGCAGAGGAGGAAAAAGAAGAAAAATTAAAGGCATACCGCGATATGCTGATCGCAGATGGTATCGCCCCAGAAGAGTTGCTAGCAACTCTAGCCGACACACCTAAAAAAGCGAAGCGTGCAACTCGTCCAGCTAAGTATAAATTCAACGTTGATGGTAAAGAGCGCACCTGGACAGGCCAAGGTCGCATGCCTGCGCCTCTGAAAGAAGCTATTGAAAACGAAGGAAAACCACTAGATGATTTTCTGATTTAATAGGTGTAAAGCCCTATTTTTGGGGCTTTCACTTGAACTCACCTTATGTTTAACTGATATTTTTCATTATCACCTATCTGACATAACAGTTCACTTCCTTTGTAAATCTTTTCTGCCCCAAAGCTATTTAGAGTAATTGTTCATTCACAGGCTGATAATGTTGCTTAGCGATACCGCTGCTTATACGAGGATGCAGAGGGCTGCTAAGTGTCAGCTACGCTCGCTTTCTCCTAGTAGCAAGTGTTGCGCTATGTTTGGTGACTTTGGATCTAGTAGTTTCAGGAGCGCTAGATCCAAAATCATGTGTGAGAGCTGATCTCTGTTTCTTTCCAATAAAATTGATATTGGTTAAATCAAATTTAAACGACCTTACATAAGACCTTATCAATAGAAGTGGCATTAATTATTGTGGAGAACAAAGGACATTATCATATTGATACCGATTAAATACATAATTACGTCCATTCCAACGCATAACAGGAAAACAGAACCCCGTGCCTACTACCTCAATATCTGGCCAACCGTGAGAATCCTCAGTTGCTATAAACGTAGGTATTCCAACTCCACTGGTGACTAGCTTCCAGCTACTATTATTCAATTTACTGACGAGAGAATAGTGATAGCCAGTATTACCATAACAATAAGTACTACCCTCAGTGATTAGCACTTCTGGTAGGCTATCACCATTTAAATCTCGTACGATTGTTATCTCACCCGAAGATGAGGGGCTAAGTTCATGACAATCACTACGCCAATACTTGCCATCTGAACGATAGCCTGCGGTCTTAAACGCAGCGACTTCATCAGCAGAGGAAAGTTGTGCTGAAAACACGTCTATACTTAATAACATCATTGGAACATATAATAAGAATGTTTTCATTTTTGACTTTACCATTGTCACTGACAGAAAAATCTTGGTAAGGAGGTGACCATCGCTGAGATCAAAATTAGGCGACAGATGCAATATCTTCTAACTTAATTAGTTGTAAGCTATCTTTGTCTAGTTTTCCTACTCTGCCGTTGCGACACATCCTCAACTCTTGGTTTTCGATAATTTTCTCAAACAGGTTACGGATGCCCCGACCATTAGAAAACTTTATTTTGTCTTCAGCGTTAACACCCACTATCATATTTAATAAGTCGTCACTAACCATTTTATCGAGTACATAGGCATTCTTTTCAAAGTTGAGTTTCAATATCTCAGTAAGCTCATTGCTATCGTAGTCATCAAAATGAATCCTACGGTTTAAGCGAGAGCGTAGCCCTTGGTTGCTTTCCATAAGCTCTTCCATTTCATTTTCGTAACCAGCCATAATAACGATTAGATTATCTCTGTCATCTTCCATGCGTTTGATAAGGGTAGTTATGGCTTCTTTACCAAAGTCATTCCCTTCCCCTTTTAATGCATATGCTTCATCAATAAACAGAACTCCACCCAAAGAGCTATCAACCACTCCATTGGTTTTTATTGCAGTATGCCCAACATACTCACCAACAAGATCACTACGTGTAGCCTCAATAAATTTATCACTGCTGGTTAGGCCGAGAGCAAAGAACATCTTGGAAATAATACGTGCCACAACGGTTTTCCCAGTACCAGCATTACCAGTGAAAACCATATGGTAGCTACGTTCACTAATGGGTAGTCCATGAGCCTCACGTTCTTTTTTTATCGCAATCTCACTAACTAGGGCCGTTACACGGGATTTAACCGTATGAAGACCTATCATAGAGTTCAATTCTTCTTGTAGCTCGTTGATGTCCTTAACAGGCTTTGAGCTAACGACTTGCGTCGAAGAACCTGTGATGGGATAACTTCCAGTTATATTTGATGAAGTTGGAACAAATGGGCTTGTTAGATAATCACTATTCATGTAATTACGGACATTGTTAAGATGAGTTTCAATCTTATCAATATATTTCTTGGTTCGAACGTTAATAGAAAGCTCATGAACACGCTGAACATATTTGCAAAAGAAGATATAGTCTTTGGTACCTACTGCTTTATTAGATTTGCGCAAGTCTGTCCAGTCATCGTTTCTGAAAGAAAAGATTACCTCTTCACATAGCATTGTCAGATAGTTGAGTAGTTTGAACTTACCAAACGTATCAAGGGTCTCTCTGTGCTTTTCTGCATCATTAATATTTGCCAAACGCTTTTCGTACATTTCAACAAATAATTTGGTGTTTAGATAGTTACGACTATCTTCTCGCTTGAGCTTATCCCAATCGAAACCATCAAAATCTGCGATAACTCGGTTTGCTTCGACTCTTGCACGATCAAAAGCCAAATTTAGGCATTCTTCAAGTGACTGTGGATCTTCTGGTAAGAATCGTGGCTGAAAGTCGTAGCTTATTCCTGTTAGACTTTTGAATACTGGGAAGGTCAAAAAATCATTTCCGTCGGTATCTTTAGTTTTACTGTTACCAACAAATAGTATATCTGGATCTATTATCATTTTGGTTCTTAGCTTAAATAGTTACTGTTTGAGTCTTCTGCATAGTTAGAGAATCCTCTCATAAAACCTATGTATTATGTATATTAAACAATTCCACTTTTTTGCATGAAAACTTAAGTATTGTGTCAGTAAAGTAAGATCTCATTACTTCATGATCTAACCACTTTAAAGTTATAAAATTAGTCGTCCATTTACTTAATCTGCACCAATCAAGCCTATTGATGTACATAAAGTTACCTGTTGATAATCAGCGCCAGTATACTACTTGCAATACCCCCTCACAACTCAGGTTTGCCATAATTGAAGTTATTCATGGATTGCTAATTTAGCAAATAGGCTGGCAAATTTTTGTCCAATTGTGAGTTTCAGAGCCAGGTGATCCTAACGCTAATCGCTATAAATAGGAAAATAATCAGTACCCAAAATCTGTATCTTGGAAGGCAAATGCACTAAGACATAACTATAAAAACTAATGGAAAGTTATAGCTTTTCACTGTGGCTTTTACTGTTCATTGCTATAATTATCAGTTAGGTCGTATTGCATTTTGCTATTATTAACCAATGAGAATGTATTTAAATCCAACGCATATTGTAGTGTTTTTTTGAACTTGATTTACGTAATGTTATTGATTTCACGGTGGTAAAATCAATAATGCCAACATCTTTAATGCAATCGTAGATGCTAAATCTCCAAGCTTTATTTTTAATTGAGTGCTGTTTAAAACCACCCAATGCAGCATTTGTAAAATGCTAATATAACGATTGAATCTAGCCTGTATTTAATTCGCTGGCTAAGTTAACAAGTTTTTTCACCCTGTGATTACTGTAATGTTAACTTTCAGAAGAGAAAAATTCAGCAGGGTGTTTTATTGAATGTGTTTCTTTGCGATTATATTGAAATGTAACACACCTCCAATGGTTAAAATTGGTTAGTATGGTTGAGTTGTTAGCTTAATTGTTTGTCGCTATATCCATAATAAAGCCTCATTTTTTTGAAGAAATTTGGCATTTTATCGTCAAAAAAACAAACTACATTTTTAATATATAGCTAGAGACAAATAGACTCGTCATTTTCTAAGAGACAAATAGAGTTGCTGCTTTTTGTTAGAGACAAATAGGTGGTCATTTGTCACTTCAGTAGACTAGTAGTGTTATTTATTAAACTGCTAGAGGGAGGATTTTAGTGATGGAAAAAATCGCGTAGCTACAAAAAAATATTTACGATTTAATTGATGAAGAATTTCGTTTTACATCCATGTACAGAAGGCGGGGATGAGGGATGTTGCGAAAAGGGGAGTTGTACGTTCACAAAGAAAGGTCGATTCGTCGGAGAAAACCACGTATGAATTACAGGTGATGTTTCCACGTTATAACTTTTCAATCAGGTGGCATCAAATCAAGTGGGTAGTTCAGTCAGGGAGGCGTCACAGGTTATTGAAGACTGTCCCACAACCAAAATCCAAATCAGGATACAAACGTGGTGATTTTAAGTGTGCTGGTGAATGGGAGCTGGAAATTATCAATGCGTATTGAAGAAGCCTTTCTACCAATAGGATGAAGCTGAAAAAACTTGGCCTTATGCACAAAGTGTTAACTGAATTGACAAAGACTGAAGGTGTTGAGTTTGAACACGTAAATATTTACGAGCGGGTAGAAGTCAGCAAAATGTCCATCAGCGACTACAAGCAACAATTCGCTTAAACACTTCAAAATTTATTGTGATAAAAGGAAGTTCGCATCGAACGTATAGTCAATGGTTAACTGACGCAGGAGGAATTAAAGATTTTCCATGTGGCGCTGAAGCGCCCTAAAAAGCCTCTGGTGCTTTCCGGTATTATATTTTAGTGACTTGTAACCTAAACAGTTTAAAGTCGTCAGGCAGCGTTTGGGGGAGTATCTGAAGGATGATTTGGTCGTACATTCAGCCAAACCCGACATAAAACCAGAAAAACTCTAATGTTGAATGGGGTTGGCATGACGAAAGCAAATGAATTTAAGTTAATTACATGCCGGAACGCAATATGTGGAGATTCCGAAAAGTGCATCTGGATGAGAAGTATTCGATTTATGCGGTTGTAGCTAGCAATTACAAACTAACAACACGACTAGATCTGACAACCTACTCTAAGTCGCTTTTGTCCTGTTTTAAGTTTTATGCGTAGCTTGGTAGTTTGTACCGAGAAAGTTTCAAACACACTTTGTTTACCTCCGCTGGTAAGCTCTTCAGGCCCGTGGTTGGTGTTTGCATAACAACTGCAATTACGTTAGTATCCGCCCGACTAATATTCACTCAACTTGATAAGGAGAACGACAATGCGACGTAATAAATCTTCTTACAAGCCTCGTCTGGGTTAATCCAACCTCTCTGTTTGTTGCCCAGCCTTAGGCTTGTCTATTCACATATATCTATTCAAATTCTGTATGGAATTGGACTATGGGCAACTGTATTCAAAACGTTTCTGCGCGAGCCTCTTTGGTTGCACGCGGGGACACCTGGATCGAAAGCGATGCGATCCAACAATTAATCAAAACCTCTGAACTTTCTGGTGTGATCCGAGCTGTGGGAATGCCTGACTTGCATCCCGGGCGCGGTTATCCGATCGGTGCAGCTTTCTTGAGTGAGGGGTATATCTATCCGGCTCTAGTAGGCAATGATATTGGCTGTGGTATGGCTGTTTGGTCTACGGATCTAGCTGTGTACAAAACTAAGCTGGATAAGCTCGAAAAGCTATTGGGCAATATCGATCAGCCTTTAGGCGATGACTGGCAAGAGATGGTCAGGAAGCGCCAACAAGACAAGCAGGTTCTGCCTGGTGTGTTTGATTCGGCACTGGGAACCATTGGTGGGGGTAATCACTTCGCTGAGCTACAAATGGTTGACGAAGTCTATATGCCGGAGCAACTCGCTGCGGTAAACCTGAGTGTTAAACATCTCTGTTTGCTGGTACACAGCGGTTCACGTGGGTTAGGTGAGCAGATCCTCAGGCAGCATGTAGATAAGTATTCTCATAAAGGGCTGGATGTTGGCTCGGACGCTTTCCATGAGTATGTGGAGCGTCACAATCATGCTTTGCGCTTTGCTGAACTTAATCGTGAGTTCATTGCCAGAAGGCTTTTATCAAACCTAAAGGCTCGTGGTGAAATGATTCTGGACGTCAATCATAACCTTGTTGAGCCGTATTCACTTGGCGCAGGTTGGGTTCACCGTAAGGGGGCGACACCTGCAGAGCAAGGGATGGTGATGATCCCTGGCTCTCGTGGTGATTACAGCTATTTGGTGCAAGCCCGACCTAGTGACACCAGCTTATGTTCTCTGGCTCATGGCGCCGGGCGTAAGTGGATCCGCAGTGGCTGCAAGGCGCGGCTATCGCGTAAGTACACGGTGGAGCAGATGAAGCGTACTGAGCTGGGTGGTCGTGTTATCTGCGGCAGTCGTGAGCTGGTGTACGAGGAAGCGCCTCAGGCGTACAAATCTATCGACAACGTTATCAGTGCGATGAGCGAGGCTGGGTTAATCGATATTGTCGCCCGATTTCGTCCTGTGTTGACCTACAAGACGAGAGGGACGCAGGGATGATGATGTTGCAACTCAGTGCTGGGCAAGGTCCAGCAGAATGCTGTTTGGCTGTTCAGCAGGCGCTAAGACAGCTTGAGAAGGAAGCGATACAGCAAAAGGTGACAATAACGGTGTTGGAGGCTCTTGAAGGGCCGGTGAAAGGCTCCATGCGTTCAGTCCTGGTTGGGCTTGATGGCGATGCTTCAACAACTCTTACAACGCGTTGGGTTGGGTCTGTATTGTGGGTCTGTAAAAGTCCACTGAGACCTAAGCATGGTCGTAAGAACTGGTTTATCAGCTGTCGTTTATTCAAAGACGCTGACGCTGTTTTAGATAGCGAAGTTACCTTCCAGGCGTGCCGTTCCAGCGGTGCAGGTGGGCAGCATGTGAACAAAACCAACTCAGCAGTGCATGCGACGCACTTAGCGACAGGTATTAGTGTCAAGGTTCAGACGGAGCGCAGTCAGCATGCGAATAAGCGTCTTGCGAAGGCATTACTGGCTCACAAGTTGGCTGAGTTAAGGGAGAAGCAGGTCAGTGCTCAAGCCCAAGAGCGTTGGCTGGCACACTTGCAGCTCGAACGCGGAAATCCTGTCCGAGTGTTTAAAGGGGAGAGGTTCAAGGAAGCGTAATCTTTATTAGCCGGCGGTATACATCGCCGGCTTAATTATTAGTGCAATAATGCTCGCAATCGAATATTTGATAGTTCTCTGCTCTATCCGATGTGCGGGTAATTTTGGTGTGTCACTTTTCAGCAACGGTAATACAGTTGATTATTCAATAACAAACGAGTAGGCGGCGCCCACTGTTGCTAATGAGTGACCAGGATTGTATTGCACAATATAACTGCCTGGTTTGAGAACGATATCGTCTACTTGAATATTAAGCACTCCTGCAGGAGAAGAACCAACACTGACATGGCGTAAGTAATCGCTGTTATTCATTACAGGTTGATCACCTTTAAACAGGTAAATCCAGTCAGAACGTGACTGTGGTGAAAGATTTTCAGGTATCTGGTATCTCACGCTAATATTTTGTGTTGTCGCGTTTTGAACAAAGACAGAGGTCGACTGATAGTTCAGCGGGGTGGACTGATTTAATATGGCGGTGGCGACCAGAGAAGTAACGTCATTTTGGCGCATAAACAGCCCAATGCTGTAAAGGCCATCTAATAAATTGACACCGGCATGATTGGTTTCGATTGTTTTATTGGCAAACTGCCCTTGAGATACTCCGTCTAGGTATGTCAAACCAACAATTTCGTTCATCGATTTTGGCGCACTCAGTCCTTCCCATACACCAACAAAGGCTCCCAGACCGCCAAGGTTACTGTTCAGTACTGTTTTTTCATCAATCATTACAGTATTTGAGGACGTAACAACGGCTTTGTTAAGGCTGCTTGTCCAAAGGTTTACTGAACTTTTGAGGTTAAGCAGAGTTTCTTGCAACTCATGTAATGCACTGGCCATTTTTGTTTCCTTTTATTTGATTGTTCAGATAAATGTTCTGGATGTAGCGTTAGTACATCGACCTTTACTTCAGGAAAACGGCAAAATATCCAATCGGCATGTACAATTTGGTGTATATGCGGGCGATATCAAATCAGTTGAGATAAAAGGGCAAACAATAGAGGAAAATAGTTAATCTGAAGGCAGATCCGCGACAATCTGTGGGTTATTGCCCCGTCAAAGCGATGGGCTGTCTGTCCTGGGAGTAACTGAGAGACCGCATAATCTGGGCTAAGTTCTTTCTCTTTAGAGAGCCGCTTTAGGAACAAGGGCCTGAATTTCATTTTACATGAATGAGAAAAGGAGAACGAGTATGTTTACAGCCAACTACATCCAACCACTGAAAGTACGAAATACCCTGCTTGATGGTCTCTTTTACGATGTCGGCAACCTCAGTGATTCTGAGCGTCGTTATTTGACTGAGCAGACTAGCCTGGAAGGCAGTATTTTACTGGTCACTCCGGATGGGCCTGAACAGGGGGTGACGAAGTTTGATGATGCTGCGAGGTTGAGGGAAGCTCCGGGAGATAAACTCAGCCATTTCGCTGTTGCTGGGGTGGGGAGTTCCGATCTGGGGGCGGCTTCTTTGGGTAGGACACTGGCCAACCATTTGCGTGAGCCCGTTGGGGTGATTGTTTCTGGTTATGGCATGGCTGATCTGTTTCAGGAAGCTCTAGGTGGTTGGTTTTTCTTTGGGGCTATTGAACGGCAGATTAGCTGTGATCAGGGGCAGCTAAGTGCATTCAGCGAATTCTGGAAGCAAGTTGCGAAGGATCAGATGAAGAGTCCTGATACTCAGACCCTTATAGAGCTGCTGACGGAGGAAGGACGAACTGTACGCACACTGCTGGGTCACTCTAAAGGCTGTCTGAGTATTGCTTATGCGTTACGTAATATTGCCAGTAGTGGGGATGAAGCTGCCTGGAGTCGGGCTAAGGATATTGAACTGACCACTGTTGGGGCTGTCGTCAATCTGCCGGATGGGATGAGTAATACGACTCAGCTGATTGGTTCCTTTGACTGGTTTGGTGGCATGAACTCTGCCTTAGACCAGCCACATATCAAGGTTCCTAAAGCGGGGCATCACTTAAATACACAGTGGTTGATGTCATTAGATCTCGCTAAATCACTTAAGAAACAAAATATTCAAAGTTAGGTGCAGTGTTTGTGGTTTAGTTGGATCTGGCTACACCTCAGCGAAAGTTTGAGTGTTGTGCTAACAAGTTACGACTGTCTATACGGGTAGTATGGCGGTTACGCAATTGCTTTGACTTTACGCTGAGGTTGCTTTGGCTGCGACTTATCGTGAACTGCGTCTTTGAATGGTTTTTTTAGGAGTGTGGAGTTGTGACAGGGTGGCTGCTGCCGGTTAGTACAATCGGCCAGCAAGCGGTGAGTTGTGTCTGAAAGTCATGGGTCTTCTCTGAGCGTCAGCTTGAGAGGAAGGAGCCGCCAGTCGAATTTGTATAGTGACGGTGTCACGTTATTTTGTTGTTCCGGGCCTTATTCGAAATAAATTTTGGCGCTGAAGCTCATAACTTGATACGGATCGGGTAGGCAGGTAAGTCTTAATATGCAATCACTTGAGTTGCAAGGCGCGCTGGGTTAAATATACAGGCAGGCTGTAAGTTTTTGATATTAGTAGGTTGCGCTTACCGGGAGGGGGGATGAGTAATCACAGTGATCATAACGGTTGGGAGATATTGTCGAGTACTCATACCCGTCCTATCTTGGCCCGTCGATTAATAGAACAAATCAAAAAAGGTTCAGATTTAACTAACGGGATTACCCGTCAGGAAATCGCAGAAGATAATAACCGTTACCGTTGTGCGCACTGCCTGGTACCCGTACATTTAGCCGGGGGGACACATGAAGGTAAAGGTTCGCAGTGCCTTCATTTCCGTCACTTTACAAAATCCCTCGAGCATAAGCAGAAAGTTGAAGACTGTCCTTTTTGTCATCCTGATCGTGAGCAGCGTAAGTTATACAATGAAGTCTTTCGTGGTGAGGGGGACTGGCATCTCAGTCATAAGGAAAAAGTGGCGGAGATTTTGTCCGGCGATCCGCGTATTGATGCGGACTCAGTGGCAATGCAGCCTTATATCTTCAAGCGAGACCACGAGATTAATACCCACCGCAAGCCAGATATTTACTGTTGCGATAAGGATGGTAATCACTGGGTCTTTGAACTGACCCGTTGGTGGCTGAACCCTGAAACCGCCCTTGCTCGTCAGCGCTTCTACCGTCAGTTGGGATACAACTTGGTCTGGCTGTTCAGCCCTGATTGTCAAGAGAAGAACCGTTCGACATTTCATCTGTTGCTCTATGGTGCTAATTACCGCGAAGATTTGCCGCCAGAAAGGTTAGGGCAGGACGGTGCTCAGTTTAATGCATTTGTGTTATCTGAAGCTGCTATCAGCCAGAGTGAATCTGAGGGGGCTCTGAATTTGGAGGTGGTCTACCCGCACTTCAAGGTTGATGAGACGATTGGAGCTATCGATATCACTTATCAGCGCCAAATCATGAGTATGCATTCGCTGTCTCTTTCTCCTAAGGAAAGATTACCGTTCGGGGTTATGACGGCGGTTCAGTTGCAGCAGGCTAAAACTCATCTGGATGCTGCCCGGGAGATTCTTGCCCGGCAGGAAGAAGAGGAGCAACGCCAGCAACAGGCGTCTGTGCTCAGTAGCATCCGTCGGGATCTCAGCCAGCTTCGCCGTTTGCTCCGCCGGGTGCCGATGAATGATGTTCTTGTTGAACAATGCCGTGAATTACTGAAGCAATGCAGTGGGGATAAGCTGAATGTTTTTCCTGTCCCACGAACATTGCGGATCCGGTTGGTTATAGCAAGGGCAGAAAGCAAAGTGCAAGCTGTTGTAGACAGTTACCTCAGTGAGAAAGCAGCCAAAGAGGTACAGCAGCAGGAGTTGAAGGAAAAGGCTCGGGCATTTGTTAAACAAATCCGGGGAAAATCGCTGGATCCAAAAAGTGAGTTCAGTGACCAAGGACGGCAACTCTTCAGACAGTTGAAATTGCTTGAGCTGGATGAGGCGGCAAGTCGGCTGAAGTCTGTCTGTCATAACTGTCATCACTGTTACATTATTGAATATACTGACTCGCTCCAACTGGCTCTGGCACATCAGCAATCGGATCAGTGGTTATCTGATAGCCGGAAGCGGGTAATGTCGCTAATCCGTTATACAAAAGCATTTCAAGAAGTGGAGTTGCAGTCACTACTGGAAAAATTACTTCCTGCGTTCGATAACCACGCTGCCTATCTTGCTTACTGTCGTCTGGCCGCAGAGCTGACAAAATCCGAGTTGAGACCGGGTTTATTGGATGAGATTCTCGGGATGAATGATTCACTGATGATTGCCAGCCTCAGGCAGCAGGCCAATAACTTAATGACAACAATGGTGCGTCGTTATCAGGCTAAAGGCCGGGAGGACTTTGCTAAGTTTTCAGTGTGGGACAGAAATACTGACTACGATAATACTCTTCCTCTGCTTGTTCAGTGCTCGGAAGGTATGCCAGTGGCGATAACCACACTGCTTGGTTGTAAGGATGAGTCTCTGCAATATCTGCCACTCCTCCGGAATAGCTATGTGGGTCTGGCGCAAGAGGCTGCCACGATTTTTTTTGACTCCATCTGTAAGGCTCTGACCGACATCTTCAGCAAGGTTAGCCGAGAAGGGTATAGCTATGATGAAGATGACTGTCTGGCTGCGAAAAAAGTATTAGAAGACTTTGATCTCTATGCCTCATCATTTCAAACAGACGCAAAAGAAATTGATATTAAAAGATTGTTTTATAAGCGTTATGGCAAGCAGTTGGATTGGTTATGTAAGGTGTTTAAGAGTTATGAAGAGATACGGACTAGCTCTTCCTTCGAGCCTATCACCTGACGCATTGTTGCTTTTGGCTCCCGCCGGGTGATGGTGCGACGCGTTCCATCGTTCGCTCGCATGGGCTCCCGTCTTGATGAAGCACCTCTTACCATCTTCAATTGTCTGAGATGGTCTAGTTTTTATGGGTTTTTTGCACTTAAGTACCAGTACGGTAGCTACGTGAAAGCAGGCATGCAGCCTAATACTTTGTTATGTTCTAAGGAGAAAAATGAAACTTTCAGCTTTGATTAGTTTGATACTTTTGACAGGGTGTACTTCTAGCCAGGTTGCACCAATAGAGGTGCACATCTACGAAGTTAGTGATAACAGCTACAATTTGATAGCTATTAGTGAAAAGAAACTAACGAGCTCAAATAATGAAATCGATAGTGTTTTCGAGGAAAAGATTAATGAGCTTTGCCCATATGGTTATTTAATTTCAGAGCCAACAGGGATTAATGGTTCAAATGACGAATCGAGAAAGAGAAACATGGAGCACTATATCAAGAAAAACGCAGTCAAAAGTGCCTATAGTTACTCTAAAAGTGTAAATTGCACGATATGATTGCAAGCATAACAAGTAATCATGGTAAGCCGTTGCCCTCGGTGGTTTTGGTATGATGTTCACTGTGCTTTGCTAGCTAAGCGGGGCATACCTTATCGCAGGCGTTATATTTTGTGGGGACAACAATGAATCTCAATATTGTTACAGTTGAAGCTAGTCATCAAGATATAGGGTGTTTGATAAGTGAATGGAAAAGAGAAGCACCAGAATCTTTGGGTACAAATTCTGAATCAGCAGCTTCCTTTGCTAGCTTTGCTTGTATCGCCATTAACTCAGAATCTAATGAAAGTGTTGGATTTGCTTTAGCTGGTGAACAGCAAGGAAAAAATGTAATAGATTTAGTTTACGTCGCTAAAGGAAACAAAGGGAATCAAATTGGTAAGAGCCTAATCCAATATGTTGAGCAAAACTATGCTCAACAGAATACTTTCCTTTATGTAACTGTATGTTCTTCACAAGACGGACGACATGAGAAGCTTGTTAGCTATTATCATAAGCTCGGTTATAAGCGTAATAAAGCTACTGAAGAATTTGTCGAACTGGCAAAACAAATATAACAAAGCATTTAAGAGTGATTCTCAACGCTTGGCATTTTCATTCTAGGTCAAGTTTAGTGTGAATGGCACAATGGTTTAGGTAAGGTGGTCCCCAGATGGAGTAATCAATCCATAGGGAATTTTTGTTTCTGGTGGAGTACACGCATAATTCGGATGATATCGCCTTCAACCCAGTACGATACGATCATTGAAATCTCAGGAATAATGAGCAATCGTCCGCGGATACCACCCCGTTGTACTCCCATAAGAGGTTGCTCTAGTAAGTTTTCTACTTTTGCTTCGATGAGGCTGTCAGTTTTCTCTGCGACATCACGGTTGAAATCATAGAGAAATTCAAAGATTTTTTCGCGGTCATTAAGTGAATCTTCTTCCCATAAAATCATTGCTTACCTCGATTGCGGATCCTGGCTTTTCGCTCTTCCATTCGAGATTTAGCAGTTTGGTGCTCAACGAAAACTGCTTTTCCTGAGTCAAACTTCTCAAATGCTAGGTTTACTTGTTCAGTTAGCCATGCATCGTGAGATAATGTTTTTCTTTGTTGTTCAGCGAGTTGTTCCGTAAGTTCACGGCAAGCATCACTCAGTGTGCGACCTTGGCTTTCAGCCATTTGTTGAGCTAGGCGTTTTGTTTCCTCATCAACACGAAATTGAATTCTAGTGTCCATGATGTATTCCTTTGTTTGTGTGTGTACAAATGTTAGCACTAGCTTTTGAGATGGGCAACTAACAAACAATTTAAGAGTGATTCGGCACGTGTGGCATTTTTACTATGCGTTGGTTTTAGTGATTAAGGTGGTATGCGGAGGCTTGGGTATTGCATGCCTCACACCTTAATCGGGCGTTACCCATACTTTCTTTAATCCAACGAGACGGTTATCGCCTTCTCACTGGAAAATCCGCATCTGGGTCAAGTTCAAATCGCAGCCCAACTAAGGAAAAAGCACGGGATAGAGATAAGCCAGTCTACGGTTCGGTGTATTTGGCTAAGGCATAAAATTAATACGGTGGCCCTACGAGTAGATAGAGCAAAATCATCGCTAGCTGCTGCTTAGCGATGATTATCAGTTGAGAGTTCCATGCGGAGACTGGGTACGCTGGAACGATAAAGCCCCTCTGTAATTAGTCCGTCAGTCTCCCTCTGTAATCACATCCGTACACCTTATTACTACACTTCAGTAGCTAAATAAATTTCAATATCAGGTTAAGCTTTGCACGTTGTGAGTTAAATCAAATGATGTAATTCAAAACCTCTGCGAAAGTTAAGCTATCTTCACTCATATCCTCTGGCGCAGTTAGCACATATTATCCTTACTAGGGGATACCTCTGTCTCTATCCCCTTGTGGGGATAACTTCTCCTTTATCCTTTACAGGGGATATGAACTTAATTATCCTTTAGTGAGGATAACGAGATTTGAGATATCTACTGATGATTTACAGCCCAAAACAGTTAGCTAACCAGTTAAGGTTACTAAGACTCCAACACAACTGGACACAAGAAGATGTGGCTAAGCGTGTTGGCGTGAAACAATCAACTATTTCCAATTTCGAAAATAATCCAGATAAAATTCAATTAATTACCTTGTTTAAGATTCTTCAAGCTTTGAAAGTTGAGTTACAGATTGTGGTGCAAAGCCAAAAGATCAATGTTGAGCCTGAAGATGATGAGGATTGGTGATGAAGAAGTTATTCACTTACATGAATAATGATTTGGTGGGCGAGTTTATCAAACAGTCTAATGGTGCCCATCAGTTTCGATACTCGCCAGAATGGATTAACAGCCATCGTGCGCGAGCTTTATCGCTTTCACTGCCTCTACAATATGACAAGATCACATCAGACTCAGTAATCAACTATTTTGATAATCTATTGCCAGATCTTCCTGAAGTGAGAGCAAAGATTGTTGCTAGGCATCATGCTGATTCAACTCAGGCATTTGATTTACTATCAATGATCGGGAGAGATAGTGTTGGCGCTATCACTCTGCTTCCCCCGGACGCCATTCAGGATGTCAAAAAGCTGGAATATGAAGAGCTGTCAGAAGAACGGCTTGAGCGTATTCTATCGGCTTACATGTCAAATGCGCCGCTCGGGATGCTTGAAGACGATGATGAGTTCAGGATTTCAGTGGCCGGTGCACAAGAGAAAACCGCACTTCTACGCATCGGTCAAACATGGTGTGTTCCACATGGTAGCACTCCAACGACCCACATTATTAAATTACCTATCGGTGAAATTCGTCAGCCTCATGCCACTTTGGATATGAAAGACAGTGTGGAAAACGAATTCTTGTGCATAGAGCTTGCCCGGGAACTTGGCTTTAAGGTGCCGGAAGTTGAAATCGTGCGCGCGGGCAAGATGAAGGCCATCGCTGTCGAGCGTTTTGACAGACGTTGGGCTAAGGATTCGAGTTGGTTGATTAGGCTACCTCAGGAAGATATCTGCCAGGCTCAGGGTAAGCCGTCAGCACTTAAATATGAAAGTGATGGTGGTGCGAGTATTAAAGAGATCATGGCGCTTCTGATGGGGTCTAGTAACGCATTGCAGGACCGAGATGATTTTATGCGTTTTCAGGTGTTCCAGTGGATTGTTGGAGCGACCGATGGGCATGCGAAGAACTTTTCAATTTACCTGGAACAAGGTGGGGCGTATCGGCTTACTCCTTTTTACGACATACTCTCAGCCTATCCAATTGTCGGTGGCTCAGGATTAAATATTCGTAAACTCAAGTTGGCGATGGGGCTAAAAGCTTCAAAAGGCAAAAAATATCAAATCGATAAGATCTATGCTCGTCACTTTATCGCAACTGCTAGTGATGTTGGTTTCAGCAAAGAGCGAATGAGTGAAATACTTGATGATTTTGTTGTGGCGCTACCAGCAGCGATAGAGCGCCTTGATAAGCGTTTACCGGAAAACTTTCCCGCAAATATAAAAAAAGTAATATTTGAGCACTCACTTGCACGAGTTAAGCGACTAGCTTTAGGATAAGCTTCGCATTGCCCCAATGCTGAGCAAGTCGCTTCCAATGCTATAAATATTGACGAGGCTTTGAGCTATATAAATTACCGGACCTACTTTGTTTGTGAATGCGACAATGAAAAAAGACGGTTTGTGCGTTGACCTGTAAGAAAAAATCAGAGGCGTCATATGCGCCTCTGGCTAGTATATTCTTAGGTAACAGAGCCGCAGCCAATGGTAAAGGCGTCACCCATCTTAAGAGGGGGCATTTTGCGGTTACCAATTCCTGGTGCTGCTTCGTAGTTGTGGTTTACATCTGTTGCAATTAATACGTCTGGCTTAAGCTCGCCCACTAACTGCCAGTGAAAAGCTTTTTATCAAAAGATGCCTATACTACTTTCTGTCAGAATAAGCTGCTGATGTATGGGGTTAGTTCATTAAGAGTTTGTGAGATATCCCAGTGCTGGTGGTTGGATTGCCAAGCTCCAATATTCATTGATCTAAACGAAAATGGCCAGTTGGCAATAAAGCTGATACCTCATTGCAAGATACTCCGTAGTTAGTTAGTTCGTTCGTAACTAATAAGCGCATTTGTGCCTTCTGTTAATCCCTTGTTCTTAAAAGAGCTGTTGTGGCTGTTTGTGATTTTGGCAAAGAAGATCGTGTTTGCCAAAGGTTTTGCCTCTTTCAAATACTGCCTTACTTCTACTACATGATAGAATGAAGAAAATAGAAGTCATTGCTCCTCTCGCTGTTGGGGAAATGACAATAATGGCATAAGTGCCCACAAATGCAGCTTTGTTCCCTCTGAGGGTGAAAAGGACCATGTTGATGTTCCTGTGGGGGAAGGTTACTTATGAGTTGTTGTTTAATGCAGTTGCATTAATTAGTGACGTGTATGATAAAAATATTTATTAAGATATATATCCTGTGTGCATTTATTCTTCTTGCTGTAATTCTCTATAAGAACAACGAATACTCAGAGATGGCGCTAGGGGATAAGGTAAATCAAACCATTTATTCTGAAAAGCGTGTGCACTATCCCAAAGGGATAGAGACGTATAAGTATATGACAACCTTTGAAGAGAAGCTTTTCGGTTATTACGATGTGGATTCATCAATTATAGGAAGTACGCTTAAAAAAAGGTCGTATAAAACGTCATCCCTGTTTTTTTGGAGTGACGATGTGTATTCACTTAAAACTAAATCGCATGAGCATGTAACCGGTGACGACTTTGAGCATGATTTTAGTGAAGCACACCTTTTAAATCATGAGCATGAGGAGTTTTACCAAATTATTTATAATCGAGATAAATTTATTTGTAGCACAAATATTTCGACAGATTCCGTTCAGTGTTTTCAGTTTATGCGATAATAGTGGCTTGCCACTCATTGAAACTCCTAGCATTTCTAAGCAGTCTAAGTGGTATTGGTGTAACCAAGTAGAAAAAAGGGTATATAAAAATGAAGGATATCTTAGAGCAGGCTATTGAACTTCGAAAGCAAGGTGCATTTGAGGCAAGCCGCGCCTTGCTGATGCCACTGCTGTCAACTCCAGCGACAAAAGGTCGGGCACATTTACATATGGCTTGGTCATTTGATAATCAGGGGAAAGAAGCTCAAGCATCGAGCATTATTTAAAGGCGTTGGATGGCCATTTAACAGAGACTGAGATTTTTGATGGCTTATTTGGACTTGCTAGTACGTACAGAAGCTTAGGCTTTTACGAAAAGGCGATAGTTGTTTTTGAGAACATCATAAACCAATACCCTGATGCGATTGAGGCTAAACCATTTTACGCTATGTGTTTATACAACATAGGCCGATATAAAGAGGCAACTGCGCTATTACTGAATCTATTGCTTGAGACCACTGATGAGGCAGCAATTTTAAAGTATAAAAGGGCAATTGCGCTCTATGCTGAAGATTTGGATCGCACTTGGTAGTTTTTTCAGTGGCGTGGCTATTAGCTTAGTAGGAATGTCTATTGTGGTTATTTTTACATAGCTATTTGCAGTATATTGTAATTAGCATTTTTGTGACTTCGCCATACATAGAACCTAAGCCATTCATACTTAGCGCAGAAATCCACACTCTATGATTTTAGAAGAGGTGTCATCACAGACTTTGGGATTATTTCTTTTTTTAGTAGAACTGACGCCATGATATTTTACTACCGGATAATTTCTCTGCATGTAGTGGTATGAGAGTTGATACTGGACGTACATACAAACTTACCATCTTCATAAATAACTTTGAAAAATTCTAGCTTAGGGTATTGTTGCTGTGCGGCTTCTACAATATCAGTTTCAATCATCTCCTTGTATTTGTCGTCATCACGAGGATAAGACAGAAATGTATTGTTTTTTGTGAATAAAACGAAATAGGCTGTATGAAAAATCGTATCAGTCTCAAGTGTTGCAATTGAGGCTGTAATCGTGCGGAAACCGAGTATATTTTCTTTTATCTTGTTAATTTCTTTATAGTAATCATTTTCATCTGTGGAATAGATAAACTTATCGGAATAAAGAGTTTTAGCAGAAAATTGCCCTATAGTCTTGGGTGTATAGATATTATTTGTATATGTAAGATATAGTAATACACATAGTGAGATGGTTGCATATAAACCAACACATACTTTAGTTGCACTTTTCAACAATCTTCTCCTGAATGTAATCAAAACTTAACTCAACGGAAAATGATAGGTTTTTTGTGTTTCTCTCACCGGTTTTTTTATTCGTGAAGATACAGGATACGTAAAAACTGTCAGGATTCTTGGATATCATTACATTGTGAATATTTTCAGGTAGTTGTTTCTCTATATGTTGATAAAGATTCAGACTTGCAGTGTGGTGATCAATGATAAACATGACACCATTAGTTTGGTATGTAGTGGTGTTATATTCAGGCGGATTCGTTGCATTCCAAAATAGGTCGTGAGTATAAAAAATATTCATGCTTGCTATTATAAACAGCGCGTAAAATGGCCAATCTTTTACTACCGTTGCTGACAGTAAATTTGTAATGACTTTTTGTTGCAGCGTTAATTCAACATTTTTGTCATCTAGAGCTGATGAAGGAACGGTGGCCTCCGGTAGTTCTGGGGCTGGTCGGGTATGTTGAACCTCTATGTGGTCAGGTAACAACATATAGCCAGCTTTAGGTTTTGTCTTTATGACTTTCTGCTCTTTTCCGTTATCATCAAGTGCTATACGAAGTTGAGATATTGATTGCGCGATATTTTCATGAGAAACAACCCTGCCTCGCCAAACTTCATTAAGTAGCGTTTCTCTGCTGACGTACTCTCCCTCATGTTGGATAAGCATCTGAAGAATTTCACACTCAGTTGATTTGAGTCTCCGTGCTCGCTGTTTTAACGGGTTCGTCAGTTGATGATATGACATTGGGTTAAATGTCCACACGTTTTAGATTAACTCTTATTAATATAAATATCATCTATAATACTACTTCAGCTGAAGACTGAACAGCATCATCTGTTGATAATCACGACCAATTTAAAGCCGTAGGGGATTATTGTGATCTCAGAGTGATTGTTTCTAGATTTTTATCTGATTATTACCAAATTATGGCAATGAAAAAATATGATTCCTTCTGTAGTTATCAGATTTCATATACATTATCATTTTGACTGACATTTGAAATCAGATAGCTTTAAACACTCAAAATTAGAATATTGGCATAAAGATGCCTGTATTTGTCTGATTTATGATGTGGTTATTGTTAATAATGCCGTTATTATTGCCAACGTTTATCAATACGATTGCGGTTTATGTCAAGCTATGACATGTCAACCTTAACGATGTTAGGTATTGAGCGAAAAACATGGATTTTTTTCATACATTCAAGAGAATATAAAATATCTACTTAAGCGAAGAGTTATAGGAAAGTGATAATAAAATTGAATTTAGGCTCAACGCTGAAAAGATAACGTTTTGATGGCAATTAACGGAGTATTGCGAAGTAATGAGTTATTATTGGTTACCATTTAGAGATGAAAACTGGCATCTAGATACAATAAGTAGGATGGACAGAGCTGATTCAATACTTCCTTTTGATGATTGTTCGCCTGCAGGGCGTACTCGCACCGGGGCAAATCGTCGAAATGCGAATTGGAAAGATATAACTTTGAACGACCACCTCTTTGTTGTGGGACATGGACATAAGTTTTCAACAAATATGATTAGTTGGAAACTTAATGATGCAGAGCATGTAACTTGGACCGCATCTGAGTTAGCCGATAGACTTGCTTATAATTTAACACATGCAAAAAACTATAATCTTACTATTCATGTGCTTGCTTGTTTCAGCGGCAACAACATCACTTTCTTCTCAAAATCCTTTGGAAAAAAATTAGCCAAGAAATTAAGGTCTAGGGGATTTAGCGGTAACCTGGTTTGCTATAAGGGTGGTGTTGGTATGCTTAAAGCCCGTGGACACCAAACTGGAAGCAGTAGAATTACTGCGGCGCCACATTTTATTTTTGGATCTGGTGCTGACGTGAAAGGTAAATCAACTGATAATTCTACTATAAAGCTAAAAATTTAGAAATATAAAGACACTTAGAAGAATATATAACAATTATTTGATTATGTATTCTTTTATGACGTTTTTAAACACAATATGCAGTTCATCATTGAATTGTATTTACTCTAAATGTAATTTGTTTTGATGGACTTTAATTACTGTCATTGATGATAATTACTAGCTTTGTTTATCTGTGACTTTAATACTTACTATGTGTAAAAACCACCTTGATTTTCAAGTTTCCCTCAATCTTTTCTGCCGCTTCTTAGGGGGACACCCCCGCTAGCTCGTTCCCATCCACTCCCAGCCACCCCCGACGCACATTTTTGCCACAAGTGCCTTGACGCGAAAATTTGGATTGATAAAATCTGGCATAGCCAGCTTTATTAAAATTATTCTAATCAATTAAAAAATTAAAATATTTTAATTTGAAAGATCGGGCGATGTATATGTCACACGCGATATTGGTGTTTCAATGGTTCTGCCTATTGATATTATTTTCAATAACGCTAACGTTTGATTGTCCGAATCATGTCCATACTGTGTCCAGATCATGTCCGTTTCGTGTCCTTTTCTTAAGTCTTTGATCTGTCTTTTTTTGAAAAAAATCTTTTTTAATCGAAATTCGTCTTAATTATCTGTTTCTATAAAAAATTCGGACATGATTCGGACATGATTCGGACACGGTTCAGTCACTATAAACGTAAAATTGCTGGCTATCATTTATGCTATGTAACAAATTTTTCATGAAAACCTTTAGCTGAGCTGCTAAATATCATTTACTACTTAGGGTCCGTACGGTTTAAATTTTAATTGAGATTCAATAGTTCTCTACTGCTTAGTATTGTGTGTGGTAATCTAATTTAAAGATTTCTTATTTAAGGATAAAGCTAGATGAAAAATACTGATGCAACCCCAGAATATGAAACCTTGGAGATAGGAACGCCATTGGATTATACCTCAGACGTTTACCGTGTATATTTTGAAGTTCGTGACTTCGAAGGGGTATTTAAAAATGTTATTTCAGAATTTCTTGGTCCTGAAACAGCTGAAAAAATAGAAACGTTATCTCACGGATACGAAATAGAATTGCCCATTCAGTGTATACCCGAAGTTATCGTGTGGCTAACAAACGAAAATATAGCGGTTTATCAGGTGGTACGCTACGCCAAGACCAATAAAACCTGGGGCTAATCTTAACTGTAGGTCTTTACGTTAGTTAAACCCAAATCCTGATGAGGAGACTAGTGAAAGAAAAAGCGGGTATTGATACATATATGTGTTTTATTGCACAGTGTTGCTCGATACGATTAAAATTAAATCCGGCATATTTCTTTTAACTAGAAAGTTAACTCCCGCGGTTCAAAGCAGAAACTTCTCATCCTACCTATAGATATTAAAACGATTTCCCAAATCAACGATGCTCTTGAACCGAGTAATTGGTAAGACCTCTAAGTTTGAAACCCTCTCGATAAAGTTAAAAGTTACGCAACCCGATCAATGTCAAAGAAATAAGTACATCAAACAGTAAAATGCCCAGAAAAACAGACTTAGGCAGGTTCATTCTTGAGGGCGGTAGCGTATTGATATTTTAGTTTGCTCTTCTTTTAAGTGGAACTTTGTCGAGATATGCGAACATGGTTCGTAGAGTAAAATGTTAGGCGAGATAGGAGAAGCTTGTGAATCCAGGATACGTATATATTTTGATAAATGAATCTATGCCCGGCTTATTAAAAATCGGCAAGACTCGTAGAGATAGTAGGTCAAGGGCTAGAGAGTTATATAAAACAGGAGTCCCAACACCTTATCACGTAGCATTTGAGTTGTTTTGTGATGACTACAATCATGCCGAAAAAGCTATTCACGAAGAGCTTTCTGATTTTAGAGTCAATAATAATCGAGAGTTTTTTAGGTATCCTTTAGACAAAGCTATAAAGTTGCTGCAAACCTTTGCTGGGAACACATCAGAGGAAGATGCATTCTCTGCTATAGATATAACCGAAGGATTAATGTCAAAATACGCTCAATGGATTAAACCTGATATTGTTTCGGTTCGTATCGTTCAGCCAAGAGAGCGGGTATGGCTAGAAATCACCCAAGAAAAAGAAGTCGGTGGTTATTTAGTAGATCAGATCATTACTCGCACTGATTTAGGGTTCATCACCGGTGGTAAAGGTGAAAGAGAGTTGTACTTTTCACCTGATTCGTCGATATCTTTTAATGCACAGTTGTTCATAAGTGATTTTGACCCCTTCTCTATTATTAACACTACAGACTTATTTCATGACGAAGGCGCAAATGAGGTAAATGAAAAATATAACCCACATCGCGCCTAACAAACGACTATGGCGTCAACAGATAATTTTAAGCTGTTTTGGCATCCCATAAGTCGCCATCTCTCAACATCGAATTTAGGATGATAACCATCTTCCTGACGCAGGCAATGATTGCCACTTTTTTTGGTTTGCCTTCAGCTAGGAGTCGTTGATAAGTGGTTTTGAATATAGGATTACATTGCATGGCAGACATCATTGCCATGTATAAAACTGTTCTAACCTGGGCTCGACCACCCTGTATTTTTCTGTGTCCTTTATAGCGCCCACTTTCCCGGCTCATGGGGGCGACCCCGACAAGTGCAGCAGCTTGTTTATTAGTGATATAGCCGAGCTCGGGAAGGTTGCTAATGATAGAAGCGGCGGCGATTTTACCGATCCCTGGAATGCTTTGTAATATTACATTTTTGGCCTGATATTCGGGACAGCTTTCAATAAGGTCAACGATCTTCTTTTCGATTTTTTCTATCTGTTTTTTAAATGCGGTCAGGATAGGTTTGATAGTCATAGCCAGTTGTTTTGGCATAATTTGGAGTCGGTTTTTCTCCATGGTTTGCATCGAGAGAAGCTGATTTCTCCGGACAACTAAATCCGCCATAAGCCGCATGGAATCAGGCTTGAGCTTGGTTAAGGCTGGCTGTATAGCTTCGGCATAGTGGGCGATGAGCTTGGCATCAAGCTTATCAGTTTTTGCTCGTTGGCCGATGGCGCCAGCAAAGCGCTTAACGTGAACAGGGTTAGCGATGACATAAGGAATATTGGCGTCAGCACAAGCAAGAATGAAGGGCATTTCTAATCGACCAGTAGCTTCAATAACGACCCGTTGTGGTGAGTATTGATTGATGGTTTTGATGGCTTGTTTAATACCTTTGTCGTCGTTAGAAACAGAGAAAAAGGTGTCGAGAGGTCGGATATAAATATCGAGCTGAGACTTTCCGGTATCGACGCCGATGTTAATGTTTTGAATTGTTGAAGTATCCATAATAAGCTAACTCTGCATTGCGTAATGCGGGTTCGAGACCCAGTAGACTATTCGAGTGTTGTGCTTGGAGTCCTATACAGTGTTCACGTTTGTTATCGGTCTCTCGACAGAGGAACCAGGCATCAATCGAACTACTGTATAGAAAGCTTTAGTTGCCGCTAAAGCCTGGGTCTCACTTTACCCTCAAGTCGGTTTTATTATCCATACAAAGCATTTAAGAGTGATTCCCAACGCATGGCATTTTTCATTTCATCGTTGGGTTTTGTGTTTACGGTGGTATGGTTAAGTCTTGTGGTAGCGTTGCTCACACCTTAATGCGGCGTTAGGTTTTTAAGGAGAGTAAGTTGAGTTTATCTTTTGAAGATTTGATCGAAAGTCATATGTCTAGTCTTGATACTGACACTATCAACTCCTTTCAAAAAGTTTTTTCTGAAGCTATGGACTGCGAGTTTTCCAAGATTGAGCAAGCACAAGCTGCACACGACAACATGAAATTTTTATCTAAAGAACATGAGCATATGCACCGTTCATGGATTGAAGATGACGCAATTTATAAGTTTAGTGTTGTCGACCTAGCTGGTGAGTTATACATCTTAGCGCTTTATAAAAGGGTTGAGCTCAAGCACAAAGAACTTGTTAGGTTTTTCAATCTTGAAGTAGGAACAAGGAACCTCTCCAACTGGAATGATTTATGGAAAGTATTGCCACCAGAAGCAAAAAAACTACCGGAGTTTAATGCAGTAAATGAGCTAAGGTTGTTGAATAATGCAATTAAACATGAAGGTGTAATTAGTAGACAGTTGGCAAAGAACTATCCACATCATGGTCAACTTGGTGATGAATTAACAGATTTATCTATTTCATTTGAGCGTTTAGAGCCAATAGCTTGCAAGTATATAAAGGCTCTATATACAATCCTGAAGTCCAAAACCTAACAAACTGTTTAAGAGTGATTCGCAACGCGTGGCATTTTTACTATGCGTTGCGTTTAGTGTTTAAGGTGGTACGCGGCGGCTTTGGTATTGCGTTGCTCACCCCTTAATAGGGCGTTAGCACTATTCAATAATATCGAGGAATAATAATGAAATTTAGTCTTTCAAAGACAATAGAAATACTTACTTTTGTGGGGCTTATCCTTGGGTTAAGCTTTCAATATATGGAATTGAATAATTCAAAAGAAGAGATAAGTAAGCTGGATAGGATAGTTTCTGATATCCAAGAAAACTCCAATAAATTACATAAAGAAGAAATAGAGCGAATTAAATCGATTACAGAAGAAATTAAGAGTTCTTCAGAAATGTATCAAACCTTACTGACAATCAATGACAGTGACAAAAAAGCAAACTTCAATAATTTTGAAAATCTAATATTGAGTTTGAGGCTGTCTAATGAGGCTGTAATTACTGGAAATAGTGAGTGGCTATCTTATGCAAAAAATTTACAGGTTGCTTTATTGTATAAGATGAATATCTTTCAAGAATGGCAACTGGAAATTAACAAAATATCTGAACGTCATCATGAAAAGGTTTCATTATACTTAAATGATGCGCCCACAAATGAGGAAACTGTAAAAACGTTACAATCCTATAATGAAGAATTTCTGCGCGATGTGTCTATGGTAAATGGTAGTTACTCAGAACGAATTAAACCTTATGTTGGAAAACTTGAAAAACAACAGCGGTTAGTTATTGATACATTGTCGAAAACATAGTGCTACAAAGCAATCAAGGTGATGCATTACACTCGGCAGTTTTGGTTTGGAGTTCAGTGTGCTTGGCTGGTTCAGAGTTGGCGCACCTTATTGCGGGCGTTATATTTCCTGAGAGGTTCACCATGGAAGAATTGGAAGAATTGGAAGACAAAAAGTTGGATGAGACAACGTAACGAAAAGAAACAGATCTAGAAGACCTAGCTAGAGTTGAAGTTACCAAAGCAACCATTAGTCAAGCGATTGGTACCTTGATATATCGCTATAACAAGCGAGCTTGCTGCCGCGCAAGTGCAAGGGATTAATAAACTAAAGCTATACATGAAAAATAAAAATAAACAAAAGTTGGCTGAAAAGAACGAAGAACAAATTGTTGAAGCGGCACAAGAAGATGATGAGAAGTTAATTTATGATGTAAAACTTCACAAATTGCTGGAGTCTGCGTCAGACAAGGAACTAGAAAATGACGACATCATAAATCTATGGAGTTCGTTAATAGATCGAATTAAGGCAGGCGATTCAGATTCTGATTTGCTTCTTGAAAACTAGAGTCTCTTTCTACTTCAGAAGCTGAGTTTTTGATTGAGTTTAGTATGGGTAAGCATCATTTTGTTAACGTGAACTCCTTACTTACAGCAATTTCATTCCGCTCTAGATCCAACCCCGAATATGAAAGAGTGCACTCGCTAGCATTGTCTCTGAAAGAAAAAGGCATTTTGTCTCAACCTTTTCCTATTATGCGAGCTATATTCGGGATGTTTTTTCCTATCTTATTGTTTTTGCTTAGCGCCGAATTATATAGGGAAATATTGCCAAAAACGGATATTAACTTGAGCATTACTAATAATGTGGTTTTAATGGGGGCTCTAGGTGTGATGGTTGGTCTAAGTTTCTTACCATTTTTAAGGCAGCGAACACGTCTTACATGGGTTGGAGATAAACTTTGTAAAGGTTTAGCTAAAGTGGATAAGCAGGAAATATAACAAACAATTTAAGAGTGATTCAGCACGCGTGGCATTTTTACTATGCGGTGGCTTAGGCATTGCGTTGCTCACACCTTAACAGGGCATTATACGCTTCAGAGGAAATTAATAAAAAATGTACGTCTATAGATATCGATCTCCAGGGCTTTTATCTCAAAAGGGACTCATTTATGACGAATGGTATTTTGCATCTAGAGAAGAGTTAAATGATCCTATCGATATGCAGTCAAAGTTTGAGTTTCCGAAGAATAGTAAAAGTACTTGGTTTCGCGTCATTAAGTCGCTATGGCAAAACGAAGTGTGGTCAGAACTAGCAGCGAGTTACTTTAACAGCATATGTCCTATCTCAGTGGAGCAACTGCTCGAAGAGTACGACCAACACTCAGTAAAAGTGATTGAAAGCATATTTAAAAATTGCGAAATCAATCTAGCTGATTTGCAGGAAATTGGGGAGTTGCAAAAACAACTTAAGGCTCTTTTGTCGCTTTATGCTCCTAGTGCAGGGTACTCGGTTTCACTGTCAACTTGTAACAATGAAATGCTCATGTGGTCCCACTATGCAGCAAGTCATACTGGTTATTGTTTGATCTATCGACCAATTGATGGCTATTTATATCAATGTTCCAGTCGAACGAAAGATAGCCTATCAGTAAGTAAGGGGCATACGAGTTCAATTGGTAATAAATTTAAGGTGAAAGCAATCGAGTATGAAAATCAACTAGAAGCCATAGATGCTTTTTGCCTTTTACCTTCCTACAACACAGGATATAAATTTGAAACTGAGGAAGAGCGCTTAGGTTTCCATGCGAAAATTCAAAGTCAATTGCTAACGAAAAATGAATGTTGGGCATATGAGCAAGAAGCTCGCTTACTGCTCCCACAACCTAGTAAGTATATTTCTGGCGAATCTTCGTTTACTAACTATCAGCGGTTATTTCACTATGACTTCAACCAAGTCGTAGGAATCATTTTTGGTGCACGCATGAGAGAACACGAAAAGTTAGCAATCAAAGAAATAATTGATGTAAAACTTGAGAAACGATTCCGAGATTTAGGGAGTAAGTCGACGAAAACGCATGTTTTTGATTTTCTATACCAACAAGCAGAGATTTGCTCATCATCAAGGGTTGTTAGAATTACCGACCAAGACCTGATATCAATGGGTACACAATTAAAAGTTGGTACTGAATACTATGAGAGGCAACTTAAAGCTTGGAAAGAGTTCAAGGGGGTAACCGTGGAAGCTGGTAGGTACAGCTATGATGCGATCCCTTGAGACGCGTATAACAAACTGTTTAAGAGTGATTCGCAACGCTTGGCGGTTTCACTTCGCTCAAGTATAGCCAAGCGCTGCTCACACCTTAATGCGGCGTTATGTGCTTCTCTTAAGTGACTGATTTTAAATATGTGTCAGGTGTTTGTCACCTTAGTGTCGTTACCTTTTGGTAGTTTATGGGGCAATGTGGTTTCACATCAAAGGAGGTAATGATGAAACTAAGGAAATTAAGGTTATCGAAAGCTTGGTCTCAAGAACAGTTAGCTGAAATGACAGGTTTGAGTGTTCGTACAATTCAGCGAATTGAAAGAGGGCAAAAGGCAAGTTTTGATTCGTTAAAGTCCTTAGCTGCAGTCTTTGATGTTCATGTTAATGAATTACAAGAGGTTGATTGCAGTATGGATACCAATACAAATCAGAAAGATGAGCTGGCAGTAGTTGAATATGTTAGAGATTTGAAAGGGTTTTATTCCCATCTAACAAATTATTTGGTCGTCATCTTTATTTTGTTCTTAATAAATTTACTTACAGACTCCAGCTATATTTGGGCTATTTGGCCTGCATTAGGCTGGGGTATCGGTGTGCTTAATCATGCTGCTCATGTCTATGAATGGTTTAATTGGTTCAATGAGCGTTGGGAAAAAAAGCAAATAGAAAAGCGATTAGGACGGAGATTATAGATAGTTCGCACATAACAAAAAGCACAATGCGACCCGTTTTACTCGACAGCTTTGGTATGAATTGACTTTGGTGTTTATGGTAGTCAATTTTGTTATTTGCGGTAACGGGCGCATGAGCTTAGGCGTTAGAATTTTAGGAGAATCCAGTGTCTGAAAATCGTTTAAGAGAAGTTATTGATATTTCAGCAAGGGCGTTATATGAGAAAATGAATGGCGGAGCGATTGTTGTTGAAAACGAAGCATCAATGCAACTTCACTTGTCTTCAATCTTAAAGTCTATTGGAGAGATTTATGTTAATACTCGCGACGAGATCTTTGGGATAGAGTTAGAAAAGCCTGTATTTCTTGATCAGGGAGCATTTGTAAAAAGTGGCTCAAAGAAAGCAAAAGTAGACATTTACATATACTTTGAAAACTTGGCGTCTGGGGCTAAAAGTAGTTGTGCCATTGAGCTGAAGTTCTTCAAAAAATCTAACCATCGTGAACCAAATAATCGGTACGATGTTTTTAGTGATATTCATAATCTTGAGAACTACGGTAAATTTGCTGATTTCGGAGTTATGTTAGTCGGTACTGATCATCGCCATTACATCGATCATGATAGCTACTCTAAAGAAACGGGGGATTTTGACTTTAGAAATGGTAGTTCATATAAGCAAGGTACAGAGCTAATCTATCATCCAAAATTAGGTAAAGAACCGTACGGTTCGCCAATTACATTATCGCAGAATTATGAGTTTCGTTGGTGGTTACCTAAGAGTAAGGTGGGTCTACTATTCCTCGAAATATAAAACTCTAATAAACAATTTAAGAGTGATTCAGCACACTTGGCATTTTTGGTTTGGGTTAAGTTCAGCGTTTACGGTGTTCAAATTAAGTGTCGTGGTAGCCTTAATTGGGCTACATGGACTCCCCCGGTTGTCAACAACAGCGTCAACAGATAAATTTTAAGCTGTTTTGCATCCCATAAGACGCCATCTCTCAGCATCGAATTGAGGATGATAACCATCTTTCTGACGCAGGCGATGATAGCCACTTTTTGGGGTTTCCCTTCAGCCTGCAGTCGCTGATAGGTACTTTTAAAAACAGGGTTACATTGCATGGCAGACATCATAGCCATGTATAAAACTGTTCTAACCTGGGCTCGACCACCCTGTATTTTTCTGTGTTCTTTATAGTGTCTACTTTCCCTGTTTTATGGAGGTGACACATATCTAATGCGACACTGTCATTCATGTGATAATGCTGACTAGATAAATTGAGCCGCTATTTCACTTAGATCTTGTTCACGAGTGTACCGAGAGGGCATTTTTGGATCTTCCCAGCGACCTAACTGCATTATTTGCTTGTTCGTGGCCCCAGCTTCCGATAAATCCTGAGCACGACCAATCCTAGCACTATGTCCGCGCCATGGCTTTTCACAATCTTTGGGGGTTAGTGCATGGTAAGCTCGATCAAATACCCCATCTACAGCTTCACCACTTAGTGGTGAAAAACCAGTTACGGGGTCACAAAATCGCTTATTGGCAAATCCTTTTTTTGTTAATGGGTAAAATACGTAACTGTTTCTATCATCAGGATCACCTCCAGTGGCAATTATTGCTGCCATCAAAAGTTGGTAGCTTTGCCGGCTAACGAAGAACACGCTGCCCGAGGCATCATTTTTTTTATTACTGGTCTTGGTATAGCCAATTCGACCTATATAGTGACCATTATTTCGATTTAGCTTTAGCATTCCCAATGTCACTCTAGCTAACTCACTTTCTCGAAGTAGACTATCCCAAGCTAAAGATAATAGAGCAAGGTCTCTGCGATCGCGCGGATGATTACTGTTTTCCCATTGATGGCGCAAGGCCTGAAGGTGGTGTTTACGAAAACCTGCTTGCTGGTTTTCAGTGTAACCATTTCTTATTGCATTCATTCGAATGCTGGCCATGCTATCAATGACATGTTGGGTTTTTGTTACATCTATCATACCGGCAATCCGATGAAGCAAAGAGACAACAGATAGATGGGCACTAATTGTACTTGGCGCGTGGCCTTTGACCATCTCAAGGAAATTGAGGTAGTGACCAAGCTCATAGGGTGATGTAGGTAATGAACGGAATTGGTTCTCTTCACACCAATCAAGGTATAAACGAAGTGAATGCTTCGTTTGGCGCAATGTGTTTAGACTCCGGCCTGATGCATTGTATAGATAGGACACAAAGCCATCATTAGCAACTCTTCGTTTGTCGTCATCCAGATCCGACATATCAGCAGCTCGATAAAGTAGTTTACTCAATTCGGCAATCAGTTCTCTATAACGCGATCGTTCTGTAGGATTCTTAATCCGTACAACAGATGCGTTGGTCAGTTGCTCCTGGTTTGTAAACACCACCGGGCTAAAATGGCCACTATTATTCATCCCTATCATTGTCCCCATAAAGAGAAAGATTTAAAGTGTTACAATGTCACGTCAACCCTGCTACGGATATCAGTTACTTGTTATAATTGGCATTATATGGGGTAATTATTTTAATGTCATATTTTGCGTATATTTTATCCTACTCATTCCCCCAAAATGCTCGAAAGAACTTTCCTTGAGGAAAGCGTATGATGGCAACACATCAATATGAAAACTTACTAATTACTAAGTTGCTCTCAATAGTGCTTTTAACATAATAAATGTAATGCGCATTGGTAGAGAGAGAGAACAGAAAAAAAACAAAAAAACAAAAAAACAAAACATGTAAGATCTAGTTAGAAATGTCAGGTTGAACTAGCTTAAAACACGCTTTTTGCCGTAATGTCATTCCATAACATTTGGTTTTTGAAATCTTAGGCTCTTTCTACCGCAGATAGATTAATTTTCAGGTAGAAAAATCAATCATTGCTGGAGCAGGAACCCGGGTTCTATCGCCTGTCGCTGCTGACACCCTCGGACAGGCCAAGCAAGGACAGCAAGAAGGTCCTCATCGTGCCGCCAGTTACCAAATTCTATGACCTCGACTATGTCGAGAACACCAAAATCCAGTCGCTGATCAAAGCGGTGCTGGATGCGTTTACCGAAAACACGGGCGAACGCCAGACCGGCCTACTCCGTGTTCCATGCCAACTCTGTGATTGTTACCGGGTCACCTTTGCAGCTTATCCAGATAAACAACCTGCTCCAGCGGATTGATGTCCGGCGCAGACAGGTGCTGATTGATGCGGTGGTCATGGATACCCGGGTTGGCGATTCGGAAGATATCGGGGTTAACTTCGATATCCTGCTGGAGAGTCCCGGGTTCCGGCTGATATCGAACCCGCTCAAAAAGAAGATCGAAAACGCTATCCTGCCCGGCGGCAGTACCATCTACGACAAGGGCGACGTTAACGCGCTGGTCAATGCCCTGACGACCAACAGTGACACCAAGCTGTTATCCAAGCCTTACCTGTTGGTCATGGACAGGGAGCAAGGCTATATCAATGTCGGCCAGAACGTCCCGTTTCTTGTCAGCAGTGAGGTCGCCAACAACGGCTCAAATTGAACGCAAGAACGTTGGCCTGAGTCTCTCCGTACGCCCGCACATCGTCAACGGCACAGTGGTGCTTCATATCCCAGCGTGTCTGACAGCGACGTTGCCAGCGATATCATCACCAATAACCGCGAAATCAATACCGTGATTCAGGTTGTGGACGGTCAGTCCATCATACTGGGCGGTTTGGTGAGTGATGAAATCCGGGAAAGCGAATCCGGTGTTCCGGTACTGAAAGACCTGCCGCTGCTCGGTGGCCTGTTTACCTCCTCGTCCAACAGTACCGTGAAAAACCAGATGTCCGTCTTGATTAAGGTGACCGTGATATGAGCAGGAATAGCGAATATGAGAAACGTCAGCGCGACAAAGGCTTGAAAAAGGTTACGCTGTGGGTACCGGAAGACCGGGAAGCCGATATCAAACAGGCGGTAACCATGATGGTCGAGAATGACAGCCTGACACTCAATGCCCTCCGTGACACACGGTCTGGAAAGTTCGTTTCTATGCACCGTCACCAGTGACACCCTCCTTCCCTAATCTGAGTCGCCGTTAGGGGTCAACCAAGGCAGCGAGTTCAACAAGCTAAACGGTTGATCTCTATAAGGTGACATGTATCATACGCAATTGGTATATTGTGTGACAATTATCAAGAGGGAATATGAGTCAAATTAAGCCAGTGTTAGAGCCAACAGAGACAAGGATGGAAACAGCATTTGTTATTGAAAGAACAAATGAAATTGAGAATAAATTAAAAGAAATAATCTGTTCATACCTGAGTATTGAAGATAAAGAAAAAATAAATTTCTATCTGAAATTTTGATGAACAATGCACTTTTTAATTTATCATCAAAAGTTAAAGCTTACATATATCTTCGAGATATTAATCATTGGCCTAAAGTCAGTAACAATAAATTTCAAACGATCATGAATACAAGAAATGCTTTTGCACATAACCCTGTCAACACACAAAACATAAACCTTTTATTTAAGCCTGAGGATATGACTACGACTGTTGTAGATACTTATATGGTTCTTGAATCTGTATCAGGGTCTGGAAAATTGCAAAGGATAAAGAGAAAAGTTACACTTCAAAATTTTACAGATGCCTATTATGATATTAATAATAATTTAATTGAGGTTCTCAGCTCTATAAATGGAAATTTAAACAATTAACTTGTTGGCTTTAAATTTAAATGGTTTGTTATGAATAACATTGGTTATAGGATATTTATAATAGGTGCTGGCTTTTCTGTTCCAGCTGGATTACCAACTGCTGTGGAATTATACAAATTGGTAAAGGAGCGAATAGAAAAAAATCATGGAAGAAGTACTAAGTTTCATTCATCCTTGAAGGAGTTTATTGATTATAAGTTTAGCACTTCAGGAATAAAAATATCCGAGAATGATGTCAACCTTGAAGAGTTTATGTCATATTTAGATATTGAACATTTTTTGTGGTTAGAAGGGAGTGATACGTTCAGCTCTCAAGGTAATGGAGCACAATTATTAACTAAAAAGTATATAGGTCAAATTATTCATGAACGAACACCTAATGGAAAAGACATTCCTAATGAATATATAGAGTTCGCTCAAAATCTTAAACATACAGACATTGTTATAACCTTAAACTATGACTTGATTTTAGAAAGAGCTTTAGAGTTTATCGAAAAACCATATCGCCTGTTTCGTAATCGTTATTCATCAACCAATAACCATGGAGGCACCATAGATAACACTCATAAAGAGGTTGTAATTTTAAAGCTTCATGGTTCTTTGGACTGGTTCTCTGATGAAAATTATCGACACTCAAAGAAAACTTATAAAAGCTATGATCTGACAGGCTTGCCGAAAGATTTAATCTTTAACAACAATAATAAATATATAACTACTCCTTTATTAGATGGTCCTATAATTAAAGACGAGCCACTTCGATTTATACATAGAATTAAAAATATTGATGATTTTTACTTAGAGAAAAAACCAGAAGGAGTCCCCATGATCCTCTCTCCTTCATACATGAAAATAGTTTATGCTAACCCTTTTATGAGCTTTTGGCATAGTTTAGGTCAGACAGGTGCTTATAATTTAGGTGTTTCAATTATTGGCTTCTCTCTTCCTGAGCATGACGACTATTTGCGGGTTTGTCTTTATAAAATAATAAGTAACTATCAAGATTATCAATGGGATCATGATATTCAAGGAGTTACAAAAAGTAATGTTAAGGTTGTTGATTATCGAAAAACTGACGAGGCTATCATGCAGTTAAAAGATACTTATCGATTTATTGATGAAAGTAAAGCATCCTATTTTTTGAACGGTTTTACAAGTGAAGCAATTAAGTTTTTGTTTGATTAGTATCATAACAACGTCTGGAGAAAACAATGCAAGAAGAGTTAATTAACTTTATTGGTACAGCAATTGTTATAAATTGGCTTCCCATACTTAGTGCTTTTTTTGTTTTTTGCTCTGGTTTGATCACCTTAACATGGTTAGTATTCACTCGTATCCATAAACAAGAAACCCGCTTATTAGAATTGCAATTACGCCAAAAGAATGAGCAATTCACACAATACGTTTCAATTGTTGAGCAAAGAATTGAAACATTAAAAGACCAGGCTGAAAAATTAGACTCAAACCTCAGTTCTGATTTGGTTATAAACCCTGCGTCTCTTAATGATGAGAGTTCAATGAAAGAGCGAAACCTTGACATTAAATTTTCACGTAGAGAAAGTACAAAAGACCTTACAATCTCAAATTTTATATCCCAAACGGATTACCTTAGCAAATTACTTATTTCATTAATGGGGTGATATAACTGGGCCCCATTCATCATGGGGCTTTGTTCAATTTTTTTTGGTAGGTTTTCCAGAAGCCTTGCAGTTTTTAATATTGATGCCTTGGCTTGTCTATCACTTTCAGCGTTAATTTCTAATAGTCCATTGCCTGTAATTATACGATCTGGCCCAAGCCCCCAACCATTAGGAGTTACTAGTTCCTCTTTAGAAAACCGCCAACCCCGCCAAATATCCCCTATTGCTCCCAATTCACGCCCAGCGTACATTTTCATTAACCTTCTGCACTCTGGTGGTATCTCCTGCCCTGCGTCCCATCGCGTGACCGTCCTCACACTTTTGAAACAAAGTTCAGCAACTTCTTTTCTCGACAAACCGCAAGTAAATTTCCTAAATATGTAGTTATTCGTTAATTTTTTAGACATGGTGTCACTTTTTGCATTCCTTGTTATTAAGGAATTGCATAGTAACCGCCCTGTATATAAGGCTACTGCATATAAATGTTAACAAAAACATTTAACATAAGGCCGTCATAATGTGCATTAAACAAAACATGTAAGATTTAGTTAGAAATGTCAGGTTGAACTAGCTTAAAACACGCTTTTTGCCGTAATGTCATTCCATAAGTTTTGGTTTTTGAAATCTTAAGCTCGTTCTGCCGCAGATAGATTAATTTTCAGGCAGAAAAGTTGCCTGTGTATCAGTAATTGCTGGAGCAGGAACCCGGGGTCTATCGCCTGGTAAAGCATTTTCTTGAGTTTGGCTCTAACGGTTTGCTCTCCTTAAAGCGCGGCCAGCCCGGCATGATGATAAATTGAAATTATGGGTAAATACTTAATAAGGGGATTTCATAATTTTATTTATGCCAAGAATAAAAGTTATAGTGCATCAGAAATTTGATTCAATACAATAGAATACGTTTTGTACCATGATAACTCGTATATCTGGGCTCGGTAGCCATTGCCACTATTTGGTTGCTGTTTCTTTCCGAGTTAATAGCCGACCATTAGTACTTTGAATTAAGTGGAGTTTGGAGCAAAATTTCTGTCCTCTTCAGAATCAATGACATACCATGAAGCAGGACTCCTCCTAGGGATTGTGCACCAATACCAAGACTTAGAATCTATCATGACTATAACGATGGAAGGACAGCCTATACAGCACTCGATGCTCATCACTTGAAACTGTTCTGTTATATCAGATTAGCCATTAAATTATCCCAAGATACGAGTCAAAGGGACATAACTTATGCAAGACGATCCTTTGTTTGTCCATTTCTGTTTAACCGAAAGAAGAACTGCCCAGTGGTTGCGTGCAATGAATTAGAGGAAGACATCCGGCGATGTCATGTTTTGCTGGCAGCTTGTATCCATGAGTAATTGCAGTCAGGGTAATTAACAAAGGAATGTTCAATTCTAACTTTACTCTTTGTCGAAGCTGTCCACTACTATAGCTCCCATTGAGGCAGGCATGGTGATGACAATCATCCGCCTTAAGGCGGTTACTGGATCTGACAACAATGGAAGTTTGTCTAAACAAAAGAGCACCAGGCAAACGACCAATGCAGTCATAAAATACGCGATGCCGATACGGAAAATGAAAACAAACAAACGCTTCTTGATCTGTTTTTGGAACACGCTCTGATAGGTAAAAATACCCAAGAACAATATCGACAAAGTAAATAACGCCACGAGGTTGGTAGACGGCAACGTTTCACCTAAACGCCAGGCCTCTTCGGAAAAAGAAATAGGAACAGCCAGAGCAAAAGCCCCAACAAACACCTGGCTTGCATCTTCCATATTGAAGCTGAGTTCCATTCCCCCTCCTTTTACAGACACAACCGATTTCACTGGCATAATTTGCTGCAGTCAACTTCCCCTGCCCACTAAAAATACTAAAACCGACAAATGAGTCAGGCCAACAAGAAAACGTTACCGATGGCCACGCCAAAACAGATAGAGCAAATAACGATCAGGGCTGACAACTGCAGGTACCTCACCACCTGACCATTCCACATAACTACCGCCTCATGCAATGAATAAAAAGCCGCGATAACACGACTAAAAAAAAACGGTCTGGCTTAAACCGAAAAAAAAATCGAACAAGCACATAAAACCGTAGAGCATAAAGTTAGAAGCATCCCCCTATAATCAAAACTTCGACCAATTAGCTACACTGTATAATGGTAGCTAGCCTTTAATTAGCCCTAATCAATGCGATGGGATCGCGCCAGAGAAGTGAACAAGATCCCGATACCGTTCACTTCTTACCTTACTTTAATTACTCGCATCACATAACACCAACTGATAGCTTCCTGCTTCATTCTGCGAAATTCATCATTGAACGGCATATTTTCCGGCATGTCGATGATCACCAGCCTCATCGACATGGATAGCCACAGAACACTATGCAAAACCTTAGAAGATCGTACTCCTTTAATTTTTCAGCATACAACGCTCAACAATACTCACCGCCGAGTCTTCCCCTAAATTTAATGACGGGGTGTATACCTTGACCTCGCTTCCTGGCTGTGTGTTTTCTATATCAGCCAAATGTGTCAAAGTACCATCAATATATTGAGTCACCTCATACCCTGATGAGGTTGGCCTGTAACTTACTACCGGGCTATAAATAATATAATCCATGTTCTCCCAACCATCGGCAATACAGGTTGCCATATAGTCCGGAGTTTGAATACTACCTTGCTCTAAAACAGGTTTTGATGAACGCAACTTTTGAGGGGTGGCCGCGCACGAAGCAATAACCAAGGCCATACTCAAAACCATCAATCTTTTCATAGCATACCTTATCAAATGCAACTCTTCTTGTTACTACATTCCAAATGTAACCAGATACTTACAGCTTGAAGTCAAAAAAATCTAACCCGCAGCTTTGAATCTTTATTGTTTAATAACAAACGTGAAAGCTATAGCGGAAAATACCAATCAAGAACTCTAATATGCCCGGGAAATCAAACTATATGTGCCGAGACCTCAGCAGATAGAGCGGAATAACAACAAGGGTGATAAAAACAGGTAACCCACTACAAGCTAACCATTCCAGATACCACTCGCCTCATACAAAGGAAGGCCGCATGGTAGCGACCTTTCGACTTCGGTTGTTGGCATACGTTGTTAGGGATACTTTTACAAAGCCCCAGACTAAACATTCTCGCGTGATTTAAACCTCAAATTAAGTACCACCGTTAAGAGTTACCGAAATATTGAGAAAACACGTCAATATTTAAGTCAGAGTCTGGTAGGAGATACCCCTTTTCATAGGAGTGATGATACAGGTCTATTAAGCTTGGGAAATCACGTTCATTCATACCGCCGTTATCAGTAATCATTTGGACATAATAAGGCAGATTACTCGGTGTGAAGTTCCCTGCCTCAATACCTGCATGCTGATAACCAAACGTATGAGTTAACTCATGTAAAAGCAAAGGTGCGGATTGATTCATCGGTGAATTATCTAACTGATTGGGAGCAAAATACATATTAGGAGCACCTACGCCTCCATAAGCATTACCCCCGGAGATTTTATTATATGCATACAAATTATAATGCCCATCCGACTTTGCCAGCGCATTAAAAACAACCTGTTTAAATCCTCGGTAATTATTAGGTATCACATCGGCCCCATTAAGCCCCCCGACAAAGGTGGAAGCTTTCAGGCAGGATAACTGGCTATTAAAACGATGCTTGAATTTAGGGGAGTTAATAACGAAAGCAACTCGGCCCAATATCTTTTTTGTTCTTAAGAGCGACTGTTGCCCCCAGTTGATAGGCGACTCCATCCCGGTGCTAGGGGGTGGTGTTGCTGAGCGAAAGTTCCATTGCATATCAACCAACAAGTTATCTTTTTGTTCTGCAACCGCTCTAGCATCAGCTTGAGAATGACTTAATAAATATTCAATATCATCATCCATGACCCCCAAGTGAGATAATTTCTCCTTAATTTCAGCCAGGGTTAACGGTATTAAGTTCGTTGCACCAGATACAGGAGCAGTTGCATCACTCTGCAATTCCATAATTTATCCTTCCTCAATTAGCCCGTTTAACAACGGGGATTTACTAACATTCCAAACATCTTATGAAACCTAAGATGCGACAATAGAATACTAGTTGCATAATATTTGCATGACAAATCAATTGTTATTATAGGTGTGAAAGGTTGCATAATAATTCTCGATGTGAGCTGATAATGAAATGGTCGTCCTAGAGTGAAATGCCAGCTCATGGAAAAGCCAATACATAAATTGATCAGATTAAAATCAATAGGATAAGTCACACACCACTATCCAGTGACGCCCCCTTAAATTACACAGCAAACAAAGTTGGTTATAACTGCAAACCAAGGAATGCCCCAGAGCGTGATTTCTGGGGCAAAACACTTCTTTTAAATTCAGGGAATTATGAAAGAAAAGCCAAGACTGGTTTTTCTTTTAACCGCCACATCTGTTGCCTTTTCTAAAATAGGCTAACAGAACAGTCGCAATGCTTATGCCAAGGACTTGAAAATGTAGCCCTTGAGTAGTTATTGGATTTTTATTATTGGATCGACAACCAGTTCAGCTATCGGGACCGATATTAAAGACCCCTCGTAGTTAAATGAAGTCGACAGCAACATCAGGGCAATATCGTAACTGACTGTGGTTCCGGGGGTTCCCTCCAGGCAGCACTGCAAGCAATAAGCTTGTTGAGTCGACACTTCAACTCCCGCCACCAGTTTGGTTGGATCTACGGCCCCACTGGCATAGTAAAACTGGACATTCTTGCGCTCTAAATTCCTGAACTCATTAGGCGGCATGGTGCTAGAGCCGGGTTTGTCAACGCTGGAGATAACAGCCTGAATATGTGAATTTGGTTTTATTGAGTGTCCCCACCAGATAATTTTGTCACCATTTTCGGCCGATAACATAAGATTGTAGATATTATTTAGCTGTAACTCACCTGCATCTTTATCAATCCACTCATAATCCTCGCGGTATACCTTATAGCCGATGGTGCTGTCTTTGCTTGAAACAAGACGTGTGTAGTTGGGTAAGACCGAAGTGTCGTAATATCCAAACTTTTTCGGAGCCAATTCTCCCTTTTTAATCCGAATCAAAACGGCTTCAAGCTCTTCACTCATGTACTTTGAGGTTACGTCAACACCATCGTAATAATTGATTAGCTGAGCTCTGTAGTCGTTGATAAATCCACTAACATCTATTGATGCAAAAACATTTCTAACAGCCATTTTTAAATTCCTTTTATTTATTAATGTTACAAGCTGTATCATTGCTTATAACAACTAATTAAAAGCCCTTTCTAATGCTTTTACTAGAGTGCATATTTAGACTTTTTGTTAAGGTCCTGAACGAATCATGTTTCCACCTCCAACGCTCACGTACTAATGACTCTGATATCTCTACCGCCTCGCTATACCAGTAATACTCAACAAGCCTAGTATCCATATGGCGTACAAATGTTGACCAATACCTAAAAAATGAAGAACGGTTGCTAATTGGAAAATGTCTGGTCATCCGACGCATGGTATCGACACGCAACGGCTGTCAGATTTTCCCACCAGTGATGATCCCTCTCGACTTCATCCTTTTTAACAACAAAACCAAGCAGGTTCAGGTATAGATAACGCTCACTGGGTAGGTCAAGAATTGCGGAGTAGTTAACAGTTGGTTTCGGATAGGGAAATACGGTTAAGATAAAATTAAGTTGCCATAAATGGCCATTTATAAACCATTTGGTTAGTAATAAAATAAAATGATTTAATGACTGGATAATTCATGCATGAATATGAAATGAAAATTGCGAAGGCAATTTATCAAACAGCAATAAAATATGATAGAGACCTATCACAAGAAGCCGATGAAGGGATCTTCTTCATGCCAGAACTTGCGTTCGTGTTCCAATGCGGACTTGAAATCATGCGAAAACGGAACAGTATATTTGGCAACAGCAAAGTTGAATGGCTTAGAGAGATAAATCTTGGGAACGGAGGACCATGCGATCATGCATTTATCATCAATGACTCACACAAGATAGTATTGGAGTTTAAACTTCGCAACACATCCACATCTTACCTGCGTGATATAGAAAAATTAAGCAAGCTTTCACCAGTTTCACATACACGACTATTTTGCGCCCTTATTGATGTCTTTCAGGAACAACCACAAGATGACAGGCTAGTTTATCTTGATACGCATTCTCCAACACCTATCAAAAAGATCTTTTGCAGTTCTTTCCCAACAAAGACGAGTTATTATCAAAAACCAATATCTTGTCAGGTCATGGTTTGGAAATTATAGGATAAAAGAGATTGAGAAATGATAAGTAAATTGGGATATGAGTTTTGAGTTTCAAAATAAAACGGAACTTGTTGCCACTAACTAGACAGCTCTTTGGATACTGATTCCATGATCCGAAAAAAAGCTGCCTTTTTCTCATCAGGAACAGAGCTAATAAGCCTTTTCCAATCCGACACAAGCTCGCCATCACCAAGACCATAAAAATAAGTAATCGGTTTTTGGGTAACTTCAGCAATTCGCATCAGACGATCGGCTCTAGGACAAACCTTACCATTTTCCATATCAAGGTATGTCTGACGGGCCAGATTCAGAGCTTTTGCCATCTTCTGCTGAGACAATCCAGAGTCAAGACGAGCAAGCCTGATGTATTCGGAAAAAGACACAACATTCACCACATAATTATAAACAATGGAACAGCGTACGATAATACACTTTTGACCTTGATAATAAAATACTCACAGATGTTATCTGGAATTTTCACATAGTGCCAGTAAGTTATGTTACTTACTAGCACGGTCATTTGTGACCATAATCACACTCTGTTTAGCTTAACTTAAATACATTGCTAATGCTGAGCGCAAAGTAATAAGGAAATTTCATGAACGACAAAAATAAGGCAAGCAGAGATATAATATAACAGACAGGCCTAACGCATTACCTTATATAGATGGCAGCCTTTCAATTTTATGCTTCGGATATAAACAAGAGAAAAAATTCAAAAGGCTAGAAGGTTTTATTCCTCACTTAAAAAAGATTAGCCAACCTTGAAGAAGATAGTATTGATTTAACAAACTTTGAAAGAAGCGATCTGACTTATATAGTTGAGGAGATAAAGCGGTTGAAAATGATTTTTCTAAAGAGGAAAAGATTTACTTAAAAAAATGCTTTTTTAACACCATTAACGAAAAGGGAAATCTAGGATTAGATTGAAAAATACATTTTATTTCAGATATTTAAAATAAAATCATTTAGAGATATCGATTCAAATCCAACCAAGAACACTTCAAATACGACAAAAAGAAAAAGTAACCTGCCAATATTCATCTAGGTTCACTTACGTGCCTCAACAGACGAGCAGAACACCAAGCGCACAAAAAACACACTGAATACTTTTGTTGTTGAACATGATCAGCTGATTGCCAGGTATTATTAATAATTAAGCCGCTTCCTTTAAGGGAAGCGGCTTTGATTTTATTTCGTCTTTAAACCTGATGTTAGTTACGTCTTAAGCTATCGCGCCCTTGCCGTTAGTCACATCAGACCATGCCGTTGTCACGGCAACACGTGCCTTGCTGTCCAGGTTGTCGATGAAGCCATTGTCACCAGCCTGAGGTGCAAAGCTGCTCATCGCCTGTACCAAAGCATCGACAGCGTTATCAGACAGAGCAGTGTATTCACGCTCACCGGCTGCATCTTTCTCGCCCATACCGATAACCAAATCTGCACGATTACCGTTGAAGTAATCAGCAAAGGTCACTGAGCCGACGCTTTCGAACTTAGCCTGATCCGTCTCAGCTTCCGGCTCACGCAGGACCGACAGCTTCAGATCATAACCGCTGCGTTCGAACCACAGGTTCTGCCAGTCAACACCGTTGAAGACGATATTGTCTTCACTGCGGATATCTTCAACCAGGTTGTCAATGACGTTACCACTGACAATGAAACTGTCAACATCTTCGCCACCCTTGAAGGTGTTCTGGTAACCGCCCAGCACCATCAGATCACGGCCCTGGCCGCCATCAAACTGACTGAACTTAGATATCGCAGCCGCAATCAGGTGATCATCACCCTCACCGCCGTTCAATACCGCATGGTAGCCCATCAGCTTGATAACATCGTTGCCTGCGCTGCCGTTGACACGGTTATAGTTACCAAAGACATTAGCAAAGTCGTTACCACCACCCAGTTCAACCTGGTTATTATTACCAATCGTCACTGAGTAGTCCTGATCTTCGCCGGTATCAACGCGGTTGAAGTTACCGGATGTCACGACATAATCACGGCCGCTACCGGTGTTGATTTCACCGCCTTCACCGAACACAAATGACTGGTCGTCACCTGCGCCCATAAAGACGTGGTTGATACGTCCGGCAACCACCGCTGTATCATTACCGTCACCGCCGAACATCATGTTTTCACGGCCCATCAGCACACCCATGTCATTACCTTCACCGCCGGTGAAGATATTAGATGTACCGGTAGCGTAATAAACATCATCACCGCGACCACCCCAGAAGTTGTTGTTATCCCCCAGGTACGCTCCCAGATCCTTGCCGTCACCACCCCAGTTGAAGTTGTAGTTACCCAACGAGACATTGATGTCGCCATCGCCTTGCAAGTGACCGCTGTTTCGAAGGAAGTCAAATGTCTGCTCCTTCATATTCAGCAGATCTGCCGTCAGGTTGTCTTTCAGGTTTTCAACCAGTGACTTCATCTCCGTTTGCTTGTCCTGACTGAAGATGGTCGCAAACAGGTTCGGCAGGTTCAGGGCATTAAAGCCGAATGCGCGTTCCTGTTTCGTACTGTCAGCAGAAGCAACCTTTTCACCAGCAGCCTGTTCAACACCGGCATTTGCACCATTCACAGACACAGAAGATTTATCTTCTTCCTCTTCCGGTGCTTTTTCTTTCAGGCCATGGCTTTCTGCAAACGACTTAATGCCATCCGCACCCATGTCGATACCAGATTTCAGGCTGTCCAGCAGCTTAGTCGGATCCGTGAAGGCCTGAAGCTGATCGCCACTGAACTCGCCAATCACTTCCAGCATTTCCTTCAGGATCGCCACGCCGTCAACCGACTCACCATTTCGGGATACAATATGACCGCCAGCGGTGTAATCCACACCGAAGATATCACCCAGTGTGGTCTCAGCACCGACACCAGCCAGTTTACCCAGCAACTTGTTCTTCAGCTGACGAGGCAGATCCTGCGGGTTATAGGTAAAGGTTGTTTTCGCCTGACCGGTTGCCGAGAACTGCTGTGTCATCAGGCCGAAAAGCGAACCCAGGTTGGTGTCCAGAATCGACTGGATATTGTCACCGAACATGAAGTTCCAGTTACCCGTAGTTACCTGGATATCGGCCCCCTGACCACCAACAGCAAAGTTAAATGCCAGCTTCTCGTTTGCCTGGCGGAACTTGTCGGCCCGGCTCATCTTACTGGTGTCACTGTTACTGTTGCCGCTCAGCCACTTGTTGTATTGTTTGTTCAGCGTAGCCTCAGCGTCATGCTTCAGACCACGGCTGCTGCGTTCATTGTGCGAGTCCAGCTCAACCAGCGAGGTATAATCCACGCTACTGCTCTGATCCAGGCCAGACATATCCTTAACGAACTTCTTCGCACCGGACAACGTCCATTGCTTCTCCTGAGCAGCCAGCCAGTCCTGCCCTTCACCGGAGCGGGCAATCCCCTGCAGTACACCGGAGATACGTGATGCACCATCAAACGGGTTGACCAATGGAGGTGTCGGAATCGACTTATCCATCATCACGATCAGATCGTTACTGCGGCCCATATTGAAGCTGACATTGCGGTTACCGATGAACATCTGGGCACCTTCCAGAGCCTGATAACCGGCCATGTCGAAGCTATGTTTACTATCGCCGTTACCAACATGAACCATCACATTGTTGTCACCAAATGCCAATGATTTAAAGCCACCGGTACCAACCTTGATACCCACATTCGATGTACCCCAGTTAACAGCGGTGAATTCACCGTCCCCCACATTCACCTGGATGTTGCCGGAGTAACTCAAATGACGGTCAGAGCCATTTGATGAGGCGGTGTCTATACTATTTTTACGTTTTTCAGGCGCGGTAAAGACATCACCGTTATCACCGATTGCACCACGGGCTGGTGCTTCGCTATCGCTCTGGCCAACGCGGGCAAGGTCAACATCACCTTCGGCAATGCCGTTACGGATCGCCTCAATATGAGTAACCACTTCACCCTGCTCGTTCCAGCTCAGCACGACTTTGTTCGCTGCCACTTTGTGAGCCCACTGTTCGTTAGCATCACGTGTATGCTTGCGACCTGTCGAATCAACAGCCACATCAGAACTGCGTGCAGAAACATCACTTCGGATACCATTGGCATCCATAGCTGTGATAAAGCGGTTACCAAAACCCTTCTGCTTATCATCACTAACCAGTGAACAACCGACAATACTGATGTGATCCGGTTTAGCGGTAATATTTTCAGCCTGGCTGAAATCCTGGTTAAACTTAACCAGCTTCTCCGCCAATTCATCTGCACTGTAACCACTCAAACGGGTGTTATTAGTTTCAGACTCATCACGGCCGTGACCCACTACCTGCCAGCGCAGCTTGCCGGACAACTTAGACGGTTCACCGTAAACCACACGGTATTTACCGTCCGCATCAAGCTGAACTACCACACTGTTTTCAGGGTGCTTACCAGCCAAACGAGCTGCAGCTTTCGCTGCCACCTGATCGTTTTCCGTCTGGATAATGATCTGACCATCAAAACGGGTTTCACCACCATCGGCCTGTGGTGAAACGGCAACCCGGGCCCAATCATCTACATTGCGTTTACGAATATCATCATTACTACTGCTTAGTCCATTATCTAAATCGATCGCATTCGACGCTTTTTTCGACTTCAAAATGTCGGCAACATCGGCACTATCGAAAGAGGACTTCACATCTTCATGTAGAGTGGAAGTATCCTGATTGATAGCTAAACCAATCTTGTTGCCGTCAAATAGGCTATGCACACTTTCACCGACTTTAAAATCTTCCGTATATTTAGCAACAATATGCAGATTCTTGTCTGTCTTCTTGATCGCCTCTATACGTATATGGGAGCCCGGTTTTAATAAAACCTCTGCCTGATTCAATTGCGCAAGGCCGGCAACATTGGTGCCTTTCGCGTCCAGAATCGTTAGCATCACTGTCCCTTTTCCACCACGGAAGTCTTTAGCCAGCTCTGCACTGGTCGATGTGGAACAGAAGCCTTTCTCGCCAATCAGTTGCCCTGGTGCAATACGACTCTCCAACTCCGCTAAACTTACACCTGGCATAAACGCACGGTAAACAGTTCCTTCAAACGTGTCTAACTTGCTCATACCTTTAACAGCATCAACAGAGTTGTCTTTCACGAAATATTGAAGTTTCTCGTTCTTCCTCAGTGACTCGTTTACATATTGGAAGCCTTCACTGGTATACCATTTAATACCTTTAATTTCGGCGTCATTTAAATTACCTTTGGCAACAATATCTTCACCAGCTTTCCTTCCATCAAGCAACTCTTGATTGTACCGCTCCTTATTGAACGGTTCCTCTTGTTCCATTAGAGCATTCAGGCTTGCTTCACTGATGTATTTCGTGCCGTCATCAAGCTGCTTAACATCCACTGTTGGCGTCTTATCATCGGCCGCCATCAAGATATTAGAAATAACTGTCGCCGCTAAATCAGGCCGTGTTTTAGCCAAGTCAGCAATGTCGCTTCTTAATGCTCCGGCTGATCCACTGTACAAACTTTCTGATAGTTGCTCTTGGAAGCGCTTCAGTGCAGAATTCCGTCCTGAAGTCTCATGTTTAGCAACGTAAGCATCGATAAGGTTATTCAAGTTCAAAGCAACTTCAATCTGCTTCAACCCTGTTGAGGTATGCAATAGCTCCACCTGATCGAGGATCTTCTGGTAAGACTCTCCGATTGGTTTCGCGAACACTTGGGCCTCTTTCTTCAGCTCATCCTTACTGATTACTTGTGAAAAATCGAGGCCTGGTTTACTAACGCGATCCAATTTATCCGCAGCATCTTGAGTTGACTGGCTTTGACCATCAATTTCAGCTTTAACCGGACGGTTCTTTGAACCAAGAGATTCAAGTTCATCTTGATCGACATCAGAATTGACACCATTAAGCTTCTTCACCAACTCATCCCTTGCATCTAGGAAGGCATGTGACAGTTTCTCTTCTTTGGTAAACAAAGGCTTATCTAAGCCAGCATTCCACTTGTCATTGAGTGATGCTCGGTAACTCGCATTAATCGCCACCTGCTGGAAGTTAGAAAACTCCTGCGGGTTACGGATAACGACGGCACCCTGCTCATTCACATTGAAATAAGTCTGGATTGAACCCTTACCTTCACCCAAACCATCTTCTTCGAAAAAGCTCTTTGGTACAAAGAAGGTCGCCGGGAAGTTATCCGCCATTACAGCATAAGGGTTTGCATCATCAGCACCATGGTGAACCATTTCCAGACCGTTCGTTCTGCCCAGACCAGTATTGATCACATCCTTAAGCTCTTTCAGGCGATCGCTCACAATACCAAGGCTCGCCCCGTCCTTCTTGTTGTAAAGCGCTTCATTGTTATAAAGCTCTTTGTACTTAGGCGTTAAGTCTTCGTAGGTAACTGACTCTTTCCACTGTTCCCATGTTAATGGCTGCTTAACCTTATCCTTCGGACCTAAATCACCATAAGGATGCATCACAGTCAGCAGGTCATAGTCTGCTGTCATCGGCTGCTTCGATACCGGATCACCAATCACTTTGAACGGTGCCAGTTCGCCATCCTTCAAGTAATTAACCTGCCACAGCTCTTTGCCGTCAACCGTTACTTTATTCAGGAAGAAAGATACTGTCTGGTCACCATTGGTCGCAGTTGTTTTATACATACCGCTTTCTGCATCAAGCTCAGGTGTCGTCAATGAATGGTATTTTGATACCAGGTCATCAACCCGACGTTGATTCAGATACAGATCCGCACTTACCGCATTACCGGACTGAATAGATTGCTCGGCATAACCGTTAAACTTCGCAAGGTCTCTTCTTGCCGATGCTTTCGCAAACGACTGATCAACAGGAATGAAGCCGGACATTGGCCCCCAATCTGAACTTTTCGCCTTAACAAACAGCCCCTTACTGCTGTACATCTTAGAGTCGATCAAAGACTTAGACTTCTCATCGACAGGACGAACACCAATAATGACATTTTCCCGATCTGCAATTTTCGCCAACACTTCCTGATCAGCTTCAGGCATACCCAGCTCAATCGATTCTGGTTGTTTGATTGGCTCTAGAACTAAATCACGTGACTGATAGTTTTTCTCGGTTTTATCTGTTCTAGCTGCATCATCTATGACGTTATGATGTTCTTCAAAACGACTTGCAGCATTCTCGCCCACCAAATTTTCCACCGCTTTTTTCGGCTTCAAAATGTCGGCAACATCGGCACTATCGAAAGAGGACTTCACATCTTCATGTAGAGTGGAAGTATCCTGATTGATAGCTAAACCAATCTTGTTGCCGTCAAATAGGCTATGCACACTTTCACCGACTTTAAAATCTTCCGTATATTTAGCAACAATATGCAGATTCTTGTCTGTCTTCTTGATCGCCTCTATACGTATATGGGAGCCCGGTTTTAATAAAACCTCTGCCTGATTCAATTGCGCAAGGCCGGCAACATTGGTGCCTTTCGCGTCCAGAATCGTTAGCATCACTGTCCCTTTTCCACCACGGAAGTCTTTAGCCAGCTCTGCACTGGTCGATGTGGAACAGAAGCCTTTCTCGCCAATCAGTTGCCCTGGTGCAATACGACTCTCCAACTCCGCTAAACTTACACCTGGCATAAACGCACGGTAAACAGTTCCTTCAAACGTGTCTAACTTGCTCATACCTTTAACAGCATCAACAGAGTTGTCTTTCACGAAATATTGAAGTTTCTCGTTCTTCCTCAGTGACTCGTTTACATATTGGAAGCCTTCACTGGTATACCATTTAATACCTTTAATTTCGGCGTCATTTAAATTACCTTTGGCAACAATATCTTCACCAGCTTTCCTTCCATCAAGCAACTCTTGATTGTACCGCTCCTTATTGAACGGTTCCTCTTGTTCCATTAGAGCATTCAGGCTTGCTTCACTGATGTATTTCGTGCCGTCATCAAGCTGCTTAACATCCACTGTTGGCGTCTTATCATCGGCTGCCATCAAGATATTAGAAATAACTGTCGCCGCTAAATCAGGCCGTGTTTTAGCCAAGTCAGCAATGTCGCTTCTTAATGCTCCGGCTGATCCACTGTACAAACTTTCTGATAGTTGCTCTTGGAAGCGCTTCAGTGCAGAATTCCGTCCTGAAGTCTCATGTTTAGCAACGTAAGCATCGATAAGGTTATTCAAGTTCAAAGCAACTTCAATCTGCTTCAACCCTGTTGAGGTATGCAATAGCTCCACCTGATCGAGGATCTTCTGGTAAGACTCTCCGATTGGTTTCGCGAACACCTTGGCTTTCTTTTGCAACCCATCCTTACTGGATACCTGTGAAAAATCACGAACTAGTTGATGTTGGCTATCATGCTCAAACTTAGCAGCAGCGTTAACCTCACCTAACCCTTCCAGATTGACACCTGACACCTGGATTTCTTTACGGCGAACATCCTGTGAACCATGCTTAGCTGAAGCAGCGACCTTATTATCAGTTGCTTTCGTAAACATAGATGTAATGGAAGCACCGGTATTCTTGGCCCGAACGCCAGCATTGATTTGCAAGCGATTGACAGCCTGTGTCGCACCATCCAAAGCATCCTGTTCTTCATCGGTCAAACCTTCGCTAAACCGGCCGTCTGCTCGTGTTTGCCCCTCTGCATCAACATGACTTGTTGTGTCAGCTTCCGCATGACCTTGGTACTGCTTGCCAGATAAACCGCTACCTGACGCGCCTTCACGATCAGGACGATCCCCTTCATTTTTCTTCGACCCTTCAGCATCTGCTTGGGCCTGAGACGCTTCACTCTCAGCGGCCAATTTATCTTGTTCGCCACGGGAACGAGCATCATCAGAGGCACAACGTGCTTCATTTTCAGCAGCCTTCGCTCGGTTTTGCTGTGCGAGCGCCTCAGCTTTACGATTATTAGCCTCAACCTTCGCATCAGTAATATCTTGCTCAGCTCCGGCGCGATTTTGCTCGCCTTTTGCCACGCCCGCTTCAGATTTCGCCACAGAATCTTTAACGTCATCCTTACTTTCAGCAATCTGCTGCTGTGACTTGGTCAAATACTCGCTTGTTTTAGCTTTAGACTGATCAAGTTGCGCCTCGACATCATCAAGAATGCCTCCGGCAAAATGTTCCCGCCACGAGTTACCAGATTCGCCCCGGTACACCTTATGTCCATCGAGCTTATCAAGCCCTTGGGTCATTGCGGTTAACTCTTCTGTAACGGCATCAGATTCACCTTTCACCGCCGCTCTCTGCACCTGACCATTGCTAGCCAATGCTTCCTGATCGGTCGATTCCAGCTGAGCTTGTGATCCTGAAACAGCCGCTAATTGCTTCTCTTTTTCCTGTTCCAAGCGCTGGCGATCCGCTTCTGCCTGAGCTTTGTCGCCCATTGCGTTTTGCGCCGCTTCATTTTGCTCGGCATGTTCACCAACTGCGTTGGTCTGCATTGACATCTCGGATTTGGCAACCACATTATCCAAGATATAGCCCACGCCATTGCTAAGGCCTGTGCCTTTGAATTCAATTCGGTTACTGCCAGCCTGTGCTGTCAGTTTTAATGTTTTGTGCTGCCAAGAGGCATCATCATCAGAAGAGGAGAAAACAACATCACCGTTCCAAAGAACCTCGAAACCTTCGTTGTTCGTAATTGCTTCATGATCTCGATTTGCAAAATCAAAACTCAAGGAGATAAGCTCCCCTTTAGTCAGATTCGATAAGTCTTGGTACAAGCTTGTATTGCCCGCGACATCCAGCTCACTAACCCGTGAACCATGTCCATCGTCACTGTTGCCATAACATGCGGCAGCATAAGATGCTTCAATCCCGTTTGTTGCCCCCCAACCATGACCACCTTGTTCAAAATCACCATTGACGATCAAATTCGGACTCTGCGTTGTATCAGATGCTTCATCAACATCCAGATCATTTTGCATGGCATCCAAATCAGGGGTTTCAACATCACTGACACCGCCAACCAGATTATCGCCTAAGTCTGTTCCAACCTCTTCGATTTCATCCATCTGGAATCCATCAAGCTTAGTAATTTCCGGGGTTGCAATTGCGCCACGGCCTTTGCGGGTACCTGACGAGGATGCATCGTCACCATGAACCAAATAGTTAATCGCCTGGCTACCACCTACGCCCAATACGGTTTGTTTAATCGTATCGAAGAGCGAAGACAGCTTATTGCTCTTAGTATTGCTGGAAGCCACCGCCAGGCTGTAGAAATCACCGTTACCAATCTTGATAGCGACGTTATTTTGCGCATAAGAGGCATTAATACCCAGACCATCTCCGACATGGATATTAACGTTGGCCTTACCTTTCATCACAGCGACATTGAGGCCATCGCCCACTTTGGTGTTGACGTTATACTTGCCCCAAGCCACATTCACGGAAATACCATCACCGACTTTGGTGTTAATGTTGGCATCACCGTAAGTGGCCGTCACACTTAAACCATTACCGACTGTGGTAACGATGTTTGCTTTACCTTTTGCGGCAGTAACCTGCATACCATCGCCGACCTTAGTCACGATGTTGCCTTTACTCCACAGCGCATTAAAACTGTCACCGTTACCCACCTGAGTAACAATGTTAGCTTCGCCTTTAGCCAGAACGACATTACGTCCATCACCAACTTTGGTGATGACATTCGCCTTACCCCAGGCACCGGTATAATCATTACCGTCACCGATGTGGGTAATGATATTTGCCTTACCATGGACAACGGACACTTCCTGGCCATCACCCACCTTGGTAATCAAGTTAGCTTCACCCTTGGCAAAGTTATAACGATCGCCCTCACCGACATGAGTAAAGACGTTGGCGTTACCCCAACCAGCATTCACACCTAAACCGTCACCCACTTTTGTGATGATATTGGCCTTACCTTTGGCAAACCCCAGAGTCATACCATCACCAACATGGGTCATCACATTACCGATGTCTGATAACAACAATCCAACCGTGGTTCCATCACCGACCTTAGTCAGGATGTTACCTTTACCGGCAAGCACCGCTGCAGTGGTAGCATCACCCACGTGTGTAACCACGTTCGCTTTAGCTGCCGCAACTACCCCCATAAAGTCGTCACCGACCTTGGTTACGATATTTGCTTCGCCTAGCGCCAGCACCCCCGTCAGTCCATCGCCGACATGGGTCATGATGTTTGCTTTTCCGAACATCGCTGCCAACGTTGTTCCATCGCCAACTTTAGTCATGATATTGGCTTTACCGGCGAACAAACCAATGCTGGTCCCATCACCGACATGGGTAAAGATATTAGCAGTACCGACCATTAGGCCAGCCGTCAGTTCATTACCCACTTTAGTCAGGATATTCGCTTTACCGACCATTGCCGCAAATGTATTGCCGTCACCGATGTGAGTAAAAATATTTGCTGCACCGACCATTGCCGCCATCGTAGTTCCGTTACCGATCTTGGTCGCAATATTGCCTTTAGCTACCATCAAAGCGACTGACAGGCCATCACCAATATGGGTATAGACGTTAGCAGCGGCAACCATCAAAGCAAGAGCATTACCGTCACCGACTTTGGTAAAGACATTACCCACACCGCCCATCAGAGCCCAGGCATCCCCTTCACCGACATGGGTGAAAATATTACCGCCACCAACCATGGCCGCAATAGAAGTACCATCACCGACTTTAGTAAAGATATTGCCAACAGCTCCCATTACCCCAATGGTCTGACCGTCACCGACATGAGTGAGCACGTTACCAACACCCAACATCACGCCTGTTGTATTGCCGTGGCCTACTTTTGTCAGGATATTCGCTCCACCCAGCATCACACCAGTTGTAGAACCATCACCAACATGGGTCATGACATTGGCACCACCGCCCATGACAGCCAGCGAGTTACCCTTGCCCTTTTTAGTCAGGATATTGGCACCGCCTAATGCTATCGCTGTGGTATCAGACGATTCCATGTCATCGCTAATATGGGTAATGATATTCGCACCGCCAAGCATGCCGGAGATCAGATCACCATTACCAAATTTAGTCAGCACATTTGCGCCACCAACCAGAGCTGAAGCAACATCGCCTTTACCGACATGGGTCATCACATTGAACCCACCTGCCGCAAGCCACATTGCATTACCGCTGCCAACCTGGGTATGAGTGTTGTAGCCGCCAAGCATCACAACTCGACTATCACCGTTACCCTTGTGAACAGAGATATTGCCATACGCCAGCAAGTTCGCTAAATACTGCCCATCACCGATACGCACCAACACGTTAACCGCACCGCCAGCATACACATCCATCTTACCTTTCTGGCTTTGATGAACCAGTACGTTGGCAAGACCTGCGCCACGGAACGTTAAATCACCTTCCAACCCACTTTTAACAACGACATTGGCACCACCACCTCCTTCGAAGTCGGTATTACCATACTTTGAGCTGTGCAAAATAACGTTGGCAATGCCGCCACCGTCAAAGTTAACATCACCTCTGGTTACACTCGAACGGATAACATTCGCTGCACCGCCACCTTCAAAGTTCACATCACCGGAACTTTCACCACTAGAGGTAGAAGGGGTAAACAACGCCTGATCACTATATTCTTCTGTATGCGCTAAACGCTGGGACGAACTACGAACGCCAGTAACCGAGTAATGGTGATCGCTAAGTGAATAACCTCCGACAGCCTTTGGATGATAACCATTGACAGCAGAGATATTTTCATTCGCCAAGTCAGCAGTATGATCCCCTGGCTTGTACCATGATTCAGCATAGTACTTAAGTGCACCGGACTCTGACTCATTCGCCAACTGAACGACAACGATCTTGGTATAGACCCCATCAAATTTGCCATACACGTAAGTATTTTTACTACGGTTGGATTTCACTGCTGAGACGTCAAAAGTCGACCTATTGTAGTCAATTCCATGCCCACCCATTTTGGCATCAGATAACGTGACATCATCTGCATTAATGTGGGCACCACCTGCATATGGACGCCACTCATATTCAGTCAAATCATCCACCACACCTTCAGTTGTAAAAGTTTTGCGGTGTTCAATAGTGAGATTAGACAGACGATAAGCGCCATTGATGTTAACGGCATTAAAACCAGATGCAGATGAGATATCCTGGTTGGCAAGATCCGTTAAATGGTTACCTTCTTTATACCAGGCTGTAGAGTAGTACGTTAACTTGCCGGTTTGAGGGTCATTGCGCAACTGCACTTTATTTATTTTGGTATAAGTGCTGTCAGCAAAGGCGAAGAGGTAAGTGTTTGGTTCACGGTTTGATTTAATCCCCGTCACCAACTGAGACTCTAGGATCCATGAGCCCCCCATCGTCGCCCGGGTTAACACTATCTCTTCAGCTTGAGCTGTAGCTAGAGCTAGAGCTATGCCCGAAGACTCACTGTCAGCCCCCTGACGGGTAATATCATTGTACCCGCCAGCACCGGCAAAATTAATGTTACCGTGAGCAACATCAGAGTGAATATTGTTATATCCACCAAAGCCCTCGAAACGGATATTGCCTCGAGTAGCGGCATATTCGTCCTGGTGGTTGCGGGTACGCTTTATTGAGTTATACCCCCCGGCGCCACTGACACTGATGTCACCACTTTGTCCGACGCGCTCGATGTCGTTATAAAATCCAGCTCCCTTAAATACAATATTGCCAGCCGCAACTCGTGAGCTAATGATGTTTGAAGCTCCGCCGCCGTCAAAAGTAACATCACCGCCTGACCCCTGGTATTGATCAAGCCAGGTTCGGTCTAGCTTATTGCCAGCCCCTGCACCTTTAAACGAGAGATTACCGTGATTGGTTTCATGCCACAGTGCGTTATAACCACCAAGACCGTTAAATGAAACATTGCCACTTTGTCCTTTACGAGTTAACTCGTTGTAAGCGGCACCACCATCAAACTCCAGATCACCGTGGTCACCGATATGGTCGATAACGGATGCAACAGAAGCTTGTCCCACGACAATATTGCCATTGCCCGTTTTATCGACAGATAAACTGCCGGAAGCACCATAAACGCCTAAATTACCATCAGTATCAGTAACATCGATGCCGCCAGCAGCACCATAAACATTATCGTTACCGGAACCGGTATAGATATCGACGTAAAATCCGCCGGTTACAATTTCATCATTACCACCATAGGCATTAATGGTACCGCCCACTCCTAAGGCGACAAGGGTATTATCACCATCATCCCCCTCCATTCTTCCCGTAAAGAAGAACTCAAGACTCCTGCCAACCCCTTCAATGAAATTCTTAACATCTTTTTGAAAGAAGTTCTTAACATCGTTCTCAAAGAAGCTTTTGATTTCATTGTTTTCGAAAAATTTCTTAACATCATGTTCAAAGAAGCCAGCAACATCATCTTCGAAAAATTTCTTAACATCATGCTCAAAGAAGCCAGCAACATCATCTTCGAAAAAGCCGGCGACATCGTCTTCAAAAAAATTCTTAACATCATGCTCAAAGAAGCCAGCAACATCATCTTCGAAAAAGCCAGCGACATCATCTTCAAAGAAGCCTGCTACGTCATCTTCGAAAAAGTCGACGAAATCACCTTCGAAAAAGTCTACAACGTCACCCATAATATTCCTTATAAACCCTTAAATTAGAAAAGACTGCGCAACTCGCACTAACCTTCTGTTTTTAAAATCAATTTTTACTCTGAAGGTACTTGCCCGTTGTCCTCTATAAGGCTTTAAAATTCGGTTACGTAAATCCTCCACAACCTCCTGGACATGCCCGTGAGGTGCTATCAGCTCAGGAATGAAAACATGATTTCCCGACTGCCAGTCTGAGTGAATGATTTGACGTCCTTCGTTTAAAATTTCTTCTTTATTTTGTTCAGACAAAAACGCCCAATTGCAAAATGCAATTGGACGACTATTTTCTGATTCGTAATAACTGAACTGATTTAACTCAATAGAACGAACAATCCTCTGATACCACTGTGCGACGGTATATTTTTTATGGAGTGGAGAATATTGACTTAACAACATTACCCCAACTACAACCTTATGGAGTTCTTCTTTATTAATTTCAGATGTATCAACTCTAACAACCATTAAAGTACCACTTTATTTTTTTGCTTTTGTTGTTCGCTTACTTGTTGTCTTTTTTTCTACTACATTTTGAGTATCACCTTTGTTTTCTACGGCTTTTGAATCTTCACCAACAGATAAAAAACCAGCAGCTACAAGCTTTTCAAACTCAGCTTCCATACGCGGATCTTCCAGCATATTTTTAATCATCGACACCATGTACATGAAGCCAGAAGCAGGCATGTGAACAACTTGCTTAAATTCCAGTTCATTATCATTTTCAGCCATAATGCCATTAGCCATGTTTTTTTGATTTTGGCCAACAAAGTACAGTGAAAAAACACCCTTGTTATAGTTGACGCTAGAAACACTTTGTACAAATTTCTCAGACATAATTGACTACCTTATAAAATACAATGAATATGACATCATCTTCGATACCGTTTCTTTATTTTTCTGTTGCAACAGAAAAAAAGCCGAAAGATATTACGCTCCTTTCAACCAAGAAACAAAGTAAAAAGCCTTAAACTTTTATCTCATTAAAAACATCAACTTATAATAGATTAATTACTCTAATGCTGAAAAATTGACGCTTTTAAAATGAGGTTAAAACAATGAAAAATCACACTTTGTTCATTTTTATTTTTTACAATTGAACTTATATTACACGAGTGTTAGCATCGCTCACCCAGTTAATACTAGAACATCTAACAATGAAGCAAAATGAAAGACTAACGTTATTATGTATAAAGGTTTATTTAAGCATCACAGAGAATAAGCCACATAACAAAAGTCATGAAAAGGCTTTATCTCATCATGAGAAAGTTGTTTATAAAGATGAGCTAAGAAAAATGGAAAAAGAGCATAATGTTAGAATTTCAACCAAGACAGTTACATTTAAAAAACTCGATAAAATAAAAACACCAGCAATCATTTTTGATAATCAGGGTACACCTTTCATTTTAGCCAAAACTAATAAAGAAAAATGTTTAATACAAAAGGCTAATAAAGATAAGCCGGAAGTTTTGCCGTACGATGAACTGTCTTCCAACTGGAACGGAAAATGGCTTGATATAAAACAGTCACAATCCCGGTTTGATATTCGCTGGTTTATTCCTGAGTTTCTGAAACATAAAAGACTATTAAGTGAAATCTTTTTATTTTCCTTTGTATTACAGATCCTGGCACTGATTTCACCGCTGTTTTTTCAGGTAGTCATGGATAAGGTGCTGGTTCACCAGGCGTGGTCAACCCTGGATGTATTAGTGTTCGGCTTGGTTGTCACCGGCATTATCGAAGTACTGCTTCGCGGCCTTCGTGAATACCAGTATGCCCACACCGCGAACCGGATTGATATCCAGCTCGGCCTGAAACTGGTCAAACACCTGTTCGGCCTGCCGCTGCTGTTTTTCAAATCCCGCCAGGTCGGGGCCATCGTTACCCGTGTACGCGAACTCGATACGGTGCGGGAATTTCTGACCGGCTCAATGTTCACCCTGACGGTCGAACTGCTGTTCATGTTCGTTTTCGTCTACGTAATGAGCCTGTTGTCAGGCACGCTAACCTGGCTGTTTGTGGCGACAGTGCCCCTTTATGCCCTAATGGCCTGGTGGCTGACACCACGTATGCAGGCGGCCGTCGAAAAACAGTTTACCCATGCCGCCGCCAATACCTCATTTTTGACCGAAACCGTTGCCGGCAGTGAGACCGTCAAAAGCCTGGCTGTCGAGCCGAGGTTTGTCCGCCGCTGGGATGAGCAAACAGAGAAAATGGTCACGACCGGATACGCAGTCCAGCAACTGAATAACCGCTCAAACCATATTGTCCAGCTACTGCAGAAAGTCACCAGTGTCGCCATCCTATGGCTGGGCGCAACAGAAGTGCTGTCATTACAGATGACCATCGGCCAGCTGATTGCGTTCAATATGATGACCAACCATATTGCGCAGCCCCTGTCACGAATGGTTGAGCTGTGGGGCCAGTTTATCCAGACCCGGGTCGCGGTTGAAAAGCTCGGTGACATGCTCAACCTGCCGCCGGAACAACATACCGGCAGCGATAAGGTCACGCTGCATGGGGCGATTTCATTTAAAGACATCGTGTTCCGCTATCAGCCGGACATCCCGCCGACCATCAACGGCCTGTCTCTGGATATCCGCGCCGGGGAAACCCTGGGGGTAGTCGGCACCTCCGGCTCAGGCAAAAGTACCCTGGCCAGATTGCTGCTGCGGCTCTACAGCCCGGAGCAGGGGCAAGTGACCGTCGACGGTATCCCGCTGAATCAAATCAGCGTCCACCAACTCAGGCAACAGATCGGTGTCGTGCTACAGGAGAATTTCCTGTTTAACAAAACCGTCAGCGAAAACATCGCCCAGTCTCGTCCACAAGCCAGCCTGGAAGAGATCATTGAAGCCGCAAAGCTTTCAGGTGCACATGAGTTCATTCTCAAACTGCCGATGGGTTATGACACCGTACTGGCAGAAGGCGGTCAGTCGCTGTCCGGTGGCCAACGACAGCGACTGGCGATTGCCCGTACCCTGCTTTCCGATCCAAGGGTGCTGATCCTCGATGAAGCCACCAGTGCGCTGGATGATGAATCCCAGGCGCTGATCCAATCCAATATGGCCGACATTGCCAAAGGGCGTACCGTGATCACCATTGCCCACAGGCTCTCTACCGTCCGGGACTGCGATCGGATCATAGTGCTTCATCAGGGCAATATTATCGAACAGGGCAGCCATCAGCAGCTGCTGGAACATGGCAAACAGTACAAACAGTTATGGCAGCTACAGCAGGAACTGAAACAGGAGGAACCCACGGCATGATCAAAGTAATCAAGCGCCTTACGGGCAAATTCAAAAAAGGCAAAAACACTGAGCCGCATTACGAGTTCCTGCCGTCACATCTGGCGTTGTCGCAACGTCCCCCTTCGCCATTTGCCCGCATCACGGCAATATCACTCAGCCTTGGGGTCATTGCAGCCTTGGTTTGGGCTTACTGGGGCAAACTGGATGTCCAGGCCACCGCCACCGGCCGCCTGGTGGTTTCCGGCCGCTCCCAGGTGATTCAGTCCTATGAACAAAGCCGGGTTATCGGCATCCATGTTAAAGACGGTCAGCGGGTAGAAAAAGGGATGCCGTTGCTGACCCTGGATACCCTGGGCGTTAACCAGGATATCTCACGCCTGATCACCCAGTCCGAGTTCCAGACAAACGAACTGCTTCGTTATCGGGCACTGCTAAGCGACCAGCCGCTGGCGGAAGATGGCATGTTCACCGCCTTGCCGGAGCAACAACAGGCGCTGATCCGCGAAAACTACCTGAGCGAAAAGCGCGAGTTTGAAGCCACCCTTGCCAGCATCAGTGCTGAAATGCAGGTCAACCGGACCTCGCAAGCCGCACGCCAGAGTGACATCAATGCCCTGACCGGCCTGACTGAAAACATCAGCCAGCGACTGGCAGCCCGCAAGACCCTAAACCAGGTCAAAGTCATTGGTAAAGTGGAATACCTTGAGCAGGAAAAAGAGCTGCTGGAAGCACAACGCCAGGTTGCGCAGCAGCAGGCTGAGCTGGATGTCCTGAAATCCCAGTACCGCAGCCTCAAAGAGAAACTGGCCGGCTTCTTAGCGCAAAAGCAGCGGGAATGGCTGGAAAAGCGCAGGCAGGCCAAGCTGCAACTGACCGCCCTGAGCCAGGAGCTGTCGAAAGTCCGTGAACGCGAACAACTGGAAATCATCCGTTCACCGGTTGACGGCACCGTTCAACAGCTTAGCGTCTACACCCTGGGTGCCGTCCTGCAGCCGGCGCAAAACCTGATGATCATCGTCCCGGAAAATGCGGTACAGCAAGCCGAGGTGCAAATCCTCAACAAGGATGTCGGCTTTATCTACCCGGGCCAGCAGGTCACTATCAAGGTTGATGCCTTCCCGTACACCCGCTACGGCACCATTGACGCCGAGCTGCTCAGCGTCTCCCGCGATTCCACCACCGATGAACGCCTGGGGTTGGTATTCCCGGCACAAGTTCAGCTCAAAACCAACAACATCCTGGTTGACGGTCAGGCTGTCGAACTGACTCCGGGCATGTCGGTTGTCGCAGAGATCAAAACCGACAAGCGGCGGGTTATCGACTACCTGCTGAGCCCGATCCGCGAATACCAGGCTGAAGCGCTGAGGGAGAAGTAACCGTGGACATGATCTTACCAACAGGCGCACCGGCAAATGGGGATGAAGCCGCCGTGCAACAGGACAATCACGCCATCGATGCTGTGGTTTATGCCGGGCAGCACTTTCATAAGAAATCGACCAACTCTCAGCTCAGGCACGCCCTGGGGGTTAACCACCCCGGCCTGAGTGATGCGGAGCTGAGGGAAGCAGCGGATTTCATCGGACTGAAAAGCCAAATCACGACGGTCAGTGCCTGCGATATCATTACGCTGCCCCTGCCCGCCCTGGTGGAAACCGGTAAGGGCTGGAAGGTGATCACCGATGTCAACGACAACGGCTGGACCTTATATGATCCGACCAGCCAAGCCAAACAAGAACAGCCTCTGGCTACAGATAACCGCCACCTGAGTTACAAGGTCGTACTACTGGCGGATGAAGAAATCGACAGCAAAGAAGTCAAATTCGGCCTGAGCTGGTTTGCGCCATCCATTCTGCGCCAGAAAAGCCAGCTGCGGGATGTTTTCCTGTATGCCATCGCCCTGCAGGTGTTTGCGCTGGTCAGCCCGATGCTGTTTGAAAATGTCATCGACAAGGTCCTGGTCGGCCGCAGCCTGTCGAGCCTGCATGTCCTTGCGCTGGCCATGCTGGCACTGGCAATTACTGAGCCTGCATACAGCTACCTGCGTAATACCGTCTTCGGTCACCTCGCCAGCCAGGTCAATGCCGAACTGTCCGGCCGCTTATACCGTCACCTGGTCGGCCTGCCGCTGACTTACTTCAAGCAGCGCCAGACTGGGCAGATCATCGCCCGGGTTCGCGAAATGGCCCAGATCCGCCAGTTCCTGACCGGCTCAACCCTGATGCTGTTGCTCGATCTGATCTTCGTCACTGTCTTTCTTGCCGTGATGTTCCACTACGCCCGTTCACTGACCTGGCTGGTACTCGGATCCCTGATGATCTACTTTGTGCTCTGGCTGATCGCCGGACCGGTTATCCGCAAGAAAGTCGAATCCGAATATGAGACCGATGCCAATGCCACCAGCTTCCTGACCGAAGCGGTGACCGGGATCGAAACAATCAAGACCACCGCTACCGAGCACCGTTTTTTACAGCAGTGGCAGCGCATCCTGAGCCAGCAGCTAAACCGCAGTTTCGATGCTCAGAAATCCGGCCTGATCGCCGGCCAGGGCATTGCGCTGATCCAGAAACTCACTGCCGCCCTGCTGCTTTGGTGGGGCGTCAGCGAAGTGCTTAACGGCGAGCTGTCACCGGGCCAGCTGGTTGCCTTCAATATGCTGGCCGGCCACGTTACCCAGCCGGTACTGCGCCTGGCCCAGATCTGGCAGGATTTTCAACATACGCTGATCGCCCTGCGCCGGGTCGGCGATATTCTTGATGAGCCAAGAGAAAACAGCAAACAGGGGCTGGCATCAGTGCCGGAACTTCAGGGCGGCATTGAATTCAGCAACATCCGCTTCCGCTACCACGAAGATGCGCCGGAAGTATTAGCCAACCTGTCACTGACCATTGAACCGGGGCAGTTTATCGGGATCACCGGACCGTCAGGCTCTGGCAAAAGTACCCTGACCCGTCTGTTGCAACGCTTGTACGTTCCCCAGCACGGACAGGTACTGGTTGACGGGATGGATCTCGCCATCGCCGATCCGGTTTCCCTGCGCCGGAACATGAGTGTGGTCTTGCAGGAAAGTATCCTGTTTTCCGGCAGCGTGGCGGATAACATTCGCCTTTGCAAACCACAAGCCTCGGATGATGAAGTCCGTCATGCCGCCGAACTGGCTGGCGCACTGGAATTTATTGAAGGGCTTGCCCACGGCTTCAACCACCCGGTCGGGGAAAAAGGTGCCGCCCTGTCAGGCGGACAGCGCCAGCGCATTGCCCTAGCCCGTGCACTGCTGGTAAACCCGAGGATTTTGCTGCTTGATGAAGCCACCTCAGCACTCGATTACAGTTCAGAGGCGGCGATTATGGCCAACATGGATGAAATCTGCCGCGAGCGAACCGTCATCAGTATCGCCCATCGCCTCAATACAATTCGTCACGCTGATAAAATCATTGTCCTTGATAAAGGTCAGGTCAGCGAAAGTGGTACCCATGAAGAGCTGCTGGAAAAAGACGGACTGTACGCCAAGCTCTGGCACCAGCAAGTAGGTACTGAATCAACTCATAAATAACCAAACAAGACATTCAAAAGTCGATATATCTAAGGAGCAATAGTGATGTTTAATATATTACTTGACATGAGTAAGTTAAGAACAGCCTCAAGAAACATAAGTTTAGAGAAGCTACAACTTGGGGTAAATAAACTAAAGATAATTGTTGAAGAAAAACAACTTGAAGCAGATAGAAAGTCAAAATACTCTGAAAAATTAAAAAACATTTATCAGTCATTAATAGATGAGGGTATGACTGATGAAGATATTGATAACATTTTAAATACCAATATAAGAAAAAAACGAAAGAAACGCCCACCCAAATATAAGTACACTGACTTTAACGGTAATATAAAAACTTGGACAGGACAAGGAAGGACCCCTTCTCCAATTCAGTTACAGCTGATTAAAGGGGTTCCGTTATCTGATTTTGAAATTTAATAGCGACATAGAAATAAAGCCTTTATGTATAGGTGTATTCATCCGTAGGGACATTAACCCAATCGCCCTTTCGAACATCTAACCAATACATCAAAAGCTAACAAACAAGAATAATTTCAAAACAACTGTGGGTCTTAAGCTAAAACTTAAGACCTCCCCTTAAAGAACAAAATTCAGCAAAGTTTTCGAAATGCCCACCTCATTTTAAGGGAACTTCATCAGTAGTATCACAGTCTCTTCCCCGGTATGATCGAGTGAACAGCCACAATTCATGATACTCCGATGATCATCAATAAAATCATGAAGTTCTGTTTAGATAAGGATAATCAGAATAGTCCTTGCATTGCACTTGCACAATTACGTGAGATATATCACTGTTCAGACCAGGCGGCGACACCAATACCCCCCAATAGCGCTGACATATAAAAACCTTTATAAACAGTTATTTGAAATTGATTAATCACTCTAAATTATTTCATCTCCGTTACAAGTCATTTCTCTCATAAAATTCAGCCCAACCAGCGAAGAATCAAGCACTTGTGTCTCCTGATTTCATTCAGTACTATCCGCACCCCATGAACAATGCATCTTCCCTTTGGGTATTTATCTTGAGTACCTTGGGCTCACCATGTTCATAAATCATCAATAATAAAAGACACAACATTAGGATTGTAATGAAGTATAAGACTCGATTGTTCTTTCTTTTATCGGCATTATTACTACTCGGCTGTAATGCAGAAGAAAAAACAGAGAACACTGTTATAGTCGAAGCTAGCGACGGCCATACAGATAACAAAAAAAACATAGACGAAAACAACGACAAGCCTGTAGAAACACAAGTTAGCGGTGAAAACACAGAAACCATCGAAGTTATTAATCAAACAAACAAGCCAGCAATAAACCCTGAAAAAAGCGGTACTACAGAAGATAATGGATTAACTATTAAAGACACCTCAACTGGAGGTATTGAAAAAGCACAGATAGTGGAGAATAAAAACATTATAAAACCTGAAGCCTTCAATTTACACACTATTGAAGCAAGTGCCCATAATGTTAAAAGCTTTACGTTTGAATGGAGCACAAGTAAAAATGCCACTTCTTATCAGGTGTGCTTAGAAAATACTAGTTACCTTAACAATTGCCAACCATTGGGCAACACTGTCGATGTTACTGAAACGAATATTCACTTAGACACCCTGCTAAATAGTCAACTCACCTTTTTTGTTATGGCTGAAAATGATGATGCGCAGGTCACTAGTAACCGCCTCACGTTAAGTCGATCCTCGCTTATCGCCGCCACCGGGTACTTGAAAGCCTCGAATACGGATGCGGAGGATCACTTCGGATATGCGGTTTCATTAAGTGCCGATGGCAATACTTTGGCAGTCAGTGCCCCTCATGAGGATTCCAATTCACAAGGGATCAACGGTTACCAAGACAATGGCAATGCCTATTCAGCATTGACGCTCGAAAATACTGGTGCCGTTTATGTATTTACCCGCTCAAATGGAGTCTGGACCCAAGACGCCTACATTAAACCTTCATATTTTGGAGACGCCCAGCTCTTTGGTTACGCCTTAAGCTTAAGTGCCGACGGTCAAACCTTGGCAGTATCGGCATTTAACGAGGATTCAGATGCAAAGGGCATCGATGGCGAACAAGAGAACTTCAACGCCAGAGAATCCGGTGCTGTCTATGTCTTCACTAAAGGAACTACCGAATCGCGTCACCGATATACAAAATCACCAAGCTTATGGCGTCAACAAGCCTATATCAAAGCATCTAACACAGATCGAGGGGACCATTTTGGTACATCGCTATCATTAAGCGGTGACGGAAAAACATTGGCTGTCGGCGCAAGAAATGAAGATTCCAGTGATGGCGGGATCAATGGTGACCAAGATAATAACAGGGCGCTAGGTTCAGGCGCGGTGTATGTCTTTACATACAACGGAATGAACTGGGCCCAACAGGCATACATCAAAGCTAACAAGCCTCATGGTAATGATGCGTTTGGCATTTCCACCTCATTAAGCTTCGATGGCAATACATTAGCAGTAGGCGCCAACGGTGACGATTCATCGGCTGATGGAATCAATAATACCTCTAGGTTTTATACAGACCAACGCTCCGGGGCTGTCTATGTATTCATTCGCACAGACGATCAATGGAATCAGCAGGCCTATATTAAGAGCTCATTTTCAAACTATGGTGACGAATTTGGTACATCCGTTTCGTTAAATGCCGATGGCAATACCCTTGCCGTTGGCGCCCCATCTCAAGATTCAGCAACCAAAGGTATCAATCCTGTAGAGTGGCCTTTTGATGCCGATGATTCAGGTGCGGTATATGTTTTCACCAGAACTCTTGGAGAATGGTCACAACAGGCCTTTATTAAAGCTTCTAATACAAACTCATTTGATGAATTTGGCTCTAGCATATCTTTAAGTCAGGATGGTAATACCCTTGCGGTGGGGGCATTTAAAGAAGATTCCATCGCTAAGGGGATTGATGGCTACCAACACAATAATAGTGCCGCCTATTCTGGCGCTGTCTATCTTTTCACCCGAGTAGAGGGGGCATGGATACAACAGAGTTATATCAAAGCGCCCAATAGTACACGAGAAGATCGCTTTGGCTATTCACTGTCACTCAGCGCAAACGGACATGATTTAGCAGTCGGCGCACGAGGTGAAGACTCAGCATCGACAGGATTCAACGGGGATCAAACGAATAATCGCGCAGCAAATTCAGGCGCTGTCTATCTATTCTAACTTATATCAGCAAACAGAAGCACAAGGCAGCATTGACCGCCTTGTGCTTAATTTCACGGTGAAACAACAACCTTTTGGGCATTTAGTAACTTCTTAGCGACAAAAAGATCTTGGATCGCAATACCAGAACTATCGAATACCGTAATATCTTCAGGTGACACCCTACCGGGTGAGCGCCCCGTTATCACAGCACCTATCTCTCTTATTTCCGTGTTACTGGTATGCTGGTACTCGCCAATTACAACCGACTGAGAGTGATAATCGCAAAAGAGTTTGGCTCGCGGGTAAATTTCAACAGGTAATTCCTGTTTACCATTTTTATCCGCCCCCATGGCTGATATATGCGTACCAGGTTTAACCCAATGCGATTGAAATAATGGCGCTTTAGCCGCTGTCGCCGTCACGATTATATCAGCTTGTTCACACCCGTACTGAGCAGACCCAGCAACAACCGGGATCCCCTGAACTATCAACCTAGTAATAAATTGGTCTCGCCTGGCTTCATCTCGGCCGACGATGATCACCCTGGAAAGCTTGCGGACAGTAGCGATAGCTAAAACTTCATATTCAGCTTGATGGCCAGTACCGAATACAGTTAAAACACTCGCATCAGGACGGGCCAGGTAATCGACAGCAACTGCATCAGCAGCGGCTGTACGATAGGCATTAACTTTACTTGCTGCGACCGTAGCGACAAGCTCCCCAGTCTCAGGGCTCAGCAAAAAGATGGTTGTCCCGTGACATGGGATACCGCGATCGTGATTGCCTGGCCAATAAGTTCCTGTTTTCCAGCCAACCAACGTAGCTGTTGACGCTGATTTTATTGAAAACATAGAGTCACTTTGCGGCCCTGATGCATTGACGACAGGAAAGATTGTTGCCTCATCGCTACTTGCGGCAATGAATGCCTCTTTTACCGCCTGATAAGCCAGTTGGTGAGAAATTAGCGCGCAGGTTTGCGCTTCGTTCAGACAAATCATATTACCATCCCTGAATTCTGGTCCAAATATCATAAGATTGCGCTTGGGTATCAAACACGTGATAGTGTTGATGCATTGATGCTGTTGCACAGGCGTGATTGGGTAAGATATGTAATCGACAGCCAATCGGAAACGCATCGAAGTTAATACTGCAACCATTCATAGCAGTAATAATGCCATGCTCTTGATTCACAGAGGTCACTTGCAAATGCTCAACCAACTCTCCATTTGATAGGGTTACCAGACCAAACCCACAATCTTTAGGCTGGTGAGCTGTTCCGCGATCGGCTGAGAGTGCCATCCATCCGGCATCAATTAACAGCCAGCCCCTTTCTGTATTGTGACCGATCACCGTTGTGACAATGCTGGCGGCAATATCATCGATCTTGCAAGAACCCGTCCCCGCCATGACCAAATCAAAAAAACAGTACGCTCCGGCCCTTACTTCCGTAATGCCATTAAGGTTGTGATAACTATGTGCTGTTGGTGTAGAACCGATACTCACCATATTGCAAGAAATACCAGCAGAACGTATTCGCTGAGCCGCATCCAGTGTTGTTCTCACTTCGTTATCGGCGGCACGACGAAGCGACACGGGATCATAACAATGGTAAGACTCACCCGCATGTGCCAAAACCCCCTCAAGTTCCACAGTCCCTTGGTGCAATAATTGAGCAATTTCAATCAGGTCCGGACTATCCGGGGTAAGCCCGCCCCTATGACCATCACAATCAATTTCTATCAGTGCGGAAATGGTACACTGATTGAGTAGGCAAAAGCGGGTAAGAAACCTTGCTTGCTCTTTGCTATCTAACAAGACTCGAACCGCAATCCCCCTGCCAATAAGATCACGCAGCCGTGGAAGTTTGTTCTCGCAGATCCCTACCGCATAAATGATGTTGCTATAACCTTCACTGGCGAGCAGCTCCGCTTCTTTTACAGTAGAAACTGTGATTGGGGCCGTTTTATCTGGTAATAAATACGGCAATGCATGGAGGGACTTTACCGTTTTAAAGTGTGGTCTTAACTCTGTCCCGAAAGACTCAACGCTATGACGTAACCGCGTTAAGTTATTAATAAACTTCTGTTTATCAACAAACAAGAAAGGCGTATCCAACTGATTGTAACAACTAAAAAAAGCGGGATATGGCTGTGTACTCATAATTTATTCTGACCCTGATACATCAACACGATAAGTTTTTATGGTTGCCCGTTTATGGCAAACCATTGGTTGATGATCAGTATCCAAAAATGTTGTTTTACTTTACATTAATAATAATTAAGACACAGATTAAGTTAGAACCTAATGCTTACCACTGAAGATCTCCGGTTCATAATGACAATAGCCAATCACCGGACATTAGCCGGTGCCGCGAGAGCATTAAATATTACTCCTCCCTCTGTCACTCTGCGGCTGCAGCATATTGAACGAAAACTATCGATTAAGCTTATCCAGCGTCCGTCTCGCATCGTGTGTTTAACCGAGGAGGGACAGTTGCTTCTTGATAAGGGAATCCCCATCCTTCAAGGACTTGATGAATTGCAGGAGCAACTGGATGAAAGAAAAGAGCTAGTGTGCGGAAAGCTAAGAGTACTTGCTCCTTTAGGGTTTGGTAATGACTATATCGCCCCCTTGCTTGGGAAGTACAAACGGCAGCATCCTCAGTTAGATATTGAACTTGAATTGTCAGATACTCCCAATTGGTCCAATCATCATAAATGGGACATCATCATCTATATCGGTGCATTAAATGACTCAACATTAAAAATGATCACTTTGGCTGATAATCAACGATTTATATGCGCCTCACCTGACTATATCCATGAGAGAGGTGTCCCTAAGTCACCACGAGACCTCGTAAATCACAGTTGTATAGCCCTGCGAGAAAATAATGAAGATGTCACATTATGGCCATTTACGCCGGAAGGAAGCACTAAAGAGGAGGTGATTCGGATCCCCCCAACACTAGCGAGTAATGAAGGTCGGGTGATCAAAGATTGGGCTCTGGCCGGACTAGGAATAATTATGCGTTCTGAATGGGATGTTCAACCCCAACTTGATAGTGGTGAACTGGTCAGATTATTACCAAACTTCTCCTTACCAAATGCCAACATCGTTGCGCTATTAAGCAGCCCTGAAAAAGAACGAACCGCAAGGATTTCTGGTTTTATCTCGTTATTGAAAAAGCGCTTATCACCAGTTCCCTGGAAAAAATAAAAAAGAAGAGCGTCCCACCAGCGGTGGCAGTATGCACAGATTAAATCTCTGGGCTACATTTTATAGAACTTGAATAGTATGCAGGAGAAATTAGCATGAAGCATAGTCCATGGGTCTGCTTGACTCTTTTAATCATGTCATCCTTTGTATTTGCAGCGCCTTCCTCACCCTCACCGATTGCAAAAAATATTGTTCAGAATGCTAAAAAAGAATGCGCTCAATTCGAAAATGGTCAATTCGAAACAACAAAGCATGCCATCACACGGCATGATTTGACCGGGGACGGTCACCCAGAGGAGATTATCGACGCAGGCCAGTTTGCCTGTTCGACATCTGTTTCCATGTGGGGTGGCTCTGGAGGAACAATGTTGTGGGTGATCGTTAATGGAAAAGCCTACGAGTTTTTAGCGAACCGATGGAAAATTGTTGATTTTGATAATCAGCAAATACTATTACTGGCGGTTCACCCCTCTGAATGCAGCGATTCAATTGGACCATGTTACCGTGCATTGGTTTGGAGTGATGGTTTCATAACCACACAATAATATAGCGCTTAATATCCGATTAAAAGACAACTCATGTGTTCACTTAAATAGACATCAAGCCATTAGCTTGATGCTTGTTTATTCCAAACTCCACTGAATCAAGATAAAACAACATTTAATTTCGCCCCCTCTGAACGACTTAGGCAAACCGTAAATAAAATATATATAATTCATAGATCTAAGCTGAAAAACCAATATCACCAACAATAAAAATAATTTGAAATGTTAATTTATAAAACGTAAAAACAGCCTTGCCTAATAATGATAACTGTACCAGTCAACCATTGCTGAGACTGGACGTCAAGGATGGTTGTCAGCAGTCAAAGAGGCCACAAAAGATCATTGAATATACCTACCCATAAATACGGTCATCTTAAGCCACTTAGATAAATGTTTGCCTAATAGTAATTCATAGAATTGTATAGCCACTCACAAATATTGAGAAATGAAAGAGTAATATATTAATAGTGAAAGTTACTCAACATTATCTTTTTATAAAATAAAACATAGTGAACAAAATGAAGAAGAAATATACTGCCTTAGTGCTTTCAGCACTTATTGCTAGCCCCTTTGCATTTTCAATGAATATAGCAACAGCAATGGATACGGACATTCATGCTTCAAACTATGAAAACCAACCATTCCATTGGCAAATGAAGCACTGGTTAATCAATGATTTTAAATCTAGTGATTATGGTGATGTAATCCGGGTGACATCACCTTTTTATTCCAATGATAAAATAAAATTCCCATTTTCAAGCGGCAGCAATTATCAAACCGTCCCTGACTTCTATGAAGAAGACGGCTGGGAAATGTTAGACTATAACCTCGGTTTCAATAAACAAACTGGCCAGGCAAAGGAAACCAAAGATTATAGTTACCCCTATGTGTTACTGTATAATCGTGCCCGCGCTGTCGCTAGAATAATAGCGTATATTAACCACCCCCCCTACACTTACAACAGTGTTGAACTGACTCTAACCACACAGTCTACAGTACCATTTACCCGTAACAGACCCTATAACTTATTCGGTACTTTCAAACCCGCAGGACTTGATTCCCCACAGCAATTTGCCAGTAGTGGTTCAACCATTTCACCGCTCTATGCGCATGATGCCGGGCAATTTGTTTATGGCGATATTCCAATTACCTTTGATCCTTGTGCAACTTTAAACCCGCTCAATCTAGTCCTGAACATCAACATGGTTCAAAGTGGTGAAATCCAATTAGGGGGCAGATCTTTTGCTAGTGCAACCCCAGTTATTGCCAGTGGTCAGTATGCCGAGCCGGATTTTCTGGCCTCTTACCTCAAAGACGGCCAGCAACTGGATGTCGATGCACTGGGGGTGCTGACATACCGCAACTATGGACAGCTAGCCCAAACAATGCAAACCCATCGCTTTGCTAAAGCCGTTTACAAAACAGAGGGCAACGAACAACTTAATAACGTAATCAATGGACTGAAAGCTGGGTTTACCATCGTCGGTAAAGGGGCAGAAATGGTTGGCGTCCCCCTCGCATCAACGATTCTAGGAAAAGCATCAGAAGGACTGGGGTATATTGATGTCGCTCCCAAGAAAGTGCTGGATGGATTTGAACTGCCAGACGAATCAAGCTATATCAGCGTTGGCGAGCTGGCATTAAAAGGCAACGCAAAAGTTATCTCCTCAGTCCGTCCACTCTACACCGACTTTCCAAATAGCTTGGATACACCCAAAGGATCTTTTTCCTTGAAGTCAGTCCCTGAGGCAGAATACATCCCAAGAGCTAACGTTATGGCAAAAGAGTTTTCCTATCTCACCGATAACGGCTATACCCTAAAAGGAGCTATGTTTTGGGGAAACAGGGGCCCAAAACTCAACTTTACAAAGAAACAATTGGTCGCTTTTGTTCCCAAAGGAGCGCGTAGCAAAGGAATTGAGATCCTGGTTGGTCTAGAAGCCAGAACAGAGCGTACCTCCATTGCCGACGGCATGGCCAAATACTCTAATCAACCAAAAAAAATCTGTGATTATTTCTATTGCTCGGAACAAAAAGGCGAACAGCGGGAGATCATCAGCAGCAAAATGGTACCAATAGATCAATGGGAAGACACCTTTGGCCGCAATACCGTCAACTTCTCACTACCGAGCTTAATTGGTAGCAGTAACGTCGACTACCGCAACATCAAGCTGTATCTCAAAGTCATGCGTGTACCCACGCATTTGCTGGAAAAATACGATGGCGACATAACGCAACTTGACCGTGAAACGCTTTCAAGCAGCATAACCTTACAAACCTACCCAATAAAACTCACCAAATACGCACTTTCCAACACCTCCAGCAAGGTAAAAGGTCACAATGGCGGGTTTGAGATGGTGGCAGACGGCGAAGTCGGTGCAAACCTGAGACATACCCCCATCTCGGATGAATCCACATATAGCTACTATCAAGGAGACAAAACCTACCAGGTCGAAGTGACAGCAGAAGCACAAGTCTCCGATGTCTGCTCAGTACGCCAGTAAATAAGTTTAAAGGGTAAAGGGACCATCTCCCACTTTCACCCAGCCATACTAAGCAGATTGTTCTCAACACAGCTCCATCATATGAAAAAGCCTCTCATTACCTGAGGGGCTTTTGAGCACACACAACGGATAGCAACATGCTAGAAGCTAAGTTAACCACCCTCCAAATATTGGCCAAACTGCGCTAAAAACACCGACACGTCTTCCACACTGGATTCACTATCATAATCAGGCTGTCGGCAATAATCGGAACGAATTATTCCACGCGCAGCTAGAATTTGTTTTTCCACTTTGATGATATATTCACAATGACTCATCCAACGTTGGATAAACGTCAGTAACTGTTTATGCAATTGCCGGGCTTGAGCTTTCTCTCCCTGTTCAAACAGTCGGTAAATAGCAACATATACCTCAGTAAAAGAACAACCGGGCATCACGCCATGGCCGCCAGCCTCAAGCATGTCCAACATGTAAAGTCCGGCATAACCATTGAGCACGACGGCATCAGGTTTAGCGGCAAGTAACGCCTGGGTATACTCAACAGGTGGATTACATCTTGGCTTTAGACAAAAGAAAGATATGCCGCGGATCAAAGCTAAGTAGCAAGATAAAGAAAATAGACAAGTAACTAGTGATTAATGAGGACATCATCAAAACAAGACTTCACGTATCTATAGTCAACTGCACATAATCCAATATACGAACAGCTTGCTCTTTTTTACACGGTGAAGACCGTAATGGTACAAACAGACAAACAGACAAACAGACAAACAGTATGAATCCAATATACGAACATCGATCACACTTTTACACGGTGAAGGGCGTTTACGTCCCCTCAAACAAAATACCAAACCACACTATTTTTTACACCGCGAAGACCATCAAAAAAGATAACTGACTGATTTAATAAGGTTTACCGCCTCAAGGGTAAGCATCTATTCAGTTAATCGTTAAAAAATAGATTTTTATCTTTGATAAAGGTGTTCACACCCAACTATCGTTTGTCGATTAGATATCAGCGCTCACACCCAACTATCGTTTGTCGATTAGATATCAGCGCTCACTTCCAGCTATCGTTTGTCGATTAGATATCAGCGCTCACTTCCAGCTATCGTTTGTCGATTAGATAACAGCGCTCACACCCAACTATCGTTTGTCGATTAGATATCAGTGCTCACACCCAACTATCGTTTGTCGATTAGATATCAGTGCTCACACCCAACTATCGTTTGTCGATTAGATATCAGTGTTCACACCCAACTATCGTTTGTCGATTAGATATCAGTGTTCACACCCAACTATCGTTTGTCGATTAGATATCAGCGCTCACACCCAACTATCGTTTGTCGATTAGATAACAGCACTCACTTCCAGCTATCGTTTGTCGATTAGATATCAACGTTCACACCCAACTATCGTTTGTCGATTAGATATCAGCGTTCACTTCTAGCTATCGTTTGTCGATTAGATAACAGCGTTCACTTCCAGCTATCGTTTGTCGATTAGATAACAGCGTTCACTTCCAGCTATCGTTTGTCGACTAGATAACAGCGTTCAATACCGACTATCCTTTTTCGATTAGATAATCGTACTTACTAAACGAGGTCATAAATAGCTATAACTTGGAATTTACTCCCCTTAGATTATTAATCTATTTGATTAATTCCCTAAACAAATCAGATAGTTAATTACTTAAGCCATAGCTCTGCATACAAAATAATCAATTACTAATATACAAAACAGTATGGCGTTTTTACACGACGAAAGACTTTTTCTCAAAATTCAACTAAAAAATAATCTAGTGATCAAAAAAATAGCGCCTAAGTGAACCAACAAATCCATAAACCCCATCTTTAAACTTTTTTATTGCAACATCCTGTGGATAACCTGTGAGAGGCTATCGTTTGTCTATTAGCAATCCTTCGTCCGTTTACTTGCTTTTTTTCGTTTGTATATCAGCCATCTATCGTTTGTATTTTGGTTATTTATCGTTGGTCTATTTGATCTTCAACGTTTGTCGTTTTAAAGCCAATTAACATAAGGCACTGAAAATAATAAACAAATTAGACTTATCCCAATGTGTATATAAAAGATCATAAGATCAAGAAATAAAGAAAAAGGAAGATAAAGATTATTTTAAGAGAGATCTTAAGGAGTTAGGCAAACGATCCAAAAAATAAGAAAAGATCTTTTTTGTTTTTTAGAAAAGACATATACTCCCTAAACCACAACTTTTTTACACCACGAGCGATGATTACTGTCACGACAAAAACGCCAAACGATGGAAACTTGTTTACGTATCAACAACCGTTTGAGTTTAGGATTCAAGATTTTGCAGAAAGCGGTGTTTTAAGTGACAAAGAACTAATGTTCATCGAAGCCATCATTAATGGTCAACACTTTAAGGATGAAGCAAATCTTACTTCGATCAAGAAGATCAAAGAACTATTACCTACCCCTTTTTCTGATCGTCAAGTTGCTTACAGTATCTCCAAATTGAAGGAGAAGGAAATCCTTAAAGACATGGATTTCCAGTTTGTCAGTGCATCAAAACGACGCATCAGTATGTTCTCTTTGAATGCTTACAGTGCCCGTCATATGGTTGAAGATATCAACCAGACTCATTTGGTCAAAGCCAATATTAGTCGAGGCCAAAAAAATAGAAAACAAACACAAAAAAAACTTAAAGACTTGGGCTTTAACGAGTCACCAAACCCAGAGTCTACACAGGTTGTACGCCATCAAACTAGCTATCCATTTGAGCAACTGCTGGCCTTTACAAAGCAAAATGTCAAACAACTTGCAGGTTATGTAAACATCAAGGATGAAGAGGGTAAATTACACAAATGTCCTGCTCAGGTTAAGTCAACCTCACGCATTGTCAATCAAGACGATCTACAAAATTATTACACCATGATATCCCTGACTTATGGCTACCACCAACATTATCGGGATCTTTATCTTCGTGAGTGTAAACGGCCAGAAAATGAAACCCCAATAACGATCAACGAGATTTTGAGAGTTAGGGGGATGTCTCGGTCTAAACCTAATTACGAAAAAATTCGTACCAGTATCAACGCCCTTAGGGACAGCCATTACGATTTCAATGCACTGAAAGAAGTGAACATTAATAATGAACTGCATGAAATGTTCGCAACTGAGCGCTATCGGATTTTGGATGCAACACCTGTTTCATGCCATTCAGCTTCTATTGTAGATAATGAACTAGAGGATAATGCAACGGCCTACATCGTTCGCTGGCCACAACACTTTTTCGATAAACTTATTTTTGGCAAAACACCTTATGTTTTCCCTAAGGCTAGCTTGGCGGTCGATGGAACTTTGTTCATTCTGTATCTATTTTGTCGAAATTCAATTAAAGAGAGCCACACTCAGCAAAAAACGTATTCATTGGATTTGAAGACATTACACACACGTATAGCGCGTCAAGTTTCTTACAATCAGTTTACAGCTGATTTAAAGCGCAGTTGTAAACACCGGAAAACCAAAGAATTGTGTAATGTTGAAATCGCAAAAACAGGGAATAAAGCCGAGCTGATTCGTATGAATTTGTTTGGTTACAAGATCGTGATCGATTTCTATGAGGATATGATTTCGATTCATCTTGATAAGGAGAGTTGGAAAGCTGCGCTTGAGTTAAGTAGCCATACGCAAGATGCACCAACGATTTATAATCCTATGAGTGAATTGGCTGATAGTAAATTCTTTGAGATGTCAGTGGCTAAGCCTGTTGTTGATGAGAAAGTGGTGAATCCTGAACCTGTTGCACGTATTCGCTCTGTCGATGGTATTAATATCACGCGTCGTAAGTACGTTACCATTGTTCGTCTGTCGAAGATGGTCAGTATCTCTATGACGCATTATAACAATGACAGTGATTGCCTTGAGTTGGCTGAGTTGGTGACCGTTAAAAATAAAAGTGCGGTCTCTCACAGCAAGGTGCTTGCTTATTTGAAGCAGGTAAGAAAAGAAACACCACCACTTGAACAAGATAACGTGATTATTCAACAGCAAACGATTGATGCCCTGTCTGATGCTTTGTATCAGATCACTGATAATTGGGTTTTAGGCGATGTCATCGCGTTTTTCACTCGACGCAAAGCTGAACGTAAATTGCTTGCTGATTATCAGACGGATGGTAATGAAGATGCTTTAGATATCTTGGCCCATGATATTGTCAGGGCGGTAAGTAAATAATACGTTAATTGATTTATGCGGGCCTTGCTCTGGTACTATATTGGAGCAACCGCCATCCTACCCTTTTGATGGTTTTGAAATACCTAGATTTTTCCATTCTTCTCCTCATCGGTTAAGGGGAGAAAGATTACTTTTTGTCTCATTGTGATAGGTCGTCGATATTTCTATCTTTTTTAATTAAAAACTTTAAATTTCATTATCTTACTGTGTTTTTGGTGATGTTTATGAGAATGAGGCAAGCCCCTTCTTACTGAAGATAACATGGTTGCATCGACTCATGTTATGAGTCATATGATATGCATGCTCATACTTGCTCTGTGAATAGCTATAAATAATAA